>CAVUEF010000015.1:0-189710 GCA_963740455.1 uncultured beta proteobacterium
GTTGCGCGCCACGCTCGGTCAACTCGTCCAGCCCATTGGCCACGCTCTGAGCACGGGTGGCGCCGCCGCAGCGCGCCACCCAGGCGTGCGCGCCGTGGAACTCGGGCACCACGGCCTCGAACTGCTCGTCAAGCGGCGACAGCACAACCAAGGTGGCGGCAAGACCTGGCACCTGCGCCAACGCGGCCAGCGTGTGCGCCAGCATCGCGCGGCCTGCCAGCGGCACGTATTGCTTGGGGCCGACCGCGCCGGCGCGCGCGCCCACGCCAGCCGCTGGCACCAAGGCATAGCAGCGCGGCTGTGCGCCCACCGTGTAAGAACTCATGGCGTGATTGTAGAAGCCGCCACACCTTGCGCGGCCGCCTACACTGGCGCCTCGGCATGCCGGCCCCGCCACGAATCCCCTCTTCAATGCGCATCCAAGCCATCCAACAACGCTTGCGCGACCTTGGCGCTCTGCCCTGCCATGAGCTGCGTGTACTCAGGGCCTGGGTGCAGGCGCGGCCGGCTGCCGCGGGCAAACGCCGTCTCGAAGACTTCCTGCCGCTGGCCGTTCGCAATGACCTGCCCGCGCTCGACGCCGAACTGCAGGGTCTGGCCCGACTGCGCTCGACCCATCCCGCGCAGGACGGTTCGGCGCGATTGCTGGTCGAGCTGAATGATGGCCAGACGGTCGAGTCCGTACTGCTGCCCCGAGACGGACTGTGTGTCTCGACCCAGATCGGCTGCGCGGTCGGCTGCCTTTTCTGCATGACCGGCCAGAGCGGCCTGCTGCGCCAGTTGGGCAGCGCCGAGATCGTTGCGCAAGTCGCGCTGGCGCGCACGCTGCGGCCGGTCAAGAAGGTCGTGTTCATGGGCATGGGCGAGCCGGCGCACAACCTCGACAATGTGCTGGAGGCCATCGAGCTGCTGGGCATGCAAGGCAATATCGGCCACAAGAATCTGGTGTTCTCGACCGTTGGCGACCACCGCGTGTTCGAGCGTCTGATTGCCGGCCGCGTCAAGCCCGCGCTGGCTTTGTCGCTGCACACGACCAAGCCCGATTTACGCGAACAACTGCTGCCGCGCGCACCGCGTATCACGCCGCGGGAACTCGTGGAATTGGGCGAGCGCTACGCACGCGCAACCGGCTACCCGATCCAGTACCAATGGACGCTGCTCGACGGCGTGAACGACGGCGACGATGAGTTGGATGCCATCGTCACCCTGCTCACGGGCAAGTATGCGATGCTGAGCATGATTCCCTACAACGCCGTGCCCGAACTGCCGTTCAAGCGTCCCGCCTGGGACAAGTCGCGCGACATCGCGCGCCGCCTGCATCAGCGCGGCGTGCTGACCAAGCTGCGCGACTCGGCGGGTCAAGAGGTCGATGGCGGCTGCGGGCAGCTGCGCGCCAGACTGGTTGCGACGAATCAGTCGCCGCGTGTGATCGCGATCCATCCCGCTTGAGCGCCGGCGCCACCGCGTCCCTACAATGACCTCAGCCCCGCTTTCGGGGCTGTACTTATTTATGCTCCATGCAACTGCCCGTCATCGCCCCCGGTAAACGCTTCACCCTGCCCCGCCCCATAGGTTCGGCCGATGCCTTGTTGCTGGCGCAGTTCGCCGTGGCGCAAGCCGCAGCGGGCGCCATCACCGTCATCATCACCGCCGACCCGGGCGACACGCAGCGGCTCGAAGACGAGCTGCCGTTCTTCGCACCCGGCCTGAAGATCGCCGTCTTTCCCGACTGGGAGACGCTGCCCTACGACACTTTCTCACCGCACCAGGATCTGATCTCCGAGCGCCTGGCCACACTCTGGCGGCTGCTGCAAAACCCTCATCAGCGCGAGATTGACGTCGTCCTGATGCCCGCCACCACGGCGCTCACCAAGCTGGCGCCGACCAGCTTTCTGGCCGCCACCACGTTCAACTTCAAACAGAAGCAGCGGCTCGACGAGGCGGGGCTGAAGGCGCAGTTGACGCTGGGCGGCTATTCGCATGTGAGCCAGGTGATGTCGCCCGGCGAATACGCGGTGCGCGGTGGCCTGATCGATCTGTTTCCGATGGGTTCCAACGTGCCTTACCGGGTCGACCTGTTCGGCGATGAGGTCGATTCGATCCGCACCTTCGACCCCGACAGCCAGCGCAGCCTCTACCCGGTGCCCGAAGTGCGCTTGCTGCCCGGCCGCGAATTCCCGATGGACGAGGCTGCACGCCAGGCGTTCAGGGCGCGCTGGCGCGAAAAAATGGAAGGCGACCCGAGCCGCTCGCGCATCTACAAGGACATTGCATCCGGCATCGCCACCGGCGGCATCGAGTACTACCTGCCGCTGTTCTTCGAGCAGACCGCGACCATCTTCGACTATGTCGGTGAGGCCGCCACCGTGGTGCTGCACGGCGATCTGGACGAAGCTTTGAAACGCTACTGGGTCGACACGCGCGAGCGGCACCGCTTTCTGCAGCACGACCCAGAGCGACCCATTCTGCCGCCCGAGGACTTGTTCCTGCGCCCCGAGGACTTCTTTGCGCTGACCCATGCCTATGCGGTGCTGGCCTTGCGTGGCAGTGAAGCAGTCGACTATGCGCGGCCCTTGCCCGACATCAGCATCGAACGCGGCGCCACCGAGCCGCTGCAGCGACTGCAGAGCCACCTCAAGACCACGCCGCACCGTGTGCTGCTGGTGGCCGAGAGCGAGGGCCGGCGCGAGAGCCTGCTCGAGCTGCTGCGCGACAACAGCATCGATCCGCCCTCCTACGCCAGCCTGGCCGACTTTCTGGCCAGCGACGAAAAATGCGCGATCACCGCCGCGCCGCTGGCCGAGGGCTTTTTCTGGACCGAGCCCGAGACGCAACTGCAACTGCTGACCGAGACCGAGCTGTTCGCCACCACGCCGACCACCCGGCGCCGCCGCAAGCAGGAGCAGGTCAGCAATGTCGAAGCGCTGATCAAGGATCTGTCCGAGCTCAAGGTGGGCGATCCGGTCGTGCATGTGAACCACGGCATCGGTCGCTACCAGGGACTCATCAATATCGACATCGGCGATGGCCCGTCCGAGTTCCTGCATCTCGAATATGCCGACCAGGCCACGCTCTATGTGCCGGTCGCGCAACTGCATCTGATCGGCCGCTACACCGGCGTGAGTGCGGAAGAGGCGCCGCTGCACCGGCTCGGGTCGGGTCAGTGGGAGAAGGCCAAACGCAAGGCGGCTGAGCAGGTGCGCGACACCGCCGCCGAGTTGCTCAATCTCTACGCGAACCGAGCCGCGCGCGAGGGCTATGCCTTCAGTTTTTCGCCGCACGACTACGAGGCTTTTGCAGCCAGCTTCGGCTTCGAGGAAACGCCCGATCAGCGCGCCGCCATCCATGCGGTGATACAGGACATGATCAGCCCCAAACCGATGGACCGCCTGGTGTGCGGCGACGTCGGCTTTGGCAAGACCGAGGTGGCGCTGCGCGCCGCCTTTGTTGCGGTGCTCGGCGGCAAGCAAGTCGCCATACTGGCGCCGACCACGCTGCTTGCCGAACAGCATTTCCACAATATCTCGGATCGCTTCGGCAAATGGCCGGTCAAGGTCGCCGAGATGAGCCGCTTCCGCTCAAGCAAGGAAATAAAGGCCGCGGTGGCGGGCCTGGCCGACGGCAGCATCGACATCGTCATCGGCACGCACAAGCTCTTGAGCCAGGACGTCAAGTTCAAGCGCCTTGGCCTGCTCGTGATCGACGAGGAACACCGCTTCGGCGTGCGCCACAAAGAGGCGATGAAAGCCATGCGCGCCGAAGTCGATGTGCTGACGCTCACCGCCACGCCGATACCGCGCACGCTTGGCATGGCGTTGGAGGGCCTGCGCGACCTGAGCGTGATCGCCACCGCGCCGCAGCGGCGCCTGGCCATCAAGACCTTTGTGCGCGGAGAATCGAGCGGCACGATACGCGAGGCCGTGCTGCGCGAATTGAAACGCGGCGGTCAGGTCTACTTCCTGCACAACGAGGTCGAGACGATACAAAACCGGCGCGAGAAGCTGCAAGCGCTGCTGCCCGAGGCGCGCATTGCCGTCGCGCATGGCCAGATGCCCGAGCGCGAGTTGGAGCGCGTGATGCGCGAGTTCGTGGCGCAGAAACACAATCTGCTGCTGTGCTCGACCATCATCGAGACCGGCATCGATGTGCCCAGCGCCAACACCATCATCATCTCTAGAGCCGACAAGTTCGGCCTGGCGCAGTTGCACCAGCTGCGCGGCCGCGTCGGCCGCTCGCACCATCAGGCCTATGCCTACTTGATGGTGCCCGACTTGGAGGGCTTGAGCAAACCTGCGCAGGCGCGGCTGGATGCGATCCAGAGCATGGAAGAGCTCGGCTCGGGCTTCTATCTGGCCATGCACGACCTCGAGATACGCGGCGCCGGCGAGGTGCTGGGCGAGCACCAGAGCGGCAATATGATGGAAGTCGGCTTCCAGCTCTACAACGACATGCTGGCCGAGGCGGTGCGCTGCCTGAAGGCCGGGTTTGAGCCCGATCTGCTCTCGCCGTTGGGTGGTGTGTTCGGGACCACCACCGACATCAATCTGCATGCGCCGGCGCTGTTGCCCGACGCCTATTGCGGCGACGTCCATGTGCGCCTGAACCTCTACAAGCGACTCGCCACGGCCGACAAGAGCGCGCAGATCGACGCGCTGCTCGAAGAGATCACCGACCGCTTCGGCAAGCTGCCCGCGCAGGGCCAGACCCTGTTCGACACGCACCGCCTGCGCGTGCTCGCCAAGCCCTATGGTGTGGCGAGAATCGACGCCGGCCCTGCGGTGCTCAACATCGCGTTTCGCCCCAACCCGCCGATCGACGCGATGCGCGTGATCGAGCTGGTGCAGAAGAACCGGCACATCAAGCTGGTGGGCAACGACAAGCTGCGCATCGAGAAGGCCTTGAGCGACCCCAAGGATCGTGCCCAGGCGATACGCGAAGTGCTGCGACTGCTGGGTGAACCCTTGAAACAAGGCTGAAGTGGCAGGGCCGGATGAATCCTGCGGCATATGCGACCTGTGCGGCATATGCGGCACAAGTGGCATAGACATGGCATATGCCTCGGCATAGGCGTACACTTCTCCCCCATTCCACCCCGTCACTCGCCAGGAGGCCCGTGATGCCTGATGCCCACACCACCAAAGCAGCAACAAAGCTGCGCACGGCAGGCCGAGCCGCACAAGAAAGTGTCGCCGCCTATGCCCTCATCCCCGAGGCTGGCCCTGGTGACAGCCCCGAACGCCAAGTTCGCCTGTTTCGCAATGGCGCCAACCAGGCCGTGCGCATTCCCAAAGAGTTCGAGCTGCCCGGCCGCGAGGCACTGATGCGCCGCGAGGGCGAGCGCCTGATCATTGAGGCGATCAAGCCCAAGTTCAAAAAGGGCTCGGCGGCTGCACTGTTAGCGGCCTTGGATGAGATGTCAAAGCTCGACCCCGTCGACGAAGCATTCCCCGACGTCGACTCCGGCATGCTGCCCCTGGACGACATCGCCCTGGACACCCCTTGAGCCATGCCCGCCACCCTTTACCTCCTCGACACCAACGTCATCAGCGAGCTGATGCGTCAACCGCAAGGCCCGTTGGCTGCGCGTTACCGAGCACGCCTGCTGGACCCTGCCCCTTGCCAGATGGTGACCAGCATCGTCGTGCAGTGCGAGCTCCTGTATGGCCTGAGCAAGAGGCCGTCGCCGCGTCTGCAGCGGGCCTATGACTTACAACTGGCCCAGTTGCCCGTCGTCGCGCTGGACAGCGAAGCCGCCCAGCACTATGCACAGCTGCGCTGTTCGCTTGAACAGCAAGGCCTGCCCATTGGCCCCAACGACACTCTCATCGCCGCCCACGCGCTGGCGCTAGGTGCCATCCTCGTCACCGCCGACGCCGAATTCGTGCGCGTGCCGGGCTTGGCGCTTGAAAACTGGCTGGACTGAGAAAGCCGCAAATTGACCTGTATATGCAAGACCTGACCCTGGCGCCCCTCGTCATCAAAGGCTTCACGCCGCCGCTGCGCTTGAGCGACTTCAAACTCGCGGCCTTCGACATGGACTCGACGCTGATCAATATCGAATGCGTTGACGAGATCGCCGATGCCGCCGGACGCAAAGCCGAGGTGGCCGCCATCACCGAGGCAGCGATGCGCGGCGAGATTGCCGACTACAAGGAAAGCCTGCGCCGGCGCTTGGGGCTGCTCAAAGGCGTGCCCGAGTCGGCAGTGGAACAAGTGCTGCGGCGGCGCCTGCAATTCAATCCCGGCGCGCGCGAGCTGTGCGCTGCGTTGAAAGCGGCAGGTTTGAAGCTGGTGCTGGTGTCGGGCGGCTTCACCCATTTCACGCGTTACGTCGCAGCCGAGCTCGGCATGGACTTCGTGCGGTCCAACGAGTTGGAGATTGTCGACGGCCATCTCACCGGCGGCCTGATCGCTCAGCCCTGGGGCGATATCTGCGACGGCGCCGAGAAGCGCCGCATGCTGCTGGAATGCTGCAACAAGATCGGCGCTTCGCCACAGCAGGCGATTGCCGTCGGCGACGGCGCCAACGACCTCTTGATGATGGCCGAGGCAGGCCTCTCGGTCGCCTATCACGCCAAGCCCAAGGTGCGCGAACAGGCGATGGTGGCGATCAACGAGGGCGGGCTGGAACGCCTGCTCGAAGTCTTGCGCTGAAGCGCCAAGCGCCGTCGGCGCGGCGTCGGATGCGCGCTCTTTGCTTGGCCTCATTCACAATGCAGTCATGCACATCGCCGTCCTGACCTTCGACGGGTTCAACGAACTCGACTCCCTGATCGCCCTGGGCGTACTCAATCGCATCAGACGGCCTGGCTGGCGCGTCACGCTCTCGTGCCCGGCGACTACTGTCACTTCGATGAACGGCGTCACCGTGCATGCGCAGTCAAGCTTGGCTGATGCCTGCGCGGCAGACGCCGTCATCATCGGCAGCGGCATGCAGACTCGCGAGGTCGCCAACAACCCGGCGCTGATGGTGCAGCTCAAGCTCGACCCCGCACGCCAGCTGATCGGCGCTCAATGCTCGGGCACGCTGCTGCTGGCCAAGCTCGGTCTGCTCGGCAGCGTTCCGGCGTGTACCGACCTCACCACCAAGCCCTGGGTACAGGAGGCCGGCATCGAGGTGCTCGACCAGCCTTTCCACGCGCAAGGCAATATTGCGACCGCTGGCGGCTGCCTTGCATCGCCCTACCTCGCCGCCTGGATCATCGCGCGCACCGAGGGCGAGGAAGCCGCACGCAGCGCACTCCACTACGTCGCACCGGTCGGCGAGAAGGAAGAGTACGTTGCCCGCGCGATGAAGAATATTGCGCCTTATCTGCCCTAGCACCGCGAGCCATGAGCTTCGCGCCATGATTGGTTGAGACAACCCAAGACGCCTATTTCAACCATGCGCATTGAAATCGACGACCTCTCTCGGCCCGAGATCCATGCCTTGCTAAACGAGCATCTGCAAAGCATGTATGCGCTGTCGCCACCCGAGAGCGTGCATGCGCTCGACCTCGACAAGCTGCGCCAACCCGACATCACCTTCTGGTCGGTCTGGGATGGCGCTGTGCTGCTGGGCTGCGGCGCGCTCAAGGAGCTGACGCCGAAGCATGGCGAGATCAAGTCGATGCGCACGCCTGATGCGCTGCGCCGCAAAGGTGCGGGGCGCGCGATTCTTGCTCACATCATGGAGACCGCCAGGTCGCGTTCGTATGAGCGCCTGAGCCTTGAGACCGGGCCGATGAACGGGTTCAAACCCGCCCGTGATCTCTATGAAAGCTTTGGCTTTTCATATTGCGGCCCGTTCGGCGACTATGTCGAAGACCCGTACAGCGCGTTCATGACCATCAGCTTGTAGGCGCTGCACGGGCTGGGCTCGCAGCCGCAGCACGTCAGACTGCAGTGTGCAGATCAATCCGCACCACTTGCGACATGGATTCGTTCGGCGTCACCATCCATGCCAAGCTACAATTTGGTTCATCGCCTACTGGAGATCGATCATGAATTTCAGCATCGAATGCGAGCAAGAAGTTGATGGCCGCTGGATCGCTGAGGTTCCGCAACTTCCAGGCGTCCTCTGCTATGGCAAGACCCAGGATGAGGCTATGGCGAAGGCTGAAGTGCTTGCGCTGCGCGCGATGGCCGAGCGCCTTGAACACAGCGAATCGCGTCCGGTCGAGATCAATATCACCCTTCCCATCGCTGCGTGAGCCAGTGGCCGTCCGTCAAGGCCAAGCGGCTGCTTGCCGCACTGATGCGCCTTGGCTGGAAAGTCAAGCGGCAATCGGGTTCTCACCGCACGCTGTCCCGTGAGGGCTGGCCCGACGTAGTCTTCGCATTCCACGACGGCGAAGAAATCGGCCCTCGTATGCTTGCGCGCATCGCCAGACTCACTGGCCTCACGCCGGAAGACCTTTGAACCCATCCGCATTGCCGTCGATGTCACGCCTTGTTGTCGAACGGCACAGCATCTATGTATGACCTCGTGGCAGCAACATTCCGTCGCGACAACAGGCTCTTACCGCCCACGATAACCGGAGGCCCTGATATGAAAGAGTTTCGTCCCGCAAAGAAACGCGTTGAAGTCTCGGTCGGAGAGTCCGTCCGCATCCTGCGCGAGCTCCAGGAATTGAGCCAAAGCCAGCTTTCCGAGCTGACGGGCATCCCTCAAGCAACGATCTCGGCCATCGAAAACGGCAGAGTGAATCTGGGTGTCGAACGCGCCAAGGTTTTTGCCCGCGCCCTCCAGTGCCATCCGGCCGTACTCGTGTTTCCTGGCTGGGACGTTTCTCTCAAGGATGCGGCATAAGCCGCGCAACACGGACGCGCCGTCGAAAAGCGCGCCGTACTGGTAAACGATCCCCCTTTTGATCCGCAAGTGCGGCTAAGGTATGTCCCAACGACCCGGACCAAGAGCCGGGCAAGACTGCGGGCTTTCGCGATTCACGTACCTGGATGTCAAACCGGTATGAATGCCTGAAAGCCAATGTACAAGCCAGTTTCAGGGGGAATCGGATGTCCAGATTGAATCGTAGCGTGCAGATTAAACGGCAGGCTGTGCCGTATTGGTTAGGCTTCTCGCAATCCGTAGCGTGACTTCATTCAACGTTGAGGTTCTCACCATGACAGAGCAAGACCGGATGTCAGCTTTCATCCTCGCAAAGATGCGAATCATTGAGGCGGCACTCGGGGCCCTTCTAGCCCGCGCAGAGCATCGCGACGCTGCCAAAGAACTAGCCACAAAGATGCTGCAAATCTATGAGAACCGAGCATTATTCGAGGACATGTCCGACGAAGAAATATCCATCGCAACTGCCGGCTATCGAGAGACGTTCCGACGCCTATTTGGCGAATATCCGCCGGAGCAATGAATAGGCCACCTTTCCGGCCGGGCACGTTGTCGCGCTCTGTCTCAACAGCACCTTGTCTACCCCCACCTCAAATCTCGGGGCATTGGAGTGTTTATGAAGCAAGGACCACTACGGATGGGTATGTTTCTTACAGTCATCTGGATCGCCTCCGTCGCTGGCTATGCTGCGTGGGAGTATTCGTCGCGCAACGTATTCTGTGAGTTCGCCTCGCCCGGTGCGGCTAAGCCCATTTGCCAGCACTTCTTCTGGTCGTGTCCACAGGAGTCGTTCGGTATGTTTACCGATCTAGTTCCCAGGGACGGCAGTTCGTTCACTGCCAATGTCGGGCGCATGCTTACTTTGGCGGTTGGCGTCCCCATCGTTGCGTGGTTGCTCTCGTTTGGCATTGCGTGGGTGGCACGCGGTTTCCAAGCGCCTGCTAGTTCGGTGGGTCAATCCATACCCTCAACTGAAAGGCCTGCTCCGACCATTGACCAGCATGGCTTCAAATTCCTGTCGCCCGTTGTGCTGAGTTCGCTCGCCCTCTCAGTAGTGCTCATCGAGAGTGGTAGCTTTCCGTATCGCGTTGGCCTTGCCCTGGGCCAAATCCTTGCCTCGTGCATCATCGCGGCACCGATTGTCGTGGCAATCTGGACAGTTGCACGTAAGCGGAATGCGGAACGCTGGCATTGGGTTCGTTGGCTGAATCGGTTGGCAGTAGCAACAGCCCTGGTATGGTTCGCGGTCTGGGTAGTCAGTCGAAGCGCCCTTGAGAAGTTTCTTGCGGGTTAGTCTTCCCCATCAAAACGACGATCTGAATGGTTGATAGGTGTTCGACGAACTTCCCCACCATGACCGAAGCCGAACTCTCCGCACTCGACACCCAGCCCACCGCTCCACGGCCATGGCGTCGCGCAGCGCGATCAGACCTTCTCTCGGCACGACAACTTTGCGGTATGTTCGCTCCGTGACCGCCAAGACCGCCCCATCCAAACCAATCCGCGGCAGCACCTGCCTGCGGGTGCGCTGAGTTCGCGCGATGGAGCACGCACCTGCGTGGCTGGTCAACAGCTTCATCTACTTGAGCGCGGCGGTGATTGCCGTGCCGCTGAGCAAGGCGCTCGGTCTGGGCGCCATCATTGGCTACCTGGCTGCCGGCATGGCCATCGGCCCTTGGGGTCTGGGCCTGGTCACGAACGTGCAGGACATCCTGCACTTCGCTGAGTTCGGCGTCGTGCTGATGCTGTTTCTGGTGGGTCTGGAGCTGGACCCCAAGCGCTTGTGGGCGATGCGGCGACCCATCTTCGGCTGGGGCAGCGCGCAGGTGCTGGGATGCGCGCTGGTGTTGACGGCGCTCGCGATGGTGTTCGGCGTCGGCTGGAAGACCGCCCTGGTGGCGTCGCTGGGGCTGGCGCTGTCGAGCACCGCCATCGCGTTGCAGGTGATGGGTGAACGCAATCTGCTGCCCACCACCAGTGGTCGAGCGGCCTTTTCTATTCTGCTGTTTCAGGACGTTGCTGCGATCCCGATCCTGGCCTTGCTGCCGCTGCTGGGCGCGGCAGTTGCAGGCAATGCCGGCGACGCTGAAGCCGGCAACCACGCCGTCGAAGCCGCAAGAATCATTGGCGTGATCGCCGCCATCGTGCTGGGCGGCAGGCTGCTGCTGCGGCCATTGTTTCGCTGGATCGCTCGCTCGCGCACGCCCGAGATATTCACCGCCGCATCATTGCTGCTGGTGGTCGGTATCGCCGGGCTGATGCAATTGGTCGGCCTGTCGATGGCGCTGGGTGCGTTTCTGGCTGGCGTGCTGCTGGCTGAGAGCGAATACCGGCGCGAGCTGGAAACCGACATCGAACCGTTCAAGGGGCTGCTGCTCGGGCTGTTCTTCATTGCCGTCGGCATGAGCATCGATTTCGGCGTGCTGATGGCGTCGCCCGGCCTGATGGCGGCCATCGTGCTCGGCTTTCTGCTGAGCAAGGCCATCGTCATCTACCTGCTGGCCCGGCAAATGGGCGTCGCGTTCCAGGACCGACCCGTCTTCACCCTGCTGCTGGCTCAAGGGGGTGAATTCGCGTTCGTCGTGTTCCAGGCCGCCGCCGGGGCGCGCGTATTCGCGCCCGAGACTGCATCGCTGTTGATTGGTGCGGTGGCCGTGTCGATGCTGGTCTCCCCACTGCTGCTGGTGGCGTTCGACAAGCTGCTGCTGCCGCGCTACGGGAGCCGGCGCAGCACCAAGCTGGAAGAAATATCGGAGCAGCAGGAGGCGCCGGTGCTGATTGCCGGCTTCGGACGTTACGGTCAGATCGTGGCGCGCATGATGCTTGCCGAAGGCGTCGAGTGCACGGTACTCGACCATGATGCAGACATGGTCGAGGCGGCGCGCAGTTTCGGTTACCGCGTTTTCTATGGCGACGCTTCGCGGCTCGATCTGCTGCGCACTGCCGGCGCCGCCACGGCGCGGGTGCTGGTGCTGGCGGTCGACGATGTGGCGCAATCGCTCGACATCGTCGACCTGGTCCGCGCGCATTTCCCGCAGCTGGAGATCGTTGCCAGGGCGCGCGACGTCACGCACTGGAACCAGTTGCGCGATCGCGAGGTGACGCTGGTGCAGCGCGAGATGTTCGAGTCGAGCTTGCGCAGCGCGCGCAGCGTGCTCGAACTGCTGGGACGCAATGCCGCAGACGCCAAAGCCACGGCCCTACGCTTTCGGGCCCACAACCTTGAGTTGTTCGAGAGGATGCACCCCCATTACAAAGATCGCGCCAAGCTGATTGCGGTCGTGAAACAGGGGCGCCTGCAACTCGAAGAGCAGATGGCCCAGGAGCGGCTCGAACGTGCCCGGCGCGAAGCCGCATCGGCCCAGCGCGCACCCGATGCGTGATCGGTGCCAGGGATACGGCCCATGACCAGCCGCTGCACGCAGTGCCCAAAGTCATAGGCGCGGCGCTGCACCTGAAGCTAGCTGCGAATCCATCGCGCCGTACTGGTAAACCATCTCCCTTTTGATCAGCGAGTGCGGCTAAGGTCTCCACCAACAACCCGGACCTAGAGCCGGGCAGATCAAGTGGCCGGGCGGCGCCGTATCCATTTGCGTAGTAGTCGGAAGCGCACCGCGAAGCAACATCAATGTCTAACCCAGAGGAGAACCTCCTGTGGCCGAACAGCAAACCTCATTCGACGCAGCGAAGTACAAGAACGCGCAGCGAGAGCAATGGAACAAGGACGGCGCAGCATGGCGGCGCTGGACTCCCACGCTGGAGCGTTGGTATGGCGTAGCTACCCGCCAGATGCTCGATCTGGCCATGATTCAGCCAGGGCAACGCATCCTGGACATCGCCGCCGGCGCTGGTGAGCCAGCGGTCAGTGCAGCCGAACGGGTCGGCCCTGACGGTTACGTGCTGGCGACCGACATCTCGGAAGGGATCGTCGAGCTTGCGCGCCAGGTCGCGCGTGAACGGGGGCTCCAACAGATCGAGACCCGCGCCATGGACGGCGAAAAACTGGATCTGCCCGACGCTTCGTTTGACGCGGTGCTGTGCCGGCTGGGTCTGATGTATATGCCGCACCCGGTGACAGCGCTGCGCGAATGGCGCCGCGCGCTGAGACCGGGCGGTCGGGTCGCCGTCGCTGTCTTTTCCACGCCCGATCGAAACCCTTGGGGTGCTCTGCCCGCCTCCATCATCCGCCAGCGCGCGCAGCTCCCACCTCCCGTTGCCGGGCAACCTGGCCCGTTCAGCCTTGGCGCTCCCGGCGTGCTCGAAGGCATCTTCCGTGAAGCCGGATTCGCCGACCCCGAAGTTCGCGCCGTGCCGGTGCCGCACAGAGCGGCCAGTGCCGCCGACTACGTGCAGGTCGCTCGAGAAGCCTTCGGTGGATTCAACGCCATGATGGCTCGGCTGCCCGCTCAGGAGTGCGAGTCGGTGTGGAACGAAGTGCAGGCCTCCATGCGCAGTTTCGAATCGCCTGGTGGATTCGAGGTGTCGGGTGAGTGCCTTGTCGTTGCGGCCACGAAGTGATCTTGCGCAGCCTGCACTCATCAGTTGCAGCCGAGCCGATCGGGCATTTGCACGAAGCCATGGTGAGAATGCGCCCGGTCAGCCTTACCCGATACACCCGAACGCCTTCCCGCGGTGGATCAATCGTTTGACGATATGCATCGTATATGCATAATCTAGCCATGGACTTCGAGTTCGACCCGGACAAGGCGAAGGCGAATCGGAGCAATACAGTGCGTAAGGAATACGATTTTTCCAAGGCCACGCGGGGTGCCGTCATCCCTTCGCCGGGGAAGACCCGCATCACGATCATGCTCGATGATGACTTGATTGAGTTCTTCCGCGCGAAGGCGGAGGCGCAAGGCGGCGGGTATCAGACCATGATCAATGCAACCCTGCGCGCCTCGGTCGAGCAGAAACAGAGCAAGTCGGCAGAAGACAAGCCACTGACCATTGCCGTTCTTCGCAAGATCTTGCGCGAGGAGTTGCACCAGTAGGGCACCGGCGAACACGGGTGTCTGCCCCCTACACGGACTTCCCGCCGCATCAACACCGTTGCATCGACTTCCCCATCAACACGGGTTCTTGAGCGAATTGCACGCCGACGATTTGAAGAGCTGACCAGAAACTCGATGAACTTCGCCGCCATGCCCGAAGCCGAACTTGCGGCGCTCGACGCGCAACTCGCGACGACCGAGCACGCCCGCTGGCAGTCGTTCTACACGGACCGTGCCAGGTCTTGCCCGTTCTTCGTGTCGCATCCCGACGAGAATCTTGTCGATTGGTTGAATCAGAACAGAATTGCTCCCGGGCGCGCCATCGATCTGGGTTGCGGTAACGGCCGCAATGCCATCTATCTTGCGCAACAGGGCTTTGCCGTCGAGGGCGTCGACTACTCCGAGTCGGCCATGCAATGGGCGCGCGAGCGCGTGCTTGAGGCCGGCGTGCAGGTCACGCTGACACGTCGCTCGGTGTTCGACCTGGAGCTGATGGATGTCTCGTACGACCTGGTCTACGACTCGGGTTGCTTTCATCACATTGCGCCACACCGGCGTCAGCGCTATGTCGAACTGGTCAGCCGCACACTCAAGCCAGGCGGCGTGTTCGGGCTGGTGTGTTTCAAGCCGGAAGGCGGCAGCGGCATGAGCGATGAAGCGGTCTACGCGCAGGGAACGCTGGGAGGTGGCTTGGGTTATACGCAAGAGCAGCTGCGCCATATCTGGTCGCCGGCGCTGCGCATTGTTTCGCTGCGCACGATGCGCGAGCCCACCGTGGATGAACGCCCGTTCGGCAAAGACTTCCTGTGGGCCATGCTGGCACGCAAGTCTTGAGGGTCAGACTCAACCCGAGGTCGCCACCACCACGCGAATGCGCGCATCTGTCGGGTTTACGGATGACGTTCAAGGTGGCGCCGCAGGTATTCCGGTCAGGATTTGAGCATCGTCAACCGATGCAGCACAGCGCTCATCGCGCTGGCATCTGGCGACCAGAGTGCCTGCCGTCATCGACAAACACCCGGTCCTTGCCCTCGCGCTTGGCGACGTACATGGCTTGATCGGCGCGGTGCAGCAGGGTGTGGGGCGAGTCGTTCTCCTGGTAGGCGGCCAAACCGATGCTCGCGGTGATCTTGTCATCCAGCCCCAGCCCCAAGCTCGACCAATCGAAGGCGGCCAGACTGGCACGCATCAACTCGCAAGCCCGTTGTGCTTCTTCCGCCGAGGTCTCTGGAAATACCACCACCATTTCCTCGCCGCCCAGCCTTGCCACCATGTCGCTGCCACGCCTGGCGACATCCAGACAGCGGGCCACCGCGACCAGCACGTCATCGCCTGTGGCGTGCGAAAACTCGTCGTTGATCCGCTTGAAATCATCGACATCCAACAAGGCAAGCGCCAACGGCCGGCCATGGCGCGCAGCACGCATGCATTCGCGTGACAACTCGGCGTCAAGCGCGCGGCGGTTCAAGAGGCCGGTGAGCGGATCCTCGCGCGACTGCCGATTCAGCTCTGCAAGCAACACACTGTTTTTCGCAGCGGCACGCTCAAGGTCTTGCTTGACCTGCTGCAGATCTGCAAGGGTTTCGCGCAGGGCCTGCTCGGCGGCAAGGGCCTGTTCGGCTTCCCACATCGCTTTCTGGGCCGCCCGGCGCTCATTGAGCGTGGCGACTTGCAGCATGGCACGCTCACGGCGCAAGGTGAGTTCCAGGCTGGCGGCAGCGCCAAGCGCATCAAACGCCGCGCGGTAGTCGCCCGAGCTGGCATGCGCCTGGCTCAATGCCTCGACGAGTTCCTTTTGTTCACGCAGCGCATGCGCCGCCTGAGCCTTCGCTATGCCTCGTCCGAAATGGGCAATGGCCGCTGCGTAGTCGCCGCGACCCGAAGCAATCAAGCCGTGCAACAAAAGGGCTTCGATCTCACCGAACTGGTTGCTCGTCACCAGTTCGGCATCGACCCGCTGCAGCGTCGCACTGGCCTGCTCGATGTGGCCTTGAGCGAGTTCCAACCGCGTGAGATTGAGCAGCGCGGCAGTGCGATACGCGCTGTACTCGCTGGCGGCGATGGCACAGGCCTCTTCCAATTCTTGTCGGCCCGCGTCGAACTGACCCAGCAGTTGGTAGACGTAGCCGAGATTGACACGAACCCTGGCGCGCTCAACGGGTATGCCCAACTCGTCCACGATCACGCGCGCCTCACGCAAATTGCGCAGTCCCTCTTCGAAGTCGCTGCGGCGGATCCAGACCACGCCTTGATTGTTCAGGCATCGGGCGACGCCTTCCCGGTCACCGAGTGCGGCGAATGCCTGGCGAGCTTCCTCGCATGCCTCGAGCGCAGCCACCGTGTCGCCCGAACATTCGTAGCACCAAGCCAGGCGCCTTGCGCAACAGGCCGCGATCCAGCGCTCGCCGCGCGCGCTGGCCGTGGCCTTGGCAACAAGCAGCGGGTTGATGACGGCAGCATGCTGGCCAGACAGATCCAGTTCATCGTTCAGCAGTTGCTCGGCCTGGCGAAATTGCGTGGCGTCGCCGATTTTCGCAAGCACAGCAATCGCGTCGAGAATAGGCTTCAGGGCCGACTCGCCCTGGTCGGTGCGCGTGCCTTGCCGGGCGAGCGCATCGCGTGCGCGCCCAAGCGCCTTCAAAGCAGCATGCATTCGATTCACGCTCCAGAACTGGACATCAATCGACCCCGTCTCAAGTATCGCCGACCTTGTGAATCTGCGCCGGCGCGTCAATCTTGCCCTCGCCCACCACGCGAATGCGCAGGTCGCCCAGCGCCACCACCTGACCGGCGCGCAGCTTGGCTGTTTTGCGCAGCTCGATCTGGCCGTCTACCGCTACCAAGCCTTCGGTGATCATCATGCGCGCGCCGCCGCCGCTGTGCGCCATGCCGGTGGCTTTCAACAGACGATCGAGCGTGATGAATTCGCCGCGCAATTCAAAATCGGTCGCTGTCATTGGCCCAGCCTCTTCTTCGCAGCGGCGCGGATGGCGCTCAATGTGGTGCGGCTCGTGCTCTGGTCGGCGTCGAGCTTCAGATGCAGCAAGGTCGGCTGCTCGCTCGTCATCGCTTCAAACAGCGCAGGTTCGAACTGCTCGGTGCGGTCGATGCGTGCCGCCCTCCAACCGTAGGCCAGCGCCAGCGCGGCGAAGTCGGGGTTGAACAGATCGCTGCCGCTGACGCGCCCCGGGTACTCGCGCTCCTGGTGCATGCGGATCGTGCCGTAAGTGCCGTTGTCGACCACGATGCACAGCAGCTTCTTGGCGCCATAGCCCGTGGCGGTGGCAAGCTCCTGGCCGTTCATCAGAAAGTCGCCATCGCCAGCGATGTTGACGACCCAGCGCTGCGCCGGCGATTGACGCCCGGCGTCGTTCTGCCCTCGCCAGTCCGATTGCAGCAAGCTCGCCGCCACCGCCGCCGGCAGTCCGTAGCCCATCGCCCCGGAGGTCGGCGCCAGCTGGCTGCGGCCAAAGCGCTGCATGCCGGTGTAGCGATGAAAGCGCTGCAGCCAGCCGCTGAAGTTTCCCGCGCCATTCGTATAGATCGTGTCCTCGGGCAGCAGCGCACCGAGCGACTCGATGACGGCTGCCATGTCCAGCGGCGACACCGGCTGGTGTGCTTGATTGGCCAGATAGTCGGGATGCGCGGCGCGCGTCGACTCCATCCATCCGACAGTGTCGGGCGCTGCGATCGACTTGAAAGCCGTCGCTGCGCAAGCCATGCTTGACTGCACCAGCAAGTCGGCCGAGTAGACGCGGCCCAGTTCCTCGGCGCCGGCGTGAACGTGGATCAGCTTCTGTGTGGGGCGCGGCGCTTGCAGCAGGCTGTAGCCGCCGGTCGTCATCTCGCCCAGGCGCGCCCCGATGGCCAGGATCAGGTCGGACTCATGAATGCGCAGCGCCAGCTTCGGAGCGATGCCGATGCCGACCTCGCCGGCATACAGCGGGTGCGCGTTGTCGAACAGGTCCTGAAAGCGGAAGGCGCATCCCACCGGCAAGGCCCAAGCCTCGGCAAAGCTCTGCAGGTCGGCGCAAGCCTGACGCGTCCAGCCGCCGCCACCGACGATCACAAAGGGACGGCTGGCCGCCAACAGCATCTCGCGCGCCTTGGCGAGCGCCGCCGGTGTTGGCCAGGCGTGCGCGGTCTCTACGCGACCTGGCACCGGCGCCGTGGTGGTCTGGGTCAGCATGTCTTCGGGCAGCACCAGCACCACCGGCCCGGGGCGCCCTTGCAGCGCCGTGTGGAAGGCGCGCGCCACATATTCGGGCAGACGGTTCGCGTCATGCACCTCGCCCACCCATTTGGCAAGCCCCAGCGTGCCGGGTCCGAACATCTGGCGGAAATCGATCTCCTGGAAAGCCTCGCGGTCGCGCTGGTCGCTGGCCACCTGACCGACGAACAGAATCATCGGCGTGCTGTCCTGGAACGCCGTGTGCACGCCGATGCTGGCATTCGTGGCGCCGGGCCCGCGCGTGACAAAGCAGATGCCGGGGCGCCCGCTCAATTTGCCCTGCGCCTCGGCCATGAAGGCGGCACCGCCCTCATGGCGGCAGGCGACAAAGCGGATCTTCTGGCGGTACTCGTGAAAACCGTCGAGCACGGCCAGATAGCTTTCGCCGGGAACGCCGAAGACTGTGTCGATGCCCTGGGCGATCAGGGCCTCGACCAGCACATGGCCGGCCAGACGCGGCGTCACAGAAGAAGGATGAATGCTCATGCAAGCACTGTAACGCGGCGCCCAGGCTCAGGCCGAGGCCAATGCGGAATTGCGACGCGCCAAGTAGCCGGCCACCATTGCCGCAGAGGCCACGCCCAGCATCAGTGCAAACGCCGCGCCGACGAACACGCTCGCTGGCTGGCCACGGTCGAGCATCGCACCGAAGATCGGCGCCGACACCGCAAACCCCACGTCCAGGCCCGAGTAGACCGTGCCGTAGACGCGGCCCGTCGCACCCGGCGGCGAGGCGCGCTTGATCAGCATGTCGCGCGATGGGCTCGCCAGACCCGTGCCAAAGCCCGCCAAGGCGGCCAGCGTCGCGGCGATGGGCCCCGACAGCCAGCCGCTGGCCGTGAGCAGCAGCAGAGCGGCGGCAAAGGACATGGCCACGGCGATGCTGCGCTCGAGCTGGCGCACGCGCGCCACCAGGAAGCCGCCCAACACCATGCCGGTGGCGCTGCTGAGCATGTAGCCCGTCACCACATAGGCGGTGGTCGATAGCGGCAGCCCGTAGAGGCTCGCCAGCGCGGGGCTGGCGAATCCCTGGATGGCGCTCAAGGCCGCCGTGCTCCAGAAGAAGAACGAGAAGCACAGCCACACCGAAGACAGTCGCAAGAAGGCCATCGGGTGTTCGCTGACTTTTGTCTCGGCCTTGTTCGTTTCATGCGCCCATTTGCCCTGGGCGTCATCGATCGCATCACGCTGCCACCACATCAATGACAGCACCGCGACCGCCAACAGGCCCGTGCCGAGATAGGCCCAACGCCAGTTGCCACTGGCCTGGGCAATGCCAACAATGAACACCGGCGCCAGCGCCCAACCGAGGTTGCCGCTGATGCCATGCACCGAAAACCCATGGCCCAGACGCGGCTGCGAGACGCGCTTGTTCAGAATCGTGAAATCGACCGGGTGGAACGGCGAATTGCCGAGGCCCGCCAGCGCCGCAGCCAACATCAGGCCGCCATAGCCGGTGGCGCTGCCCGCGGCGATGGAGGCCAGCACAAAGCAGCCCAGCGACACAAACAACACTGGCCGGGCGCCCGTGCGGTCGACCAGGAAACCGGCCGACGCCTGACCGATGCCCGAGATCACGAAGAACAGCGTGACCAGCAGACCGAGCTCGGAAAAACTCAAGCCGAATTCGCGCATGAAGACCGGAAACAGCGGCGGCAGCAGCAGATGAAAGAAGTGCGATGTACTGTGCGCCACGCCGATCAGGCTGATGGTCTTGAAGTCGCCTCGGACCGAGACGCTGCGGTCGGGATGGGTGGTTGTGCTGCTCATGACCGCACTTTAAGTCGTTTCGGCCAAGCCGCGCTGATGCCCTGGAATTGAAAACGGGAGCCGAAGCTCCCGTTGTAAGTGCCGCTCGAAATTCAGTCAGTCTCGAACTGGATTTCCATTGCGTCGGGTAAATGCCAGCCCGGCAAGAGCGAGGCTCAACAGACCCAGCGTCGCCGGTTCCGGCACGTTGCCACCCCCAGGGGGCGCTGCTGATTGCAAGTGGACGCTGTAGGTGAAATCCGTGAAGCCAAGGCGACTTGCTGAATTGCTCGAATAATTCCAATCCTGTACAAAGAGGAGGTCGTTAAAGATGTTTGTCGGTCCGACGGCTGCTGTATCCGACAGTCGCGTCTGCCCGTCGCCCTGGGCATAAACCACGGCGCTGCCGCTACTTTCGTACACGTAGAGTTGGTTGAGCGCATGGTCAGTACTGCCCGTGACGCCGTTCATGGCGAGACTTACGCCATCGATCAAAGTGCTGCCTGACGTCGTCACCCCCACATAGCCGAACTGGACATTCATGCGATTTCCTGGCTCACTGCGTCGAGGACCCGGAAAGTACGAGCTAGGCGAGCCGCTCGCATTGAACGCTCCTGCGAGCTTGAAGCCGGCCGAGGTCGCCGATGCAATTGGTGTAAAGATGACATCCGTGGCAGCTGGCCCGTAGACGCTGTCTGAAGCCGTCAGCCCCGGAAACCAGACGCCGAAGCTGGTTGGGCTGAAGTTGAAGGTGGCGTCGCCAATCGTGCACCCGCCAGAGGAAATGAAAGACGCCAACGATCCGCTGACGCATGCGGGCGTTGCTCGCGCAAATCCGGGAACGAGCAACAAGGTGGCCACAAGCAGGCCATAGCCACGACTGCGCGTCGAGTGCTTGACAGTTCTGTCGAAATCGCCGGCGCGGCGCGGACTTCCTGCAAAGGTCGAAATGGTGTTCATCGCTGTATCTCCTGTCGAGTTGGTTTCCCTGAGCCGAAGCCACTCTAACGAGGGCAGCGTTAGTACTGCGTTAGTCTGGCCTTGGCAGTGCGGCGCCCGGCAGCCTTGGCAGCACCACCCCACGCGCCAGGTAGGTCTCGCGCCAACCGGGCGGCAGCGTGGAGGCGGCGCGGTGCATCCAGCTCGATGCACGCAAGGCAATGACCTGGGCCAGATCGGCACGCGGCCCGATCAGCGCAGCGCAAAGTTCGGCGGCCATGCGCGGGAACAGATCGCCGCCGACCACGCCGCTGTCCATGCGCTGCCAGGCTGCCAGCGCGGCCTCGACCGCCGCGTCGGCGCGACCGGCGCTGCGCAGGGCGGCGACCCGGCGCACCTGCAGGCCCAGCCACATGCCGTGCGCGCCGCTCTCGCGCGCGGCCGCCAGGCTGATGCCCAGCAGCGGCAGCACGCGTGCCGGCTCGCATCCAGGCTGCGCCAGGCACAGCACGCGCGTGCGGATTCTGAGGTCGTCGATGGCACCGACTTGCTCAAGCACGGCATCGGCGTCGGCCGCCTCGCCGATGTACAGCTGTGCCGCCGCGATGAGCGTGCGCTCGACCGCAGCGAGGTCACTTCGGGCTTGCAGTTCTCGCAAACCCATGACCGCCAAGTCACGCCGACCAAGCTCGAAATGGAGCAAATGGCGCCGCACCATCAACTGCACCCGTTGGCGCATCATGCCTTGGGCGCACAGTTGCGCGACTCGGTCGAACAGGGTCAGCGCGGCGCCAAGCTCGCCGGCCGCGGCCAGCGCGGTGGCACGCGTCGCGTCCTTTGCCGCCCGGCTGCCGGAGATGACTTCGACGCGGTCCAGTCCGGCCTGCGCCTCGCCGCTCCAACGCAGCGCCTCGGCCAAGTCGCCCTGCTCGATCGCATTATTGGCCAGCGCGTCGGCCGCATCGAGCATGTTGCGCTGGTCATGCGTCAAACCGGCCTGCCGATACGTCTCGACAAACCGGGCACTGCTTTGCTCGTAGCGGCCCGCCGCAGCGTAGAGCATGCCCAGGCCATGCGTCATGCGCAACTCGCGGTTGGCCCTGCGCAGACGTGAAGTCGCCGCATCGACATTGCGCAGCACTTCGATCGCCCGCTCGGTCAGGCGCACCGCATCGGCCACTTCACGCCGTTCCCAATGGATCAGCACCAATATCCACAGCAACTCAACCTCGATGTCGGGCAGGCCAGCGGCTTGCGCCAGCGCGCCCTGCGCCACCTGCCGTGCCTCATCCAGTCGCCGCGTCTCGAGCCGCAACAAAGCATCCACCAGCGCCGCCGTCGCTCGCTGGCCTTCGTCTTCGGCCAGTTCGTTCAACGCCTGCCCGCAGTCGATCAGACGCTGGTCGTATGAAATTTCAGTCAGCGCCTCGGCCTCGGCAGCGAAAGCATCGAACGCAGCACGCCGCTCGCCGGCCTGGCGCAGGATGATCGCCGCGCGCTGGTAGAACTCGGCCGCCTCGCGAAAACACCAGGCATCGCGGGCCCGCGACCCCGCACTGTTCAGATGCGGCACGGCCCGCAGCGGCTGGCCCGCGGCAACCCAGTGCTCGGCAATCCGCACCGGCTCGCCCTGCTCGTGTTCGACAAAGGCAGCGATCTCGGCGTGCAGCGCCCGTGCGATGGCCCGGGGCACCGCCGCCGTTGCTGCCTCGGCGATCAGGTCGTGGACGAAGCCGCTGTCGCGCAGCACCTGCGCGGCTTCGAGTTCGGCCCAGGCGTCGGCCAGATCAAGCGGGCGCATGCCGAGCACTTGCGCGACCAGCGGCGCCGACAGATCCTGCCCGGCCACTGCGGCGCAGCGTGCCACGCGCAGCGCCAAAGGCGTGAGCCGCGCCAGGCGCTGCTGGATGAGCCGGACCACGTTCGGGGCGCTGGGCCAGGCCCAGGGCGGCGGCGACCCCGGCTGCGCCACCAGCGCGCTGTGCTGCGCCGTCGGCACCGTCAACGCCGCCTTCAGGGTCTCGAGCAGGAACAGCGGATTGCCGCCGGTGCGCTGCTGCAAGGCCTGGGCCTGCGCGGCGCCGCCGATGCCGGCGATCGCCAGCGACTCCAGCAAGGCCGCGATCTCGCCGCCATCCAGCGGTTGCAGGCTCAGCGTCTGCACCTGGACCTCGGCGCTCAGTCCATCGACCAGCGCACGGCCCGCCGCGCTCAGCTCGCCGGGCCGCATCGCCAGCACCCAGCCGCTGTGGCCTGCGGCGATCAGCGGCGCCAGCAATTCGATGCTGGCGTCGTCGGCAAATTGCAAGTCGTCAAGAGCGAATGCGCGCAGGCCGCCCTCAGCCGCCGAGCGCAACACTGCGTCCAGCGCCTTGAGCAGCCGGGCGCGATCGTCATCACGCGTCATCGGCATGGCGTCGCCCAACTCGGGCAGCACGCGCGCCAGCACCTGGCGCTCTGCGGGCTCACCCACCCACTCGAACTCCCTGAGCAGCGCGCGCACGCAACGCCCGAGCGCGGCATACGGAACCGCCGCATCGCCCGGTCTGGCGGCCACCACCAACACCTTGGGCGGTGCGCCCGGACCCTGACTCGCCAGGTCCGACAGCAGACGCGACTTGCCCATGCCGGGCTCGCCCGCCAGCAACACGACCTGTCCGGTGTCGCGCGCCTGGCACAGCACGGCCCAGGCCGCCTCGCGCCCGATGCAGCGCGGCGGACGCGACACCGACACCGGCACCATCGGCACCCTGTGGTTCAGCGTCGCGGCCGGGTCCGCCGACAAGAAGGGATCCGCCCGCTCGATGGTCTGCAGCAGTTCCAGCGTTTGCGGCGATGGCACGACACCGACATCGTCCTTCAGCACTTGCTCGCAGCGATCAAAGGCGAGCAGCGCTGCAGCGCGGTCGCCGGCCAGATAGTGCAGGCGCATCACGCGCCGGTGCGCGGCCTCCGACAAGGCGTCGGTCGCCAGCAGTTCGCCGGCATGCGTCAGGGCGTCGGCCCAGTCGCCGGCGTGCTCGGCCATCTCGCACAGCTCGACCAGCGATTGGCGCAACCGGTCGCGCCGACGCACGCGCTGCTGCTCTAACCAGGCCACGAATTCGGCGCTGTAGGCGCAGGCGGCATCGCCCAGCACGCTGTCGGCCTCGTTGAGGTCGTGCACGACGCCGCTGGCCAACGCCAACGTTTCCGCGCCGACCACCAGGTCGGTGCCCACGCGCCGTCGCAACTGGAACAGACGTTGGCGCAGCGCATTGCGCGCCATGTCATCGCCCTGGTCCGGCCACAGCAGCGCGGCCATGCGCGCGCGCGCAGTCGGCCCCTCGAGCGCCAGAAAGGCCAGCAAGGCGCCATCGCGCGGGGGCAACGCCACGCGAGCGCCCGTGCCAGACGCGAACTGGGGATGACCGCTCAGGAACAGCTGCACGTCGATCCGGGTTCTCGAATCACAACGGCCGGGGACCGGACGCCGGGGCTTGAAATGGTGTCGGCTAACATCAACATATTGCTGAACTCCAATCGACTCTCCGCTACCGCCATGACCCAGGTGCTTTTTGACTACACCCGCCAGGATGCGCAAGGCGCGAGCTGCACGGCCCACGCCTGGGCCAAGGTGCCGCCGCCGCTGAGCCCTGCGCAACGCAAGGACGCGATGGCCAAGGCGCGCGATCTGCTGCGCCAGCATAACGCGGTATTGATCGCGCACTACTACGTCGACGGCGACCTGCAAGACCTGGCCCTCGAGACCGGCGGCATCGTCGCCGATTCGCTCGAGATGGCACGCTTCGGCCGTGATCATGCGGCGCAAACGCTGGTGGTGGCCGGCGTGCGCTTCATGGGCGAGACCGCCAAGATCCTGAGTCCCGACAAGCGCGTGCTGATGCCCGATCTGGAGGCGACCTGCTCGCTCGATCTGGGATGCCCAGCCGACGAATTCACCGCCTTCTGTGACGCCCATCCCGATCGCACGGTGGTGGTTTATGCCAACACGAGCGCGGCCGTGAAGGCACGCGCCGACTGGATGGTGACCAGCGCCTGCGCGCAGGCCATCGTCACCGAGCTCAAGCGCCGCGGCGAGAAGATTCTCTGGGCGCCGGACCAGCACCTGGGCCGCTATATCCAGCAGCAGTCGGGCGCCGACATGTTGTTGTGGAACGGCAGCTGCATCGTGCACGACGAGTTCAAGGGATTGGAGCTCGAATTGCTGCGCGAGCAGCACCCCAAAGCCATGGTGCTGGTGCACCCGGAATCGCCCGAGGCCGTCGTCAATCAGGCCGATGTGGTGGGCTCGACCACCCAGATTCTGAAGGCCGTGATCGACGGCGCAGCGCAGGAATACATCGTCGCCACTGACAGCGGCATCCTGCACCGTATACGTCAGCTCGCGCCTGGCAAGACCTTGATCGAGGCGCCCACCGCCGGCAAGAGCGCCACCTGCAAGAGCTGCACGCATTGCCCCTGGATGGCGATGAACTCGGTGCAGGGCTTGATCGACTGCCTGGTGCAGGGTTCAGGCCAGATTCACGTCGACGAGCTGATCCGCCTGAAAGCCCTGGGATGCATCGACCGCATGCTCGACTTCGTGGCCCGACACCCTGCCGCGCTGGCGCAACCGGCGGCTCGCTCCGCACCCGGCGGCGTCGCCGGCATCGGACCGGCCTGAGCTTGACCCGAGCGCAAGAAAGCACCGCCGACAACCGCTTGCCAACCCCGCTGCCAGAGAACCGAGCCCATCATGACCACCGATTTCGCCTCGATCTACAACCATCACGAGCGCATCATCTTCCAGGCTGTCGCGGACTATGCGCCCAACTTTCCGGCCATCGCCGGCGACCCCGATCTGCTCGCCGACGTTGCCTGTGTCGCACTGAACCGGCTGCCGCCGCGCTATATCCGCCATGCCGTGGACTTCGTCTTCTACCTGACGGATCGCGAGCGCCAGGAAATCGATCTGGCCACCAAGGAAGCGGTCGGCTTTGCGTTCGAGTTTGTCCAGGCGCGTGCGGCACTGCGCGCACGCCAAGCCTGATCGGCTCAGGCCGGGGCTTGTTCCCGCCCTATCGGTTCGGGCCGGCGCGTGACTGGCGGCAAGGCCTGTCGCGCAAGATCATTGACTCCCGAACTTGACCGAAGCCATCCACGCCTTGCTGGGCGCCAATTCGCCATGCCTACGCCGATCCGCGCGCACCAGCACGGTAGGAAAACTGACCGGCAGCGTGCGCGGATAGTCGCGGCTGAAGTGCAGGCCGCGGCTTTCGTGCCGGGCCAGCGCCGAGCGCACGATCAGCTCGGCGCAGTCGACCAGATTGCGCAACTCCAGCAGATCGCGCGTCACGCGGAAGTTGGCGTAGTAGTCGTCGATCTCGGTGCGCAGCAAGGCGATGCGGTGCAGTGCCCGCTCGAGCCGTTTGGTGGTGCGCACGATGCCCACATAGTTCCACATCACCAGGCGCAACTCGTCCCAGTTGTGGGCGATCACGACTTGCTCGTCGGCGTCCTCGACCTGGCTCTCGTCCCAACCCGGCAGCGCCTGCGGCGGGTCGCCCGCGCGGCTCAGGATGTCTTCGGCGCAGGTGCGTCCCATCACCACACATTCGAGCAGAGAATTGCTCGCCAGCCTGTTCGCGCCGTGCAATCCCGTGTAGGTGGTCTCACCCACCGCATAGAGCCCCGGCAGATCGGTGCAGCCATTCAGGTCGGTGACGACGCCGCCGCAGGTGTAGTGCGCGGCCGGCACGACCGGAATCGGCTGGCGCGCGATGTCGATGCCCAGCGCCAGACAGCGCGCATGAATCGTCGGGAAATGTTCTTTGAGAAACGCCTCGCCCAGGTGCGTGGCATCCAGCCACACATGGTCGATGCCGTGTTTCTTCATCTCGAAGTCGATCGCGCGCGCCACGATGTCGCGCGGAGCGAGCTCCAGCCGCTCGTCATGCGCGGCCATGAAGCGTGTGCCTCCTGCGTGTTCAGGCAGTTTCAGATGCGCGCCCTCCCCGCGCAGCGCCTCCGAGATCAGGAAGCTGCGCTCCTGCGGGTGATACAGACAGGTCGGATGGAACTGGATGAATTCCATATTGCCGACCCGGCAGCCGGCGCGCCAGGCCATCGCGATGCCGTCGCCGGTGGAGGTGTCGGGATTCGTCGTGTAGCGATACACCTTGCCTGCACCTCCGGTGGCCAGCACCACGGCCGACGCAGCCAGCGTCTCGACGCGTTGCGCGTCGATGTCCAGCGCATACACGCCGTAGCAGCGCGGCAGCTCGTCTTTCTTCAGATGCCTTGAGGTGATCAAGTCCACCGCCATCGAGCGTTCGCGCAGGGTGATGTTGGGGTGGCGGCCCACGGCGTCGAGCAACTGGTCGTGAATCGCCTTGCCGGTGGCGTCGGCCGCGTGCGCGATGCGGCGCACCGCGTGGCCGCCTTCGCGCGTGAGGTGCAGACCCAGCGGCCCGGCAGGGTCGGGCGAGAACGGCACGCCATGCGCCACCAGCCAGGCAATCGCCTGGGCACTGCGCTCGGCGATGAAGCGCGCGGTGTGCTCGTCGACGAGGCCGCCGCCGGCGTCCTGCGTGTCGCGCACATGGCTGTCGATGCTGTCGTCGTCGCCGAGCACGCCGACGATGCCGCCCTGCGCCCAGGCGGTGGCGCCCTCGTTGAGGCTGCGCTTGGCCAGCACCACCACCGGCAGACGATCCGCCAGATGCAGCGCCACCGTCAAGCCGGCAAGACCTGCCCCCACGATCACGACGGGGGCGGGGGAACGCGTTTTCTCTGCATCGGTGCTCATAAAGGCATGACGGCCCGTGTTGGCGGGCCGCCTATCAGTCAACGTGGCTCATTCTAGGACGCGGCCTGGCGTTCCCACGCCAAAGCCTGCCCGTCTTGCACAATGTCGCGTCAGCCGCGCTGCTTGCAGGCAGCCCGGCCTTCAGCAGGGGTCGGACAGGCCTCAATGGCCTGTCCTCGCTCCAGCTTCAGTGCACCACCCGGCTGAAAACGAATTCGCCGCCCTCTACATCGACCGGAATCACATCCTTCGGGCCGAACTTGCCTTGCAAAATCAGCTTGGCCACCGGGTTCTCGATGCGATGCTGGATGGCGCGCTTGAGCGGCCGGGCGCCGAACGACGGATCGAACCCCACCTTGGCGAGTTCGGCCACTGCGGCCGGGCTGACTTCGAGCTTCATGTCCATCTTCTCGATGCGCGCCTCCAGCACCTTGAGCTGGATCTTGGCAATCGCCTGGATATTGCTATGGTCGAGGGCGTGGAATACCACCGTCTCGTCGATGCGGTTCAGGAACTCGGGCCGGAAGTGCTGTTTCACCTCGCCCCACACGGCTTCGCGTATCAGCGACGCGTCCTGGCCCTGCATCTGCATGATCATGTGCGAGCCCAGGTTGCTGGTCATCACGATCACGCAGTTCTTGAAGTCGACGGTGCGGCCCTGGCCGTCGGTCAGGCGCCCGTCGTCCAGCACTTGCAGCAGCACGTTGAACACGTCGGCGTGCGCCTTCTCGACCTCGTCGAGCAGCAGCACGCTATAGGGCTTGCGGCGCACGGCTTCGGTCAGATAGCCGCCTTCCTCGTAGCCCACGTAGCCGGGTGGCGCGCCGATCAGGCGGCTCACCGAATGCTTCTCCATGAACTCGCTCATGTCGATGCGAACCATATGGTCTTCGGAGTCGAACAGGAAGCCCGCCAAGGCCTTGCACAGCTCGGTCTTGCCCACGCCGGTGGGGCCGAGGAAGAGGAAGCTTCCAGTCGGCCGGTTCGGGTCCGACAGGCCCGCGCGCGAGCGGCGAATCGCATCGGCCACCGCCGTGATGGCTTCGTCCTGCCCCACCACGCGCTGGTGCAATTTGTCTTCCATCTGGAGCAGCTTCTCGCGCTCGCCCTGCATCAGCTTGGCCACCGGGATGCCGGTGGCACGCGCCACCACTTCGGCAATTTCCTCGGCGCCGACCAGCGTGCGCAGCAGCTTGGGCGCCTTGCCGTCCTTGGCCTTGCCGGCTTCCTTCTCCTGGGCCTCTTGCAAGCGTTTTTCGAGCTTGGGCAATTTGTCGTACTGCAACTCGGCCAAGGCGTTGAAGTCGCCCTTGCGCTTGAGCTCCTCGATCTGCTGCTTGATGCGGTCGATCTCCTCCTTCACGTGCGCTGATCCCTGCGCCTGGGCCTTCTCGGACTTCCAGAGCTCGTCAAGATCATTGGCTTGGCGCTGCAGCTTCAGCAGTTCTTCTTCGATCAAGGCGAAGCGGCGCTGCGAGCTCTCATCCTTCTCGCGGCGCACGGCCTCGCGCTCGATCTTCAACTGGATCATGCGGCGATCAAGCTTGTCCATCACCTCGGGTTTGGAGTCGAGCTCGATCTTGATCTTGGCAGCCGCTTCGTCGATCAGATCGATCGCCTTGTCGGGCAGAAAACGGTCGGTGATATAGCGGTGGCTCAGCTCGGCCGCGGCGACGATGGCCGGGTCGGTGATCTGCACGCCATGGTGCACCTCGTACTTCTCCTGCAAACCGCGCAGGATGGCAATCGTCGCCTCGACCGAGGGTTCGTCGACCATCACCTTCTGGAAACGTCGCTCGAGCGCAGCGTCTTTCTCAACGTACTTGCGGTACTCGTCCAAGGTGGTCGCACCGATGCAGTGCAACTCGCCGCGCGCCAGCGCCGGCTTGAGCATATTGCCGGCGTCGATCGCGCCCTCGGCCTTGCCCGCACCGACCATGGTGTGGATCTCGTCGATGAAGATGATGGTCTGGCCGGCGTCCTGCGCCACTTCCTTGAGCACCGATTTCAAGCGCTCCTCGAACTCGCCGCGGTACTTGGCACCTGCCAGCAGCAAGGCCATGTCGAGCACCAGCACGCGTTTGTTTTTCAAGGTGTCGGGCACTTCGCCGTTGACGATGCGCTGCGCCAGGCCTTCGACTATTGCCGTCTTGCCCACGCCGGGCTCGCCGATCAACACCGGATTGTTCTTGGTCCGGCGCTGCAAGACCTGGATGGCACGGCGGATTTCGTCGTCGCGGCCGATCACCGGGTCGAGCTTGCCCAGACGCGCGCGCTCGGTCAGGTCGAGTGTGTATTTCTTCAAGGCTTCGCGCTGACCTTCCGATTCAGCACTGTCGACTGATCTGCCGCCGCGCACCGCTTCGATCGCCGCTTCGAGCGACTTGCGCGTCAAGCCATGTCCGCGCACGATGCCGGCCAGATCGCTCTTGGCGTCGCTCAGTGCCAGCAGGAACATTTCACTGGCGACGAACTGGTCGCCGCGCTTGTCAGCTTCCTTTTCGGCGGTCTGCAGCAGCCCCGCCAGATCGCGTCCCATCTGCACCTGTTGATCGGCACCCTGCACCTGTGGCAGTCCGTGCATCGCCGTCTCCAGCGAGGTCTTGAGTGCGGGCAATCTGACGCCTGCCCGATCAAGCAAGGCGCGCGGTCCGTCCTCTTGCGCCAGCATCGCCAGCAGCAGGTGCACCGGCTCGATATAGGGGTTGTCGCGCGTCACGGCAAGGCTTTGCGCCTCGCCCAGCGCTTCCTGGAAACGTGTGGTGAGTTTGTCGGCTCGCATGGATGGAATCCTCCGTTGCACAACACATGGGACTCAGGAACGCAATTTCAAGCCAGACTGAAATTGCAGCAGGAACGAGGCTCGCTGCTTTGAGCCCGGTCAACGCCTGCACTGGCGCGCAGGCAGGCGTCGGGCAAGAGCCGCTGAAGAGCGGCCTGTCAGTCGAGCAAGCGCTGCATCAAGCGCAGTTCCGCACCGGCGGCAAGCTGCGCGATCACGCTCAAGTGCCGGCGCCCGCATTGGTGGTGTTGATGCCCCAGCGTGACAACGCAGCATCGTCGCTGCTGCGCGCATCGACCCAGCGCGCACCCTCGGGCGTCGTCTCCTTCTTCCAGAACGGCGCCTGGGTCTTCAGATAGTCCATCAGGAACTCGCAGGCCTGAAAAGCCTGGCCGCGATGCGCCGACGTCACGGCAACCAGCACGATCTGCGCCTGCGGCGCCAACACACCGACGCGGTGGATGACGCGAACGCCGCGGATGTCGAAGCGCTCGCGTGCCTGCACCATCATGGCCTCGATGGCGCGCTCGGTCATGCCGGGGTAATGCTCAAGCTCCATGGCGCTCACCGCACTGCCCTGGGCATGGTCGCGCACCGTGCCGACGAAACTGACCACGGCGCCTACGCCGGGGTCGAGTGCACGCAAGGCCGCCACTTCGGCCGAGAGGTCGAAGTCTTGTGTCTGTATCGAAACACTCATGTCAATACCGCCCGGCCGCCCGAAGGTACTGATGCGCCCCAAGGGTCGCGAAGAGTCCCGTACCGGAACCATGGGGCAGCGAGCGAAGTGAGCGTGGGGGCTGCCTCATCCTAGCCCCCGGTCACGGGCGGAAAGAACGCCAGCTCGGCGCCCTCGCTGAGCGCCGCCGACTCGTCGCACAGTGTCTGGTTCAAGGCGGCGCGCAATGCCCGTCTGCGGCTCAAGGCGCTGGCATGGGGCTCGCCGCGCTGGATGAGCTGATCGCGCAAGTCGGCCACCGTGCTGCCGGGGGGCACGTCGAGCGACTCGGAGGCACCCAGCGCCTCACGCAGCGAGGCGAAGTAGCGCAGCTCGATCTTCATGTCATCAATCCCGTCATCGGCAGAAAGCGCACGACATCGCCAGCGACGATCGCCTGGCCGGCCGGATTGTCCAGCAAGCCGTCGGCCCACACGGCCGAGGTCAGCACCCCCGAACTCTGATTCGGGAACAGCTCGAGTCCGCCTTCGGCGTTGACGCGCACACGCAGGAATTCGCGGCGCCTGTCAGGGCGCGGCCAGTTGAAATCAGCGCGCAGCGCCAAGCTTTGCGGCGTCAAGCGGGTGGCGCCCTGCAGACGCAGAATCACCGGCCGCACCAGCAGCAGGAAGGTCACAAAGCTGGACACCGGATTGCCCGGCAGCCCCATGAACCACGCGCTGCCGCCCGGCGTGGCGTCACCGGCGCGCACCTCGCCAAAGGCGAGCGGCTTGCCCGGCTTGATGGCAATCTGCCACAGATCGAACCGGCCCTCGGCCTGCACGGCCGGGCGCAAATGGTCTTCTTCACCGACCGACACGCCGCCCGAGGTGATGATCAGGTCATTGCCGGCGGCGGCCTGGCGCAGCGCGGCGCGCGTGGCGTCCAAGCGGTCGGGCACGATACCCAGATCCGTGATCTCGCAACCCAAGGCCTGCAAGAGTGCGCGCAAAGTGAAGCGATTCGAGTTGTAGATGGCGCCGGGCTTGAGCGGCTCGCCGGGCATGGCCAGTTCGTCCCCGGTTGAAAACAGCGCGACGCGCGGGCGACGCGCCACGCTGAGCGACGCCGCGCCCACGGCTGCCGCCAGCCCAAGCGCCGCCGGGTCGAGTCGGTGGCCGGCATGCAGCACCGCAGCGCCTTGGCTCACGTCCTCGCCGCGCCGGCGTATCCATTGGCCCGGTTGCGGCGCCTCGTTCACGCGCACGGCTCCCAACCCCTCGCCAGCGATGGCGTCACATGCCTCCTGCATCACCACGGCATCGGCACCGACGGGGATCTGTGCGCCGGTGAATATGCGCGCAGCCGTGCCCGATTGATGCACGGCCCCCACCACGCCGGCCGGCACCCGCTGCGCCACTGGCAAGACCTGACCCTGTTCGGCGATGTCGGCGGCACGCAGCGCGTAGCCATCCATCGACGTGTTGTCGGCCGGCGGCACGTCAATGGTTGAAACCACATCCTGCGCCAGCACGCGGCCGAGCGCGTCCTGCGTGGCGACCTGCTCGGTCCGACCCAGCGGCGCGACACTGCCGAGCAAGCGCGCCAGCGCCTCGTCCAGGCTTTGCAGCACCGGACGCGGCGGCGTCGAAGTGGGCGTACTCACGGCGTCACATGCTCGGTGATGAAGCGCTTGACCGCAGCCGCGTCGGCCGCCATCACGGTGACACGGCGCGGGCGCGATTCCAGGTCGGCCAGGGCGGTGGGACGCGGCGGCTCGATACCCAGCGCCTCGCGAATCGTCTCGGCAAACTTGGCCGGCAAGGCGGTCTCCAGGACAATCATCGGCACACCCGCCTGCAGATGCTGGCGCGCCACCTTCAGGCCATCTGCGGTGTGCGTGTCTATCATCACGCCATGATTTTTGTACGTGGCGCGAATCGTCGCGACGCGGTCGGCATGTGTACTCGAACCCGACACGAAGCCGAAGTCCTGGATGCGCGCGAACTCATCGCGATTGACGCTGAAGCTGCCCTGAGCGCTCAGCGCATCCTTGAACAAGGCCTTGGTGCGCGCGCCGTCGCGGCCGAGCAGATCGAACACAAAGCGCTCGAAGTTCGAGGCCTTGGAGATGTCCATCGACGGGCTCGATGTCTCGTGCGTCTCGGCGCTGCCGCGCACCCGGTAGGTGCCGCTGCGGAAGAACTCGTCGAGCACGTCGTTCTCGTTGGTGGCCACCACCAGTTGCTTGATGGGCAAGCCCATGCAGCGCGCCACGTGGCCTGCGCAGACATTGCCGAAATTTCCCGAAGGCACGGCGAAGCTGACCTTCTCGTCATTCGTCTTCGTGGCCTGGAAGTACCCGGCAAAGTAATAGACGACTTGCGCAAGCAGGCGCGCCCAGTTGATCGAGTTGACGGTACCGATGCGGTAGCGGCGCTTGAAGTCCAGATCGTTGGAGACTGCCTTGACGATGTCCTGGCAATCGTCGAACACGCCGCGGATGGCGATGTTGTGGATATTCGCGTCGGGCAGGCTGAACATCTGCGCTTGCTGGAAGGCGCTCATGCGGCCCTCGGGGCTGAGCATGAAGACGTTCACGCCGCGTTTGCCGCGCATCGCGTACTCGGCCGCGCTGCCGGTGTCGCCCGAGGTCGCGCCCAGGATGTTGAGCTGCTCGCCGCGCCGCGCCAGCTCGTACTCGAACAAGGCGCCGAGCAACTGCATGGCCATGTCCTTGAAGGCCAGCGTCGGGCCGTTCGACAAGGCCTGCAGGGCAAGACCTGGCTCCAGCGGCTTCAAAGGCGTGATGGCGGCAGTGCCGAATACCTCGGCCGTGTAGACGCGCGCGGTGATGGCGCGCAAATCCTGTCGCGGGATGTCGTCGATGAACAGCGCCAGAATCTCGAACGCCAGTTCGGCGTACGAGAGACTCCGCCACTGGGCCAGCGTTGCAGTGTCGATGCTCGGATAGCGGATGGGCAGGTACAGGCCACCATCGGGCGCCAGGCCTTCGAGCAGGATGTCGCAAAAACTGCGTTCGGTCGTGTCGCCGCGGGTGCTGATGTATTTCATGGGGGATGACGGCGTGCCGTGCGGCTCAGGCCAGTTCTTCCTTGCGGATGCGTACGATGGGCGCTAGCACGGTGGGCAGCGCCTGCATTTTTTCGAGCGCCTGGTTCATGCCGCCTTCAAGCGTGTTGTGGGTCAGGATGATGAGGTCGGTCTGACGCTCGCCTTCAGCCGATTCACGCTGCAGCACCGCGTCTATCGAAATGTCATGCTCGGCCAGGATGCCGGTGATGCGGCTCAGCACGCCGGCCTCGTCAGCCACGCTCAGCCGCAGGTAGAAGGAAGTGACGACCTGCGCCATTGGCAGAATCGGCGCGTCGCTCAGGGCGTCGGGCTGGAAGGCCAGATGCGGCACGCGGTGGTCCGGGTCGGCGGTGTGCAGGCGCGTGATGTCCACCAGGTCTGCCACCACGGCCGAGGCGGTCGGCTCGGCGCCTGCCCCCTTGCCGTAGTACAGCGTCGTGCCGACCGCATCGGCCTGCACCAGCACGGCATTCATCGCACCTTCGACATTGGCGATCAAACGCTTGTTCGGCACCAGCGTCGGGTGCACGCGCAGTTCGATCCCCTCGCCCCCACCGGGGTCGCTGCTGCTGCCGTGCGCCGACGCGTGATGCCCAGCAGCTTGATGCGGTAGCCCAGCTGCTCGGCATAGCGGATATCGACTGCCTGAAGTTGCGTGATGCCCTCGATATGGGCGCGCTCGAACTGCACCGGCGTGCCGAAGGCAATCGCGCTCATGATGGTGAGCTTGTGCGCCGCGTCCACCCCTTCGATGTCGAAGGTCGGATCGGCCTCGGCATAGCCCAGGCGCTGCGCCTCCTTGAGCACCGTGCCGAAGTCCAGCCCCTTGGAGCGCATCTCGCTGAGTATGAAATTGGTCGTGCCGTTGATGATGCCGGCGATCCATTCGATGCGGTTCGCCGTGAGGCCTTCGCGCAGGGCCTTGATGATGGGAATGCCGCCGGCCACCGCAGCCTCGAAACCCACCATCACCCCTTTGGCATGCGCGGCCGCAAAGATCTCGCTGCCATGCACCGCCAGCAAGGCCTTGTTGGCTGTCACCACATGCTTGCCTGCAGCAATCGCTTCCATCACCAGCGTGCGCGCAATGCCATAGCCGCCGATCAACTCGACGACGATGTCGATGTCCGGATTGGCGATCACGGCGCGCGCGTCGGCCACCACCTGCGTACGGTCGCCGACGATTGCCTTGGCGCGCGCCACGTCCAGGTCGGCCACCATCGTGATATCAATGCCACGACCGGCGCGTCGCAAGATTTCGTGCTGATTGCGCGCCAGCACATTGAAGGTGCCGGCGCCAACAGTGCCTATGCCCAGCAGGCCGACTTGGATGGGTTTCATGGAGGTTTTCTCTCGTTTCTCGTTCAGCTTGCGTGGCGTTTGCGGTAATGCTCAAGAAATTTTGCGATGCGGCCAATCGCTTCACCGAGGTCGTCGACATTGGGCAGAAACACCAATCGGAAGTGGTCGGGCCGCGGCCAGTTGAATCCGGTGCCCTGCACGATCAGCACCTTTTCGTCGGCCAGCAAGTCGTAGGCGAACTGCTGGTCGTCGGCAATCGGATACATGCCGGGATCGAGCCGCGGGAACATATACAGCGCCGCCTTGGGCTTGACCACCGACACGCCAGGGATCTGCGTGAGCAAGTCATAAGCCAGGTCGCGCTGTCGCGTCAGACGCCCTTGAGGCGCGACCAGATCCTTGATGCTTTGATAGCCGCCCAGCGCAGTTTGTATGGCCAACTGCCCCGGCGTGTTGGCGCACAGCCGCATCGAGGCCAGCATGTTGAGCCCCTCGATGTAGTCGCGCGCATGGCGCTTTTCTCCCGACACCACCATCCAGCCAGCCCGGTAGCCGCACGCCCGGTAGTTCTTGGACAGGCCGTTGAAAGTCACGCACAGGACGTCGTCGGCCAGCGAGGCAATGCTGGTGTGCGTGTTGCCGTCGAACAAGGTCTTGTCGTAGATCTCGTCGGCAAAGATGATCAATTGATGCTGGCGCGCGACTTCGACGACTTCCTTGAGCAGGCTGTCGGGATAGAGTGCGCCGGTCGGGTTGTTCGGGTTGATGATGACGATTGCCTTGGTGCGCTCGGTGATCTTGGACTTGATGTCGGCAATGTCGGGCATCCAGTCGCTTTGCTCGTCGCACAGGTAATGCACCGGCCGGCCGCCCGACAAGGCGACCGCTGCGGTATAGAGCGGATAGTCGGGCGCGGGCAGCAGCACCTCGTCACCGTTGTTGAGCAAGGCGTTGATGCTCATCACAATCATCTCGGACGCGCCGTTGCCCAAGTAGACATCGTCCACTGTCACGCCGGCGATGCTCTTTTCCTGGCAGTAATGCACGACCGACTTGCGCGGCGCGAACAAGCCCTTGGAGTCGGTATAGCCGGCGGCATGCGGCAGGTTGCGGATCATGTCCTGCACAATTTCATCGGGCGGCTCAAGCCCGAACGCGGCGATATTGCCGATATTGAGCTTGATGATCTTGTGCCCTTCTTCTTCCATCTGGCGCGCCTTGTCCAGCACGGGGCCACGGATGTCGTAACAGACACTTGCCAGCTTGTCGGACTTGCTAACCGGTTTCAATGGGGAACTCCTGCGCGGTGGTGGTTTCTTGAAGAGAAGCGTCTGCTGCGCTGCAAAAGATACAATTTAATCACAGCATGTGTCTGACACGACGGCTTTGTCGCTGTTGCCGATTCCGGCCAAGGTTTTTGATTGACGCTGCACCTCAAACCTCCAGTCAGTTGGGGTCAGAGCTTGCCCGAGACAGCAAGGTCCGACCCGCAATCCATTGCAGATTCCAACCACGATGAAGTTTCAACTCGATCAGCCGATGGGCGGCAACAGCATCACGCGCGTCGATGCAGGCCAAGTCTGGGTGAACGGCCAGACCCATACCGGCAGCGTATTGGTGCCGTGGCAGGGCCCGGTGCAAGCCTGGGCCGTGACTCGCTTTGGCGATTTGCAGCCGCTGCACTTCGAGCAGATGTTGAGCATGCAGCCCGAGTTGGTGATTTTCGGCAGCGGCGGGCGCATGCGTTTTGCGCCGGCCGCGCTTTACCGCGCTTTGATCGGCGCGGGTATCGGCATGGAAACCATGGACTTGCGCGCGGCCTGCCGTACGTTTCAGGTACTGGCTGCCGAAGGCCGCGCGGTGCTGGCCGCATTGCTCATCGAAGACTGACGCTGCCGGCCGCGCCATCGGCACGCCATGAATCGGGTGCGAGTGAGACTTCTGTCACGTTGCGCTCGAATCGTTCCGATCACACCGTATAATTGCAGGCTATGCCCACCCGGGCACCCTCCACTGTGCAGAACGCCTCATGACGCCAGCGCTCAATAAAACCCTTCCGGACCTTGAAGCTCTCGCCACCGGCGGAGTGAAATTCACACCGCAGACCTATGCAGGTCAGGTTGTAGTGCTCTATTTTTACCCCAAGGACAACACGCCCGGTTGCACCACCGAAGCAATGCAGTTCCGCGATCATCACAAGAGTTTTGTGAAGGCCGGCGCCGTCGTGCTCGGCGTGTCGCGTGACAATATGGCTTCGCATGAAAAATTCAAGCAGACGCTTGACTTGCCATTCGAGCTGATTGCCGATACCGAAGAAAAACTCTGCCATATGTTCGGCGTGGTCAAGAACAAGATCATGTATGGCAAGAAGGTCAAAGGGATCGAGCGCAGCACCTTCCTTATAGACGGCGACGGCGTATTGCGTGCCGAGTGGCGCGGCATCAAGGTGGCCGGTCATGTGGACGAAGTCCTGAAGGCTGTGAAAGCGCTCAAGAAGGCCGCCTGATCGGCGCGTCTGCTTGTCCGAAAGCCGACCTTGCGTCGGCTTTTTGCATTTTTGGCCGCCGATGCAGGCCATGTGTCACATCGGTTTGTGCATAATTGTTGCATGCACTTGACGCGACACTTACCGGCGCCCGAAGCAAGCATCTCTCCGAAGCCCTGCCGACCGCGTGGCTTCTTCGCATTCCTGGCCTTCTCGGCCTGACCAAATACGCCCTCATGCCTCTGCCCAAGCCACCCGCAAAACGCGCCAGCATCCTTTCCTCCGCAGCCTTCGAAGCCCCGGCCAATGTGACCCGCAAGGGCGCCAGCCCAAAGCCAAGCCCGGCTCGCGCCGTACCTGCCGCTTTGCGCAATAGCGCGGCGGCCACGCTGCAAGCTCCGGCAAAGCCACGCTCCGAAGCGGCGCCCGCTCTGACGGCAGCCCCGCCGGCCCAGGTGGTCGCAGCGGCCGAGCCACGCAGGCGCAAGCCGCGTGGCACCGGCCCGGCCAAGCTGTTTGTGCTCGACACCAATGTGCTGATGCACGATCCGATGTCGCTCTTCAGGTTTGAGGAGCACGACATCTATTTGCCGATGATCACGCTCGAGGAGCTTGATGGTCATAAGCGTGGCATGACCGAGGTGTCGCGCAATGTGCGTCAGGTCAGCCGCGAACTCGATGCGCTGGCCGCCAGCCTGCCCAGCAATGCCAGCGCCGAGACGATGGCAGCGGGCCTGTCGCTGGCCCACTCGGGACACCGCGAGGCCGGCGGCAAACTGTTTTTCCAGACCCAGCTGATGGAGACCGTGCTGCCCAGCGCCCTGCCGCAGGGCAAGGCGGACAACCAGATCCTGGCCGTGGTGCAGGCCTTGCGCAAACAGCAGCCCGCACGCGAAGTGGTGCTGGTGTCGAAAGACATCAATATGCGCATCAAGGCGCGTGCGTTGGGTCTGCCGGCCGAAGACTACTTCAACGACAAGACGCTGGAGGACGGCGACTTGCTCTACACCGGCGTGTTGCCGCTGCCGGCCGACTTCTGGGAGCAACACGGCAAGACCATGGAGAGCTGGCTGCAAGCCGGTCTGACCTATTACCGCATCAGCGGCCCCTTGGTGCCGGCGCTGATGGTGAACCAGTTCGTCTATCTGGAGGCGCCGGGCGCCACACCGCTGTACGCCAAGGTGACCGAAATCACCGGCAAGTATGCGGTGCTGCGCACGCTCAAGGACTACAGCCACCAGAAGAACGCCGTATGGGGCATTGCGGCGCGCAACCGCGAGCAGAACTTTGCGCTCAACCTGCTGATGGACCCGGACTGCGACTTCATCACGCTGACCGGCACCGCAGGCACCGGCAAGACCTTGATGAGCCTGGCGTCGGCCCTGTCGCAGGTGCTCGATGACCGACGCTATACCGAGGTCATCGTGACGCGCGTGACCGTCCCGGTAGGCGAGGACATCGGCTTTCTGCCCGGCACCGAGGAAGAAAAAATGGGACCCTGGATGGGCGCGCTGGACGACAACCTCGAGGTGTTGGCGCGCGGCGACTCCGGCGCAGGCGAGTGGGGGCGCGCTGCGACCAACGACCTGGTGCGTTCCAAGGTCAAGATCAAGAGCCTGAACTTCATGCGCGGCCGCACCTTCTTGAACAAGTTCGTCATCATCGACGAGGCGCAAAACCTGACCCCAAAGCAGATGAAGACCTTGGTCACACGCGCCGGCCCCGGCACCAAAATCGTCTGCCTGGGCAATCTGGCGCAAATCGACACGCCCTATCTGACCGAGGGCAGCTCAGGCCTGACCTATGCCGTCGACCGCTTCAAAGGCTGGTCGCACGGCGGCCATGTGATGCTGGCGCGCGGCGAGCGCTCAAGGCTGGCGGACTTCGCCTCCGAGGTTTTGTAGTGCGGAAATGATCCGGCACTGGCTTACGCAGTGTCTTCGCCGGCCAAATGCTCCTGACAAGCAAGGTTCGTCAAGCCTGAGTGCGCCGGGCTGTTGACTTGCAGCGCCCCGCTTTTGCAGCAAAGTTCGTCAGTGCGTTGCCGGACGAAGTCTGTCGAGACCTCGCTGGCGATCTGCCACGGACCGGTTACGACCCAAAGCCGTCGGCCAGCTACGCGAACTCAACGTCAGAAAGCCGATGGTCAACGGAACCAAGTTGAGGGGCGCGCCACCACCGACCACCGTCGAGTAGAAATAACGCGTTGGCGCGCGCCATCGAACGCGTGCTTAGCGAAGTAATCAGCCCACCTGCGCCCCAAATCGGTCCGAAGGGTTGTGTCTGTCAAGTTGTGCAAATTGGTGATCATGGCTGAGGCTGGGCTGATCAGGCAGTGATCTTCATTGCTGCCTTCTTCTGTTCCTTGAGCGGATCCACGTTGATGTGGCGGTTGCCCTCGAACCAGGCCTCGTGCGTTTCGGCGCACAGGCTTCTCACCGTGCTGGGCATAGTTGTGATGACAAATGCCAAGGTCGCAGCAAGGTTGTCGAGAGGTCCTGCACCTGCACCGGTCGGTAGCGAATGGGAAGATCGGGGGAATGCACCCGTTGCGCACCCCCGCTTGCTTCTCACGGCAGTATTCCGCAAGGCGCGGGGTAACCCTAAGTTAACAGCCCGCTCAAGTCGGGGCCGTTAAACCAGCTGCCGGTTGTGCTATCAGGTCGAGCGACGCCTACGCACCGCTGCGAGGCCGAAGAGGGCCAAGCCAACCAGCGCCGAGTTACCGGGTTCAGGCACATTGTTGTGGACGCCAAGGTCGCCTGCCGTCAAGCCACCGACGGCGTCGATCTCGTTCTCATCCCCGTATGCGGGCGCGAAAGCTTGTGATCCGACCGAGCGCACGGAAACGAATTGGAACGTCGAGTTGTCCTGCAATCGCCAGACTGTGGTGAATCCGTCCGCCAACGCTGTGGTGTCCGCCTCCCAGCCTTGCAAGAACACTTGGTCCAGAACGGCTAGGTGCCAATCCGAGAGATTGGTCGATAGGGGGGTATTGGTCAGGTAAACCGTGTACTCAAGTGCTTCCTGTGGCAAGGGACCGTGGTCGATGATTGGGAATACCACCGCCTTGTTGGCCTGCCCACCGAGGTCCCAGATGGTACCTCTCCAAGGAGTGTCCGCCGAAGGCGCGCCGATCGTGCCAGCATAGTTCTGCACCCACTGGTAATCTCGCGCGTTGGCACTGGCGTTTGTGGCTCCATAGGTGGTGTAGCCGTAGGTCATCTTGTCATAGGTGGTGCCGGAAATAGCTCCGTTCAACGTGTGAACCGTTCCCATGGCAAAACCACTTGGATCAGACCAAGTGCCGGTACTGACTTTCAGGTCGGCGGCGCCCGTGCCGACCGTGAAACCGAAGCTGGTCGCAAAGGTTGCGGCGCTCGCTCCTTGGTACGCGGTGTTGTAGTTCGGGTCGGCGGAGCCGGTGATAAACGCTGCCTGCGACGGAATTGCCACCGCCAAACCAGATGCCAGCCACATTAAAGGAATGAAGCGCTTCATGGTCAGATCCTCGGGTAAATTTGAAAATGTCGGAGCTAGTCAAAACATTAAAGCAAATTTCAGGCCAACAATCCATGTCGCTCTGGAATTGGTTGTAAATCAAGGACTTAGTCGAATGTGGCAAATCTGATGCTGCAAATAGGAGATGGGGTGTAAAAATTGTCGACACGGCATTTTCCCTATGTCTTGCTATTGTCATTGGTCCGGTTGGTCTGGGCGCTGAAGCGTTGCGAGTTCTCCTTGCAGTCGCTCCAGATATGGCAGAACCTCGGCCTTGCGCTGCGCGTCCAGCGCGCCCAGGGGCTCGTCCATCAGCAGCAGGCTCGGGCTGCTGGTCAATGGCTTGCAAGCGAGGTCGCGATCTCGTACGGTCTGAAGCCGCGCGCTGCGCCTCAAAGTCTCCGGGTGCCGCCTACCTGTGTGTGCCCACCTTGGCGCGGCCTCTTCTGGTGACCACCACGCGGTTGCCAACGCGGGGTTGTCGGTGTGATGCCAGGAAGCCGCCTTTCACCACCGTCAGCAAATGACCCTTATGGAGAGCTCTCCATGGCCGGAAGCAGGTGCCCCGCGAACGCCCTGAGAACATCTCGTCAGGAGTCAGACTGTGCTGGTTGGGTCCGCTCGAACCTCACCAAGTGAGATCGACCCGACGGACAAAATTGATCTCGAACCGCAAGCAGGCTGGCGCTTCACGCCGGTTTGACCAGATCGCGTATCTGCTGCAAGGCAGCCGGGTCTTCCATCGTGGTCAGGTCGCCCGGATCGCGCTGTTCGCACACCGCCTGTATGGCGCGACGCAACAGCTTGCCCGAGCGCGTCTTGGGCAGGACACTCACGAAACGCACGCGCGCGGGCCGCGCCACGGCGCCCAAGTTCGTGTCGACATGCTTCATGATTTCGCCCTCGAGCTTGAGCGCCACCGCGCCGTCGGTGAGTGCCTCCGTGTCCTTGAGCACCACGAAGGCGATCGCCACCTGGCCCTTGAGCGCATCGGCCACGCCGACCACCGCCACCTCGGCCACATTCGGGTGCGCCGAGATGCTCTCTTCGATTTCGCGCGTGCCCAGCCGGTGTCCGGCGACGTTGATGACATCGTCGGTGCGGCCCAGGATGAAGTAATAGCCGTCGCCGTCGCGCACACCCCAGTCGAAGGTGTTGTACACATAGCGGCCGGACAGCTTGCTCCAATAGGTGCTCACGAAGCGCGCGTCGTCGCGCCAGACGGTCTGCATGCAGCCCGGCGGCAGCGGGCCTTCAATCATGACCACGCCCTTTTCGTTCGCTCCTGTCAGCTCTTCACCGCTCAACTCGTTGACCAGCTTGACCTTGTAGCCGTACATCGCCACACCCGGACTGCCGAACTTGCTGCGTGCCGGTTCGACGCCATTGGCCAGGCTCAGAATCGGCCAGCCTGTTTCGGTTTGCCAGTAGTTGTCGATGATGGGCTTGCCCAAGGCTTCAGAAATCCACCGGGCGGTGGGCTCATCGAGCGGTTCGCCGGCCAAAAACAGCGCGCGCAGCGAGCTCAAGTCATAGCGGCTCAGTTGCGCCGGGTCCTGTTTTTTGAGCACCCGCACCGCGGTCGGGGCGCTGAACATCACAGTGACCTTGTATTTCTCGACCAGGCTCCACCAGATGCCGGCGTCGGGCCGGGTCGGCAGCCCCTCGTACATGATGGTCGCCATGCCGGCAAGCAGCGGGCCATAGACGATGTAGCTGTGGCCGACCACCCAGCCGATGTCGCTGGTCGAAAAATAAGTCTCGCCAGCCTCACCGCAAAAAATGTGCTTCATGCTGGCGGCCAAGGCCACGGCGTAGCCGCCGGTGTCGCGTTGCACCCCCTTGGGCTTGCCGGTCGTACCCGACGTGTAAAGCGTATAGCTCGGGTGCTCGGACGGCAGCCAGACACAAGCCACCTCGGTGTTCAGGCATTCTTCGCGCAGAGAAGCAAACAGCACGTCACGCCCCGCCACCAGCGACATCGGCGCCAGGCCCCGATCGACCAGCAAGACCTGCGACGGCTTGTGCGTCGCCAGCGAAATCGCCTCGTCAAGCAAGGGCTTGTAGGCCATCACCTTGCCGCTGCGACTGCCCGCATCGGCGCTCACGATCACCGTGGGCTCAGCGTCATTGATGCGGCTGGCCAGGCTGGCGCTGGCAAAGCCGCCAAACACCACCGAGTGAATCGCGCCGATGCGCGCGCAGGCCAGCATCGCGAACGCCGCCTCGGGAATCATCGGCATGTAGATCAACACGCGGTCGCCCTGTTGCACGCCCAGGCGCAGCAGGCAGGCGGCCATGCGCTGCACCTCGGCGTGCAATGCGCGGAAGCTGTAGACACGCTCCTGGCCGGTTTCGCTCGAGACGAAAATCAGCGCGTTCTGGTCGGGCCGGGTCGCCAGATGACGATCGACCGCGTTGTGGCACAGATTCGTGCGTCCCCCCACAAACCAGTTCGCAAACGGCGGATTGCTGTCATCGCAGACGGTCTCGAACGGCTGCTGCCAGTCGATCAGCTTGGCCTGCTCGGACCAGAACTGGTCGGGATGATCGACAGATTGACGGTAAAAGTCGCGGTAATTGCTCATGCGTTCGATCCTGTGCTGATGCCCTTCATTTCAGTCCAAGGGTCTGACGCCAGCCTGACCTGTGGTCTGTTGCCAGCGCCCACCCGGCGCCTGCCGGGTGGGCGCTGGGCCATCACGGTAAACGATTGCAAAGTCTTGGCAGCGACGGAAACTCGGCTTGACAGCGGCGGCACGACACCCGTATTCTGCGCCCCGTGCTTGCAAATTCTCGCCTCAGCCTCCTCTCAAACCCTGCTCTGCGCCGCCTTCGCGGCCTGGGCTTGGCCGTGGCGGTCGGGTGTTGTCTCAGTCCGACCTGGGCACAGCAAACCCCGGCTGTCGACCCCTTGACGCGTTTCCTGAATGAGCGCGGCATCGACAGCGCAGCCGTCGCCCAGCACTCCAGCGCCTTCTTGCATCAGGTTCGCGACACCACGTCGGACATGGTGCTGTCGGCCATGAACTTTCTCGGTGTGCCCTACCGGCGCGGTGGCAGCACGGCCGAAGAGGGCTTCGACTGCAGCGGCTTCACGCGCCGTATTTTTGAGCTCAGCCTGGGCTTGGTGCTGCCACGCCGTGCCGACGAGCAGGCCAAGGACGGCGCGCTGACCAGTGTCAGGCGCGAAGAGCTCAAGCCAGGCGACCTGGTGTTCTTCAACACCTTGCGCCGCACTTTTTCGCATGTGGGCATTTATGTCGGCGAGGGCAAGTTCATCCATTCGCCGCACACCGGCGCAGCCGTGCGTGTGGACGACATGCGCGAGGCCTATTGGAACAAGCGTTTCACTGGCGCGCGCCGTGCCAAGACCGCGTCGGCCGCTGAGCTGATCAGCGCCGACCCGATGCCGGCCCTGCGCTGAAAACACCGCCGCTGCCGCCTCGACATGCGCGGGGCGAAACGTCGCCGTCCCGCCCCGCTCTCATCTGACCAAACAAGGTTCAGGGCATGTAGTGCCAGGCGCCATTGACGATCTTCACCATCACGCGGGCGCGCTGGTCCAGCCCCAGATGGTCAGTCGGCGTCATATTGAACACGCCGTGAGCACCGGCCATTTCCTTGATGCCTTCGAGCGCATCGCGCAACGCAGCGCGGAACGCGGGCGTACCGGGTTGGGCCGTCTTCAGCGCCACCGGAATGGCACGTTCCAGCAGATGTCCGGCGTCCCAGGCGTGGCCGCCAAAGGTGCTGACCGAGCCTTTGCCGAATGCCGCTTCATACGCGGCGATGAACTCCAGCGCGCTCTTGCGAACCGGGTGGCTGGCGGGCAATTGGCTGGCCACCAGCACCGGGCCTGCGGGCAAGACTGTGCCTTCCACGTCCTTGCCGCCGACGCGCAGGAAGTCGTTGTTCGCCACGCCGTGGGTCTGGTAATACTTGCCCGCATAGCCACGCTCCTTGAGCGTCTTTTGCGGCAGCACGGCGGGCGTGCCCGAGGCGGCGATCAGCACGGCGTCAGGATTGGCAGCGACGATCTTGAGCACCTGACCGGTCACCGAGGTATCGGTGCGGTTGAAGCGCTCGTTGGCCACGATCTGCAGGCCCTTGGTGGCGGCGATCTTCGAGAACTCGGCGTACCAGCCTTCACCATAACCGTCGGCAAATCCGATGAAGCCGGCCGTCTTGACGCCGTTTGCCATCATGTGCTCGATGATGGCCAGCGCCATCATGCTGTCGTTCTGCGGCGTCTTGAAAACCCAGTGCCGCTTGGCGTCCATCGGCTCGACGATGCGCGCTGATGCGGCCATCGACACCATGGGCGTTTGCGCTTCCGCGACGGTGTCTATCATGGCCAGCGAATTGGGCGTGATGGTCGAGCCGAGAATCACATCGACCTTGCTCTCGGTGATGAGCTTGCGGGTGTTGGCCACTGCAGCGGTGGTGTCGGAGGCATCGTCAAGCACGATGTAGTTGATTTTCTGACCCGCAATCGTGGTGGGCAGCAAACTGATGGTGTTCTTCTCCGGAATTCCCAGTGAAGCCGCAGGCCCGGTGGTGGACAAGATCACGCCCACATTGATGTCGGCTTGCGCAACAAAGGCTGCGCACAGGGCCGCAAGGGCCAGCAAATACTTGGTAGTTTTCATCGTCTTCGTCTCCTGTTGTGGTGGTGGAAATACTTTGAAAAACGGGAATCAAGTTCGGTCGACCGCGGCCAACTCGGGTTTGGGCAAGGGCGTGACGCCGACCGCCGCTATGCCGCCAAAGAACAAGTCGGACACCACGGGTGCCATCGCGTCATAAGTCAGCTCGCCATCGGCTTTCAGCCAGGTGAACATCCAGTTGATCATGCCGAACAGCAGCATGGTGAGCGGCTTGTGCAATTGCGCCGTCGCAAGCTCGGGGCGCACTGCAGCCAGCGCGTTGGCGAATGCGGTCACGACGCGGCGTTCGAGGTCGAGCACACGCTTGCGGTCCGCGTCGTTCAGGAACTTGACGTCTTCGGTGAGCACGCGGTGATAGTGCTGGGCATGCGAATACTCGCGCACGAAACTCGTGATCAGCGTGCGCAGTCTTGCCTCGGGCGACAAGGGCGTCGCCTGCGCCTGCGCGTAGACCTCATCGATCAGCGCCGCCAGCCGCGTCACATGTCCCTCGGCAATCAGCACCAGCAACTCGTACTTGTCGCGAACATAGTGATACAGCGTCGGTTTGGAAAGCCCGCTGGCACGCGCCACTTCGTTCATCGACGTGCCCGAATAGCCGTGGCGCGCAAACAGCTCGGCGGCGCGACGCACGATCTCGTCGCGTTGAGACTCAAACCCGGAGGCGCGTCCGCGTGCCATGGCGGTCAGTCGTCAACGTTCGTCATACGAGATCACCACCCGTGGCGTCAGCGCGTGCGCCTGGCACGCGAGGATGAAGCCGGCATCGACTTCGTGCGGCTCAAGCGCGAAGTTCTTGTCCATGCGCACCTCGCCCTCCAGCAGCTTGCAGCGGCAAGTCGAGCACACCCCGCTCTTGCACGAAAACGGCAGCTCCAGCCCCGCGCGCAAGGCCGCGTCCAGGATGCTGGGGTCGTCTCTGCCGAATTCGATGTCGCGCGACAGGCCATCGCGAATCACGACCACGGTCGCGCTCTGGGCGTCGCTCGCGCGTACCTCGTGCGGCGCGGGTTTGCCCGCCAGCATCTCGGGCGTGCCGAAGCGCTCGATGTGAATGCGCTCGTACGCCACCCCTGCGGCGAGCAGCGCGGCTTGGGCTTCGTCATTCATCTGGTAGGGGCCGCAGACAAAGGCGTGATCGATGCCGGCAGGCGCAATCAGCGCCTCCAGAAACTGCGCAATCTTGGCGCGGTTCAAGACGCCTTCCAGCAGCGGCGCATCGACTGTCTCGTCGCTGAACACATGATGCAGCGCCAGGCGCGTGAGATAGCGGTTCTTCAGATCCTCGAGCTCTTCCTTGAACATGGTCGAGGCCTGGCGCCGATTGCCGTAGATCAGCGTGAAGCGGCTGCCGCTCTCGCGCGCCAGCACCGTCTTCATGATGGACAGAATCGGCGTGATGCCCGAGCCGCCGGCAATGCCCAGGAAGTGGCGCTTGGCCTTGGCGTCCACCGGAACGAAGAAATGGCCCTGCGGCGGAAAGACCTGAACCCGGTCGCCAGCCCGGAGCTCGGTGTTGATCCAGTTCGAGAACCTGCCGCCCTTGACACGGCGCACACCGACGCGCAGCTCATCATCGTCGACGCCGGCGCAGATCGAGTAGGAGCGGCGCAGGTCTTCGCCGTTCACCTCGGCGCGCAGGGTCAGGTATTGGCCCTGGGTGAACTGGAATATTTGTCCGAGCTCGACGGGCACGTCGAAGCTGACGATGACCGCTTCGTCAGTGTCGGGTCGCACCTCGCGCACGCGCAGCCAGTGGAAATGCAGGCTCATGATTTGTCGGGCTCAGATCGGTTTGAAGTGTTCGAACGGTTCGAGGCAAGCAAGGCAGCGGTGCAGCGCCTTGCACGGCGTCGAGCCGAATGCCGAGAGCAGCTCGGTATGTTCGCTGCCGCAGCGCGGGCAGGTGAGCCGTATTGACGCGTCGCGGCGCACCAGCCGGATCGGCTGCGCCTGCTCAGGCAGCACCGGGCCGGGCGGCGCGATGCCATAGGCCTTGAGCTTGGCGCGGCCCTCTTCGCTGATCCAGTCGGTGGTCCAGGCCGGCGCGCGCTGCAAGGTGACGGCGACCTCGCCAAACGCCGCCAGCGCCGCGCGCACATCGTTTTGGATCAGCTCGGTGGCCGGGCAGCCCGAATAGGTCGGCGTCAGCACCACCTCCAACCCGCCGGCGGTCTCGCGCAGATCGCGCACGATGCCGAGTTCCACCAGCGAGATCACCGGCACTTCCGGGTCGGGAATCTGGCGCAACACCTCCCATGCCGCTTCGAGGCGGCCGCAGGCGTTGCTGAGCGGGTTGGACTGCATCATCGCTTTACCAGACGCCGCCCGGATAGGCGCGCTGCAGGTATTGCATCTCGGCCAGCAGATGGCCCATGTGCTCGCTGTGCACGCCGCAGCGGCCGGCTGAAATGAAAGCGTTGGCCTTGGGCTGAGGCAGTCCGGCCTCTAGCAGGATTTCGTCCATCACGGCGGCCCAAGCGGGCTTGAGCTCGCTCCAGGCCGGACCCAGGCCGCTGGCCACCGCGGCGGCGTCCACCGCATCGTCGACGAAGAGCTCGTTGAAATAGGGCCAGAGCTGGTTCAGCGCAGCTTTCATGCGCGCCTTGGACACATCGCTGCCATCCCCCAGCCGCACCACCCAGTCGGCCGCGTGCTGGCGCTGGTAACGCGCCTCCTTGACCGCCTTGGCGGCGATAGCTGCCACCTCGGTGTCGCTGGACGATTGCAGCCGCTCCCAGATCAAGTCCAGCCAGCTCGCCACCGCAAAGTTGCGCAGCACCGTGAATGCGAAGTCGCCTGGCCGCGTTGGCCCGTTGGGCAGCTCCATCAACACCGGATTGAAGTACTGGCGCTCGTCGCGCAGAAAAGCGAGCTGATCCTCATCATGGCCTTGGCCGTCGAGTTCGCCGACGCGCGTCAGCAGACCACGCGCCTGGCCGATCAGGTCGAGCGCCATATTCGCGAGTGCCAAGTCTTCCTCGAGAATGGGGCCGTGCCCGCACCACTCGCCCAGGCGCTGCGACAGCACCAGGCAACTGTCGGCCAGCCGCAGCAGGTAGTGCACTGCGGGGCTGTCGCCGACCTTGATCGATTGTTGAGACATTGGAGCTCCAGGCTCGATGGTTCAGGGGAGACGCGGCCGAGCGGGCGGGCAGCGGCGCGGCAGGCTAGGCGCAAAGCACAGCAATACCGAGTGGTATTGCGAGCATTTGCAACAACGCATGGCGCGTCGAGGCACGCTCGAGCGGGTGGGGATCTCCTGAAACATCGGGCCTATATATGGTTCACGGATTCGGGCAGCTGATAGAAGCTCGGATGGCGGTAGACCTTGTCCTCCATCGGGTCGAACAACATGCTTTTCTCGCCCGGATCGGATGCCACGATCTGGCTCGACGGCACGACCCAGATACTGACGCCCTCCTGGCGCCGCGTGTAGACGTCGCGCGCGAGCTGGATCGCCATCTTCGCGTCGGCGGCATGCAGGCTGCCGCAATGCTTGTGGTCGAGCCCGGCCTTGCTGCGCACGAAGACTTCCCACAGCGGCCACTCGGCGTTGGGGACGGGGGTTTTGGCGTCGCTCATGATGGATTCCTATTGCTCAGGCCGGCTGGGCCTGGTTGGCTTGTTTGCTGGTTTGTTTGCGCGCATGGGCCAGCGCGGCTTCGCGCACCCACGCGCCCTCTTCCCATGCCTTGACGCGAGTCGCCAGCCGCTCGCGGTTGCACGGGCCGTCGCCACCCACGACACGCCAGAACTCGGGCCAGTCGATCGCGCCAAAGTCGTAATGGCCGCGCGCCTCGTTCCAGCACAGATCGGGGTCGGGCACGCTCACGCCCAGCAGTTCGCCCTGAGGAATGGTCGCGTCGACGAATTTCTGGCGCAGATCGTCGTTGGAGATGCGCTTGATGCCCCAGCGCATCGACTGCTCGGAATTGGGCGAATCCTGGTCGGCCGGGCCGAACATCATCAGCGCCGGCCACCACCAGCGGTTCACCGCGTCCTGCACCATGTCGCGTTGCTCGGGCGTGCCCTGTTGCATCATCACCAGCAGCGCTTCATAGCCCTGGCGCTGATGAAAACTCTCTTCGCGGCAGACGCGGATCATGGCGCGCGCATAAGGCGCATACGAGCAGCGGCACAACGGCACCTGGTTCATGATCGCTGCGCCATCGACCAGCCAGCCGATCACTCCCATGTCGGCCCAGCTCAGCGTCGGGTAGTTGAAGATCGAGCTGTATTTGGCGCGGCCGCTGTGTAGTGCGTCGAGCATTTGGTCGCGGCTCGTGCCCAAGGTCTCGGCCGCCGAGTACAGATACAGGCCGTGTCCGCCTTCGTCCTGCACCTTGGCCAGCAAAATCGCCTTGCGCTTGAGGGTGGGCGCGCGCGTGATCCAGTTGCCCTCGGGCAACATGCCGACGATTTCGGAGTGCGCGTGCTGGCTGATCTGGCGCACCAGCGTCTTGCGGTAGTGCTCGGGCATCCAGTCTTTGGCCTCGATGAATTCGCCCGCAGCGATGCGCGCCTCGAACGCGGCCTCCATGCGCGCCTCTTCAGCGCTGCTGGTCTTGGCACCGGTGTCTTGCGGGCCGACGCTCATGGCTTGCGTATACATAAGAGTTCCTCAGCGTGGCCGTTTGTCGATGACGCGGCGGGCCTTGCCCACCAGCGTGCGTTCGATCGAATCGGGCAGGCCGACATCCACCCGGGTCGAGACGCCGATCAAGGTCTTGATGCGGTGCTGCAGCGACAGCGCGATCGCTCTCACATCGGCGCCCAGCGCCGCCGGTTGCAGTTCGCAGCGCACCACGACTTCGTCGAGATGGCCCTCGCGCGACACGACGATCTGGTACTGGCCCGAGAGCTGCGGCTCTTGCAGCACCAACTCCTCGATCTGCGTGGGGAACATGTTGACGCCGCGGATGATCAGCATGTCGTCGCTGCGGCCGACGATCTTGCCCATGCGGCGCATGCTGCGCGAGGTCGGCGGCAGCAGCCGCGTGAGGTCGCGCGTGCGGTAGCGGATCATCGGCAGCGCCTGCTTGGTCAGCGAGGTGAAGACCAGTTCGCCCTCGGCGCTGCCCTTGGACGGGTCGTAGGGCAGCACTTCGCCGGTGTCGGGGTCGACGATCTCCGGGTAGAAATGGTCTTCCCAGACCACCGGGCCGTCCTTGCTTTCTATGCACTCGTTGGCAACACCTGGCCCCATCACCTCGGACAGGCCGTAGATGTCGACCGCGTCGATGTCGGCCTTGGCTTCGATCTCGCGGCGCATCGCCTCGGTCCAGGGTTCGGCGCCGAAGATACCGATCCGCACCGACATCGCGCGCGCATCCAGCCCCTGGCGTTCGAACTCCTCGATGATCACCTGCATATAGCTGGGCGTGACCATGATGATGTCGGGCTTGAAGTCCTGGATCAGCTGCACCTGCTTCTCGGTCTGGCCACCCGATATCGGGACCACCGTGCAGCCCAGGCGTTCGGCACCGTAGTGCGCGCCCAGACCCCCGGTGAAAAGCCCGTAACCGTAGGCGATCTGGACGATGTCGCCGCGGCGTCCGCCCGAGGCGCGAATCGAGCGCGCCATCAGGCTGGCCCACATGTCGATGTCGGCCGCCGTGTAGCCCACCACCGTCGGTTTGCCCGTCGTGCCCGACGAGGCGTGGATGCGCACGACTTGTTCGCGCGGCACGGCAAACAGGCCGAAGGGATAGTTGTCGCGCAAGTCCTTCTTCACCGTGAACGGGAATTTCGCGAGGTCCCCGAGCGTCTTCAAGTCATCCGGATGCACACCCTTGGCGTCGAAGGCCGCTCGGTAATGCGCGACATTGCGATAGGCATGCGCGAGCGACCACTTGAGACGGTCGAGCTGTAGCGCCTGCAACTCATCGAGGCTGGCTTTCTCTATCAGTTCGAGATCAGCGGGGGCGGGAAACTTGACCGGCATGTGCTGCTACTCCTTCGTTACGGCGTTGACGGTGCCGGCAATCAGCACCACCGGTTTTCCCTTGATGCGGTAGGACTTGCCGCGGAACACCGCGATCAGCTCATTGCGCTGGTTGCTCACCGTGATGTCGTAAACGCCGACGCGGCCGGTCAGCGAAACTTCGTGCGCCACGGCGCTGAGCCGGTCGCCCACGCGCGACGGCGCGACCAGATCGACTGAAAATCCCGAGGCCACCGTCATTTCGTTGTACGAGTTGCACGCGTAGGCAAAGGCCGTGTCGGCCAGCGTGGCGATGATGCCGCCATGGCAGGTCTCAAAGCCATTGAGCATGTCGGCGCGCACCGTCATGCGCAGCGTCGCGCTGCCCGGCCCGACGGCGCTGATCTGCATGCCCAGACCGATGGACGCCAGATCCTTGGCGAACATGGCTTGGGCGACGGCCTCGGCGATTTCCTGAGGAGTCATGCTTGCTGTCATCGCATCAACGATCGCTGAAACCGGGCTGGCGCTTTTGCAGGAAGGCGCAAGCACCTTCCTGGTAGTCGTGCGCCGTGCCCAGGCGCCGCTGCAAGACGGCCTCTTGCGCAAGCGCCGCGGGCCAATCCATTTGCATCGCGCTGTCCAGCGCCTGACGCGTGGCCGCCAAGGCGGCCACCGGCAAGGCGGCCAGCCGCTGCGCCAGCGCCTGCGCCTGGGTGGCGAGTTCGACGTCGGGCAGGCAGCGATAAATCAGTCCCATGGCTTGGGCCTCAAGAGCGGGCAGCTTGTCGCCCAGCAGCGTCAACGCCAGCGCTTGCGCGCGGCCCACCAGACGCGGCAGCAACCAGGTGCCACCGCAGTCGGGCACCAGGCCGATCTTCGCGAAGGCCTGTATGAAGCTCGCCGACTCGCCCGCCAGCACCAGGTCGCAGCCGAGCGCAAAGTTGGCGCCCGCGCCCGCCGCCACGCCGTTCACCGCCGCGATCACCGGGATCGGCATGCTGCGCACGCGCAAGGCCAAAGGGATGTAGCAGTCGTCGAGCAAGTTGCCGATGTCCTTCGGTCTTGCCCCCGGCGCGAGGTCGGGCTTGACGACCGGGTCGTTCAAGTCCTGACCCGCGCAGAAGCCGCGGCCCGCGCCAGTCACGATCACGCAGCGCACGCCCGGGTCGGCGGCCGCCGCGTCAAACGCTGCGCGCAACTCATGCAACATGGTGGTGGTGAAACTGTTCAGCGCAGCAGGTCGATTGAGCGTCAAGGTACGCACCGCCCCCTCTTGCGAAACCAGCACTTCAGACTCCGGCATGGACTTCCTCGCTGCATCATGTCAAGGTCGAAACACTCTTGACCGACCGGTCGGTAGATCGTAAGGTGCGCGAAGTATTGCGGCAAGTCAAAAAAACTCGGGTATTCACTGAGCCACCCACAATAAACGGAGCACCTATGCCTTGCTACGCCATCGACGGTGTGATCCCCGTCGTGCATCCCGACGCATTTGTGCATCCGAGCGCGGTGCTGATCGGTGACGTAGTGGTCGGCGCCGATTGCTACATCGGCCCCAATGCCAGCTTGCGCGGCGACTTCGGCAGCATCGTGCTGCAGGCCGGCGTGAACGTGCAGGACACCTGCGTAGTGCATGGTTTTCCGGACTCGCAGACCTTGGTCGAGGCCAATGGCCACATCGGCCACGGCGCCGTTCTGCACGGCTGCGTGGTGCGCCACGACGCGATGGTGGGCATGAACGCTGTGGTGATGGACGAGGCCGAGGTCGGCGCCTACAGCATCGTCGCCGCCTGCGCCTTTGTGCGCGCCGGCTTCAAGGTGCCCGAGAAATCATTGGTCGCCGGCCTGCCGGCCAAGCTCGTGCGCCAACTCAGCGAGGACGAAATGCGCTGGAAACTGGCCGGCACACGCCACTATCAGGCCTTGAGCCGGCGCTGCCATGCCTCGCTGCAAGAGGTGCAGCCGCTGCTTGAGCCCGAGCCGAATCGCCCGGGTCTGCCCAAGGCCGAACTGCAGACACTGCTGGCCACCAAACGCGCTTGAGCGCTGGCACAAGACTTGTCCCTGCGCCAGGCGCTGGTCCACGCTGCTTCGGAACCCGATCCGAATCACACGTGTCACGCGCGCGTATTCATTTTCGACTAACCTTGGGCGAACTCCAAAACCGGGATCCTGATTGAACGATACATTGAACCGAGCGCTGGCATTGCTCTCGTCGCCCAGCCACCGACCCTTGTTGGCGCAAGGTCTGCGCGGCATCGAACGCGAAACCTTGCGCGTTGACGAGCGCGGCCAGCTGGCCTTGACACCGCACCCCATCGCGCTGGGGTCGGCGCTGACGCATGCGCAGATCACCACCGACTATTCGGAGTCGCTGCTCGAATTCATCACCCCTGCCGAGCACGACATCACCACCGTCTTGACCGAGCTCGATTTGGTGCACCGTTTTGTCTACAGCCAGTTGGACAAGGAACTGCTGTGGAGCCAGTCCATGCCCTGCCCATTGCCAGCCGAACAGGACATCCCGCTGGCCTGGTACGGCCGCTCGCACATCGGCATGCTCAAGCATGTGTACCGGCGCGGTCTGGCGCTGCGTTACGGCAAGGCCATGCAGTGCATTGCCGGCGTCCACTACAACTATTCGCTCAGCGAAGACCTCTGGCCCTTGCTGCAGGCACTCGACGGCGCAAGCGGCTCGCCCATGGCCTATCAGTCCGAGCGCTATATCGCGATGATCCGCAACTTCCATCGCTACAGCTGGCTGCTGATGTACTTGTTCGGCGCCTCGCCGGCCTTGTCTGCGCATTTCCTGGACGGCCGCGAGCACCGGCTCGACGCCTTGTCCGACGACACCCTGTACCTGCCGTATGCAACCAGCTTGCGCATGAGCGATCTGGGTTATCAGAACGATGCACAGGCCGATTTGCTGCCGTCCTACGATTCGATGCAGTCGTATATGCGCGGCCTGGTGCGCGCGGTGCGGCAGCCACATGCGCCGTATGAGTCGCTCGGACTCAAACGCGACGGCGAATGGGTGCAGATCAACACCAATGTGCTGCAGATCGAGAACGAGTACTACGCCAGCATCCGGCCCAAGCGCGTGATCAATCTGGGCGAACGCCCGCTCGAGGCCCTGTGTTCGCGCGGCGTGCAATATGTCGAAGTGCGCTGCATGGACGTCGACCCCTTCGAGCCCTTGGGGCTGAGCCTTCAGACCGCGCGTTTTCTGGATGCCTTCCTGCTCTTTTGCGCATTGAATGAGAGCCCGCTGGAAAACGAAGCCGACGACAACAAACGCAACTTCGCGCTCACCGTGAAAGAAGGTCGCCGTCCCGGCCTGAACCTCACGAAGCATGGCGCCGGCGTCGAATTGAAAGCCTGGGGTCAGGCCTTGCTCGATCAGATCGGCGCGGCGGCCGATCTGCTCGACGCACAGCGTGGCGACGACGCCCACGCGCGCAGCCTGGCCGTGCAGCGCGCCAAGCTGCTCAACCCCGAGCTGACGCCATCGGCGCAGGTGCTCTCGGCCCTGCCAGCGCATGGCAATTCGTTCCAGGCCTTCGGCATGGCCCAGACGCTCAAGCACGCGCAAAGTTTTCGCTCGCGGCCACTGCAAGCCAGCAGAACGGCGTATTTCCACGCCCTGGCGCGGACATCCCTGGCCACGCAGGAGCAAATGGAGACCAGCCAGACCGGCAGTTTCGACGCCTTCATCGAAGCCTACCGCTCACACATACCGGGCCAGCTTTGCGCCTGATCACGGCACAATCACGCCATGACCGATCAAGTCATCTCGATTGCCGACCTGCGCTATGCCGCCGCGGTACCTGTCGTGCCCTTGCAGCCTGTGGCACCGAGAGGCTTGCTGGCCGACGCGCTCGGCCGGCCCTTGCGCGACTTGCGCATATCGGTCACCGACCGCTGCAACTTTCGCTGCAACTACTGCATGCCCAAGGAGATGTTCGGCAAGGACTACAAATTCCTGCCCAGCTCATCGCTGTTGAGCTTCGAGGAAATCACCCGCCTCACGCGGGCCTTCGTGGCACATGGTGTGCAAAAGCTCAGGCTCACCGGAGGTGAGCCGCTGCTGCGCCGCAATCTCGAAAGCCTGGTCGAGATGCTGAGTGCGCTGCGCACGCCCGACGGCGCTGCGCTGGACCTGACCCTCACTACCAACGGCTCACTGCTCGCGCGCAAGGCGCAAGGCCTGAAAGACGCCGGCCTGCAGCGCGTCACGGTCAGTCTGGACGCACTCGACGACGCCATCTTCAAGCGCATGAACGATGTCGATTTTCCGGTCAGCGACGTGCTCGATGGCATAGCGGCGGCGCAAGCCGCGGGGCTGGCGCCGATCAAGGTGAATATGGTGGTCAAACGCGGCAGCAACGACGACCAGATCCTGCCGATGGCGCGCCACTTCCGTGGCAGCGACGTGGTGCTGCGCTTCATCGAATACATGGATGTCGGCGCGAGCAACGGCTGGCGCATGCACGAGGTGCTGCCCTCGGCCCAAGTGCTGGAGCGTTTGCAGACCGAGTTCGCGCTCGAGCCAATGGAAGCCAGCGTGCCAGGCGAGACCGCGCAGCGCTGGCGCTACCAGGACGGTGCAGGCGAAATCGGCCTGATCTCCAGCGTCACCCAGGCCTTTTGCCACGACTGCAACCGCGCGCGTCTGTCGACCGAGGGCAAGCTCTTCATGTGCCTGTTCGCGACCCGGGGCCACGATTTTCGCAGCCTGCTGCGGCGCGACTACAGCGACGCCCAGATTGCCGGTGCGCTGGCCGATGTCTGGGCCGGCCGCAGCGACCGGTATTCGCAACTGCGCTCGCAACAACCCGCTGCGCTGGCGTCCGAGGCAGAGCAGCGCCGGGTCGAGATGCATTACATAGGTGGCTGAGCATGGAGTCGAACATCCGCGCTGAAGACATCACAGGGCTGATTCTCTCCGGTGGCCGAGGCAGCCGCATGGGCGGCGTCGACAAGGGCCTGCAGATGCTCAAGGGCCAGAGCCTGGTACAGCACACCCTGCGCAGACTGAGGCCCCAGGTCGGCGCCGTGCTGATCAACGCGAACCGCCACATCAAGGAATACGAAAGCCTGGGGCTGCCGGTGCTGCCCGATTCTCAAGCCGATTTCGCCGGGCCGCTGGCCGGCTTCATGGCTGGACTGCTGGCCTGCAAGACGCCCTGGATGCTGACGGTGCCTTGCGACAGCCCGCTGTTTCCGCTCGACCTGGCCGAGCGACTGAGTCAGGCAGCGTTGCAGGCGCAAGCCGATGTCGCCGCGCCGCTCACGCTCGAAGACGGGCACGCGCGCGTGCAGCCGGTGTTTTGCCTGCTGCGCAGTTCGCTGCACACCAGCCTGGCCAAGTACATGAAGGAGGGCGGGCGCAAGATCGATCATTGGCTAGGGCAGCACAAGCATGTGTTCGTGCCTTTCCATGCGCCCTCCGATTCCAAGGCCTTCTTCAATGCCAACACGCTGGCCGAGTTGAACGCGCTGGATCCTGAATGACTTCCGCCGTCGAGATTCTTGCCCTCAGGCCCGCCGATCTGGCCGCCTACAAGGCCTTGCGCGACGCCATGCTGGCGCAACATGAAGACGCCTTCACTTCAAGCGCCGTGAGCGAATCGGGCCGCAGCGCCGAGAGCTATCTTTTCCGCCTGAGTCAGTCCGGCGCCAGCGGCACCTTGTTCACGCTGTGTGCCTGGGTGGGTGGTCAGATGGTGGGTGCTGTCACTTGCGAGCGTGACGGCCGCGCCAAGGTGGCTCACGTCGGCCACATCGTGGGCATGATGGTGCGCGATGAGCGGCAGGGTCTTGGCATTGGCGGCGCCCTGCTCAGCGCAGCATTGAACCTGGCGCGCGCCGACCCTCGCCTCGAACAACTCGTGCTCACCGTCACCGCCGGCAACGTCCGCGCCGCGCGCCTGTATGCGCGGGCCGGCTTCGTGCGCTACGGTTGCCAGCCGCGCGCCATCAAGCTGGCCGCGACAAAGGCTGTACCCGCGGTTTATCTGGACAAGGACCTGATGGTCTGCACACTGCGATGAAAACACCTTCCCTGCAAGACATCGCCTCGTGCGTGAGCGGCTACGACCCGCAGGCGCTGCCCGTGGCACAGGCGCAGGAATTCATTGCCCGCCTGGTGCCGCGCGTCAAGGCTTGCGAGCAGTTGCCGATTCGCTCGGCGCTGGGTCGCGTGCTGGCGCAAGACCTGGTCTCGAACATCAACGTGCCCGCGCATGACAATTCGGCCATGGACGGCTACGCGCTGCGCGCCGCTGACCTCGTCGCGGGTGCCACGACGCGCCTGAAGATTGCCGGCACGGGCTTTGCCGGCCAGGCCTTTGCGGGTGCGGTGCCGGCGGGTCAGTGCGTGCGCATCATGACCGGCGCCGTCATGCCGGTCGGTCTGGACACCGTCGTGCCGCAGGAGTTGACCGAAGTCGTCGACGGGCAGGTGTCGATCGCGGCGAACAGCGTGAGCGAGGGCGAGAACCGGCGTCTGGCCGGTGAAGACTTGGCCATCGGTGAAGTCGCGTTGGCCGCTGGCCGTGTGCTGCGCCCGGCCGACATCGGCATGCTGGCCTCGCTCGGTCACGCCGAAGTGCGCGTGCTGCGGCGGCTGCGCGTGGCCTTCTTCTCCACCGGCGACGAGCTGCGCTCGGTGGGCGAGCCGCTCGACCAGGGCTGCGTCTATGACAGCAACCGCTACACCTTGTGGGCCATGCTGGAGCGCCTGGGTGTCGATCTGCTCGACATGGGCGTGGTGCGCGACGAACCTGCGGCGCTGGCAGCAGCCTTCGCCCAAGCCGCGGCCAGCACCGACGCCGTCATCACCTCGGGCGGCGTGAGCGTCGGCGAGGCCGATCACACCAAGCAGGTGATGGCGCAGCTCGGCGACGTCTTGTTCTGGCGCATCGCGATGCGCCCCGGCCGACCCATGGCCATCGGACGGATCCAGGCCGACAACGGGCATCAGGCCATTCTGTTCGGTCTGCCCGGCAATCCGGTGGCGGTGATGGTCACCTTTTACGCGTTTGTGCGCAACGCGCTGCTGGCCATGAGCGGGGCCGACGCGAGCGCCCTGCCCTTGCTGCGTGTGCCCTCTCGCACGGCCTTGCGCAAGAAGCCCGGACGCACCGAATACCAGCGCGGCATGCTGGCCCAAGACAGCGACGGCCGATGGCAGGTAGCCGTCACGCGCGAGCAGGGTTCGGGCATCTTGCGCAGCATGAGCCAGGCCAATTGCATGGTCGTGCTGGGCCACGAGCAAGGCCATGTCGCGGCAGGCGATCTGGTCGATGTGCTGGTGTTCGACGGACTGGTCTGAGTCGAGCGCGCTTGAGGGCTCGCGGCTGAACTGCGCGGCAATGCGCCATTGCAGCGTCGGCCCCTGTGCAAACCACATTGCCCGCGCATGCATCGAGTGCTGCAGTTTCGTCAAACTGACACATTGACTGCCTACAGTGCAGGCTTCGGCCGGGCGGATCCTGAGTACTGCCCGTCGTCGTCTGGCGCGACACGCGCCGCCAAAACATGGGAGCCTGATACATGAGAACGATTGCGCCGCGCATCGCGGCCGCAGCCCTTTCGGGCGCGCTGGCGGGCATGTCGCCGCTCGCAGACGCCGCCACGACCACCACGCCGATCAAACATCTGATCGTCGTGATCGGCGAGAACGTCAGCTTCGATACCTTGTTCGGCACCTACGCGCCGAAGCGCGGCGCGACGATCCTGAACCTGGTGTCGCAAGGCATCGTCAACGCCGACGGCACGCCGGGTCCGAACTACGGCCGCGCCGTGCAGAGTGAGGCCCGCAACGACACCAGGCACTTCAGCCTGAATCCGCTGCGCACAGGCACGCTCGCCAAGTTGCCGCAACCGATGCTGACCGGCGCCTACGACCCGGTCACTTTCAAGCCCTACGGCAAGGTTGTCGACGCGCGCTTCGCAACGCTGCAAGCGAACGGCCCGTTCCAGATCACCCGCTACGCACCCTACGCAGACGCCATCGGCGACCCCCCGCACCGCTTCTTCCAGATGTGGCAGCAGACGAGCGGAAGCAATGCAAAGCTCGACCTGTTCAACTGGGTGGCCACCACAGTGGGCACGGGCGGCGCGACTGAAGGCGTGAGCGCCGACAAGCCAAGTCAGGGTGGCGAGTTGATGGGCTTCTTCAATATGAACCAGGGCGACGCGCCATACTTCAGGCAGCTCGCGCAGGAGGGCGCCATCAGCGACAACTACCACCAGGCCATGATGGGCGGCACGGGTGCCAACTTCTTTGCACTGGCCACCGGTGACGTCGCGGTGTACCGCATCGACGGCAAGTTGGCCAAGCCACCCGCGAATCAGATCGAGAATCCCGACCCGGTGGCCGGCACGTCAAACTTCTATATCAACGACGGCTACTCGGGCGGCTCCTACGTGAACTGTGCCGACGCCGAAAACCCCGGCGTGGCCGCAGTGCAAGCGGTGCTCGACGGCCTGGGCCGTGCGAGCCACTGTGAGCCCGGCGCCTACTACCTGCTCAACAACTATGGGCCACCGTTCGAGGTCGACGGTTCGCCCAAGCCGCTCGGCGAACAAGTGTTTGTCTATCCGCCACAAACCGTACCGACGATCGGCGAGGCGCTGCGCAAGAGGCATGTCACATGGGGCTGGTACACGGGTGGACGTGATGATGCCGACGTCACCAACGATGCGTCCTACCCAAGCCTGCGTGCCCAGCTTGCCGCAGCCATGAAGAAGGAGCGTGGCATGCCCGCTGGAGCGCCTGACGAAAGCCTGGAACCCGAGCTGACTGCGCTCGCGATCAAGAAGGCCAGGCCCTATATCTACAACGACATCGGGGACCCGCTCAACGCATCGAGCATTGTGGTGGGCACGCCCGCGTTGAAGGCGGGACTGAAGGGTCTTGCCAGCTTTTACGCCGAGCTCGACAAGGGCACGCTGCCCGAGGTCTCGTTCGTGATCCCGAAGAACATGGACAGCGGGCACCCGGGCTACTCGGTGCCGGCCCGCTACGAAGCCTTTCTGAAGGAACTTGTGAGCAAGGTGCAGGCCAGCAAGGCGCTTTGGTCACACACCGCCATCGTCATTACCACCGACGAGGGCGGCGGCTATTTCGACACCGGAAACATACAGACGCTGGACTTCTTCGGCGACGGCCCACGCGTCCCGTTGCTGCTGGTGTCGCCCTACGCCAGGAGGGGGCACGTTGACCACACCTACCAGGATCACGCCTCGATCTTGAAATTCATCGAACGAAACTGGCGCGTGCCACCGCTGTCCGCGCGCAGCCGGGACAATCTGCCACTGGCCAAGCATGACCGGCACGGGACCTACCTGCCCGTCAATCAGCCAGCCATCGGCGACTTGACGACGCTGTTCGACTTTGCCGCACCTGCGCGGCGCTGAACGCTGCGGCGCAATCTGACGCTGCCGGGCCAGCGCGCCAGCGACCGGCGCCGCGGCCGCTCTGTGCTGGCGCCAACGCGCCTCAGCGAGCCGAGACCGCGGCCGCCACCGTGCAGATCGAGAGCAGCAGATTGACCCCCACCCATTGACGAATCTTGTTCAGCGTGGCCGCCGCAGCGGGCCACGCGCTTGCCTCGCAATGCCGGCGCAAGCGTGGATAGAGAACCGCGTAGACATAGACGAACACACCCGTCATCAGCAAGCCCAGCGTCATCATGAGGTGCCAGCCAAGCGGGGCAAACTTGAACCCCACCTGCATGAACATCATGAAGCCGCTCAAGACGATGGCGGCGGCTGCATACACGGTGAAGCGCAAGAACCGCTCGAAGGTGGCCACCCACAGGGTCAAGCGTTGCGGCGGCTCGAGCACCTGTACGGCTGCGGGGCGCAGACAGAAATAGGCGAAGAACATGCCGCCCACCCAGACGATGGCGCCGGCGAAATGAAGAAGAAGCAGAGATTGTCTGAGCATGGCCGCAAGCATAAAGCGAAATGCCGCTTCGACCTACGGCACGCAGCGTTCGACACCCGAGGAGCGGGCAGCCCCACGCGGGTCAAGGGCGGGCAGCGCAGCCGTGCAACTCATGCCGACAGCGCTTCGGTCCTGATCTCTCCGGGCACGCGCTTGCGCGCCAGCAGGGTGTAGATGGTGGGCACGACGAACAGCGTGAGCAGCGTGCCCAGCGACATGCCGCCCACGATGACCCAGCCGATCTGCTGACGGCTCTCGGCGCCGGCGCCGCTGGCCAGGGCCAATGGCAAGGCGCCCAGCACCATCGCGCCGGTCGTCATCATGATGGGACGCAGGCGCAGGGCGCTGGCTTCGACCACCGCCTCGAGCACGGGCCTGCCGGCCTGGCGCAACTGGTTGCTGAACTCGACGATCAGGATGCCGTGTTTGGTGATCAAGCCCACCAGCGTGATGAGACCGATCTGCGAATACACGTTCAAGGTGCCGCCCGACAACTGCAGCGCGGCCAGCGCGCCGACCATCGACAAGGGCACCGCCGTCATGATGATGAGCGGATCGACAAAGCTTTCGAACTGCGCTGACAGCACGAGGAAGATGAACGCGGCAGCCAGCACGAACACCAAGCCCAGCGCGCCGCTGCTGGACTTGAATTCGCGCGAGACCCCGTTGAGCTCGGTGGCATAGCCGACGGGCAGCACGCGCCGGCTTGCCTCTTCCATGTAGTGCAGCGCATCGCCCAGCGCATAGCCCGGCGCCAGATTGGCAGTGATGGCCACCGCGCGGCGCTGGTTGAAGTGGTTGAGCTCGCGCGGACTCACCGCCTCGCGCACCTTGATCAGACTGGCCAAGGGCAGCAGGGTGTCGCCGCGGCCGCGCACGAACAGCCTCTCGATCTGATCGGGTGTCGTGCGCCCGGCGTCTTCGGTCTGCACCAGCACGTCGTACTGCTCGGCAGCGCGCTTGTAGCGCGTCACGGCGCGCCCACCCAGCATGGTCTCGACAGTGCGCGCCACTTGATCGACGTTTACCCCGAGGTCGGCGGCGCGCGCCCTGTCGACCTCCAGAAACAATTCCGGCTTGTTCAGACGCAGGTCGTTGTCGGGTTGCACAAAGCCGGGGTTCTTGCCGAGCTCGGTCATCATGTCCTGCGTGACCTTTGCCAGGTTGGCATAGCTGTCGCTGGTGACGATGACGAAATTGACGGGACGCTCGCGAAAGCCCTGACCCAGACTCGGCGGCGTGATCGGGAAGGCGCTCACGCCCGGCAAGGCGTTCAGTTGCGGCTGCAACAGGCGCGCCAACTCCTGCGTGGTGCGACTGCGCTCGCTCCAGTCGACAGCGCGAACAATGGCCGTGCCCTGCGACACGGTGCCGCCGCCGGCGAACAGGAACACGCGGTCGAACTCGGGGTAGCCGGCTGCAATGCGGTCAACCGCGTCCAGATAGCGCGACGTGAAGTTCATCGTTGCGCCATCGGGGGCGCTGATTGGAATCAGGATCACGCCACGGTCTTCCATCGGCGCCAGCTCCGACTTGGCGCTACTGAACAGCCACGCACTGCCGGCGCCCGAGGCCAGCATCACCGCAACCACGATCCAGCGCTGGCGCAAGGCAAAACGCAGCGCGCGCGTGTAGCGCTGGGTCAACCACACCAGCAGCGCTTCCATGCCGCGGTCGAAGCGGCCGGGATGCGGGTTGTGGCGCAGCAGCTTGCTGCACATCATCGGCGTGAGCGTGAGCGCGACAAAACCCGACACGATCACCGCGCCGGCCAGCGTCAAGGCAAATTCGACGAACAAGCGGCCGGTGCGTCCCGGCGTGAAGGCCAGCGGCGCGAACACGGCGGCCAGCGTCAGGGTCATGGCCATCACGGCAAAGCCGATCTCCTTGGCGCCCTTCATCGCAGCCTGAAACGGCGCCAGGCCCTCCTCGATATGGCGAAAGATGTTTTCGAGCACGACGATGGCGTCGTCGACCACCAGGCCGATGGCCAGCACCAGGGCCAGCAAGGTGAGCGTGTTGACGGTGAAGCCGGCCAGGGCCATCAAGGCAAACGAGCCGATCAGGCTGATCGGAATGGTGACCAGCGGAATGATGGAGGCGCGCAAGGTGCGCAAGAAGACGAACACCACGAACGCGACCAGCAGCACCGATTCGGAGATCGTCGTGTAGACGGACTTGATCGACCGGTCGATGAAGACCGAGTTGTCGTTGGCGTGCCGCACCGTGACCGCATCGGGCAGGTCTTGCTGTATGCGCGGCATCATGGCGCGCACGCCGGCCGCCACATCGAGCGGATTGGCCGTGGCCTGACGCACAATGCCCAGCGATACCGCCGGCACGCCGTTCAGGCGCACGCGCGAACGGTCACTGGCGGCAGCTTCCTCGACGCGCGCCACGTCCTTCAAGCGCACCGTGATGCCATTGACCTGGCGCAGCGCGACCTCCTTGAACTGGGCGACCGTGTTCAGGTCGGTGCGCGCGGTCACGTTGAACTCACGCTGCTCGCTCTCGATGCGACCGGCCGGCACTTCGAGGTTCTGCCGGCGCAGCGCGTCTTCGACGTCTTGCACACTCAAGCGGTAGGCGGCCAGACGGTCTGCATCGATCCACATGCGCATGGCGTACTGGCGGTCGCCGCCGACCGTGACGTCGGCCACGCCGGGCACGGTCTGCAGTCTGGGCCTGACGACGCGGTTCACCAGGTCGGTCACCTCCAGCGGCGACAAGGTGTCGCTGGTGAAGGCGATCCAGATGGTGGGCGTTGCGTCGGCCTCGACCTTGGCCACCACCGGCTCGTCGCTCGCGTCGGGCAGGCGGCCGCGTACCCGCGCCACGCGGTCGCGCACATCGGCGGCGGCATCGTCGGGGTTCTTCTCCAGCTTGAAGCGCACCGTGATCTGGCTCAGCTCCGAGCGCGAGATCGAGGTCAGGATGTCGACTCCGTCGATGCCGGCAATCGAGTCTTCCAGGGGCTTGCTGACCTGCGATTCGATCACCTCGCTCGACGCGCCGATCAGCCGCGTGCGCACCGTCACCACCGGCTCGTCGATGCGCGGGTATTCGCGCAAGCTCAGACGCTCGAGCGAGACCAGGCCGACGAGCAGCAGCAGCAGGGACATCACCGTCGCAAAGACCGGTCGGCGTATGGAAATTTCTGAAATCCGCATGTGCCGTCCGCAGGCTCAGCGTTGGCCGGCGCTGGCGGCCGCCGCGGGCCGGCGAGCGCCTTCTTGTTCGACATCGACGATTCTGAGCGGCAGCGCATCGCCGCGCATCAAGCGCGCCTGGCCCGCCGTCACGACCCGCTCGCCGGCCTTCACGCCGCTGAGCAACTCGACCTTGCCCGGCACGCGCATGCCCATGTCCGCCTCGACGCGCTGCGACACCAGGCCCTGCGGCGCGTCGATCACCTTGATGAGGTACTGCTTGCCCCCCTGCGGCACGAGCGCCTCTTCGGGCACCACCAGGGCGTCCGGTCGCTCACCCAGCACCACCTTGACGCGCGCGAACAGCCCCGAGCGCAATCCGGTCGTCGGCCCCAGCAGCTTGGCCCGCACCAGCATGGATCGGCCATTCGTATCGAACTGCGCGTCGATCACATCGACCTGGGCCTTGAATCGCTGGCCGGGCAAGGCATCCAGCGTCAGGTCAACCGCCTGGCCGGCCTTCAGGCGCGGCACATAGCGTTCGGGCAGGCGGAACTCGATCCACATGGTCGAGCTGTCTTCGAGGCTCACCAAGTCGGCGCCGTCTTTCACATAATCGCCAAGATTGACCGAGCGGATACCGGCCAGCGCGTCAAACGGCGCGACGATCCTGAAGCGCTCCAGTTGCGCCTTCGACAAGGCCACCTGCGCCTCGGCGACTTGCAGATTGGCCAGGCTCTGGTCGACCACGCTGGGGCTGACGAAATTTTGCGCCAGCAGCTCGCGGTTGCGTTTGGCCTGGGTCGCGGCAATGCGGGCCTGCGCTTCGGATTGCTGCAACTGCGCCACTTGCAACGCGTCATCGAGCTGCACCATCAACTGGCCTTTGCGCACGCGCTGACCGTCGCTGAAACCCAGCGCCGAGATGCGCCCGCTGACCTCGGGTCGCAACACCACCGACTGGCGTGCGCGCAGACTGCCCACGGCCTGTGCCTCGTCCTTCAAGACCATGCGATCGACCTTGCCGACTTCAACGGCCACCGACTCCGCGGGCTTGGCCGCGCCGCCCAGCTTGCCGCCCTGATTGGCAAGCCCTGCGCCAGCCACCGACGCAAGAGGCTTGTGCTGCCACCAATACGCCAGGCCGCCGAGCACCACCAGTGCAGCGACTGCCAACATTGAATGGATTTTCTTGAAACTCATGCAGAATTCTCCGAGCGTGCACTGTAGCGGTGATGCCTAAGTAGGCCGCCTGGCCTGGATGGTGTTGTGCGATTGATGAGCGTCAGCGCGGCACCGAAGCACAGCCCCGATTGGCCAGCTCATCGGCGCGCTCATTGCCGGGGTCGCCGGCATGGCCCTTGACCCAGTGCCAGTCCACCCTGTGCAAGGCCTGCAAGGCATCCAGCCGCTGCCAGAGGTCGATGTTCTTGACCGGCTTGTTGTCGGCGGTCTTCCAGCCACGCTGCTTCCATCCGGTGATCCACTCGGTAATGCCCTTGCGCACGTATTGGCTGTCGGTGTAGATCGCCACCTCGCAGTTGCGCTTCAGCGAGGCCAGCGCCTCGATCACGGCGGTCAGCTCCATGCGGTTGTTGGTGGTGCCGGCTTCGCCGCCGAACAGCTCCTTCTCGTGTCCGCCTGAGCTCAGCCACGCCCCCCAGCCGCCCGGCCCGGGGTTGCCCTTGCAGGCGCCATCGGTGTAGATGGTGACCTGGGGGCGGTGTATGGCGGGTTGGGTGTGCGCAGGCGCATGGGTCGGCGTCGCGCTGCGGCCGGTCTCAATTTTCGTTGTCATGAACACTCTTGTTATGTGCCACCACGGCCGGCGAGGCCTTGGCGAGCTTGCGCGTGTTGGGCAGCAGGCCGACCAGACGCATGCCGCGCACCTGCTTGACCGCCACCAGAAAATACACGCCGCCCAGCACGGGCCACCAACGCTCACCCGCGCTCTCCATCCAGGCATTGCGCTGCATCCAGCGCTCGCTCAAGCTCGATGGCCGATAGCAGCCAAAACGCCCGCCTTCAAGCTCGAAGCTGAGCAGCCGCAGCCAGTCGCGCAAGCGCCAGTAGCCGATCAATTCGCCGCTGTGCGGCAGGACTGCGGCGCACGCGCCCGACCGCGCCCGCCCTGCGCGCAGCCGGCCCAGGCGCTGGCGCAGTCCCCACAAGCTGGTCGGGTTCAAGCCGACGATGACGACACGGCCACCGGGTCTGAGCACGCGGCCCACCTCTCTGAGCATTTGGTGCGGATCGCCGGTCAGTTCCAGCGCGTGGGGCAACACCACCAGATCGAGACTGTTGGTGTCGATCGGCAGCGCGTTGAAATCGCACACCAGATCGGCGTTTGCGGTCATGCCCTTGTCTGGGTTCAAATCGGCATTGCCACGCTCCAGCGCCAGCCAGCGATGCGGCATGCGGTTGGCGCGCAAGCCCTGCAACTCGGGCAGGCCGAGTTGCAGCGCATGAAAGCCGAACAGATCGGCCACCGCCACGTCGAGTTGCTCCTGTTCCCAGGCCAGCATGTTTCGGCCTGCAGGCGTTGTCAGCCAATGTGCCAACTCTATAATCGACGCATCGCTCATCATGACTTTGAAACTCGTCGCACTGCCAGCCTTCACAGACAACTACATCTGGATGATCCACGATGGCGTGAACGCGCTCGTGGTTGATCCGGGGGAAGCAGCGCCGGTGCTGCAGGCGCTGGCCTCGCAGCGCTTGCGCCTGGCAGGCATTCTAGTGACCCACCATCATGGCGATCACGTCGGCGGCCTGGCGGGCCTGCTCGAACATCTGCACGGCCCGGTATTCGGACCCGCCACGGAGAATATTCCCGTGCCTTGCCGACCGTGCCGTGGCGGCGATACCGTGCGCCTGCTCGGTCTGGATTTCCAGGTCATCGACGTGCCTGGCCACACCGCCGGCCACATCGCCTACTATCTGCCGGCATTGCCAGACGATGGCGAGAACTCTCCCGTGCTGTTCTGCGGGGACACGCTTTTTTCGGGTGGCTGCGGACGCTTGTTCGAAGGCACACCGGCGCAGATGCACGAGTCGCTTACACAATTGACACAACTGCCGGGCGCCACCAGGGTATGCTGCGCCCACGAGTACACGCTGTCGAATCTGCGCTTTGCACGCACCATCGAACCCGCCAACGCGGCGTTGGCCGAATACCAGCAGTGGTGCCAGACACAGCGCACGCTCGAGTTGCCCACGCTTCCCGCCCGCTTGGCGAGAGAGCTTGAAATCAATCCTTTTTTGCGTTGCAACCAGCCCGATGTGATGCACGCCGCCGGCGCTCACGGTGCCACCGGTGAAGATCCCATCGCGGTGTTCGCCGCCCTGCGTGAATGGAAGAACGAGTTTCGATGACCTACGCAACAAGATCCGCAGCGCTCGGTGCAGCGCCACTCAATCTGCCCACCAAGCGCTTGCTGAGCTTGCTGCTCGCTGCAATGCTCACCGCTTGCGCCAGCACGCCACCCACCACCAGCGCCACCGCGCAGGCTGCCGCCCCACCCGCGGCTGAGTCGGCCAGCGCGCCCGCGCCAACCCCGACACCTACGCCAAGCGCAGCCATCACCGCGCTTGACCAGACCAACGAGTCGCTGCTCGAAGACACGCTGCGCCCCGGCGCGAAGGTCGACCTGGAAGACCGCCAGGCGCAGGAGGATCTGTGGGCCCGCGTGCGCAGGGGCTTTGCCATGCCCGAACTCGAAGGTGATCTGGTGGCCAAGGGCGAGCAGTGGTACAGCTCGCGGCCCGACTATGTGCAGCGCATGACAGAACGCGGCGGCCGCTACCTCTATCACATTGTCGAAGAGGTCGAAAAGCGCGGCATGCCCACCGAGCTGGCCCTGCTGCCCTTCATTGAAAGCGCCTACAACCCGCAGGCCGTCTCCAGCGCCAAGGCGTCGGGCATGTGGCAGTTCGTGCCGGCCACCGGGCGCGACTACGCGCTCAAGCAGAATGTGTTTCGCGACGACCGGCGCGATGTCCTGGCATCGACGCAGGCCGCGCTCGACTACCTCGACAAACTGCACACCATGTTTGGCGACTGGCATCTGGCACTGGCCGCCTACAACTGGGGCCAGGGCAATGTGCAGCGTGCCATCGCCCGCAACAAGGCCGCACATCTGCCGACCGACTACGCAAGCCTGCGCATGCCTGACGAAACGCGCTATTACGTGCCCAAGCTGCAGGCCGTGAAGAACATCATCGACCACCCCGAGGCCTATGGCCTGAGCCTGCCTGCGCTTGCCAACCACCCTTATTTTCTGGGTGTCAAGATTGACCGCGACATGGACGTCGCGGTCGCCGCGAGCCTGGCCGACATCACGGTCGACGAGTTCAAGCTCTACAACCCGCAGATGAACAAGCCGGTGATACTGGCCGCTGGAACGCCGCAAGTGCTGCTCCCCTACGAAAACGCCAGCCAGTTCGTGCGCAAGCTGGCGGCACACCGGGGCCCGTTGGCCAGCTGGACTGCCTGGGTCGCGCCGCGCACGCTCAAATCCAGCGAGGCGGCCAAGCTGGTGGGCATGAGCGAAGCCACGCTGCGCGAGGTCAACAAGATCCCGCCGCGCATGCTCATCAAGAGCGGCTCCACGCTGATGGTGCCGCGCGGCATCCAGCGCGTGCAAGACGTGCCCGAGCATCTGGCGGACAACGCCAGCATGAGCCTGACGCCCGAAGCGCAAGCGCTCAAGCGACTCGCCGTCAAGGTGCGCAAGGGCGAAACGCTGGGTGGCGTGGCACAACGCTACCGCGTCAGCACAGCGCAGTTGGTGCAATGGAACAAGCTCAATGCCAAAGGAAGTCTGCGCACCGGCCAGACCCTGGTGGTTTACCTGAACAAGCCGACCCGGACCGCGTCGATCCGCACTGCCGCCAAGACCGGCCGAAAGAATTCGCGCAACGGCGGCACCAGCGTGACGGTGATGGGGAGCCGCACCCAAGCCCTGGCGCGGCAGTCGACCAGGCGCTGAGCCAGCGCCGGAAAAATTTGGGCGGATCAGGCGCCCTGAACCGACCCGCGGCGGGCCGCACCGGCTCAGCGCCGATCGACCAAGGCGTGGGCGATGGTGCCCAAGTCCACGTATTCCAGCTCGCTGCCCACCGGCACGCCGCGCGCCAGGCGGGTGGTACGCAGGCCGCGCGCGCGCAGCGCCTGCGCCAGCACATGGGCGGTGGCCTCGCCTTCGGCCGTGAAGCTGGTGGCCAGTATCACCTCTTCGACCCCTGCATCGGCGGCGCGATCGAGCAATTGCGTCACGCCGATTTCGTGCACGCCGATGCCGTCGAGCGGGCTGACGCGCCCCATCAACACAAAATAGTGGCCGCGGTAGGAACCGGTCCGCTCCAGCGCCGCCTGATCGGCGGGGGACTCGACCACGCACAAGAGCTTTACGTCGCGCGTCTCATCCAGGCAGATGCTGCACACCGGGGCCTCGGTGAACGTATGACAGCGCTGGCAATGCAGCATATTGTCGGCCGCCGACCCGAGCGCTTGCGCGAGCTTGCGCGCGCCGTCCCGGTCATGCTGCAGCAGGTGGTAGGCCATGCGCTGCGCCGACTTCTGGCCCACGCCGGGCAGACACCGCAGCGCATCGATCAAGGCGTCCAGTGAATGTCGCTTGCTCACTGGACTACCCTCCGGCTGCGCCAGCGCTCAAAACGGGAACTTCATGCCACCCGGCAGCGGCATGCCGGCGGTCAGCTTGCCCATCTTCGCCTGGCTCACTTCCTCGGCGCGGCGCACCGCGTCATTGAAGGCGGCGGCGACCAGATCTTCGAGCATGTCCTTGTCGTCGGCCAACAGGCTCGGGTCGATGGTGACGCGCTTCACATCGTGCTTGCACGTCATCACAATCTTGACCAGGCCGGCACCCGACTGGCCTTCCACATCCATCAGCGCCAACTCGTCTTGCGCCTTCTTGAGGTTGTCCTGCATGGCCTGTGCCTGTTTCATCAGACCGGCCAGTTGACCCTTCATCATCATGTGCTCCGTTTCTCAATGTGGTTTGATGGACCCTGGCACGATACGCGCCGTCTTGAACTGTTGCAGCAGTTGCTGCACCAGCGGGTCGCTGCGAATGATGGCGTCGGCCACCTGCTGGCGCTGCCTCAAGTGCGCCGCGTCGCGCAAGGCGGGTGAATCCAGCGCCACGCCCGACTCCAATTCGATGCGCAGATCCACGCCCAGATGTTCCGCCAGCGCCGCTTGCAGCTTGTCTTTCAGCGCCGGCGCACGCAGCGATTCGCGCTCGACGCGAAAACGCCAGCGCTGGGTCGCGCCGTCTTGTTCAATGCTCAGGCATTCGGCCTGCAAGGCCACTTCGCGCGCCATGGCGACCAGATTCAGTTGCTTGACGGTGTCGTTCCAGCGCTCACCCAAGGCGGTGGGTCGCAAGTCGACTGGCGCGTTCGGCGCAGGGGCCGGCGGGTCTTGCCTTGACGGCGGCGCCGGCGCTCGCGCAGCGACGGGCCGGCTTGAACCCGCGCGCGGCGACACCACGGCTTCTTCATCGGACGCTGGTGCATCCATCCAGGGCGGCAGATCATCGACGAGCGCTGCCCGCGTCGGCGCTCTTGGCGTCGGCGCGGCAGCGCTTGCCGGTATCGGCAGCCGCGCCGCAGCGCGTGCCGGCTCGGCCTTCAGCGCCGCGGAGTTGGCCGCCGGCGCCTTCGGGGCCATGGAGGCGGCGCCACCGGGGGCGGGCGCCACGCCGGGCTTTTGCGACGGTGCTTCGGGCCGGAAACTGAGCATGCGCAGCAACACCATCACCAGGCCGCCGTATTCATCCGGCGCCAGGCTCAGTTCGGCGCGGCCATGCAAGGCCATGCTGTACATGAGTTGGATTTCGTCGGCTGGCAGCAGTTGTGCAACGCGCTGCATCTCGGGCGTTTCGGGGTCGCTGGCGTCGGCACTGCCCGGCACGGCGCGCTCCACCGCCATTTGCTGCAACAGGCTGGCCAGGTCTTCCAGCGTGCCGGCAGCCGACAACCCTTGTGCGCGCAAATCATCGGCAATTGACACCAGCCCGGCGCCGTTGCTCGCCGCCAGCGCATCGAGCAGCGCGATCACGTGACTGCGGTCCGCGGCGCCGAGCATCTGGCGCACGCCTGGCTCGGTGAGTTCGCCTGCGCCAAAGGCAATTGCCTGGTCGGCAAGCGACAAGCCATCGCGCATCGAACCGCGCGCGGCGCGCGCCAGCAGCCGCAGCGACCCGGCATCGACCGGCACGTTCTCATCGGCCAGCACGCGCTTGAGATGCTCATGCACGGTCTGCGGCGTCATCGGACGCAGATTGAACTGCAGACAGCGCGACAACACGGTGACGGGCACTTTCTGGGGGTCGGTGGTGGCCAGCACGAACTTGAGGTAGTCGGGCGGCTCTTCGAGCGTTTTCAACATGGCGTTGAAAGCGGTGTTGGACAGCATGTGCACTTCGTCGATCATGTAGACCTTGAAGCGGCCCAGCACCGGCTTGTAGACCGACTGGTCGAGCAACGCCGAGATTTCTTCGACGCCGCGATTCGATGCAGCGTCAAGCTCAACGTAGTCGACAAAGCGTCCCGCGTCGATGTCGCGGCAGGCCGCGCACACGCCACAAGGCTGGGCCGTGATGCCGCCCTGCCCGTCCGGACCGGTGCAGTTCAGACTCTTGGCCAGCAGGCGCGACACCGTGGTCTTGCCCACGCCGCGCGTGCCGGTGAACAAATAAGCGTGGTGCAGGCGTTGCTGAATCAGCGCATTGGACAGCGCCTGCACGACGTGCTCCTGCCCGAGCAGCTCATGAAAACTGCGCGGACGGTATTTGCGGGCGAGAACCAGATAACTCATGGCGCGATTCTACGGGGGGCCAGACCGAGGACGTTTGGCGCGCGTGACGGATAATCCCGGCCATGAAGCCGCTTGCTCCCGCCACATCGTCCGCCCCCCTCAGTTATGAGCAGTCCGGCGTCAACTACGACTTGATAGACCCGCTCAAGGTGGCGGCGCAGCGCGCCGCCGCTGCCACCGGTGCGCATCTGGCGGGCCATGGATTTTCTGAAGTGCTGGCGTCGCGCGGCGAGTCGGCCTATGTGGTCGATGTCGGTCCGTTCTACCTGGCCTCCATCGTCGAGTGCCTTGGCACCAAGACCCTGGTGGCCGACGAGATGCACAAGCTGACCGGCAAGAGCTACTACGCCAGCATCGCGCAAGACACCATCGCGATGGCCATCAACGACCTGATCACGGTGGGCGCCACGCCGCTGGTGGTGCAGGCCTATTGGGCCGCCGGCGGCTCCGAATGGTTTGGCGACAAGCTGCGTGCTAAAGAGCTCGTCGAAGGCTGGAAGCAAGCATGCGATATTTGCCAGGTGGCCTGGGGCGGCGGCGAGACGCCGGCGCTGGCCGGCATTGTGGAGGCCGACCGGATTGATCTGGCCGCCAGTTGCACGGGGCTCATCAATCCGAAAGAACGTCTCTCGCTGGGCGATGAGCTCGGCCCCGGCGACGCCATCGTGCTGCTGGCATCGAGCGGCATCCATGCCAATGGCCTGAGCCTGGCGCGCAAACTGGTGGAACGCCTGCCGCAGGGCTATCTGACGCCGGTGGCGCCGGGTCTGAGCTACGGCGATGCGCTGCTCGCACCGACCACGCTGTATGCGCCGGTGACCGAGGCGCTCTACAAGGCCGGCATCGTGCCGCATTACTGCGCCAACATCACCGGCCACGGCTGGCGCAAGCTGCTGCGCCATCCTGGGCAATTCACCTACCGCATTCATACGGTGCCGCCGGTCACGCCGGTGCTCAAGTTCATCCAGGCACATGCCGGCCAAGACGACCGCGAGGCCTATTCGACCCTCAATATGGGCGCGGGCTTTGCGATCTTCGTGCCTGCCCAGGACGCGCAGCGCACGGTCGAGGTCGCCAAAGCGCAGGGCGTTGACGCCTGGCTGGCCGGGCATATCGAAACCGGTCCCAAGCAATTGCTGATCGAACCTTTGAACATCCGCTTTGGCGACGACGACTTGCAACTGAGATAGGGCCCGCAGATAAGGCCCGCACCTTGCTCGCATACAATCGTCAGCGACGGGCCTCCCCGCATGGAAGCGCGGTGAACCGGGTCAGATGGGGAACCAAGCAGCCCCAGCCGTTGTGACCAGTGCCGGGGGTAAGGCTCGTCAACCCCATCCTCAACTCGACTGCTTGAACGCCAGCACCGCCTGATTGCGCAGGGTGCGCAGCAGCGACAGCTCTTTTTCACCCAGCTCGATGCTGTTCACGGCGGGCTTGTCAGCGTAGATCAAGGCGAATGGCGCGCCCTTCATCGACATGGGCAGTATCAGGAAGCTGCCGGCCTTGACATGCTGCAAATACCATGAAGGCAGTCGCTGAACGAGCTTGCTCGCCTTGGCATCGGCAATCAGCGTATCAACTCCCTTGATGCAGATCGCACTGAAGAGACTGGGCGCCGCACCGGCAGCGATCTTGAGCGGCACCTTGAAATGTGGCACGACCGTCTCGACGCCCTCGCCCAGTCCGAAGCGGCCGGTCAGGGCTTCGGTCTTGGCGTCCCGCAGACAAAAGACGATGTGCCTGAAACCCAGGGCGCGGAACATGGTCTCCAGAATCATGCGCAGCACTTCGTTGAGCTTGAAATCCTCGACCAACGCACTCGTGACGTCCTGGATGCCAGCGGCCAGAATCTGGGCCACGTGCTCGCCAGGGGGATGCGGCTGGGGTTTGAGCGTGTCTTCCTCGACCAGCGTGGCGTGCAATTCATGCTGCGTGAGGGTGTCGTGCTCGCGTGGTATCACGACCGCCAGCAAGCGCTGGGCAGCGGATTGCTTGGGCAATTTCAGGTCCATCGCAACAACCATTTCGGACAGGCGTTGCCGGCCCGTGTCGGCGGCGGTTTCGAATCGCTCCTGAGGCACACCCAGCGCGCGTGCGTAGCGTTCTCCCACGGCGCGCACACGTGCATGCGCCTCCTCGGGACTGCTGTGCAAGATGGCGTCGGCGACATCGTTGGCAGCACAGGCCACCAGTCGCATGCGCTCGCCTGGACTGTCGGCCAGGCTGCGCGGTGGCTCGGTCTGCGGCCGGCGCATGCTGCGCCGCAGACTCTCGGGCAGGCCCCACTGCTTGGCCACGCCAACGCCCAGATCTTCAAAGCTGATACCCAACACCTGCATGGAGGCCATATGCTCGCTGACGGGAACGGCCATCGCGCCCGACCCGGCGCGAGCCGGTCGCACCAACTGGCGCACCTGCACGGCCTCTTCAGGAAAATAGAACTCGGTCAACATGCGACCGAGATGCTGCAACATGGCAGCCACGAACGACTCCTCGCTTTCGCGGTGCACCATGCACAGTTCGCTGGCCACGGCGCCGGCCATCAGCGAGCGCATGAACTCCTCCTTCAACTGCTGTGCATGGGCCTTGTTTTCCATGCGTTCAAGCAGCACCACCGACAGCGTCATATTGCGTATTGCAGCAAAACCGACCAGTGCCACGGCGCGCGAAATCGTGCTGATATTGCCGCCGCCGGCATGACTGAACTGCGCTGTATTGACCAGACGCAGCAGTTTGTTGGTGAGCGCCACGTCCTTCAGGATTTCGTTGGTCAAAGAGCCCACGCTCTCGTTCTCCGAGCTGGTGACCTTGTGGATACGCGACACCGAATCCGACAGTGCGGGAAAGTCGGTCTTGTGGCGCATGCGACGCAGCAAAAATTCCAGCGTGGCGTTGTCGCCGCCGCCATCGCTCCCGGCCTGTGGTGGCGCATGCATCCAATCATTGAGCGCACCCATCATGGCAACGGCGGTCGGCCAGCGAAGACCAGCGTCGCGTGCCAGGCCGCGTTGCACGATGGCGCGCAGCCTGTCGTCCACCGCCGCGGGCAAACCGCCCGGCAGCAGCAGATCTTCCGAGGCCACGCGCGCGATCGCCGCCCACGGGTCGGGATTCTCGTTCATGCGCCGGTTAGATAGCAGTTCGGCCAGCATGATGGCTGCCGAAAACACGTCCATCTGCGGGCTTGGCGCGAGCCCGCGCGCAGCTTCTGGCGACATGTAGCCAGGCGTGCCGACGATGCGCAGCGGCTTGGCGCCCTCGCCCAGCGGCGGGGCGATGCGCGCGGCGATGCCGAAGTCCATCACGCGCGCGCGGCCGCTCGCGTCGAGGAGAATATTCGACGGCTTGAGGTCGCGGTGCACCATGCCGATCTGATGCGCGGCGCTCAACGCTTCGAGCACACCCAGCATCATCTCGACCGCTGTGCGCGCAGGAAGAGCGGGCCCCTGCCGCATGCGCTCTCGCAAGGTCGGGCCGGGCACAAACTCGAATACCAGATAGGGCTTGCCGTCGGCCACGTCGGCCTCGAACACCGGCACGATGTTGGGGTGCGTCAAGCGACTGACGGCACGCGCTTCATGCAGCCATTCGTCCAGGCTCAAGGGGTCTTGGGTGGACAGCAAAATCTTCACTGCCACCTCGCGCTCCAGGCGCGGGTCGTGCGCCAACCACACGGTGGCTTGTGCGCCCTGCCCCAGCGGGCGCAGCAGCTTGAAGCGGCCCATCGTGCTTGCGGTCAGTGGGGCTTCATTCATCGCGATTCGTTTCTTCGGTTGTCCCGGCCGCTCTGGGGTTGAGCGCCTCGTGCAATTCTTTCAGACTCAGTCCCAAGGCGCGCCCGTAGCGCTTGGCCAGGCGGTCCAACTCGGCGCCTAGCTTGGGTGCGGGCAGCGCCAAGGCATCGACAATGTCATTGGCCAGGCTGGCCGTCGCGCGCAACGTATCGGCATCATTGTCCAAGACATGCACGGGCGCCTCGGGCGACAGGCGCCGAATCATGTGCAGCACGTCTTCGTGCAAACCCCAGTGCCGCGCCACGGCCTCGCCCATGCTGGCGATGTCGGTGCCAAGCACGGCGTAGGCCGCTGCGGTCTCGGTCATGCCCTTTGGGTCAGGCGCTTCGGGCGTGGCGCGTGCCGGCAGCATGAGCGCATGGATCTGCTCGGCATCGTCGGGAAAATGGTATTGCACCAGCAAGCGACCCAGGTTTTGCAGCAGCGCAATCAGGTAGATCACCTCCTCGTCGTAGCCGGCGGGACGCAGCGCCTGCGCAACCTTGCCGGCACGCTGCACGCGCTGCATCAAACTCTTCAAGGCCTGGGCATGCACCTCGCTCAAGGGCCCGGGCCAGGTCCGCAATGCCGAGGCCGCACGCTTGACGCCGTCCAGACCCAGCATGGCAACCGCACGCTGCATGTTCAGCAATGGGCCACCACTGCTTGCGGTCATGCCACGCACGCTGACCGAGTTGACGTTGCGCAGCAGCTCAAAGCTCATCGCGATGTCCTGCAATACCAGTTGCGAGACCTCGCTGGCATGGCGCCGCTCCAAGCGCGTCAAGTGCGTGGCCCGCTCTGCCACACCGGGCGACGCCGGCAGGTGTCCGTAGTGGCTCAGGCGGTCCAGCAAGGTCTCGATCGGACCGCCTCCCTCGCGCGCCGCATCGGAGCGCCAGCCGTCGAGCGCGCGGTGCAAGGTGCGCGCGTTGAGGTAGCGCTGGCGGGGTTGCCGGTCGGTGCAGCGATTGACAATCGCGCGCAGGGCATCCGGGACCTGCTGGGCCATGGCAAACGGCAGGCGCACGAGTTCACGGCCGCGCGGATACATGCGTTCGATCACCAGTTGCACGTCGGGCTCGTCCAGCACCGCCTGGCCCGTCAGCACGCGTTGCATGATGATGCCGATGGCCACCAGATCGGCCTCGGCGTCTTCGCGCTGACGGCGGCGCCGGTCGCTCGATATGCCGCCGATGGCCACGTCTGGCCCTCCGGTGGCCGTGACCAGTTCATGCGCGACCTCGAAGCCGGCCACGCGCACTTGATCGGCTTCGTTGATCAGCAAGCTGCTGAGTTGCAGGCTGCGATGCGACACACCGGCCTCGTGGGCAAAGGCGAGTCCCTCGAGCGCCTGGCAGATCCAGTGCGCGAGCTCGGCGGCTTGCGGCATGGGTTGGCGGCTCAAGCGCTCTTCCAGCGTCTCGCCCAAAGCCCGGTCGAAGGTGACGAACGGCCATTGATCCTGCTGGTCGATGTCGATGGCATGCGCCAGATTCGGATGGTTCAGCCGCGCCGTCAACCTGACCTGATGCAGCCAGTGATCGGCTGCCTGTTGATTGGCGGGAGCGACGCGCGGCAGCATCAGCAGGAGCTCTTGCGAGCTACGCGGGTCGAACACCAACCAGCTCATGCTGCGGGCGCACTTGCCCAGCAGGGCGCGCAATTCGAAGCGACCAAAGTTGCGCAAGGGCACTCGTACAGCGTCGCCGTCAATCGCGCCCGACGTCGGAGTCGGCATCAATGGCATGGACATGGGCGGCGTACGTGCATGAACGAGCGGAGTGGAAAAGTCAGCTTGCGGTGAAGAGAACCACGCGAGGTCGCACCTTGCATTGAAACATTTCGACAACTATGCGTTGTCCGGATCAAATGGGCAATTGCTGCATATTTCTGGCCCGTCTGAAATGATTGGCCCAAGGGCGCCACAGCGTTGCACTCACCCATCGAGCTGCGCCCAGATCTTTTCGAGCCGCTTCACGCTCACCGGCTGCGGGGTACGCAGCTCTTGCGCAAACAGGCTGACGCGCAATTCCTCGAGTTGCCAGCGAAAGTCGTCGATGCGCCCGTCATGCCGTCCTTTGAGCTCGGCCCGTCGGCGCCACAGGCGCTGCTCGAGCGGCCGCAACTCGGCAAGGCGTTGGCTGTCGCGCGCCGGATCAATCCTGAGCTTGTCCAGCCGCAGGGTGATGCCCTTCAGGTAGCGCGGAAAATGTTGCAACTGCGCCCAGGGCGTTTGCATCACAAACTGCTTGGGTACCAGGCGCTGCAGTTGCGCTTGCACGTCGTCAAGCACTTCACCAGGCGGGCGGCTGTCCCTGAGCTTGCGCAATGCACCCGCAAATTCGAGCAGGATCACGCCACTCAAGCGCGCCACCTCCTGCGCGATCAGGTTGACTCGGCTGCGGCCCTCTTCCATGCGCGACTTGAAATCAAACTCGTGCGTGGGTAGCGGGTCGGCCAGGAAGGCGCGGTCCAACGCCACACCGATGATTTGCTCGCGCAATTCCTCCGCAGTGCCCAGCGGCAGGTAATAGACCGCCATCTTCTGCAGATCCGGGATGTTTTTCTCAAGATACTTGAGCGGCTCCTTGAGCTGCAATGCCACCAGGCGACGCAGACCCGCGCGGTGCTTGAGCGCGGCCACATCGGGCTCGTCGAACACTTCGATCTCGACATGCGTGCCGCGATCGATCAGCGCCGGAAAGCCGATCATGGTCTGCGGCCCGCGACGCACCTCCATCAACTCGGGCAATTCGCCAAACGTCCAGCCGGTGTAGGCCGTCGCGCTGTCCTTGGCGGGCTTGAGATTTGTTTGGGCCTTCACGACGGCAACCTTGCCCCCCTGTGCCGTGGCGGCTTGCCCAGGCGCTTGCGGCGTATGTTGACCCGACTCGGCAGCGGGCATCTTCAAGGCCGCCAAGGCCTGGAACGCCGACCGCGCCTGACCGCCCAATTCGGCCTTCAGCGCCGACAACTGCCGCCCCATGCCGAGCTGGCGGCCATGTTCATCGACGATGCGAAAGTTCATGAACAGATGCACCGGAACTTGCTCGAGCTTGAAGTCGTTGCGTTGCACCGCGATCTGCGTGCGCTCACGCACCGCCTTGAGCAGCACGTCGACCAGGTTGCCCTGGGCAAACGGATGGCTCTCAACGAACTCGGCGACAAACTCGGGCAAGGGCACGAGTCGCGAGCGTGGCCGCTGGTGCAGGCTCTTCAGCAAGAACAGCAGCTTGTCCTTGAGCATGCCCGGCACCAGCCATTCGCAGCGCTCGTCAGAGACCTGATTCAGCGCATAGATGGGCAGCGTCACGGTCACGCCGTCGCGTGCGTCACCGGGTTCGTGCAGATAGCTGGCGACGCAATCGACGCCGCCCATGCGCAAGGTCTTCGGAAAGGCGGCGGTGGTGATGCCGGCCGCCTCATGGCGCATCAATTCTTCGCGGCTCAGGTGCAGCAGCTTCGGGGTTTCACGGCTCGCCTGCCGGTACCAGCGCTCCAGGCTGTGGCCTGAGCAGACATCGGCCGGCAAGTGCTGGTCGTAATAAGCAAAGATCAGCTCGTCGTCGACCAGCACGTCCTGCCTGCGCGACTTGTGCTCGAGTTCTTCGACCTGGCGTATCAGCTTCTGGTTGTGCGCAAGAAACGGCAGCCTGGTTTCCCATTCACCATTCACGAGCGCCTCGCGAATGAAGATTTCGCGCGCTGCAGGTGCATCTACATTGCCGAAGTTGACGCGCCGGTTGCTGTAGATGACGATGCCATACAGCGTCGCGCGCTCCAGCGCAATCACTTCGGCGGCCTTCTTTTCCCAATGCGGCTCCAACAGCTGGACCTTGAGCAGATGCCCGGCCATCTGCGCAATCCACTGCGGCTCGATATGGGCAATGCCGCGGCCGAACAAACGCGTGGTCTCGACCAACTCGGCGGCGATGATCCAGCGCCCCGGCTTCTTGCTCAGGTGCACGCCCGGATGGCGCCAGAACTTGATGCCGCGCGCACCCAAGTACCAGTCATCCTCGTCGCTCTTGCAGCCCAGATTGCCGAGCAGCCCCGCCAGCATCGACAGATGCACTTGCTCGTAGGTGGCGGCGCTGCCGTTCAAGCGCCAGCCATGCTCGGCCACCACGGTATGCAGCTGCGCATGGATGTCACGCCACTCGCGCACGCGGCGCGGGCTGATGAAGTTTTCGCGCAGCAGCGCTTCGTGACGCCGATGGCTGAGCTTGTGGGATGGGCCCGTCCCTTCGGCGCTCGGCCCTTCACCGCCGCGGCTCGTCTCGAGCCACTTCCACAGCTTCAGATAACCGAGAAACTCGGACTTCTCGTCGTCGAACTTCTTGTGTTTCTCGTCGGCAGCCTGCTGGCTGTCCATCGGACGGTCGCGCACGTCCTGGCCGGTCAGCGCACTGGCGATGATGAGTACCTCGTCGAGTGCCTGACGGTTCTTGGCCTCCAGAATCATGCGGCCCACGCGCGGGTCCAGCGGCAGACGCGACAGCTCCTTGCCTGTCGGTGTGAGCTCGTTGCGCTCATCGACCGCACCGAGCTCATTGAGCAATTGATAGCCGTCTGCCACGGCCTTGCGCGGCGGCGGCTCGATGAAGGGGAAGTCTTCCACCTGACCGAGGTGCAGCGCCTTCATGCGCAGGATCACACCGGCCAGCGACGAGCGCATGATTTCGGGGTCGGTGAATCGGGATCGAGCGATGAAATCCTTTTCGTCGTAGAGGCGCACGCAAATACCGTTGGAGACGCGTCCGCAACGCCCTGCGCGCTGATTCGCCGCCGCCTGGCTGATGGGCTCGATCTGCAACTGCTCGACCTTGTTGCGGTAGCTGTAGCGCTTGACGCGTGCCACACCAGGGTCGATCACATAGCGGATGCCGGGCACCGTGAGCGAGGTTTCGGCCACATTGGTGGCCAGCACGATGCGCCGCGCGCCGTGCGGCTCGAACACCTTGTCCTGGTCTTGCTGACTCTGACGCGCGAACAGCGGCAAGATCTCGACGCCGGGCGGATGATGGCGGCGCAAGTGTTCGGCGGCGTCGCGTATCTCGCGCTCGCCCGGCAGGAACACGAGCACGTCGCCCGCGCCTTCGCGCCAGAGTTCATCGACAGCGTCGGCAATCGCGTTGTTCAGGTCGTAGTCGCGACTCTCTTCAAACGGCCGGTAACGCTGCTCCACCGGAAACAAGCGACCCGACACCGTCAGCACCGGCGCAGGCCCTGTGGCCGAGGCAAAGTGCTGGGCGAAGCGGTCGGCGTCAATCGTGGCCGAGGTCACGACCAGCTTCAGGTCCGGACGGCGCGCCAGCACCTCGCGCAAATAGCCGAGCAGGAAGTCGATGTTCAGGCTGCGTTCATGCGCCTCATCGATGATAAGGGTGTCGTAGGCCTGGAGCAGCGGATCGGTCTGCGTCTCTGCCAGCAGAATGCCGTCGGTCATCAGCTTGACGGAGGCGCCCGGTTGCAGCCTGTCCTGGAAGCGCACCTTGTAGCCCACCACCTCGCCCAGTGGCGTCTTGAGTTCGTCCGCGATGCGTTTGGCGACACTCGATGCCGCAATGCGCCGAGGCTGCGTGTGGCCGATCAGCTTGCCCGTGTTGGCGCGACCACGGCCCAGCGCCAGCGCGATCTTGGGCAGTTGCGTGGTCTTGCCCGAGCCGGTTTCGCCACACACGATGATGACCTGATGCTCGGACATCGCCCGCGCAATGTCCTCGCGCCGCTCACTGACAGGCAGCGACTCGGGGAAGGTGATGGGCGGCAGCGGATTGGCCACCACAGGCGTGCGCTCGCGCCGGGCCGGCGCGGAGGCCGAGACCTTGCGCGGCCGAGCAACTGATTTTGATTCGGGGGGCGATTGATTCACGAGCCGCGAATTATCCGTGTGTTTGATGCGTGGTGCCGACGCTGCCCTGCGGCACAATCAGCACCATCGCTGCAAAATCCTGTACCGCCGCACCATGAGCCTCGTCTTCCCGCACACCTTCGTTCCGTGGTTTCGCTCGGTAGCGCCCTACATCCACGCTTACCGCGGCGAGACCTTTGTGATCGCCATGGCGGGTGAGCTGATTGCCGCGGGCAAGCTCAACCCTTTCGTGCAAGACCTCTCGATCTTGCATGCGATGGGCATCAAGCTGGTGCTTGTGCATGGCTTCAGACCCCAGGTGAACGAACAACTGGTGACCAAGGGTCACACCTCACAATTCAGCGGCGGCATACGCATCACCGACGCCGTCGCACTCGACTGCGCACAAGAGGCTGCCGGCCAGCTTCGTTTCGAGATCGAAGCGGCGTTTTCGCAAGGTCTGCCCAATACGCCGATGGCCAACGCCGCGGTGCGGGTGGTGTCCGGCAACTTCCTTACCGCGAGTCCCGTGGGCATTGTCGACGGGGTTGACTTCAAGCATACCGGCGTGGTGCGAAAGGTCGACGAAAAAACGATTCGCCGCGCCATCGACATCGGCGCCGTCGTGCTGTTGTCGCCCTTTGGTTTTTCGCCCACTGGCGAGGCCTTCAACCTGACGATGGAAGACGTGGCGACCAGTACGGCGATCGCGCTGCGGGCCGACAAGCTGCTGTTTGTCACCGAGGTGGCCGGCATTCACGAAGACCTGAACGATCCCACCAGCCCGATCGACACCGAACTGGCGCTGGCCGATGCCGAGCGCATGCTGAGCCAGCTTCCCGCCCCCACCCAGCCCACCGACGTGGCCTTCTATCTGCGCCACTGCGTAAGGGCGTGCCGCAGCGGTGTGGAGCGTTCACACATCCTGCCTTTCGCGGTGGACGGCGCGCTGCTGCAAGAGGTCTACACCCACGATGGCATCGGCACCATGTTGGTCGACGAAAAGCTCGAAAGCCTGCGCGAGGCCAACGTCGATGACATTGGCGGCATTCTGAGCCTGATCGAGCCCTTCGAGCGCGACGGCACCCTGGTCAAGCGAGACCGCAACGAGATCGAGCGCGATATCGGCAACTACACGGTGATCGAGCATGACGGCGTGATCTTCGGCTGCGCTGCGCTGTATCCGTATCCCGAAGAGCAAACCGCCGAAATGGCGGCTTTGACCACTTCACCTGCCGTGCAAGGCCAGGGCGACGGCGAACGCATCCTGAAACGCATCGAGCAGCGCGCCAAGGCGCAGGGCCTGAGCAGTATCTTTGTGCTCACCACACGCACCATGCACTGGTTCATCAAGCGCGGTTTCCAGCAGGTCGATCCCGAATGGTTGCCCGAAGCGCGCAAGCGCAAATACAACCGGGATCGGCGCTCGCTCGTGCTGGTCAAGAAATTGACCTGAACTTCACCCGCGCCGGCCAACCCGGCTACAGTGGCGCTCAATCACCAACTCAACAGGAAAACCCCATGCCCCGTATCGTGCAATGTGTGTATTTGAAGAAGGAGGGCGAAGGCTTGGATTTCGCCCCCTACCCCGGCGACCTGGGTAAGCGCATTTACCAAAATGTCTGCAAGGAAGCTTGGCAACTCTGGTTGCGCCATCAGACCATGCTGGTGAATGAAAACCGCTTGAATCTGGCCGATGCCCGTGCCCGTCAATATCTGGCACGCCAGATGGAGCAGTTCTTCTTTGGCGATGGCGGCGACAAACCCGCCGGCTTCGTGCCGCCAAGCGCTTGAGGTAGCAGCGCGTCGCAGGGCCGGCGAGATTGCAGGACTCAATCTAATCCCGACGGTGCCGTTGACTACTCTCCAATCTGCTCAGTCGGAGAGCGCTGGTCGATATTGCAGCGACGGCCGCGCTCCCCGGCAATAGAAAGTCCGATACAGCTTGGCACATATCGCAGTGCAGCCCAAGCGCCACTTCAAACTCGCAGATAATGCGCTGCGGTGGCCGGACAGAGTGTCGCGACGGCACGGCCAAGGCGCCCTGCCCAAATGCGCTGTGCATATTAGACCGTGCGACTTGGGAATAATCTGAAATGTGAAGCAATTCACGTACGGCAAGATATCTCGGCAGATACTCTCACATGCCAACCGCAGGTTCCATGCTTATAATTGCCTGGTCCCATTTTGGGTTTGGCCTTAAAACTTGCCGAGGAATTTCACAATGGCATCTCTGAAAGATCTTATGGCCCAACGGGCCGCGCTGGATCAACAAATCCAGGAAACCACATCGCGCGAGCGCAATGATGCGATCGCCAAAGTCAAGTCCTTGATGGGCGACTATGGTTTGACAGTGGCCGACTTGCGTATGCGCGCACCCAGGACAGAAAAGGTCGGCAAGGTGCCGGCGAAATATCGCAATAAGGCAACCGGTGAAGCCTGGAGCGGCCGTGGACTGCAACCCAAATGGCTGAAAGCCGCCATTGGCGCTGGCGCCAAGCTGGAAGATTTCGCGGTTTGAGGTGTACGAAACAGCCTTTCGGTTGTTCGGCACGTCATTGATGAGTTCACCAAGCCCGAGAGGGCTTGTGCGTTCGGGTCGCCGGGTGGGGCATTAAACTCGGCACGTGATTCCACCCGGTTTTATCCAAGATCTGCTCGCCCGCACCGACATTGTTGAAGTCGTCGGGCGCCATGTCGAACTCAAGAAGGCAGGAATCAACCACAAGGGCTTGTGCCCTTTCCATGGTGAAAAGTCGCCCAGCTTTACCGTCAGTCCGACGCGCCAGACCTATCACTGCTTTGGCTGCGGCGTACACGGCAATGCGGTGGGTTTCTTGATGGAGCATAGCGGCCTGGGATTCATCGACGCGGTGCGCGATCTGGCCAGTCAAGCCGGTATGCAGGTCCCCGAGGAAGAACGCTCACCGCAAGAGCGCGAACAAGCGGCTCAGCAAAAACAGAAGCAGGCAACCTTGACCGAGGTGTTGGAGCGCGCCAGCGAGTATTACCGCCATCAACTCAAAGACAATCCGCGCGCAGTCGACTACCTCAAAGGGCGCGGCCTGACCGGTGAAATCGCCGCACGCTTCGGCTTGGGATACGCCCCCGACAACTGGCGGGGCTTGGCCAGCGCCTTCCCAGCCTATGACGACGCGCTGCTGACCGAAGCGGGCCTGGTGATTGTCCAGGGAGACGACGCGCCAGAGCAGCGACGCTATGACCGTTTTCGCGACCGCATCATGTTCCCCATCCGCAGCGTGCAGGGCGACGTCATCGGGTTTGGCGGGCGCGTTCTCGACAAAGGCGAACCCAAGTATCTGAACTCACCGGAGACGCCCGTCTTTATCAAGGGACGCGAGCTGTACGGTCTGTTCGAAGCGCGTCAAGGCTTGCGCAGCAAGGGCTATGCGCTGGTGGTCGAGGGCTATATGGACGTGGTGGCGCTGGCTCAGCTGGGATTCCCCAATGCGGTGGCGACCCTGGGCACGGCTTGCAGCGCCGAGCATGTGCAAAAGCTGTTCCGGTTTTCGGAATCGGTGGTGTTCAGCTTTGACGGCGACGCCGCCGGCCGCCGTGCCGCCGGTCGTGCGCTGGAGGCGGCACTGCCCTTTGCCACCGACACGCGCACCGTTCGCTTCCTGTTCCTGCCACCCGAGCACGACCCCGACTCCTACATCCGCGAACTCGGAAGCGAAGCTTTCGAGCGCTGTGTGGCCGAGGCCGTGCCGCTGTCCAAATACTTGCTGGAAGTCGCCAGCGAGGGCTGCATGCTCGACAGTGCCGAGGGCCGCGCGCGCTTGCTCGTGAATGTGCGCCCCCTGTGGAACTCCTTGCCGGTGGGGGCCCTGAAGCGCCAGCTGGTGGGCGAGATCGCCAAGTTGGCCCTGTTGCCAGAGGCAGAGCTGCTTGAGCAATGGCAAGGTGGCGATGCTTCCATGCCAGCACAGCGCCCGCGCCGCGACGCCGATCCGGCTCGCCGTCCGCTGGCGCCACTCTCCCGCCCAAGCAAACGCCGCGGAAGGGTAGAACCCGACAGCCCAGCGGACCAAGCGGTGCGAATCTTGCTGTTGCACAGCGATTGGTGGGATCAGTTGAACGCCGATGACCATCAATTGCTGCATGAGCTGCCCGGCGAGCATGGCGAGCTGGTGGCGTGGCTGGAACGCCGTTTGGTCGATCACGGCCCCGAGACTTGGGCCGTCATGCAGACCGCCTTGGCCGACGACGCGATGGATGCCATGGCGACTCGCATCATGCAGGCCATGGCCGCTGATGATGAACATGCCGTTGACGAGTTGCATCGCGTGCTGAGCCGGCTCTGGATAGAGCGTTTGGAACAGGAGGCGGCTGCGCTGGCTTCAAATGCTGACGGCCGCGAAGCCCTCGACAAGCTCAAGCAGGTACGCGCCCGGATCCAGGCCTTGCGAGCTCGACTCTGAGCCCGCTTGCGGGGACACGGGGCTGACTTTACTTTGACATTTCGCCTGCGCCGGACCATAATGCAGGGTTTTTAGGCGCGACAAGAGTGACGGCAGTACCTCCGGTCCCCGGCCACCCACTGACCCTGGGTAACCCTAGACGGTTTGACAGGCCAACCGATACCCGCAAGGGCTGCACTCTACAAACGATCACCCTCAGCTTGTCCGCCTTCGGCGCTGTGCTGCACGACCATCGAGGGCGTCGGCACGGCCTGCCCAGTTGTCTTTGTTTGACATCGAATTGCCTGTTTTTCTGATGCCTGCGACGACTGCTGGCCTTGCCCCGCCCTTACGCATTTGAGGATTTGCATGACCGCAAAGAAAATCGCCCCGTCAAAGGCTGCTGCATCCAGCAAAACCTTGGCCGAAGACAAGAAGAAATCGGCTGTGAAAGCCGCCCCTGCCGCAATCGCCGCCAAGGCGGCGGAAGAAGCCAAAGCCAAACCTGGGCGCAAACCCAAGACAGCGGTCGAGGTCAAGAAGCGGGAAGACAACCCTGAGGAAGACTTCAGCGATGTTGAGGCCGACATCGAGTTGGAGGCCGACCCTGAAGTCGAAGTCGAGGAGGTCGGTGAGGTCAAGGTCAAGGCCAAGCCTTTGCGCATGAAAGTGTCGAGGGCCAAGGAGCGCGCACTGATGCGCGAATTCGGCCTCGAAGAGACCGCCCTCACCGAAGAGGAAGCCGCCAAGCGTCGCCATGAGTTGAAGACGCTCATCAAGATGGGCAAGACGCGCGGCTTCCTGACGCACCAGGAAATCAACGACCACCTGCCCGAAAAGCTGGTGGACGCCGAGATCCTCGAAGCCATCGTGTCGATGTTGAACGACATGGGCATCGCGGTCTACGAACAGGCCCCAGACGCGGCGACCTTGCTGATCGCCGGCGCCAGCACATCCACCGCGACCGAAGAAGAGGCCGAAGAGGCCGCCGAAGCCGCGCTGTCCACGGTGGACTCGGAATTTGGCCGCACGACCGACCCGGTGCGCATGTATATGCGCGAAATGGGCACCGTCGAGCTGCTCACGCGCGAAGGCGAAATCGAAATTGCCAAGCGCATCGAAGGTGGCCTGCAGGCCATGATGCTGGCAATTTCCGCCTCGCCCACCACGATTGCCGAGATTCTGGCCATGGCCGGACGCATACGCACGGGCGAGTCCAAGATTTCAGAAGTGGTTGATGGCTTCGTGTCCGAAGGTGAAGCGGACGACTATGTCGCCGAAGAAGACGTTGATTTCTTCGACGAAGAAGACGACGACGACGGCCAGGGCGGCAGCAAGGCCCTGACCAAGAAGTTGGAAGAGCTGAAGAACGCCGCTCTGATCAAGTTTGACGCACTGTCGATCAACTTCGACAAGATGCGCAAGGCCTTCGAAAGAGACGGCTACCGGTCGCCTTCCTATTTGAAGAGCCAATTGGCCATCAGCAATGAGCTGATGACGATACGCTTCACTGTCAAGACCATTGAAAAATTGTGCGACATCCTGCGTTCGCAGGTTGACGATGTGCGCCGCTACGAGCGTGAATTGCGCAAGATCGTCGTCGACAAGTGCGGCATGCCGCAATCGCACTTCATCAAGACCTTCCCTCCCAATACGCTGAACCGGAGCTGGGCCGAAAAAGAGATCGCCGCCAACAAACCCTACAGCATCGTGCTGGCGCGCAATCTGCCTGCCGTGCAAGAGTTGCAGCAAAGACTGATGGATCTGCAAGCGCGCGCCGTGGTGCCCCTGGAAGACCTGAAAGGCATCAACAAGCGCATGAACGAGGGCGAGAAGTCCTCGCGCGATGCCAAGAAGGAAATGATCGAGGCCAATCTGCGTCTGGTGATCTCGATTGCCAAGAAGTACACCAACCGTGGCCTTCAATTCCTGGATCTGATCCAGGAGGGCAATATCGGATTGATGAAAGCTGTCGACAAGTTTGAATACCGTCGCGGCTACAAGTTCTCGACCTATGCGACCTGGTGGATTCGTCAGGCCATCACGCGCTCGATCGCCGACCAGGCGCGCACCATCCGTATCCCGGTGCACATGATCGAGACAATCAACAAGATGAATCGCCTGTCGCGTCAGCATTTGCAGGAATTCGGGTTCGAGCCCGATGCGCCCACGCTGGCCGAGAAGATGGAGATCCCCGAGGACAAGATCCGCAAGATCATGAAGATCGCCAAGGAGCCGATCTCGATGGAGACTCCGATCGGCGACGACGACGATTCACATCTGGGCGACTTCATCGAAGACACCAACAACACCGCGCCCATCGAGGCGGCCATGCAGGCGGGTCTGCGCGACGTGGTGAAAGACATTCTGGACAGCCTGACGCCGCGCGAAGCCAAGGTGCTGCGCATGCGTTTCGGCATCGAGATGTCAACCGACCACACCCTGGAGGAAGTAGGCAAGCAGTTTGACGTGACCCGCGAACGCATCCGCCAGATCGAGGCCAAGGCGATTCGCAAGCTCAAGCACCCGAGCCGTTCGGACAAGCTGCGCACCTATCTCGACAATATCTGAGGACGGCAGGCGCCATCTTCAGTCATGTCCTTGATGCATGAGCTCACCCTTGCGTTGGCTGATCGGCGCGGCGGCCCTGCGCTGGGTGATTTCTCGGACCTCAACAACGGCCAACATCGGCTGAGCCACTGACTTCGACCATCCATGCGATACCGCACCGAGTCACCCCTGTCCCACGGGCAAGCGCCGCGTACTGCCGTGCTGTTGTGCAATCTGGGCACCCCCGACGAGCCCACGGCGCCGGCCTTGCGTCGCTATCTGGCCGAGTTCTTGAGCGACCCGCGCGTCGTCGAAATCCCCGCGCTGGTCTGGCGCGTCATCCTGCACGGCATCATCTTGCGCGTGCGCCCGGCCAAGTCGGCGGCCAAGTACGCCAGCATCTGGTTGGCCGAAGGCTCGCCGCTGCGCGTGTGGACCGAAAGACAGGCCAAGCTGCTCGGCGGCTACCTGGGTGAACGGGGTCACGTCTTGACCGTGCGTTACGCCATGCGCTACGGCAAGCCCGGCATCCCGCAAGTGCTTGACGAGCTGCTTGCGTCGGGCGCCACACGTGTGCTCATCCTGCCGGCGTATCCGCAGTATTCGGCGGCAACCACTGCCAGCACGGTAGACGCCGTCGGCGCATGGGCGGCGCGCCGACGCAAATTACCCGAATTGCGTTTCGTGAACAACTTCCACGACGATCCCGGCTATATCGCAGCACTGGCAAGCAGCGTGCGCGAGCATTGGGCGCGCGAGGGTCAGGCCGGCATGCTCGTCATGAGTTTTCATGGCATGCCCGAGCGCACCTTGCATTTGGGCGATCCCTATCACTGTGAATGCCTCAAGACAGGCCGCCTGCTGGCGCAAGCCTTGAATCTGCGGCAAGACGACTATCTGGTCACCTTCCAGAGTCGTTTCGGAAAAGCCAAGTGGCTGCAACCCTACACCGAGCCCAGCCTGAAGCGACTTGCCGCGCAAGGAGTGCAGCGGGTCGATGTGATCTGCCCCGGCTTCAGCGCCGACTGCCTGGAGACGCTCGAGGAAATCAAGCAAGAAGCGAGCGCCGCGTTCCTGGCGGCTGGCGGCAAGGATTTTCACTACATCCCTTGCCTGAACGAGCGGCCCGACTGGATCAATGCCCTGGCGTCGATCTGCGAGCGCCACCTGCAGGGTTGGCCCACCCAGGCCCGGCCCGACGCCACCGCCTTGCAGCACCAGCGCGCGGCAGCCCTGGCGCTGGGCGCCAAGGATTGATCGCGAGCCGCAGCGCCTGCCAGACACTTCGAGGAACCGCCACTCATGAGACTGGACAAATGGCTTTGGGTCGCACGCTTTTACAAGACCCGCGCGCTGGCCGCCGACGAAGTTGGCAAAGGCCGCGTGCAGGTCAATGGCCAGACAGCCAAAGCCGCCAAGGAATTGCGTCCGGGTGATCGCCTGGATATGCGTCAAGGGCAGATTGCCCGCAGCGTGCTCGTGCTCGGCTTGAGCGCCGTGCGCGGCCCGGCCCCTCAAGCGCAGGCCTTGTACCAGGAAACGCCCGAGAGTCTGGAGCGCCGTGAAAAGGCGGCCGAACAACGCCGCTTGGCGCCCGAGCCGTCGGCCACCATCAGCCAGGGCCGGCCCACCAAGCAAGACCGCCGCAAGCTCAGCGACTGGGACCGCTGGAGTGCCAGCATCGATTGAACCTAGAAACCGCAGTTGACCGCTTGTTGCTCGTTGGAGAGCCCAATGAATGCAGATGTTATTGACCACGAAGCTGTTCAGCACTTGGGTGAGAGCGCTACACACCCGATTGAGCCGCCCTGCGGCGCGCTGGGTGCGTTGCTCGTCCTTGCAGGCATGAGCCTGCCGTGTCCTCGCGCCTTCCCAGCCCACCCCATGACGGCCCACTCGGGCGTGTCCAACTGCGGTTTCTAGGTTGAATCGCGCCCATTCGCCCGCTGGCGCAAGACAAGCTCTTGAAACCCACCGCGACAGACCCATTTGAAACCCGAGCAAACTTTTTCTGCCTGCCTTCCATTGACCATGACCCAAGACAAACCAAACCAACAAGACCCGGCAGCGGACGCTCAGAGCCCTGCCAGCGAACCGTCGACCAGCGCAGAAGCCCAGTTGGCCGAATTGCAAGCGCGCCATGCCGACGTGTCGGACGCCTATCTGCGCGCCAAGGCCGAGGTCGAGAACATCCGTCGCCGTTCAGACGAAGAAATATCCAAGGCACGCAAATATGCGGTGGAGACGTTTGCCGAGTCGCTGTTGCCAGTGATGGACAGCATGGAGGCCGCCATCGCCATGCCCGACGCCAAGGTCGAGCAGGTGCTTGAAGGCATACATGCCACGCGCCGCCAGTTGATCAGCGCCCTGGAGCGCAACAAGGTGTTGGAGATCAATCCGGCCACCGGCGTCAAGTTCGACCCGCATCAGCACCAGGCCATCAGCGTGGTGCCGGCCGATCAAGAGGCCAATACGGTGGTGATGGTGCTGCAAAAGGGTTACCTGATTGCCGACCGCGTGTTGCGGCCGGCATTGGTGACCGTGGCCGGGGCGACTTAGGTCTTTGCCGGGCCGCATGGTGGCGCACCGCAGCACTTGCTGCCCACCCGCCGTCGAGAGGGTCCCCCGCTCTTGAAAAGCGGCAAATGACCCACAACTGAAAACAATCAGATTTCTGGAGCTAGGAACATGGGAAAGATTATCGGTATCGACTTGGGCACGACGAACTCGTGCGTGGCGGTCATGGAAGGCAATACGACGCGCGTCATCGAGAACAGCGAGGGTGCGCGCACCACGCCTTCGGTCATCGCGTACCAGGAAGACGGTGAAATTCTGGTGGGCGCCTCGGCCAAGCGTCAGGCGGTGACCAATCCCAAGAACACCTTGTATGCGGTGAAGCGGCTGATCGGCCGCAAATTCACCGAGAAGGAAGTGCAAAAGGACATCGACCTGATGCCCTACAAGATTGCGGCTGCCGACAATGGCGACGCCTGGGTGGAAGTGCGCGGCAAGCGCCTGGCGCCGCCCCAGGTCAGCGCCGAGGTGCTGCGCAAGATGAAGAAGACCGCCGAGGACTATCTCGGCGAGGAAGTGACCGAAGCCGTGATCACGGTGCCGGCCTACTTCAACGACAGCCAGCGTCAGGCCACCAAGGATGCCGGACGCATCGCCGGGCTGGACGTCAAGCGCATCATCAACGAGCCCACGGCGGCGGCGCTGGCCTTCGGTCTGGACAAGCATGGCAAGGGCGACCGCAAGATTGCCGTCTATGACCTGGGCGGCGGCACCTTCGACGTGTCCATCATCGAGATCGCCGACGTCGACGGTGAAATGCAGTTCGAAGTCTTGTCCACGAACGGCGACACCTTCCTGGGCGGCGAAGACTTCGACCAGCGCGTAATCGACTTCATCATTGCCGAGTTCAAGAAGGAGCAAGGCGTCGATCTGGGCAAGGACGTGTTGGCCCTGCAGCGCCTCAAGGAAGCGGCCGAAAAGGCCAAGATCGAGTTGTCGAACTCGACCCAGACCGACATCAACCTGCCGTACGTGACGGCCGACGCGTCGGGCCCGAAACACCTGAGCATCAAGCTCACACGCGCCAAGCTCGAAAGCCTGGTCGAAGACCTGATCGAGCGCACCATCGGCCCCTGCCGCACCGCGATCACGGATGCGAACGTCAAGACCAGTGACATTGACGACGTGATCCTGGTGGGCGGCATGACACGCATGCCCAAGGTGCAGGACAAGGTCAAGGAATTCTTCGGCAAGGAACCGCGCAAGGACGTCAACCCCGACGAAGCGGTTGCCGTAGGTGCCGCGATTCAAGGACAGGTTCTGGGTGGTGAGCGCAAGGACGTCTTGCTGCTCGACGTCACCCCGCTGAGCCTGGGCATCGAGACCCTGGGCGGCGTGATGACCAAGATGATCAAGAAGAACACGACCATCCCGACCAAGTTCGCACAGACATTCTCGACCGCCGACGACAACCAGCCCGCCGTGACGATCAAGGTTTATCAGGGAGAACGCGAACTGGCCGCCGGCAACAAGAGTCTGGGCGAGTTCAATCTGGAAGGCATCCCACCGTCACCGCGCGGCATGCCTCAGATCGAAGTGACCTTCGATATCGACGCCAACGGCATACTGCATGTGAGCGCCAAGGACAAGGGCACTGGCAAAGAGAACAAGATCACCATCAAGGCCAACTCCGGCTTGTCTGAAGGAGAGATCGAGAAGATGGTGAAGGACGCCGAGCTCAACGCCGTCGAGGACAAGAAGAAGGTCGAGATTGTCCAGTCCAAGAATCAGGCCGACGGCCTGGTGCACAGCGTGCTCAAGTCCATGACCGAATATGGCGACAAGCTCGATGCTGACGAAAAGGCCAAGATCGAAGCCGCCATCAAAGACGTCGAAACTGCCATGAAGGGCGAGGACAAGGCCGACATCGACGCCAAGTGTGAAACGCTGACGGCCGCCAGCCAGAAGTTGGGCGAGAAAATGTACGCCGACAAGCAGGCGGCACAAGCGGCAGCGGCCGGAGCGGCCGCTCCCGGTGAGGCCGAACAGCACAAGTCGGGTGACGGCGCCAAGCCCGCCGACGACAATGTGGTCGACGCCGAGTTCACCGAAGTCAAGGACAAGAAGTAATACCCAAGGCTGCCGGCCTTGCCGGTGACCGCCGCCGCGTGTGAGTGTGCTGAACTGCGGTTCTTCCCTCCTCGCGGCGTTCTGTTTTGACAAGCCCGGACCAGCCCATGGCAAAGCGTGACTACTACGAAGTCCTCGGTGTTGCAAAAGACGCCAGCGACGAAGACATCAAGAAGGCCTACCGGAAGATGGCCATGAAGCACCACCCTGACCGCAATCAGGGCGAGGGGGCGAAGGTCTCGGAAGAAAAATTCAAAGAGGCCAAAGAAGCCTACGAAATGCTCACTGATGCGCAAAAGCGCGCGGCCTATGACCAGTACGGACATGCGGGCGTCGACCCCAATATGGGCGGTCGAGGTGGTCCCGGCGCAGAAGGCTTTGGCGGCTTTGCCGAAGCCTTTGGCGACATCTTCGGTGACATCTTCGGTGCCGGTGGCGCGGCCGGCGCGCGCCGCGGCCCAGGGCAGCAGGTCTATCGCGGCAGCGACCTCTCGTATGCCATGGAGATCACCCTCGAAGAGGCCGCGCGTGGCAAGGAAACGCAGATCCGCATTCCGAGCTGGGAATTGTGCGAGGCCTGCAAGGGCACCGGGGCCAAGCCCGGCACCAGCGCCAAGGGCTGTGGCGCGTGCAACGGCAGTGGCACCGTGCACATGCGTCAGGGCTTCTTCTCGGTACAGCAAACCTGCCCGCACTGCCACGGCAGCGGCAAGATCATCCCCGACCCCTGCCTCACGTGCAACGGCCAGGGGCGCGTCAAGAAGAGCAAGACCTTGGAAGTCAAGATTCCCGGCGGCATCAACGAGGGCATGCGCATTCGTTCCGCAGGCAACGGCGAGCCGGGCGTGAATGGCGGTCCGGCGGGCGATCTGTATATCGAGATCCGCATCAAGGCGCACGAGATCTTCGAGCGCGACGGCGACGACCTGCACTGCACCGTGCCGATCAGCTTCACCACGGCCGCCTTGGGCGGCAGCATCGAAGTGCCCACGCTGGGCGGCAAGGCCGAGATCGAGTTGCCCGAAAGCACCCAGCACGGCAAGACCTTGCGCTTGCGCGGCAAGGGCATCAAGGGCGTGCGTTCGACCTATCCGGGCGACCTCTACTGCCACTTCAACATCGAGACTCCGGTCAAGCTCACCGAACACCAACGCAAGCTGCTCAAGGAGCTGGACAAGTCGCTGCGCGAAGGCGGTGAGCGCCATTCGCCCAACGCCAAGAGCTGGACCGACAAGGTGAAGGATCTGTTCAAGTAATTGGCAACCGCCCCGGCGTGGCGGTGCCACGAGATGCTGTGACCGGCCAACCGACAATGCTCAGGTCGATTGTGACGCCAGGCTTCAGTAATCCGAACCGCCGCCGCTGCCCGGCGCCAGATTGTCGAACTTTGTGATGGGCCGCAAAAACGTCAGCCTGACCATGCCTACCGGCCCGTTACGCTGCTTGCCAATGATGATCTCGGCGATGCCGGGCTCTTTGCATTCGTCCTTGGTGTAGTACTCATCGCGGTAGATGAACATGATCACGTCGGCATCCTGCTCAATGGCGCCGGACTCGCGCAAGTCGCTCATCATGGGACGTTTGTCGGGTCGCGACTCGACACTTCGGTTGAGCTGCGACAGCGCGATCACCGGGCAATGCAGCTCCTTGGCCAAGGCCTTCAGGCCACGCGAGATCTCTCCGATCACCGTGGCGCGGTTTTCCTCGGCGCCGCCGCTGCCGTTCATCAGCTGGAGATAGTCGACGATGATGAGGCCGAGCTGCCCGCATTGACGTGCCTGGCGCCGCGCACGCGCCCTCAGCTCGCCGGGCGTGAGTCCCGGACTTTCGTCAATGAAGATGCTGGACTTGCCCAGCTTGTCCACCGCCTCGGACAGACGGCCCCATTCATCGTCGCGCAAGGCGCCGGTGCGCAAGTGACTCTGGTCGATACGGCCGATCGAGCCCACCATGCGCAGCGCCAATTGCGACGCGCCCATTTCCATCGAGAAGATCACCACCGGCAGACCTTCGTTGATGGCCACGTTCTCGCCGATATTGATGGCGAACGCCGTCTTGCCCATCGATGGTCGCGCGGCCAGCACGATCAGGTCGCCTGGCTGCAATCCGGCGGTCATGCGGTCCAGATCATAGAAGCCGGTGCGCACGCCGGTCACTTCTTCGGCGCCGTTTTCGTGCAGTTCGTTGACACGGTCGAGCAGTTGCACCACCAGCGCGTCCATGCTCTGAAAGCCCTGGCGCGTGCGCGAACCTTCTTCGCCAATCCGAAAGATCTGACCCTCGGCCTCGTCCAGGATTTGCGTGACCGGCATGCCCTGCGGATTGAACGCTTTGGTGGCGATGTCGTCGCTGGCCGAGATCAGCTTGCGCAGGATAGCGCGCTCGCGCACGATCTCGGCATAACGGCGCAAATTCGCGGCGCTCGGCACACTTTGTGCCAGTGCGTTCAGATACGAAAGCCCTCCACAGTCGTCCGATTTACCCAGACTCTGCAGTTGCTCGAACACGGTCACGACATCGGCTGGCTTGGTGGCGTTGACCAGCCCGCCAATGGCAGCAAAGATCAGGCGATGCTCGTAGCGGTAGAAGTCGGACTCGGTGAGCAGGTCGCCGGCCCGGTCCCATGCCGAGTTGTCGAGCAGTAACCCACCCAACACGCTTTGCTCGGCCTCCACCGAATGGGGAGGAATGCGCAGGCGCGTCACGTCATCATCGCGATGGTCGGGGCCTGGCAGGCTATTTTTTGAGAACACGGCTGACATGGACAGACTATAGAGCCGGATCGCCTGTCGCACTGTGGACAAAGCTGTGGAGAATCTGGGGAAACGTTGGGGGCAAGCACTTCTTTCTTTTTTGTGCCTCCGACGGATGCGTGCAGGCGGCGCTCATGCCCATCAAAAAAGGCCGGCAGTGCCGGCCTTTCCAAGGGCACGCTCGAGCGCGCCGCTGTCTCGAATCACTCGGTTTCGGCGACGACTTGAACGATCACTTCAACCACCACGTCGGTGTGCGGCGCAATGTTGACGCCGTGTTCGCCCACCATCTTCAACGGACCATTGGGAAGTCGGATCTGCGCCTTCACGACAGGAAAGCCCAGCTTGCCCAGCGCTTCAGCAATGTCATGGTTGGTGACCGAGCCGAACAGACGGCCGTCCAGCCGCGCTTTCTGGCTGACCTGTACGGTCTTGCCGCGCATCGACTCGCCCAGCGCCTGCGCCGCGACCAATTTCTCGGCAGCAACTTTTTCCAGTTCGACGCGCCTGCCTTCGAATTCCTTGATGGCAGTTTCGGTGGCGCGGCGGGCACGCCGTGTGGGGATCAGAAAGTTGCGCGCATAGCCGTCTTTGACGCGGACGACTTCGCCCAGATTGCCAAGGTTCGCGACCTTTTCAAGCAGAATGATTTGCATATGTGTCTCCTCAAACCTTGTGCTGGTCGCTGTACGGCAGCATGGCGAGGAAGCGCGCACGCTTGATGGCCACGGTCAGCTGACGCTGGAAAAATGCGCGCGTGCCCGTCAGGCGAGCCGGCGTGATCTTGCCGTTTTCGCCGATGAAATCGCGCAGGGTGTCGATGTCTTTGTAGTCGATCTGCACGACGCCGGTGACCGTGAAGCGGCAGAAGCGCTTGCGGCGGAACAACAGCGATTGCGTATTACGCTTGGGCTTGCGGTCCTTTGAGAACTTGCCCTTACCACGAGGTGGTGCCATTTTTAGACCTCTTTCAATTCAATCCGGAACAAACAAAAACAACCATGCGAGCTTTCAGTCCAGTGCGGTGATGTGAAACACCGTTCCGCGGCCGTTGCGCTGGGCAGCGAGAAAGCCTGTGAAACAAGCCGCCTCTCCGATTCCCAACCCGCTGACCCGCTGTGACAAGGCTCCGATGACCACCGCCTTGATCTCCATCGAGACCTTGCGCGGGGCTCCGGCTTCCTGAACCTGCGACTCGTGCTTCAGGCACATGTCGATGGCGGGCAGACCGGCGGGGGTGTATCTCACAGCGCCTCGCTCCAGCAACTGCGCGTTCAGAACCAGCTGGTTCATGGCGCGCTGCGTCTGACTGGGCTCGCAAGGATGGACTTCAGGCAGTCGCTTCCTGCGCCGGCGCCTTGCGGGCCTCGTCGCGCTCGACCGACTTCATCATGACCGACGGCGCCGTTTCAGCCGTGGGCTTGAGCACCGTGAGGTGGCGCAGCACAGCGTCGTTGAAGCGGAAACCCGTCTCCAGCTCGGTCAGCACATCATTGCCGACCTCGATGTTCAGGCACAGATAGTGGGCCTTGGCCAGCTTCTGGATCATGTAGGCCATCTGACGACGCCCCCAGTCCTCCAGACGATGCACCTTGCCACCACCTGCGGTGATCAAGGCCTTGTAGCGTTCCAGCATGGCTGGAACTTGTTCGCTCTGATCCGGATGGATCAGCAGAATGATCTCGTAATGACGCATAGTTACTCCTTATGGGTTCCGACATGGAAGCCGTCTGTGCAGCGTCAAAGTCGCACGGACGGCAAGGTGAAGCGGCGGATTATAGCCTGACCACCACCAGCGGCCGGGCCCGGGCCCCGTCACGGAGCCGAATAGTCCCCGCGATTCGGCATGCGCACCCGGTCGACCAATTGCACTTCGGCGTCGGACGGCTTGGGCGTCAACAGACTCACGACCACCATCACGGCAAAGCCCAGTGGCACGCCGAACACACCGGCCGAGATCGGCTGAATGCCCCACCACAGCTCGATCGGCGCACGCAGGCCCAGCAGTCCGTGCAGCCAGGGGTTCGTGGTGGCCAGATAAAAGCAAGTGATGCCCAGCCCGGCCACCATGCCCGACACGGCACCCCAGCTGTTGGCGCGCTTCCAGAACACACCCAACACCAAGGCCGGGAAGAATGCCGCCCCGGCAAACGAGAACGCCGCCGCGACCAGGAACAGGATGTCGGCCGGCTTTTGCACCGCCACGGCGGCCGCCGTCAGCGCCACGACGAGCAGCAAGGTCTTGGATATCGTGACCCGCCGCGAGGCCGATGCGCCCGGATTGACCATGCGGTAGTAAAAATCATGCGACAGCGCGCTGGAGATGGTCAGCAGCAATCCGTCCGCGGTTGACAGTGCCGCTGCCAAGCCGCCCGCCGCCACCATGCCTGACACGACATAGGGCAAACCGGCAATCTCGGGTGTCGCCAGCATGATGATGTCACCGCCAATCGAGATCTCGCCCAGCTGCAGGATGCCGTCCATATTCACATCGCTGACCGACAGCAGACTGGGATCCACCTTGGACCATTGCGCAATCCAGATAGGCAGTTGATCAAAACGCGCGCCCACCAGCCCGTTGAACACCTCGAACTTCACCATCACCGCCAGCGCGGGCGCCGTCACGTACAGCAAGGTAATGAAGAACAGCGACCAGGTGACCGATTCGCGCGCCTCGCGCACCGATGGCGTGGTGTAGCAGCGCATCAGGATGTGCGGCAAGCCGGCCGTACCCACCATCAGACAAAAAACCAGGGCGAGAAAATTCAGGCGAGAGATGTCATAAGCGCGCTGCGCCTTCGCGTCGCCGTTGGGATCGCCGTCAAATTGTCGGGCATGGGCCTGCATGCCGGCCAGCGGCTTGGCGCGCGCCTCATTGGCGAGCTTGGCCTTGGCCCAGCTGTCTTGCGCTTCGGCAACGTTCTTGGGCAGTGCACCCAAGGCCTTTTCGGCGGCCTGCACACGTGCCAGGCCGGCTTCGTTGCGCTTGAGTTCGGCGACACGCTCGCTCGCTCTAGCCCGGTCCATGGCCAGCGCCACGGGCACGTCAGCCAACTTCTCTTCGAACTGCCTGGCACGCTGAGCGAAGATCTGCATGACTTCAAGCTCTTTGGGATCGTGCATCAGCTCCTGTTCACGCGCGCTGACTTTTTGCAGCTGGTATCCGTAGACCAGTTGTGGCACGGGAATGCCGGTCTGCTTGACCGACAGCCAGACCACCGGAACCAGATAGGCAATGATGATGATGATGTACTGCGCCACCTGGGTCCAGGTCACCGCGCGCATGCCGCCCAGAAACGAGCACACCAGCACGCCGCCCAGACCCACAAACACGCCGATCTCGAAGGTCAGCCCGGTCAGGCGCGTCGTGATCAGTCCCACCCCGTAGATCTGTGCCACCACATAGGTGAACGAGCACAGCAGTGTGGCCACGATCGCCACGCCGCGCACCAGATTGCCGGCATAGCGGGCACCCAGAAAATCAGGAATCGTGTACTCGCCGAACTGGCGTAAATAGGGGGCAAGCAGCAAGGCCACCAGACAATAGCCGCCGGTCCAGCCCAGCACGAACGCCAGCCCCGAGTACCCCGACAGATACAAGCTGCCGGCCAAGCCTAGAAAGGACGCAGCGCTCATCCAATCGGCCGCAATCGCCATGCCGTTGTAGACGGCCGGCACGCGCCGACCCGCCACATAGTATTCGGCCGGATCGGTGGTCCTGCTGATGATGCCGATGAAGGCATAGAGCAGCACCGGCGCCAGCAGAAAGATGAGACCCAGACCGGTCTTGGACAGGCCGGCCCGCTCCAGCACGGCCAGGCCCAGCACAAACGCGATGAAGCCAAGCGTATACAAGCCGTAGATCTTGTCGAGCCGCCGCTTGAAACCGCGCCCGCCGGCGTTGTCCCCGGACGCCTGCGCCTTGGCAAGACCGTGCTGCAATGGCTCAGACATTCGGATGCCGATTCGATTGCGCTCCGCCGCTGCGCAGCCGCTCCGGCAAATTCAAGATCTGACCTTGCATGTTTGTCCGCTCGCCTCCGGCCACTGTCATTGCGCCCATGCGACATGATGGCGATGGCGCACGCACTGACTATCCAGATCTACCCGCGCCCGGGTTTCGGCACGGGTGGGCAGGTGACTTGCCTGCCCACAGGCCTGCCATCGATCCCGACTCAGCGCTTGGACAGGCGGATCCAGGTCTCGACCACCGAGTCGGGATTGAGCGACATCGACTCGATGCCTTCCTGCGCCAGCCAATCGGCAAAGTCGGGATGGTCACTCGGCCCCTGGCCGCAAATGCCGACGTATTTGCCGGTCGCGCGGCACGCCGCGATGGCGCGAGAAATCAAGGCCTTCACGGCCGGATCGCGTTCATCAAAATCGCCCACCAGCTGCTCGTGGCCCGAGTCGCGATCCAGCCCCAATGTCAGTTGGGTCAGGTCGTTCGACCCGATCGACATGCCATCGAAATGGGCCAGAAACTGGTCGGCGAGTATGGCGTTGCTCGGCACCTCGCACATCATGATGATGCGCAGGCCGTCCTGACCGCGCTTGAGGCCACGTTCGGCCAGCATGTCGATGACGCGTTCGGCCTGGCGCACCGTGCGCACAAAGGGCACCATGATTTCGACATTGCTCAGTCCCATGTCGCTGCGCACGCGCTTGAGCGCTTCGCACTCCATGGCAAAGGCATCGCTGAAGTCGCCGCTGATGTAACGCGAGGCGCCACGAAAACCCAGCATCGGGTTCTCTTCGTCGGGCTCATAGCGTGAGCCGCCAATGAGCTTGCGGTACTCGTTGCTCTTGAAGTCGGACAGCCGCACGATCACAGGCCGCGGCCAGAACGCCGCGCCAATGGTGGCAATGCCCTCCACCAGCTTGTCCACGTAGAAGGCGCGCGGCGAGGCGTGGCCACGCGCGACGCTCTCCACGGCCTTCTTCAACTCGGCGTCCACGTTCGGATAATCCAGAATCGCCTTCGGATGCACGCCGATATTGTTGTTGATGATGAATTCCAGGCGCGCCAGACCCACACCCGCACCGGGCATCTGGGCGAAGTTGAAGGCCAGCGACGGATTGCCTACGTTCATCGTGATCTTGACCGGGCAATACGGCATCTCGCCGCGCATGACTTCAGTGATCTCGGTTTCCAGCAAGCCGTCGTAGATGTGGCCGGTGTCGCCTTCGGAGCAGACCACCGTCACCAGTTGGCCGTCCTTGAGCCTTTCAGTGGCGTCGCCACAGCCGACCACGGCCGGAATGCCCAGTTCGCGCGCGATGATGGCCGCGTGGCAGGTGCGTCCGCCGCGGTTCGTCACGATCGCCGCAGCGCGCTTCATCACCGGCTCCCAGTTCGGGTCGGTCATGTCGGTCACCAGCACGTCGCCCGGTTGCACCCGGTCCATCTCGGCGATGCTGTGCACCAGGCGTACCGGGCCGGTGCCGATCTTCTGACCGATGGCGCGCCCCTCGGCGAGCACGGCACTGTGTCCCTTGAGCTTGTAGTGAAGTTCGTTCTTGCCATCGGCCTGGCTCTTTACGGTCTCAGGACGCGCCTGGAGAATGTAGATGTGGCCGTCGATGCCGTCACGCCCCCATTCGATGTCCATGGGACGGCCATAGTGCTTCTCGATGGTCAAGGCGTAGCCCGCCAACTCGATCACCTCGGCGTCGTTCAGCGAGTAGCGGTTGCGCTGCTCGGGCACGGTGTCCACGGTTTTCACCAGGTGCCCGCTGGCAGCCACCTCTTCGGGCGACGCGAATTCCATGCGAATCAGCTTGGAGCCCAAATTGCGGCGAATTACCGGGAACTTGCCACGCGCCAGCGCGGGCTTGTGCACGTAGAACTCGTCCGGGTTCACCGCGCCTTGCACCACGGTCTCGCCCAGGCCGAAGCTCGATGTAATGAACACCACGTCCTGGAAGCCCGACTCGGTATCGATCGTGAACGCCACACCTGCCGACCCGAGGTCGGAGCGCACCATGCGCTGCACACCGGCCGACAAGGCCACCTCGCTGTGCTCGAAGCCCTTGTGCACGCGGTAGCTGATGGCGCGGTCGTTGTAGAGCGACGCAAACACATGCTTGAGCTTGAGCAGCACGGTCTCGATGCCGGTCACATTCAGGAAGCTCTCTTGCTGGCCGGCAAACGACGCGTCGGGCAGATCTTCGGCCGTGGCCGACGAGCGCACCGCAAACGAGGCCTGCGGGCTGTCGGCGCTGATACGGGCAAACTCGCTGCGGATCGCTGCCTCGAGGTCGGCTGGGAAGGGCTGGGCCTCGATCCAGGCGCGGATTTCGGCGCCTGCCTCGGCCAGCGCGCGCACGTCGTCGGTGTTCAGCGTCGACAAGCGCTTCTTGATGCGCTCGTCAAGCCCTGCGAATTCAAGAAACGCCCGAAACGCATGCGCGGTGGTGGCAAATCCGCCGGGTACTCGCACGCCGCTGGCCGACAACTGGGAGATCATCTCGCCGAGGCTGGCGTTCTTGCCGCCGACGACCTCGACATCACTCATTCTCAGGTGCTCAAACGGTACGACCAGGGCGGTCGCCTCATAAAGTGCAGACATGGGAAAACTCCGTAAGGTTGAAAATGCAGTGTTCCCGCGTCGGAGCTCGCCATGCCATGCGCGACGGCCCGGCCCGGGGCCTTGCGCAGAGGCATCCACCCATTTTTTGCTTTTGATTGGAGGGGGGTTGTTCGCACGGCTGGACTTTGCGGGATAGTTGACGGTGATTCTACGCGGCCGGGACTCCTATGATGTGAATCTTCGCAGCCTTCAAAGCCCAACCATGCCCAACCGCAACGTCTATTTCGTCTCGGACGGCACCGCCATCACGGCCGAGACCTTCGGCAAGTCGATACTCGCCCAGTTTCCGGGCAAGCCGCGCCTGGTGCGCCGCCCGTTCATTGACTCGCCCGAGAAGGCGCTGCAAGTGGTGGAAGAGATCAATGCGCTGGGCAAGAGCGACGGCAGACGGCCGGTGGTGTTTGCAACTCTGGTGAACAAGGACGTGCTTGATGTCGTGAAGAACCATTGCGACGGCCTGGTGCTGGACATGTTCAATACCTTCATCGAACCGCTGGAAGCCGAGTTCAAGGTCAAATCGAATCACCGCGTCGGGCGCTTTTCGGACGTCTCGCGCAGCCAGGAATACCACGACCGCATTGAGGCCATCAATTTTTCGCTCGCGCATGACGACGGCCAGTCGTCGCGCAATATCGAGTCGGCCGACGTGATTCTGGTGGGCGTGAGCCGCTGCGGAAAGACACCGACCTCGCTCTACCTGGCCATGCAGCACGGCATCAAGGCGGCCAACTACCCGCTCATTCCGGAGGATTTCGAACGCGGCAAGCTGCCCTCCATGCTGGAAACCCACAGGCAGCGCTGTTTTGGCTTGACCATCGACCCGCATCGGCTCAGCCAGATCCGCAACGAGCGCCGCCCGGGCAGCAAATACGCCTCGCTGAGCAACTGCCGCTATGAGGTGAACGAGGCCGAGGCGATGATGAAGCGCGAAGGCATTGCCTGGCTGTCATCCACGCACAAATCCATCGAAGAGATTTCAGCCACCGTGATGCGTGACATCAAACCCGATGCGCGCGGCATCTATTGACGCGCGGTCAAGTGCTGACGCAATGATTCATACAGACAGATGGCCGCAGCGCTGGAGACATTGAGCGACTCTTCGCCACCCGGCAGCGCAATGCGCACGGTCAGCGCGCAGCGCGCCATCAAGTCGGTGCTGATGCCCTGCCCTTCGTGGCCCAGCACCCAGGCGCAGGGTCGTGGCAGGCGCTGCTGGTGCAAGTCTTGCGTTGCGTGCGAACTGGTTGCCACCAGCGGCAGCTGCAGGCGGTCCAGGTCGGCCAGGTTCAAGCCCTCGACCAGGGTTAACGCAAAGTGCGCACCCATGCCGGCGCGCAATACCTTGGGCGACCACAGCGCCGCCGTGCCCTTCAAGGCCAGCACCTGACGCACGCCCAGGGCTGCGGCGCTGCGCAGAATGCTGCCCACGTTGCCGGCGTCTTGCAGGCGATCAAGCACCACGCTGTCAAGACCTGGCACCAGTTGCTCGGCGTCCCGATACGGCACCTCGAAACCCAGTTCGGCCGGGGACTCCAGGCCGCTGATGCCTTTGAACAAAGCGCTCGGTACCACCACCACTTTCGGCGCTTGTTGCGCCAGCGCGCGCAGTCCGGGTCGGGCCCAGCCCTCCTCGGTCACCACCGCCTGCAACACCGCATGACCGCGCTGCACGCAGGCACGCGCCAGATGGTCCCCCTCCAGCCAGATCGACCCGAGTTGGCGATAGGCGCCGGGGTCGAGCGAGAGTTTGCGCAGGCGTGCCAGCAAGGGGTTGTCGCGCGAAGTGATGTGTCGGGCTTGCATCACTGCCCTTCTGCCAGGCTCAGGCGCACCGGTGCGAAGCTGCGTCGGTGCCAATCACACGCACCATGCTCACGCAGCGCGTTCAAGTGTTCTGTGGTCGGATAGCCTTTGTGGGTGGCAAATCCGTATTGCGGATAGGTCTCGTGCATGCTGACGCACAGGCGGTCGCGATAGACCTTGGCAAGGATGGACGCGGCCGAAATCGCCGCCACCTTGGTGTCGCCCTTGACAATGGCCTCGGCCGGCACCGTCAACTCGGGCAGGCGGTTGCCGTCCACCAGCACCTTGCTGGGCTTCAGACGCAGTCCGGCCACCGCGCGCTGCATGGCCAGCAGAGTCGCCTGCAGGATGTTGAGGCGGTCTATTTCCTCCACGCTGGCCTGCGCAATACAGCAGCACAAGGACTTCGCGCGGATTTCGTCGAACAGACGTTCGCGCGTGCGCTCGCTCAGGATCTTCGAGTCTCTCAGGCCCTTGATCGGCTGGAGCTCATCGAGCATCACGGCGGCCGCCACCACCGGCCCGGCCAGCGGGCCGCGGCCGGCCTCATCGACACCGGCCATCAGCGCGATGCCATTCCAGCGTTGGTCGAGAACCTTAGGTTTTCTGGATGATTTTCGTGATCGCATCGGTAGCACGCTTGGCGGTGTTGCATCGCAATTGAAGATGAAGCTCCATGAATCTGGCCTGCACCGCCTGGCTGCGCACCGGGTCGTCCAACCACGCCAGTGTCTCGTCCGCCAGGGCCTGCGGGGTGCACCGATCTTGCAGCAACTCGGGCACCAGAAATTCGCCCGCCAGCACATTGGGCAAACCCACCCAGGGCTGCAGCCGGCGGCCGCGCATGCGCAGCCAATTGAGCCAGTGCATGCGGTAGGCGATCACCATCGGGCGCTTGAACAGCGCCGCCTCCAGCGTGGCCGTGCCGCTGGCCACCAGGGTCACATCGCAGGCCGCCAGGGCCTCGTGCGAGCGCCCCTCCAGCAACTGCAATCGAAGCGCTTGCCCATAACGCTGCACCAGTGGTTCGATCAGGCCCCGCAGGCCGGGCGCCACCGGCATCACGAAACGCAAGCCCGGTCGGGCCTGCTGCAACAACGCGGCGGCCTGCAGCAAGGGCTTGGCGATGAAATGGATCTCGCTGCGCCGACTGCCAGGCAGCAGCGCCACCACAAGCTCGTCAGCGCCGATGCCCAGCGCGGCGCGGCTCGCCGCCTTGGGCGGCTCCAGGGCAATTGCATCGGCCAGCGGATGGCCCACATAGGTGGCGTCGATGCCGTGCGCCTTGAGCAAGGCCGGCTCGAAGGGGAACAGGCACAGCACATGATCGACCGAGCGCGCGATTTTGCGCACGCGCTCGGCGCGCCAGGCCCAGATCGACGGACAAACGAAATGCACGGTCTTGACACCCGCAGAGCGCAATTGCGCCTCGAGACCAAAGTTGAAGTCGGGCGCGTCGACGCCGATGAACAGTGTCGGCGGGTTCGCGAGCAAGCGTCTGGCCAGTTGGCGGCGTATGCCGATGATCTCCCGCAAGTGCAGCAAGGCGTCCACATAGCCGAACACCGACAGCTTGTGATGCGGCCACCAGGCCTCGAAGCCTTGCGCCGCCATGCGCGCCCCGCCGATGCCCTGCGCCCTCAGCGCCGGCCAGCGCTCGCGCAGTCCGGCCAGCAGCAACCCAGCCAGCAGGTCACCCGAAGCCTCGCCGGCGACCATCGCCAAACGTGGCGCCGCTGCCGTCATATCAACGCACGATGCCGCGCTTTGCGCCGGCGATGAAATCGAGCATCGCGGTAACGTCATCGCCCTCCTCGCCGAATGCCCGCCCGCGCAGCACCTTGATCTCGGCCACGGCCTGCTCCAGCGTGAGCGCCGAGCGGTACAAGAGCTTGTGCATCTGCTTGATGGTGGCAATGCGCTCGGCCGTAAAACCGCGCCTGCGCAAGCCAATCAGATTGACCGCACGCACCGCCGGCGGGTTGCCTTCCACCGTCAGGAACGGCGGCACATCCTGCGCGATGCGTGCTTGAAAGCCGACCATCGCGTGCGCGCCGACATGCACGAATTGGTGCACGCCGGTCAGGCCGCCAATGGTGGCCCAGTCGCCGACATGAACGTGGCCGGCCAGCGTGGCATTGTTGGCCAGCACCGTGTGGCTGCCGAGCACCACATCGTGCGCAATGTGCACGTACGCCATGATCCAGTTGTCCGACCCGACACGCGTCACGCCATCCTCCTTCAGCGTGCCCAGGTTGATGGTGCAGAACTCGCGGATGGTGTTGCGCTCGCCAATCTCGAGCGCGGTCGGCTCGCCGCCGAAGCTCATGTCCTGCGGCACCGCGCCTATCGAGTTGAACTGGAAGATGCGGTTGTCGCGGCCGATGCGTGTGCGCCCCTGCAGCACACAGTGCGGGCCGATGCTTGTGCCTTCGCCGATCTGCACCTCGGGGCCGATGATGGTGTAGGGCCCGACCGACACCGACTCGGCGAGTTCGGCCTTGGCATCAACCAGGGCGGTAGGATGAATCTGTGCCATCGGGCTCGTCCTGCGCTCTTATGCCCCGACACGCCGCACGGCGCACATCAGCTCGGCCTCGACCGCGAGCTCGTCACCCACCGAGGCGCGCGCCGAGAATTTGAAGATGCCCGCCTTGGAGCGCCCCAGGGTCACGTCCAGCGTGAGCTGGTCGCCGGGCTCGACCGGACGCTTGAAGCGTGCGCCGTCGATGCCCACGAAGTAATACACGGTGTTTTCGTCCAGCACGGCTTCGCCCGATTCAAACGCCAGAATGGCTGCCGCCTGCGCCAGCGCTTCAATCATCAGGACACCCGGCATGACAGGTCGCTTCGGATAATGGCCCACGAAGAACGGCTCGTTGATGGTGACGTTCTTGATGGCGCGAATGCGCTTGCCCTTTTCAAGTTCGAGCACCCTGTCGACCATCAGCATCGGATAACGGTGCGGCAGGCGTTTGAGGATGTGATGAATGTCGATCATGAGGAGTTCTTCTCTTCAAGCATGCGTTCCAGGGCGCGCAGGCGTTCCCTCAACGAGTGCAGTTGTTTGAGCGTGGCGGCGTTCTTTTCCCATGCCGCATTGTCATCGAACGGAAACACGCCGCTGTAGGTTCCTGCCTTGGCAATTGATCGCGTCACCACCGTGGCCGCCGATATGTTGACGCCATCGGCCAGAGTGAGGTGCCCCAGCACGATGGCGCCGCCGCCCACCGTGCAGTGTGCGCCGATATGCGCGCTGCCCGCCACGCCGACACAGCCCGCCATGGCGGTATGCGCACCGATGCGCACGTTGTGACCGATCTGGATCAGATTGTCGAGCTTGACACCGTCCTCGATCACGGTGTCGCTCAGCGCGCCGCGGTCTATGCAGGTATTGGCACCGATCTCGACGTCGTCGCCGATGCGCACCGCGCCCAGCTGTTCAATCTTTTCCCAGCGCCCGGCGTCGGGTGCAAAGCCAAAGCCGTCGGCGCCGATCACCACCCCACTGTGCACGATGCAGCGTTGCCCGATGACGCAGTCGAAACCGACAGTGACGCCAGAACTCAATCGACTGCCCTCGCCCACGTGCGCGCGCGCGCCCACCACCGCATGCGCGCCGATGCTGGCGCCTGCGCCGATCCGGGCGCCCGCCTCGATCACCGCCAAGGCGCCGATGTCGACGTCTGCACCGATCTCGGCACTGGCATCGATCACCGCCGTCGGGTGGACGCTGGCAGCGCGGGTGGGTCGAAGCGCTTTGGCCCACCATTGGGTGCAGCGCGCGAAGTAGAGATAGGGGTCGGGCGTGACGATGGCGGCACCCCGCGCGCTGGCCGCGTCGCGCATCGCCGGCGCCACGATCACGCAGCCGGCTCGGGTGGTGAGCAACTGCGCCTGGTAGCGCGGATTGGCGAGGAACGACAGCGTCTGCGCGTCGGCGGATTCGAGCGGGCCCAGGCGCGTGACTTTGAGACCCGGGTTCCCTGTCAATTCGCCGCCCAGCGCGGCGATCAGTTCACCCAGTTCGACTTCAATCACCGCAGATCACTTGCCGCCCTGAGCGTTGAGCGCGTCGATCACCCGCTTGGTGATGTCCACCCGGTTGCTCGCGTGCAGCGCATCCTGAACGATCAGGTCGTACTTGTCGTTCTCGAAAATCTGCTTGATGACGCGGTTGGCGCGTTCCACCACGTTCGAGAGTTCTTCGTTCTTGCGCTGGGTCAGGTCCTCCTGCCACTCGCGGCGCTTGCGCTGCATATCGCGGTCTTGCTCGATCAGATCGCGCTGGCGGCGGCCCTTTTCGGCGTCGGACAGCGTCGGCGCTTCTTTTTCCAGCTTGTCGGCGGCAGCACGCACGCGAATCTCAAGATCCTTGAGATCCTTGTCACGCTTGCCGAACTCGGCCTCCAGCTTCATCTGTGCCGCCTTGGCCAAGTTGGCCTCGCGCAGCACGCGTTCGCTGTTCACATAGCCGATCTTCAACTCCTGCGCCAACAATACCGTCGCAGGCAAGGACACCATGACCGCAAAGGCCAGGGATTTCAGCAGCGTGCTCTTCATCAGAATGCAGTCCCGATCTGGAATTGAAGTTTCTCGATTCTATCCGTCGGCTTCTTGCGCAACGGCGTTCCCCAACTGAGCTTCAACGGACCCATCGGAGATATCCAGCTTATGCCAACTCCAATCGACGTGCGCAAGTCCGACGCCGATATTTTTTCGTGCTCCGCCCACACATTGCCGGCGTCGAAGAAGCCGAACAGACGGAACGACTTGTCGTTGCCGGCGCCAGGCACGGGCACATACAGTTCGGCGTTGATGTTGACGCGGCGGTTGCCACCAATATAGGAGTTGGTAATGTCCACCGGACCCAGCGTGCCGGGCTGGAACACCCGCACCGAGCCCAGGCCGCCGCCCTGGAAGTTCTTGAACACCGGATACGGACGCCCGCCCAGGCCGGTGCCCCAGCCGAGTTCGGCGTTCAACCCCCAGGTGAAGCGCGAGATCAAGGGAAAATATTGCTGGTACTGCAGATTGGCACGTGCGAAACGCGTGTCGCCTGCCGGGCTCAATTCCAGATTGACGCGTTGCAGCTTGCCTGCCGTGGGGGCCAACACGCTGTCACGCTCGTCGCGCTGCCAACCCACAGTCAACGGCAGGGCGACGCTGACCGCACCGAACTGCTCGCGATACCGGTTCAGATTCTCAGGCAAGCCCTTGTCGGTGGTGATCTTGGTGCGCTCGTAGCCCAGGCCCAGAAACACCGTATCGAACTCGTTCATCGGCACGCCGAACCGGATGCCCGCGCTATAGGTCTGGTACTCGTAGGTTTCGCCGAGATTGTTGTAGGGGCGCACGGTGCGATAGCCCAGGTCGAGCGCACGCGATACGCCGTCCACCGTGAAGTAGGGGTCGACCGTGCTCAACACCAGCGCCCGTCCGGTCAGGCCGGTGTTGACTTCAATGCCAAGGTAATGGCCCGAGCCGAACACATTGTCTTGCTTGATCGAACCGGTGAAGCTGAGTTTTTGCGCGCTCGAATATCCCGCACCCACCGAGATCGCGCCGGTGGGTTTTTCTTTCACCGTCACCGTCAGATCCACCTGGTCGGGCGCGCCGGCCACTTCGTTGGTCTCGACGGTGGCATCGCTGAAGTAGCCGAGGCGGTTCACCCGATCCGTCGACAGCTTGATGCGCTGCCCGTCATACCAGGCCGATTCGAACTGACGGAACTCGCGGCGCACGACCTCGTCGCGCGTGCGTGAGTTGCCCGACACATTGATGCGCCGCACATAGACGCGGCGCTGCGGCTCGGCGATGAAGGTGACCACCACCTGTCCGGTGCTGCGGTCGATGTCGGGACGGCTGTCAATGCGCGCGAAGGCGTAGCCGTAAGAGCCGAACAGGTCGCTGAAGGCACGCGTCGTCTGCGCCACCAATTCGCCGCGGTAGGCTTGACCGGGCTTGAGCAGGATCAGGCGCTTGAAGTCCTCTTCGCGTCCGAAGTATTCGCCCTCCATCTTCACCGCGGTGACGGTGTAGGGCTGCCCCTCATGCACCGTGATCGAAATGCTGATGCTTTGCTTGTCGGGAGAGATCGTCACCTGCGCCGATTCGACCGCGAACTCCAGATAGCCACGGTTCAGGTAGTACGAGCGCAGTGTTTCCAGATCGGCATTGAGTTTGGAGCGCGAGTAGCGGTCGGTCTTGGTGTACCAGGTCAACCAGCCGCTGCTGGTCTGCTCCAGCAGGGCCGCCAGCGTCGATTCCGAAAACACCTTGCTGCCCAGAATGCGGATCTGGCCGATCTTGGCGGGCTCGCCCTCGGACACGGAAAAACTCACATTCACGCGATTGCGCTCGATCGGGGTGATCGTCGTCACGACCTCGGCGCCGTACAGACTGCGTGTCAGGTACTGGCGCTTGAGTTCCTGCTCGGCGCGGTCCGCCAGCGCCTTGTCAAAGGGCAGCCCCTCGCCGATGCCGACTTCCTTCAGCGACTTGGTCAGCGCCTCGGTGTCGAATTCCTTGAGTCCGACGAAGCTGACGTTGGCAATGACCGGCCGCTCCTCGATATAGACGACCACCGACAGGCCGTCGATGGCGATGCGCACATCCTTGAACAAGCCGGTGGCGAACAGCGCACGCAAGGCGGCCGAGCCCTTTTCGTCGTTGTACGTGTCACCGATGCGAAACGGCAATGAGGCGAACACCGTGCCGGGGTCGGTACGTTGCAGTCCCTCAACGCGAATGTCTTTCAGCACAAAGGGATCCACAGCCCAGACATTGCCGGACTGCAAGGCAGCAGCCAGTGCGATCGTCAGGAGCGAGGGACGCAGGCGCAAATCGAAGCGAAAGGATGATGGCATGAGGTGATCAGTGCAGGCCCATCAAGCGGGCCACGTCGTTGGAAAGAGCCAGTGACATCATCAGCAGCATCACGAACGCACCCGCGCGCTGCAGCCATTTCAACCACCAGTCGGAAACCGGTCGGCCGGTCACTCCCTCGAAAAGGAAAAAGATGAGATGCCCACCATCGAGCATGGGCAGAGGCATCAAGTTCAACACCCCCAGACTGACGCTCACCATCGCCAGAAAGCCGAGATAATAAGACACTCCGAGCCGGGCCGACTGTCCGGCATAGTCGGCGATGGTGATAGGGCCGCTCAAATTGCGCAGCGAGGCCTCACCGATCAGCATGCGGCCGAAGATCTTGAGCGTCATGCTCGACACCTCCCAGGTGTGCTGTGCGCCCCTGGAAAAACCCTCGATGAGGCCGTAATCGACCTTGACCATCTCGGGTGGCGAGCCGACGAAAGCTTCGATGCGCCCGATTTTGCGCGGGCCTTCATCGACCACTGCGGGTTTGACCGGCAGGTCAAGCACCTGACCCGCGCGCTCGACCCGCCACAGCGCACTGTGCGTCTCACCCTTCACCACCGACTCGCGTATGCGCTCACGCAGCATGGCCGCGTCACTGATGGGTGCGCCATCGATGGACAAGACGCGGTCGCCCGCGCGCAAGCCCGCCTTGGCGCCAGCCCCAGCAGCCTTGACCTCGCCCAGCACCGGCTCGCTGAAAGGCCCGCCCAGGCCGATTCTGCGCATCAGCTTGGCGTCCAGTTCCATGCTGTGCAAGCTGCCTGTATCGAGCAACACGCTGCGACGCGCGTGACCGGCGCGATCGGTCAACGAGAGGTAAAGCGGCTCGCCGTTGCTCAGCGCGCGCGTGAGTTGCCAGCGCAGTTCCGGCAAGGAGCGCAATTCGTCCCAGGCCGCGCCGTCGCTGGATGTCGCCTGCACCCAGTCGCCCGCTCGCATGCCCGCACGCTCGGCCAGGCTGTCGGGTGCGGGCGAACCGAGCACCGCCTTGGGCTCGTCAACGCCAATCCAATTGGCGGCGGCATACAGCAGCACGGCCAGCAGCAGATTGGCCAGCGGACCGGCGGCCACGATGGCGGTGCGCTGCATCAAAGGCCTGTTGTTGAAGGCTGCACTGCGCTCTTCATCGGGCACCGGTCCCTCGCGCTCGTCGAGCATGCGTACATAGCCGCCCAACGGCAGCGCGCAAACCGTGAATTCGGTGTCGGCCGGACTGCGTTGACGGCGCCAGATGACGCGGCCGAAACCGACCGAGAAACGCAGCACCTTGACGCCACAAGCGCGCGCCACGCGGTAATGCCCGTACTCGTGCGCGATGATCAGCACGCCCAGTGTCACCACGAAAGCCAGCAAGCTGATCATGTGCGCCAACCTCGCGCCAGGGCTTGCGCATACGCGCGCGCCCGGCCGTCCAGCGCCAGCAAGCCAGCCACTGACTCCGCATCTCCGGCCTGCGGGTGGATGGCCTGCAAGGTCTGCTCGTTGAGATGGTGGATCTGATCGAAGCGGATTTCACGCGCCAGAAAGGCCGCCACGGCGATTTCATTGGCAGCGTTCAATACCGTGGTACTGCCCTGAGGAGCGGCGAGCGCCGCCCAGGCCAGTGCCAGGCCCGGGAACAGTGCAAGCTTGGGTTCTTCGAAGCTGAGTGACGGCGTGTTCAGCAGATCGAGTCGGCCCGCACCCGACGCCACGCGCTCGGGGAACGACAGTCCGAACGCGATCGGCACGCGCATGTCGGGCGTGCCCATCTGCGCCAGCACCGAGTGGTCCCGGCACACGACCATCGAGTGGATGATGCTTTGCGGATGAATCACCACCTTGATCTGTTCTGGCTCAAGGCCAAACAGCCAGTGCGCCTCGATCACCTCCAGCGCCTTGTTCATCATGGTGGCCGAATCGACCGAGATCTTGCGCCCCATCACCCAGTTCGGGTGCGCGCAGGCCTGATCGGGCGTGACCTCATGCAAGCTGGCCGGGTCGCGCTGCAGGAACGGTCCGCCAGAGGCCGTCAGCACGATATGGTCGATGCGCTGGGGCCAGGTCTTGCGGTCTTCGGGCAGGCATTGAAAGATGGCCGAATGCTCGCTGTCGATGGGCAACAGCGTGGCGCCGCCCTGCTCTACCGCCTGCATGAACAAGGCGCCGCCCACCACCAAGGCCTCCTTGTTGGCCAGCAGCAGGCGCTTGCCGGCGCGGGCCGCGGCCAGGCAGGCCTGCAGACCCGCCGCACCGACGATGGCAGCCATCACCACATCGACCTCGGCATGCGCGGCCATCTCGGCAAGCGCCGCGGCACCCTCCAACACCTCAGTGCGCAAGCCCTGCTCACGCAAGCGCGCGCGCAGCTGGCCGGCCGCTTGCGCGTCGGGCATCAGCGCGTAACGCGGGCGCCACTGCAGGCATTGGGCAAACAAGGCGTCGACCCGGCTCATCGCGCTGAGCGCGAACACTTCAAAGCGCTCAGGGTGGCGTGCAATTACGTCCAGCGTATTCACTCCGACCGAGCCGGTGGAGCCGAGCACGCAGACACGTTGGCGATTTTCGGAAGGTGTCATATCAGAGCCACCTGGAATGCGCGGCCAGCGCCATCGCCAAAGGAAGCACCGGCAACAGCGCGTCGATGCGGTCCAGCACGCCACCATGTCCGGGCAAGAGCGCGCTGCTGTCCTTGGCGCCGGCCGCGCGCTTGACCAGCGACTCGAACAAGTCGCCGACCACGCTCATGCTGCAAAGTAGCATCAAGGCCAGCACGGCGATCAGCCAGCCGAACTTGACGAACAAGAGCTGGTACAGGCTCGGCGCATCAACGGCCACTTGGCGGTCGATCACAAAGGCCCAGACCACGGCCAGCGCCACGACACCCAGCATGCCGCTCCAGACGCCCTCCCAGCTCTTGCCCGGACTGATCGCGACAGCCAGCTTGCGCTTGCCAAAGGTGCGGCCACCGAAGTAGGCGGCGATGTCGGCCATCCAGACCAGACAGAATATCGAGAGCAGAAAATTGATGCCCATGGCCTTGGCCTGCGCCACGGCAAGCCACGCCGCCCACAGGCACAGCAGGCCCAGCAGCAGTCGCGGCGTCAGCCCCAAATGCGGCCAACCAGCGGGCCCCAGGCGCAATGCCTGCGCGCCACCGAGCACCCAGGCGAGGCTGACGCCCCACCAGACCCATGGCGGCATGGCATGCAGGCCCACGCTCAGGAGGGTGAGGCCACAAACGGCAGCGGTCAGCGCGCCATACAGCATTGCGTGCCGACCCATCAAGCCATTCAAGCGCGCCCACTCCCAGCCTGCCGCGGCGATCATGACGAGGGTCAGCAAGGCAAACGGCCAAGGCGAGGCGGCAGCCAGCGTTGGCAACAGGATCGCCAAAAGCACCAGGGCCGTGACAATCCTCTGTTTGAGCATGTTCAGGCTCCTGTCGATGCCACAGCGTCCGCCGTCTTGACACCGCCAAAACGCCGGTCGCGTTGACGAAATTCTTGTATCGCGGCATCGAGCTGCGCCTCACCGAACTCGGGCCACAGGCAGTCGGAGAACACGAGCTCGGAGTACGCCACCTGCCAGAGCATGAAGTTGCTGATGCGCACCTCGCCGCCGGTGCGGATGAAGAGGTCGGGGTCGGGCGCGTAATTCATCGCCATGAACGCCGACAGCGTCGCCTCGTCCAACTGATCCGGGCTCAGCCCCGCGCGCATGGCCTGCTTGCAGGCTTGCACGATATCCCAGCGGCCGCCGTAATTGAACGCGACCGAAAGCGTCAACTTCGTGTTGTGCGCGGTCGCCGTTTCGGCCTCGTTCCAGGCGGCGCGCAGCTTGTCGGACACGGCATCGCGGTCGCCGACGATGCGAATCCTCACGCCCATGCTGCCCATGCGCGCGAGATAGCGCGACACCGCAGCCAACACCAGTCCCATCAGACCCGACACTTCGTCGCTGGGACGCTTCCAGTTCTCGGACGAGAACGCGAACACGGTCACATAGTCGATGTTGCGGTCGATGCAGGCCTGCACCGTCTTCACCAAGGTATCGACGCCGGCCTTGTGGCCGAAAAAGCGCGGCAGATGACGCTTCTTGGCCCACCGACCATTGCCATCCATGACGATGGCAAGGTGGCGCGGCACGACGCTGCTCTCGCTGCTGCTGCTCACTTGGTAAGCTGAATTCAAACCGCCATGATCTCGGCTTCTTTGCCCGAGACCAGCTTGTCGACCTCGACGATCACCGCATTCGTCAGCTTCTGGATTTCGTCCAGGCTGCGGCGCTCGTCGTCTTCGGAGATCAGCTTGTCCTTGAGCAGTTTCTTGGCATGTTCATTGGCATCGCGACGCAGATTGCGCACAGCGATGCGGCAGTCTTCACCGGCATTGCGCACCACCTTGGTCAGATCGCGACGGCGCTCTTCGGTCAGGGCCGGCATGGGCACGCGCAGCAAGTCGCCCTGCGCGGCCGGATTGAGGCCCAGGTCGGACTCGCGAATCGCCCGCTCGATCTTGGCTGCCATGCTCTTTTCCCAGGCCTGCACGCTGATCGTGCGGGCATCGAGCAGCGTCACATTGGCGACCTGGCTGATCGGCACCAGGGAGCCGTAATAATCCACATGCACCTGGTCCAGGATGCCGGGGTGGGCACGTCCGGTGCGGATCTTGTGCAGTTCGCCCTTGAAGGACTCGACCGACTTGGCCATCTTCTGCTCTGCGTTTTGCTTGATGTCTGCAATGCTCATAACTGACCCTCTTCAATCATCCATTAAACGTGGACGAGCGTACCTTCGTCCTCGCCCATCACGACGCGCTTGAGCGCGCCCGGCTTGAAGATGCTGAACACCTTGATGGGCAATTTCTGGTCGCGACACAGCGCAAACGCGGTGGCATCGAGAACCTGCAGGTTCTTGGCGATGGCTTCGTCGAAGCTGATGCGGGCGTAGCGTGTCGCGTTCGGATCTTTCTTGGGATCGGCTGAATAGACGCCGTCCACCTTGGTCGCCTTGAGCACGATCTCGGCACCGATCTCGGCACCACGCAGGGCTGCCGCGGTGTCGGTCGTGAAGAAAGGGTTGCCGGTACCGGCGGCAAACACGACGATCTTGCCTTCCTCGAGGTATTGCAGGGCCTTGGGGCGCACATAGGGTTCGACCACCTGTTCGATGCCGATGGCCGACATGACGCGCGCGGTCATGCCTTCCTGACGCATCGTGTCGGCCAGCGCCAGCGCGTTCATCACGGTCGCCAGCATGCCCATGTAGTCGGCGGTGGCGCGATCCATGCCAACCGCCCCCCCCGCGACCCCGCGGAAGATGTTGCCCCCGCCGATCACCACCGCCACCTCGACGCCCAACTCGGTGACCTCCTGAATCTCGCGCACCATGCGCACGATGGTGGCGCGGTTGATGCCGTAGGCGTCGTCGCCCATCAAGGCTTCACCGGACAGTTTGAGCAAAATTCGTTTGTGCGCGGGCATGCGTACCTCTGGAGTTGCTGTGATGGACGCCGAGACGGCCAGACCTTGTGCGCGCCGCCACCGGCCTCAAGTGTAAAGGGCGCCAGAAGGCGCCCTTTGGTGGTTTACTGCCCCTTGGCAGCCGCGACCTGGGCCGCCACTTCGGCGGCAAAGTCGTCAACTTTCTTCTCGATGCCTTCGCCCACCACGTACATCGTGAATCCCTTGACGGTGGTGGCGCGCTCCTTGAGCATCTGCTCAACCGTCTGCTTGTCGTTCTTCACGAAAGCCTGGTTGAACAAGGACACTTCCTTCAGGTATTTCTGCACCGAGCCTTCGACCATTCTGGCAACAATGTCGGCGGGCTTGCCCGATTCGGCCGCCTTTTGCGAGGCCACCGAGCGCTCTTTTTCTATCAGTGATGCGGGCACATCGGCTGACGACAAGGCCACCGGCTTCATCGCGGCCACATGCATGGCCACATCCTTGGCGGCCACGTCGTCGCCGTCGAATTCGACCACCACGCCGATGCGCGTGCCGTGCAGATAGCTCGCGAGCTTGCCGCCATCGGCATAGCGCTTGAAACGGCGGATCGTCATGTTCTCGCCGATCTTGCCGATCAAACCCTTGCGCACATCTTCCAGCGTGGGACCGAACCCTTCTTGCGCGTAGGCAAGTGCCGACAGCGCAGCGACATCGGCCGGATTGTGTTTGACGATCAAGGCAGCGCAAGCTCTGGCAAAGGCCAGGAAGCTGTCGTTCTTGGTCACGAAGTCGGTTTCGCAGTTGATCTCGACGAGTGCGCCCGTGGTGCCGTCGACAAATGCGGTCACCACGCCCTCGGCGGTGATGCGCGAGGCGGCCTTGCCGGCCTTGGAACCGAGTTTGACGCGCAGCAGTTCTTCAGCGCGCTCCATGTCACCTGCGGCCTCGGTCAGCGCCCTCTTGCACTCCATCATCGGTGCGTCGGTCTTGGCGCGCAGTTCGGCCACCATGCTTGCGGTAATTGCGGGCATATTGAATCTCCGTTGATCTGGGCTGGCAGCGAGGTCGATTCGGGACACCAACGACGCTACCAACAACAATTCTCATTAAAAAAAAGGGGCTGAATCAGCCCCTGTATTCGCGGTTTCGCCAAGGCTTCAGGCGCCTTCGTTGTTCACTTCAACGAACTCGTCGGAACCGGCCGCCACCGCATGCACGACCTCATTGCCGGCGTTGGCCTTGCCAGCCATGACAGCGTCAGCCACGGCGCGGGCGTACAGCGCGACGGCCTTGGACGAGTCATCGTTGCCAGGAATGACGTAGTCGATACCGATGGGCGAGTGGTTGGTGTCGACGATGCCGATCACGGGAATGCCCAACTTCTTGGCCTCGGCCACGGCAATCTTGTGGTAGCCGACGTCGATCACGAACATGGCGTCAGGCAAGGCGGTCATGTCCTGAATGCCGCCGATGTCTTTTTCGAGCTTGGCCAGATTGCGCTGGAACAGCAAGGCTTCTTTCTTGATCATCGACTCGGTGCCGGCTTCGACCTGCGCTTGCATGTCCTTGAGCCTCTTCAACGAACCCTTGACCGTCTTGAAGTTGGTCATCATGCCGCCCAGCCAGCGCTGGTCGACATAAGGCATGCCGGCGCGCTGAGCTTCGAGCGAGATCACGTCGCGCGCCTGGCGCTTCGTGCCAATCATCAAAATCGTGCCTTTGCGCGCGGCAAGCTGGCGCACGAACTTCATGGCTTCCTCGAACAGGGGCAGCGTCTTCTCGAGGTTGATGATGTGGATCTTGTTGCGATGGCCGTAGATATACGGGGCCATCTTGGGGTTCCAGAAGCGGGTTTGGTGACCAAAGTGGACGCCGGCTTCCAGCATTTCGCGCATCGTGACTGACATATTTCAACTCCAAAGGTTGGTTCTAAAATCCGGCTTGAATTGCTGGGCTTCGCAGGAAGCTTCGCAACACCTTTCAGCAGCCGGGTTTGCTTGATCACGTGGCAAGTCCGCGTGTCATTCACGCAGTTGCCTGCGTGTTATGTTCCACCGAGCCAAGCCCGGCGAAACCATTCGATTCTATACCATCCATGACACATGACCTGATCGGCGCGGCCGACGCAGTACGCAACGGGGCCGCCAAATCATCGGCGCTGATGCAAGCCAGCATGCTGGCTGCCAAAGGCCGTGCCTGTGCCGCTGCCTTTGTGGGTCCCTTGTTCGACAGCGCCTTGGCCCAGGCCCGGGCGATCGACTTGCAGCAGCAAGCCGGCCTGCCTTTGCCACCACTGGCCGGTCTGGCGATCAGCATCAAGGACTTGTTCGACGTGGCCGGCTGGCCCAGTACCGCTGCGTCGCGCGCCATGCTCCCGGCCCCGCCAGCAGCACTCGACTGTCCCGCCGTGGCGCGCCTGCGCCAGGCCGGCGCGGCCTTGCTGGGGCACTGCAATATGAGCGAATTTGCGTTTTCGGGTGTGGGTATCAACCCTCATTACGGCACGCCGGTCAACCCGGCCACGCTCAAGCTCGACCCGACGCCACGCATACCCGGCGGATCGACATCGGGCGGCGCCGTCAGCGTAGCCGCGGGAGCCGCCTGGGCGACCTTGGGATCGGACACGGGCGGCTCGATACGCATTCCGGCTGCCCTGCAAGGCCTGGTCGGATTCAAGAACACCCAGCGCCTGACGCCCAATGAGGGCAGCATTCCTCTTTCGCCGAGCCTGGACACGACTTGCGCCATCACCTTGTCGGTGCGCGACGCCGTCTTGATGCACGAAATCCTGGCGAGCCGAAAAGTCCGCCTGACCCAGCGCCCATTGAGCGCGCGCCGTTTTGCGGTGGCCAAGGAGCTCATGCAAGACGGCATGGATGCGACGGTGAGCAACGCCTTCGAGCGCACGCTGGCGCGGTTGCGCGACGCCGGTGCGCAGATTGCGACCATCAGCGTGGCGCCGCTGCTCGAACTGACCTCCCTGCTGGCGCGTGGCAGCTTGCCCGCGGCCGAAAGCTGGGCCTGGCACAAGCAACGGCTGAGTGAGCGCGAGGCCGATTACGACCCGCGCGTGGCGCGACGAATTCGCCTGGGCGAACCAATGAGTGCGGCCGACTACATCGCCGTGTTGAACGGCCGCCAAGCCTGGATCGAACGCATGCAAGCCGTGCTGCAAGATTTCGACGCCATGCTCAGCCCCACCGTGCCCATCGTCGCACCCGCAATCGCGCCGCTGCTGACCAGCGACGAACAATTCTTTTCGGTCAACGCCCTGCTGCTGCGCAATCCTGCGATAGTGAACATGCTGGACGGTTGCGCGATCTCGCTTCCCTGTCATGGCGACAACGAGATGCCCGTCGGCCTGATGATTTGGAGCAGCAGTTTGCGCGACGATACTGTGCTCGACGCGGCCGTCCAGATCGAAGCCACCCTCAACCTGCACCGAAGCCCGTTGACCGCAGCCACCGACAAATGAAAATTGCAGTGATTGGCGCCGGCATCATCGGCGTGACAACGGCGTATGAAATGGCGGCCGACGGACATGAGGTGAGCGTTTTCGAGCGCGGCAGCAGCGTCGCAGCCGAGACCAGCTTTGCCAACGCAGGCATGGTGTCGCCCGGCTGTGTAGGCCCCTGGGCCGAGCCCGGTCTGCCCGCCAAGATACTGAGGCACTTGTTCAGCGGCCATACGCCCGTGCGCATGCATGCCGACATGGACATGGCCAGCCTACGCTGGCTGTGGCGTGCCTGGCGTTCCAGCCAGCCCAAGATCTATCAGAACAACCGCGCGCGCATGCACGCCCTGGCCGAATACAGCCGCGAACGTCTGCATGCGCTGACCAAGGGCTTGAACCTCGAATACGAGCGCGCCAACGGTTTGCTGGTGCTGTTGCGCAGCGCGCGCGACCTGGCGGCGGCTCAGCCAGGCCTGCAGATGCTGACCGATCTTGGCCGGCGCCCCACGGTGCTGGACGGGCCGCAATGTCGCCAGATCGAGCCCGGACTGAGCGCCGACACCGCACTGCACGCGGGCATCCACTGGCCCCAAGATGAAGTCGGCAATTGCCGCGAGTTCGCGCACCTGCTGAAGACCGAGGCCCAGCGCCTGGGCGCGCAGTTCCGCTTTCACACCACGGTGCAGCGCGTGGAGGCTGGCACCAAGCCACGCGTCGTGCACCTGTACACACCGCCCGTCGAGAACACGGCGACGCAGGAATCGCGCGAACAAATTGAACGCAACAGCAGCATGGGACCCGCCACCCAACCCATGCCAGCGACGCCGCAGCAGGAAGAGTTCGACGCGGTGATAGTCTGCGCAGCGCTGGGCGCGCACGCCTTGTTGCGGCCGCACGGACTGCGCTTGCCCATGGTGCCTGTGTATGGCTATTCGATCACCGCACCACTGCGTCAACTTGAGGCCCATCCCGATCTGGGACCACGCGCCGGGTTGATGGACGAGCGCTACAACGTGGCCATCAGCCGTCTCGGCCGACGCGTGCGCGTGGCCGGCGGCGCCGAGTTCGGCGGCGCGCCCAAGGCCATGCATCCAGGTGCCATCGCCACGCTGTACAAGGTCTTGCACGACTGGTTTCCAGGCGCAGCGCAAAACAGCAAGCTGCAACACTGGAAGGGCGCGCGGCCCATGCTGCCCGACGGTCCGCCGGTGCTGGGCGGCTGCGCCGTCAAAGGGCTGTGGCTGAACCTGGGGCACGGCGCCAGCGGCTGGGCCTTGGCCTGCGGATCAGCGCGCGTGCTGGCCGATCAGGTGGCAGGGCGCAGCCCCAGCGTCAGTGTCGAGGGCCTGGGTATCGAACGTCTGGGGCGAATCCGATGATCAAACCGGTATTGCCTGCCAACCGCGAACTGCCGCTCTATGGCAGCGCCGCCACGCGCGCCATCGAGCGCGCCGCGCTGGCCAGCATGCCGCCGCACCACCTGATGGAGCGCGCGGGTCTCGCGGCAGCGCGTCTGGCGCTGGCGGTGGCGCCGCATGCCTCGACCCTCTGGATCGCCTGCGGGCCTGGCAACAATGGCGGCGACGGCCTCGTCGCCGCGCGCTGGCTGCATCAGGCCGGCAAGAGCGTGCACCTGAGTCTGCTGGCGCAGACAGACCGCCTGCCCGGTGATGCAGCGCAGGCACTGGACTTGGCGCAGGCCGCCGGCCTGCAGATTCACCACACCTTGCCCGAAAGCGAGCAAGCGTTCGATCTGGCGCTGGACGCACTGCTCGGCATTGGTGTGAACCGCCCGGTCGAAGGTGAATTGGGCCTGGCCATCGACACCTTGAACCACGCTCGCTGCCCGGTGCTGGCGCTGGATCTGCCCAGCGGATTGAACGCCGACACCGGTCAGACGCTGGGCACGCACTGGGTGCGCGCCCAGCACACTCTGGCGCTCCTCACGCTCAAGCCCGGCCTCTTCACCGGCGCGGGGCGAGAGGCTGTCGGCAGGCTCTGGTTCGACGACCTCGGTGTCGAGCCGAGGCACCCCGCTGACGCCGACTTGCTTGGGGCCAATGCCTGCGCTGGCTGGATGAAGCCGCGCCTGCACGGCCAGCACAAAGGCAGCTTTGGCGACGTGATCGTGCTGGGTGGTGCACCGGGCATGACCGGCGCGGCCCTGCTGGCCGCCCGCGCGGCGCATGCCTCGGGCGCGGGCCGCGTCTACCTCAGCCTGCTCGACTGCGAATCCCTGCCCGGCGCCGACCCGGCGCGGCCAGAACTGATGAGCATGCATTGGAAGCAGGCCCAGACGTCAACGCAGTTGGCTGCGCGCACCGTCGTGTGTGGCTGCGGCGGAGGTCAGGCGGTGGCTCAGGTCTTGCCGGGTCTGCTCGATCTTGCGCCACGCATGGTGCTGGACGCCGATGCGCTGAATGCCATCGCTGCGGATGCGACCTTGCAAACCCAGTTGTCGCAGCGTGCCAAGCGCGGCTTGACGACCGTGCTCACGCCGCATCCGCTGGAGGCGGCGCGCCTGCTGGCCTGTCCGACGGCGCAACTCCAGGCCGATCGTCTGGCCGCCGCTCGCGCGCTGTCGCAGCGGTTTGACTGCACGGTGCTGCTCAAGGGTTCCGGCACGGTGGTGGCAGCGCCTGGGCGCACGCCAGCCATCAACTCCAGCGGCAGTGCCGCGCTGGCGACGGCCGGCACCGGCGATGTGCTTGCCGGCTGGCTAGGTGGCTTGTGGGCGCAGGCGCCGCACACTTCAGGCTTTGAAGCCGCCGCCGCCGCGTGCCAATGGCATGGTCGGGCGGCCGACGGCAGCGCCCAGAGCTTGGTGCGCGCCGCCGACCTGATCGAACTGATGCTCAAGCCCGGCGTCTGATCGTCTGATCAGTTGGGGTCAGCGCACTGCGTGGTCCGGCCCGCAAAGTCTTTATCTTCTCTTGCTGCTCTTGGCCGACGCTTTGCGCGCCGCTTTCACCGGATGCAAAGGGCTTTGCTTGCCGGGTGATCGACGCGCTGTGGCGCTTTTGCGAGCGGTCTTGGCGGCACGGCTCGCGCGCTGCACCTCGGCCAACTCCTGCACGGCGGTGCCGGGCGGCTCGCCAGCCTTGTCACGCTGCGCGCGCGCGATGAGGCGGCTCTCGTCGCCTTCGCGCAGCATGCGAAAGTCGATCTTGCGGCCATCCAGATCGACCCGACTGACTTGCACCCGAACCCGCGCACCCAGCGCGTAGCGAATGCCGGTGCGCTCGCCGCGGAGTTCCTGGCGGGTCTCGTCATAACGGAAATACTCGCCACCCAATTCGGTGATGTGAACCAGCCCTTCCACGTACAAGTCATCGAGCAGCACAAACACGCCAAAGCTCGTCACGGCCCTCACCGTACCCGAATACTCCTCGCCCAAATGCTCACGCATATAGCGGCACTTGAGCCAGGCCTCGACGTCGCGCGAGGCTTCGTCGGCGCGGCGCTCGTTGGCGCTGCAATGGGCGCCGACGGACTCCCAGCGCTCCAACTCGGTGATGGCGGGAGGCGCCTCCAAGCCGGCAGGGTGGCGCGCGGCAGTGACCTCGTCACCTCGCCCGGACAACAGGTGGTAGCGCTTGCCTGGTTGCAGCAAAGCCTTGATGACTCGGTGCACCAACAGGTCGGGATAACGCCGGATCGGACTCGTGAAATGGGTGTAGGCCGGATACGCGAGGCCGAAGTGGCCCGCATTGCTGGCGGTATAGACGGCTTGCTGCATGGACCGCAGCAGCATGGTGTGAATCTGCTGCGCGTCGGGCCGGTCCTTGGTGGCTTGCGCCACGGCCTGGTATTCGCCAGGGGTCGGATCGTCGCTGATGCCAAGACCCACGCCCATCGTACGCAAGTAGGCTTGCAGCACGCCGCGCTTTTCAGGCGTCGGGCCTTCGTGCACGCGGTAGAGCGACGGGTGCTTGCGCCCGGCAATGAAGTCTGCCGCACAGACGTTGGCTGCCAGCATGGCCTCCTCGATCACGCGGTGCGCGTCGTTGCGCGTGCGCGGCACGATCTTCACGATGCGGCCACTGTCGTCGCAGATGATTTGCGTCTCGGTGGTTTCGAAATCCACCGCGCCGCGCCGCGCCCGCTCGGTCAGCAGCGCGCGGTACACCTCATGCAGATGCAGCAGGTGCGGGACCAGCGCTTCGCGCTTGGCCGCCTCGGGCCCGCGCGTATTGCTCAGAATTGCCGCGACCTCGTTGTAGGTGAAGCGCGCATGCGAGCAGATGATGGCCGGAAAAAACTGATAGGCGTGCACATCGCCGTGTTCGTTGACCAGCATGTCGCAGACCATGCTCAGGCGGTCTTCATTCGGGATGAGCGAACACAGCCCGTTGGACAATTTTTCGGGCAGCATCGGGATCACGCGGCGCGGAAAATAGACCGAGGTGGCGCGCTCGAACGCATCCTCATCGACCGGCTCGCCCGGCTTCACGTAGTGGCTCACGTCGGCAATCGCCACCAACAAGCGCCATCCCGTGAAGGCGGTCTTGCCGCGCCCGAGATTGACCGGCTCGCAGTACACCGCGTCGTCGAAGTCGCGCGCGTCTTCACCATCGATGGTGACCAGCGGCACGTCGGTCAGGTCGATGCGGTTGCGCTTGTCCACGGCGCGCAAACGGTCCGGCAACTTGGCAGTCTGGGCCAGCGTCTCGGGGCTGAAGCAATGCGGCACCTCGTACTTGCGCACCGCAATCTCGATCTCCATGCCGGGGTCATCGATTTCACCCAGCACCTCCAGAATGCGCCCGACCGGCTGCGCATACAGCGACGGCGACTCGGTCAGTTCCACCGACACCACCTGGCCCGCGCTTGCCGTGGCGATGGCATGTTTGGGAATCATGATGTCTTGCCCGAAGCGCTTGTCTTCGGGCGCCACCAGCCACATGCCGTTCTCGTGCAACAAGCGCCCGATGATGGGCGACTTGCGGCGTTCGACGATTTCGAGCACGCGTCCCTCCGGGCGGCCGCGCTTGTCGTAGCGGATCACGCGCACCTTCAGGCGATCACGGTGCATGACCGCATGCATCTCCTGGGCGGACAAATAGATGTCGGGCTGACCATCGTCGGGTATCAAGAAGCCATGGCCATCGCGATGGCCTTGCACGACACCTTCGACCTCACTCATCAATGCGGCCCCGAGTGCCGGGCTGCTTGTGTTCGTTTTTGCTTTGATAGTAGAATCTCGCTTTTCCTGAAATGCCCAGGTGGCGGAATTGGTAGACGCACTAGTTTCAGGTACTAGCGGGTAACTCCGTGGGGGTTCGAGTCCCTTCCTGGGCACCACATTTTAGGTAAGACAACTGTTCTAAAATCCCTGTAAGTCGTTGATTTACAGGGATTTTTTATTTCCAGCTTGTAGACCTTGAATGACAATTTGGGGACGTTTTGGGGACGGTACGAAGATCATCGGTTCGAGTCCTCGAAAGAGACCCAAAACATAGTGCGCTGGTCATCAATCGGTGTCATCTAATAGCTTGGCTGGATGCATACCCAACGCGATCGCCAAACGTTCGATATTGTCTATCGACACATTTCGCTCTCCACGTTCAACAGAACCAACATAGGTTCGATGCAGGCCAGCTGCATCAGCCAGCGCTTCCTGCGACAGCCCTAGCAGTTCTCGGTTACGTCGTAAATTTTGCGCAAATCTGCGCCTCGCACTGAGTAGGCTAGCATGCTTTGTCATGCATGCGATGCTCGCGAGAATGTAGACTATAAGTCCACAGACTATAAGTAGCATTCGAATGACTACAAAGGCGACTGCGCCCACTGCGCCGCTGGCAGATCTCAATGAGTCCATCGGAAGCATTGATGAAATGCAGTCTTCTGCACTGGACCGACTGGACATCGCAGAGTTGGCACGCCAGATTGCGGCCAGGCTTGCACCTGACACTCTGCTTGACGCACGCGATGTCGCAGCCATGCTCAAGTGCCAGCCCCGCTACGTTGCAGAGCAAATGTCACGTGCCCCTGGATTTCCAAAAGCCATACGCATCGCTGGTCCTAACGGGCGGCGCAGCAATCCGCGATGGCAAAGAAGCGACATCATGGAATGGATTGAAAGCCAAAAACTCCAGCCGAGGCAAGTTGGGGCAATGTCCCGAGTGCTGTTGAACGCGGCCGGATGACGGCTCCTTGTTCGTGATACTACGCGGCCTTTCGGTGAGCGTTGGTGGCGGCATTGGCCGGGGCTTTCAATACAGCTAATAGGTCCTTCATTTCGCGGTGTCCGCGCAGCTTGCGGAAGCGCCCTTTGGAGTCGCTCAGTGCGGCAGCTGCCCAGCGCAGCGTCATCTGTCCGTCCTTCCATCGTTTGACGTTGCGCGTGATGGACCATCCCAAGCCGCTACCGCTCTCGCTGCTGCCCGGCACCCTGAAGAAGCGCTCGCCCAGCCGGCGCCGCTCGGCCTCGGCCAGGCCTGGTCCGCTGTCTTGCACGCACAGCACGACGCACTGTGCCTGGCGCTGCAAGCCCACCTTCACGCGTGCGCCGGCCGGGCTGTAGCGCAGTGCGTTGTCGACCAGATTGCGCACCAGCACCACGGCCAAGGTTTCGTCACCGCGGACGGTGCAGGAAGGCTCAGCGTCGAACTCCAGCGTCTGGTGCTTGTCCACCAACCTGGGCGCCAATTCGGCCAGAACGCGTTGGGTCAGTGCGCGCAGATCGATGCCTTGCATCGTCGATCCGGCAACGGCTTCCAGCCTGGCCAGCGTCAGCATCTGTGCCACCAGGCGCGCGGCACGGTCACAGCCTTCCAGCATGCTTTGCAAGGCATGCTGTCGCAATCCGGCGTCGCTCTCAGCCATCGCCACTTGCGCCTGCGCGCGGATCGCGGCAATCGGCGTGCGCAGCTCGTGCGCGGCATCGGCCGTGAAACGTCGCTCGGACTCCAACAGCGAGCCGATGCGTCCGAACAGGCCGTTCAGCGCTTCGATCATCGGCACCATTTCGGCACTCGCACCCTCAAGCTGGACCGGCGTCAAGGCCTGCGGCTGGCGCTCGGCGAGCTTGCGGCCGAGCCGGCGCAACGGCGCCACACTGCGCGCCACCGCCCACCACGCGGCAAGCGCCAGCAGCGGCAAGGCGATGGCGAAAGGCCAGAGCGTGCTGCGCAGCACCGCCCACAGGATGGCGTCGCGCGAGCTCATCTGTTCACCGACATACACCTGCACGTCTTGCTCTGCGCCGAACGCCGCAAAAACGCGCCATTGCTGGCCGGCGATGCGTACGGTCTCGAAGCCGGTCCTCACCGACTTTTCGGGGGCGATCATCGGCGCAAGCGGCGCGTTGATCGAGCGCTGCGCCATGCGCCCTTCATGGAAGACCTGAAATGCCACCTTGGGCGCATAGCGGTGCAAGCTGGGAGCGTCGATTTCATGTTCGACATCGTCAACGCCACCGGTTTGTTGTACCACCAGCAGCGCGGCTGCCTGCGCCAGATGGCTGTCGAGCAGTTCGTCGAGCTCGTGGCGCGCGTCGAACCAGGTGATCGTGGCAATCAGGAGCCACACGCTCACTATCGCAGCGAATAGCAAAGCGAGCAGGCGCCACTGCAGAGAATGTGGCCGGCTTGTCATGGCCTTGACGGCGTTCGCTGCAGCATATAGCCGACCCCGCGCACGGTCTGTATCAGCGTGGGTCCGAGCTTGCGGCGCAAATGATGGATATGCACCTCCACCGCATTGCTCTCGACCTCCTGACCCCAGCTGTAGAGACGCTGCTCAAGCTGTTCGCGCGAGAGTACGCGGTCCGCGTTGAGCATCAACGCATGCAGCAGATCGAATTCGCGCGCCGGCAGGACAACCGGCTTGCCGGCCTGCTGTACCGAACGCGAGGCCGGGTCGAGCTTGATGTCCTGTGCCGTCAGGCATTCCTGCGGCTGACCGTGGGCGCGGCGCACCAGTGCGCGCAGCCTTGCGGCGAGCTCATGCAGATCCACCGGCTTGAGCACGTAATCATCGGCACCGATGTCAAGACCGCGGATGCGGTCTGGCACCGCATCGCGTGCGGTCAGCACCAACACGGGCAGCGTGATCCCCGCATGTCGAATGGCCGCCAGCACGTCCATGCCATCCTTCAGCGGCAACCCGAGATCAAGCACCGCCGCCGCATAGGGTTGGGCGCGCAATTCAAGCTCGGCGGCCGCACCGTCGCGCACCCAGTCGACCTCGAAGCCGAGCTGGCGCAGCCCGGCCCGCAGGCCATCGCCGAGCAAGGCGTCGTCTTCAGCAAGGAGTACGCGCATGGCGTGGATTATCCGGCGCCGCCCTGTTCAATCGTGATCCTGGTCATGGTCGTTCCCACTGGTCAAGACAGCCGCGCCCCCGGCGCTATCAGCCGACGTAGGCGCGCTCTGCCACTGCTGCCACCAAAAACCCAGCACGCCCACCACCATCAACACAGCCAGCGTGCGCCAGGCGCTGCGGATGGCGTCCTGCGGGGGTCCGGACTTGCGCCCAGTCACCATGGAGCGCACCAGGTTCTCGCGATGCAGCCAACTGCTCAGAAGCACCGCCGCCACGTGTACGCCGACAAGAAGCAGCATGCCGTTGGCCACCCCATCGTGCGAACCCTCGATCCAGCGGATGCCGATCTCGTTGTAGCTGGCCCATCCGGTCGCGGTCAGCACAAGCGTCAGCGCCAACAGTGCCAGGATGGCCAGCGCGCCCGCCGGATTGTGGCCGACATGGTGCTCGGGTTGACGATTCAGGATCGACGCCAGATAACGCTTCACCGCGCCAGGCCCGCGCACAAAGCTGGCAAAGCGGGCGTGACGTGTACCGATCAAGCCCCAGACCAGACGGAACACGACCAGCCCCGCCATCGTGTAGCCCAGGCTCACGTGCACCAAGCGCAGGCGTTCGCTCTCGGCGCTCAGCCAGGCGCCCGCAAAGCTGAGCACCATCAACCAATGAAAGACACGCACTGGCGCGTCCCAGACCAGAATGCTGCGGCCGGCAGAACTCGTCGCCGAAGCGTCTTGCGCGTCTTCAGCGCGGGATGCGGACATTGTGTTCACTGAAATCTCCTTGTTCGGCCTGGGTATGGCAGGCAGCGCAATTCGAGGCGCTCTTCACCGCGGCCAGGCGCCATGTCTTGGCGGCGACCTCGCCATGCTGTCGGGCAAACCAGCCGGTGCGGCTGATGCGATCCTCGGGTGGCGAGCTCGGGTCGCGACGCACGCTTCTTGACGTACCGGCGTGCGCCTTGAGCCAGTCGCTCAGCTCCTTGGTCGTGGCAGCATCCAGCGAGGCATCGGTGCCGAAGTGCTGTGGCAGCCTGGTCATCAAGCGTTGCCAGGACGCAGCCGGCAGCAGCCCGGGTGGATAGGCGATATGGCAGGCAGCGCACTCCTGTTTGTACTTGGGCAGCAGCGCGACGCGTTGCATACCGTCTTCGTCCGCATGCGCCAGCGACGTGAGTGCCAGCGCGGCAAACAGGGCGAACAGCACCGGTCTGCGATTGAGATTCAGGTTTGACATGGTGTCTTTGGATCAGTTTTGGAAATTTCGGGCGGGTGGGTTTCAGGGCTTGAGCGTCAGCAGCCAAGCCAGCATGTCGGCCTTCTCGTTGGCGCTGCATGGCCGGCCCACGACGTCGTTGCAATTGCGGCGGAACCACTTCTCGACCTTGGCGGTGTCGGTGAAGCGTTCCGGGTTGAACGCCGGCGCAAACGCGCGGATGGTCTTGCCGGTTGCCGCATGCTTGCCGGCTTGCGTCGGCACCGCGCCGTGACAGCTGGAGCAACTCCACTCATGGCCGTGGCGGTTCGTGAAAAACTGCTGCCCCCGCTCCGTGGCAGCGGGCACACCGGCCTGCGCCGCAAAGCCTGCCAACAATTGCTCCGCACTGGTCGCGTGAGCGTTAGGGGCCCCTATCGCGCTGGCCAAGCCCAGGGCGGCAATGAAATGAAATGAGCTTGCGAAACAGGACGCTGGTTTCATGATTTCTCCTCTGGAAACCATGATGCAGGTCGATTCTTAGGATTTTCTTATGCCACGCCAGCCATTCATCAAGCGGCGTTAAGCTGAGGTGGGTAGCATAGGCGTCCGAAACATTGCGCAGTTGCCAATACATGAACTTCACCGACCTCGCCGACAATCACGAAGACAGGCAGCACAGCCCGGCCGAGCAAGCGCGGGCGGCGTCGCGCAGCACCTGGGTCAGCGTTGGCGTCAACATCGTGTTGACGCTCACCCAGATCGTGGTCGGCGTGCTGGCAAAGTCGCAAGGCCTGGTCGCCGACGGCGTGCATTCGCTGTCCGACCTGGTCGCCGATTTCGTTGTGCTGTTTGCCAGCCACCACAGCAAGAAGGGCGCCGACGCCGACCACCCGTACGGCCATCAGCGCTTCGAGACCGCTGCCTCGCTGGTGCTGGGCGCACTGCTGCTGGCGGTCGGTGCGGGCATGCTGTGGTCGGCATTCCACAAGCTCGAAGCGCCCGAGACCGTGCAGAAGGTTCACGTCGCCGCGCTGTGGGTGGCCGGCGCCGCGCTGATTTCCAAGGAAGTATTGTTCCGCTACATGCTGGCGGTGGCCAAGCGCGTCAAGTCCAGCATGCTGGTGGCCAACGCCTGGCATGCCCGTTCCGACGCCGCGTCATCGCTGGTGGTGGGCGTGGGCATCGTCGGCAATCTGGCGGGTTACCCGATCCTCGATCCGATTGCCGCATCGATTGTCGGCTTCATGGTCGCCAAGATGGGCTGGAGCTTTGGCTGGGACGCGCTGCATGACCTGATGGATCGCTCGGTGAACGAGCAGGAGGTCGAGGCGATACGCCAGACCTTGCAAGAGACACCGGGTGTGAGCGGCGTGCACGATGTGCGTACCCGCAAGATGGGCGACATGATTGTGGTGGACGCGCATATCGAAGTCGATGGATCGCTGACCGTCGAGGCGGGGCACGACATTGCCGTGCTCGCGCAGCAACGCGTGCTGCAGCGTCATCGGGTGCTGACCCTGATGACGCACGTCGATCCGTGGCGGCGCCCCGATCTCGACCATGCCACGAGCAGCGCGACACCGTGACAACAATGTTCAAGCGCCTGAAGGCATCCGCCGAGCGTCGGCTTGCCCGGCTGGCTGGCCCGGGGAAGCTGCGCGCAGCCGCCCTTTGCACCGGGCTGATGGTCGCAGCAGCCACGACGGCCGCTCCAGCACCCTGGTTTTTGTGGCGCAGCAAGCTGACCGGCGAGCTCTATTGCGCGCAGACACTGCCCGGCCAGGGCTGGTCGCTCAGCGACGGACCGTTCAAAGACCTGGCCTGCCAACAGCGGGGACGGCCCGGGCGCTGACGCCAAACAAGAAAGCCTCCGCTTGTGACGGAGGCTTGCGCTTGGCGACAGCCCAGCGTGTCAGCGTTTCGCGAGGGGGATCACGTCGCGGCGCTTGGATCCTACAAAGAGCTGGCGCGGGCGGCCGATCTTGTACTCCGGATCGCTGATCATCTCGTTGAGTTGAGCGATCCAGCCGACCGTGCGAGCCAGAGCGAACACCGCAGTGAACAAGCTCACGGGAATGCCGATCGCGCGCTGCACGATGCCCGAGTAGTAGTCGACGTTGGGGTAGAGCTTGCGTGACACGAAGTAGTCGTCTTCCAGGGCGATTTTCTCGAGCGACATGGCCAGCTTGAACAGCGGATCGTCGTGCAGGCCCAGCGCGGTCAACACCTCGTGGCAGGTCTCGCGCATCAGCTTGGCACGCGGGTCGTAGTTCTTGTAGACGCGGTGACCGAAGCCCATCAGCTTGACCGTCGAGTTCTTGTCCTTCACCTGGCTGATGAATTCGCCGATCTTCTCGACGCCACCCATTCTCTGGATGTCACCCAGCATGTTCAAGCAGGCCTCGTTGGCACCGCCGTGTGCCGGTCCCCACAAACAGGCCACACCGGCAGCGATTGCGGCAAACGGATTCGTACCCGACGATCCGCACAATCGCACGGTCGAAGTCGAAGCGTTCTGTTCGTGGTCGGCATGCAGGATGAAGATGCGGTCCATGGCGCGCACCAGCACCTCGTTGGGCTCGTAATCCTCGCAAGGCGTCGCAAACATCATGCGCATGAAGTTGCCGGCGTAGGACAGGTCGTTCTTCGGGTAGATGTAGGGCTGTCCGATGGTGTACTTGTAGGCCATCGCCACCAGCGTCGGCATCTTGCCGATCAGGCGGATGGCTGATATTTCACGGTGCTGCGGATTGTTGATGTCGGTGCTGTCGTGATAGAAGGCCGACAAGGCGCCCACCAGGCCGGTCATCACCGCCATCGGGTGCGCGTCGCGTCGAAAACCGCGCAGGAAGAACTGCATCTGCTCGTTGACCATCGTGTGCTGGGTGACGAGCTTCTCGAAGTCGCGCTTTTGTGTCGGATCGGGCAGTTCGCCCTTGAGCAGCAAATAGCAGGTTTCCAGAAAGTCACAACTGGTGGCGAGCTGCTCGATCGGATAGCCGCGGTACAACAGCTCGCCCTTGTCCCCGTCAATGTAGGTGATCGTCGAATTGCACGACGCCGTGGACAGGAAACCGGGATCGTAGGTGAACTTGCCGGTCTGGGCATACAGCTTGCGGATGTCGATCACGTCAGGACCGATGCTGCCCTTGAACAGGGGCAACTCCATGCTCGGGCTGCCGTCGGAAAACGACAGGGTGGCTTTCACGTCTGACGGTGTCATGGGGACTCCTCTTTGTTGCGTGGGATGGTGGTATTGGACGGATGCGGCGCCGCTCTCAGCAAGCCAAGTACTTCGCTGACCTCGGGAGTGTTCAGCTCAGGCGTCAACTCCTTGCGTGACAGCAACAAGTCGAGTAAATCATTGTCGGCCAGTTCCATCAAGGCATTCATTCCACGTCCTTGGCTTTGGGTCAAAGTCTGTGCATATGAATTGAAAAAACGTTCGATCAACAGATCGTTTTCGAGCAGCCCGCGGCGGCAGCGCCAGCGCAACTTGCTCAGTGAGCGTTCGTCCAGAAGCTTGTCCATGGCTGAGTGGCTCGAGAGTCCAGGGTGCACGCCGTCAGATGGCCCGGCTCACCATCAGATCCTTGATCTTGCCGATGGCCTTGGTCGGGTTCAGGCTCTTCGGGCACACATCAACGCAATTCATGATGGTGTGGCAGCGGAACAGGCGGTACGGGTCTTCCAGATTGTCAAGTCGCTCGGACGTGGCCTCGTCGCGGCTGTCGGCAATGAAGCGATAGGCCTGCAGCAGGCCCGCCGGGCCGACGAACTTGTCGGGGTTCCACCAGAAGCTGGGGCAGGCGGTCGAGCAGCTCGCGCACAAGATGCATTCGTACAGGCCGTTGAGTTCGTCGCGCTCTTCGGGCGACTGCAGGCGCTCCTTGTCGGGCGGCGGCGTGTCGTTGATCAGATACGGCTTGATCGAGTTGTACTGCTTGAAGAACTGCGTCATGTCGACGATCAGGTCGCGGATCACTGGCAGACCGGGCAAGGGCTTGAGCATGATCGCGCCGGGCAGCGTGAGCATATTGGTCAGGCAGGCCAGGCCGTTCTTGCCGTTGATATTCATCGCGTCCGACCCGCACACGCCTTCGCGACACGAGCGGCGAAAGCTCAATGTCGGATCGACGGCCTTGAGCTTGCCCAAGGCGTCGAGCAACATGCGCTCGGAACCGTCGAGCTCGACTTCCAGCGTCTGCATATAAGGCTTGGCGTCCTTGTCCGGGTCGTAGCGGTAAATCTGGAAAGTACGCTTGGTCATTTCATCTTCCTGGTTTGTCTCTCAGCAGGGGGCAGGTCTTGCCCGCGCTCGTGCGTGGTCAGAAGCTTCGGACTTTCGGCGCTATCGATTCGGCCGTCAGCGGCGTCAGGTTCACCGGCTTGTAGTCAAGGCGGTCGTCCTGCGAATACCACAGCGTGTGCTTCAACCACTGTTGGTCGTTGCGCCCGTTGGGAAACTCGGCGCTGTCGCTGTAGTCATCCACCGAGTGCGCGCCACGGCTCTCGGTGCGCGCCGCCGCCGACGCGATGGTGGCCCGCGCCGCCTCGATCAGATTTTCGACCTCAAGCGCTTCGATGCGCGCCGTGTTGAACACCTTGGACTTGTCCTTCAAGCCGATGCCGGCCACTCGTTTCGCGATCTCGGCCACCTTCTTGACCCCCTCAAGAAGCGTGGCCTGCGTGCGGAACACCCCGGCGTGCTGCTGCATGGCGGCGCGCAAGTCGTTGGCCACGTCCTGCGCGTATTCGCCGTTCGTGCTGTTGTCGAGCCGTGCCACGCGCGCCGCCGATTGCTGGCCGGCATCGGCCGGCAGCGGCTTGTGCGCTTGGGTCTTCAGGCCCGATTCGGCGATATGGTTGCCCGCCGCACGGCCGAACACCAGCAGGTCAAGCAGCGAATTGGTGCCCAGGCGGTTCGCGCCGTGCACGCTGACGCAGGCACATTCGCCCACCGCGTACAGGCCGTTCACCACCGCGTTGGGCTTTCCATCCTTGGGCACCACCACCTGGCCGTGGATATTGGTCGGAATGCCGCCCATCTGGTAATGGATGGTTGGCACGACCGGAATCGGCTCCTTGGTGATGTCGACATTGGCGAAGTTGTGCCCGATCTCGAACACCGACGGCAGGCGTTTCATGATGGTTTCGCCACCCAGGTGCGTCATGTCGAGCTGGATGTAGTCCTTATTGGGACCGCAGCCTCGGCCTTCCTTGATTTCCTGGTCCATGCAGCGCGAAACGAAGTCACGCGGCGCCAGGTCTTTCAGCGTCGGGGCATAGCGCTCCATGAAGCGCTCGCCTGCCGAGTTGCGCAGAATCGCGCCCTCGCCGCGGCAGCCCTCTGTCAGCAGCACGCCCGCACCGGCCACGCCAGTCGGGTGGAACTGCCAGAACTCCATGTCTTCCAAAGGAATGCCGGCGCGCGCCGCCATGCCCAGGCCGTCGCCGGTGTTGATGAAGGCATTCGTCGATGCCGCGAAGATGCGACCCGCACCGCCCGTGGCCATCAAGACCGTCTTGGCCTCCAGAATGTGCAGCTCGCCGGTTTCCATCTCCAGGGCCGTCACGCCGACCACGTCGCCGTGGGCGTCGCGGATCAGATCGAGCGCCATCCACTCGACGAAAAATTGCGTGCGCGCCTTGACGTTTTGCTGGTACAGCGTATGCAACATCGCGTGTCCGGTGCGGTCGGCCGCAGCACAGGCGCGCTGCACCGGCTTTTCTCCGTAATTCGCGGTGTGGCCGCCGAACGGCCGCTGGTAGATCGTGCCGTCGGGGTTGCGGTCGAACGGCATGCCGAAATGCTCAAGCTCGTAGACGACCTTGGGCGCCTCGCGGCACATGTATTCGATCGCGTCCTGGTCACCGAGCCAGTCCGACCCCTTGACGGTGTCGAAGAAGTGGTAATGCCAGTTGTCCTCGCTCATATTGCCTAAAGAAGCTCCGATGCCGCCCTGCGCGGCCACGGTGTGCGAGCGCGTCGGAAACACCTTGGACAGCACTGCCACGTTCAGTCCGGCCAGCGACAACTGCAGCGACGCGCGCATGCCCGAGCCACCGGCGCCGACGATGACGACATCGAACTTGCGTTTTGGAATTGTTCTCGCCACCGTCATCACAGTCTCCACAACACTTGGGTTGCCCAACCGGCGCAACCCAGCAACCAAACAAGGGTGAACACATGCAGGCCAAGGCGCACGCCGACGCTGTGCACGTAGTCCATCCAGATGTCACGCATGCCCACCCATGCGTGGTAAAGCAGCGAAAGAATCAGCACAAAGCTGAGCACCTTCATCCATTGCTGCGAAAAGATGCCGGCCCAGCGCTCGTAGTCGATCTCGCCAGGCATCAAGACCTGGACCAACAATACGAGCGTGAACAGCGCCATCAGCACCGCGGTCACGCGCTGCCCCAGCCAGTCGCGCAAGCCGTAATGCGCGCCCACGACCAGGCGCTTGGAACCGTAATTGACGGACATAGAGAGTTTCCTGATCAGTTGAAGTCACAGCGCACAAGCGCTGACCCGCATCAATACAAACCAAACAGCTTGGCACCCAGCGCGGCGGTCAGCGGCAAGCTCAAGGCCAGCGTCAACACGGCGCTGGAGCGGCCCTGCGCGTTGCTGACGCTGTGCGTCAGGTCCATCCACAGATGTCGCACGCCTGCCATGAAGTGGTGCAGATAGGCCCAGATCAGGCCCAGTGCCACCCACTTGACAAACCAACCCGGCATGAAGCCGATGCCCGCCACAAAGGCGTTGGTGAAACGCTCATACGAGATTTCGGTGGAGACGCTGGTGTCGAACATCCAGATGATGAATGGCATCAGGACGAACATCAGCACGCCGCTGAGTCGGTGCAGGATCGATACCACGCCGGCCAGCGGCAGGCGGTACTGAGCCGCGTTGATCAAGCGCATCGTCCCCGGTCTTTGTTTTTGATTTGCAGCCATGCTTTGCCTTCGCCAATGTCAATGAAGCCTTGTGATTTTATTGCAATGCAGCGCAAGCCCGGTCCTTGCGCGTCGCCGCAGCATCGAGTCGGTCCATCTCTTGCCCGGATTCCTGCCGCCGCAGCCTGGGCCAAACCGCACCCGGCGGGCTTGCATCAGCTCAATTCGTTGCGATAGAAATGATCGCTTGTGTTGTAAAGCCCGCGACGCAGTTCAACCGGCCTATCGTCGTAGGTATAAGAAAGTCGTTCCACGCTGAGCAGCGGACTGCCCGGCGCCACCGCCAGCAACTCGGCACTGATCGAATCTGCCGCCACCGCACGGATTTCTTCTTCGGCACGGATCATGCGCACACCGAATTCGGTCTCGAACAGACCATACAGGGGACCGCGGTGCAGACTGAGCCGCTCGGCCGTCAGTCCCTTGAACAAGCGCCCGGGCAGCCAGATTTCGTCCAGCACCACGGGTTTGCCAACCGCGTGCAACATGCGGCGCAGCTTCACGATGGCGTCCCCGGTGTGCAGGTCCAGCTGTCGGGCCACATCGGCGGGTGCGCGCAGGCGCAAGCAGTCGAGCAATTGACGCTCAAGGCCCGCCCCGCCGCCGACGTCGGGCGTGAGGCGCAGGAATCGATACCGCACCTTCTGCTCGGCGTGCGTGGCCACAAAAGTCCCCTTGCCTTGGCGACGCACCAGCAGGTTCTCGGCCGCCAGCTCGTCGATGGCCTTGCGCACGGTTCCCTGACTGACCTTGAAACGCGCCGCCAGCTCGATTTCACTGGGAATGACCTCGCCGGGCCGCCACTGGCCACCCTGCAGACTGCGCGTGAGCAAAGTCTTGATCTGCTTGTAAAGCGGGCTGAAGTTGGGCCCGGCCAAACCCTCCGGCACTGATGCAATGGGGTGCTGCAAGGGAAATGCGCGCAGGGCAGACATGGCACGCATTGCACCACAGGACCAGGCCGTTGTCTTATATAAGACCGAAGATATGTCAACAAAGCGCTGAAAACTTGGCCGGCATGCCCCGGCCTGACCTCGGGTTGACCCTGGGTCTGGCCTACACTTGCAACACACCCGCGCAGCCGGGACAAACCTCTCAATCCCCCCGTTTTTCAACCATCACATTCGGAGCCAAATCATGAGCAAGAAACCCGTTCGTGTCGCCGTCACCGGCGCAGCTGGACAGATCGGCTACGCCATTCTGTTTCGCATCGCCTCTGGCGAAATGCTGGGCAAAGACCAGCCGGTGATCCTGCAATTGCTCGAAGTGCCGATGGAAAAACCCCAGCAGGCCTTGCAAGGCGTGATGATGGAATTGCAGGACTGCGCATTCCCGCTGCTGGCCGGTATGCAAGCGCACAGCGATCCGATGCTGGCCTTCAAGGACGTTGACTATGCGCTGTTGATCGGCTCGCGTCCGCGCGGCCCGGGCATGGAGCGCGCCGAACTGCTGGCGGTCAACGGCGAGATCTTCATTGCGCAAGGCAAGGCGCTCAACGCCGTGGCCAGCCGCAACGTCAAGGTGCTGGTGGTGGGCAATCCGGCCAACACGAATGCCTATATCGCAATGAAGTCGGCGCCCGACCTGCCGCGCAACAACTTCACGTCGATGATGCGGCTCGATCACAACCGGGCCCTGTCGCAAATTGCTGCCAAGACCGGCAAGCCGGTGGCGTCGATTGAAAAGCTGGCGGTGTGGGGCAACCACTCGCCGTCGATGTATGCCGACTACCGCTTCGCCACCATCGATGGCGAGTCAGTCAAGGACATGATCAACGACCCCGCCTGGAACAAGGACCAGTTCCTGCCCACGGTGGGCAAACGCGGTGCCGCCATCATCGCGGCGCGCGGCGTCTCGTCGGCCGCATCGGCCGCCAACGCCGCCATCGACCATATGCGCGATTGGGCGCTGGGTACTGCTGGCCGCTGGGTCACCATGGGCGTGCCGTCCAACGGCGAATACGGCATACCGAAAGACATGATGTTCGGTTATCCGGTCACGGTAGCCAATGGCGAATACAAGATCGTCGAAGGCCTGACCATCGACGCGTTCTCGCAAGGCCTGATCAACAACACCCTGGCCGAGCTGCAAGGCGAACAAGACGGCGTGAAGCATTTGCTCTAGAGCTCGCGTGCCAGACCTTGCGCCGCAAGCTCTGGCACCGACTGACCACGCATTAGGGGCCGACATGGCAATATGTCGGCCCTTGCTGCATCGGAACTGCCACCACTGTGACTGCCACCCTCCATCCGCGATCCGCCCTGTTTGAAGACGGCGAAGCCGCCGCCGCCTTGGCCGTTTGCGACCATTACTGCGGCATCGAGTCGCGCATGCTCAAGAGCCTGGCCATGCAGGCCGAATTGGGGCCGGTGTTTGACATCACCCTGGACTGCGAAGACGGCGCACCCATCGGCGGCGAGGCCGAGCATGCGCAGATGGTGGCCGAGCTGGTATGCGGCGCGCTCAATCTGCACGGCCGCGTCGGCGCCCGTGTCCACCCTTTTGATCACCCGTCATTTGCCGACGATGTCGAGACGCTCATGTCGCGCGCCGGCCACCGCTTGGCCTATCTGATGCTGCCCAAGGCGCGCAGCCTGACCGATGTGCAACAGGCCATTGCCCACATCAGTGAGGCGGCGCAGCGCCACGGCAAAGGGCACAAGCTGCCTGTGCATGTGTTGATCGAAACGCATGGCGCCCTGGCAGCGGTGCGCGCGATCGCCGCCGAACCTCGCGTCGAGTCCTTGTCGTTCGGTCTGATGGACTTCGTGTCGGCGCATCGGGGCGCGATTCCCCGCAGCGCCATGAGCGCGCAAGGCCAGTTCACGCACCCGCTGGTGTTGCGTGCCAAGCTCGAGATTGCCGCTGCGTCGCACGCGCACGGCAAGACACCGTCGCATTGCGTGGTGACCGAATTCAAGGACAAACGCGCCGTCGAGACGGCAGCGCGGCGCGCGGCGCGCGAACTCGGCTTCACCCGCATGTGGAGCATCCACCCGGCGCAGATTCAGCCCATCATCGACGCCTTCGCGCCCAGCGTGGCCGAGATCGACGAGGCCGTCGATGTGCTGCGCGCGGGGCAGGACGCGCATTGGGCGCCCATCAGCTTCCGCCATGGCGACCAGGACACCTTGCATGACCGCGCCAGTTTTCGCTACTTCTGGCAGTTGCTGGAGCGCGCCCACCGCACCGGCCAACCGCTGCCGGTCGAGGTGGCAGAGACTTTTTTCTAGCTGTCCGATGAGACGGATTGACGCCGAAACATGTGCTTGCAATCCCGCATTGCAATCGCCGGAAAGAGGGTTTCCAATCAAGCGTCGAAACTTGCATGCGTTGGCGTGCGCTTCGGTTCAAAGCACCCTTGTCCTACCGGTTTGCAAAGGTCCTGCATCATGAAAAAGCATTTTCTCTTTGCGCTCGTCGGCCTGATCGCCGCCCTGCAACTCAGCGCCGCCTGGGCCGTCACCTCCAGCACTTCGAACAAGGCCTCGGCGCTTGCGCACCGGCCCCCTCTGGCCAAGAAGGCACAACCTCCGGCGCCCGCGCCGGCTGCGATCGAAGAGAATTTGTCCGAGGAGCAACTGGCAAGCTCGTTGCGGGTGAATCGCGGCGACGCCCAATGCGAGTTCGACCAGACCGTCTCGGTGCGGCCGGATCCTCAGCGCGCCGGAGTGTTCCTGGTCTCGTTCAAGAATCACACCTATACGATGGCCCCCGAGCCCACCAGCACGGGGGCGGTGCGGCTTGAAGACAAACAAGCGGGCGTGATGTGGCTGCAGATTCCGACCAAGTCGATGTTGATGGACAGCGGCAAGGGTCAACGCCTGGTCGACGCCTGCACGCATGCCGAACAACGCGCAACGATTGCCGCCAACGCGCTGACGCCGGGCTTGGCGGGCGCCGGCATCGGCATCGTCCCGGTGGTGACTTCGCCCGTTGTCGCCAACAGCGGGCGTGCGCCGACGCGCTGAGACCTTGCCGCATCACGGCTTCGGTATGGTTCATCAGGTATGTAAAATGCGTGCATACCAACCCTGCCGGAGCGTTCCATGGAAGCCACCGTCGCCGAACGCGGCCAGATCACCCTGCCCAAGGCGGTGCGCGACGCGCTGGGGCTGACCAAGGGCTCCATTCTGAAGGTCGAAATCGACGGCGCGCGCATCATCCTGCGCAAGAACGTCGACGACGCGATCTCGCGCGCCAGGGGTCGTTTCAAGCTCGACGGCTTCACCTCGGTGGACGAGGCGATGCGCGCCATGCGTGGCCGCGCCCCCGGCGACCCCGTCGATCTCTGAGGCTGAGGCCGACATGATCGCCGTCGATTCATCGGTGCTGATCGAACTGCTCAGTGCAGCAAGTCTGGCTGACGCCAGCGAGGCAGCGCTGCGCGACGCACTGGCGCATGGTCCGGTGGTGGTCTGCGACGTGGTCGTTGCCGAGGTCTGCAGTTCGCTGCAGGGCGGCGACCAGGCCATGCAGGCGCTCGAAGAGATGGGCATCCGCTTTCTCGAGACCGAACAGAAGGCTGCCATCCGGGCCGGCGAAATGCAGCGCCGCTACCGCTCCCGTGGCGGCCAGCGCCAGCGCACTGTGCCCGACTTCATCGTCGGCGCACATGCCCTGCTTCAGTGCAAGGCGCTCATCACCCACGACGCGGCCTTCTTCCGCGACTATTTCAAGGGCTTGAAGCTCATCAACCCGGCAGCCGGCTGATACGCCGACACTCATCAAATCATCTGGAGAACGACCATGCTGCAAACCTATCGCCAACATGTCGCCGAGCGCGCCGCGCTCGGCATTCCGCCGCTGCCGCTTTCGGCCCAACAGACCACTGAGCTGATCGAGCTGCTGAAGCATCCGCCCAAAGGCGAGGAAGCCACGCTGGTCGAACTGCTCACGCAGCGCGTGCCCGCGGGCGTCGATGACGCCGCCAAGGTCAAGGCCAGCTACTTGGCAGCGGTCGCTCACGGCAGCGAAAAGTGCGCGTTGATCAGTCCGTCCAAGGCGACCGAGCTGCTGGGCACCATGCTGGGCGGCTACAACATCCAACCCTTGATCGAATTGCTGAGCGACCCGGCCTTGGGCAGCGTGGCCGCCGCGGCGCTCAAGAAGACGCTGTTGATGTTCGACCAGTTCCATGACGTGAAGGCACTGGCCGACCAGGGCAACGCACACGCTTCAGGCGTGCTGCAAAGCTGGGCTGACGCCGAGTGGTTCACCTCGCGCCCCGCAGTGCCCGAGAGCATCACCGTCAGCATCTTCAAGGTGACCGGCGAGATCAACACCGATGACCTCTCGCCCGCGCCCGACGCCTGGAGCCGCCCCGACATTCCGATGCACGCGCTGGCCATGCACAAGAACCCGCGCCCCGGCATCACACCCGAAGAAGAAGGCAAGCGCGGCCCGGTCAAGTTCATCGAGGACTTGCGCGCGCGCGGCCATCTGGTCGCCTATGTGGGCGACGTGGTCGGCACCGGATCGAGCCGCAAATCAGCCACCAACTCGGTGCTGTGGTTCACCGGAGAGGACATTCCGTTCGTGCCCAACAAGCGCTTTGGCGGTGTCTGCCTGGGCGGCAAGATCGCGCCGATCTTCTACAACACCATGGAAGACTCGGGCGCGCTGCCGATCGAGCTCGACGTGAGTCAGATGCAGATGGGCGACGTGGTCGAGCTGCGCCCCTATGAAGGCAAGGCACTGAAGGACGGCAAGGTGATTGCCGAGTTCAAGGTCAAGAGCGAGGTGCTGTTCGACGAAGTGCGCTCCGGTGGCCGCATCCCGCTCATCATCGGCCGCGGCCTCACGGCCAAGGCCCGCGAGGCACTCGGGCTGCCCGCATCCACGCTGTTCCGCCTGCCGCACAACCCGATCGACACCAAGAAGGGCTATACGCTGGCGCAGAAGATGGTCGGCAAGGCCTGCGGTTTGCCCGTGGTCAATGGCTCTCAGCAAGGCGTGCGACCCGGCACCTATTGCGAGCCAAGGATGACCAGCGTCGGCTCGCAAGACACCACCGGCCCGATGACGCGCGACGAGCTCAAAGACCTGGCTTGCCTGGGCTTCAGCGCCGATCTGGTGATGCAGTCGTTCTGCCACACCGCGGCATACCCGAAGCCGGTGGACGTGAAGATGCACCACGAGTTGCCCGAGTTCATCAGCACGCGCGGCGGCGTCTCGCTGCACCCCGGCGACGGCGTGATCCACTCGTGGCTGAACCGCCTGCTGCTGCCCGACACCGTGGGCACCGGCGGCGACAGCCACACGCGTTTTCCCGTAGGCATCAGTTTTCCGGCGGGGTCAGGTCTTGTCGCCTTTGCCGCCGCCACCGGCGTGATGCCGCTGGACATGCCCGAATCGGTGCTGGTGCGTTTCAAGGGTGCGATGCAGCCGGGCGTCACGCTGCGCGACCTGGTCAACGCGATCCCGCTCTATGCCATCAAGGCGGGCCTGCTGACGGTGGAGAAGAAGGGCAAGAAGAACATCTTCTCTGGGCGCATCTTGGAGATCGAGGGTCTGCCGGACTTGAAGGTCGAGCAGGCGTTCGAGCTGAGTGACGCCAGCGCCGAACGCTCGGCCGCCGGCTGCACCGTGCACCTGAACCCCGCGCCGATCAAGGAATACATCCACAGCAATATCACCCTGATGAAGTGGATGATTGCTCAAGGCTACGCCGACGCGCGCACGCTCAAGCGCCGCATCGCCGCGCAAGAGGCCTGGCTTGCAAATCCGCAATTGCTCAAGGGCGACGCGGACGCCGAGTACGCCGCGGTGATCGAGATTGACCTGGCCGACATCCACGAGCCCATCGTCGCCTGCCCGAATGACCCTGACGATGTGAAGACATTGTCCGAGGTGGCAGGCGCCAAGATCGACGAGGTTTTCATCGGTTCGTGCATGACGAATATCGGGCACTTTCGCGCTGCCAGCAAATTGTTGGAGGGCAGGCGCGACATCCCGGTCAAGCTGTGGGTCGCGCCGCCCACCAAGATGGACGCCAAGCAGCTCAGCGACGAAGGCCATTACGGCGTGCTGGGCAACGCCGGTGCGCGCATGGAAATGCCGGGCTGCAGCCTGTGCATGGGCAACCAGGCGCAGGTCAAGGAAGGCGCCACCGTGTTCTCGACCAGCACGCGCAACTTCCCCAATCGACTGGGCAAGAACGCCAACGTCTATCTGGGCTCGGCCGAACTGGCCGCGATCTGTTCGCGCCTGGGCAAGATTCCGAGCCGTGAAGAATACATGGCAGGCATGGGGGTGCTGTCGAGCGACAGCGGCAAGATCTATCAGTACCTGAACTTCGACCGGATCGAGGACTACAGCGCGGCGGCGCAACCCGCCGGCGCCTGAAGCCCTGCCGCACGGTCAGTCAGCCAGCCAGGCCGCACGGCTGACCCGGCGTCGAGTTGCAGCGCAGCGCGCTGCAACCGGGCTCAATCACGCGGCGGAGCAATCTGTTCGGCGTAGTCGTACAAGGCACCCAGAATCGCCTGCCCGCGCTCGTCGGCCGTTTCGCTCAAGGCGTCGATCCGTTCGAAGAAGGTGCTCAGGTTGACCCCGTCGTGCCCTTCGTGCAGGCGCTCGCCACAATGGCGTTGCCAGCGCTGCGCCTGTGCCGCGTCAAGGCTGGCGGGAAAGTTGCGCGCCCGGTAGCGAAACAGCAATTCATCGAGACGCCGGTCTTCGAAGGCCGATCGCTGCGTCGCCAACTGCGCGGCCGACATAGCACGCAGCTTGTTCAGGGTGCGACGGTCGTTGTTGCCGACAAAGCCGCCGTAGAGGTCTTCATCGACATCGGGCGCATGCTCGGGCGCGGGCTTTGCGTAGACCTCGCTCCACAGCTTGCCCGACAAGGCCGGCATGGCACTGGCGATGTCGGCATGGCGCATTGCCAGCGCCATGTCCAGCCCCCACTGCGCGGCACGCTCATCGCTCAATACCTTGAGGTTGCCGATCACGATCGGCGACTTGTTGATGTGCACGCTCTTGATCGGCAGGCGTGTCACGCCGTCCGGAAGTTCATCCTGCTTGGTGAACATGCGCAACCGCAAGGTGGCGGCGTCGATGCCCGCGAGCTGGCTCGGGTCATGCGCCAGATCCCAGACGATGATCTCGTTCTTGTTGCTCGGATGCTGGGCCAGCGGCCAGACCACCGCCATGCAGCCCTGCTCGGCCGGATACATGCCCGAGATATGCAGCACCGGCCGCGGCCCGGCCAAGCCGAGTTCTTGCTGCACGGCTTCCTTTTTGCGCAGCTTCAGGCAGAAGTCCCACAAGCGCGGGTTGCCGTTCTTGACGAGACGCGCCAGCGCAATCGTCGCACGCACGTCGCTCAATGCATCGTGCGCGGCCGCGTGCATCAGGCCATTGGCGGCGGTCAGATGCTCGAGCTTGAACGAGGTCCGGCCATCTTCGTGCCTGGGCCACTCAAGGGCGTCGGGGCGCAGCGCATAGCAGCAGCGCACCACGTCGAGCAGGTCCCAGCGAGCGCAGTCGTTTTGCCACTCGCGCGCGTAGGGGTCGATCAGGTTGCGCCAGAACATGAAGCGCGTCACCTCGTCGTCAAAGCGTATTGTGTTGTAGCCCACGCCGATGGTGCCCGGCAGCGCCAGTTGCTGCTCGATTGCGGCGGCGAACTCATGTTCTGGCAAGCCCTGCTCCAGACAGGTCTGCGGCAAGATGCCGGTGAGCAGACAGGCCTCGGGGTCGGGCAGAAAATCGGGCGCAGGCTGGCAGTACTGCATCAGCGGCGCGTCGATCTCGTTCAGGTCGGTGTCGGTGCGCACGCCGGCGAACTGCGCGGGGCGGTCACGGCGCGGCACGCGGCCGAAGGTTTCGTAGTCGTGCCAGTAGAAGGTGGTGTCTGCCATGGTCGGAACGATACCTCAAGCAAGCCCGATTTCCGCTCTGACCTGTTCCCCGCACTGCGCGCGACTGTCGGCTCTAATCTTCGATTCCGACCATCACTTCTGCTTCGATGGGTCGAACGTGGGCATGCTCTTGAGCTGCTGCTGCACGTCCTGCGGACTCATGAGCTTGACATCGGACTTGTCGTCGTCGTCCTGCCTGGCGACGTAGCTACCCAGTCGGGTTTGAGGCGGGAGATATGTCTGCCTACCATCCTTCTTCAGGCCTGTATCGGCGCAGGCCTGCAGACCAGCCACAAGAAGCATCGAGGCAATCAGAACAAGAAATCCGCGGATGACCATCAAAACTCCAGGAGCGCAATTGTTTGTATTTTCATTATCCTATAGCGGACGAAGCGCGTGTCGGGAGGCCGTTGCAGTAAATGTCGGCGAAGGGTCAAACCTTTTGAGCGCCTGCATGCGCACAGGCCAGCGGCAATTGCGCCTGCGTGCGCAGCCCCTCACGAACGGCCTAGCTTGACGCCACGGCGAGCGCCTGGGCCAACTGCTGTCTGTTCACGAATGCCACCACGTCTTGCGCGGCCAGCGGGCGGCTGTAGAAAAAGCCTTGCACCAGCAAGTCACCGCCGAGTTCGCTCAGAAAATCAAGCTGCGCCTGCGTTTCGACGCCTTCGGCGACCACCTTCTTGCCCAGTCGCTGGGCCATGATCGCGATCGTGGCTGCGATGGTTCCCCCGCTGCCGTCGTGGCCAATCTTGCGGACGAAGGAAATGTCGATTTTCAGGGTGTCGAACGGCAAGCGTTCCAGGTAGGACATCGACGAATAACCGGTGCCGAAATCGTCGATGGAGACTTGAATGCCGAGGCCTTTCAACTGGGTCAACATGCCCACGACGGAGTCGGCACCGTCGAGCAGAACACTCTCGGTGATCTCCAGTTCGAGACATTGCGCCGGCATGCCAGTTTGCTTCAGCGTGGCTTGTATCGTTTCGACGAAATCGGGTTGCCGGAACTGCCGGCTCGACACATTCACCGCAACATAGTCAAGATCGACGCCGCGCTCGCGCCAGGCGTGGAACTGGGCGCAAGCCTCGACAAGAACGATGTGGCCGATCTCGGTGATCAAGCCGGTCTCTTCCGCGATGGGAATGAACTGGCTCGGCCCGACCAGTCCGAGCACCGGATGATTCCAGCGCACCAGGGCTTCGACGCCCCGAACGCGGCCCGTGTGCGGATCGACCTGGGGCTGGTAGTGCAACACGAACTGCTGCTCTGCAATGGCGTGGCGCAGTTCGCGCTCGACCGTACTGCGCCTGACCGCCTCGGCATTCATTTCCTCCTCGAAGAACACATACATGCCCCGACCACCGTCCTTGGCACGGTACATGGCCGTGTCGGCATTGCGCATCAGGTCCTCGGCGTTTTCCCCATCGGACGGACACATGGTGATGCCGATGCTGGCCGACACGACGCTCTCCACTTGTTCGATGACGAACGGTTTGTTCAAGGCATGAATGACATGCCGTGCGACGGCTGCGACCGCATTCGACGAATCGGTCGAGCTGACAATGATGGTGAACTCGTCGCCCCCGAGTCGCGCCACGGTGTCGCCTTCGCGAACACACTGGCGCAGCCGGACCGCAGCCTGCCGCAACAGTTCGTCCCCGGCCGCATGCCCGAGACTGTCGTTGATGCCCTTGAAGCGGTCGAGGTCGATGAACAACAACGCCAGCGATCTGCTGTCCCGATGCGCCTGTGCGATCTCCTGCTCCAGCCGCTCCATGAAAAGAAACCGGTTCGGCAGCCCGGTCAGGGCGTCGGTGCGCACCTGTTGGTACAACTGGTCTTCGCGGGCCGCCGTCGAAAGCGCCACGCCCACCCGGTCCGCGTAGTCGTGAATGTGCGCGACATCTTCCTCGCCGAGCGGGGTATGCACCTCGAAGCCAAGGCGTATCGCACCGACGATTCCTTCCTTCCAGATGATGGGCAGTGCGAAGAAGTGCTGCGCGCTCAAGCCCTCGAAGCAAGCCGGCATCATCTGGCGCGTTGCTTGCGCGCTCATCCACAGACCGTCAGGATGGGCGAGCAGGGTCTCGCGTGCGCCAGCCGCCAAGGTGTGGCGCTCGACCGGCAACTGCATGCCATCGCCCAGAAGCACGCAAGTCCGCAATCTCCCGGGCAGATCGTGATCGACCACCGAAATGCTGACGCAATCGGCCTTGAAGCTCGTCTTCAGGCGACGCATCACTTCATCAACGATCCGATCCATGTCAAGTTCCGACAGAATCGCTCTATCGATCGTGGACAGCGCCGTCAGCGTGTCGAACTGGCGACCCAGCCGCACTGCCATCAAGTTGAACGAGCCAGCGAGCTCGCCGAACTCATCGCGGCTGACCACTTCCACTGTGGTCGAGAAATCATTGCGCCCCAGACGCCGCGTACCCTCGATCAAGCGTTCCAGCGGCACCAGCGTGCGACGTATCAAGGTCAGGCTCAGCAGCGTGACCACGAGAACCGAGATGACGACCGTTCCCCAGAAGATGAGATTGAAGGTCGCCATGTGTTCGAGCGCGACCTTTTCGGGTTGAGCTGCGGCCACGACCCATCGTGCGGCGAGGAACTTCGGCTCGAGAAATACCTCTTGGTAATCGCTGAGAAATTGCTCCTGCCCATCGTGCCAGTTGAACCACCCTCTGGTCGACGCCGAGGACTTTCGGATCAGCGCTTCGATCGCCTTGGCCCGGAACGGAGCCGGGCAGACCAGCACGGCATTGGATTCGTTCAGAACACAAAATGTGGTCATGTACGGGAACACCTCGCTGTCCCCCCAGAGGTAAGTGGCATCGACCTCGGCAGCCAGCAGACGCGGTTCCGCGGCGAGCGGGTTGATGGCATGCAGCAATAGAATCCGGCGGCCACGGCCCTTCGCCTCGCCGCTCGTCAACAAGGTCTTGCCCTGACGCAAATGCGCGAGCGCGGCACCACTCAGCGGCTGGACGTCGAACGCTTCTCCGAACACCGGAATCACCGTTTCGGGCAGCATCACGATGGACAAGCCGCTGAAGGTCCAGCCCAGCCGCTCCTTCGATGTCGCCAGTGGACCGCCTTCGGAAACCATGCTGGCGGCGTCGCTCAGCAATTGATCTGCCACCAGCAGCCGCTCATAGACCGCTGTGCCATACGCGGCGCTGGCCGCTTGCAGCTGGGTATGACCCTGCTTGACCAGCATGCTGCGGGTCTGGATGAAATACAGCACCGCCAGGAAGAGGAACGGAACGAACGCGGATAGCAAGAAGAACATCAGCACGCGGCGTGCAATCTTGCTGCGCAAAAACGTCCCTTCGAGCTTCACCGGTGAGGTACTCAGTAATCCCGGGCAAGCCCGATGAAACGTCCGTTATTGGCACGCACGACATCGTCGCGACTGGCCTTGGCCGTCAACGGCGCCGCGCTGGTGCCGTCCTTGCCCATGCTGTAGAGGTCGAAGTCGGCATTGATCGGGACCAGATTCTTGTCTTTGCGGACCTGGCCCATCATGCCCTGGGCAATCGGACTCAGACGCAGATACTTGTACGTGTGTCCCCAAGGATCGTTCAAGCCGGCCTTGCCAATGTCTGCCAGCGAATCCGGATAGCGCATCTTGTCGGCATAGTACCGGGTGAGGTCAACGGCCATCGTGCCGATGTCGCCCATTGCCTGTGCGACCCGACCCTTTTCGCGATAGCTTTCGTACGACGGGAGGGCAATGATTGCCAGCACGGAGATGATGGCGAACGCAATCATCAACTCGATGATCGTGAAGCCCTTGGCTGGGAGCCGGGTATTCAATAGTCTGCGTTGACCGGTTTCACTGAATGCCATGGTGCTCTTTGCGTTCATTCATCACCTTGAACTGCAGCGCGGCAAGTTCCTGCGCCGTCCGGGTACATCTTGGCACTCGAGGCCGGGACTGTCCAGAAAACTGCTGCCGACAATGCTACCTATTTCACGCGTGCACCGGATAGGACACACAGCAAAGGGTGCGGCCGCCAGTCATTGTGTCGCAGCGGCGCCTCAGCCGGGATCGCATGCCATGCAAGGTGTCGGCAATTCGCAAGAGCCCCGATAATCCCTCCCCATGCAGGTATTCCGCGGTTTCCACCACCCAGGCATCGCGCCGGCTTGCGCGCTGACCATCGGCAATTTCGACGGCGTGCACCGCGGCCACCAGGCGATGCTGGCGCTGCTGCGCTCGGAGGCCACGCACCGCGGGCTGCCGAGTTGCGCGATGACATTCGAGCCGCATCCGCGCGACTACTTTGCGGCCAAGCTCGGCAAGCCCGAGCTGGCGCCGGCCCGCATCGCCACCCTGCGCGACAAGCTCAGCGAACTCGATCGCTGTGGCATTCAGCAGACGATCGTGCTGCGCTTTGACGAGAAGCTGGCGAGTCTTTCCGCGCAGGACTTCATCAGCCGGGTGCTGGTGCAAGGCCTGGGCGCGAAATATGTGCTGGTCGGCGACGACTTCCGCTTTGGCGCGAAGCGCCAGGGCGACTATGCGACGCTCGATGCGGCTGGCCGCGCGCAGGGCTTTGACGTCGCCCGCATGATGAGTTACGAGGTGCATGGCCAGCGCGTCAGCAGCTCGGCAGTGCGCGAGGCCCTGGAGCGCGGCGACATGGAAGCCACCACCGCCCTGCTGGGCCGGCCCTACAGCATCAGCGGCCATGTCGTGCAAGGGCGCAAGCTCGGCCGCAGCTTGAACCAGTCTGGCGCTGGCCGGGGCGACGGTTTTCGCACGCTGAATCTGCGCTTTGCGCATGCCAGGTCGGCCGCGATGGGCATTTATGCGGTGCGGGTGCATGGCCTTGTCGATCAAGCCGTGCAAGGCGTCGCATCGCTGGGTGTGCGGCCCACGGTGGAAGACGCAGGCCGCGTGCTGCTCGAAGTGCACTGCCTTGAGTGGCCCGCGCAACTGGGCATAGACGGGGGCTACGGTAAACTCGTGCGCGTGGAACTGCTCAAAAAACTGCGCGACGAGGCCTATTTCGATGGGCTGGATGCCCTGACGGCCGCCATCGGACAGGACGCCAATGATGCGCGCGCCTACTTTGCCACGCACGCAGCGCATTTGCGCCAGACCACCCGAGACCGAATTCAGAGCGTTGCAGGCCAGCCCTTGCGACCCAGTTGAAACCTGGCCCCAAGCGCTGACCGCAACTGCATGGGGACTTCGGGGTTCAAAGTCGGATCCTGACGCCGCGCCCCAGCCCACTGCCGCAACCCGATGCGGCCCACCGATTTGCCTTGCGTTGCGACTGCGGCGCAAGCTTCACCCACAGGTTCCCCGATGAACGACCAGAGCCCCAAGTCCCCAGACGCCGCGAAGCAGGACTATCGCGCCACGCTCAATCTGACCGACACGCCGTTTCCGATGCGCGGCGATCTGCCCAAGCGCGAGCCGGGCTGGGTCAAGGCATGGGACGAACAAGGCATCTACAAGCGGCTGCGCGAATCGCGCTGCGGCGCGCCCAAGTTCGTGCTGCACGATGGCCCGCCGTACGCGAACAACAATATCCACATCGGTCATGCCGTCAACAAGATCTTGAAGGACATGATCGTCAAGGCGCGCCAGCTCGACGGCTTCGACGCCGCCTACATTCCCGGCTGGGATTGCCATGGACTGCCGATCGAGAACCAGATCGAAAAGACGCACGGCCGGGGTCTGCCGCGCGACGCGGTGCAGGCACTGAGCCGCGCCTATGCCGCCGAGCAGATCGACATCCAGCGCCAGGAGTTCAAGCGCCTGGGCGTGCTCGGCGATTGGGCCCAACCCTACCGTACGATGGATTTCAAGAACGAGGCCGGCGAGATCCGGGTCCTCAAGCGCCTGTTCGAGCGCGGCTTCGTCTACCGTGGACTGAAACCCGTCTACTGGTGTTTCGACTGCGGTTCGTCCCTGGCCGAGTTCGAAATCGAATACGCCGACCGGGTGTCGCCGGCGGTCGACGTGGCATTCGCCTGTGCCGAACCCGCCAAGCTGGCGGCCATCTTCGGCGTGGCGCCTTTCAACAAGGAAGCGTTCACGGTGATCTGGACCACCACGCCGTGGACTATTCCCTCCAACCAGGCGCTGAACCTGAACCCGGACCTGACCTATGCGCTGGTCGACACCGCGCAAGGCATCTACCTGGTGGCCGAGGCGCTGGTCGAGAAGTGCCTGGCGCGCTGGGGGCTTGAGGGTCAGGTCTTGTCCACCACCCTGGGCAAGAACCTGGAGCTGCTCAAGTTCAAGCATCCGCTGGCGCATGTCGATGCGGGTTACGACCGCGTGAGCCCGGTCTATCTGGCCGACTACGCGACCGCCGAAGATGGCACCGGCGTCGTCCATTCGGCGCCCGCCTATGGCGTGGACGACTTCAACTCGTGCGTCGCGCACGGCATGGACTTCAAGCAGATACTCAACCCGGTGCAGGGCAATGGCGCTTATGAAAAAGCCTGCCGCTGTTCGGCGGCCAGCATATCTGGAAGGCCAACGCGGTGGTGGCCGAGGCTTTGCAAAACGCCGGCCGGCTGCTCGCGCACAGCAAGCTCACACACAGTTATCCGCATTGCTGGCGCCACAAGTCGCCGGTGATCTACCGCGCCGCCGCCCAGTGGTTTGTGCGCATGGACGAAGGCGTTGGCGTGTTCGCTTGCGAGCAGCCGCCCAAGACCTTGCGTCAGACCGCCCTGGACGCGATCGACGCGACCCGCTTCTATCCCGAGAATGGCCGCGCCCGCTTGCGCGACATGATTGCCGGCCGGCCCGACTGGTGCATCTCGCGCCAGCGCTCATGGGGCGTGCCGCTGCCGATCTTCCTGCACAAGGACACCGGCCTGCCGCACCCTGACACGCTGGCCTTCATCGAGCGCGCCGCGCAGCTGGTCGAGACCGGCGGCGTCGAGGCCTGGGCCAAGCTCGATGCGACCGAGTGGCTTGGCGCCGACGCCGGCAACTACACCAAGGGCAGCGACATTCTCGACGTCTGGTTCGATTCAGGTTCGACCTTCGAGCATGTGCTCAAGGGCAGCCATGCGGGCGCCGCACACGACAGCGGCCCCGAGGCCGACCTGTACCTCGAAGGCCACGACCAGCACCGCGGCTGGTTCCATTCTTCCCTGTTGATCGCCTGCGCGCTGTACGGCCGCGCTCCTTACAAGGGCCTGCTGACGCATGGCTTTGCCACTGACGGCCAGGGCCGCAAGATGAGCAAGAGCATGGGCAACGGCGTCGAGCCGCAGACCGTCTCGAACAAGCTGGGGGCCGAGATCATCCGCCTCTGGGTGGCCTCGACCGACTACTCGGGCGACCTCAACATCGACGACAAGATCCTGGCGCGTGTCGTCGACTCGTACCGCCGCATCCGCAACACGCTTCGCTTCCTGCTCGCCAACACCAGCGATTTCGACGCCAGCGTCGACGCCGTGCCACTAGAGAAAATGCTCGAGGTCGACCGCTACGCGATGGCGCGCGCGGCGCAAGTGCAGGCCGAAATCCTGGCGCATTACGAAGTCTATGAATTCCACCCCGTGGTGGCCAAGCTGCAGATCTATTGCTCGGAAGACCTCGGCGCTTTCTATCTGGACGTGCTGAAGGATCGCCTCTACACGACTGCGCCCGACAGTCTGGCGCGCCGCTCGGCGCAGACCGCGTTGTGGCATATCACCCAGGCCATGCTGCGCTGGATGGCGCCGTTCCTGAGCTTCACCGCCGAAGAGGCATGGCAGCTGTGCGCCACCAGCGACTCGCCCACCGTGTTCACCGAGACCTACTGGAAGTTCGCACCGCCTGATGAAGCGCTTCTCGCCAAGTGGAGCGGCATCCGCGAGATCCGCAACCTGGTCAACAAGGCGATCGAGGACGTGCGCGCCACCGGCAGCGTGGGTTCGTCGCTGCAGGCCGACGTGGCACTCACGCTGCCACAGGCTCAAGCGACTGTCTTCGAGTCATTGGCCTCGCTCGGCAACGAGTTGCGCTTTGTCTTGATCACGTCTGCCGCCAGGTTGACGCTCGGCGATGAACTGGCGATGGCAGTTGCACCGTCCGCCGCGCCGAAGTGCGAGCGTTGCTGGCACTATGTCGCCGATGTGGGCAGCGATGCCGAGCATCCCGGACTGTGCGGGCGCTGCGTGAGCAATCTGTTCGGTGCCGGCGAGACGCGCAAAATCGCCTGAAGCCCGCCGCCTAAGCCGTCACATTTTTTGGAAGGATCCCTCATGAAGCACCTGATGCCCAGCGAAACGCAGGCCTTTCTGCACAAGAATCCGGACGCACTGTTCGTCGATTGCCGCAGCGAGATGGAGTTCCTGTTCGTCGGTCACCCGCTGGGGACCTTGAACGTGGCGTGGAATGACGGGGCCGACTGGGCCATCAATCCGCACTTCGTCGGGCAGGTGACCAAGCTCGCCGGCACCAACCACACCAAGCGCGCGATCGTGCTGATCTGCCGCAGCGGCAACCGATCGATCGATGCCGGCATTGCGCTTGAGCAAGCCGGCTTCACCGACGTTTACAACGTGCTGCATGGCTTCGAGGGCGACCTTGACGATGCGCGCCACCGCGGCACCGAAAACGGCTGGCGCTTCGAAGGGCTGCCGTGGGAGCAGTGCTGATTCGTGCTGCGCTCAGCAGGCACGCTGATTTGCCGCGACATTGAAATTTCTGCCCAGCCAGGCAAGACCTTGGCTGCGCGCATAGGCCTCGGCTTCATCCTGACGGACGAAGGGTTGCGTGAAGCGCAGCACGCGGTCATGGGTGCCGCTGCCGCGGCCCGAGCGGATCGACACCGACGCCATGTAATGGCCTTCGTGTGCGAGTTTTGACAAAGGTGAGACAAGATACTTGCCCACCTCAACATTTTTGTTCGTGTTGTTCATGGAGGTGAGCGCCAGGACTCGAGGTCGTGGCGCTGAGTTCAAGAGTGATAGCCAGCCCATGGAAACAGTTTCCATGGAGCCGAATGATTTCGGTCGAGTCAGGCTATGGCGTGGCATGCGCGGCAGGCTTGACGGGCGCTGAACGGTGAAGCACCGCGTTGGCGCGCGGGCACAGGCTCAGAGGTGGGGTTCAGGGCGATTCAGCGCAGGCAGCTTGGGCTGCATCTTCTTGCGCTGGAGCTTCGCCGTTGCGTGACGCAGAGCATTGGTAGCGCTCTTGTCAACGGCCCTGCATTGACAGCAAGACCGCACACCGAAGCCGCGAGTCTAACAGCATCCGGCGCGGCTCGATTGCGCACAGCGCCATGCCGCGGAGCCAACGCCGCTGGCGTTGAAGCCTGTACATTACAGCGCGACCCCATCCACGCCCGAGCCGACCAGCCATGTTCAAGACATCCAAAGCCTCCCCTTCGCTGCTGACCTGGCTGGCGCTGGCCTGCATCGTCATCGTCGCAGACCAGTTCACCAAGGCGCTGATCGTGAACGCGTTCCAGTATGGCGACAGTGTCTACGTGAACGCGATCCTGAACATCGTGCGCGCCCACAACACCGGCGCCGCCTTCAGTTTTCTGGCCGGCGCAGGTGGCTGGCAGCGCTGGTTTTTTGTGGGCTTGAGCGTGGTGGCGGCCGTCTTCATCGTGGTGATGCTGCGCCGGCATGGCAAGCAAGCCCTGTTTGCCACGGCGCTGTCGCTGATCCTCGGTGGCGCGGTGGGCAATGTGATGGATCGGCTGTGGCACGGCTATGTGGTCGATTTCATCCAGGTCCACTGGGCCGACTGGTACTTCCCCGCCTTCAATATGGCAGACAGCGCGATCACCCTGGGTGCTGTCTTGCTGATCTGGGACGAGTTGCGCCGCGTGCGTCGCGGTTCTTGACAACCAAGACCTAGTGGAACCTCGACTGTCGCCAATGGCTGCATTCGCTTAGCCTGCGTCCATGAGCGAACCCGAACACCCACAAGCCGGCACGGGTGCCGAGCTGTCACCTTTCGAGCTGAAGCTCAATACGCTCGGCTACGCGCAGCCGCTGCGCTGGTTGCGCTTAGGCTTCAGAGACTTTGCGCGCCACCCCGGCATCGGCCTGTTCTATGGCGCCTGCTTCATGGGCATGGGCTGGCTGCTGCTCGAGGTCTACCAACACGCGCCGGCCTATACGCTGGCGCTGTCGGCCGGCTTTCTGCTGATGGGGCCGTTTCTTTGCATGGGCCTGTACCAGGTCAGCATGCGGCTGGAGCGCGGCGAGCAGCCCGACCTGGGCGACTCGCTCACCGCCTGGGATACGCGCGTGGGCCAGATGGCCATCTTCGGCGGCGTGCTGTTGATTCTCGAGATGATGTGGGCGCGCGCCGCGCTGGTGATCTTCGCGGTCAGCTTCGAGGGCATGCCCGACCTCAGCAGTTCGCTCGCCATGCTTTGGGCGCCCGAGAACATCGCCTTTATCGTGACCTACCTGAGTGTTGGCGCGCTCTTCGCCGGCCTGATCTACGCAGTCAGCGTGGTCTCGATACCGATGATGCTGGATCAGCAGGTGGACGCTATCACCGCGGGACTGACCAGCCTGCGCCTGGTGCTGACGCAGACCGGAGTGATGCTGCTGTGGGGTGCCTTGATCACGCTGCTGGTGGTGCTGGCCATGCTGCCCTGGTTTGCGGGATTGCTGATCGTCGGGCCGGTGCTGGGTCACGCGAGCTGGCATGCGTACCGGGCCGCTGTCGATCTCGAACATCTGAGCCCGCCCACGCATCAGCCCAAGGCGGGCTGATCCGCGGGCGATGAAGGCCGAAAGAGCGTCGACAAGTTACGCATTCTCACGTTTCTGACAACAGCGCTTGCGGCATGATGTCGGCACCCGTCAACCCGACTGCCCATGCTCGACTTCAGCGTCCTCCCGCACTACGAATGGCTTGATATTCCCGTCTGGGTGTTTGACGATGTGCACCATCGCTGCCTGTGGGCGAACGCCGCCGCGCTCACCTTGTGGCGCGCCGACAGCCAGGCCGAACTGCTGGCACGCGACCTGTCGGACATCAGTGCAGGCGCGCGGCTGCGGCTGAGCCTGGCCGCCGCCGAGCATGCACGGGGCGAGGTGGTGCGCGAGCCATGGACGCTCTACCCGAAGAACGAGCCTGTCAGCGTCATGCTGACGTCGCGTAGCATTCTGACCCCCGATGGGCGTCAGGTGATGCTGTTCACCGCTTCCCCCTTGTCGAGCAATCCCGATACGACGCTGCTGCGCGGCATGGAAGCCCTGCAACACACCTCGGTGCGCATCGCCATTTTCAGCCTGCGCGACGGCAGAGCCCTGATGCTCAACCCTGCTGCCGCCGCCGCGTTTGGAGCGCCCGTACAGGGCGACAAAGGCGTGAAGTTTGCGTCGCTGTTCACCCACGCTCCCGTGGCGGCGCGCATCCGCGCCCAAGTGAACCGGGGGCAGACCTTTGCCGCCGATGTCGAACTCATCACCACCATGGGCAAGCGTTGGCATGGGATGGACGTGCGCCCGATGCGCGACCCGCTCAGTGGCGAGATGGTGATGCAACTCAATGCGCGCGACATTGCCGACCTGAAAGCCACCCAAACCATGCTGGAGGCTGCCCGGCAGGCGGCCGAGGAGGCCAGCCAGGCCAAGAGCAGTTTCCTGGCGCATATGAGCCACGAGATACGCACGCCGATGAACGGCGTGCTGGGCCTGACCGAACTGGTGTTGCAAACCGAGCTCGATGAACGCCAGCGCAAGTTCATCACGCTCGCCCACAATTCGGCCAAGGGCTTGATGCTCATCATCAACGACTTGCTCGACATGGCCAAGGTGGAGGCCGGCCGCATCGTCATGGAGCAGTCGCCCTTTTCACTGCACGACTGCCTGCGCGAGGCGATCCAGCCACTGCTGCTGCACGCGCATGAACGCGACATTGTGCTGATGGTGCGGGTCCAGCCCGCGGTGGCCGACCAATTGCTGGGCGACGCGCTGCGCTTGCGCCAGGTGTTGATCAATCTGGTGGGCAATGCACTCAAATTCACTGAGAGAGGCGAGGTGCATGTCGAGGTGGAACTGCTCGAAGAGCTGCCCGCCAGCGGCAGCAGCGGCGCGAGCCAGCGCCTGCGCTTTGGCGTGCACGACACCGGCATCGGCCTCACGCAAGAACAGATCCAGCATGTCTTTGCGCCGTTCACGCAGGCCGACCGCAGCATCACGCGCCGCTATGGCGGCACGGGGCTGGGTTTGACGATAGCGCACCGCCTGGTGCAATTGATGGGCGGCGAGATTCAGATCGAAAGCACGCCCGGCGTGGGCAGCTGCTTCAGCTTCGAACTGGTCATGCCGGCTGCCACGCCACAGCCGCCGGCGACGGCCGCGCCCGATCCCGCGTCAGGGCAGCAACACGCTTGAGCCCGTCGTCTTGCGTGCCTCCAGGTCACGATGCGCCTGTGGGGCGTCCTTCAGGGCATAGCGCTGGTCGATGCGGATCTTGACCTTGCCGCTTGAGACCACGCTGAACAAGTCGTCCGCCATGGCCTGCGTGTTTTCGCGCGTTGCCAGATGCGTGAACAGCGTCGGCCGGGTCAGGTAGATCGAGCCCTTGGCAGCAAGCGTTCCCACGGCCACCGGCGGCGCGTTGCCCGACGCGTTGCCGAACGTCACCATCAGGCCGAAGGGCTGCAGGCAGTCGAGCGAGCCCTCCCAGGTGTCCTTGCCCACCGAGTCGTAGACCACCTTCACGCCGCGTCCGCCGGTGATGGCCTTCACCCGTTCGACGAAGTTTTCCTTGCCGTAATTGATGATGTGAGCGGCGCCCAGCTCCTTGGCCAGCGCGCACTTTTCGTCCGATCCCGCCGTGCCTATCAGTTGCAGGCCCAGCGCCTTGGCCCACTGGCAGACGATCAATCCGACACCACCCGCAGCGGCGTGGAACAGCACGAAGTCGCCAGCCGCCAAGCCGCCCTGCGGCAGTGTGCGGCGCAGCAGGTATTGCGCGGTCAGCCCCTTGAGCATCATGGCCGCGCCGGTCTCGAAGCTGATGTCACCTGGCAGACTCACGACGCACTTGGCCGGCATTACACGCGCCGTGCAATAGCTGCCTGGCGGCTGACTCGCGTACGCGGCGCGGTCACCAACGCTCAGGTGCGTGACGCCTTCGCCGACCGCCTCGATCACGCCCGCGCCTTCCATGCCGACGCCAAACGGCGTTGGCATCGGATAGGCACCGCTGCGGTGATAGACGTCGATGTAGTTGACGCCACAAGCCTGGTGGCGTATGCGCACCTCGCCGGGACCGGGGTCGCCGACCTCGACCTCGACCATTTTCATCACGTCGGCGTCGCCGGCTTGTTGCACTCGAATCGCTTGTTCACGGCTGCTCATGGGGTTCGCTCCAGAAAGAAGATTTGTCTCTACTGTATCGTGCCAGCATTTGAGCAAGCTCGCCCGAGCACTTTCGAATGCAGCGTCTCATCACCGCACCCAATCTTGTCCTGGCCACCTTGTGGGCCGATATGCTCAGGCATGCCGGGGTCGATGCGAGCGTGCAACGCGCTTACGCGAGCAGCCTGGCGGGCGAACTGCCCCCCGATCAAAGCCTGCCCGAGATATGGATAGGCCACGACGACGATCTGGCGCAGGCCCAGGCGCTGTTGCATGAGTTGCGCAACGCGCCGCATCACCATTGGTTTTGCCCGCAATGCCGCGAAGAGGTGCAGGGTCCCTTCGAACAATGCTGGGCGTGTGGCGCCATGCGCCCCGGCAGCAATGATTGAGCACTTGCGGGACAGGGCACGAGCTGCGCTGTCGCCAACTGACCCGATCTTATGAGCATCAAATCCACCGGAATCAGCCCCAGAGTCGCCGTGCTGCTGTTGTTGCCGCCACTGCTGTGGGCGGGCAATGCCGTGGTGGGCGCCGTCGCGGTGACCAGCATGCCGCCCTTGCTGCTGAATGCGCTGCGCTGGTCGCTCGCGCTCTTGCTGCTGCTGCCGCTGGGTTGGCGGGCGCTCAGGCAGCCGCGCGACCTGCTTGCCCGCTGGCGCCACCTGGCGCTGCTCGGCATCCTCGGCGTGGGCAGCTACAACGCGCTGCAATACGAGGCGCTGCGCACGTCCACGCCGATCAACGTCACCTTGATCGCCGCCAGCATGCCGGTCTGGATGCTGGTGCTGGGCGCGGTCTTCTATGACGAAAGGCCGCGCCGACGCCAGATCATCGGCGCGGTCCTGTCGCTGCTGGGGGTGGCGCTGGTGCTCTCAAGAGGCGATGTTGCGGCGCTGGCGCGGGTGCAGTTCGTGACCGGCGATTTGCTGATGCTGCTGGCGGTGATGGCCTGGAGCGGCTACAGCTGGCTGCTCGCCAGACCGCCGCCCAGCATGTCAGGCGAAGCGCGCCCTGCCTGGGGTTGGGCCGAGTTCTTGCTGGTGCAAGCGCTGTTCGGCGTGGCATTCGCCAGCACCGCTGCCGGCATCGAGCACGCGCTGACGCCGGTCGCCATTCATTGGAGTGGGTGGCTGGTGCTGGCCTTGGTCTATGTGGCGGTCGGCCCGTCGGTGATCGCGTACCGCAGCTGGGGCCTGGGCGTGGCCGCGGTGGGCCCGGCCGTGGCCGCGTTCTTCAGCAATCTGACCCCGGTGTTTGCTGCCCTGTTGTCGGCGGCGCTGCTGGGCGAGTGGCCGCAGTGGTATCACGGCGCGGCCTTTGTACTGATCGCCGCCGGCATCGTCGTCTCGTCCCGACGCTAAAGGCCAGCATCAGCTGCCAAGCGCACGCGCGATGTACTGCGGATGCACCTTGGTGCGCGGGACCTTGCCGCTGAACCAGCTGCGCACGTCCTGCTCCAGGCCGATGCCGTGCATATAGTTGTAGAGGGCCTTCTTCAGCGCCAGCCCCAGGGCGTCGTGATCGACGCCGGTCGGGTCGACGAAGCCCACGTCATTCCTGGCAAATGAGGTCGGCGGCAGCGGCAGCAGCGAGATGCCATAAGCGTCCGGTTCCTGCCCCACCGGCGAATGCACGGTGCAGGCGAAGCGATGAAAGAAGCCGCTCTGGATGCAGCCTTGTTCGAACAACTGGCGAACGTATTCGAGCGCATCGACGGTGTCTTGCACCGTCTGCGTCGGAAATCCGTACATCAAATAGGCATGCACCAGAATGCCGGCGTCCGAGAAGGCCTTGGTGACGCGCGCCACCTGCTCGACCGACACGCCCTTCTTCATCAATTTGAGCAAGCGATCGGAAGCCACTTCGAGACCGCCGGAGATGGCGATGCAGCCGCTGTCGGCGAGCAGCCGACACAGCTCGGCGCTGAAAGTCTTTTCGAAGCGGATATTGCCCCACCACGAGATCTCGACCTTGCGACGCAAGAGCTCGGCGGCCAGCGCCTTCAAAGCCTTGGGCGGCGCGGCTTCATCGACGAAGTGAAAACCGGTCTGGCCGGTCTCGGCCACGATGGCCTCGATGCGATCGACCAGCGTCGCGGCCGACGCGCCGTCGTAGCGCGAGATGTAGTCGAGCGAGACATCGCAAAAGCTGCATTTCTTCCAATAGCAGCCCTGCGCGACGGTGAGCTTGTTCCAGCGCCCGTCCGACCACAACCGGTGCATCGGATTGAGCATGTCGAGCAGCGACAGATAGCGGTCCAGCGGCAGTCCGTCCCAGGTCGGCGTGCCGACCTCGGCGAAGGCGATGTCGGGCTCGACCAGATTCAGACCAGCGCACCGCGCCGCCCTCCCTGACAAAGGTGCGCACCAGGCGCTGGCGCGAGCGCTTGCCTTGCAGGTGCTCCAGCAAGGCCAGCAGCGGCCGCTCGCCCGCGTCCAGCGTCACATAGTCGAAGTAGTCGAACACACGCGGGTCGCTGAGCTCGCGCAGTTCGGTGTTCACGAAACCGCCGCCCAGCACGGTGACGACCGTCGGGTGTTGCGCCTTGATCGATTGGGCGATGCGAAACGCCGCATACACCGCGCCCGGAAACGGCACCGACACCAGCACCACATCGGGTTGGTGGCGCGCCAGCGCGTCCAGGCTCAGGCCATGCAGGGTCTCATCGACCAGATTCAAGGGCGCGGCCAGAGCCTGCGCGAGCGGATCGAAGGTCGGCTGGCTTTGCGCCAGCGACTCGGCGTAGCGCACGAACTCGAAGCGCGCGTCGACGCCGTCGCGCAGCACGTCGGCCAGATCGTTCAAGTACAGCGTGGCCAGGTGGCGCGCCTTGTCCTGCACGCCCAGCGCGCCAAAAGCCCAGGCCAGCGGGTCACCGCCTTCTGCATCGACATACACATCGAGCGACTCGAAGCGCGCTCCCTCGGGCAGGAAGGCGCGGCTGCAAATGCGGTGCGCCAGCGTCGAGTCGCGCCCCTGCAGATAAGCGATGACCGGTGTGATCGTCGCTGCATAGCGCTCGAACTGCTGCAGAAACTGATTCACCTGGGATGAGCGCCGAGACGAGGGCAGGCGCTCGATGCGGGTCCGCAAGGCCTGCACGCCCGCGCTCGAAAACAGCGCCAACACCAAGGCCAGCGCCAGGTCCTCCTGCACCGCGTCGAAGCCGCGCGAACGCAGGAATCCGGTCAAATAAGCGGTCGATGGATAAGGCGTATTGAGCTGCGTCATCGGCGCGATGAGCGACAAAATACGAAGCGGCTGGGCTGGCATCTGGGACGCAGGCTTGCGCGCGCGGTTCTGGCGAGGAGGCGAGCATTTTGCCATTGCCGGCGCATGCACGCGCCACGGCGCCTGGGTGGGAGCGGCAGCACAGCCAAGGATGCAGCAACGCCAGCTCGGCGTGCAGGCGGCCCTGCGTTTCCTTGAGAAAGACTATTGAAAGACCGCGGCCAGGATTTGTTCGAGTTGCAAACCCACCGCCTTGAGCACGCCCGTCAGTCCCTCGCCGCGCTTGGCCAGTTTGGGCCAGTCATGCACAGGCTGGCGGCGAATCTCTTCGAGTTCTCCCGCGAGCCGGTCACGATCCTGCCTGATCTGCACCAGCCGCGCCTCCAGGTCCGAAGCGACGGGAGCTCTTGCCTGCGCCACACGTGCGCGCTCCATCAATTCGTCGATGTACAACAGGTGCGACTCGGATTCGCGAATGTGCTGCTCGACCAGCTTGGTGATCTCGTCCATGATGTCCTCAATAGCTTCCAACAAGCGGTTGCGCCGCCGCGCCGACACACCTGCGCGACCCGGCGCCGGAGACAGACCTTGTGCAAGCGCAATGCCGCCATCGTAGCTGCCTTCGCACATCGATGCACTACTCTCCCTGGGTCACGCTGAGCATGGTCAGGGCGAGACGGCTTCAAGGCCATCCCGCGCCGGGAACGTCGACGCGCAGCGTGTCGATGCGCCCGGCCCTGAGTTCGCGCAGGCGCTGCACGCCGTTGAAGCGGCGCCGCCCGTCGACGCGATCGAACAGCTGCGTCGACAGAATGAACAAGCAGCGTCGGTCGCTGCCGCCCAGCATGCACGCGACCGCATTGGCAGCCGTCTTGATGCGGTGCGTCACTGCGCCGCCCTCGCGCACGCGCAGCACTTCGCTGCCGGGGGGCGAGGCCAGCCAGATGGCGCCGTCGGCGTCCAGGCAGATGCCGTCCGGACTCGCGCCTTCGGTCTGGGCCCACACCCTGCGTCCGCTCAACGTGCCGTCGTCGCCAACGTCGAATGCGCTGAGACGGCTGGCAAAGGTTTCGGCGACGATCAACGTGCGCCCGTCCGGGGTGATCACGCTGCCGTTCGGAAACGCCAGATCGTCGGCCACCACCCGCGCATCGCCGTCCGGGCCGACACACAAGAGCACGGTGTTGGCGGGCTTGTCACCCGCTTCGTAATCGAAGCCCCAGTTGCCCACATAGGCGCGTCCGCGCGCGTCGACCACCATGTCGTTGCAACTGGCGCTCACCATGCCGGAGAGATCGGCGTGCACGCCCCAAGCATCGCCTTCACGGCGCAACAACTGGCGCAGTTCGCCTGCCACGACCAGCAGCCGGCCATCGGGCAGCCAGCCCAGTCCCGAGGGCCGCCGAAGACCTTCGGCGACGACGCTCACTTCGCCCTGGTCAGAGATGCGCAAGACCTTGCCGTCGGCGATGTCAGAACACCAGAGTGCCCCTTGGTGCCAGCGCGGACCCTCCGGAAAAGCGAGGCCGGCCGCAAGCGGCGAAAGTGACTCGGCAGCGACGTGGATTGGCATGTCGACCCCTGATGTGGCGCTACACGGTCGACAGCGCGACACGCTTGTACAAGGCCACGATGATGTCCGACTGCGAGACGATACCCAGCACGCGTCGCGTCTCATCGATGATCGGAATATGGTGCAGACTCTTGTCGGAGAGTTGGTGCACGAGCTCGGCAATGGACGTGTCGACACGGGCCGTCTGCACTTCGGTCGTCATCAACTGACGCACGACTTGGGACTTTTTCGAGGCGGGTCCGGGCGCCCCGCCCAGCAGTCCACGCAAACGCACGGCCAGACCCGCCGGTGGCGTGTTGTCGAACCGGGGCAGATAGTCGGCAATCGTGAGGATGCCTGCCAACTGCTTGAACTTGTCCACCACCGGCAAGGCCTTGATATGGTGGGTGCTCAGCAGCTTCCAGGCCTCCTCCAGGTCGGTGTCCAAGCCCACGCTGACCACGTCGCGCGACATGATGTCGCCGCAGGTCATCCCGATATGGCGGCCGAATGCATGGTCGACGGCGAGGTTGTAGATCTGCACCAGTTCGGTTTCCTGAACGTCGACGAAGGTGTCCAGGGCTCGCAATGCGCTGTCCAGATCGGCATGGCTGAGGCCGATGCGCTTGAGTGGTGGGTCATCGTCGGTCTGGTGCGGGTGGACCTCGCTGGTCTTGGGCGGAAACGGATAGCGGCGCCCCAGTACCAGGTTGTTGATCAGCACAGCCGCCGCCAGCATCGCCATCGCGTTCAGCGCCACCATCAGAAAGGTCGGAGCGAGCCGGGCGGCCGTATAGGGACCGTCCAGCACCACGAACAGCGCCACCGCGCCGCCCGGTGGATGCACGCAATTGAACCTGGCCATCAACCAGATGCTGGCGGCCACGGCGACGGCCGCCGCGAGCGGCACCGAAGGAATTGCGTAGGCGCTGGCAAGCCCGGCCACCGTCGCCAGCAAGAAACTGCCGACCAGCGACCAGGGTTGCGCCAGCGGGCTGTGCGGCACCGCGAACAGGAGCACGGCGCTGGCCCCCATGGGCGCGATCAACCAGTGTGCGTTCACCGGCATGATGCGCAGCAAGACGCCGCACAGGCCGATTCCCAACAGCGCGCCCAGGCTCGACTTGCGTCGCTCTGCCACCGACAGCGCAGGCATGCTGTCGCGGAAGAAGGCGCGCAGCTGGGATATGAAGTTGTTCGTCATGGTGTCTGATCAGTTGGGGTCAGAGCTTGCCGGGTACGGCAAGGTCCGACCCACAATGTCAAGTCAGTTGGGGTCAGAGCTTGCGGGGTACCGCAAGGTCCGACCCACAATGTCAAGTCAGTTGGGGTCAGAGCTTGCGGGGTACCGCAAGGTCCGACCCACAATGTCAAGTCAGTTGGGGTCAGAGCTTGCGGGGTACCGCAAGGTCCGACCCACAATGTCAAGTCAGTTGGGGTCAGAGCTTGCGGGGTACCGCAAGGTCTGACCCGCAATGTCATTAGAAGGTCCCCGGATACGAGCCGCCGTCGAGCAAGATGTTCTGCCCGGTGAGGTAGCCGGCGTGCGCGCTGCACATGAAGGCGCAGACGGCGCCGAACTCTTGTGCGGTGCCGAAGCGTTGCGCGGGAATGGTCTGGCGGCGCTTGTTCCAGACGTCTTCGAAGCTGCTGCCGGTCTTGGCGGCTGCGCCCTGCATGGTGACGCGCAGCCTGTCGGTGTCGCAGGCGCCGGGCAGCAGATTGTTGATCGTCACGTTGGCGCCGGCGAGCTTGGGCTGGCGCGCCACGCCGGCCACAAAACCCGTGAGGCCGCTGCGTGCACCGTTGGACAGGCCCAGGATGTCGATCGGCGCTTTCACCGCGCCCGAGGTGATGTTGACGATACGTCCGAAGCCGCGCTCGGCCATGGCATCGACAGTCGCCTTGATCAGCTCGATCGGCGTGAGCATGTTCGCGTCGAGTGCCTTGATCCAGGTGTCGCGGTCCCAGGTGCGGAAGTCGCCCGGTGGCGGGCCGCCGGCGTTGTTCACCAGGATGTCCACTTGCGGGCAGGCGGCCAGCGCGGCTGCGCGGCCGTCGGCGGTGGTGATGTCACCGGCCACCGTACGCACTTCGACGTCCGGATTGAGCTTGCGCAGCTCGACCGCTGTGGCCCCCAGCGCCTCAGCACCGCGCGCGGTGATCACGACGTTCACGCCCTCGCGCACGAGAGCCTCGGCGCAGCCGCGACCCAATCCCTTGCTGGCAGCGCACACCAGCGCCCACTTGCCCTTCAGTCCCAGATCCATGATGTCTCATCCTCAAAGAAAGTACGTTCGCTCAGCGCCAACGCGCCAGCAACCACACGCCGGTCAACACGAGCAGCGTGCCAGCGACCAACCACAGCGTGAATGGTTCGCCCAAAATCAGCACGCCCATGATAAGTGTGGACATGGGTCCGACCATGCCGACTTGTGCGGTCACCGTCGCGCCCACGCGTTCGATCGCCAGCATCACCATCAGCACGGGCGCAAAAGTGCACAGCGTGGCGTTCAGCACCGACAGCCAGATCACCTCGGGCGCCACCACCAGCGTCGAGAGCGGCCGCAGCATCAGGAACTGCGCGATGCACAAGAAGCAGGCCACTGTGGTGGCCATGCCGGTGAGCCGCAAGGCGCCCAGGCGCTTGACCTGTTCGCCGCTGTAGCTCAGGTACAGCGCATAGCTCACCGCGCTGCCGAACACGAGCGCTGCGCCCAGCACCGCGTCGGCGCCCTGCAGGTGGATCTCCTGCCCGAACACCAGCGCCACACCGCCATAGCTGATGACCAGCGCGAGCAACTGCATCGGCTTGATGCCGCGCTTGAACACGAACACGTTGAGTGCGAGCACCAGGGTCGGATTCAGGTAGAGAATCAAGCGCTCCAGACTTGCGCTGACGTATTGCAGACCGGCAAAGTCGAGAAAGCTCGCCAGGTAGTAGCCCAGGAAACCCAGGCTGAGCACGACCTTCCAATCGTGCCGCGTCATCGCCGCCCTGCCCCGCCCCGACCACCAGGCCAGTGCCAGAAACATCGGCAGCGCGAACAGCATGCGGTAGGTGATCAAGGTGACCGCATCGACGCCATGCCGGTAGGCCAGCTTGACGATGATGGCCTTGCCCGAAAACGCGATCGATCCCAGCAGTGCCAGCACCAGTCCGGACCACAGCGGAGGCGTCCGGACCACCGAGCTCGAAGCGGCCGCCGCAACTGACACTGAAGAATCCGTAGGGGGGCTGCTGCTCATGACGACGCGCCGACTATAACCGCAGATTGCGCGGCCAGCTGAGCGCATGATGTCGCCTGCATTGATGAGCAAACTCAAGTGCGCAGGGCACTGTCGCTCAAGCATTGCACGCAGTGTGCCTTGCACAGGTGGTACACGACGCAGCTCGGACCTGCATGACCCACGCGTCCGCGGCTCCTGCTTTCCAGTCGGGTTCAATCAACGGGGTGGCTGTGAAGACGATTCGAACAGAAAAGTGGTTCGTCAAGCTGACACGCCGGATGAGCGGGCAAGCCACGCTGCTCACGCAAGATGCATTGAGCAGTGCTGAAGAGCCGCTGCGTTCCGACATCTTCACCGCCGACCAGATGGCGCAGCATGGCAAGCGGCTGGCGGCGCTGCACGAGCTCACGACGGCGCACGGGCCCGATCGCTTGCTGGCACGATTGGATTCGAACGAGGCGGTGCTGGTAGAGGTCTGTGCGCAGTTGGTGAGCGATGTCGAACCGGTGCGCCGTGTGACGCCCGCCGGTGAATGGCTGCTCGACAACTATTACCTCATCGAAGAAGAGATTCGCACCGCCCGGTTGCACTTGCCGCCGGGTTACAGCCGGGAGCTGCCGCGCCTGTCCGGCGGTCCATCGGCTGGACTGCCGCGCGTCTATGACCTGGCCCTGGAGGTCGTCTCGCATGGCGACGGACGCCTGACCCGGGGCACTTTGATGCGCTTCATCGCCGAGTACCAGAGTGTCAAGGCACTCAGGCTGGGTGAGCTGTGGGCGATTCCCATCATGCTGCGCCTGGCGCTGATAGAAAACCTGCGTCGGGTGGGCGCTCGTATCGCCATCGCGCTGGGTGAGCGCAGTCTGGCCGGCACCTGGGCCGACCAGATGTTCGACACGGCCGAGAAGAACCCGACCGGGCTCATCCTCATCGTCGCCGACATGGCGCGCTCGAACCCACCGATGACCGGCGCCTTCGTTGCCGAACTGGCGCGCCGGCTGCAGGGGCACAGCGCAGCGCTGAGCTTGCCCCTGACATGGATCGAGCAGCACCTGGCCGGCTCGCATCAGAACATCGAGCAGGTCGTGCACGCGCATTCGCGGGCGCAGGCCGCCGCGCAGGTATCGGTCAGCAACAGCATCGGCAGCTTGCGCCTGCTCGACGCGATCGACTGGCGCGAGTTCGTCGAGACCTTGAGCCAGGTCGAGCAGACGCTGCGCCAGGATCCTGCCGAGGTCTATGCGCGCATGGATTTCGCGACCCGCGACAACTATCGCCATGCCATCGAGCGCGTCGCCAAGCTGAGCCCGCTGAGCGAGCCCGAGATCGCTGCGGCGGCACTCGAACTGGCAGCGGCGCAGCAGCACTTGCTCGACCATCCCGGCAAGGACGCGAGGACGGCGCATATCGGCCATTACCTGATCGGCAAGGGCCTCGCGCAACTCGAACAAGCCACGCAAGCAAGACTGCCTTTCGCACAGGCGTGGCGTCGCGCCGCGCAGCGCCGTCCGCTGCTCTTGTACGGCGGATCCATCGTGTTGTTGACCCTGTTGCTGAGCACGGCGGCAATACTGTGGGCCGCACCGGACATCGACACTATGCGGCAGGCGCTCGGGTGGACGTTGCTGACGGGTGTTGCCATCTGCATTGCCGCCAGCCAGATGGCGCTCAGCCTGGTGAACTGGATGGCCACCGTGCTGAGCAAGCCCAGGGCGCTGCCGCGACTGGATTTCTCGGCCGGCATTGCCGCCAACTGCCGCACCCTCGTGGTGGTGCCCACCTTGCTGGGCAGCGAGCAGGGTGTGGAGCGCCTGCTCGAGGCGCTTGAGGTGCACTCCGCCGCCAGCCGCGATGCGAATCTGCGCTTTGGCCTGCTGACCGACTTCCACGACGCAGCGCAGCAGACAGTCCCCGCCGATGACAAGCTGTTGCGGTTGGCGCGCGAGGGCGTCGCGGCGCTCAACCTCAAGCACCGATCCGGTGCTCAAGACCAACAAAGTGATCGCTTCTTCCTGTTTCACCGCCCACGGCGCTGGAACGAATGCGAGCAATGCTGGATGGGCTACGAGCGCAAACGCGGCAAGCTCGCCGACCTGAACGCGTTGCTGCGTGGCCGCGCCGGCGCCGGGCCGGGCGAGCGGTTTTCAAACATCGAGGGCGAGCTCGCCAGCCTTGAGGGCGTGCGCTACGTCATCACCCTCGACACCGACACCATGCTGCCGCGCGACGCCGCCTGGCAACTTGTCGCCACGATGGCGCACCCGCTGAATCGTCCGGTTCTTGGCGGCGCCCCCGAGGCCCCGATCGTGGTCGACGGTTACGGCATCCTGCAGCCGCGCGTCAGCGTGAGCCTGACCGGGGTAAACCGTTCACGCTATGCGCAACTGCTCGGCGACGAGTCCGGCATCGATCCGTACACCCGGGCAGTGTCGGATGTCTACCAGGACTTGCTGGGCCAGGGATCGTTTGTCGGCAAAGGCATCTACGACGTCGATGCCTTCGATCATGTGCTGGCAGACCGCTTGCCGGAGAACTGCATCCTGAGCCACGACCTGCTCGAAGGCTGTTACGCACGCTCGGGCTTCTTGAGCGATGTGCAGTTGTTCGAAGAGGCACCGTCGCGCTTCGATGCCGACGTGAGCCGGCGCCACCGCTGGATACGCGGCGACTGGCAAATCATCCATTGGTTGCTGCCAACCCTGCGCGTGCCTGCAGGCGCCAGCCCCGACGCCGCGCGCACGCGGGTGAAGAACCCGCTATCGACGCTGTCGCGCTGGAAGATTCTCGACAATCTGCGCCGCAGCCTGGTACCTGCCGCGCTGACGCTGCTGTTCGTGCTGGGCTGGTTCCTGCCGGCGCCCGCCTGGCCGTGGACGCTTGCCGGCTTGAGCGTGCTGTTCACGCCGCTGCTGATCTCGCTCGTCTCGCAACTGCTGCGCAAGCCCAAGGAACTGCGCCACGCCCAACATCTCAGCGACAGCGCGCCGACGGTATTGCGCCAATTCGGCCAGGCCTTGCTCTACCTCGCGACACTGCCCTACGAGGCCATCTACAGTCTCGACGCCGCGCTGCGCGCCGTGGGCCGGCTGTTGCTCACGCGGCGTCGGCTGCTGGAGTGGAAAGCGTCGCACGAGCTTGCAGACGGCGGCCACGCCAAGCCCTATCTCGATTTGCTTGCCACGGTTCGCAAGATGTGGTTCGCGCCCACGCTGGCGCTGATCTGCGCCGGCGCGTTGGCGCTGCGTCAACCTGCAACGCTCGGCATTGCCCTGCTGCCGCTGTTGCTCTGGCTGGTTTCACCGGTCGCGGTATGGTGGTTGAGCCAACCCTTGCAGCGCCACGGGTTCGAGTTGAGCGGCGAACAGACCTCGTTTCTGCGCATGCTGGCACGCCGCACCTGGGCTTTCTTCGACACCTATGTCGGCGCCGACGATCACCATCTGCCGCCCGACAATATGCAGGAGCATCCGGTCGCGCGGGTGGCGCATCGCACCTCGCCGACGAATATCGGCATGTCCCTGCTGGCCAATCTGACTGCCTACGATCTGGGCTATCTGACGCTGGGCCAGCTGCTGACGCGCACGCGCGCCACCTTCGACACCCTGGACAGCCTGGAGCGCCACCAGGGGCATTTTCTGAACTGGTATGACACGCAGACGCTGCAGGCATTGCACCCGCGCTATGTCTCTTCGGTAGACAGCGGCAACCTCGCCGGTCATTTGCTGACCTTGCGCGCCGGCCTGCTGGAGCTCGCCACGCTGGCGCCACAGCCGGGCACGCTCTTGACGGGCATGCAAGACACGCTGCGGCTGTTGCAGTTCCGCATGAACAAGGCGGTCGGCGGCGAGGCGGTGCAAGGCTTCGCCACGCTGCTGACCCAGGCTTTGACCGCGCAGCATGCGTCGCCTGAAGTCTTGCGCCCGGTGTTCGAAGCCTTGGCGGCGAGCTCGGCCGACATCGTGGCGGCCCTGGTGGTGCAAGCCCCCATCGATATCGACCTGCTCGATATCGACGAGACCCAGCGCTGGGCGCTCGCGCTCGGCGCCCAGTGCCGCGCCGCCGTGGACGAGCTGGGCGCGAGCGCGTCGCAGCGCAATGGCGAACTGGCCGCGTTGGCGCAGCGCGCAGGCGCTTTCGCCCAGATGGACTACAGCCTCGTGTACGACCCGGTGCGCAAGCTCATGGTGATCGGCTACAACGTCGACGAACGCCGCAGCGACACCGGCTACTACGACCTGCTGGCCTCCGAGATCCGCCTCGCCAGCTTTGTTGCCATCGCGCAAGGCAAGGCCCCCCAGGAGAGCTGGTTCGCGCTAGGGCGGTTGCTCACCACCGTGAACGGCGAAGCGGCGCTGATGTCCTGGAGCGGCTCGATGTTCGAGTACCTGATGCCGATGTTGGTGATGCCAAGCTACGAGGGCACGCTGCTCGATCAGACCATGCACGCCTGCGTCGATCGCCAGATCAGCTACGGCCGTCAACGCGGGGTGCCCTGGGGCATTTCGGAATCGGGATACAACACCACCGACGCGCATCTGAACTACCAGTACCGCGCCTTCGGCGTGCCCGACCTGGGTCTCAAACGGGGTCTGGCCGAAGACCTGGTGGTCGCACCCTATGCCACCGTGTTGGCTTTGATGGTCGAGCCCAGGGCAGCGATCCAGAATCTGCATCGCCTGGTCGATGAAGGGCTGCTGGGCGCCTATGGATATTACGAGGCGATCGACTACACGCGTTCGCGCCTGCCGCGCGGACAAAAGAGCGGCAGCGTGGTGCGCTCCTTCATGGCGCACCACCAGGGCATGAGCCTGATGGCGCTCGGCGCCGTGCTGCTCGATCAGCCCATGCAGCGCCGCTTCCAGCTCGACACCGACTTCCGGGCCACTTTACTGTTGCTGCAGGAACGCATTCCCAAGGCGGTCGCCTTCCATCCCCGCGCGTCCGAACGCACCGAGCTGCACACCATGATCAGCGTGCCCGAAGCCACCGTGCGGCTGATCACGACGCCCTACACGCCGACGCCCGAAGTGCAACTGCTGTCGAACGGCCGCTACCACGTCATGCTGAGCCATGCCGGCGGCGGCTACAGCCGCTGGAACGAGCTGGCGTTGACCCGCTGGCACGAAGACACCACCTGTGACGACTGGGGCACTTTCTGCTATCTGCGCGACCTCGAGACCGGCACCTTCTGGTCCACCACGCACCAGCCGACACAGTGGCGCTCGGACTCGTTCGAGGCCATATTCACCGAAGGCCGTGCCGAATTCCGCCGCCGCGACCAGGGGTTGGATTCCCACACCGAGATCGTCGTTTCGCCCGAAGACGACATCGAGCTGCGGCGGCTGCGCATCACCAATCTGAGCAACGTCACTCGCAACATCGAGGTCACCAGCTACGCCGAGGTCGTGCTGGCACCAGCCGCCGCCGACAACCAGCACCCGGCCTTCAGCAAGCTGTTCGTGCAGACCGAAGCGGTGACTGGCATCCCTGCGTTGTTATGCACGCGCCGAGCGCGCGCGCTGCCCGAGCCCGCGCCGTGGATGCTGCACCTGATGGCCGTGCACGGTGCCCACGGCGGCACCGTTTCGCACGAGACTGACCGAGCGCGTTTCATCGGCCGCGGACGCAGCCTGGCCGCGCCGCAAGCCTTGCTTGAGCCGGGGCCGCTGTCGGGCACGCTGGGCTCGGTTCTTGACCCGGTGCTTGCGACGCGGCGCACCATCACGCTGGAGCCCGGACAGATCGCCACCATCGACATGGTGTACGGCGTGGCCGACTCGCGCGACGCCGCCATCGCGCTGATCGCCAAACACGCCGACCGGCGCCTTGCCGACCGTGTCTTCGAGCTCGCCTGGACCCACAGTCTGGTGTTGCTGCGCCAGATCAATGCCAGCGAGGCCGACACCCAGCTTTATGCGCAGCTGGCCGGCATGGTCATCTATGCCCAGCAAACCTTGCGTGCCGACATCAGCGTGCTGCTGAGCAATCGGCGCGCCCAGTCGGGCTTGTGGGGTTACGCGATTTCTGGCGACCTGCCGATCGTGCTGGTGCAGGTCTGCGAGAGCGCCAACATCGATCTGGTGCGACAGATGGTGCGGGCGCACGCCTGGTGGCGCCTGAAAGGACTGGCGGTCGATCTGGTGATCTGGAACGAGGAACGCGACGTCTATCGTCAACGCCTGCAAGAGCAGATCATCGGGCTCATCTCGGCCGGCATCGAAGCGCATGTGGTCGACCGACCGGGCGGCATCTTCGTGCGTCATGCCGACCATATCTCGGCTGAAGACAGCACCTTGGTGCGCGCCGTGGCGCGCGCCATCATCACCGACCGCCACGGCAGCCTGGCCGAGCAGTTGCGCCGAAGACCTGTGGCCCAGAGGCGCGTCCCCCCTTTGGTGGCCACGCGCGTGGCCGAGCCGGAACCGCCCGGCGTGACTCGCAAGACACCCCGCAGCGCCCAGGGCTTGCAGTTTTTCAATGGCACGGGCGGCTTCTCGGCCAACGGACTCGAATACATCATCACGCCGCGCCGCACCTCGCATCCGCCCGCACCCTGGGTCAATGTGATCGCCAACCCGCGCTTCGGCAGCGTCATATCGGAAGGCGGCAGTGCCTACACCTGGTGCGAGAACGCGCATGAACTGCGGCTCACGCCATGGCACAACGATCCGGTCTGTGATACCAGTGGCGAGACCTTCTACCTGCGCGACGAAGAGACCGGCAAGGTCTGGCACCCGACCGCGCTGCCCAGCGTCGGCAATATGCCCGACGACCACAGCGCAGCGCCCTATCTGACCCGACACGGCTTCGGCTACAGCGTGTTCGAGCATGACGAGCAAGGTGTGCACAGCGAGCTCACTGTGTATGTGGCGATCGACGCCGCCATCAAGTTCTCGGTGCTGAAGCTGCGCAACGATGGCGATCGGCCGCGTCGCCTGTCGGCCACCGGCTATGTCGAATGGGTGCTCGGCGACGAGCGTCAGAAGATGGCGCAACATGTCACCACCCAGGTTGCCGCTGGCACGGGCGCCCTCTACGCACGCAACCACTTCAGCAACGATTTCGGCAACTGGGTGGCTTTCTTCGACGTCGATGCGGCCGAACGCTTGCCCGGCAGCATCACCTGCGACCGCGACGAATTCATCGGCCGCAACGGCTCGCTGCGCTGGCCTGCGGCGCTCGCACGGCAACGCCTGTCGGGTCGCACCGGCGCCGGGTTCGACCCCTGCGCCGCGATCCAGGTGCCGTTCGAACTCGAAGTCGGCGCCAGCCGCGAGATCGTGTTCCGCCTCGGCATGGGCCGCAGCACCGACGAGGCCGATCAACTGGTGGCGCGCTACCGAGGCAGCGACGCGGCGCAAGAGGCGCTGGCAGCCGTGCAAGGCCACTGGCAGCAAACGCTGGGTGCCGTGCAGGTACGCACACCCGATGCAGCCATCAACCTGCTGGTCAATGGCTGGCTGTTGTACCAGACGCTGAGCTGCCGCATGTGGGCACGCAGTGGCTATTACCAGTCCGGCGGCGCCTACGGTTTTCGCGACCAGTTGCAGGACGCGATGGCACTCGTCCACACCCGGCCCGAGCTGCTGCGCGAGCAACTGCTGCTCAGCGCGAGCCGCCAGTTCATCGAGGGCGACGTGCAGCACTGGTGGCACCCGCCGTCGGGGCGCGGCGTGCGCACGCATATCTCCGACGACTATCTGTGGTTGCCGCTGGCGCTGTGCCGCTACGTTCAGGCCACACATGACGTCGGCGCACTCGACGAGCTCGTGCCCTTCCTCGACGGACGCCCCTTGGACCCGAGCCAGGAGTCCTATTACGACCTGCCGGCCCGCTCAATCGAATCGGCCAGTCTGTATCAGCATGCGGTGCGCGCGCTCTTGCATGGCCTGCGCTTCGGCGCGCATGGCCTGCCCTTGATGGGCGGCGGCGACTGGAACGACGGCATGAACGCGGTTGGCCACGAAGGCAAGGGAGAAAGCGTCTGGCTCGGTTTCTTCCTGTGCGAAGTGCTGCGCCAGTTTGCTCTGGTCGCGCGCATGCAGGGCGACGCGGTGATCGCCCAACGCTGCGAAGACGAACGCAGCGCGCTTGGGGCTCGCATCGAAGCCCAAGGCTGGGATGGCGGCTGGTACCGCCGCGCCTATTTCGACGACGGCACGCCGCTCGGTTCGAAAGACAATGTCGAATGCCAGATCGATTCGATCGCGCAGAGCTGGGCCGTGCTCTCGGGCATCGCCAGCCCGCAGCGCGCACGACTCAGCATGGACGCGATGGCGGCGCGCCTGGTGCGAGCGCAAGACGGCCTGGTCCAGTTGCTCGACCCGCCCTTCGACCGCAAGGGCCCGAACCCGGGCTACATCAGCGGCTATGTGCCGGGCGTGCGCGAAAACGGCGGCCAGTACACACACAGCGCGATCTGGGCCGCGATGGCCTTTGCCGCGCTCGGCGACCCGCCGCGCGCCTGGGAGCTGATGAACATCATCAACCCGCTGCACCACGGCCGCACCGCCGACGAAGTGAATCGCTACAAGATCGAACCCTATGTGGTCGCAGCCGATGTCTACAGCGTGGCGCCGCACACCGGCCGCGGTGGCTGGAGCTGGTACACCGGGTCGGCAGGCTGGATGTACCGGCTCGTGCTCGAATCCTTGCTCGGCCTGCGGCTGGACGCCACAGAGCAAGGCGCCGCTCTGCAGCTCGACCCCTGTGTACCGCCCGACTGGAGCGAGTACGAAGTGGACTATCGCTACCGCGACACGCCATACACCCTGCGCATCGCTCAGGGCGATGGCGAAGCGGCCCGGCTGCTGCTCGACGGCGTGGCGAGCGAGGGCAACCGCGTGCCGCTGGTCGATGACGGCCAGCCGCACCGGGTCGAGCTGCGGCTGGCGGCGCCCACCGTCAAGACCTGACCCTGTATCCGCTCTAAAAGCCCACTGCCGCGCCGTCGCGGCGTGGATCGCTGGCGGCAGCGTAGCCTTCCTCGGCCGGATTGCCGAGGCTCCAGATGAACTGGCCGGCGCCATAGTCCTGGTAGCTGTCGTGGATGTCGCCGATCTCGTGACCGAGCGCTCGCAGGCCGGCGATGGTGTCGGGCTTCATGGCCGCTTCGACATTCAGCGACAGGCCCTGGTTGTAGCGCCAGCGCGGCGCGTCGCAGGCGGCCTGCGGCTGCTGCTGGTAGTCGAGCATGCGCACCAGCGTCTGCATATGGCCCTGCGGCTGCATATTGCCGCCCATCACGCCGTAGCTCATCACCGGTTTGCCATCCTTGGTCAGGAACGCCGGGATGATGGTGTGGAAGGGCCGCTTGCCAGGCGCCACGCGGTTCGCGCGCCCGGCTTCGCGCGTGAAGCCGTGGCCGCGGTTTTGCAGCGACACGCCGTAGCCCGGCACCACCACGCCCGAGCCGAAACCCATGTAATTGCTCTGGATGAAGCTGACCATCATGCCGCTCGCGTCGGCGGTGGTTAGGTAGATCGTGCCGCCCTTGACCGGATTGCCAGCGCCGAAATCCTGCGCCTTGTTCATGTCGATCAGCTTGGCACGCTCGGCCAGATAGCTCGCGTCGAGCAACTGCTCGCTCGTCACGCTCATCGCGCCGGGTTCGGCGACAAATTGGTAGACATCGGCAAACGCCAGCTTCATCGCCTCGATCTGCAAATGCTGCGAGGCCACGCCGTCCATCGCATGCGACGCCAGATGGTGGTGTTTCAGTATGCCCAGCGCGATGAGTGCCGCGATGCCCTGGCCGTTGGGCGGGATCTCGTGCAGCGTATGGCCCGCGTAGTCCTGCGATATCGGCTTGATCCACTCGGGTTGGTAGGCCGCAAAGTCGGCGGCTGTCATCGCACCGCCCGTCTCGCGCGCGAAGGCCGCCACCGCCTCGGCGATTTCACCACGATAGAAGGCCTCGCCCTTGCTGTTGGCGATCAATCGCAAGCTGCGTGCCGCTTGCGGGAACTTGAACAACTCGCCCACTTCGGGCACCCGGCCCTTGGGCAGAAACGCCTGCGCAAAACCGGGTTGCGAGGTCAGCTCAGCCACCGCCGCCGCCATCGCCCATTTGCTCTGCACGATCACCGGCACAGCGTAACCGCGCTCGGCGATTTCGATGGCCGGCGCCATCAGATCGGCGAACGGCAGCTTGCCGAACCGCTCGCTCATGCTGACCCAGGCGCCCACCGCGCCGGGCACCGTCACCGCGTCCCAGCCGCGTTGCGGCAGGGCCTTGCCGGGGCCGTATTTGGCGTCGAAATATCCAGGCGTCCAGGCTTGCGGCGCGCTGCCCGAAGCATTCAGGCCGTGCAGCTCCTTGCCGTCCCACAGAATGCAGAAGGCATCCGACCCCAGGCCGTTGCTGCAGGGCTCGACCAGCGTCATGGCTGCGGCAGTGGCAATCGCCGCATCGACCGCATTGCCGCCCTGCGCCAGCATGCGCAGTCCGGCCTGCGCGGCCAGCGGGTGCGAGGTCGCCACGATATTGCGTGCAAACACCGGCGAGCGCGTGCTCCGGTACGGGTTGGTCCAGTCGAATTTGTGTGCCATGGGGGTCTTTCGGGTTGATTCACTCAGCCCCGATTTTGCACTTGAGTCCAAGCAGCGCGCTGGCCACGCGATTTGCCGGCGACGGCCGTGCCAGAATTGGGCATCTGCGGCCCGCGTCAGAACATGCGCACGCAACAGGTCCGGACCTATGGCAAGCCGATGGTGGTCGTCGACCTGCCCTCTCCGGTCGAAACCACACACCTCACGCCGCCCCTCCCATGACCTGCCGTTCCAGCCTGTTCGAAGCCGATTTCCTGAATCCGCTGCGCGAGATCTTCGAAGAGAAGATCGTCTTCAATCGAGTGCTCGGTTTGCGCATTGACGTCATGGAAGCCGATCACGTGCTGGCGCACATTGCCATGAAGCCCGAGCTGATCGGTCACTACACGCACCAGCGCCTGCATGGCGGTGTGATCAGCGCGACGCTCGACGCAATGGGGGGCCTGGCCGCGATGGCCGCCATCGGTGCGCGCCATATGGACGAGCCGGTGGCGGCCAGGCTGGCGCGTTTTGGCAAGCTCGGTACCATCGATCTGCGCATCGACTACCTGCGCCCCGCCACCGGCACGCGCTTCACCGCTCGCGCCGAAGTGCTGCGCCTGGGCAGCCGCGTGGCCTCAACGCGCATGGAGTTTTTCGATCAGGACGGCAAGCTGCTGAGCACCGGAGCGGGGGCCTATATCGTGAGCTGATTGAGGCGGGCCGCCCCTTGCGTACTTCCAGACTCTGTGCCCGACATGCAGCTCGTTCCCGTCGTTCGACCCACCTGAAAACGCAACTGCGGAGCAACTACTTGCGAGGTGCTTCTCGAGAGCACGCGCGTCGAGTTGGCTGCGCGTCACTGCCGTTGGTCGCCATACTTTGGACGCCGACGATCATGTTTGACCACGAGGACTGTGATTCCGTCCTTGGTTTGGCGGTAGATGACCGTGTACGGGAACAGGCTCAAAGAAAACCCTCGCCGTCCCCGTGTTCTGGGCGAACCGATGCCCGGAAATTCAACAAGCACATGAGCGACGCGCTTGAATTCGGCGACAAACTTTGCGGCGACTACCGCGGATCCCGTCTTTTCATAGAACGCCGCAGCCTCCGCCACATCCTCTTCCGCTGCTGGCAACAGCGTGATCTTCATCCCGGGAAGCGTGCTTCAAGTCGGGCGATGGCCTCGTCGAACGCGACTGGACTCACTTTCCCAGATTCGACATCGGCCTCCCGCTCATCGGCCACGGCCTCCCACGCAGCTTCCACTTGGTCATCGACTTCCAGGCTGGCAATGAGGTGCTCAAGAAGTCTGGCGCGATCAGCTGGTGACAAGCGAGAGACTTCGGCTTGGAGTGCTTCTAGCGAGGTGGACATACTTGGCTCCTTGGCTGTGGCGTACCGCCATAGCCTGAAGCTTGCCACAAACTGGACACGCAAGACTGCCAAGGGTGATGGATATCCATTTAACCGCAAGGCGCTGGTTGCGGTGTTTCGGGGCAAGCTGCTGAGCACCGGCGCGGGCGCCTATATCGTGAGCTGAGGGCGGCGGGCTTGCATGCACTCGACGCATCTGGGCTGCTCCCTGCAGCCCATTAGAATCAAGGCGTGAAAAATACCACGGACGAACATCGCGCAAACGCAGCGCACGCGCACGAGCAGGCCTGGACCCTCGTCTTCGCGTGCTGGCTGCTGGCCGCATCGGCCACGCTCGGCGCGCTGTTCTTCAGCGAAGTGATGCATGTGGCGCCTTGCCTGCTGTGCTGGTACCAGCGCATCTTCATGTTCCCGCTGGTGTTGCTGCTGCCACTCGGTCTGTTCCCGTTCGATCCGAAGATCGTGCGCTACGCGCTGCCACTGTCGGCACTTGGCGCTGCGGTCGCGCTGTTCCACGTGCTGCTCACCTGGGGCGTGATTCCCGAGAGCATCAGGCCCTGCACGCAAGGCGTGCCCTGTGGCGTCAACCAGATCGAGCTGTTCGGTTTCTTGAGCATTCCCTTGATGTCGCTGTTCGCCTTTTCCATCATCACCGCGCTGCTCGTCGCGGCGCACCGGAGCTTGTCGAAATGAAAAGAAAATCGCTGTTCATCACTGCCGCGTCCGTACTTGTCGCGGTATTCGTCATCGGCGCGTTCGTATACCAGGGCGGCAAGGCCGATGCGGCGAAGGCGCTTGAACGCCAGGCGCTGCTGGTGCGCAGCTATGCGCCGACCAAGGGCTCGGCCGAAGCGAAGGTCCACATCGTCGAGTTCCTCGACCCGGCCTGCGGCACCTGCCGCGAGTTCTATCCCTTCGTCAAGAAACTCATGGACGAGCACCGCGGCCAGATCAGGGTCAGCATTCGCTACGCGCCGTTTCACCAAAATTCCGACTACGTCGTGAAGGTGCTCGAGGCCGCGCGCAAGCAGAACAAATACTGGGAAACGCTTGAAGCGCTGTTCGCGTCGCAAGAGGGCTGGTCGCCAAATCACGTGGCGCAGCCCGATCTCCTGCTGGACCTATCTCGGCGGCCTCGGGCTCGACCTCGACCGCGTCCGCGCCGACGCCATGGCCCCCGACATCGCCGAACACGTTGCACAGGACATCGCCGACGCAAAGGCGCTCAACGTCACGGCAACGCCCGAGTTCTTCGTGAACGGCAAACCGATGCCCAGCTTCGGCTACGAGCAGCTCAGCACACTCGTCAACGACGCGCTGGTTGCGGCCTACCCTTAGGCGGCACACCGGCCTGCGCGACATCCACCCTGGGTCGATATTGAATCGGGCTGACAGGGCCTGCAAGGGGACGTCGCGTTCACGCCAGTGGCTCAGGATTGGCGGCATATCTTGCAGGTCCAGTCGGTGTTTCGTATTGTTCGTTGTTTTCGTTTTATACTGAACCGACATCTGAATCAATGGAGGGCACCATGGCCACCGCTGCCACCCAGGGCAAAATACCTGCACACCGCCACGATCCGCTGGGGCCTTTGGCTGACGCCATCGGGTCAATGACTGGAACCTTGTCCGGTCAGGTTGCCAGCGCCCTACACCAGGTTCTTGAAGCCGCCACGCCGCAAAGCCGTAGCGCCCGCCTGCAGTTGATCCGTCACTTGGTGGACATCGAGAGCCAAACCGTCGGCGTCGAGATGCCGACGCTGTCGGCCACCGCCAATGACCTCATCAGTACGGCACAGGCGGCTGAGTTGCTGGGATACAGCCGCCCCTACGTCGCCATGTTGATCGATCAGAACAAGCTCAAGGGGGCCACTGTTTCGGCTGGCGGTCATCGGCGGGTTTCACGTGCCGCCGTGTTGAACTGGAAAGCCAAGCATCAAGTGACGGGCAAGGTCGCTGACCTGCGTACCGATGGTCAGAAAGCAGGTGCCTATAGAAGCACTGAAGCCGACGTGGTTCGGCGCGTCAAGGCGCTCGCAAAAAATCGGTGACCGCCAGTGGTGCAGCGTCACCCACTCACCCCCGGTGGCAACACCCTGGTTATTCTGGATACCTGCGTGCTGCTGCCGTCGCGCCTGTCGGACGTGCTGTTTGACTTGATGCTCGAAGGCCTCTACTTCGCCTACTGGACAGCTGACGTCGAAGCCGAATTTTTGCGGAACTGGCCGCAAGTGCATCCCGACGCATCAAAGTCAGGTGGCAGTCGGCTCAAGGCATTTCAACGGGCCACCAACAACGGGCCTCTGATTACCGGGTATGACGACAGCGCCTTCATGTCCCGTGTCCCCGCTCGGGTGCATGCCAATGACCGGCACCTGATCGCCGCCGCGTTGGTCATGGTCAACGGACTCGATGAAGAAGACAAGCCAGCACTGCACAAAGTCATGATCGTTTCCGACAACACCAAGCATCTGGCCGCGTCCGACACCCGCAAGCTTGGCATCGAGGTCATCAAAGCCGGTGCGTTCTTGGACCGGCTGTTTGAAGCAGCACCCGCCAGAACCATCCAGGCGATTGCGAACGCGCTCAGTGATCTGACAAAGCCGCCGTACACAGTAGCCGAACTGGTGGCCGCGCTGCGTCTTCATGGTGCGAAAGCGACCGCAAGCGGCTTGGAAAAAGGTGCCGAATAGCCCACGGAATCGTGGCTGTGAAATTCAACTGTGGTCTGAGCAATGAGCGAGGCCACGCCGCGCCGTTGCCATGTCCCCCGAAATCGCCGAGCATGTGGCGCAAGACATCGCCGACGCGAAGGCGCTCAACGTCACCGCGACGCCAGAGTTCTTCGTGAACGGCAAACCGATGCCCAGCTTCGGCTACGAGCAGCTCAGCACGCTCGTCAACGACGAGCTGGTTGCGGCTTATCCGTAGCCGCCGGACTGGGCCGGTCGAAGCCCGGGACACTCCGCGCTCAGGTTTGGCCGGAATGTTTTTGTACGTATTGCCGAATCACACTGTCCATTCTGGATTGCCAGCCTTCGCCAGTGGACTTGAAGTAGGCGATGACCTCAGGGCTGTAGCGCACGGAGAGAAGCAGCTTCGGGTTCTCCGACCTTGGCCGCCCGCGAACTGAACGCAGTGGCACCATGGCTTTCAATTGCGCCCGCGTCAGCGGCTGAGCTTGCGGATCAGCCTTTGCCTGCGCGGTGATCTTTCGATTTTCCTCCACGCTGGGCATTTCAATCCGGGTTTTCTTCGCTGCTTTTGACATAGTGCTTGACCTCACGTCGATTGGCGCGCCGCAGATTGATGATCCTCAAGACCTGACCCCGATCAACGAAGGCCACGCAGAGAGGATGGCAGTCCTTGGCGCCACGGCGATCATGCGCATGTTTTACTGTAGCTACGGTAAAAATCTGCGTCAATCGGAATGCTTGGTTTGCCAGGCCTAACGATTCGGCCCTGCAATAAAGCCCCCTTCGCGTCGAAGCTCACGCAGTGGTGACGCGGCGAGCCGTCCGGTGCACCCGTTTGTTATGCCGTGCTGTTCGCATCTTCCGTCTCGTAAGTCGCAACGAGAGCCGCATGCAGCTCACGTATTCCGCCGATGTCCAGGCGGCCGGCAAGCGACTCAACATCGAAGCCAAGGCAGATTTCGATGTCCTTCTGCGAGAGGTAGTTGCCGTGAATCAGGAGTTCCCGGATCTGGTCTGCGGCATCGGGATACTCGCGCTCTTCTGGGTCGTGGTTCTGGAGCAGGAACTCGCGGTAGCAGTGCTCGATGACCTGCGTCGAGTGGGCTTGTATCTCGGCCACCACCCGTAGGATTTCAGTGACCTTCACCTCGAGCGCCGCCTCGGTGCTGTAGAAGATGTTGCCGTTGGGGTGAGCGGACTCGTTGCGGTCATCCACCAGCTTGGCGTAAGTGCCGATCTTGCTGTTGTCGCAGGCGATGAGCTTGAGAAAGCGCAGGATGCTGCGCTCGTTCACTGTGCTGAACACGAAGGGCGAGGTCGCGTCGAGGAGACTCTTCTCGATGTCCTTGCCGAAGCCGATCAGGCCCATCGCGAAGTCCTTCGGTTCGGTCTGCTTGATCTGCCAGATGTTGAAATAGACGAAGCTCATAGTGAGCATGTGATACGCGAGAAAGGCGAACTGGTATTTGCCGTGCGTGTAGTTCGTCTCGAAGGCGTCCCACAGGAACTCGATGTATTCCTGCTCCTTCGGAGTCTTGAAGGAGAGCGGCAGGTAGTTGGCGAGTTCGGCGGCTTCGTCCATAGCTCAAGCCGCCGGGGCGGCAGGCGCTTGTTCGCCCCAGACGCTGGCGATTGTTTCTTGGATCTTCTTCTCTTGAGCACCAATTTCGGTTTTGAGGCGTTCCATTTCCTTCTGGTAACCCTCGATCTCTGCCACGATCTCCTTTTGCACCTCCAGCGGCGGCAGGGGAATTGGGTGGGTTTGGTAAACGTCGGTTCGATTGAGCCCGGGAATCCCGGCGCCCCCGCGCAGTTCGGGAAGATTCAAGGTCTTCAGCAGCCAATACAGAAAACTGAGGTCTGACTCCGCCGGGTTTGTCTGTTTAACGTAGTAAGTCGTGTCGATTGGGAAGCAGTTCTTCTCAATCAGTGTGACTTCTCCCGCCGAGCCCTTGCGCCCGACAACGATGGCAGGCCCTTCGATGAGATATGCATTGTGGTAACCGGTGATGCCGTTTGAACCAACAACCGGATAAGGGCCATCGACTCGCTTTTCCTTCGGCAGGCTAGCGCCGTATTCCAAGGTGCAGACTTCCTCGAACCGTCGGAGTGGAAATGCAGACCGGCGTGCATCACCCTCCCGATACCGTTCACCGCTGAGGTTGTATTCGCCATTCGCGGCGATCTTTTCTTTCGGCACGATCTGGGCGGTGGACGTGATAGCGAGGACGGTCTCGGTGGACGCTTTGGCGCGCAGGGCGTGGAGGTACGCAGCGAGTTCGGCCTGCACCTGCGGGAGGTCGTTCTTCTCGATGGCGCGCCGCTGGGCGCCGAGGCCGAAGCCGTCGTTCTCCACTTTGAAGAAGGCGATGGTGTCGCTCGCCTTGGCGACGGATTTGTCGAGAATGAGGATGCTGGTCTTCACCCCGGAGTAGGGATTGAAACAGCCCGCAGGCAGCGACACCACGGCGACGAGTGAGTTGTCGACCAGCATCTTGCGCAGCTCTTTATAGGCGCCCTGGCCCTGGAAGATGATGCCCTCGGGCACGATGATGGCGGCCCGGCCCGTGGGCGTGAGGTGCTCGGCCATGTAGTCCACAAAGAGCACTTCGCTACGCTTGGCCTGGATCGAGAAACGCTTGTGGGGCTTGATGCCGCCTTTTGGCGACATGAAGGGTGGGTTGGCGAGGATGACGTCGGCGAACTCGTTCCAGCGGTCCTCGGACGTGAGCGTGTCGTACTCAAAAATGTGCGGATCGGTGAAGCCGTGCAGGTAGAGGTTCACCAGCGAGAGCCGCACCATGTCGGGCGAGATGTCGTAGCCCTTGAAGTTCTTGGCAAGGCGGCCTTTTTCGTCGGGCGTCAGCGTCGTGTTGCCCTTGGCGTCTTTGTTGGCGCGCAGGATGTGCTTGTAGGCCGAGATGAGGAAGCCGGCGGTGCCGCAGGCCGGGTCGAGGACGGTCTCATCCTTTTTCGGTGCGAGCACCTCGACCATGAAATCGATGATGTGGCGCGGCGTGCGGAACTGGCCGGCATCGCCCTGCGAGCCCAGCACGGAGAGCAGGTACTCGAAGGCGTCGCCGAGGCGCTCGCTGTGGTCGTAGGAGAACTCGTCGATGATCTTGAGAAAACTTTTCAGCGTCTCGGGGTCGCGATAGGGCAGGTAGGCGTTCTTGAAGATGTCGCGAAAGAGCGGTGGGATGCCGGGGTTCTCGGGCATCTTGGCGATGCCTTCGCCATAAAGGCCAAGCATTTCGTGGCCGCCGAGCGAGGGCGCCATCAGCTTGGCCCAGCCGTAGCGGGCGTAGTCGCCGGTGAAGAACTTGCGCTTGCCGCCGAGTTCCTCGCTTTCTGCGTCCATGTCGTCCATGAACTTGTAGATGAGAGCGATGGTGATCTGTTCGACCTGGCTCTTGGGATCGGGTACTTTGCCGACGAGGATGTCGCGGGCGGTGTCGATGCGGCGTTTGGTGTCGGTGTCGAGCACTGATGAATTCCTAGCTATGCAGCAAATTGATTCAAGGAAACGTAGTCCTTGATGTAGTCGGGGACGAGCGTGCGGTACTGCTGTGGCACGGCTCTGAAATCATGGGTTGTGAAGAACGGGTTGGTCGCCAGATCGGTGAACTGCCGACTCTCGATGATGTCACGCACCCGGTTGCTGGTGACGTAAGCCTTGAAATAGGTCTTGATGGCCGGGATGGCCGAGGGTGGCTCGGGCACGCGGTCGGCGACGAACTTGGAGAATTCCTCTTCCAGCAACTCATCCTTGGACTTGAAGCGCGGGATGAGGCCGAAGACCTTCTCCAGGATTTCGCGCAAGCCGAGGCGGCGGTCCACGGCGGCGGCTTTGCGCAGTTTGTCGAGGGTGTAGTACTCCTCGGGCTTGTCAAAGACTTCGCGGTTGACGTAGTCGATGACGCGGTCCCACTGCCCCGCCTCGACGGCGGAGGCAACGGTGTCATTGGCTCGGATCACGTCTTCGAACTTCTCGAAGAACATGCGGTCGATCTTCATGCCATCGGGAGTGATCTGCTCGACACGCATCGTCGCCAGGATGTCGGCGCCGAGGTGCTCATAGGTGCCGCCCACCACCACCGGGCCTTCGTCGCCCCCTGCGCCGCTGTCCTTGCCCTTTCCCTTGGGTAGCGGGAGCTTCAGCACTTCGTCGTAGTTGAACTCTTCCTCGAAGTATTCGCAGTTGGCGAAGAAGTCAAAGAGTTTGAAGGCGGTTTTGATGGGTTGTTGCACGCCTTCTTTGAGTGCGTCGTCGAATAGCACTTCGCGGAAGTCGTGCTTGCGGGTGCCACGCCCCTTGATCTGGATGAAATCAGTGGGCGAGAAAATCGGGCGGAAGAGACCGATGTTGAGGATGTCGGTGCAGTCGTAGCCGGTGGTCATCATGCCAACCGTGACGCAGACACGGGCCTTGCTGGTCTTGTAGGCTGGGATGAAGTTGCCCGAGCCGAGCAGGTTGTTGTTGGCGAAGTTGATGGTGAACTGCTGGGCGTCGGGTATCTGGGATGTGACCTGAACGGCGAAGTCCGACTGGTACTTGGCCGGAAACATGCGATCGGCCATCTGATTGAGTATGTGCGCGAGCTTGGCGGCGTGGCTCTGGCTGACGGCAAAGATGATGGCCTTGCCGATCTCACCACTGACCGGGTCGCGCAGGGCGTTTTCCAGAAAGGTCTTGCACAGAAGCTGGTTGGTGGCGTCCGAGAAGAAACGCCTCTCAAACTCGCGTTGCTTGAAGGCCTGCTGTTGATCTTCCCCAGTGTCATCGGTGAACGAGACGACGAAACCTTCTTCGGACAGCAGCGTGGTGGTGACATCGGTGCGGGCATCGACCACGATCGGGTTGACCAGGAAGCCCTCCTTCACGCCGTCGAGCAAGGAGTAGCGAAAGGTCGGCTGGCTGTTCTCGCAGCCGAAGGTGCGGTAGGTGTCGAGCAACAAACGACGTTCGGCCTCGCGCGGGTCGCGAGTGCCGGGCTTCGAACTATCGAACCGACGCAGGTAGTCGCGCGGGGTGGCGGTGAGGCCAAGCTTGTAGCCGATGAAGTAATCGAACACGGCGCGGGCATTGCCACCAATGGAGCGGTGCGCTTCGTCGGAGATGACGAGGTCGAAGTCAGTCGGCGAGAAGAGCTTCTGGTACTTGTTGTTGAAGAGCAGGGATTGCACGGTGGTGACGACAATCTCCGCGCGCCGCCAGTCGTCCCGACTCTCCTTGTAAATCACCGTGTGAAAGTCGGCGGACAACACGGCGGCGAAGGACTTCTTGGCTTGGTCTTCCAACTCAAGGCGATCCACCAGGAACAGGACGCGCCGCACGTTGCCGGAACGGAGGAAGAGCTTGATAACCGCAGCGGCAGTGAGGGTCTTGCCCGTGCCGGTGGCCATCTCAAACAGGAAACGGTCTTTGCCGTCACCGATGGCAGCCTGAAGACTGTGGATGGCCTTGAGCTGATAGGGCCGAAGGAAACGCAGCTTGTTGGCCTGGATGTAGCCGGGGCGCTCGCCCTCGTTTCGCCAACCAGCCTCTGATTGGTAGTTCGGGCGCTGGGTGCGAACGATGTAGTCCTCGCCCACTTGCTCTTCGATCAGGCGCTGTGGATTGGGCGTGACCTTCTGGTAGCCGGTGACCGAATCGGGTGTCGGAAACGAGGTGATGACGTAAGGGTTGCCGCGTTCGAGGTCCCAGAAGTAGTGCAGGTTACCGTTAGAGAGGATGACGAAGCGGCAGCTCTGGGACTTGGCGTATTTACGCGCCTGCTCTTTGCCGATGAATGGATTCTTGTCCTCGGCTTTGGCTTCGAGAACGATGAACGGGAATCCTTTTTCGTTGAGCAGCAGGAAGTCGATGAAGCCTTTGCTCGCCTTCTCGAAGTTGTCGCCAAGCGCGTCCAGGTCGGTTGACTTGATCGTGACGCTCGGTTCTAGCCGGATGTTGGCGGGTGTGCTTCCCTCCGAAAAGAAGCGCCAGCCAGCCGCTTCGAGAAGCTTGTTGATCTTGATTCTGGCAGTGGCTTCCTTATCGGACATTCAGGGGTCTATTCCAGCGATGGGGGTCAAGCGGCATGACGTTGATGCTAGCCGGGGTACCGGCTGGTGACTACGCGCTTGAGCAAGTGGCTAGTCATCACTATGACTATGCTTGAGCGAGTTCCGCGAGCAGTTTCCGCTGCTCAACCTTCACCTCTTCGAGGTTGTCATGCATTGCAGCCACCGATTCCATGTAGTCCTTGAAGTTCGCTGTGCCATATTTCATTGCTGTGTTGGCATTCCACGCGGCGGTCTTAAGGCGATCTCGGAGCTTAATCAACGCCTTCACTGCTGTTGGCGAAGGCATGTCAAGGGGGGAAATTTGCAGGAAAGCTTGATAGAACTCATCCATGATTTCCGTCGTGCTGTTCTCGTTGAACCACCTCTCAGGTTCAGTACCACGGAGAGCCGTCAAAGTGTCTCCGAAGTCGTCGAGAGCCGCCTCCACCAATGCGGTAAGAGTTTCGTACTTTCTCTTTCGCTCAAGCTTCGAGGCTGCTTCCTGTAGACGAGTCGCGCTTCTGAACTGCGAGGTTGAAATAGCGAACGCAGCAATTATTGCAGCAATGCTGCCTACGGCTTGAACCCAAGCGGCCACTTGTTCCGATGTCATGCCAATGCCTTTCAGATGCGCGAGCCTTACGACTGGCAGTCCACCCGACTCTTGGTTCGGATTCTTCGATCTACACCTTAGCGCGCCGTGCGATCAGCAGGGAGATGGTTTACCAGTAGCGGCGAACAGGTTCTTCGCAAGACCTGACCCCAGTCAAGCTTCGACGCCGCGCCGGGCGGGCTGATCGCATGGCGCGCTCAAAGGCTTCGCTTCATGCATTCATCGCAGCGACGAGTCTGCAAGATTGCAGCTTAAAGGGCGACTTGATATCAAATCCATCGACGCGAAATGGGTGGTTCCCTTCGGATGGACTCTGAAGTCCATACCGTGCGCGGCAAACGGCACGGGCAGCAGCAGGACGCACTTGGCCCAGAGTGAAACGAGGCTCAAACGGGGCATGCCATTGCGCGACCGGCCGACCCAGTGCTCGGGCCTGAGCATGAACTTCGCTACGCTCCGTGAAGCTTGAATGCCCAATAGACGGCGATGGCCATCTGCAACGCGAACGCGGTAAACCTTGCGCTCACCGCGACGGCCGAGGTTGAGGCCAGATGAATGACGGATTGAACGATGCGCCCGCCGAGAAGAACGTAGGCGAGTGGATCGGTGACGGCCGCCCTGCCGGCGACCACCGCAAGCAACATCAGGCCGCCAAAGACAGGCAAGCCCTCGAGGCAGTTCGCATGGGCACGTGCCAAGCGCTGCATGAATGGTGACAGGTTCGAATTTTCGGGATTGAAACCATTGG
>CAVUEF010000016.1:0-67004 GCA_963740455.1 uncultured beta proteobacterium
TATGAAACAGGACTCCGGAATTTGAGAAACCATCTTGTCCATGGGTAGCAATTCAGCAACTCGACGAACCCGACGGAAGAGCAACCCACCCCTGTTTTCCTTCCGCCGCGCTACTATGCTGGTGCATTTGACGTCGTTTGAAAACTCGAAACGGAGTGACTATGCGCACCGCTCAAATCCTTGCGCTTTGTATGGTGCTCCAGTCCATTCCTGCAGCTTCTCAGCAAGCAAACAGCTTTGTTGGTAAATGGAGCGGACTTATGTCGACGGGTGCGGGCGGCACCGTCGCTGTGGACCTCCTGATCACGGAGACCGGTGGCACCTGGCGCATGAGTACCACGGGGCAAAAGAGTCACCGCAATCCTTGTTTCGGACAAGACCTCCCGGTGGTATTGCGGTCTCAGTCTGCAACTGAACTCTCGATCGACATCAACGGTACAGCGTTCTTGCGGGGTTGCATCACCACGGCGGCAACGCTCAACTCCATCGACGGCAAGAACCTCGAGGGCGTCCTCACTGATGGCCGCCACGTCAAATTCAGTCGCAACTAGCTCGATCAAGTTCAACTTCGGTCGTTGACGCGCAGGCCATCTCTGTGGACCCAGATACGAATCGTTCACCGAGGCTGAAGCCCGCAGCTCCGAGTCCGCCGTTGCGGACTTGGACGGGCCGAAGGGTAGAGCTTAGTGACGCCGTGACCTGCAGGCCCCCCCGATCGCGTAGGCCTGGCCCTGATGTGAAGTGATGTAGATCGAACCGCAGCTCGGCAAATTGCTGCGAAACCTACGACGAGTGCGACTTGATGAAGTTCACAATTGCGTCGATGGCCTGGGGCTCGATTCCGAAGAAACCGTGTTGTGACATTGCGTCGCAGGGGCCCGACGTGGGCGCCGCCCCTCCCGTCAGCATTGTCAGCAACTTCGCAGGAACTCCCGTGAGTCGGTCCGCGATGCGCTGCGCATCGGCCGGCGGCGAGGAACCGCACTGGTCTTGCGCGTGCGACATGATGAAAGCAGGCACCCGAATGGACTCGAGGTTCATGCTGAGTACTCCGACCGCGGTACTGCTCGGCACCGTGACGCTCGAGGTGAGCACCATGCCGCCGATGCCCTGCGTGAGCCGCACTGCGGCGTTCGCGGCCGACTGCGAGCCGGCGCTCGTGCCGATCATCCACACGGGCAGGTTGACCTGCTGGCGCATGTATGCGACTACGGCGGCCACGTCTTGCGCATGCTCGGCGCTGCCGCGAGCCAGGCCGATGCCGTCCGCGTGGTCAGAAGAAACGTCGACGAGCGCCACCATGAAGCCGCGATCGACATAGTCCTGACGCGTTCTCACCAGGAAGTTGCCCAACAGACTGCCGATGACCGGGTTGCCGGCTCCGTCATTTGACAAGCTGAGCACTCCGCCGCTACCAGCAAACAGAATGACCGAAGCGACCGGCTGACTCGGTTTGATCAGGATGAACTTCTGTGTCACGCCGGGACGCGTAGTGAGCGTCACCAGCTTCGTTTCGGCGGCCGCCGCCGTGGGCGTCGTGGAGCCGCCACCTCCGCCGCCGCAAGCGACCAGGACCACGATGGCAACCAGGGCAAATGCCCACGCTGAAAGAATTTTCATGTTTGCACTCCGCATTTTGAACGCACTTGCTCGGGCGCCTGATGTGGGCGCGGCCCGCCGATAGGAGCAATCCGTCGGCGGTGCAGGCGCAATGTGACAGGTCTTGAAGCCGCCTGCAATAGGGGCTGCGACTGGCCGCTGTCGGTCGCCGAATGACGACCCTTGCGACCGCTGAGGGTCAGTGATGTGTGAGAGCCGCGTGTGGGCATATGAGCGAACGCAGGCGCCATGATGACCTCCAACATGGCTTTGTGTTCCCAGCGGCGCATCCGCAGGTCCGGCCTCAGGGTCAAGGCCTTGTAGTCGACAAGCGGCTGCGTATCTCGCCATCGCCATCGCGACCGACCCGGGCCGACGGGCTGCTGTAGCATCGCTCACCATGAATTGGCCTTATGAGTTGCAAATCGGCTGGCGCTACACGCGTGCGGGTCGGGGCGGGCGGCGCAACCGCTTCATTTCCTTCATCTCGGGCGTGTCGGTGCTGGGCATTGCGCTGGGCGTGGCGGCGCTCATCATCGTGCTGTCGGTGATGAACGGGTTTCAAAAAGAGGTGCGCGACCGCATGCTGTCGGTGATCGCGCATGTCGAGATCTATGCCGCCGACCAGGGCGCCTTGCCCGATTGGCGCGCAACCGTGGCCAAGGCGCGCGAGAACCCGGCCGTGATCGGCGCGGCGCCCTTTGTGTCGGCGCAGGCGTTGATCGCGCGCGGCGATGAAATGCGCGGCGCGATGGTGCGCGGCATCTCGCCCGAGGATGAGGCGCACGTCACTCCGCTCGGCGCCGAGCTCAAGGACGGCGTGTTCGGGCGTCTCCAGCCGGGCCAGTGGGGCATCGTGCTGGGGGCCGAGCTGGCGCGCTCGCTGCGGGTGGTCGAGGGCGACAAGATCACGATCGTTGCGCCCGGCGGGCAGCTCACGCCGGCGGGCCTGGTGCCGCGGCTCAAGGCCTTCACCGTGGTCGGCACTTTCAATTCGGGCCACTTCGAGTACGACAGCTCGCTCGCCTTGATCCATGTGACTGATGCGGCGCGGCTGTTTCGCGTGGGCGGGCCGACCGGCGTGCAGCTCAAGTTGCGCGACGCTCAAGCCGCCCAGCAGGTGGCCGACGAACTGGCCTTGAGCCTTGGGCCGGACGTGCGCGTGAGCGACTGGACGCGCACCAATCGCAACTGGTTCGACGCCGTGCAACTTGAGAAACGCATGATGTTCATCATCCTCACGCTGATTGTCGCCGTGGCCGCTTTCAACCTCGTCTCGACGCTGGTGATGACGGTCACCGACAAACAGGCCGACATCGCCATCCTGCGCACGCTCGGCGCCAGCCCGCGCTCCATCATGACCATCTTCATGGTGCAGGGCGCCGCATCGGGCGTGATCGGCACGCTGTCCGGCGTGGGGCTGGGGCTGCTGGTGGCCTTCAACATCGACGTGATCGTGCCTGCCATCGAGGCCCTGCTGCACACCACCTTCCTGCCCGCCAGCGTCTATCTGATCAGCCATATGCCCAGCGACCCGCAGCAAGGCGACATCGTGCCGATTGCGCTCACCTCGCTGCTGCTGGCCTTTGCCGCCACCGTCTATCCGAGCTGGCGCGCCAGCCGCGTGCAACCCGCCGAGGCGCTGCGATATGAATAAGCCTTGTGGGCCGGACCTTGGCGTACCCGACAAGCTCGGGCCCCAACTGAATAAGCCTTGTGGGCCGGACCTTGGCGTACCCGACAAGCTCGGGCCCCCACTGAATAAGCCTTGTGGGCCGGACCTTGGCGTACCCGACAAGCTCGGGCCCCAACTGACTGGAAACGTCCTGCAGGCGCAAGGCCTGCACAAGCATTTCACCGAGGGCGGCCTGGACGTGCATGTGCTGCGCGGCGTCTCGCTGGAGGTGGCACGCGGCGAAAGCCTGGCCATCTCGGGCGCGTCGGGCTCGGGCAAGTCGACGCTGCTGCATCTGCTCGGCGGGCTGGACGCGCCCAGCCAGGGTCAGGTCTTGCTGGCCGGCGCCGACATCGCCAAGATGGACGCCGCGGCGCAGGGCCGCTGGCGCAACCGGCACTTAGGTTTCGTCTATCAGTTCCACCATCTGCTGCCCGAATTCACCGCGCTCGACAATGTCGCGATGCCGTTGCGCATGCGCCGCATGGACCTGGCCAGCGCGCGCGAGCAGGCGCGCCGCATGCTCGCGCAGGTGGGCCTGAGCCAGCGCGTCGAGCACCGGCCGGGTCAGCTCTCGGGCGGCGAGCGCCAGCGCGTCGCGATTGCGCGTGCCCTGGTCACCGAGCCGGCCTGCGTGCTGGCCGACGAGCCCACCGGCAACCTCGACCGCGAAACCGCCGACGGCGTGTTCAAGCTGATGCGCGACCTGGCGAGCGAGCGCGGCATGGCGCTCGTGCTGGTCACGCATGACGCCGATCTGGCACAGCGCTGCTCGCGCCGGCTCAAGATGAACGGCGGCGTGCTGGTCGATTGACGGCGCCTGCCTGTGCGCTTGGATCTGCGGCGGAAGGGTCAGGTCTTGCGCTGATGCGGCGCCAGGCCGTGATGGGCCGGCACCGGAGCACCCGCAGAGTTCAATGCCGCACCCGACAGCGACTCCAGAATCGGGCATTCGGGTCTATCGTCGCCATGGCAGCAGTGCACCAGATGCTCGAGCGTGGCTTTCATCCCGAGCAGCTCGGCTATCTTCTGATCGAGCTCCTGGATATGTGCCTGGGCCAGCGCCTTCACTTGGCGGCTGGGCCGTTTGCGGTTTTGCCACAGGCCGACCAGCTCGCCAATCTGCGTGATCGAGAAGCCCAGGTCGCGCGCCTGCCGGATGAAGCCCAAGGTGTTGACTTCGGCCGGCGAGAACAGGCGGTAGCCCGCTTCGCTGCGCATCGGGCCGGGCAGCAAGCCGACCTGCTCGTAATGGCGGATCATCTTGGCCGACACGCCCGAGGCCTTGGAGGCAGCGCCTATGTTGATGGCTTGCATGCGGTGGTCCTTGTCGGTTCAGGCGCGCGGCTCGGTGTCGGCTTGCGGTTTCCAGCGCCGCAGCAGCAAGGCATTGCTGACCACGCTGACGCTGCTGAAGGCCATCGCCGCGCCGGCAATGATGGGGCTGAGCATGCCGAAAGCGGCCAGCGGAATGCCCACCACGTTGTAGGCAAAGGCCCAGAACAAGTTCTGCTTGATCTTGGCGTAAGTGCGGCGCGAGATCAGCAGCGCATCGGCCACCAGGCGCGGGTCGCCGCGCATCAAGGTGATGCCGGCGGTTTCCATCGCCACGTCGGTGCCGGTGGCCATGGCAATGCCGACATCGGCAGCGGCCAGTGCCGGCGCGTCGTTGATGCCGTCGCCGACCATGGCGACGATTTTTCCGCTGGCGCGCAAGGCCTGCACGAGCGCCGCCTTGTCGGCCGGCAGCACATGGGCGTGCACGGTCTGTATGCCCAACTGCGCCGCCACGGCGTTGGCTGCGCCCGCGTTGTCGCCGGTCAGCATGACGGTCTCGACACCGAGCTCATGCAAACGCGCCACAGCGCGCGCCGCTGTCGGTTTGACGCCGTCGCCAAACGCCAGCAGGCCCAGCACCTGCGGCGGCGTGCTGCTCTGCTGAATCAACCACGAGATGGTCTTGCCTTGCGCCTCCAGGCGCGCGGCTTGCGCCGCGAGCGCGCCGAGCGGCGCGTGCAGCTCTTCGGCCAGCCGGCTGCTGCCCAGCGCCCACAAGGCGTCGTTCACACGGCCCTGCAGGCCGCGGCCAGGCAGGGCCTGCGTGTCTTCGGCGGCCGGGGCTTGCAGGCCTTGCGCGCTGGCGCGCGCCATCACCGCGCGTGCCAGCGGATGTTCGCTCTGGCGTTGCAGCGCCGCGGCCACGAGCAGCACGTCTTGCTCGCTGTGGCCTTGCGCCGCTTGCACGTCGGTCAAGGTCGGGTGTCCAAGGGTGAGCGTGCCGGTCTTGTCGAACACCACCACGTTCACGCCGTGCGCGAGCTCGAGCGCCTGGGCGTCCTTGATGAGGATGCCGTGCGAGGCGGCCACGCCGGTGCCCACCATGATGGCGGTCGGCGTGGCAAGACCGAGCGCGCAGGGGCAGGCAATCACCAGCACCGAGACCGCATTGATCAGGGACTGTTCCCAGTTGCCCGACACCCACATCCAGCCAGCGAGCGTGAGCAGCGCCAGCACCAGCACGACGGGCACGAAGACGGCGCTTACCTGATCGGCAATGCGCTGTATCTCTGCCTTTTCGGCCTGCGCCGACTCGACGAGTCGGATGATGCGGCCCAGCGTGGTCTCGGCGCCGACCGCCAAAGTCTTGACGCTGAGCGCGCCTTCACCGTTCATCGCGCCGCCCGTCACGCGCTCACCCACGCCCTTGGCCACCGGCAGACTCTCGCCGGTGATCAAGGATTCGTCCACATGGCTGCGGCCTTCGAGCACCTCGCCATCGACAGCGATGCGCTCACCCGGCCGTATCAGCACGACGTCACCTACCACCACCTGACCCATCTTCACTTCGATCTCGACACCCTGGCGCAGCACGCGTGCGGTTGAAGGGCGCAAGGCGCTCAAGGCGCGCAAGGCCGAGGTGGTCTGCCGCTTGGCTCGCGCCTCCAGCCATTTGCCCAACATCACCAGCGTGATCAGCACGGCGGAGGCCTCGAAATACAGGTGCGGCGCGCCGTGACCCGAGTGAGTGAGCAGCAGATAGACCGACAGACCGTACGCGGCCGAGGTACCCAGCGCGACCAGCAAATCCATATTGCCGGCGCCGGCGCGCACCGCCTTGAAGCCGGCGATGTAAAAGCGCGCACCCAGCCAGAACTGCACCGGCGTGGCCAGCAGCAGTTGCCAATAGCCGCTCAGCATCCAGTCGATGCCGACAAACGACAACAGCATCGGGCTGACCAGCGGCAGGCTGAATGCAGCGCTCAAGGCGACGGGCCACCATTCGGGCCACTGCACTCCGGTGGTTTGCTTGATTTCGACAGGAAGAGCCGGCGCGTAGCGCTCGGCACCATAGCCGGCTTTTTCGACTGCCGCCTTCAGCGTCGCTTCGAGTGCGCCGATTTGCGCGTCGGGCTGAACATGCACGGTCGCGCGCTCGGTGGCGAGATTGACCGAAGCGCCGACCACGCCGGGCACCTTGAGCAAGGTCTTCTCCACACGCGCCGAGCACGAAGCGCAGGTCATGCCGGTGATCTGCAGTTGTATGTCGGCGGGAGCGCCGCTTGCCGCCAGTCTTGCGTTCATTGAGAATCCGCCCTCGTCATTGGAACCAGGTCGATTCTGAACCTTTCCATCGTGTGAGGGTCAAGCCCGAACTGCCCAGCATTGCGGACAGTGTGGAATGGCGCAACGCACACTTGACCTTCACAGCATGTCAAGCTTGAAGATAGCGTTTTCTCACACCTTTTCCAGGAGCCAGACATGATTGCCTTTGAAGTGAACGACATGACCTGCGGCCACTGCGTCAGCAGCATCACCCGTGCCGTGCAAGCGCTCGATCCGCAAGCCAGGCTGCAGATCGATCTGGCCACGCACCGCGTCGAAATCGAGCCGGTGCAGACCGATGCGGCGCAGTTGAGCCATGCCATCACCGAAGCGGGCTTCACGCCGGTGCCGCTCGGCGCTTGATGGTGGGCCTTGAGCTGGCGCCCATGAGCCAGACTTATGGGCGCTGTTCAAACTGTGTGGGCCCGGGCGCGCCCAAACGAGTCTGCATCCCATAAGCTGACGAAGTGTCCGGACCGATCGTCTGGCACAAGGCGCTTCGCTGCGGCCCCTGATCGGGCATCAGGCGATCCGCCCCCGGCGGGTGAAGCGTCGCACCATCAGTGCGACGTCGTTTGCCCGGCATCGATGGCGTTCATGGAGATGAGAGATGTTGATCGGCGTACCCAAGGAAATCAAGAACCACGAATATCGAGTCGGCATGACACCGGGCTCGGTGCGCGAGGCCGTGCACCACGGCCACCAAGTGCTGGTGCAGACCGGCGCGGGCGCAGGCATTGGCGCGAGTGACGACGACTACCGCGGCGCCGGCGCAAGCATTGCCGCCAGCGCGGCCGATGTCTGGGCCAAAGCGCAGATGATTGTCAAGGTCAAGGAGCCGCAGACGGTCGAACGCAAGATGTTGCGCGCCGAGCAGACCCTGTTCACTTATCTGCATCTGGCGCCTGATCCCGAGCAGACCAAGGACCTGGTGGCCAGCGGCGCCACTTGCATTGCCTACGAGACCGTGACCGCCGCGAACGGCAGCCTGCCCCTGCTGGCGCCGATGTCCGAAGTGGCGGGCCGCATGTCGATCCAGGCCGGCGCTTCGTGCCTGGAGCGCTCGAAAGGCGGGCGCGGTCTGCTGCTGGGCGGCGTGCCCGGTGTCGAAGCCGGCAAGGTGCTGATACTGGGTGGCGGCGTGGTCGGCAGCAATGCCGCCATCATGGCCGTCGGCATGGGCGCGCAGGTGGTGATTCTGGATCGCTCCGTCGATGTGCTGCGCCGACTGGTGGTGCAGTTCGGCACGCGCATCCAGACCGCAACGTCCACGCGCGACAGCGTCGAACGCCATCTGGCCGACGCCGACCTGGTGATCGGTGGCGTGCTGATTCCTGGCGCGTCGGCGCCCAAGCTGGTGACGCGCGACATGCTCAAGCTGATGCGGCCCGGTGCGGTCATCGTCGATGTGGCGATCGACCAGGGTGGTTGTTTCGAGACTTCGCACGCCACCACGCATGCCGAGCCGACCTACGAGGTCGACGGCATCAATCACTACTGCGTGGCCAATATGCCCGGCGGCGTGCCGCGCACCTCGACCATGGCGCTCAACAACGTGACCCTGCCGTTTATTCTGGAACTGGCCGACAAGGGCGCGCGCCAGGCCATGCTTGACAACGCGCACCTGCGCGCCGGCCTGAACGTCGCGGCAGGCGCCGTGACGAATGCCGAAGTCGCGCATGCGCTGGGCTACAAGTTCCTGGAGCCGATGAAGTTTCTTCAGTAGTCTGGTGCGCAGATCTGCGCGGCAGGTCTGAAGACTTGGTGCCACCGAGGCGGGCCGCCACACTGGGGGTGGGGCGGCTCCGTTCAGGAAATGCTTATTCACTGCGCCACCCCACCCCCAGCGTGGCGGCGAGCCAGGCTGACGTGTGACCAGCATGGCAGCGTTCGCCGGGGCAGCTGTCCCGGCCGAGCGCAAGCCACATCGTTTCTCGGCAACGATCTGCCGTGATCGCGACAGGGTCAGCTCTTGTCATCAGCTGAACGATTCATGCCATCGAGGCGAGCCGCCACTCTGGGGGTGGGGCGGCTCCGTTCAGGGAATGCTTATTCACTGCGCCACCCCACCCCCAGCGTGGCGGCGAGCCAGGCTGACGTGTGACCAGCATGGCAGCGTTCGCCGGGGCAGCTGTCCAGGCTGGGATCGGGCTTGCCGACGGAGAGAATAAGCATTCCCTGAACGGAGTCGGCAAGCCCGATCCCGGCCGAGCGCAAGCCACATCGTTTCTCGGCAATGACCTGCCATCATCGCGAGAGGGTGAGCTGATGTTTTGTGTACCACGCCGCCGATAATGCCGGCATGTGGATAGACAGTCACGTCCATCTCGACGCGTCGGAATTTGACGGCGACCGCGACGCGGTGCTGGCGCGTGCGCGCGCCGCGGGCGTCACGCAAATGGTGATTCCTGCCGTCGAGCGAGCCAACTTCGAGCGCGTGCGCGAGCTCGCTCATCGCGAGGGCCTGGGCTATGCGCTGGGCATACACCCGATGTATGTGGACCGTGCCGCCGATGCGGATCTGGAGCATTTGCAGGCGGCGCTCGAACAACACCAAGGCGACCCGCAACTGCTGGCGGTGGGCGAGATCGGTCTGGACTACTTTGTCCCCGGCATCGATCCTGAGCGGCAAATGCGTTTTTATGTCGCCCAACTGGCGCTGGCCAGGCGCTACGCGCTGCCGGTGATTCTGCATGTGCGGCGCAGCGCCGATCAGCTCCTCAAGCAGCTGCGTGTGGCCGGCTTGAGCGGCGGCATTGCGCATGCCTTCAACGGCAGCGCGCAGCAGGCCCGCAGCTTTGTCGATCTGGGCTTCAAGCTCGGCTTTGGCGGCACCTTGACGTTCGAGCGCTCGACGCAGATCCGGCGTCTGGCGCAAGACCTGCCGCCCAAGGCGCTGGTGCTCGAGACCGATGCGCCCGACATCCCGCCGCAATGGCTGTACAAGACCTTGGAGCAGCGCGCCGGCGGATCGAACAGCCGCAACGAACCGGCCGAGCTGCCGCGCATTGCCGAAGTCATGGCGGCGCTGCGTGGCTGGAGTCTTGACGACACGGCCGCCATCACCAGCGCCAATGTGCGCCTGGCCTTGCCGCGTCTGGCGCAGCTTGGCGCATGACGGCGCAGCAGCATCTGCACCTATGAAAAAACACCGCTGACCTGGCGCCAACTGGCGGACTTGGCTTGCCCGCCCCGTATCATGGCCAACTCAAGGCAGTCACCGCTATCAGGCATTCATGAACAAGAACAAGAAGATCGAGTTGGTCCCGGCCACATTGTCTGAATTTGACGGCGTGCGTTTTCTGCATCTCGACAGCATCTGGGTGCAGGGCGCCATGCGCATACGCAAGCCGCAGCAGCTCGAACTCGAATACGCGCAACGCATGATGGCCTGGATGCTGTGGCGGCCGCAAGATGAACTGACAGCAGGCCATGCGGTGCAGCTTGGCCTGGGTGCGGCGTCGCTGACGCGCTTCACGCACAAGGTGCTGCGCATGCAGACCACGGCCGTGGAGATCAACCCTTCGGTGATCGATGCCTGCCGCATATGGTTTCATTTGCCCGCTGACGACATGCGGCTCACGGTGGTTAACGCTGACGCTGCCAGCTGGGTGCTCGATGATGCCAACATGCAAAGCGTTCAGGTGCTGAACGTCGACTTGTACGACCACAACGCGGCCTCGCCGGTGCTCGACGACGAGGCCTTCTACGCCGGCTGCCATCGTGTGCTCGACGACGGCGGCGTGATGACGGTCAACCTGTTCGGCCGCGACGCCAGCTTTGCGCGCACGGCACGCCGCGTCGCCCAGGTGTTCGGGTCGGACCAGGTCTGGAGCCTCACGCCCACCCAGGAGGGCAATACGATTTTGGTGGCCGCGCGCAACGTGGCGGTGCCCGAGCGCGACGAACTTGAGCGCCGTGCGGCTAATATCGAGTCACGCTTCGGCTTGCCCGCGCGCAAATGGCTGCGCATGGTGCGGCCCTTGCCGCAGTCCGTGATCGCAAGTCGATAGACCCCAGCTGAAGCCGCCTTTCACAAAGCCTCGCCATGAAAACAAAGAGCCCGGAAATCGCCGCACCGCTCAAGCCGTCCCATAGCGGGCGCCTGGCCTGGCGCGAGATGCTGCGCTGGCTGCTCGAAGACGGGCTGATCGACGCGCCCCAAGTGCAGCGCACCGAGCAGCGTTTTGGATCCGCCGACACCTCGATGCACGGGCTGGTGCGCTTGTCCCATGCCAATCTGACACGGCTCAGCGACGCCAAGGCGCTCGATCTGGAGGCGCTCACAGAATGGCTGGCCAAGCGTGCCGGCCTGCCCTATCTGCGCATCGACCCGCTCAAGTCCGATGTGGGCCGCATCGGCGACATCATGTCGGCCGGTTACGCCGAGGCGCGCCGCTCGCTGCCGGTGCTGGTGGGGCTGACCGATGTGACGGTGGCCACCTGCGAGCCCTTCGACATCGACTGGGTCGCGCAGATCGAATCGCACACGCGCAAGCGCGTGCTGCTGGTGGTGGCCAATCCGCTCGAAATCCAGCGCTACACGACCGAGTTCTTCACCCTCGCGCGCTCGGTGCGCGCGGCGCAGAAAACCGGTGAGAGCAACCAGCCCGCCAGCTTCGAGCAGCTCGTCGAGCTGGGCCGCTCCAACAAGGCGCTCGACGCCAACGACCAGGGCGTGGTGCAGGTGGTCGACTGGTTGTGGCAATACGCCTTCGACCAGCGCGCCAGCGACATCCACCTGGAGCCGCGCCGCGACAACGGCGTGATCCGTTTTCGCATCGACGGCGTGCTGCACACCGTGTACCGCCTGCCGCCCACCGTGCTGGCGGCGATGACCGCGCGCATCAAGCTACTGGGCCGCATGGACGTGGTCGAAAAGCGGCGACCGCTGGACGGCCGCATCAAGACGCGCAACCCGATGGGCGAGGAAGTCGAAATGCGCCTGTCGACCCTGCCGACGGCATTCGGCGAAAAGATGGTGATGCGCATTTTTGACCCCGACTCGACCACCAAGGGGGCTGCGGCGCTTGGCTTTTCGAGCCATGAAGCCGAGCGCTGGAACCTGCTCACGGCGCGCGCGCACGGCATCATTCTGGTGACCGGCCCGACCGGTTCTGGCAAGACCACCACGCTGTACGCCACGCTCAAGCGCCTGGCGACCGACGAGGTCAACGTCTGCACCATCGAAGACCCGATCGAGATGATCGAGCCCTCGTTCAACCAGACCCAGGTACAGAGCGTGCTCGACTTCGGTTTTGCCGACGGCCTGCGCGCGCTGATGCGGCAGGACCCTGACATCATCATGGTGGGCGAGATCCGCGACCTGGAGACCGCCGAGATGGCGATCCAGGCCGCGCTCACCGGTCATCTGGTGTTCTCCACGCTGCACACCAACGACGCGGCTTCGGCCATCACGCGCCTGACCGATCTGGGCGTGCCCAGCTATCTGATCAGCGCCACCGTGATCGGCGTGCTGGCGCAGCGACTCGTGCGCACCTTGTGCGAAAGCTGCAAGGAACCCGACCCCGATACGACGCGCGAAGACCTCAATGAGCTGACCCGCCATTGGCGCATGAACGGCGGCGTCAAGCCGTACCGGCCGGTGGGCTGCATCGAATGCCGCAATACCGGCTACCGGGGCCGCGCGGGGCTGTACGAGTTGCTCAATATCAGCGAGGCCGTGAAGGCCACGCTGCAGCCGAGCCCCGACCTCGCTGCACTGCGCCGCCAGGCCATGCAAGAGGGCTTGCGGCCGCTGCGACTGGCGGGCGCCATGAAGGTGGCCGAGGGGCTGACCACGGTGGAAGAGGTGCTGCGGAGCACGCCGGCGTGGGACGCCTGAAACCGGTGCGGTTGGGGGCGCGCGTGCAAGCCACACACGCCCCGACCTCGGCATAGTCCCTAGAATCAGCGCCATCGATTGTCCGCAGGAGTCTCGGCATGAAAATCAAGAGTCAGCAGGACTTCTGGTCCGGCCTGATCTTCGTCGTGGTGGGTGTCGCGTTCGCATGGGGCTCCACCAACTACAGCTTCGGCAATTCGGCGCGGCCCGGCGCGGCCTATTTTCCGTTCGGGCTGGGCGTGCTGCTGGCGCTGCTGGGCGCGATGGTCTTGTTCAAGGCGCTGACGATAGAGACCGAAGGCGGTGACCCGATCGGTCACATCGCATGGAAGCCCTTGCTCGTCATCGTCGCAGCCATCGTGCTGTTCGGCCTGTTGTTGCCGCGCCTGGGCATGGCCATCACGCTGCCGGTCGTGGTGGCACTGTCGGCGCTGGCGGGTGATGAATTCCACTGGAAGGATGCCTTGCTCAACAGCGTGCTCCTGACGCTGGGCAGCTGGGTGATTTTCATCTGGGGACTGAAGCTGGTGATCCCGCTTTGGCCGGTGTTTCTGAGCAACGGCGGCTGAGGGCAGCGCATGGACTTGCTGAACAACTTGGCGCTGGGTTTTCATGTGGCCTTCACGCTGCAAAACCTCTTGTATGCGCTGGGCGGCGCGGTGCTGGGTACCTTGATCGGCGTGCTGCCGGGGCTCGGGCCGGTGGCCACGATTGCGATGCTGCTGCCGTCGATCTACGCGCTCGACGCCACGCCGGCGCTGATCATGCTGGCCGGCATCTATTACGGCGCCCAATACGGCGGCTCGACGACGGCGATTCTGATCAATGTGCCGGGCGAAGCGTCTTCGGTGGTGACCGCCATCGACGGCTATCAGATGGCGCGCCAGGGCCGCGCGGGCGCGGCGCTGTCGGTCGCCGCATTGGGTTCATTTTTCGCGGGCTGCGTGGGCACCATCGTGATTGCCGCGTTTGCGCCGCCGCTCACCGAACTGGCCTTCCAGTTCGGGCCGGCGGAATACTTTTCGCTGATGGTGCTGGGGCTGATCGGCGCGGTGGTGCTGGCGTCGGGCTCGCTGGTGAAGGCCATCGCGATGATCCTGCTGGGGCTGTTGCTGGGGCAGATCAATACCGACGTGATTTCGGGCACGCCGCGCTTCTCGTTCGACATCCCCGAGCTGCCCGACGGTATCGGCTTTGTCGTGATCGCGATGGGTCTGTTCGGCTTTGGCGAAATCATCGCCAACCTGGGCCGGCCGGCCGAGCACCGCGAAGTCTTCACCAAGCACGTGAAGGGCCTGTGGCCGACCCGACAGGACTTCTCGGAAGCCTGGCCTTCGGTGCTGCGCGGCACGGCGCTGGGGTCGGTGCTGGGTGTGCTGCCCGGCGGTGGCGCGCTGCTGTCGTCGTTTGCCTCGTACACCCTGGAAAAGAAAATCGTCAGAAATCCGCGCATACCGTTTGGCAAGGGTGCCATCCAGGGCGTGGCCGGACCCGAGTCGGCGAACAACGCCGGCGCACAGACCAGCTTCATCCCGATGCTCACCTTGGGCATTCCGCCCAACGCCGTGATGGCGCTGATGGTGGGCGCGATGACCATCAAGGGCATTCAGCCCGGCCCGCAGGTGATGAGCAGCAACCCCGAACTGTTCTGGGGTCTGATCGCCTCGATGTGGGTGGGTAATGCCATGCTGGTGGTGTTGAACCTGCCGCTCATCGGCATCTGGATCAAGCTGCTGACGGTGCCTTACCGCTTCTTGTTTCCGGCCATCGTGGCGTTTTGCTGCATCGGCGTCTACACGCTGAACAACAACAATTTCGACGTCTTCATGACGGCCGCCTTTGCGCTCATCGGCTATGTGTTCTACAAGCTCAACTGCGAGCCTGCGCCGCTCTTGCTGGGCTTCATTCTGGGCCCGATGATGGAAGAGAATCTGCGCCGATCGCTGCTCTTGTCGCGCGGCGACTGGAGCACTTTCGTGACGCGTCCGCTTTCGGCCGGCTTGCTGGCCGCGGCGGCGCTGATGGTGATCATCGTGCTGCTGCCATCGATCAGCAAGAAGCGCGAGGTGGCCTTCAAGGAGGAGTGAGGTCGCCGCGGCTTTGGCGCACCGTGCCGCCTCATGCGCGCCCTCTTCACTGTTATCTGAGCGCCAGCTTGATGCCAAAGCCGATCAGCAGCACGCCGGCCAGCCGGGTCAGGAATTTGCTGACCGCCGGATTGGCGCGCAGCCGTTCCGCCAGAAAATGCGCCAGCAGCACCACCACCAGGCCGTAGACAAAGGTGAGCGTGGCAATTGTCAGCGCCATGGCGCCGAAGGTGAGCAAGCCGCGGTGCCGGGCAGGGTCCACAAAGAGCGGAAAGAACGCCATATAAAAGACGATGGCCTTCGGGTTGAGCAAGGTGATCAGCACGGCCTGACGAAAGTAGTGGTGCGCCTGGATGTTGAGCAAGGGCGCGTCGCCCGGCTTGGCAATCAGCATCTTCAGACCGAGCCAAGCCAGATAGGCCGCGCCCAGCCACTGCACTGCGTGAAAAGCCGTCGGGTAGGCGCTCAAGAGCGCGGCCACGCCGGCCACGGCCAACCACATCAGCACCTGATCGGCGGCGATCACGCCCAGTGTGGCGGCCAGTCCCCCCTTGATGCCGCCCTTGCCGGTGGAGGTGATCAGGGCCAGGTTGCCAGGGCCAGGAATCATCAGGAAGATGATGACGGCGGTGACGAAGGCGGCGTAGTCTGCAATGCCGAACATGGGATGCTGTTTTCTCGCGAAGTGGTTTGCCTGGAGTATCGCCGCACTGTGGGCCGCGGCCCTGCCGGGCGGCGCGCGGGAAGGGGTCGCGCGCTGGCGCAAGCGCATGCGCGGCTGAGTTAGGATGGCGCGCTTGCAAGCACAGACCATGCACGGGGGCCTCCCATGAAAACCGAACGCCGACATTTCGTGCGGGTTGCCTTTGACGCGCCCGCCCAGCTGACGACCATCGAGGATCGCTTCGATGCCAAGGTGATCGACTTGTCGTTCAAGGGTGCGCTGTTGCTCATGCCGAGCTACGCCACGGTGAAGGTGGGTGCGCCCTGTTTGCTCAGCGTGCGTTTGACCCAGATGGACGAGAGCATTGCCATGGCAGCCGAGGTGGCTTCGGTGCGCGGCGACTTTGTCGGCCTGATCTGCCGCAGCATCGACATCGACAGCGTGACGCATTTGCGCCGGCTGATCGAGATCAATCTGGGCGAGCCGCACCTGCTCGAGCGCGAGTTGCTGGCGCTGGTGTCGACCTGAGGCGGGACCGGGGCACGCCTCGCGCTCTGTGCTACCAGCTCAGCGGATCGACGTGGTAGCAGCGGCTCAGCTGTTCGTACAAGGCCGGGTGCTGCAAGGCCAGTTGCAGCGGCTGCTCGAAAAATACTTCGCTGGCCACGGCAAAGAACTCGGCCGGGTCGGTGGCGCCGTAGTGGCTCAGCAGCGTTTCTTCGCCTTGCTCTGCCATGCGCCGCAGCCGCGCGAACTCGGCGTTCATGACGCGCGACCAGTGCTTGCCGTGCTGGCGGCTTGGCAGCAAGGGCGCGCCGTTGGCGTGGCCCTTTTCCTGATCGAGCTGGTGCGCGAATTCGTGGATGACGACGTTGCGGCCGTCACCCGCCTGCGCCGCGCCTTCCAGCGTGTCTTGCCACGAAAGCACCACCTGGCCCAAGGCCCACGACTCGCCCGACAGCACCTGCCGCCGCTCTTGCAGCACGCCAGCGAAGTCGGTATGCGAGCGGTTCACGACAAAGGCGCCGGGATAGACGAGGATCTGCCTCAGCCGCGGAAAGTAGCCGGTCCTGCCGCGGTTGAGCAGCAGCAGACAGGCTTGCGCCGCGATGGTCACGCGCATCTCCTGCGTCACCACCAAACCGGCGCAGCCGATGAAGGTTTTTTCGGCCAGAAACACCTGCATATGGCGTTTGAGCTGCAACTGCAGATCGGCAGGCAGGCGGCGGAAATAGGGCATGCGCCGCTTCAATATGCGCCGCCAGGCGGCAGGAAAAGGGCGCCTGCGCAAGCGCTCGCGGCGCCACTCGGTAAAGAACGGCTCGCCCACCAGCCAGGACAGCAGCACCAGGGTCAGCACGCCAAGTATGAGCAGGGGCACCGCGACTCCTCTCTCGTATGAATTCGAAAGTGTCACTTGAGTGCGGCAACTGCGATTTTCAATAGCCTGGACGAAAATCGCAGGTATGCTTGCACGCCATTTGAAGCCACAAGAGACGAGATTTGCGGGAGATTGCCAGATGCTGCGCCAGACCTTGATTGCCCTGCTTGTTGCCATTTCGCTTGCCGCCTGTGGCAAGGCCGGCAAGGAGCCCGCCGCAGACAAAGCGGCCCAACTGGAGGCACAGCGCACGCTGCTGGTCGCGCCCGAGGACTTGCTCACGCTCAGCCAGCAGGGCCATGCGTCGGGACCCGTCATCACGGGTTCGATCCAGCCGGAGCGGCGCGCCGACCTGCGTGCCGAAGTTTCGGCCGTGGTGTTGCAGGTGCTGAAAGAAAATGGCGACCCGGTCAAGCGCGGCGATCTGCTGGTGCGCCTGGACGACACGGCGATTCGCGACACGCTGGCCTCTGCCGAAGAAGCGGCACGCGCTTCCGGCCAGTCACTCGATCAGGCCGAGCGTCAGTACCAGCGCCTGAAGACGCTGCAGGCCCAGGGCATGAGCTCGATCCAGTCGCTGGATGACGCCGAGACACGCCGCAACAACGCCCAAAGCGATCTGGTTGCCGCCAAGGCCCGGGTGGCCGGCGCGCGCCAGCAACGCCAGCGCACCGAGGTGCGTGCGCCCTTCGACGGGGTCGTGAGCGACCGCAAGGTGTCGGTCGGCGACACCGCGCAGGTGGGCAAGGAACTGGTCAAGGTGATGGACCCCGGCAGCATGCGTTTTGAGGGTCTGGTGTCGGCCGACAAGATGGACGAAGTCAAGATCGGCCAGACCGTGATTCTGCACATCAGCGGCGACGCGCAAGGCGATTTCGTCGGCAAGGTCAGGCGTGTCAACGCCACCGCCAACGCGATCACGCGCCAGGTCGAGGTGCTGGTCGATTTTGCGGGTCCCAACCCGCCACGCGCGGCCGGCCTGTACGGCGAAGGGCGCATCGCCACTGGCGCCAGCCAGGCGCTGATGCTGCCCGAGTCGGCGCTGGTGCGCGAGGGTGATCAGACCTCGGTGTGGCGCGTCAAGGGCAATGTCGTCTCCAAGGTGGCGGTGCACCTGGGCGAGCGCGACCCCAGGCGCGGCGACTACGTGCTGTTGTCCGGGCTGAGCGAGGGCGATCAGGTGTTGCGCAATCCGGGCAGCAATCTGACCGACGGGCTGAAGGTCGAAATGGCCAAGCCAGCGGCACCGGCGGCCGTGCCGGCAAGTGCCGCCATGACGGCGGAGAAATAGCCCATGTTTCTTTCAGACTTCAGCATCAAGCGGCCGGTCGCGACGGTCGTCATCATCATCGCGCTGATGAGCCTGGGGCTGCTCGCCTTGAAGAAGCTGCGCGTGAACCAGATCCCGGACGTCGAGCAGCCGGTGCTGGTGGTCAACATTGCCTATCCCGGCGCGTCGCCCGAGACGGTCGAGCGCGAGGTCATCAACCGCGTTGAGAAGTCGCTGCAAAGCATCTCGGGCATGCATGAAGTGCGCTCGACGGCGTCCGAGGGCAATGCGCGCGTGATCCTGATCTTCGAGTTCCACAAGAACATGATCGAGGCCGCCGACGAGGTGCGCAACGCCATCGCCACGGTGCGCTACAAGCTGCCCACCGAGATCCGCGAGCCGGTGCTGCAGCGCGTGGATCCTTCCGCCCAGCCCATCATGCAGCTGGCGCTTTCCAGCACCACGCAAAGCCATGCCGAGATTTCGCGTCTGGCCGAGGACCAGCTGGCCGACAAGTTCCGTGGCATCTCCGGCGTGGCCGTGGTCAGCGTGAATGGGGCCTTGAAGCGCGAGCTCAGCGTGCTGCTGCATGCGAGCAAGCTGCGCGAGAACAATGTCTCGGTGACCGAGGTGGTGGCTGCGCTGCGCAACCAGAACATCAGCGCGCCGGTGGGCAAGGTGCGTGGCCACCTTCAGGACCAAAGCATTCGCTTGCTGGGCCGCATCGAGAACCCGGCCGAGTTCGAGCAGATCGTGATACGGCGCAGCGGCAACGAACTGATACGCCTGGGGCAGGTGGCCAGCATCACCGACGGCTTTGCCGAGCTCAGCGGCTTCAGCGTGCGCAACGGTCTGCCCAATGTGGGCCTGTCGGTGACGCGCTCGCGCGATGCCTCCACCGTCAGCGTGGCCGACGAGGTGCGCAAACTGGTGGTGGAGATCAACAAGACGCTGCCCAAGGGCACCCAACTGGTCGTCACCCAGGACGGTGGCGAAAACGCGCAGAACAGCCTGGACAATGTGGTGCACGCGTTGGTGTTGGGCGCGGGACTCACCATCTTCGTGGTCTACCTGTTTCTCAATTCATGGCGCTCGACCATGATCACCGCTTTGAGCCTGCCGACCTCGGTGATCGCGGCCTTCATCGCGGTCTGGCTGTGGGGCTTCACGCTCAATTTCATGAGTCTGCTGGGCCTGTCGCTGGCCATCGGTGTGTTGATCGACGACGCCATCGTGGTGCGCGAGAACATCGTGCGCCACATGGAGCGCGGCGCCGACCGTCGCACCGCGGCACTCAAGGGCACGGCCGAGATCGGCCTGGCGGTGGCCGCCACCACCTTCTCGATTGTTGCGGTGTTCCTGCCGGTGGGCTTCATGGCCGGCGTGTCGGGCGAATGGTTCCGCCCGTTCGGCCTGACGGTGGTGGCCTCGGTGCTGGTGAGTCTGCTCATCTCGTTCACGCTCGACCCCATGCTGTCGGCCTACTGGGGCGACCCCGAGGGCCACCACAAGCTGCCCAAGAAGGGCATCAGCAAACAGTTGGCGCGTTTCAATACCTGGTTCGACCACCAGGCGGACCGCTATGGACTGGTGATCGCCTGGGCCCTGCATCACCGGCGCTGGATGGCCATCTTTGCGGTGTTGAGCCTGGTGGGCGCGCTGGGTCTGCAATACAAGTTCGGCGGTTCGAGTTTTCTGCCGGCATCGGACGCGGGCGTGCTGGCCGTCGAAGTGCGTACGCCGCCGAGCAGCAATCTGGAATATGCGCGTCTGAAGATGGAAAGCATGGCGGTGCTGGCGCGCTCCATCCCCGAGACCAAGGCCACCAACAGCTATGTGAACGTGAACGGCGGACGCATCTACGTTGACATCGGCAAGAGCACCCAGCGCAAGCGATCAAGCATCGAGATTGCGACCGAATTGCGCGAGAAGGCGGCGCGTCTGGTGGGCGCCGAATACACGGTGCTCGACGACCTCAACAACGGCGCCCAGAAGCCCGTGCAGATCCGTTTCGCGGGCACCGATTCACGTACGCTGCTGGAGATTGCCAACGACTTCATGGCCAAGCTGCGCCAGGTCAAGGGGGCGGTGGATGTGGGCCTGTCGGAGCAGGATCCGCAGGACGAGTTGCAGATCGAGCTCAATCGCGGTCTGGCCAATGCGCTGGGCATCTCGGTGAATGATGCCGCGCAGTCCTTGCGCGTCGCGTTTGCCGGCGTCGAGGTTGGTGACTGGATCGACCCGACCGGCGAGGCGCGCGACGTGGCGGTGCGCCTCAGCCCCGAGGACCGCGTCGACCTGAGCAATATCGAGCGCCTGCCCATCGGCCTGAGCGGCACCAACCGCATGGTGCCGCTGGAGCAGATTGCCTCCATCTCGATGGGCAAGGGGCCGTCGCAGATCCAGCACGTCGACGGCAAGCGCACGATCTCGGTCACCGCCAATGTGCAGGGCAGATCGCCGGGCGAGGTGACCGCCGATGCGCTGAAGATCGCCAAGGCGATCAACTTTCCACCCGGCTTCGGCATCGAGCTGGCGGGCGCCTCGCGCGACCAGCAAGAGGTGTTCGGCGCGATGGGCATTGCACTCGTCTCTGGCATCGGCCTGATGTACCTGATTCTGGTCATGCAGTTCGGCTCGTTCACCGCGCCGCTGGCGGTGATGCTGTCGCTGCCGCTGTCGCTGATCGGCGTCGTGCTGGCGCTGTTGCTCACGGGCGGCACGCTGAACCTGATGAGCTTCATCGGCGTCATCATGCTGATGGGGCTGGTGGCCAAGAACGCGATCCTGTTGCTCGACGCTGCGCGCCAGCTGATCAGCGACGGGCTCCAACGCGAGGAGGCCTTGATGGCGGCGGGTCGCAAACGCCTGCGTCCGATCCTGATGACCACCTTCGCGTTGATTGCCGGCATGCTGCCGGTGGCCATCGGCGTGGGCGAAGGCGGCGAGTTCTACCGGCCGATGGCCGTGGCCATCATCGGCGGCACCATCACCTCAACCCTGTTGACGCTGCTGGTGATCCCCAGCTTCTACGACAGCATCGAGATTGCGCGCGATCACATGTTCGCCAAGTTCAAGCGCCGCGCGACGCGCTGGAACGCCTTGTTCGCATTCGTGGTGACTTTTGTTGAAGCGCTGCTCACCTTGCTGCTGCTGCGGGTGGTTTACCGCACACTGACTCGTGCCTGGCGCACGGTCAGAGGGCGTTCGGTTCTCAACGCACCCTGAGCCCCGCAAAGCAGGCGGTGGCGTCCAGCTGAAGTGCCTTGATGATCCGGATCGATTCGGCCTGCGCGGCTCGCAGCGTCGAGGCAGAAGCAGGCAGGCCGGTGTGGGCGATCGCCGTATCTGGCGTCGCTCGCCACTCCCAGCAGAACAGCCGGCAGCGCGCGCAGGTCCAATTTTGTTTCGTGCGATGCTGGGTTCTCGGCTGGCAAAGAGTTCGTAGGCGTGGGCTTGGCCGCGCCATAGATGGCGCCAGCGAGGTTCAAGCCATGCCGCCGGTACTGGTAAACCATCTACCTGTTGACCGTGCAGCGCGCTATGGTCTGACCGAATAACCCGAACCAAGAATCGGGTGGAGTGCGGGCTTTCACGAATCATTTATTTCTGGACGTCAAACCAGGGAAGATGCCTGAAGGTAGCAGGAGGCGGCTTTGCCGAAATCTGTTGTGGTCCGGTCATCTTCACGTTAAACCTTTCAGGTATTTCGCATGTTCAAGTTTGAATGGGATGACCAGAAGGCTGCGAGCAATTTGCTGAAACACGGTGTATCGTTCGACGAGGCGGTCAGGGCAATGTCCCGAGTGCTGTTGAACGCGGCCGGATGACGGCTCCTTGTTCGTGATACTACGCGGCCTTTCGGTGAGCGTTGGTGGCGGCATTGGCCGGGGCTTTCAATACAGCTAATAGGTCCTTCATTTCGCGGTGTCCGCGCAGCTTGCGGAAGCGCCCTTTGGAGTCGCTCAGTGCGGCAGCTGCCCAGCGCAGCGTCATCTGTCCGTCCTTCCATCGTTTGACGTTGCGCGTGAAGTGAGCGATCAACCCGTTCAGGTTCTCGATCGGGTTGGTCGTGCGCAGCGTGCGGTATAGCGCCCCGGTGATCCCCAGTGTCTGCACTGTCAACGTCTCCTCCAGACCCTCTCGCAGGCTAGCGGCCGCGCCGGGGTGCTTGGCCTGCAGCGACGTCGCCAGCCGCGCCAGCTGCTTCTTGGCCAGCTCAGCGTTGGTGCTGCCCCAGGCATCACGCATGGCACGGCCTACGCCGGCGTGCAACTCCTTGGGCAGGTGCTCGATCACGTTTCGCCGCTTGTGCTCCTGGCACCGCTGCACCAGCGCCAGTTCGCCGAAGCAGTCCAGGATCGCGCGGCGCAAGGCGGCGGTCAGCGTTTTTGGCGATGCACGGGCACTGACATTTTCTGACACCGATCACAGCGAGTTCGAAGATCGAAATCGAACCTACGGTATATCAAACAAGACGCGCCTCTTGGTGGTGGCCCACACCGAACGGCGCAACGGTATTCGAATCATCAGCGCGAGAAAGGCGACACGATATGAAAAAAGCATCTACGCAAAAGGCTGATCAAGACATTCCTGAATTGAAGCGCGAGCAACTAGGCAAGGGTGTTCGTGGCAAGTACCTGAAACACTTCATGCAGGGGAGCAATGTTGTTGTCTTGCAGCCTGAGATTCAGAAAGCATTTCCGACATCCGAGGCTGTCAACAAGGCCTTGGCGAGCATGCTGGCTTTTGCGCAAGAAACGCAGGGTTTAACGAGTCGCTCAAGCCGGACGGCGCGCAAACGCGTCGCCGTGTAGCTTCGTTAGGCCTCACAAGCGAGCATTGCTGCGGTTCAGGAGAATGCGGCCTCAAGGAAGACGAGGCAGCAATGAGGAAGAGCAAGTTCAGCGAAAGCCACAGCGTGGCTATCTTGAAGGAGGGCGAAGCGGGTTTTGCTTGTCGTCGATGTCTGTCGTAAGCATGGCATCAGCGTCGCTCAGTTGTGCCGGCCCCTTGGCTTGGTCACGAACGCGCCCACGGCCGCGCACGCCGCCAGGGTCCAGACGATCACGGCACCCGACGGCAGATCGAACAGTGCGGACAGTGCCAGCCCGCAGGCATAACCCGCGATCCCGAGGGCATACGCCATGCCGTAACGTCGCGGCCCCTGTCGTGCCCTGGTGGCGAGCGCCGGAATGATCAGGCTCGAAAACACCAGATACACGCCGACCAGCTGCACCGAGGCGGTCACGGCGAGCGCGAACACCGCGTAGAAACCGAAACGCCCGAGCTTGCGCACCCAGCCCAGCCACATCGCCACCAGCAGCACGGCAGAGACGCCGCTCAGCCACAGCAATTGCGTGGTGTTGACCCAGAGAATCTGCCCGACCAGCAGGTCCTTCAAATGCTCGCCGCCATGCGGATTGCCCGACAAGAGCAGGATGCCGGCACAGGCGGCGAGGATGAACATCACGCCGATCAAGGCCTCCTGTTGCTCAGGCGCTTTGCGCTCGGTCCAGGTCAGCAGCCAGGCGCCCAGAAGGGCCGCGACGACCGCAGCGATCTGCACCGCGATGCCGCCCTCAGGCAGCCCCATCGAGTCGGCAGCGATCACGCCCAGGCCGGCGATCTGCGCAATCGCTAGGTCGATGAAGACGATGCCGCGGTCCAGCACCTGCGTGCCCAGGGGCACATGGGTAGAGAGCACCAGCAGCCCCGCGATGAATGCGGGGCCGAGAATGCCCCAGTCGAGCGCGCTCCAGTTCATCGCTTGGCTCCCGCTGCCAGCAAGCGCGCCAGCGTGTCATCGAACAGGCCGAACAAGTCCTTCGCGCCGTCGGTGCCGCCCACCGTGAACGGTATCTTCACGGCAGGTACGCCCGCGTTCTTGGCCAGCCAGTCAGCCGGTTTGGGATCCTGGTAGGCCGAATACAGCGTCATGCGCGCGGGATGGTTCTTCAGCGAGGCCAGCACCTCCTGCAGATGCGAGGCGGTCGGTTCGACGCCGGGCTTGGGTTCGAGCACGGCGACTTCCTTCATGCCAAGCCAGTCGTACAGGTACACAAACGCCTTGTGCTGCGACACCACGGCCGCGCCCTTGAGCGGCGCGGCCTGCGCGGTCCAGCGGACCACGGCCTGCTGCCAGCGCAGCGAGAAATCGCTCAGGCGCTGCGCATACTGGCTCGCATGCGCAGCGTCGATCTGCTGCAGGCGCGCACCCAGCGCAGTGGCGACCAGCGCGATATTGCGCGGGTCGGTCTGGATGTGCGGATTGCCCGCCGCATGCACGTCGCCTTGCGCGCGGTCCAGTTGGCCAGGCACGTCAAGCTTGCGCACGAAGTCCGCGGCAGCGAAGTTGCCCGGCTGCCCAGCCTGCACCTTCGCGTTGCCTGACTGCAGCAGCAGGATCGGCAGCCAGCCGATCTCGAGCTCGGCGCCGGTGCACACCACCAGATCGGCATTGCGCATGCGTGCAATCAAGCTCGGCTTGGCCTGGATCTGGTGCGGGTCCTGCAAGGCGCTGGTGGCCACCGCCACATCGACGAGCGTGCCGCCGAGCTCTTGCGCCAGGGCACCCCACTCGGGCTCGCAGGCAAACACGTGCAGTGCGGCATGCGCGGGAAGGGCCAGCATCAGCAAGGGTGTGGCGAACAACGTCATCAGTGATTTGTGATTCTTCATCTAGGTTCTTTCGACGTGCGAGGCTCAATAGTTGTGGGCGCCATGCGCGCCCAGGCTCATCTGGTATTGCAGCGAAATCTGTCTGTCAGCAAGCCCCTCGCGCGAGTGATCCTGCGCAAACTGCAGCCGCATGCGCGAGAACTCGCTCGGGCTGAAGTCCAACATCAAGGTGTTCTTGCTTGGCCTGAATCCGCTGTTGGCGAAGGCAGCGGCGTTGATGCCGTAGTCGGGCGCTCCTGCGTACAGGCGTTCGGTGCGCAGACCGACGCGCCAATGCGGCATGAACTGATAGACGCCTTGCAGATACCAGCCCGACTGCACGGCGCGGTAGGCGCCCGTGATGTCGGCGTTCGCGATGTCGTAGCTGAGGCTGCCGCTGCGCGTGCTGCGCAGGTATTCGCCCTGCAGCTTGAAATTGGTGCGCGTCGCGTTGCCGCTCGGCGACCACTTCCAGACGCCGTCGATCACCCAGACACGGGTGGCGCCGCTGAAGGCATTGCCGACCATGCTGCCCGCCGCATCGACGGCGCTGAGGCGTTGGTCGCTGGCCTTGGCATTCAGCACCGACACGCCTGCGCGCCAGTTGTGGCTGGCGCCGATGTCGCCGCCGGTGTGCGCGGTCAAGGCGTACATGCCTGCGCCGTTGCGCCCCGTATCACTGCCCGGGAAACTGCGGCCGCGGCCCAGTTCTGCACCGAGTTCAAGATACTGATCGGTGGGTGCCAGCCAGCTCAATTGAACGCCGTCGTCGCCGTACTGCGTGCCCAGCAAGGCCTGGTAGGCGAGCGGATTGTCGACAAAGTCCCAGGTGTGCGCATGCTGTGCATTCAGGTAGCCGACGCCCGACAAAAAGCGACCCGCCTTGACGCCCAGACCGTTGCCCAGCGCCGTGGTCTGGACGAAAGCCTCTTCGACCGAGACGGTGTTGTCGCCGTGCAGCGAGATATTCGCCGCGCCGCGCAGCCAGGGGTCGATGCTGGCGGCCAGTCCGAGTTCCGATTCGCCCAGGTTGAAGCCGCGCGTTCCCGGCCCCGCATCAGCACCTTGGGGCAACTGGAAGCCGGTGATGTGATAACTCGCAGGGTCGACGGACGTGTGCGTATAGCCGCCCGACAGAATCAGCGACATGGCCGGATTGAAACCATTGGCGGGCGCAGCAGTAGGCGCTGCGACTGCCATGGGAGCAGATGGCGCGCTCACCTTGGGCTCAGCGGCTGACGTTTCAGCGGCCAACAGGCGTTGCTCAAGCGCTTGTATGCGCGCTTCGTTGGCGACGCGCAGCGCCTCGATTTCTTGCCGCAGGCGCTGGATTTCGGTGGGCGTGCTCGATGCGGTTTGGGACATTGCGCTCAATGGCGCAGCCAGGGCAAGCGCAATGCTCACCGGCAGAAACTGGTTCATGGATTTTCGCTCCGGATGACTTCGACGAATGGCTGCCAGCCGCTACGCGCGGCCAGCAAGCCCAGACCAAAGAGTCTTACCGTGCGAAGGGAGGCGCGCGACTTTCGTAGGCCCGCTGCAGGCTGGCGTAGCGGACGGCGAAGGGCTCGATCGCGATCGTCTCGGTCGGCGCCAAGGTTGGCGCCATGCCGAGCGACGGGCCCGGGATCGCCGCACCGGTGAGCGCCGCTGCCGTCAAGCAAAGCGCGCAGGAGTCTTCATGAGCGGCGATTTGACCCGCTGGCCGATCGGAACGCTGAGCGTGCACATGCGACAGCAAATGCCAACCGGCCGCTGCCTGCGCCACAGGCAAAAGCAAGGCGAAGACCAGCAGCCACGCCAGGCGGCGTTGTATGAAGGAGTCTGATCGGCGTGAAGACATGCGACGCGCATGGTAGCTCAAAGCGTGCAAGGCTGCGCCTGGGCCAAAGCCAAGCCTTGCCTCCGCACTCGGGTAGGCATGGGGCCGAAGTAACCGACGTCGCTTGCGAAGTGCAGCTTCAAGGCGCGCTGTTCGAGCCGGCCCGGCGGCAGCGAACTGCCGCGCAGCCTTGGCTGGCCGCTCGCCTCAACAGCAAGATTTGCGGCGCTCCGGCCGACGGCGCGGCGGGCCACTCCTGCGACATTCGCGTCTACCCAAACATCAATGGTTGACAGGAATGAGTCGGAATGCACGTTCTGCGCCGCAAGCACCGGCAGCGAACTCAACTGATGGGCCTCGGCGTCGATACCAGAAGGTGGCGCGTCTGTCGCGGCATGTCCTGACCGGAGTCGTTCAATATGGGCAAGAAGATTTCAAGCTGGTTGATGCCGTTGGCCATTGCGTTTGCCTTGCCGGCGAGCGCGGATAACCTGGCAGCAACGCAGGCGTCCCCACTTACCTGGCACTGCGTGCAGGAGTCGGATGCGCAATTTCATGTTCTGTGCATTCCGCAAGGCGCTGGTGTCGCAAGGTTCCAGGGCGACGACTCCGAGAATTCCCCTCAAGACGCGTCGTCCCATCGCATGTCGGCCGAGATGCGCCCGGTGGCTCAACGTGGAGACGCCGAAGTCTTCTCCACCGAAGCCTGGCGTGTGCCGTTGCACTCGCGGCCTACCGACTCGACTTTTGTCACGATGCTGTTGGAGTCGGTTCTGTGCGGCAATCGCGCGCACTGCAGTGTCGACTATGGTGCCGATGGGCAGCGCATGGCGCTCCGATAGCGGGCAGCCCAAACTTCGCGCATGCGTCTCCCTGGCTGTGCACGGTCAGGCGTCAGATCTTATGGCACTGCTGGCAAAAACCCATCGGTGTGCTCTGGTCAAAGCGCAGCAGCTTAGGCTGCTTCGACGTGTGCGGCTCGTGACATGAACCACAGTAGAACGGCCGGCCAGGTCGCGCCGGATTCTCAAGGTTCGGCTTCTCACCCCCGATCGGATGCCCCCTGCCGGAAAATCCGGCGATAGCGTGCGGTGTCTTCTTCAACCGGCCGTGGCACCCCAGGCATAACTCGGTGGGTGGCTCCGCCAGCAGTCCAATGTGCTCCGATTCGTGAACGGCGTGGCAGTCGGAGCAATCACCCTTCGCAAAGGGCTTGTGGACGGACACGGGCTTGAAGGCCTTGAATTCGTGACAGGCCGAGCACATCGCCGTCGTTTCAGCGTTGCGCAGTTTTCCGTGCTTGGGCGAATGTGCGTCATGGCAAGCCGTGCACCCGGCACCCAGTGCGCCATGGCGGATCTTGGTGTAGGGTGACTTGTTATGGCATGACAGGCAGGACGCAGAGTTCTTGGCGATCTCGCCCTTCTTGAACTTGCCGGGGTTCTGGTGCGGCACTGCCGCCGTATCGAGCGGATCGTGGCATTTGGCACAGTCGAACCGCTTGGGCTCCGCGGATGCGGCCTGCTTGGCAAGGTCCTGGTGGCACTTCACGCAGGCGGCGTCGCCCTGCTGCGCCAGCGCTTTCCCGCTCACGCCGATCAAGGCCAGCAAGATGACGACCAGAACGATCCGCAACCGCTGGCTCATTGCGATCCCCGTAGGCCTGGGCTCGAAGGGGGGTGTTGCGTACATGTTGTCCATCAGTAAATCTCAGGGTTGTGATCCTTGCCGTGGCAGCTGAGGTAGCAGCGGCCCTTGAAGGTTCCGGTAGAGTCGAAGCGCAGGATGCCGCCAGAGGACGGTTTCACCACGCTGGTGTCGAAGTTGATCAGCCGGCTGTTGCTGGTCACCGTCCCTGGCGTCGGAACACCGTGTGGATCGTGGCAGACACTGCAAGGCGCCCTTTCGCTAGAGATGTGACGACTGTGCTCCTTGAAGCTGGCGTCACCGAGAATGCTGGCGCTGCTGTGGCACTTGAAGCACAGCGCGTAGTTGCCAACCGCGTAAGTTGTGTTGTCGGTGGTGATGTACTGGCGCTCGAGCAGCGGGCGGAATATCGACCCGTGAGGGCCGTTGGGGCCTGTGCCCGCAGCGCCAGGGCCGGCATTGTTGTTGTGGCAGTCCGAGCACTTCACCGTGCTTGAAGTGTTCCATGGGGCGACAAGGCTCGGTACGTTTGTGCTGCGGCCCGCTCCGGCGATCGGATGGAACGAAGCATTCGAGGTCTGGAACCTAAGCCGCAGGTTGCCCTGGGCGATCTGCCGCGTGACAGTGGGTGCCGGCGTGCGGCTGGTGCTGTCGGCATGGCAGCGAAAACAGACCTCGTACTCGGATGTGACCGTACCGATCGCAGCGCCGCTGATGTTGACGCCGCGCACTCCGGTCAGCGGGCCGGCAGGGGTTCCGGCGCCGGACCTGCTGGCATGCGGGTTGTGGCAGTCCTGGCATTCGACGTGCATCGTGCCGACGATCGTCGGCTCGGTGGGATCGTGCGTGCCGCTGCTGGCCGAAACCGTGTGGCGCGACAGCTTGCCGAACTCGGCCTGCACGTTCTTCGCTGAGACGTTGCCGTTGTGGCAAGCGTAGCAGACGTTTTCCTCGGTCGCCGAATGCAGCAAGAACCTGCGGCCCGGTGCACTGTGCGGCTGATGACAGTTCTCGCAACCATTGCCGGCCACCGTGCCACCGCTGCTGGTCGGCCAAGGATTGGTCCCGGCGCCGTTCCAGGTCTTGGTCGACGTGGCGTGGCTACTGGCGCTCCAGCCCGGCTTCGCATGACACGCCGTGCACAGCGCTGATGCGCCATTGGCCATGACCAAAAACTTGCCGTTCGCGTTGTCGTGCGGGTCGTGGCAACTGGTGCATTGCATCTGGCCGTTGGCGTCGAGCTTGACTCGGCCGGTCAGCGCGGCCGGGCTGACCAGTTCGTTGTTGCGTTGCGCGACCAGCGCCGCGGTATAGGCGAACGAGACCGGGTGATCGTCGCCAAGGTCGGTTCCCAGCCGACCTGCGCCAGCAGGCATGGTCGTCACCGCGCCGGCCATGGCGATCGGAGTCGCGCGGCTGAGAATGTCGCCGAGAGCGATCGTGCCGTCGTGGCAACTCAGACACAACATCGACGCGCCGTTGGGCTGCGCCATGCCACCGCGCGCCGTCGTGCTGCTGTACGGTGTGTACGTCGTCGCTGAGTTACGCCGGTTCCACAGCGCGGCAGTTGGCGACGCATTGTGCGGCGTATGGCAGAACACGCAGATCTGGGATTCACTGCTTGCCTTGACCGTGCCCGGTCCCGAAACAGACAGGTTGTGCTTGGTGGCGGCGACATCGGCCGACACCGGAATTGCCAGGACCGTCAGCATCGCCAGCGCAATGGCCTTGAGTACTCTATACACGCTCATACCGCACCCCCGACATAGCGAAACACCTGCACACGCCGGTTGTAGGCATCGGCCACGTAGATCGTGTTGATCGCGTTGATGAAGATGCCGGCCGGTAGCCAGAATTCGCCGCGCCCGTGCCCCTGCGATCCGACGCCCAGCAACAACCGGCCTGAGGCGTCGAAGATCTGCAGCGCGTGCAGCAAGCCGTCGACCACGTAGATATGGCCATGGCTGTCGGTCGCCACACCCTTCGGGCGCGCCAAGTCTCCGCTGCCATCGCCGTGCCGCCCGAACTTCGTCACGAAGTGACCGCGCTCGTCGAACACCTGCAGCCGAAAGTTCAATGCGTCGGTCACATAGAGTCGGCCCGCGGCGTCACGCCACAGCAGGGTCGGGAAGTTGAATTGCCCGTCGGCGTCGCCGCGTTGGCCGATGGTGGCTGCCAGGCTGCCGTCGCGCTCGAACACCAGAATGTGGTGCGCGGCGGTATCGACCACGTACATGCGCCCGCTGGAGGCATCGACGGCAATCCCGGTGGGCTGGCGCAACTCGGCACGCAGTTGCAGCGCCACCGCTGCCTTGGCGCCGGGGGCGATCACGAAGACCTTGTGCAGCACCGAGTCGGTCACAAACACCTCGCCGGCGCTGCCTAGGGCCAGACCGACCGGCGAAGGCAGTGGTTTGTCGTCCTCCGCCCTCAGCACTTGATGACTGCCCGCAGCGGTGTCGAAGCGATGAACGCCGCGGATGCCAGGGTCGGCGACGTAGACTACCCCGGCGGATTCGACCACCGCCATCGGTCGCACGATGCTGAGGTCCTCAGCGCCGAACAACAGGTCGCCGAGCCGCTGAAGAAAACTCCTGTGGATGCCGAGATCCTCGGCGCGCACTATGGTCTGCACGAACGTCACGCGCGGCGCCTCGGGTGCGCCGGGCCACACCCTCGCTGGCTCGGGTGGCGCCATCGGTGGATCCGACACGCATGCGGTCAACAGCAGTGCCGCAAGCAAGAGTGTCAGACAGGACTTGCGCATGTTCAAAAGTACCTCTGAAGCAAGCATTGCCCGATGGTATGCATGGTCTGCAACGAGCCCTGTCGCTCGTACGCCCGGGTGACCGACAGCGTCATCAGCAGCTGCCGATAGCTCCAGCGTGCGCGTAACGAGCCAAAGCTGTGCTGTCGTCGCACGGCGCTGCCGACGTCGGTATCCGAACTCCAATCGGCCTGCACTTCCAAGCCCGACGTGGTGAACACCCGATAGCGGACATCGTAACCCGTCAGGTCGACGTCCTGCGCAATCGCGTCGTAGGTCACACGCTGGCGACGCACTCCGACGCGTATACCGCCCTGACCAAACAGCGCTTCCTCCCACTGCACGAACAAGTCACCGGCGTTGCGCTTGAAGGACAGAATGGTTTCGCGATGGTCTTCGTGCTCGACATTCCCGCCAACATTCCACACGCGGGACAGCGGCAGCTCGGCATGCGCGCCCACCGTTGTGCTGCGAACCGCGTTGAGCGTCAGCAAGGGTATGCCGGCGGTCAGGCGGGGGGTGGAGTTGAAAAATCTCGTGAACACAGAAATGCGGTTATGCCACGACCAGGACAGGTTGATGGTCTGATCCAACTGACTCGATCCGAAGCTGCCTCCGGTCTCGAATGCGTAGTCGACCAGCACGGTCTGATCATCGGTCAGGTCGCCAGTTACGAGGCGCTGCAAGCGCGTCTGCACGCCGATCACAGAGAGCAAGTAGTCGCGACCTTCGACAAAGGCCTGGGTGCGCGCCTCATTCGACACGCGCACGCTACCCGCCACGACGCGCTGGCGGTCCAGCGCCACGAGGACGACGCCAGCGAGCGCGTGTCGCTCGCCGATGATTGGCGCCGTCAGCGACGCGGCACTCTGGTTCCTGTCGTCGTAGCGCAGCGCGTAGCCGGCTCGCGCTCGGCCTCCCGCGAGCGACCACTGATAGTCGGTCGACCCCGACACGACACGCGACGAAGACGAATAGTCAGTGGTGCCGACATTCTCTTGACGCACCTCCAGCGTGCTTGCCAAGTCGCGAACAGGCGACCAGCTGGCGCCGCCCGACACGGTCTGCGTGCGACTGTGGAGCGCACCCTGATCGGCTTTGACGAACTCGACGCTGGCATAGCTTTGCAACTGCGCGGAGTGGCGTGCGCGCAGGTCGAGGAGCCCGCGCAGGTCGCGTCTGTCCTCCGGCAGGCTCAGGCCGAGACCGTAGCGTAGCGAGCCGAAGGTGATCAGATTGCTCACGCGATAGCGATTCTCTTTGCCAAACTGCAGGCGCGTGTCGAGACCGGCCGACAAGTTATTGCTGCTGGCATGCACGATCGGCAGATTGACGCTGCCGCTTTGCGAATCCAGTGTCGAGCCGTCGATGCGAAACCTTGTGCTGCCGAGAGGTCCGAATGTGCGATCCGCGGTCAGGCTGTAGCGGTCCGCTTGGTCGTCGACGACGCGATCACTGCCACTGCCGAGTGTGCGCTGGCGGGTCAACTCCAACGTCATCGGCACCGGCGTCACCGGAGCGAGCAACGAAAGCTGCAGCCCCTTGCGAGTGCTTTCCTGCAACATCACGAGTGCCGGTCCGACGCTGACCGTAGGGTTGAGGTGCTCATAGAAGACACTTCCGGTGTACGGCTTGTCCCGAAGCACCGTGGCACGCAACGACAGGTCGTACAAGGTCCTACTGTCGCTGTTCTGGCTCTGCACGCCCAACACTTCGTTGGCGAAGCGGCTACGCTGGGCTGTCGTACTGAAACCGATGTCCAGCGCCAGCAGATTGGGGTGGTAGACGAAGCCGCGCGTGGCCACCGACACCACCGCAGCGGCGCGCTGGTCCGACTGCGCCGACGCACGGCCCGGCGCGGCACTTGGCCAGGGCGGCGTCGACGACCGGTCCAGCTGGTATTGCAGCGACACTGAGCCGTCGACGTCGGTGATCCGGAATGGCGAGAACGACTCTTCCTCGGCACGGCACGGGCTCGGAGCCCAGCCAAGCGCCAGCACCAGGCCCAGGGTGCCGAGCACACGGCGACGCAGTGAAGTGTTCGACGCCGGGCGTGGACCGCAGCTCGGGCAGTGTGCAGGCACGGTGGTTGCTCGCTGGTTCCACACCGAGACACATCCGACCTAGCGTTTGCCGCCTGTTGAGGGGCTGTCATAGTCGACGCCGGCCATGCGGCCATAGCCGTAAACATCCACCTTGTTCGGGCCGTACTGGCTGACGACCAGTATCAGGTACTCGACCGCGAATTTTGGGTCTGCGTAACGGCTGAAGTATGCAACGTTGTCATAGTCGAGGCGGACCGCTGCGGGCAGGCTCACCCCGTCCAGTCCGTCGAGTTGCCGGCCGAAGTCCATCAGCAGGCGACCGTCGTTCTCGAAAATCTGCACGTTCTGGAAGGCGGAGTCACCAACGTAGATGCGCCCCGCCCGATCGACCGCGACGCCTTTGGGCCGCGCGAAATTGCCGGGCTGGTTGCCGGCTTCGCCATAAAAACGTACATGGGTGCCGTCAGGCTTGAAGCGTTGGACGCGAAAGTTGCCCGTCTCGGCGACATAGACATCGCCGTCGGGTCCAAGTGCGATATTGGTCGGCTGGAAGAGATCGCCAACGCCGGAACCCGGTTTACCGAACTTGAATAGCAGCGCGCCGGTACGCTTGTCCAGCACCTGTACCTGGTGGTGCAGGATGTCGACCACATACAGTCGGTTTCCGGCAATCGCCACATCGGTAGGGCGGAACTGCTCCTTGGCGCCGAACGCGGTAACGAACCTGTCGTCGCGGTCGTAGACCAGCAGCTGGTCAACGCCGCTGTCGGTGACGTACTTCGTTCCGTCACTGTCGATCGTGACGTTGATCGGCCGTTTCATCCGGCCGGCACCGGTTCCCGGGAGAAGCGTCAGGCTGCGCTTGTCCAGGTCAAACACCGCGAGTCCCGGCGCTCCGGTGTCGGCGACGTACAGCTTGCCGTCGTGCAGCGCCGCGCCATAGGGCTGCGACAGCATGAGAGGTTTGGCGTCGTTGCCGGCAACGAACTCGGCGAAGCCGCTGCGGGCTGGACTCAGATCGCGCTCCGAAGTCAGCGTCACCAAGTGCTGGATGCGCGGCGCGGCAGGCTTTGGTGGATAGAAAAAAGGCCCGGTCGGCGTGCTCGCCGCGGGCTTGTCGACCGGTGCGCCGGCACAACCCGCGAGCATGACGATTGCCATGACCAGCAGACAGCCGCGCACCCGTTCATACAATGGCAAATCGCAATTCATGCTTCATCTCTCATTTAACGTCTTCACGTACGTAGCGCTGGCGCAGCCGCGTCGAACACAAAAACGCCCTCCACACCCGGCTCGTCGATATTATCAACGAGCCAAACCACTGGAGGGCGCTAGTGCTCGATCAGCGTCCGCTCAATCCATGGCGACACCTATACCTTTGAGTTGTTAACTGATGGAATACTCTCACTTTGCGTGGCAAGTCGTACAGAGGGCGCTGCCGCCGATCGCAACCTTCAACAGCTTACCGCCGTTGGTGAAGGTATTGTGCACGTCATGGCACGAAGCGCATTCCAATTTGCCGCCATAGAGCATGGTGCCAGCGATGGTGCCGGTCTTGGTCTGCGTGCCGGACCCAATGGTGGCGGTTGCGACGGATGGATCCTTCAGCGCGCCGTCAGACGTCGCCAGCGCGGTGTTGAAGGTGAAGCCGATCGGATGCTCGCTGTTCAGATTCGTTCCAATCAGCTTGCTTCCGGACACGAAAGTGGTACCGGTCGTACCGCCGAAACTGTTGACGGCAACCGTGCCGTCATGGCACGACAGACACAACTTCGAGATGCCACCGGGCTGCGCCATGACCGCGTTCAGGGTGGTGCTCGAATAGAGGGTGAACACCGCTGCGGTCAGGGCATGGTTCCACAGCGGCGCGTCAGCCACAGTGGTGTTGGCCTTGTGCGGCGTATGGCATGGCAGGCAGATTTGCCCGCCTGACCAGCCCGAGCCGGAGAAATCGTGCGCCGAGCCCGCAATGGTCCCGGCCGCAGCCCCTCCTGCGGTGGCAATCAAGGCAACCGCGCCAAGGCAACGGGCCAGAAAGAGGAATCTAAAGGTCTTCATCGTTCGCTCCTGTTTAATATTCACCAATTAACCAAACAACTTCACGGTAGTTAACAAAACTTTTCCTGTTCTGTGTTGACTTTCTACCGCCGGTCACGCGGAGCGCCTTTGATCATTCGCAAATTTGTTGCGGGTTCCCACCTGTCAGGTAGGCAGTCGATTACTGGGGTCCGCTGCGGTGTTTATCCCGTGGAAAGAGCTGCTGATAGGGCACACTGACCAGCGCATCGTGGCGACGCGGTTTGTTGTGGATGGGCAACCCGTACTCGATGACGTGTTGAGCTTGCTCGATGGTCGCAAGATCAAAAATCGATGTCACACCAGATCGCAGCGTGATCCGAGGCGGCGTCTGAGGTTTTTTTGAGTGTGTCGAGCACCGGCCACTTTGCCGGCCGCGTTCCCGGCCATACGCCAACTCTGTTGATGCCCGCGGCGCTGACCAGTCGCCAAAGCGCTGGCGCGAGCAGGACGAAGTCGATCTTGTTGCCTGCGGTGCAAGGCCCGAACGTGCCGGGACGCCCGCCGTCGTCGAAGCGTGGGTGCGCCGAGACATCCTTCAAGTCGGTCTCGGCGAGCAAGGGCGCCAAAGCGTCGCTGTCGGGCGTGTCATTGAAGTCGCCGACAACGGCGACGTGAACGCGCCCCTGGGCGACGAGTTGTTCGTAGATCGCCTTGACGCGTTGCGTCTGGAGCTTGCGCCGCGCCGCGGACTGCGCCGCAGAACCGTAGCCCTTGCTCTTGAAGTGATTGATCAGCAGCGTCAACTGATTGCCCGAGGGCGTGTCGATCGAATACTCCGGGCAATCGCGCGAGAAGATTCTGCGGCCCTGCGCGTCGAGGTCATCGACATGACTGCGCATGGCGCCGATGGCGAAACCGTCTCGGGTGAGCAGACCGACATCGATGCCGCGCTCGTCATTGCCGTCGATCAGCATCACGTGACGGTAGGGCGTTGCACTGATCGATCCGATGACCTGCTCGTTGAATCCCAACAGCGCGGTGCGGTCCTCTGCCTCGACGACCGCCAGCACGTCGGCTGAGACCGCGCTGATGACGCGCGCCGTGTTGCTGACGGCGGTGTGCTTGATCGGCTCCGAAACCAGATCGAGCGATCCGATCCAGTCGTCGCGCCCGGAGGCCGTGATCTCTATCCCACCGCCTTGCGTGCGGCGCAAAAGTTCGCCGCGATTGCGCCGCAGCATGACAAACGGGCCGCGGTCCGACCTTGCAAGGCCGAGTGTCTGCATCAGCGCGACCATCCTGGCTTTGCGAGCCGCGGTGTAGGTCGGCTCACCCAACAGACTGTTGAGCGCGGCAAAGGCGGTCAGCACCGGTCTGCCTTCGCTCCAGGCGCCCAGATTCATCACCTTGGCGCGGTTGAAAAGGTTTTCGACGTTGTAGCTTGCGAGTCGCATGGCTGGTCCCCGGTGCATCGCGCGGCAACTGCCGCCGCTGGCACGGCCACTATATGAGCGCACCGAGCGCCAGGGCAAGACTGCAAACATGGGTAGCGCGCCGTGGACATGACGGTCTTGCGGGGCGCAGCGTGCTTGCCGTGCAGCCGAGCTTCGCCGACACTGCTGCCACATGAGAATCTTCACTTCGACATGGCGCATGCCTGTCCGCCACGTCCCCTTGAGCACCGGCCGATGAGCGATAGCGCCGACACCCGTCCCGAGACAGCCGACTTCCTGGTGATCGGCGGCGGCATCGCCGCGGCTTCGCTGGCTTACTGGTTGGCGCCGCATGGCCGCACCGTGCTGCTCGAGCGCGAAAGCCAGCCTGGCTACCACGCCACCGGCCGCTCGGCGGCGCTGTTTTTCGAGAGCTACGGCACGCCGCAGGTGCGTGCGCTGACGCGCGCCAGCCGCGCATTCTTCGAGCAGCCGCCCGCCGGCTTTGCCGAGCATGCGCTGCTGAGTGCGCGCGGCGCGCTGCTGATCGCGCGGCCCGGCGAGGCGACGCTGCTGAGCCAGCATTGGGCGCTCGCCCGCGCGATCAGCCCGCATGCCGAGTTGCTGAACAGCGCAGCGGCTTGCGCGCGTGTGCCGGTGCTGCGGCCGGAGCAGGTGCTGGGCGCGGTGTATGAGCCCGACGCCATGGACATGGACGTGCACGCGCTGCACCAGGGCTATCTGCGCGGTTTGCGCCCGCATGGCGGTGCGCTGGTGTGCAACGCCGAGGCCAGCGTGATCGAACGCGTCGATGGTTGGTGGCGCGTGCAGGCGGGCGGCCGGACCTATCGCGCGCCGGTGCTGGTGAACGCGGCCGGCGCCTGGTGCGACGAGGTCGCGTCAATGGCCGGCGTGGCGCGTATCGGCCTGGTGCCCAAGCGTCGCAGCGCCTTCATGTTCGACCCGCCCGCGCTGCCTGTCTGGGCGCAATGGCCGATGTGCATCGGGCTGGACCACAGCTGGTACATCAAGCCCGATGCCGGCATGTTGCTGGGCTCGCCCGCGAATGAGGATCCGATGCCGCCGCAGGATGTGCAGCCCGAGGAGATCGACATCGCGCTGGGCGTGCACCGCATCGAGGCGATGACCACGCTGACGATCCGCCGCCCCGGGCGGCGCTGGGCGGGCCTGCGCTCCTTCGTTGCCGACGGCGACTTGGTTGGCGGCTTCGATGCGCGGGTGCCGGGTTTCTTCTGGCTCGCCGCTCAGGGTGGCTACGGCATCCAGACCTCGGCCGCGATGGGCGAGGCCTGCGCCGCACTCGTGCGCGGCCTGCCGCTGCCTCAGCGCATCGCCGACCATGGTGTCAGCGCGGCGCTGTTCGCGCCGCAGCGGTTCAGCGCGCCCGGCGCAAGCCTCGGGCCAGGCTGCGGCGCCGCCTGACTCAGTGTGAGGACACGCCCAGGTAGGCCGCGCGCACGGCCGGGTCGTCGCGCAGTTTCGCGGCCGGACCGTGTACCGATATGCGGCCGTTTTCGAGCACGTAGCCGTAGTCGGCCACCGCCAGCGCGGCGGCGGCGAATTGCTCGACCAGCAACATCGTCACGCCCTCCGCTTTGAGCCGCGCAATGATGCGAAACACTTCATCGACCAGGATCGGCGCCAGGCCCATCGACGGCTCGTCGAGCAGCACCACGTCGGGGTTGAGCATCACGGCTCTGGCCATCGCCAGCATTTGCTGCTCGCCGCCCGACAAGGTGCCGGCCAACTGCATGCGCCGCTCCTTCAGGCGCGGAAACAACTCCAAGGCGCGTTCCAGATCGGCCGCCACATCGCCGCGCGGCCGGCTGCCGGTGAGCCGCGGGAAGGCGCCCAGGGTCAGATTGTCGGTAACCGTCATGGTGGCGAAGACGCGCCGCCCTTCAGGCGAATGCGCCAGGCCGAGCTTGGCAATGTCGTATGACTCCAGCCCGTCGATGCGCTTGCCGCCCAGCGTGATCGTGCCGCCGGTGGGCGCGATCATGCCGCTGACGGCGCGCATGGTGGTCGTCTTGCCGGCGCCGTTGGAGCCGATCAGCGCCACCACCTGACCCCGCGGAACCTGCATCGAAATGCCGTGCAATACCTGCACCTTGCCGTAACCGGCGGAGAGACTTTCAATGATCAGCATCGGATTTCTCGCTGGCTTTCAAGTGCCGTGGGTAGCAGCATCGCCACCCAGGTAGGCCTCGATGACTTTCGGGTCGGCCTGGACACTGGCCGGCACGCCCTCGGCGATCTTCTGGCCGAAGTCGAGCACGGTGACGGTGTCGCAGATCGCCATCACCACGTCCATATGGTGCTCGATCAGGATGATGGTGATGCCGTGTTCGCGGATCTTGCCAATGATGGCCATCAACTCCTTGATGTCGGGCGCGGTCAGGCCCGCGGCCGGCTCGTCGAGCAGCAGCAGTTGCGGGTCCAGGGCCAGGGCGCGTGCGATCTCGAGCAGGCGCTGCTTGCCGTAGGGCAGGTTGCGCGCCTCTTCATGCGACAGCTCGGCCAGACCCACAAAGCGCAGCAGCCCCATCGCGCGCTCGGTTGCCGCGTGGTGCTCGCGCCGGTAGCGCAGCGTGTTCAGCGCCACGTCGAGCAAGTGGCTGGCAAAGCTGTGGTGCAGGCCGACCATCACGTTTTGCAAGGCGGTCATCTCGCCGAACAACTGCACGTTCTGGAAGGTGCGGGCAATGCCCGACAGCGCGATGTCGGCCGGCGTGCGCCCGACTACGCTGCGTCCCGAGAATTCGATGCTGCCGGCGGTCGGCACATAGATGCCGGTCAGCACGTTCATCATCGTGCTCTTGCCCGAGCCGTTGGGGCCGATCAGGCCGTGCACGGTGCCGCGGGCGATGCGCAGATCAACGTTGTTCAGTGCCTTCAGGCCACCGAACTGCATCAGCACCTCGCGGGCGACCAGCAACTCGGACGGCGCATCAGTGCGAGCCTGGACGATAGAGTCAGCCGTTGCGTCCTGCGTGTCGCTCGCGTCGTCAGCGTCCCCGGAGGCACGGCGGCCGAGTGACTTGCGAACGAAGCCGACGATGCCATCCTGCAGGTAATACACGACGAACAGCGTGATGACGCCGAACACCGACAGACGCCAGTCGGTCATCGACTCCAGCACGAACGAGACCGCGGCCAGCGCGATCGTACCCAGCACCGGCACCGCCACCCGGCCTATCGTGGTGCGCCGGCGCAGCACCAGCACGGCCGCGCCGATGGTGATCGCTACGGCCAGCAGCACGGCGCCGGAGCGGAACAGCGACAGGTCGTCGAGCATCTTGGGCAGCAGCACGATGATGGCCGCGCCGAGCAGCGCGCCGATGCGGCTCTTGCGTCCGCCCATGATGACGGCCAGCAGGAACAGCACAGTGAGTTCGAAGTTGTAGGTGTTGGGGCTGATGTACTGCTCGGAGTAGGCATACAGCGCGCCCGCCAGCCCGGCCAGACCGGCGCTGACGACGAAGGCATAGACCTTGTAGCGGTACACCGACACGCCCATGCAGTCCGACGCCACCGGGCTGCCGCGCAGCGCCTCGAAGGCCCGGCCCAGGTGCGAGCGCAGCACGCGGTGCACGAACACGAAGGCGGCGATCAGCATTGCGCCGACCAGCCAGAAGAACTGCTGCTCGTCCAGGCGGTGGCCGAACACCAGCGGCTTGCCCAGCTTGATGCCCATCGGCCCGTCGGTGAGGAAGTCCATCTCGTTGATGAGAATCTGGATGATGGTGCCGAATGCCAGCGTCACCATCGCCAGATACGGTCCGGTGACGCGCAGCGCCGGCAGCGCCAGCAGCGCACCGAAGGCCGCGGTGACGGCAATCGCCGCCGGCAGGGTCAGCCAGACCGAGGCACTGAACTTGAGCACCAGCACGCCCGCCGTGTAGGCGCCGATGCCGAAGAGTCCAGCATGGCCGAGCGACACCTGGCCGGTGTAGCCGACCACGATGTCCAGCCCGAACAGCACGATGGCGTAGATCAGTATCGTCTCGACCAGGTGGACGTAATACGGGTTGCCCATCGCGAACGGGAACACCGCCACGGCGGCCACCGCCAGCGCGCCCAGCAGCAGCGGCTTGGCCGCGAAGCGTGCCGAAGGCACAGCCGACGACGCGGCGGACAGGTTTGTCTTGGCGTTCATCATCAGACCTTCTTGATCGCGGTCTTGCCGAACAGACCAGCGGGTTTGTAGGCCAGCACGATCAGCAACAGCACCAGACCGGGCACGTCCTTGTAGCCGGTCGACAGGTAAAAGCCGGTGGTTGTCTCGGCAATGCCCAGGATCAGGCCGCCGACGACGACGCCCATGCCGCTGGTGAGGCCGCCGATGATGGCCACGGCAAAGGCTTTCAGGCCCAGCACCGAGCCCATCGTCGCGCCGGTCATCGTGAGCGGCGCGATCAGCACGCCGGCAAACGCGGCGGTCAGCGACGACAGCGCGTACGAGAAGGTGATCACCAAGCCGGTGTTGATGCCCATCAGCTTGGCCGCGTCGCGGTCGTTGAAGGTCGCCACCACCGCCTTGCCGTAGATCGATCGGCGGTTGAACACCTCAACGACAATCATCAGCGCCAGTGCGCCGAACACCACCAGGATTTCCATCGGCAGCACGTTGGCGCCCAGAAAATGCAGCGGCGATTCGGGCAGCGGCGAGGGAAACTTCATGTCGTCGCGGCCCCACACGTTTTCGGCCACGTTCTTGAAGATGATGCCCAGCGCGATGGTCGACATGATCCAGCCGAACTCGCTCTTGATCTTGATGGCCGGGCGCACGCCGATGCGCTCGACCACCGCACCCTGCAGCGCGCCGAACACGCACACCAGCGGGATCATCAGCCAGTAGTTGACGCCCAGGCCGACCAGTGTCAGACCCACCAGCGCGCCGAGCATGAGCGCGTCGCCCTGGCCGAAATTCAAGGTATCCGACGTCGCGAACGTCAGCTGGTAGCCGAACGCGATGACGGCATAGATCATGCCCAGCGCGATGCCGCTGAACACGAGTTGGGTCAGGATCTGCAACTGCATGGCCACTCCGGCAAGATTGATGCGACGCGGCCGCCGATGAGGGCGGCCGCGTCGGCGAAGCGAGGAATCGCGACTTTACTTCTTCGGAGCAACCACCAGCGCGCCCTTGGCGTTGGTGTCCTTGACGCGCACTTCAGACGCCTTCTTCGCATCGGCCTCGTAGGCATAGACCACGCGCTGGCCCTTGACCTCGCCGAACACCGGGATGTTGGCGGTGATGGCCTCGTGGTCCTTGGCGCTGAAAGGCTTGTTGTAGGTCGTGACCACGCCTTCCACGGGCGTCTTCAGGTCTTCCAGTGCGGCCTTGATCTTCGGGCCGTCGGTCGAGTTGGCCTGCTTGATCGCGGCGGCCAGCAGGTACACCGAGTCATAGCCTTGCGCGGCCGACACCGGAGAGTCGATGCGGTTGTTCTTCGGCGCGAAGGTCTTCAGGTAGTTGATGATGAAGCTCTGGCGCTTGGGCGTGGTCGGCTCCTGGATGAAGGTCTGCGGCATGCGCGCGCCTTCGCCGCCGGGGCCGGCGTTGTCGATGAAGTTGGCCATCGACAGCGTCCAGCTACCGATCAGCGGCACTTTCCAGCCGAGCTTGGTCATGCCGTTGGCGATCTGCGCCAGTTCGGGCCCGATGGCGTAGGTCAAAACCGCCTGTGCACCGGCCTCCTTGGCCTTCAGCAGCTGCGGCGTCATGTCGACGTCCTTGATGTTGAACTTCTCCTCGGCCACCGGCTTGACGCCCTTCAACGCCAGCGCCTTGACCAGATCCTCGCGCCCGAGCTGGCCGTAGTTGGTGCTGTCGGCCAGGATCGCCACCTTCTTGAAGCCGCGGCGCACCACGGCCTCCTCGACGATCATCGGCGCCTGGATGCTGTCGGCCGCAGCGTTGCGGAAGACGTAGTTTCCGGGCTGGTCGTCAAACTGGTGCGTGACGATGGAGCCGGTGGCGACGTTGTTCATGACCGGGATCTTGGCTTCCTGGAAGAAGCGCTGCGAGGCCAGCGACACGCCGGTGTTGATGTAGCCGACGACCGCCACGACCTTCTCTTTGTTGATCAGTTCCTGCGCGATCTGCACACCGCGCTCGTTCTTCGCTTCGTCGTCGCGCTCGATCAACTGGATCTGGCGACCCAGCACGCCGCCGGCCTTGTTGATTTCGTCAGTGGCCATGCGCACGCCGTCGCGCATCGATACACCCATCGATGACGAGCCGCCCGTGAACGGCCCATCGACACCGATCTTGATCGGTTCGGCAGCCAACGCGAACGTGGCGGACGCGGCGAGCGCAATCGCGCCCAAGACGAGTTTGGTGGTGATACGCATCTCTTGTCTCCGTGCCCGGGCAGGGCGTTGGTTAGTGTGATGCACAGTGTGAAGAGGCCCAGGCCGGGCCGCCAGCGTTCCAATACGCAATCCGCCAGCGTGGCGTTACGTACGGGGAAACCCCAAAACCTGACTAACGCGTGAGCGTCGGACCGCCGTGGCGGCTGCCGTGCTCGACCGCGTACTTGATGAGGTCGGCCTGGGTTTCCAGGTTCAGCTTGCGTCTGATGTTCTGCCGGTGCGACTCGACCGTGCGCACGCTCAGTTCGAGCGCGCGCGCAATCTGCTTGCTCGACTGACCGCTGGCCAGGCACGCCAGGATGTCGTGTTCGCGCGTCGACAGCAGGTTGCGCTGCGCCGGTGCGCGGAACATGCGCTGCGCGATCGGCGCGCTCAGGTAGGTGCCGCCAGCCGCCACCGTGCGCACGGCGCTCAGGATCTCGGACGACGGTGCGTCCTTCAGCACATAGCCGCGTGCGCCCGCCTGCAGCGAGCGCTGCGCGTACTCGATGCTGTCGTACATGCTGAGCATCAGCACCGCCAGTTGCGGCGCGCGCTGCAGCAGCATCGCCGTCAGCTCGATGCCGTTGACGTCCTTCATGCCGATGTCCATCAGCACCAGATTGGGCGCGCAGCGCTCGAGCTCGCGCAGCGCGCCGGCGGCATCGTCGGCCTCGCCCACCACCAAGAGGTCGGGCTCGCTCACCAGCCTGGACTTGAGGCCATCGCGCACCAGCGGATGGTCGTCGACCAGCAGCAGGCGGATCGTCATGACCGGCCCACCCGGGCGGAGGCGCGCAAGCGCCGGATCGCGCTGCCCGACAACTCGGCACTCACGCGGGTCAGGCCCGGCTGCGACTGCACCACGAGCTGCCCGCCAACCGTCTCGATGCGCTCGCGCATATTGCGCAAACCGATGCCGCGGCGCGGGTGTTCACTCACCGAGCGCTCGTCGAACCCGCGTCCGTCGTCGTGAATGCTCAATTGCAGGCCCCGGGCGTCGCACACCAGGCGCAGGCCGACATGTGTGCTGTCTGCATGTTTGAGGATATTGGTCATCGCTTCCTGCGTGATGCGGAACAGAACGGTCTTCACATCGTCAGGCAAATCCACCGGCTCGCCTTCGACTTCCATCGTAAACCCGATGCCGGCCTGTCCGCACATCTCTTCGCCCAGACTTCGCAGCGCCGCGCTCAAGCCCAGGGTATCGAGCACCACCGGGCGCAGCCGATGCGACATGCCGCGGACCTCGAGCAGGGCGTCCTTGAGCCGCTCCAGTGCGTGCTCCAGCGGCGCGCGCACGGCGTCATCGATCTTGCTGGCGCGATCCAGCGCCGATTCGATCAGCAACTTGATCGCCACCAGCGTCTGACCGGTGCCATCGTGCAGTTCACGCGACAGGTGCGCGCGCTCCTCTTCCTGCGAGCTGACCACCTTGCGCGCCAGCAGGGTCAGCTTGGCGTCGCTGACCTTGTGCTCGCTGAAGCTCAGCAGCAGCATCGAAGCGAAAATCAGCGCCACACCCAGTCCGCCGGCGCCGGCGATCCATAGCATGGTCGTATGAATGTTGCGTTCGAGCTCATCGTCGAGCTGACGCATGATTTCGTCCACGTCGTCCAGATACAGGCCGGTTCCTATCATCCAGCCCCAGCGTTCCAGCACCGTCACGTAGCCGAGCTTGGGCGCCTCGACCTGCGTCGACGGCTTGCGCCAGTGGTAGACGACAAAGCCCCCGCCGGTACGGGCACGCTCCAACAGCATGCGTATCGTCGGCTCGCCGCCGATGTCGCGCATCTCGATCAGGTTGCGGCCCACCAGTTCGGGCTGGCGCGGATGCATCAGGTTCACGCCGTCCATGGTGTAGAGGAAAAAGTAGCCGTCCGGGCCGTAGTCGAGATTGGCCAGCCTTTGCATCACCTGCCTCTTGATCTCGGGGTCGTTGCGGCCGAGGTTGTACAGCGGGCTGATGGTGCTCAGGGCGAGCGCGACATAGTGGCGCAGTTCGCCTTCCTTGGCGGTCATGAACGCCGTGCGCAACTGCAACCTGCGACGCGCGGCCAGACTGCCCTGCTCGAGTTGCACCGCCCAGGCGATCAGCGCCAGCGACAGCAGCAGCGGCACGACGGCAAGCAACACGATCTTGTACTTAAGGCGCAAGCGGGATTCCTCCAGACGGTCTGCCAGCCGGGATTATCAAGGCGATTGGCCGTTCGCGGGGGGGCCGCCTGCATCGGTGCAGTGGCACCGCCCCGACGGCTGACTGACTGGCGCCCGGGCCTGGCGCGCCAGCGACTTCATGTCGACGGCCTGGGCGCCGCAAGGATCACGGCTTTCGTGCCGCCACGAAGACGAGCACCCGCACTCAAGCAGCAAGTGGTGCGGGCTCGTCGCGGCGCTGGGTCTGCAGGATCAGCGTGAGTATCACCAGACCGAACCCCACGATATCGGCGATCCAGCCCGGATAGACCAGGGCAAAACCGGCGACGATGAACATCCAGCGCTCCACCAACGTTGTGCGCTTGAGCGCCCAGCCCTGAAAGCCCGCTGCCAGGGCGGCAATGCCGACCGCTGCCGTGACGGTGACCTCGGCAATCGACCACCAGTTGGCCGTGGCCAGCGCCTTGGTCGACCCCATCAGCAGCAGTCCCTGGCCTTCAGGCGCGAGCACGAACATGAAGGGCAACAGAAAGGCCGGCACGGTGTACTTCCAGCATTGCAGCGTGGTCTTGTACGGGTCGCCCCCGGTGATGGCGGCCGCGGCGAAAGGAGAGAGCGCGGTGGGCGGCGACACCTCCGACAGCACGGCGTAATAGAAGATGAACATGTGCGCGGCAAAGTCGGGCACGCCGAGCTTGATCAGGGCCGGCGCGGCAATCACCGCGCAGATGATGTAGGACGCCGTCACCGGCACCGCCAGGCCGACGATCCACACCACCAGCGAAGTGAAGATGGCCGTGAGCAGGAGCGAGCCACCGGCGTAGTCGATCACGATCGAGCTGAACTTCAGGCCCAGGCCGGTGAGGGTGACCACGCCGACGATGATGCCCGCGCCGGCGCAGGTGGCCGCGACGCTGAGCACCCCGATCGAGCCGCCTTCCATCGCTTTGACGAAGGGCGACTGGAACAGGTTCTTGGTGAATGACCCTTTGCCCTGGAACAGGTCGTAGGAGAACAGCGCGCAGTCACGGCGCAGGAAGCTGGTGAAGAACGACACCACCGTGGCCCAGAACACCGACAGCACAGGCGAGAAACCCCACATCATGAAGAAGACGATGGAGATCAGCGAGAGAAAGTGGAACCAGTACTTGCGCGTCAGGTTCCACACCGTGTCGGCCTTGGCGATGATCGTGTTGCCCATGCCGTATTTGCGCGCATCGATCTCCACCATCAGGAACAGGGCCAGGTAGAACAGAAGGGTCGGGATCACCGCCATCAGCAGCACATCGAGGTAGGAGATTTTCAGGAATTCGGCGATCAGGAAGGCCGCCGCACCCAGCACCGGCGGCGAGATGATGGCGCCCAGGCCGCCCGCGGCCAGCAGCCCGCCGGCGGCGTTCTTTTCGTAGCCTGCCTTGGCCAGCATGGGGTAGGCCACGGCGCCCAGCGTCACCGTGGTGGCCACACCCGACCCCGACGGTCCGCCCAGCAAAAACGAGGCCAGCACCACGGTACGGCCCGCGCCGGTGGGCTTGCCGCCCATGGCGGAGAACGAGAAGTCGATATAGAACTTGCCCGCGCCCGAGTACTGCAAGAAGGCGCCGAAGATGGTGAACAGGATGATGAGCGAGGACGACACATCGATCGCCACGCCGTAGATGCCCTCCAGCGTCATGTACATCACGCCGACCAGGCGGCCGATCTCGTAGCCCTTGTGCGTCCACGGCGCCGGCAGATAGGGGCCGAGCAGGGCGTAAAGAATGAAGGCTGAGGTGATCGCCGGCATGATCCAGCCGTTGGTGCGGCGCATGGCTTCCATCACCAGCGCGATCAGCGCGATGCCGAAGAAAATGTCCCAGGGTTCGGGCGAGGTGTTGCGGTCGGTGAAATCGTCACCGCCCAGTATCAGATAGGCGACGATGGCGATGGAGAGAGCCACGGCCAGCCAGTCCCACCACATGATGCGGTGGCGAAAGCGGCGGGCGACCGGAAACACCATGAAGCACAGGCCCAGCACAAAGGCCACGTGCAGCGGCCTCAAGGTTTGGGTGGGCACGATGGCATAGGCGCTGTAGAGGTGGAACACCGACATCACAAATGCGATCAGCGTCACCAGGGCGGCGAGCCAGCCCTTGAACTTGTTGGCCGCGCCTTCCTCGGCTTCGATGAATTCCTCGGCCTTGTGCATGGCCTCGTCGCTGATGACCACATCAGACGGTGGTGGGGATGATGTTGCCTGGTTCATGTCAATTTGCCGTTGCTGACGCTGGCTTGGCCCGCGCTTTGATCGCCTCCCGCAGGGAGTGTGAAAGTTCAAGCACTTGCTGTCGTCTGGTGCCTCATCTCCCCCCGCCGGGGCAGGGGGAGGGCAGGATTTCTCAATCGAGCTTGACGCCCTTTTCAGCGAAATACTTCAGCGCGCCCGGATGGAAAGGGATCGGCGTGGCGTTGGTCTTCTGGTTTTCGAGCCGGATGTTGGCCGATTCCTTGTGCACCGCGATCAGGTCGTCACGCCTTTCGAAGAGGGTCTTGACGATGTTGTAGGCGGTCTTGTCGTCCATGTTTTCGTTGGCGACCAGAATGTTCATCACGGTGGCCTGCTTGTTGTCGTGTTGCATGCCGTGGTAGGTGCTCTTGGGGATGACATCCTCGACGTAAAGGTTGCCGTATTTCTTGTTCATGGCTGCCACGACCTCGGCATGGTCCACCAGCACGAGCTTGTTGCCGGGCGTGTTGGCCAGATCGGTCACGCCGGCCGTGGGCAGGCCTCCGACCCAGAAGAAGGCGTCGATCTTGCCGTCCTTGATGGCGTTGACCGATTCGGCCACACCCAGGCGCTCGCGCTTCATGTCCTTGTCCTTGTCCAGACCCGCGGCTTCGATGATGCGAAAGGCCATCACTTCGGTGGCGCTGCCGGGCGAGCCGGTGGACACGTGCTTGCCCTTGAGGTCGGCCAGTTTGGTCACGCCGCGGCCTTCGACGCTGACCACGTGCATGCGGTTGGGATACAGGACCAACAGGGTCCTGAGCGGGACTTTGCCGCTCTTGAATTTGTCTTCACCGCGGTAGGCGTCCTGCGCTGCATCGGCCATGGAAAAGCCCACGTAAGGCTTGCCGCTGGCAATGAGCTTGAGGTTGTCGACACTGCCTCCGGTCACCTCGGCCGTCGCCTGCATGCCCGGCACGTGCTTGGACAGCACGGACGCCATACCGCCGCCCATCGGGTAATAGACCCCGCCGGTGCCGCCGGTGGCGATGGAGATGTTTTGTGCCGACGCGCTCAACGAAAGTAGCAGTCCGGCAAACAGCGAGCAGATGCGAGTTCGTGTCCTGGCCATGGTGTCTCCTGTGGGTGCTTAATGAAATGGCTGGCCCGCGAGCTTGGCGCTCGGGGTGGTGAGTCATTGTGGGACTTGGGTGTGGTTTGCGGCCTACCCACTTTCCCCAGTTGTGGAATCTACGCATCTGTCGCGTCATGCCAGCGGGCCGGCGCCGGCCATGCAACTGATGGCGACGCGCAGGCAGGTGTTTACACTGCCGCATTCAATTCAAACCATCGGCCGCCCAGAAATCTCGTCCAAGCGCCGGACCTGAATCACGATGAAGCCAAGCTACCCACGCGATCTGTTGGGCTACGGCCGCAACCCGCCGCACGCGAACTGGCCGAAGCAGGCCCGCGTGGCCGTGCAGTTCGTCCTCAACTTCGAGGAAGGCGGTGAGAATTCGGTGCTGCACGGTGATGCGGGCAGCGAGCAGTTTCTCTCCGAGATGTTCAGTCCGCCCGCCTATGCGGCGCGGCACCTGACGATGGAGAGCATCTACGACTACGGTTCGCGCGTCGGCGTGTGGCGGTTGCTGCGCGAATTTGAGCGGCGCGCTCTGCCGCTCACCGTCTTTGGTGTCGGCATGGCGATTGAGCGCAGCCCCGAGGTCGCTGTCGCGTTCAAGGAACTTGGCCACGAGATCGCCTGCCATGGCTGGCGCTGGATCAACTATCAGGGCGTTGACGAAGCCACCGAGCGCGAACATATGGTGCTCGGCATGGCGGCCATCGAGCGCCTGACGGGTGAGCGGGCATTGGGCTGGTACACCGGGCGCGACAGCCCGAACACGCGGCGCCTGGTGGCCGACTTCGGCGGATTCGACTACGACAGCGACTCCTATGGCGACGACCTGCCGTTCTGGTTGCAAGTGCGCAAGACCGACGGCTCGGCCGTGCCGCACCTGGTGGTGCCCTACACGCTGGACTGCAACGACATGCGCTTTGCCCTGCCGCAAGGCTTCTCGCATGGCGACGAGTTTTTTGAATACCTGCGTGATGCCTTCGACGTGCACTACGCCGAAGGCGACACGCGGCCGTCGATGATGAGCATCGGCATGCATTGCCGGCTGCTCGGGCGCCCCGGGCGCATGCGCGCGTTGCAGCGCTTTCTCGACCATATCGAAAAGTTTGAACGCGTCTGGGTCTGCCGGCGCATCGACGTCGCGCGCCACTGGAAGGCCGTGCATCCCTTCGATCCGGATCGAGCCTTCGCGTGGGAATGAACATGATCACCATCGAGCAACTCAATGCCGCGGACCGTGCTGATTTCATCCAACTGCTCGACGGCGCTTATGAGCATTCGGCGTGGATCGCAGAGCGCGCGTGGGCGAGGCGCCCATTCAATAGCCTGGCGCACCTCAAGCTGGCTCTGGCCGACGAAGTCCGCGCGGCGGGACGCGAGGCGCAGCTCGGCCTGATCCGCGCCCACCCCGAGCTGGCCGGGAAGGCGATGATCGCTCGCACGCTGAGCGCCGAATCCGGCAACGAACAGCGCGGCGCCGGGCTGACCGAATGCACGCCAGCGGAGTTCGCCCGCATCCAGCAACTCAACGCCGACTACCACGCGAAGTTCGGCTTTCCGTTCATCCTGGCCGTGCGCGGCCCGCGTGGCCTGGGGCTGAGCAAGATGGAAATCATCGCGACCTTCGAGCGGCGCCTCGAGCATCACCCAGAGTTTGAGCTCGCCGAGTGCCTGCGCAACGTCCATCGCATTGCCGAGATCCGGCTCGACGACAAGTTCGGCCATCAAACCTTGCTCGGCAACGATGTGTGGGATTGGGCCGAGCGCCTGGCCGTCCACAGCGACTCCGGCTACGCCGAGCGCGGCGAGCTCACGGTGACCTACCTCACAGACGCGCACCGCGCCTGCGCGCAGCAACTGATGCAATGGATGCGCGCCGAGTGCGGCTTTGACGAGGTCGAGATCGACGCAGTCGGCAATGTCGTCGGCATCTATCACGGCAGCGCGCCCGAGGCCGGACATGACGAAAAACGACTGCTGACCGGTTCGCACTACGACACCGTGCGCAACGGCGGCAAGTACGACGGGCGGCTCGGCATTCTGGTGCCGATGGCCTGCGTGCGCGAGCTGCATCGCGCCAAGCGTCGCCTGCCCTTTGCTATCGAGGTGGTCGGCTTCGCCGAAGAGGAAGGCCAGCGCTACAAGGCGGTGTTCCTCGGCTCGGGCGCGCTCACCGGCGATTTCGACGCGGCCTGGCTGGAGCAGAAAGACGGCGACGGCATCACCCTGCGCGCCGCGATGGAGCATGCCGGCCTGTGCCCCGACGACATCGCCAAGCTCAAGCGCGACGCGAGCCGCTACCTCGGCTTTGTCGAAATGCACATCGAGCAAGGCCCGGTGCTCAACGAGATGGACCTGCCGCTGGGCATCGTGACGTCGATCAACGGCAGCTTGCGCTACCTGGGCGAGATCGTCGGCATGGCCAGCCACGCCGGCACCACGCCGATGGACCGCAGACGCGACGCAGCCACCGCCGCCGCCGAGCTGGTGCTCTACATGGAGCGGCGCGCCGCATCGACGCCTGATCTGGTGGCCACCGTGGGCATGCTGGAGGTTCCGAACGGCTCGATCAATGTGGTGCCGGGGCGCTGCCGCTTCAGCCTCGACATCCGGTCCACGAGCGACGCGGTGCGCGACGCCTGCGCGAGCGATGTTCGCGCCGAATTGCGCGCCATCTGCGAGCGCCGCGGCCTGCACTACACCTTGGAAGAAACCCTGCGCGCCGCCGCCGCGCCGAGCGCACCGGCCTGGCAGCGGCGCTGGGAGCGCGCTGTCGCGGCGCTGGGCCTGCCGCTGCACCGTATGCCCAGCGGCGCCGGCCACGACGCGATGAAGCTGCATGAGGTGATGCCGCAGGCGATGCTGTTCGTGCGCGGCTTGAACGCCGGCATCAGTCACAACCCGCTGGAAGCCGTCACCAACGACGACACCGAACAATGCGTGCGCGCCTTCCAGCACCTGCTTGATCAACTCGCTGCGGAGCTTGCATGACCTCATCCTCGTCATACGATTCAATCGACGCATGGATCGACGCCCATTTCGACGAGGAAGTGCGCTTTCTGCAAGAACTCGTGCGCGTGCCCACCGACACGCCGCCCGGCAACAACGCGCCGCATGCCGTGCGCACCGCGGCGCTGCTGAAGGGCTTCGGGTTCGACGCCGAGCAGCACGCCGTGCCGGCATCGCTGGTCAAAGCGGCAGGGCTTGAGTCGATCACGAACCTGGTGGTGCGCCGCAAGTACGGCGCGGGCCCGACACTAGGGCTCAACGCCCATGGCGACGTGGTGCCGCCCGGCGACGGTTGGACGCACGACCCCTATGGCGGCGAGATCGAAGCCGGCAAGCTCTACGGCCGCGCCGCTGCGGTGAGCAAATGCGACTTCGCGACCTTCGCCTTCGCCACGCGGGCGATCGAGTCGCTGCAGCTGCCGCTGAAGGGCAGCGTCGAGCTGTACTTCACCTATGACGAAGAGTTCGGCGGTGAGCTCGGCCCCGGCTGGCTGCTCGACAAAGGTCTGGCGAAACCCGATCTCCTGATCGGCGCGGGCTTCAGCTACCAGGTGCTGACCGCGCACAACGGCTGCCTGCAGATGGAGGTGACGGTGCTCGGCAAACAAGGCCACGCGGCGGTGCCCGACACCGGCGACGATGCGCTGCAAGCGGCGACGCTGATCCTGAATGCGCTGTACCACCAGAACACGCTGTACCAGCAGATCAGCAGCCAGGTCAAGGGCATCACGCACCCTTATTTGAACGTCGGGCTCATCCAGGGCGGCACCAACACCAATGTCATTCCCGGCAAGGTCGTGCTCAAGTTCGACCGCCGCATGATCCCCGAGGAAAACCCGGCCGAGGTCGAAGCCACGCTGCGGCGCATCATCGACGCCGCGGTGGCGCAGTCGCGCGGCATCAAGGTCGAGGTCAAGCGCATCCTGCTCTCGCATGCGCTCAAGCCGCTGCCCGGCAACCAGCCGCTGGTCGAAGCGCTGTGCCGGCACGCGAGCAGCATCTTCGGCGAGCCTATCGAGGCCTCCGGCACGCCGCTCTACACCGATGCGCGGCTCTTCTGCGAACGCGGCATTCCCGCCGTGCTCTATGGCTGCGGCCCGCGCACCGTGCTCGAGAGCAATGCCAAGCGCGCCGACGAGCATATCGATCTGGCCGATCTGCGCCGCGCGACCAAGGTCGTGGCGCGCACGCTGCTGGATCTGATGCGGTGAGTGTCAGGTGGCTGGCGCAGGCGTCGGCGCGACGTGAAGGCCCTTACGCCATGACGTGAAGCGCGAATGCCAGGCCGACGATCAAGAGCGAGCCGGGGTGGAAGCGGGACTTGGCGGTGGCGAGGGTTGTTGCTCGATACGCTCCAAGGCTGCATCAAGACACGCCCAGGTCGGCGCGCTGCTCGCCCAGATGTTCATCGTCGGCTTCACCGATGACGGGTCATCCAAAGTGCCGGCGCGAACCACCGTCAACTGCGGCCGTGCGGACGAATTGGCAAAGAGGTGTGAACCACAGCGAGGACAGAATCGTCGACTGATCTGGTTGCCGCTGTCTGCGGTGCTCGAGAACTCGTTCGTTTTCCCCGAAATATTCAGTGCCGCAGTGGGCACGACCACATTGACCGTGCCGTTGGCTGCCAGATGCTGACAGTCTCGACACCAGCACACACGGGTTGCGACAGGTTCGGCCAAAAGGCGGAAGCTCACAGCGCCGCATAGGCAATGTCCTTTTCGTTCTGTCATTCAAGGCTCCTTGGGTGAAAGTGGGTTGGTGCTAGCTTGAAACTGTCGGTCGTGATGGATTCATGTGGTCCCACATGCGGTCTGCGTTCGCTTTCAGCGCGGCAACTGACATTCCGTATTTCTTCAGGTACATGTCCAGGACGCGATTTGCAAGTATGTCGGCAGTTTTCACTTTTTGCTTGGCTTCGACAAGCTTGCCTATTGTTTCTAGGCGACCCTGCGGTGACGACAGATCTTGAACGGTGCGATGGAGGAATTCATGCACTATCCAGTCGGCCCTGCAAATCCCCGCCAACCCGCATGAATGCTCAGTTTTTTGTGTAAACGCGGTACACCGAATCCCTCGAAAAGCGTTATCTGATGAGTTGATTTCTGGGGGATTCGAGGATGGAGACGGTCGACTTTTTCCGCAGCCGCATTGACGCGATGATCAATCTGAACGATCCCTTGGCGGTGCTGGCGACGCGGCTGCCGTGGGATCAGATCGAAGCCTCGGTGGCGGCCAAGTTCGAGCGCCAGGAACGCGCCGGCCAGACCCTCGAAGGCCACGACATGTTCGGCCCCACCCAGGTGCTGGTGGGCGCGGGTATCAGCAATGCTGGTCGGCCGAAGTTGCCGATCCGCCTGATGGCCAGCCTGCTCTATCTGAAGCACAGCTTCAACCTCAGCGACGAGGAGCTTGTGGTCCGCTGGAGCGAGAACGTGCTGTGGCAGTTCTTCAGCGGCATGGACTACTACGAGCACCGGCTGCCATGCGACGCCACGCAGATCGGACGCTTTCGGCGCGACCTCGGCGAAGAAGGGCTGGAGCATCTGCTCAAGGCGACGATCGACACCGCAGTGGCCATGAAGGCGGTCAAGCCCAGGGATCTGGAGCGCGTGATCGTCGACACCACGGTCCAGGAGAAGGCCATCGCGCACCCTGTGGACAGCCGCTTGTCGGAGATCGCACGCCACAAGGTCGTCAGCGCCGCCAAGCGCGCCGGCATCGTGCTCAAGCAGACCTATGCCAAGGAAGGCAAGGAGTTGCGTCGCCGCGCCGGCGGCTACGCGCACGCCAAGCAGTTCCGGCGCCTGAAGAAAGTGCTCAAGCGTCAGCGCACGATTCTGGGCATCGTGATGCGCGAGGCGCAGCGCAAGAGCAAAGCGCCGGACTTCGCGCCCGACACCGCCAAGGCGGCGAGCGACTTGATGATGTGGTTGGAGCGCGCCGAGCGCATCCGCACGCAACAACGCCACGACAAGAACAAGCTGTACGCGCTGCATGCGCCGGAGGTCGAGTGCATCGGTAAAGGCAAAGCCCGCAAGCCCTATGAGTTCGGCGTCAAGAGCGCCGTGGTGGTCTCGCACAAACACGGCCTGATGCTGGGTGCGCGCACCTTCCCCGGCAATCCGTATGACGGCCACATCCTGAGCGCGGTGCTGGAGCAGGCGACGAACCTGTTGCAAGACCACGCGGTCAAGCTCAAGCAGATCGTGGTCGATCTGGGGTTTCGTGGCGTGGATGCCGAGAACCCCGACAAGCAGATCATTCACCGAGGCAGGTACAAGAGCCTGAGTCCGCAGCAAAAGGGCTGGCTGCGCCGGCGCCAAGCGGTCGAGCCGGCCATCGGGCACTTGAAGTCCGATCACCGGATGGATCGGTGCTGGCTGCAAGGCGCGCTGGGTGATGCGTTGCATTCGATCAGCTGTGCCGCCGGCTACAACCTGCGCTGGCTGCTGCGCGCGATCACCCGCCTGGGCCTGGGGCCCGTTTTTTTGTGCCTGCTTCAAATGGTGCTGCGGTCAGCCCCGGCCCTACGAGCTTCACTGCTGGCTCAGGGCTGCACCTACGTTCTTGGCTGAAGACCTCGTCGCCGGTGAAGCTCCGCGCCAGCCGCCGCAGAATGTCGCGTCGCTTGCCGTGGTGACGGGCGGACGGAATTTTGCAGGGCCGACTATCCAGTTTCTATTTTTCCAACCGGCCACAAAGCAGTCGTTGAGTTCGCTTGGTGGGTCGACCTTCTCCGTAAGACGCTTAAGAAGCCGTCCAAGCGTGTTCTGTGAAAACACGTCGACGGCTGCCGTGAACGCCCGTTCCTCCATGTCGGCGTCCTCGTACGAGATGGTCGACAGCAGGATTACCAGCGTGCCCTCGAAGCATTGGCAAATGAATAGTGCTTTGCCAAGTTCCAGAACAACAGGCTCAAGTTCTTGGGCGACGGTGGATTGATCGTTGGACATAGTTGATGTGCGCTAACGAATAGCGTTTATCTGACGCCGAGCCGACAGTGAACGAATGCGCAGGTGTTGCACGGCGGCGGACGAAGCTTGTTGGACTGAACCGCCCGCAGTCAAATGCTCAACTGCGGTCATGTCGAAGATACAAGATGCAAGATGCGATGTATGTCACCAAACGAGGTGGCCAAGAAATCGCAGACCGCAGAGTACGGAGCCACATACTCCCACTGCTGCCATTGAAGCGAAGAGAAAGCGGAAAACACGGCCGTAAGACCATTGCCTGGTCCACACTGAGGAGTGCTGTTGATCCTCGGTGGTTTTTCTCGGCTCTTGCAAGAAGAGTTGGGCCTCGGAAACGGGAAAATAACTCTCTATCAGAGTGAGTCCTGCCTCTGCGTGCTTGACGAGAAATGCAACTCTCTGATCAAGTTTCCAGAAGAGAAAGGACACAAGCGCCAGAAGAATGCCAAGCGCGACACCAAGGCCGGAGAAGCGTGCTGACCCCTGGAGAGTTGCAGCCATTCCGGCAGTAAGGGCACCAGACACGACTAAGAAGAAATTGAAGACGGCAATGCGCTGATGGGCGTGGAGTTCAAAGTACTTCCACGCGTGTTCACGGGCTTGCGTTGCTACGACTTCGGGTGAGGCGAACATGGTGGCCACGTTTGAATTCACCGGCCTGCGCAGCTTTTCGCGCAGGTCCGTTCGACTGAAAGGTTACGCATCTGCGCTATTCCAGCGGGTGCCTTATTCCCAGTAGCTTCGCGCGGAGCCGGATATAGGCAATGTCCCGAGTGCTGTTGAACGCGGCCGGATGACGGCTCCTTGTTCGTGATACTACGCGGCCTTTCGGTGAGCGTTGGTGGCGGCATTGGCCGGGGCTTTCAATACAGCTAATAGGTCCTTCATTTCGCGGTGTCCGCGCAGCTTGCGGAAGCGCCCTTTGGAGTCGCTCAGTGCGGCAGCTGCCCAGCGCAGCGTCATCTGTCCGTCCTTCCATCGTTTGACGTTGCGCGTGAAGTGAGCGATCAACCCGTTCAGGTTCTCGATCGGGTTGGTCGTGCGCAGCGTGCGGTATAGCGCCCCGGTGATCCCCAGTGTCTGCACTGTCAACGTCTCCTCCAGACCCTCTCGCAGGCTAGCGGCCGCGCCGGGGTGCTTGGCCTGCAGCGACGTCGCCAGCCGCGCCAGCTGCTTCTTGGCCAGCTCAGCGTTGGTGCTGCCCCAGGCATCACGCATGGCACGGCCTACGCCGGCGTGCAACTCCTTGGGCAGGTGCTCGATCACGTTTCGCCGCTTGTGCTCCTGGCACCGCTGCACCAGCGCCAGTTCGCCGAAGCAGTCCAGGATCGCGCGGCGCAAGGCCTTGCCGCCGTCGATCACCCACAGCCTCTTGCGATCGGCATCGAGCCCTCGCTCGACCAGGTCGCTCAGCAGCGAGCGCACGACCCGCGTGCTCTCCGTGGAGCCTTCACGCAGCCCCAGGATGTGCTTGTTTCCCTGGGAGTCGATGCCCAGGGCCACCAGGATCACACGGTCACGGAAGTGGATGCCGTCGATCATCACCACCGGCAGATCCAGCTCCTTGATCGAGCTCGACAACCACTCCTGCAGCTGCTTCTCGCTCAGCGCGATCCAGCGCCGCGACACCGAGCTCTTGGACACCGACAGCGCCTCCTCCGGCTCGGGAAGTGGATCCAGGGTGCCGGCGTATCGACGGGTGGAGACGCCGGCGGCCATCGATGCCATCGTGGCCATGTCCAACGGGTCCGTATGCGCCGCCCACGCGAACGTGGGCAGTTCCAACTCGCCACGTCGCAGGCTGCGTGCCCGTGGCTTGTCGATGGCAATGCGCTGGCCTCCCAGCACGACGCTGGATCGCGTGGTGCCGCCACGCACTGCCTTGCGGGCCGCGTTGGGCACATTCATCGGACCGCACATCACCTCCCTGTCGGCTTCCATCATGGCTGCCAGAACTTGCTTGCCGGCGTTCACGCACAGACCGTAGAACGCGTCCTTCACGTCACGAAGGACGGTCTGGACATTGAGGGAGAGCTGCACTTGGGCAGCAGGTACTACCCGCAGCGCGGGCTTCGTGCGAGACTTCATTTCGGTGGTTCCTTTCTTTGCTTGCAAGGCACCCGCATGTTCACATGCGGGCGAAAGGAACCGCCACCCTCAGCTCATCAGTTCAACAATTTCTGGGACATCGCCGATATACGGCGCAGATACAAATGACGAACTGAAGAACGCGACAGGTACAGCCCAAAGCATGTTCATTTTGGAGGTATCTGGCGACAAGGCAAAATAGGCTACTACTGCCCATAGCATCACGGCACAAACTATCTGAGCATCATGACCTAAGCTCATATTGCGATTGCGTAGCCACATCAGGCTCCAATATGCTGCCAAGGCGACGCTAAGCCAAAAAATTACCGCTTCCATCTTGGGCGATGTCCCAGAAATTGTTGAACTGATGAGCTGAGGGTGGCGGTTCCTTTCGCCCGCATGTGAACATGCGGGTGCCTTGCAAGCAAAGAAAGGAACCACCGAAATGAAGTCTCGCACGAAGCCCGCGCTGCGGGTAGTACCTGCTGCCCAAGTGCAGCTCTCCCTCAATGTCCAGACCGTCCTTCGTGACGTGAAGGACGCGTTCTACGGTCTGTGCGTGAACGCCGGCAAGCAAGTTCTGGCAGCCATGATGGAAGCCGACAGGGAGGTGATGTGCGGTCCGATGAATGTGCCCAACGCGGCCCGCAAGGCAGTGCGTGGCGGCACCACGCGATCCAGCGTCGTGCTGGGAGGCCAGCGCATTGCCATCGACAAGCCACGGGCACGCAGCCTGCGACGTGGCGAGTTGGAACTGCCCACGTTCGCGTGGGCGGCGCATACGGACCCGTTGGACATGGCCACGATGGCATCGATGGCCGCCGGCGTCTCCACCCGTCGATACGCCGGCACCCTGGATCCACTTCCCGAGCCGGAGGAGGCGCTGTCGGTGTCCAAGAGCTCGGTGTCGCGGCGCTGGATCGCGCTGAGCGAGAAGCAGCTGCAGGAGTGGTTGTCGAGCTCGATCAAGGAGCTGGATCTGCCGGTGGTGATGATCGACGGCATCCACTTCCGTGACCGTGTGATCCTGGTGGCCCTGGGCATCGACTCCCAGGGAAACAAGCACATCCTGGGGCTGCGTGAAGGCTCCACGGAGAGCACGCGGGTCGTGCGCTCGCTGCTGAGCGACCTGGTCGAGCGAGGGCTCGATGCCGATCGCAAGAGGCTGTGGGTGATCGACGGCGGCAAGGCCTTGCGCCGCGCGATCCTGGACTGCTTCGGCGAACTGGCGCTGGTGCAGCGGTGCCAGGAGCACAAGCGGCGAAACGTGATCGAGCACCTGCCCAAGGAGTTGCACGCCGGCGTAGGCCGTGCCATGCGTGATGCCTGGGGCAGCACCAACGCTGAGCTGGCCAAGAAGCAGCTGGCGCGGCTGGCGACGTCGCTGCAGGCCAAGCACCCCGGCGCGGCCGCTAGCCTGCGAGAGGGTCTGGAGGAGACGTTGACAGTGCAGACACTGGGGATCACCGGGGCGCTATACCGCACGCTGCGCACGACCAACCCGATCGAGAACCTGAACGGGTTGATCGCTCACTTCACGCGCAACGTCAAACGATGGAAGGACGGACAGATGACGCTGCGCTGGGCAGCTGCCGCACTGAGCGACTCCAAAGGGCGCTTCCGCAAGCTGCGCGGACACCGCGAAATGAAGGACCTATTAGCTGTATTGAAAGCCCCGGCCAATGCCGCCACCAACGCTCACCGAAAGGCCGCGTAGTATCACGAACAAGGAGCCGTCATCCGGCCGCGTTCAACAGCACTCGGGACATTGCCCCATCTTGTTCTCCAGCGCGTTATATGGTCCAAATTTCTCGCGGTGGCGGGACACTCTTGGGGGAATCGTGGTCGGGATTGAATCCCTTCATATTTCCGTTAAGCCAAGTCATGACGCGCTTCCTCTCCGAGGCTCGCTCTGTTGGATCACGCGCAGCATAGTCCTCCATGAATTCACGAGAGAAAATGACGAAGAGTGAACGGGACCGCTTGTTGGGTCGGTCCGGATCGTTACCCAGCGGCCAATTTATGTCGAAGGCAATGACATCGAACGGCAAACGACGGTGGATGTCTGCGCTCTTAGGACAAACCTCAGCAAGCAATCTTTCAAAGTGGCTGACTTCAGATTCCCACATGGAGAACCACTCGGTTGGTGAAAGATGCATAACGTAACGTATCCCGAAAGCCCTGCGGGATCATCTGACTGCTGCGGTTCAATCTGGACATCGAATCCCCCTGAAACTGGCTTGTACATTGGCCTTCAGCCATTCACGCCGGTTTGACATCTAGGTATGAACAGGTCGAGAAAGCCCGCAATCCACCCGACTCTTGGTCCGGGTTCTTGGATCGGTACCTTACCGCGCGCCGCGATCAACAGGGAGATGGTTTACGAGTAGTGGCGACCGGTTCTTTGCTCGGCTGCGCAGCCAGCGCTCAGTGGCGGTTGGTCGCAATGGGCCGCATTGAGCCGGGTCTTTTCGTTCGCTGGGTCGGGACCAAGGGCGGCACCAACACCAATGTCGTTCCCGGCAAGGTCGTGCTCAAGCTCGATCGCCGCATGATCCCCGAGGAAAACCCGGCCGAGGTCGAAGCCACGCTGCGTCGCATCATCGGCGACGCAGTGGCGCAATCGCGCGGCATCAAGGTCGAGGTCAAGCGCATCCTGCTGTCGCATGCGCGCAATCCAGCAATTCGCTAGCCACCGATGAATAGTCCTGCGATTTCGGCTTGTTGGTGGATCTCTTGCAGTTGCTCGCACAAGGCATGCAGTGCTGCATCTTGCGCAGAGGCGCTCATGAATTCGTCAATCCTTGCCCGGCGCGGGGACGTCGGAGGCATTTTCATCATCGCTTCCAGGCCCACGCTCAGCCTCGATCTGCTTGATCACCCGGTCGAAATCGCTCTCAAACAACCGGTCCTGCACGATGCGGTATTTCTCGAATTCGCTCTCGGCATGCGCCTTGGCAAGCTCGGCCGTGACCTTGCCCGCGTCCTGCAGCACATCCCGATCCCAGAGTTTCAAGAAGCCGCCCAGACGTTCTTCCCAGTCCGCCATGGTCATGGGGATACGGCGCATGGCTTGAAGTTCTGCCATATCGAGATAGGCGGAGACAATCCGCTGCATCTGTGCCAGTTCGAACTCCGATAAGTAGTTCTTGGCAATGGCGACGTCGTATTTGTGGACCTTCCCTTGGGGCGCGCCCTCCCAACTGGCCAGGCCCATGTTTTCCTTCTTGTGATCAGCCCGATCCACAATGACTTCTGCCGCTGTCTGGCCGTGAATGGCGTAATGCAGCTTGTTCTGAACCGCCGCAAAAAAGCGTTTGGTCGCCGTGGCCGACGGGTCATAGTCCAGCGAGGTGACGTAGATGTCGGTGATCTTTTGGTAGAACTTGCGCTCGGAAAGGCGAATTTCCCGGACTTTTTCCAGTTGCCGCTCGAAGAATTCATCCGTAAGGATGCTGCCGCCCCCTTTAAGGCGATCCACATCCATCGTCCAACCCTGAATGGTGTAATCTTTGACGATCCGGTTGGCCCATTTGCGGAACTGTACGGCTCGCTCGTTTTCAATCTTGAAGCCCACGGCGATGATGGCTTGCAGGCTGTAGTGCTTGACTTGGTAGCTTTTGCCATCGGCGGCAGTGGTTAAGTACTGCTTAATGACTGCCGCTTCTTCGAGTTCGTTGTCAGCAAAAATTCGTTTCAAATGCTGGTTGATGGCGGGCACCGACACATCGTAGACCGTGGCCATCATCTTCTGCGTCAGCCAGATGTTCTCGTCCTCATAACGCATTTCCACGCTGGTTTTCGCGCTTCCCGTTGCAGCGACGAAGGTCAGGTACTCGGCCGCTGATGAACGGACGAGGGATGCCGTATTTTTTTTGGGAGCCAGTGGCTGTTTGTTCTTGCTCATTCAAGCCTCCATTGTTTCCACCCGGATTGCCAGGTCGCCAGCTCAGCGTCTGGAATTCGCGCAAGTTCGCTCAGCGAGACACCCGCGAAACCTTCGGCGAAAACGGCTTGTTCGGTTTGGTTAGGATCGTGCTCAGTCATCAAGACCGCCAAGCTAATGTATACGGCACAGCCTGCTGTTTGATCTTGGTACACATACCTCGACGGTCTTCAATTTGTTCATGTCGAGACGCTTGGCGCGATCAGCGTCACGCCCGGGAAATATGCGGCGTAGCGTCGCGTATCCCGGGTCAATAGGGGATGACCTGACACTGCCGCGTGCGCACCGATGAAAAAATCGCCGAGAACATTGGTCTTCGTCCCACCTTGCCGGCGGTAACGCACAAAAGCCTTGCCGGCGAGGAACAATGCCGGGCGCGGCAACTCGATCATTGCCAGCCCGAGCGCATCGATGGTTTTGTCCAACGCCTCGACGGTCGAAAAGGTCAGCGACAGTTCGGCGTAGATGATCGGGTTGATCGCCAGCCGGTGAACTTTCGATTGCGCGCGCAGTTGGCCAATTGACCAGTCCGCCCATTGCGGATCGTTCTCCAGAACGTCGACCAGGACGTTGGTGTCGACCAGCAACATCAGCCTTCGCCACGCAGTAGCGCCATCAGGTCGTTAGTCCGCCATTTGACGTCGGCCTTGCCACGGGCAGACTCGAAGCGGTCGGGCTTGCGACTCGGTTTCGCGCCTACCTTGTGAATGACGACATCGCCTTCACGATTGACCGCAAAATCCACCGAACAGCCGGGTGCCAGATTCAGCGCATCGCGAATCTGCTTGGGGATGGTGACCTGACCCTTGCTGGTAAGTGTCGTCGACATGGCATGACTCCATTTGTATTACCAATATATTGAGTGTAATACCCGAGGCGATGACATGCAATCGGCACAGGGCGATTGATCAAGCGTTTCGTGGACTTCCAAGATTGCAGGCAACGGAGCGGGTTGCTGCGGGCCTACGCACCGAGCAGCCTGCGCGCCAGCACAGATGGCATATCCCGCCGGCCGTCTGCGATCAGGTAGACGATGACCTGATTGCCTGTGACACGGTAGATCACACGGTAGGGTTTGAACGAGGTCTGTCGGTACTGTTTGATGCCCAGCGCGACCAGCTCTTTCGGATAACTGCCACGCTCCGGGAAGCGCGACAGACTCCCCACGACTTCCATCATCTGGTCCAACACATGGTTGGCATTGGCAACACAGTCGTACTCTGAGATGTAGTCGTGAATGGCCTCCAAATCCTGCTCGGCTCCCTTGGTGAGCAGGACTTCGAACTTGGCGGGGCCGCCTGCCATCATGCAGTTGCGCGCTTGGCCCGCAGACGGGCTACGACATCAGCCACGGGCTTGAGCTTGCCTGCCGCTACATCCTGATTACCCAGCGACAGAATCTTCAACAATGCCAACGTTTCCTGAGTTTCCTCGAAGGAGGCCACGTCCTGCAGCACAGCCTTGGCCTCACCGTTTTGGGTGATGATCAGAGGCTCGCGCCGCTCGGCGAGTTGTGCAAGAACCTCGGCAGCGTTGGCTTTGAGGTAACTGATCGGCTTGACTTGAGATGAGTAGCGCATGTGCGTGCTCCTGATGTTCTAACGAGACCGAATATAGTCTTTTTATGGTCTTGTGAGAAGGCGCACGGATTGACATCACTACTGTCGCCGACGCGGCCCTGAAGTCGATTGTTCAGCCAGTGCAAACCAATCGCTGTTGGGACTGATGCGCAACGCTGCGGGTGCGTGCGATGGGGAGGCCGGCCGGGTCAGGTCTGCGTCTTTTTCCTTTTCGTGTCACCCGGCGTGTTCGGGGCGGCTTGCCGCGATGCGCGTTTGTTTGTGACGGTGCTGACCGATTTTCGGGCGGCGGCAGGCTCCACTGTGGCCTGCGGTCTCTCTTTCCGGGGCCGTGGATCTGTCGTCGTTTTCTTCTTCTTTGTCGCCGCCACCGTCTTCTTTTTTGCCACTGCCTTGGCCGGTTTCTTTGTCGCGACGACAGGTGCTGCCACCGGCTTCGTCAGGCGGGCTCCCGCCTTCTTCTTCGCGTCCGGCAATACCTCGGGGCTGTCCATCTCGATGCCGAACACGTCGGCAAGTTCAGAATCGTCGAGTACCTTGCCTCTGGCAGGAGCCTTCCTGGTCTTGACCGACAGCTCAGCCGCCTGTGTCACCAGCTCATTGGCATCCACCTGGCGCAGCGTGAAGAGGAGTTCGGGCTGCGCATCCAGACGCGCGCCCACGCCGTAGAGCACGGCGGCGACGTGCTTGCACATGGTCGCCCAGTCCGGACAAGAGCAGTCAAGCTGGATGTCTTTGGGCGCGGGAAACAAGCCCGTCTTCGGTTGGCAAATGCGCTCCATCACGGCTTTCGAGAGTCTGCCCTGCAAGAGCTCGACCAACGAAGCGATGGAGCCGGTGCATTCCTTCGCCAGCGACTTCCAGTGGCTATCTGGCACAGCGGCGATGCCGATTTCGATCTTGTAAAGGCTGGACCCTACTACCAACGCACGTACCTTGCCCGGCTCGATCTTCAGATCGATGACCGAGCCGTTGCGCGCATAGCTGCGTCCTCGCGGCAGACGATTCTCGAAGTCGCTGTAGGCTTCCAAGTTGTCGCACCAGGCCTTGCCCCAGAAGGTCTTGGCGATAACCCGGCCCGCAATGACCACCGGGCGCATGTCCTGCCCGGCCCTCGATGCCTTCGCGACTGCGGCTTGAGCCTGCGCCCGCCGTTTGGCGACCGGCACATAGGGTTTCCAGTATCCGTAACTCATGCACTCATTCTCCGATGGAGTGGATGTCGAGTCTGACCAGATCGAGCAGTGCCGCGTTGCTCATCTCGGTCAGGTTGATTTCCGCGCCGCCGTCGAGCACATCGTTCGCCAGTTGTTGCTTGGAGCGGATCAGATCATCGATGCGCTCTTCGATCGTGCCTCGGCAGACGAACTTGTGTGCCAGCACATTGCGGTGCTGGCCGATGCGCCAGGCGCGGTCGGTGGCCTGGTTTTCCACGGCGGGGTTCCACCAGCGATCAAAGTGGATCACATGTGAGGCTGCGGTCAGGTTCAGCCCGGTTCCGCCCGCCTTGAGCGAAAGGACGAAGAAGGGGCACTGCTCATCTTCCTGGAAGCGCTTGACGAGTTCGCGACGCTTGCCCACCGGCGTGCCGCCATGCAACACGACACCTTCGCGCCCGAAGATATTGCCGAGAAAGGCCGCCAGCGGCGCGGTGGTCTCCCTGAATTGGGTGAAGACCAGCATCTTTTCCTGCTTGGCGGCGATGGTGTCTGCGATTTCGGCCAGTCGCCCGAACTTGCCGCTGTCTTGCGGCTTCCAGGCGCCATCGCCGAGCCATTGCGACGGATGGTTGCAGATCTGTTTGAAGCGCATCAAAAAGGCCAGCACCATCCCTTTGCGCTCGATGCCCTGCGCAGTTTCCAGTCGGGCGGCCAATTCCTTGACAGCGCGCTGGTAAAGGGCGGTCTGGACTGTGCTCAGCGTTACCCAAGCGGTCATTTCCGTCTTGTCCGGCAAGTCATCGATGATGCGCTTGTCGCTCTTCATGCGACGCAGTATGTAAGGCTTGACCAGCGTGCGCAGCGGGCCGTAATGCGCCATGTTTTTCGTGAATCCGGCAAACGCTCTCTGCGATCCCAACAGGCCCGGATGCGTGAAATCGAAAATAGACCAGAGATCGGAAAGACGGTTTTCCACGGGCGTGCCGGTGAGCGCGATGCGCGCCTCGGCTTGGAGTTGCTTGACCGCCTTTGTCTGCTTGGCGGATGGATTCTTGAGCGCCTGCGCCTCGTCGGCCACCGCCAAGTGCCAGCGCATCGCCAGCAGATTGGGCAGGCGCATCAGCGTGCCGTAGCTGGTGATGACCAGATCGATGCCCGCCAGTCGCTCGGCGTCCAGTCCGCGCAGTTCGTCCTGCGCCATCGCCGACGGGTGCGCGATGAGGCAGCGCAGCGTGGGAGTGAAGCGCTCGGCCTCCTGTTGCCAGTTGGCCAACAGTGAGGCCGGAGCCACCAGCAGACTCGGCCGCGTTCGCTGCAACGTGAGCAGAAGCGCCAGGACCTGGATCGTCTTTCCCAGCCCCATGTCATCGGCAAGGCATGCCCCCAGCCCCATCCGGGTGAGCAGGTGCAACCAGCGCACCCCTGCCTGCTGGTAGGGACGCAGGTTTGCTTTCAGCGCCGGGCCCGGGGTGACTGCGGCCAATCCTTCCGGCGAGCGCAATCCCTGGAGCATCTCGGCCAGCCAGTCTCCGGCGACGATTTCCGACCAGTCCGGATCGGCAGCAGGTAGGGCATCGTCGAGCGCGGCACCCGCCAGCAGGCGCATGGCTTGGCCGAAGGGCAGTCCCTGCGCTGCGGCATCCTCGATGCCTCGAAACCGCTCGATGAGGTGCGAGAGCCGGTCGCGGTCCAGCTCGACCCACTGGCCGCGTATCCATTGCAGCCCGGCGCTCGCTGCCAGCAGAGACTGAATTTCGGCGGGGGTCAGCGGCTGCCCGTCAAGCGTGACTTCCATGCGGAAGTCGAGCAGGGCATCCATGCCGAGCAGCGCGGGATTCTTGGTGCCGACGGTAGCGGAGATTTTGGGTCGAGCGGGACGATCCGCTGCCCAGTTCTTGGGCATGCGCACGACGATGCCCGCGCCTTGCAGATGCGGCACATCCTTGAGGAAGCGCACCGCCTCATCGACACCCCAGCGCAAGGGATGATAGATCTCTCCCTCGTTGACCATGTCGGACAGCCAGGCGCAGCTCTCCGCCGCCTTTTGCACGGGCTGGAGCAGGGACAGAAGCTGCGCCTTCTTCCTGCCCTCGGAGAATTCAGCCAGGGCTTGCGAAAGCGGCAGGTGTTGCGCCTTGCCGTGCGCCGACAAGCGCGAGGTGTAGGTGGCAAGAAAAGCGAAGGGGTACTCCGCATCCTTGCGGTTTTCGGCCAGGTTGAAATGCACGTGTCCGACGAGATTCCAGGCCGGATGCTTCGACTTGAGAAACTCCTGCAGCAACCCGCCGCAAGCGGCCAGTTCCGTCTTGACGGCCAGCTCGATTTCCACCCAGAGCGCACCGAAAATTTCAGGCGTCAGGTACTCGGCGCCCGTCATCGGCGGTGCGTCCAGGCACAAGGTTTCGAGGGCCAGTGCATCGGGAGGGGGAATAGCGATCTCGCCGTCGTCCGGCGTCGCGGTCAGCACCGTGACAAAGCGTGCCGCGAAATCCCGCCAGAAGGCCCAAAGTGGCGGCAGCGCGGTGGTGACTTCCGCCGCACCCAGGTGCACCAGGCCGTGTCCCGCGCCTCGTGCAAAGGCCGCAGCGAGCCGATCGGCCAGCGCGTCGGACAAGGCGGGCGCGTCCGTTTCAGCGCCGAACTGGAGATGCCCTTTGGGCGTCAGTTGCAAGGCGAAGGTCATGCTGTGCGACTTTGCTCATCAGCCTGAGCTGTCAAGATCAAGAAGGCTTTGAGCACATGCAGCTTGTTGCCCTGCACGATCAGCTTGCCGCTGTCAGCAGGGCCGCGGGAAAGCGACGACATTGGCTCCAGCAGACGAGACGGCACATCCTTGTGGTGTTTGACG
>CAVUEF010000017.1:0-172165 GCA_963740455.1 uncultured beta proteobacterium
GCCGGCCGCGGCGCGGTCTCGTCGGCGGCATTTGTTTGCCGGCATTGCGCTCGGCTGCTGCGGCCCCATCTGCGGCTGGGCTATCTGCGCCCGAACAGCGCCGGCCGGCGCCGCGTTCATGACCATCCCGGTTGAACTCGCGGCACGGATCGAGCGCCTCTACACCGTCGAGCACTGGCGGGTGGGGACCATCGCGCGTCAATTGCACGTGCACCGCGACACGGTGCGCCGCGTGCTGCGCGAGCACCAGGTCGTGCCGCCAGGCGTCCCGTTGCGCCCGAGCCTGATAGACCCTTATCGGGTCTTCATCGGCGAGACCTTGGCGAAGTACCCCACGCTGGCGGCCAGCCGGCTGCACGACATGGTGTGCGAGCGCGGCTACGCGGGCCAGGCCAGCCACTTCCGCCACCTGGTCAGCACGATGCGCCCACGCCCACCGGCAGAGGCCTATCTGCGGCTGCGCACGCTGCCAGGCGAGCAGATGCAAGTCGACTGGGGCCACTTCGGCCATCTGCAGATCGGCCGCGCCAGGCGCCCTCTGATGGGCTTCGTGATCGTGCTGAGCTACTCGCGACGCGTGTTCCTGCGCTTTTGCCTGAACGCCCAGATGGACAGCTTCTTGCGTGGGCATGTCGAGGCGTTCGCCGCGTTTGGAGGGCTGGCCAGAACCGGGCTGTACGACAACCTGAAGAGCGTCGTACTCGAACGCGTGGGTGACGCGATTCGCTTCAATCCGGAGTTTTTAGCCTTCGCCAAACACTACCGCTTCGAGCCCCGCCCGGTGGCCGTGGCGCGCGGCAACGAGAAGGGTCGGGTGGAGCGCCATATCGATTTCATTCGCAAGAGCTTTTTCGCCGGGCGCGAGTTCACCAATGTGGCCGATCTCAATGCGCAGGCTCGCCAGTGGTGCGATGGCCGTGCGTTTGATCGCCCCTGGCCCGAGGACGATGCATCGACCGTGCGCCAGGCCTTCGCCGTCGAGCAACCCCATCTGCTGGGCTTGCCTGCTGCGGGCTACGCCCTCGGCCAGCGCCTGGAAGTCGCCGTGGCCAAGACGCCCTACGTCCGCTTCGATTGGAACGACTACACGGTGCCGCACACCCATGTGCGGCGTACTTTGTCGGTGCTGGCCGACGAGCAGCGCGTGCGCATCTTTGACGGCATCACCGAACTGGCCAACCACCCGCGCAGCTTTGATCGCCATCAGCAAATCGAGGACCCGGACCACTTGCAAGCCTTGGTCGAGCATAAGCGCCGGGCGCGGGCGCATCGTGGCTGCGACGTGCTGGCCCAGATCGCCCCCGCCAGCACCGACTTGCTGCTGATGGCCGCCGAGTACGGCCACAACCTGGCCTCCATCACCGCCGCGCTGCTGCGCCTGCTCGATCAATACGGGGCAGCGTCGTTGCAGGCGGCCATGGTCGATGCCGTCGCCCGCAAGGTGCCGCACCCCAACGCCGTGCGTTTTGCGCTGGAGCGCGCACGCGAGCGCAGCGGGCGAGCGCCGCCGCTGGCCCTGGCGCTGCCAGATCACGTGACGCGGCGCGACGCGCCGATGCGCACGCATTCGCTGGCAACGTACGACCGCCGCTACGACAAACCCAAGGACACCCACCATGACTGAGCCCATGATTGCCCCATCACTGCAACCCCGCAGCGGCCCCGCTGCGGCCTCCCATGCCGAACTGCGTGCGCAAGCCGCCGAGCTGCGCCTGCACGGCCTGCTGGCCCATTGGGACGAGTTGATGGGTCAACCCGAGACCGAGCAGCGCGTACGGCAGTGGTTGGGCTGGGAGAGCACTGAGCGCGCGCACCGCAGCCTGGAGCGGCGCCTGCGCGAGGCGCATCTGGGCCGCTTCAAACCGCTGGCCGACTTCGACTGGAGTTGGCCCACCGAATGCGACCGCACGGCCATCGAGGAGTTGATGAGCCTGCAATTCCTCACCGATGCCAGCAGCGTCGTGCTGTTCGGGCCGAACGGGGTGGGCAAGTCGATGGTGGCGGCCAATATCGGCCACCAAGCGGTGCTGCAGGGGCACACGGCGCTGTTCACCACGGCCGGCCAGATGCTCAGCGAGCTCGCCGCGCTGGACAGCGATTCGGCCCTGCGTCGGCGGCTGGCACACTACGCTGCACCGGACCTGCTTGTCATTGACGAGGTCGGCTATCTGTCCTACTCCAACCGTCATGCCGACATGCTGTTTGAGCTGGTCAGTCGGCGCTACCTGCACAAGAGCACGGTCGTGACAACGAACCGCCGATTCGCCGACTGGGGCGAGGTGTTCCCCAACGCGGCCTGCGTGGTCTCGCTGGTCGACCGGCTGATGCACCGCGCCGAGGTGGTGCGCATCGAGGGCGACTCGTACCGCCAGAAGGAAGCCGAGGAACGTGCCGCGCTGCGCGCCTGTGCACGCACCGCTGCGGCGCGCCCGAAGGTCGCTCAAGCGCGCAAGCCGCTCACCTGAGGCCGTCCGCGATGGACCCCCCAACAAGGACGCAGCCGCGGCGGCGCTCGGCACGACCGACCGTGACGTTGGAATTGCCATCGCACTGGTCTGCTTCCCAAGCCCTTGCAGTCTTCGAGTGCGTTGAACTGCTGCGCGACCAACTCTGGCTGGCCTACGGCCCGGAAATCCAACGCGCCTGGCGCACCCAACTCGCGCCCGAGCATGCTCCACCCGACTTGGACCCCGACTCGCCGTTCTGATCAAGCACGCGGCGGCACCAAAGAGAAGATGACCCCTCGCGGGGGCCATCTTCTCTTCATCATGTCAAAGCTGGATTCGTATCCGCCAGGTTTCCAAAACCGCGCCCTCACCAGCGTCTACAAGCGCTTTGTCACCGGCGCTCACAGGCGGCTATGCGAGTCTAGATCACTGGGATATGCGCTCTGACCGGAACTAAAGGTCCGTCGATTTGCAAGGTTTTCCCTCGTCAGCTGTAAGCCCGTCGAAAATGCTGACCGCCGTGAATGCCCCCGCCATGCGTGAAGCGACGGACGGGAGCATTCAGGCCACTTCGAAATTAGCCTATAGCATTCTTTTAAGAGCATTTATACGGCACAAACGTCCTTATAAGAGCGCCTGTTGCAAAATAGTCGGCAGTCTGCTAGAATGGTGCTAATTAGAGTGCTTGCGCTCTGCAAGCGGTCGTATCAGGACGATTCCATGGCTACTGCTACTAACCTCTCTGTAGACCGAGCCATCAAGGCGCTCGGCCACAGCATCGAGCTCGCACGTCGGCGCCGGGGTATGTCTCAAGCCGACTTGGCGTCTCGCATGGGCGTTTCGGTAAGCACGGTGCGTCGGCTGGAGGACGGAAATCCTGGAACGGCGCTCACCTACCTGGGCAGCGCTCTGCAAGTTTTTGGGGAGCTGGAGAAGCTGCGCTTACTTCTGGACACGCCGACTGATTCCGTGGGGCTCGCGCTGATGGATGCAGAACTGCCCACTCGGGTCTACAGCAAACGCCGTAAGGTGCCCAAAGCATTTTGAAGGATTGGCACGATATGGCTACGCGAGCGGGTGCCGCAGCACAGAACATGAAGACGGAACTGGACGTGTGCCTGGGCAAGGCAGGCACGTCCGTGGGCAAACTCGTGTTTGTGCGTAACGGGCCTCGAGTGTTCACGCAGTTCGCCTACTTTCAGGATTGGCTGGACAACAAGGATACGTTTAACGTATCGCCGGACCTCGCAGCCACGCCGGGATACCAGACTCGCAAGGCCGCGACCAAAGAGGACTCGTTGTTCTTTCTCGCGCTGGGAGACACCGAGCCGGATGCCTGGGGCCGCCGTGTCATCGCCCGCGCGCATGCCAAGCGCCGCGAGGACGCCCCGACTTTGGGGGCGCTGACCGAGCTCGATTACCTCTGCGCAGTCGATGACTTCAGTCGCATGGGTGCCTTGCGCTTACGCGATGCGCATGGCGCTTATGTGGAGTCCGTTCCTGCCGGCCGGCGTGCGACACCTCCGATGCTCGAGCTCGAGAAGATGCTTTCGTCTTCACGAGCGGTCGAACTGGGCAAGGAGACAGCCCAGGATTTGGCCTATCTGCGAGGTAAGGGTACCTCCCTGGGAGGCATGCGTCCGAAATGCAGCATCCTGGACGAGGATGGATTCTTGGCCCTGGGTAAGTTCCCGAGCATCAAGGACGAGCGCAATGTGACGCGTGCGGAGGTTCTCGCGCTCAAGCTGGCGAGCTTGGCGGGCATCAACGCTGCGCATGCCCATGTCGCTGTAGTGCAAGGAACCCCTGTAGCGGTCATCCGCCGATTCGACCGCGCGCCCGAGGATGCGCGCATCCCCTACCTGTCAGGCGCTACGCTGCTCCAGGCGAGTCGACAAGCTGACCACGCTTACACCGAGGTACTCGCGGTGATGAAAGGGGCCTGTGCGAACTATGTGGACGACGCTCGAGAGCTGTGGCGCCGTTTGGTGTTTCACCACCTCATCACCAACGTCGACGACCACCTACAAAACATCGGATTCCTTTACATGGGCGGCAACCAATGGCAGCTGTCGCCGGCGTTCGACGTCAATCCGATGCCGGACAAGGACCGCGAATCCAAGACATGGTTAAGCGAAGATACTGGCCCCATCACAAGCATGGCCCAATTGATGGGGCAAGCCTCGCAGTTCGCGCTGACTGCTGACCAGGCGTTGGCCATCGTGCGCCAGATCGTTGAAGCCGTGGCGCAGTGGCGCGCGGTGGGCCAGTCTGCGGATGTCGGAATGACGACGCTCGAACTTGACGAGTTCAAGCTGGCATTCGAACATTCCAGCTTGGCAGATGCCAAGAAGTTGGTAGGCCTGTAGGTGCTTTGGACGCAGATCTACAGCACCAACCCGCTGGAGCGGCTCAACGCCGAGATCAAGCGCAGAACCAATGTGGTCGGCATCTTCCCCAACGATGCTGCCATCACACGCCTGGTCGGCGCCATGATGCTGGAACAAAGCGACGAGTGGAGTCTGAACCGGCGCTACATGCAGTTTGAGGGCCTTCAGACTCTCAGCGATACTGTCCCGACTCGGCTGGCCGCAGTGGCACGCTGAGTACCCCGCGCATTCCAGCCTGTCCGGGCTGTGGACTTACACCACGCGGTGGGACATTACCCTTGGCGCTTTGGCAGGAAGCGACCGTGTTTACCGGTCAGCGACCGTTTTCTCCGGTTAACGACTATGTTTTCAGCGCACAGCTGCGCGCCGCAAGAATGTCACCGTCATTCGACGGTCACGCTCTTGGCCAGGTTCCTGGGCTTGTGGTTTCGGCCCGCCGCTGCGCGGCTTCACGTCGGCTGCGCCGACATGAGCCTTCACCGCAAGCCACGCAACCTACCGCGCCTGCATCGCGGGGCGCTGCGCGCCGCGAACAGCGCCCCAGTCATTCGACCGTGACGCTCTTCGCCAGGTTGCGCGGCTTGTCCACATCGGTGCCGCGGGCGCAGGCGGTGTGATAGGCCAGCAGTTGCAGCGGCACGGTGTGCAGGATGGGAGAGAGCGCGCCATAGTGTTCGGGCATGCGGATCACGCGCACGCCGGGCTCGCTTTCGATGCGCGTGTCGGCGTCGGCAAACACGAAGAGTTCGCCGCCACGCGCGCGCACTTCCTGGATATTGCTCTTGAGCTTTTCGAGCAACGCGTCGTTGGGTGCCACGGTGACCACCGGCATGGCGCTGGTCACCAGGGCCAGCGGCCCGTGCTTGAGTTCGCCGGCCGGGTAGGCCTCGGCGTGGATGTAGCTGATTTCCTTGAGCTTGAGCGCGCCTTCGAGCGCGATCGGGTAATGCGGGCCGCGCCCCAGAAACAGAGCGTTTTCCTTGCGCGCGAACTCCTCGCTCCAGGCGATGATTTGCGGCTCCAGCGCGAGCACGGCTTGCACGGCCACCGGCAAGTGGCGCAGCGCCTTGAGGTGGTCGGCTTCTTGCGCTTCGCTCAAATGCCCGCGCACCTGCGCCAGGGCCAAGGTCATCAGGAACAGGCCGACCAACTGGGTCGTGAAGGCCTTGGTCGAGGCCACGCCGATCTCGACGCCGGCGCGCGTGATGTAGGCCAGACGACACTCGCGCACCATCGCGCTGGTGGCGACATTGCACACCGTCAGCGTGTGCGTCATGCCCAGCGACCTGGCATGCTTGAGCGCGGCCAGCGTGTCGGCGGTTTCGCCGCTTTGCGTGATGGTGACGACGAGCGTGCGCGGATTGGGCACGCTGTCGCGGTAGCGGTATTCGCTGGCCACTTCGACATTCGTGGGTATCTTGGCAATGCTCTCCAACCAGTACTTGGCCGTCAGTCCGGCGTAGAAGCTCGTGCCGCAGGCCAGTATCAGCACCGAGTCGACTTCCTTGAAGATCCGGAACGCGCCGTCGCCAAACAGTTCGGGCAAGATGGCTTCGACCGAATCGAGCGTGTTTGCGATGGCCACCGGCTGCTCGAAGATTTCCTTCTGCATGTAGTGCCGATAAGGGCCGAGTTCGGCCGCGCCGCTGTGCGCCTGCACGGTGCGCACTTCGCGCTGCACCGGCTGATAGCGTCCCTGCGCGTCGATCGACGAGATCCACAGCTTGCCGAGCTGCAGGTCGACCACATCGCCTTCTTCGAGATAGACGATCTGATCGGTCACGCCGGCCAAGGCCATCGCGTCGGACGCAATGAAATTCTCGCCCTCGGCCACGCCCAGCACCAAGGGCGATCCATGACGCGCGCCGATCACGCGATGCGGTTCGTCGCGGCAGAACACCGCAATCGCGTAGGCGCCACGCAAGCGCGGCAAGGCCTGCTGCACGGCGTCGAGCAAGTCGCCGTCGTAATAGCGATCGACCAGGTGGGCGATGACCTCCGTGTCGGTCTGGCTGTCGAACTGATAGCCGCGCGCCTTGAGCTCGGCGCGCAGTTCGTCGTGGTTCTCGATGATGCCGTTATGCACCAGCGCGATGCGGGCCGGCCCGGTGGGGTCAAGACCTGGCCCTTTGGAAAAGTGCGGGTGTGCGTTGTGCACGGCTGGCACCCCGTGCGTGGCCCAGCGCGTGTGTGCGATGCCGGTGCCGCTGTGGATGTTGTCTTGCGCCACCTGTGCGTCGAGCTCGGCCACGCGTGAGGTGCTGCGCGCTCGGCGAAGTTCGGCGTCTTGATGCACGGCCACGCCGCAGGAGTCGTAGCCGCGGTATTCGAGCCGCTTGAGCCCTTCGATCAGGATGGGGACGATGTTGCGATGACTGACGGCGCCGACGATGCCACACATGGTTTGACTCCTTTGAATCCGTGACTGGCCGCATGGTAGGCACAGTTGTGAATTAATTGCTTTCACATTTCAGCTGTAATTGCAACAATCAGCCATCATCATGCACAAGCATGCTTTTTATTCATTACTTTGACTGATATGAATGATTCAGCCACCCGATTGACACTGGACGCCACCGATTTGCGCTTGCTGGATTTGCTGCAGCAAGACGCATCGCGCACCAACCAGGACCTGGCGCAACACGCCCATGTGTCGGCCGCCACTTGCTTGCGCCGCGTGAAACGCCTGGTGGACGGCGGCGTGATCGAGCGCCGTGTCGCCCTGCTGTCGCCCGAGAAACTCGGCGCGGGGGTGTCGGCCATTGTCGAGATCACGCTCGATCGTCAGGGCGCCGAGCACCTGTTCGCCTTCGAGCAGCGCGCACTGCGAGACGACGCCGTGCAGCAGTGCTATCGCGTGGCCCCGGGGCCGGACTTCGTGCTGGTGGTGCAGGTGGCCGACATGCCGGCCTATCACGCGCTGGTGCAGCGCCTGTTCACGCAGGACGCCAATGTGCGCAATGTGAAGAGCTATTTCAGCGTGCACCGCGCCAAGTTCGAACCGCGCGTGATGCTGCCCAAGCTCTGACCTCCGAGGGGCCGAGGCGCTTCAGGATTTCAGTATCAGCAGGCCCTTCAGGTACTCGCCCTCGGGGAAGCAGATCGTCTGCGGATGGTCCGGCGCGGCGCCGACGCGGTCCAGGATGTAGCCGTCGACGCCGGCGTCAAGACCTGCCCCCGCGACGATCTTGTGGAACAGGTCGGCGCTGATGCCGCCCGAACAACTGAAGCTGAACAGCAGGCCGCCGGGCGCCAGCAGCTTGAGCGCGAGGCGATTGATGTCCTTGTACGCACGCGCCGCGCGTTCGGCATGCGCCGCGCTCGGCGCGAACTTCGGCGGATCGAGCACGATGGCGTCGAAGCTGAGCCCCTGCTCGAGGCATTGGCGCAGCGTCTGGTTCACATCGGCGTCCAGACTGGTGTGGCGGCCGGCGTCGAATCCATTGAGCCGCACATGCGCGTCGGCACGCGCGAGCGCCGGCGCGGACGAATCGACGCTCGTCACGGCTTCAGCGCCACCGGCCAGCGCCGCCACCGAGAAGCCGCCGGTGTAGCTGTAGCAATTGAGCACGCGCCGGCAGGCGAAGTGGCGCACGCTGTCGGCAAACCTCTTGCGGTTGTCGCGCTGGTCGAGGTAGTAGCCGGTCTTGTGCCCCTCGGCCACGTCCAGGGTCAGGCGCCACGCGTGCTCGCTGATGGTGACTTCGGTGCTGCCACCGCCGCGCAGCCAGCCGGTCTGCGGCGCGAGCCCTTCGAGGCTGCGCACATTCGCATCCGACCGTTCGTAGAGTCGCGCCAGGCCCGTGGCAGCGCACAGATGATCGGCGATCACGTCCTTCCAGCGCTCGACTCCGGTGCTGGCGAACTGAGCCACCAGCGTGTCGGCGTAGCGGTCGACGACCAGGCCCGGCAGGCCGTCGGCCTCGCCATGGATCAGGCGCATCGCGTCGCTCGCGATGGGCAGCCGCTTGCGCACCGCCAGCGCGCAATCGATGCGGCGCCTCAGGAAGTCGGCGTCGATGCGATCGGCCTCGACAAAACTCCAGGCGCGCACGCGTATCTGCGAGCTCGGGCTGAACGCACCCCAGGCCAGAAAGCTGCCGTCGTCCGCCACGACCTTGACCGTTTCGCCGGCATCGGCGCTGCCCTTGGCGATGCTGCCCTCGAACACCCAGGGGTGGCGACGCTGCAGCGAGCGCTCTTTACCGGCGCGCAGGCGAATGGTTTTCATGACGCCAACATCCTCAGCGCTGCAGCGTGCCGAAGGCATAGCCGAGCGACACATTGACGAGCGGCGACGACTGGGTCGGCGCACGCAGACTGCGCCACTGCCCGATTCCGGTGCGCAAACGCAAGCGGCCTTCGCTGCCGAACGCCCACTCGGCCCAGGCCTCGCCCTGCATGGCGGCGCCACCATGAATATCGACACCGCCGCCACCCGCGGCGCCGACCATCGCTTCAGCACCGACTCGCATGCCCTGATGCGCCAGCGCACTGCTCTGCACCCCCAGGCCGAACAAACCGAACGAGTAAGCACCGGCGCTGCCAAACGCCGCGCTGCCCGCCTGCGCCACGCCATACAAATGAGGACCGAGCTCGCGCTTCAACACCATCGCGATATGCCCCACGCCTTCTTCACGACCGTCTTTGAAACGGACCCTGGAGAGCTGCTGCAGGCTGGCATAGATGGTTTGCGTCCGCACGACACCACCCTCGACATTGGGCTGGCCAAAGGGCCCGACCGCCTGATCCAGCGGCAGCCCCAGACTGAAGCGCGCGTAGCTCGACTTGAAGCTCCCGGTCAGCGATCCCATCACACCCGCGTCCAGATTCAACGACGGCCCCCACGGCGTCTTCCACCTGAGCGTCGGGCCACCCTTGACCAGCCAGCCGTTGCCGGTGTCAACGCCGCCGCCGCCGCCCAAGCCGGTGGCCACATGCCAGCCGGCACGCAAATTGGGACTGCCCATGGCGTAGTCCTGTCCCATGCCGACCAACACTTCCATATAGCCGTCGGTCCCACCCTGCGCTGCGCCCGCCGCCTCGAAGCCCCACCAGGCGCCCTCGGTCACGTACTGGCGCATCGACGCACCGAGCTTGCCCATGCGTTTGGCCGGCGCTCCGCCACGCGTGCGGCTGCTCGAGCGCGGCTCGTAAATCCCGACGTTGAGCGCTATCTCATCGAAGCCCAGGCCGCTGCGTCGAAACGCGCGCGCTTTTTCCCCGCTTTCGCTCGGCGTATAGCTTCGAAAACTCTCGGCATAGCCCACCATGAAACCGAGCGACGTGCCGCTCACATTGCCGGTGGGAAAGCGCGTGTGCGCGAGCGACATGCCGGTGTACCAGGAGCCGAACTCGGTGCGCAGTGAGAGTTCTGGCCTGAGCATCAGACCGCCACCGAAGCGCACCCGGTCCGAGCTCAGTCCGCCGCCCGCGCCCGCGTACAAGCTGGCCGCCGCATGCAGATTGGAGGCCACCCGCCAACGGCGCTGGGCCGTGAAACCGACTGTGAAGATGCCGCCGTAATTGCCCTTGGCTGCGCCGTAGAAACTTGGACCCACGCCCCAGTCGTCGTTCATCGCGACCATATAGCTGGCGCCGAGCAAGGCGATGTGCTCGCCGGTGGGCATTTTCAGCGGGGTCCAGTTGACCTCGAACGCCGCCGGCTGCGCCTGCAAGAAGCCCGGCCGCGGCAGCACCGCCTCGGCCTGCACCCAGCTCGCGCCCAGCAGGGCCGTCGCACAAAGGAGCGCCCGGACATGGCGGGGCGCAACGCAATCAATTTTCAACATAGGTGCGCACGATAACAGGGCACGCAGTCAACGTTTCTTCGCCCTGGGATGCGCAGCATCGTAGACCTTGGCGAGATGCTGAAAGTCCAGCTTCGTATACACCTGAGTCGTGCTGATGTTGGCGTGTCCGAGCAACTCCTGCACGGCGCGCAAGTCGCCGCTGGACTGCAGCAGATGCGAGGCAAACGAGTGGCGCAGCATGTGCGGATGCACGTGCGTCGGCAGCCCGGCCTGGATGGCGCGGCGCTTCAGCATGCCGCGCACCTGGTTGGCATTGATACGTTGCCCGCGTGCGCCCACGAACAAGGCCGATTCGCCCGGTGTTGCCAATGCCGGACGCTGCGTCAACCAGCTTCGCAGGGCTTCGCAAGCTGCCCTGCCCACCGGCACCGAGCGGCGTTTGCCGCCCTTGCCCAGCACTTGCGCTTCGGTCGATGGCAGGTCTACCCAGCCTGCGGCTTGCGCGCTTGCCTGCAGGTCCAGCCCCACCAATTCGGCCACGCGCAAGCCGCAGCCGTACAGCAGCTCGACCATGCAGCGGTCGCGTGCCTCGATCCGCGCGTCGATTTGCGCCGGATTGCGGTAGTCGGCCAAGGCGACCGACTGATCGACCGACAAGGCCTTGGGCAGCGGCTTGGCGGCCTTGGGCGCACGCAGCCCGTCCACCGGGTTGTGCCTGACCAGGCCCTCGCGCCCCCACCACCGGTAGGCGCCGCGCCAGGCTGACAGCATCAACGCCAGGCTGCGCGGCGCCAAGCCTTGCCCATGCAACTGCGCCGTCCAGCGCCGCACATGGTGGGCTTGCACCTCGTCGAGCCGAACCGGGTGTTTGGCGGCGAGCAGCTGAAGACGGCTCAGCGCGTCCAGGTACAAGGCCAGCGTGCGCGGGCTGAGCCGGCGCTCGACACGCAGATGCTCGAGATAGCGCTGCAGGCCGGTGTCAAGCGCGGTTCGGGTCATCGTCGCTGTCAAGCAAGACCTGACCCGCGATTCAAGCCGCCGGCAGCAGCCGCGACAGGCTGGCGCTGGCGATTTCGCCGATGCGCGCCAGGAACTCGGTGCCCATGTCGGCGGTGTAACGGGTCGGGTCGGGCGAGCCGAGCACCAACATGCCGAAGGTCTCGGCAGGCAGGCCCGGGTTGAGCGGTATCAGCGCCAGCGACTTCACGTCAGCCGGATCATTCAGCCACTGCACCGCCTCGAAACCCGAGTTCACGCCGCAATAGGGCTCGGTCAGGCTGGCGGCGAAGCTCTTCGTGTCGGCGCCGACGGCCTGTGTGAACGGCAAATCGGCATAGGCCGGGTCGGCGCCCCACAGGCGCAGGCCGGCTTGCGGAATCAGGAACTGATCGCCCAGTTCGTTGACCAGCATGGCAGGCAAGGCAAGCGCATTGCGGGTGAGCATGAGCTGGCAGGTCCAGCGGTGCAAGCGGTCGGCAATCGCCACATTCTCCTGGCCGTTGCGAAACATCTCGATGAACTTGCGTTCCAGCGCCTTGATCTTGTCGCGCAGCATTTCGGCCTGCCGCTCTTGCAGCGAGACCGTGCGCTGCCCCAGCGGGTGGCTGAGCTGGACGCTGGCCAACAGTTCGGCGTTGCGCTCGAAAAAAGCCGGAGTGTTCGCCAGGTAGTTGGCGATGTCCTGCTCGGTGATGCCGTCGGTGTCCATTTGATTGCTCACAGCTCGATCTCTCCCTCAAAAACAGTTTGGGCCGGCCCCGTCATCAGCACTGGAGCAAAGCCCCCGGCGACGGTGCCCGGCCATTCAATCGTCAACATGCCACCGCGCGCCTGCAGCTCGACACGCGGCTCCAACAGTCCGAGACGAATGCCCGCCACCACGGCCGCGCAGGCGCCGGTGCCACAAGCCAGGGTTTCGCCGGCGTCGCGCTCATACACGCGCAGCCGCACATGGCTGCGATCGACGATCTGCATGAAACCGACGTTCACCTTGCGCGCAAAACGCGGGTGGTGTTCGATCGCCGGGCCTAAAGTGGCGACCGGCGCCGTGTCGACATCGTCCACCAGCAGCACCGCATGCGGGTTGCCCATCGACAGCACGGCCACCTCGACCGCGTGCTCGCCCTGCGCATCCAGCACCCGCAACGGCCAGCGCTCGAAACCGTGCGTGACGCTGGGGGTCAGGTCTTGCGCATCGAACGGAACCAGCGCTGGATCGAATCTCGGCTCGCCCATATCGACCGTCACGCCGCCATCGTCGCGCAGGCGCAGTTCCAGCATGGCGTTGATGGTCTGCACCCGGATGCTGCGCTTTGCGCTCAAGCCCTTTTCGTGCACATAGCGCACGAAGCAGCGCGCGCCGTTGCCGCACTGCTCGACCTCGTCTCCGCTGTTGTTGAAGATTCGGTAGCCAAAGTCGATGCCGGGCGCCGGGCCCGGCTCGACGATCAGAATCTGGTCGGCGCCCACACCGAATCGCCGGTCGCCGAGCTGGCGCAACTGCGCGCGGCTCAGCGGCAAGGGGCCGGCCGTCGCGTCGAGCACGACAAAGTCGTTGCCGGCTCCCTGCATTTTGGTGAAACGCAATTTCATGAGTAGATTATGACTTTGTGGGACAGACCTTGGCGTACTCGCCAAGCTCTGTCCCCAACTGACCAGGCGACTTTGTGGGACAGACCTTGGCGTACCCGCCAAGCTCTGTCCCCAACTGACCAGGCGACTTTGTGGGACAGACCTTGGCGTACCCGCCAAGCTCTGTCCCCAACTGACCAGGCGACTTTGTGGGACAGACCTTGGTGTACCCGCCAAGCTCTGTCCCCAACTGACCAGGCGACTTTGTGGGACAGACCTTGGCGTACCCGCCAAGCTCTGTCCCCAACTGACCAGGCGACTTTGTGGGACAGACCTTGGCGTACTCGCCAAGCTCTGTCCCCAACTGACCAGGCGACTTTGTGGGACAGACCTTGGCGTACTCGCCAAGCTCTGTCCCCAACTGACCAGGCGACTTTGCGGGACAGACCCTGGATGCGCCGCGCTCGCATCAATACAGCGATGCGGCGCCGGCCGGGCGCGTCTTGAAGCGCTTGTGCACCCACAGGTACTGCTCGGGCTGGCGCAGTATCTGTTGCTCAAGCCAGGCATTCAAGGTGTGCGCATCGGCCAGCGGATCGTCAGTCGGATAGTTGGCGAACGGCTCGCCGGCCTCGACTTCATAGCCCTGGCCGCCCGGCAGCATCCGGATCACCAGCGGCTGCACGCGCATGCCCAGCGTATGAGCGATGCGCGAGGGTGCCAGCAGAGTGCAGGCCGGCACGCCGAAGAACGGGACAAAGGCCGAATCCTTGATGCCGAAGTCCATGTCGGACGCGTTGACGAAGCAATAGCCCGCCTTGATCGCTCGCAGCACCGGCCGGATTCCCTCATGCCGGTTCACAAAGGCGGTCTTGCCGAAGCGCGAGCGCCCGGCCAGCATGCGGGCATCGAACACCGGATTGCTTTGCCGCTGATAGACATCGACGCCGGGGCGACGCTGGAACAGCCCCAAGGCAGGGCTCGACCACTCCAGGCCGACAAAATGCGGCAGCATCCACATCACAGCCCCCCCGGCGCGCTCGGCCAGGCCGATGTCGCCCTTGATGTGCGTGAGCTTTTGCAGCCGCTCGGCACTGGCAAACCACAGCAAGCCGCGCTCCAGAATGCTGCGGCCCAGAACAGCGAAGTGCTCGCGCGCGATGGCAATGCGCTGCGCCTCGGGCATGGCCGGGAAACACAGTTCCAGATTGCGCAGCGCAATGCACCGGCGCGACCGCCCCAACCGCCAGAGCAACCAGCCCACGCCCCGACCGAGCCGCGCCAGCACCGCCAACGGCAGCCAATGCAGCAGCCAGAGCAATGCCACCAGGGCATAGGCCGTCGAGCTGGACATGAAACGCCGCACGCGATCGCGCCGCATTCAGGCCTCGCGCGCCGGAGCGTCAGCGCTTGGCGCCAAGACCTGCTCGCGCGGTTGCTTGTAGCGGTGATAACCCCACAGGTATTGCGAGGGCAAAGCGAGCACAAGTTGTTCCATGGCCTGGTTGATGAGGGTGGCCGCCGATTCTGGCGTGGATTCGGGATCGATGTGCGGCCCGGCGCGTACATGCAAGACGAATCCACCGCCCCGTGCAAGTCGTTCGGCCCAGATCAGCACGGCAACGGCGCCGGTCTGCTGGATCAGGCGCGCCGCCAGCGTCATTGTGTAAGCCGGCCGGCCAAAAAATGGCAACCAGACGCCTTGGCCGACCGGCGGCACCTGGTCGGGCAGAAGCCCGACCGCGCCCCCCTTGCGCAGCACGCGCAGCATCTGGCGCACGCCGGCCAGCGTGGCGGGCGCCGTGACCACACCGGGGCGCGCGCGCGCGCCGTCGACGATGGCGCGCATCCAGGCCTTGCGTGCCGGACGAAACAGCACCGCCACCGGCCCGTGCTGCTCGGCAAAGTGCTCGGCATAAGCCTGCGCCGCCACCTCGAATGAGCCCAGATGCGGCGTCAGGAAAAGAACGCCGCGCCGCGCCGCCAGCGCTTGCGCCATCACCTCGCGCCCATCCCATCGGACACTTGCCCCCAGCTTCTGGTCGGCCGGGCGCAGCCACAGCCAAGGCAGCTCGGCAATCATCTTGCCCGCCTCGGCCACGGCCGGCCGGGCGCGCGACCAAGGCACGCCGGCCTGGCGCACCTGGTCATGAAAGTGGGCACGGTAGCTCGGCGAGAGCCACCAAGTCAGCCAGCCGAGAAAGGCGCCGACCGCGTGCATAAGCCACAAAGGCAGGCGTGACAACAAACGCAGCAGCAGACTCATTGTTTATATAATCTTCCATCGCCGAGTTAAAGGAACAACTTGCGGGGCGATTCATAAATGCCGCTAAAGCGTTCGCCGCAGCCCTCCAAGCAACACGGCGACGCCCATGTCGATCAGTGTCAGCAACAACAGGAGTGTAAAAGTGGCGAACGATTTTCTCTTTACCTCGGAGTCCGTTTCAGAAGGTCACCCCGACAAGGTGGCCGATCAGATCTCGGACGCGATTCTGGACGCGATCTTCGAACAGGATCCGCGCTCACGGGTGGCCGCGGAAACCTTGTGCAACACCGGCCTCGTGGTGCTGGCCGGTGAGATCACCACGAATGCCCATGTGGACTACATCCAGGTCGCGCGCGATACGCTCAAGCGCATAGGGTACGACAACACCGAGTTTGGCATCGATTACAAGGGCTGCGCGGTGCTGGTGGCCTATGACAAGCAAAGCAATGACATCGCCCAGGGCGTCGATCATGCCAGCGACGACCACCTGAACGCTGGCGCCGGTGACCAGGGACTGATGTTCGGCTACGCCTGCGACGAAACGCCCGAGCTGATGCCGGCGCCGATCTACTACGCGCACCGGCTCGTCGAGCGCCAGGCCCAGTTGCGCAAGGACGGCCGCATGCCGTTTCTTCGCCCGGACGCGAAAAGCCAGGTGACGATGCGCTATGTCGACGGCAAGCCGCACAGCATCGACACCGTGGTGCTGTCGACCCAGCATGCGCCCGAGTGGAGCCTTGGTGACCGGATGAAGCCCGAGTTCTACGAGGCTGTGCGCGAAGACATCATCAAGCCGGTATTGCCCAAGGAGTGGATCACCGCCGACACCAAGTTCCTGATCAACCCGACCGGACGATTCGTGATCGGCGGCCCGCAAGGCGATTGCGGCCTGACCGGCCGCAAGATCATTGTCGACACCTATGGCGGCGCCTGCCCGCATGGCGGCGGCGCGTTCAGCGGCAAGGACCCGTCCAAGGTCGACCGCTCGGCCGCCTACGCCGCACGCTACGTGGCCAAGAACATCGTCGCCGCCGGTCTGGCAAGGCAATGCCAGATCCAGGTGGCCTATGCGATTGGCGTCGCAAGAGCCGATGAACGTGACGGTCTATACCGAGGGCACCGGCGTGATCTCGGATGAGAAGCTCGCCGAACTCGTCAGTGAACTGTTCGACCTGCGCCCCCGGGGCATCATCCAGATGCTCGACCTGCTGCGTCCGATCTACACCAAGACGGCCGCCTACGGTCACTTCGGCCGCGAAGAGCCCGAGTTCACCTGGGAGCGAACCGACCGGGCCGCAGCCCTGCGGGCGGCGGCTGGCCTGTAACCTTGAGCACGAAGCGGCTCGGCCGCTCTTGAGCGCCGGCCGCCTCTTGCAACGAGCTCTTCCGTTTGGACAAGACCACCACGTTGTTCGGTATCGCCAGGAAGGTGGTCTAGGACAGGGCCAGGGTCAAGGCCATCGAGTGGGACGCCGCGGCGCGGATCAGGCCACGTCGTCGCCCAGCGCCAGCCTGAATGCCTCAGCCACGCCGAGGCTGGTGCCTTCGGCTCGCAGGGCCTCGGCACATTCGGCCCCGAGCGCCAGCCGCAACAGCAAGCGGGTACGCCTCAGCTCGCGCGCCTCAATGCGGTTGATGGCGTGGTAGTGCCGCGACCAATTCGCCACTGCGAAGCCATGCAGCCGAGCGGCCACCTCGGCCTCGCCTCGCATCACAAGCGCTTCAGGCAAATGCAAGAGTCCGTGGGCCAGACCCTGGGTAGAGTGACGTTGCCAGCCGACGCGCACGCTGCGGCGAAACGCTGCCGCGGCGTCGTCCCAGCGGCGCATGCGGATGTAGACCCGGCCAGTTTGCCGGGTGACCGTCATCATGCTCACCCAGTCGCTCGCGGCAATGGCCGCGCGTTCGCACTCGCCAAAGGCGCTCAGTGCCTGGTCGTTGCGTCCGAGCCAGGCCCACATCGTCGCCCGCACGAGCAGCGAATCGAAGACCATGGCTCGATTGCCCAAGCCTTCCCAGAGTCGCTGCGCCTGCGCACCCAAGGCCTCGGCGCCGGCGTAGTCGAGTCGAAAGTTGCAGGCCATCAGCGCTTGCATGCGCAGGGCCGAGGCCTGCGCGGCGGGGTCGTCCGCGCGACAAGCCAGCGCGTACGCTTCGGCCAGCGCAGTGTCCAGCGTATCGGCGTAGCGGCCGGCGCTGTACATGCTCCGGACCCACCGCACCAGCGCGATACTGCGGCGCCGGTCGTCTTGCGCCAGCGCCAGCCCGGCCTCGGCGTGGGCCACCGCTGCGGCTGCGAAGCCGGCGGCACTGCGCCCGTAGGCCAACAGCTCCAGGGCATCGACGAGTAGTGTCTCGTCGTTGGCGTCGGCGTCACCCAGCGCCTGTTCGAGCGCCAGCAAGCCCGACAGCGGCGGGCTGTCGCTTTCCCAGAAGGGACGCAGTGCCACCGCGAGTTCGAGACCCGTATTCGAGTCGCCGTCGGCCGGGGCGCTGATGATCGAGGCATGCACATGGGCGACCTCGTCCGCCACCGTGGCCAACCCGCGCGGCAGCACTTGCCGTGCAAAGGTGATCAGCCAGCGGCGCAGCCGCCCCCTTGCCTCGCGAGCGGCAGTTGCTGGCATGCGCGCGGCCGCAAACTCGCGCACCGGCTGCAAGAGCGCAAAGCGCATCGTGCCGTGCGTATCGTCGGCCGGCTGGGCCAGCGATGCGGCCATCAACTCATCCAGCAGCCACTGGGCAGTGTGGAGGTCTGTCGCTGCGACTGCCGCAACCGCGTCCACGCGAGCCGGTGCGGCAAAGACCGACAGCGCAAGCAGCATCTGTTGTTGCGGCGCTGTCAGCTGTTGCCAGCTCCAGGCAACCATATGGCGCATCGAGGCATGCCGCGTGTCGGCTGCGGTGTGCGGTGCGGCGCGCACGAGCAGATCCAGCATCGGTGTGCCGGCCGCGTCGCTCAAGCGCTTCAACAGCTCTTGCGGAGTCATGCCACGCATGCGCGACGCGGCCAACTCGATCGCCAGCGGCATGCCGCTGAGCATTCGCACCAGGGTGAGGACGGCCTCCAGATGATGGGCGTCGAGTTCAAAGTCCGCTCGTACCGCCCGCGCGCGGTCGACAAACAGCGCCACTGCCGGGTTGGCTGCCACTTCGAGCAGCGCTACGTCCGGCACGGGTAGCGTCAGGCCCTCGATCTCGAAGGCGACTTCGCCGTCCAGCCTGAGCAAGCGGCGCGACGTCACCAACACGTGCAGACCCGGCAAAGCGGTCAACAACTCCGCGATCTGCCGGCTCGTTTCTTCAACCAGTTGTTCGAGATTGTCGAGCACGAGCAAGGCACGTCGTCCCTGCAGCGCGGCGACGATACCCGCATGGGCATCCCCGCGGCCGTCGAACGGCAGCTTGCCTCGGATCGCGTCGAGCGCTTGCGCTGCGCTGACGCATCCGACGAGCGGAACAAACCCGATGAAGTCGAAGCGCCAAAGAATTTTTCCTGCATTGGCGTCGACGGTGGGCACCTCGCACAGTGCTCGCGCCGCGGCTACTGCCATGCGTGTCTTGCCACTGCCCCCCGGCCCGTGCACGGTGACGAGCCGCTGAGCCTGCACGAGTGCGCGCAAACGCGATGTCGGCAACTCGATCCCGAAGGTCCGCGTCCAGTAGCTCGGCAGTCCGAACGCTTCCGGTGACGCTGCGGCACCAAAGGGTGTGGCGCACTCCGGCGCCACGCGCGGTAACCCTTGCAAACTGACGCCGTCGAGTTGGTCGAACAGAGCAGTCAAGTCATGCCTTTCTTCGACGACCCAGTCGTCAAAAAAACCCGGCATCAGTTCACCTCGGTACAGGGCCCGGGCAAGTTCGTGGTCGCCGGAACGCCTCAGCGCAGCGAACTGCCGCACGTCGCAATCAATCATGCCGGGCAAGACGCGGATCGTCGTTCGGTCGGCTCTGAGCACCGGCGCAGCTCGTGCGGGTGGCTCGAGCAGGGTCTTGAGCGTCGACAACGCTTGGCGCAGTCGGTTGCGCCCGACCTCGATCGCCACGCCCGGCCAGAGGAGTTCGATCAACTCCTCGCGTGGGTGTGCCCGGTCGGGCGCCAGCGCCAGTCGCGCCAGCAGCGACGCCACCGCGCGCGTCGGCCAGCGCTCAATCGTCAGCCCGTCCCTGGACGCCTCGATCGCACCGAGCAGCCTGACAGTCCAGCAACCGTCGGCAACCGCGACGGTGCCGCGCACCGGCTGAACGGGTGACGTCGGGGATGAACTCGCAGCACGGCTCGACATGGCGTCTGTGCCGAGCATACAGGAGACGGCGCCGATACGCGGGGCTGGCCGCAACCCTCAGGCATTCGAGACCTTGACGACCCTTTGCCGCCGCAGCGGCGCGGGCTCAATTCGTTCTGTATCGATTGCAGCGCGCCGTTGCAAGACCTGACGCCATTGATGTCAGTGTGTCTGTACCCATTCACGGCTGACCGCGCCGGAAGCGCCGGAGTGAGAACGCAGAGCCACGATCTCATCCAGCCGCAGCCTGAAAGAGTAGCGGTCTCTCTTCTTTCAATTCAGGCCTTGCGACGCCGAGTCCATCCAATTCCTGCAAGCCCCAAGCCCATCAACGTCAGCGTGGCGGGCTCCGGAACGGAGCCGCCACCCACCGGCGGAGCACCGACATCCGTCGTGCGACCTGCGTCACCGGCATATACGGCAAAGGCGTAAGTGTTCGCGTAGGCAAGAATACTATCGGTGCTGGAATCGTTTATAGAAGTAACGGGGGTGAAGTTATAGTGAACCAAGGAACCCCAACCTGGAACCTCTGTAGACGACCAGTAGATCGGACGCATGGCCAGGTCAGTCACCAAGCCCTGGAAGTAGACGCTGGTCATGTTTCCCTCAGCGGAAAGAGTAAGCATCTCGCTGACCCCGTAGTTCACCGTTGTCGGCAACCCCCAGCCGCTGCCGAGACCAGTGGCCCAAGTGTTGGCGGCCACCCAAGTCAAGGAACTGGGATTGATCATATTGAAAGTACCATCGGCATGGTGGACATCGCGCAACCAAGTAAGTCCGGTGGCGGTATCGTAATAAGCGTCAACTCCTGGTGTTGCGTCCAGATAGCGGTTTTGCAGGGTCGCGTTGGCGGCGGCCGCAACCAGACCCAGGCTTAGCGCGAGGGCTGTGGTCAGTAACTTCTTGGTTGGTTTCATGATTTCGTCTCCAGTTGCTTGTCTATGATGGTTGCCCATATATTGTAATGCGAACGTATTTTCCATATATAATGAAAATCTTGCCACAAAATTAAAATACTGCGCATAAAATTATTTATATATTTAGCTGGCATTTATTATTTTTGCATAAATTTAATATGAAGTTTATGGCGGCCCTCGCCCAACTCGGAATTTGATTGATTCAAATTCAATCCGGCGGCACGATGCATTTGCACTACCCTTATGACGATGCTGGACGCGGCGATCAACCTGTCCGAGTATTCGCGAATCCAGGCTCACCAGAAGTTCATGGAATCTCAACATGGCAGGCGCCCCCATCAGCCTATTTCCGGCCTCAAAGCGGGCGGCCTCAACCGGCTCGTTCCGAGCTTGCGTCGCGCCGAACCGCAGACGACTTGCTGTCCGGCGCCGCCGCCTGGCAGCGCCGAGGTCGTGAATTCGGCGCGGGCTGTGCCGTCCGTCAGAACAGCGAACAGCAAATGGTCATGGGTTCGCATGGGACTCCCTTCGATGAGGCGATGCAATACGCTGACATGCTGCCCAGCCACCATTAGCCAATCGCTAAATTTCTGCGCCAAGAGTTGCGACCCGCCCCCCTTGTTCAGGGGGCATTGGTCAATAACAGGTCATCGACGCTGAAGGGGGCAGCGAGTCCTGGTCGCATCAGCCCGAATCGACCGAGGCGGCTGCCAAGTTGCGCCCTGCCTCGGCTGCGCAAAGTCAAACGGATGGCGAATACTTCGCGCCGGCGCCGAACGAAGTCAATAGTCGTCAACTAGTTGGCGCTTTCACACGAAGGTTCTGTTGCAAAATTTGTTTCATTTCTCTGGAACAAAAATGAATCTGATGCTTCGGTGGTGGGACGGGATCGGTTTGCAGTTGAAGCTGAAGATTCTCATCCAGGGAGTCCTGATCGTCATTCTTCTGGCGGCGCAGCAGTGGTTGCTGCACCAGTTCGAGCAGCGCTCGATGAAGTCTGCGCAGGAGCGCTCGGTCGCCGTGGCCGACGGCACCATCAACGCGCTCAACACCTTGATGGTGACGAAAGTGGGTGGCGAAGACGTCATCAGCGACGCCAAGAGCCGGGCACTCTTCATCGAGAAGATGGGGGTCTCCGAAGGTGTCAAGGAACTGCGCGTGATTCGCGGCAAAGGTGTCGACGACGAGTTCGGACCCGGTCTGCCCCAGGAGCAGGCGATCGACGAGGTGGACCGCTCGGTGCTCGCCAACGGGAAGCTCCAGCACCAGATGCTCACCGATGCGCAAGGCGGAGCGTCTCTCAGAACGGTCTTGCCGTTCATTGCCATGAAGGAATTCCGCACCTCCAAGTGCCTCAATTGTCATGGCGTGGCCGAAGGTTCGGTGCTTGGCGCCGTCAGCATCATCACCGACATCAATGACGACGTGGCCAAGATCAGAAGCCTGAAAGGCTGGATCTGGTTGGGTCAGGCAGCCTTGCAGGTGATTCTGTTCTTTGTCATCAGCTTGATTGTCCGCCGCCTGCTCAGGCAGCTCGGCGCCGAACCCAGAGAGGCTGCGAGTCTGGCGAAAAGTGTGGCGGCAGGCGATCTCAGCACGACCATCCATACCCATCCGGGTGACACCGGCAGCATGATGGCGCAGCTCAAGTTCATGCAGCAAAGCCTCATCAAGCTGGTCGGCCAGGTGCGCCAGGGCTCCGAAGGAATTGCCACCGCGAGCGTCGAGATTGCCCAGGGCAACAACGACCTCTCGTCACGCACCGAGCAACAAGCCAGTGCCCTGGAACAAACCGCAGCCTCGATGGAGGAACTGAGCTCGACCGTCAAGCAAAACGCCGACAACGCACGCCAAGCCAATCAACTGGCGCAAGCCGCCTCCACCGTGGCCATCAAGGGGGGCGAAGTGGTGGCTCAGGTGGTGAGCACGATGCAAGGCATCAATGAGGCCTCGCACAAGATTGCCGACATCATCGGCGTGATCGACAGCATTGCCTTCCAGACCAATATCCTGGCGCTCAATGCGGCGGTCGAAGCCGCCCGCGCGGGCGAACAAGGCCGCGGCTTTGCGGTCGTTGCCACCGAGGTGCGCAGCCTGGCCGGGCGCTCAGCCCAAGCCGCCAAGGAAATCAAGACCCTGATCTCGGTCAGCGTGGAGCGCGTTGAACAGGGCACGGCACAGGTGGACCATGCCGGCAAGACCATGCAGGAGATCGTCACGGCGATCAAGCGCGTGACCGACCTCGTGGCAGAGATCAGCACCGCCAGCCAGGAACAAAGCGCAGGTGTCTCGCAAGTGGGCGAGGCCATCACCAGCCTGGACCAGACGACTCAGCAAAACGCCGCGCTGGTGGAGGAAATGGCCGCTGCGGCCATCAGTCTGAAAGCCTTGGCAGCCGAACTGGTGCAGACGGTGTCGGTGTTCAAACTCGCGTCAAGCGCGAGGCTTCAGCGCTGAGGTCGGGTCCGCAGGCGGCGCCGAGGGCGCCGCCTAGGCATAAGCCCTCGTTGCAAGGCGAAGCCTCTTTGGCAGAATCGGCCTGTCGTGAGTGCATGTGCCAGCAGGCACGTGCCCATGGCCCAAGACCAAGGAGCTGGCATGCCCACGCGCGCACCTGATGCAGAACCCTCGCTGACGATACTGATTGTCGATGGCCAGGCCGCTGCGCGTGCCGCCTTGCGCGACGAACTCGAAAATGCCCGCCACAAGGTGCTGCTGGCCAAGACCGCCGAGACCGCGCTGTCGATATTTCTGCGACACCAGCCCGACCTCGTGCTGCTTGATGTCGTGTTGCCCGACCACGACGGTTACTGGGTGGCGCGCGAGCTTCGTCAGGCCGAACCTGGCGGTTGGACACCCATCATCTTCCTGTCGGGGCTCGGACAAGATCTCGATCTTTACCGCGGCATCGAAGCCGGCGGCGACGACTATCTTGTCAAGCCCGTCAGCACTATCGTGCTGGCCGCCAAGCTGCGCGCCATGCAGCGCCTGCTGGCGATGCGCGAGCGGCTGGTGGGCATGTCCGAAGAGCTCAATGTGGCCAACCAACGCCTCAAGCAGTTGGTCGAACTCGATGCGCTCACCGGCCTGATGAACCGGGGCGGCCTGGACCGAAGCCTGCACAACGAAATCGTCGCCGCGCGGCGCGATCAGTCGCCCCTCACCGTGGTGATGTGCGACGTCGACTATTTCAAGCTCTACAACGACAGCCTGGGCCATCCCCAGGGCGACGCCTGCCTGCAACAGATCGCCGAGTTGCTCAAGCAGGTGTGCCGCCGGCCGCGCGACCACGCCGCACGCTACGGTGGCGAAGAGTTCGCGCTGATCCTGCCCAACACACCGCTGTCGGGCGCGCTGTCGTTCTCACGCATATTCCTGCGCGCCATACGCAAGCTGGCCCTGCCCCATCCCTGCTCGCCGGCAGCTGGCCACGTCACCGTGTCGGGCGGCATCACCACCTGCGTGCCCGATGCCTCGACCACCGCACAAGGCATGATCATGCGTGCCGACGAGGCCTTGTACGCAGCCAAGGCACATGGCCGCAATCGTTTCTTCAGTTTCGAGATGCAACTCGACACGACCGAGCACTTGAGCACGCAGGCCGGCGATTTGACTTGATGCGCCGCACGGCCGCTACCCGCAGGTTTCAGCGCCCCAGGATGCCGCGCAAGAGATTGACCGGGTCGAGCTTCTTCGGCTCTTCCTTCTTCTTCTCGACCGCGGCAGGCTGGTCGGCAGCGAGCGCAGGCTGAGCCTCCGCGCCCCCCGGCATGCCGCTCATGTCCATGCCAAGCATGGCATTGGCCACGCTCTTCACGCGCAGCTTCAAGGCCCAGTCCGGTTCCCAGGCAATCTTCGGATCGCTTGGGCGCGGCGGATGCGCCAGGTTCAGCTCCGACCCGTAGGCAATCATGCGCAACATGGCGCCGCCGCCCTCGGCGAAGACCCCCTTGGGCACCGTGCAGCGCGTCACCTGAGGCTCCAGCAACACACCCTCCTTGAGCCATCGATCCACCGCCGGATTTGTCTGGTAGTCGATCAGACCCATGCCGACCTCGGGCACCTCGCTCGACGTCCAGAACACCATCTCGGCGTCGCCCCCTCCTTTGGCGCCCATGGCCGCGATGAAGTAGGCGCGCGCCGTCGGCAAGGCCGTCCATTCGAGCTGGGTGGCGCCGCCTGAATCGGCTTGTTTGAGTGCGATGGCCGGCATCAGGTCCTGCGCGGCGGAAACAGCGAACTTGAATCCGTCGGGCACGCCCTGGCCGGTGAATGCATGTTCGCCCACCAGCGAAGCATTGCTCGGGACCATGCGCGCATCGACCGGGTTGGGCCACTGCGGTCGCCCGGCAGCGCTGTGCGCGCCGCGCTGTGTGGCGCGACGCGAGACGAAGAACTTCTGAAATTCCTCAGGCTTGGCGTTGGCCATGTCGAGCACGCGCGGCTGCCCGGCGCGCACTTGTGTGCCGCAACCCCAGTACAAATACATCTTGCCCTTGGGCCGCTCGTACTCGCGCTCGACGACGCTGTCGTCGCTCGGCGCGGGTGGCGACCCCTTCTCGACCTTCGGGGCCACGAGCTTGAGCGTGGGCGCCAGCTGCGTGCCCGTCGGCACCGCCTGCGCACCTTCTGCAAGAGATGGATTGCGACTCGTGTACAGCGTCACGTCGACCCAACGTCCACCCGATCCGGTCTGGGTCATGCCGAAGCTGTTCTTGGCGCTCGAGCCGCCGCCGAACAAGCTGCCCATCATCGCCATCGGGTTCGCGCCGCCAGCGCCCATGCCCGGCATGCCCATGCCGGTGAAGGTCGCCACGTCTATCCACGCTTGCGACACCGGTGGCTTGACCACTTGCGCCGGCGCCTTGACGGCTTGCGCGGTGGCCACGCCAGCAGCCGCCATGGCGGCGATACTGAAGAGAGTCCTTGTTGGCTTGTTCATTTGAACCTCGCTTGGATTGAGCGCTCACAGACGGCGCGCCAGGCAAGCATGGCACGAAACGCCTTCAAAGTGGACCGCTTCGACCCAGCGGAATTAGGGGCTGGCACCGATCAAACGTGCCTACGGTGTCTGATGCCCGGTGTTGTAGCCGACACAGCGTTAGGGCAGCGCTGAATAAGTCCTGGCGATGGGCTGCGCCCCGCAGCGGGATGGGATGCAAGGCGCAAACCACAGCCATAGCCCAAGCTATGGCGCGGATTTGCAACGCCGCAGACCACCCGCTGCGGGGATGCAGCACGCGGCGAGGACTTGTTCAGCGTTGCCTTAGCCGCGTTACTCCGATTTGCGCGGCATGATGGCGGCATGCCCGACATCAAGCTCGACCAATTGCGCCGCTACGCCGTGGCGCGCAGCCTGTTTGCCAAGACCACCCTGCCGGGCGCGATCAGCAAGCTCGGTTTCGTGCAGGCCGACCCGATCCGCGCGCCGGCGCGGGCGCAAGACCTGACGCTGCGCCATCGCGTCAAGGACTACCGCGCCGGCGATCTGGAACGGCGCTACCCCAAGCTGGCGATCGAGGAAGACTTCTTCGTCAACTACGGTTTCTTGCCGCGCGCCACGCACCACTTGATGCACCCGCGCACGCCGCGCACGGTGTGGCCCAAGGCGCGCTGGGCGCAGGCGCAGGCCGTGCTCGAGTTCGTGCGCGAGCATGGCATCGTGCATCCGCGCGATGTCGATGCGCAGTTCCAGCATGGCAAGGTGCGCAACTGGTTCGGCGGCTCGTCGAATGCGAGCACGCAGCTGCTCGACGACATGCACTACCGCGGACTGGTGCGCATTGCCGGACGCGACGGCGGCGTGCGCTTGTACGCCGCGCGCGAGTCGTTGCCACCGACCGAAGACCCGCAGGCCGCGCTCGACAGCCTGGTCGATGTGGTGGTGCGCAAATACGCACCGCTGCCGCAGCGATCGTTGAGCGAGCTGGTCAGTCATTTGCGCCACGGCGCACCGCAATGGGCCGACGACCGGCGCGCCGCCATGCAGCGCGCCGTTATGCGCCTGCGCCAGACCGAAGTGGACGGCGTGACTTGGTTCTGGCCGGCCGCCGAGAACCCCTCCTCAAAATGGCATGAACCAGCCGACACAGTGCGCCTGCTCGCGCCCTTCGATCCGGTCGTGTGGGACCGGCGCCGCTTCGAGCTGCTGTGGGGCTGGGCCTACCGTTTCGAGGCCTACACGCCGGCGCGTCAGCGCGTGCGCGGCTACTACGCGCTGCCGCTGTTGTGGCGCGACCAGGTGATCGGCTGGGCCAACTTGAGCGTGCAGGGCGACGCGCTGGTCGCCGACTTGGGCTTTGTCGGCAGCCGACCGCGCAGCGCCTTGTTCAAGCGCGCGCTTGATGAAGAGCTGGCGAGCATGCGCCTGTTTCTCGGCCTGCCGGGGTGAATTTATTGAGAATTCCAAAATTCACGACAAGGTTGTTGGTGGGCAGGAGGATGCGGCACTCTGCTCCGCGAATGTCCTCCGCCCTGCGGGCTCCCCCTTTATTTCGCTGCGCAGAGCACCCCATCCTCCTGCTTGGCAAAGCGGTCGGTATGCGCGCCGAAATACCGATACCGCTGCGCCAAGAAGACTGGGTAAGTGACGTAGTGAGGTAAAGGAGGAGCCCGTAGGGCGGGGGACACGAACGCAGTTACTTGCCCAGCATTCTTGGCATCGTGCGCGCACCAGGAACCAGGTGACTGAAAGGTGGCCTCGGCAGAAGAGTGTCGTGATTTATGAAAAGATCAATAGGCAACGCTGAACAAGTCCTCGCCGCGGCGCGCGTGCAGCAGCGCGCGCGCCACTTCGGCGAATCCCTCGCCGCGTTCGGACTGCGTCACATACGCGGGCAGCACTTTCAAGTGCGGCACAAAGCGCTCGATATTGGCCACACCCACGCTCAGGGAAATGCGCTCGAACATCAGTTGATCGTTGGTCGAGTCGCCCACATAAAGCCAATCGTCTGCCACGAAGGGTCGGCCTGTCGTCGTCTCGACCGCCCAGGCCGCTGCCGTCCATTTGCTGTGTTCGCCAATCCAGCCGTTGATGTGGATCGAGCTCACGGTGGCGTGCAGGCCGTGGCCTTGCATGAGCGCCACCACCTGCGCAATTTGCACCGGCGTCAGGTGCGCGAATTCGCTGTGATCGACGGCAATGTCGGTCAAACGGCCCGGGCTGTCGGCAGACAGGCGCGCGCCCGGGATGTCGGCAAGCAGCGCCTGCGCGCATTGCTGCAGGCGTTCGAAATTGACGGCCCTTGTGGCCGCATCCTGCGTGAAGCTGCGCTGCAGTTCGCCCGCCACCCTGCTCAGCATCACCGCACCGTTTTCGGCCACGATGGCGTGCAGCGGCCACGTGCGCGCAAACGGCTCGCTCCAACCGGATGGGCGCCCGGTGATGGCGATCACCGGCACACCGGCCGCACGCAGGTCAATCAGCGCCTGCAATGCGATCGGCGCAATCGCGCCGTCCGCAGTCAAGGTGTCGTCGATGTCGGTCAGGACGCCGCACACCTGGCGCAGGCGCTCGGTGGGGCAGTGGGCGAAGGGCTGCATGGCGGCCATTGTCCTCAATCCGGACCGATGCGCGTGACATGCGGCACGACAAGGGGATTCACAGCCGACTACAATTCAGGCATTCCGAGGAGCGTTGCAACCCCGCACCCGCGAGGCCAGGCTCGGAATCATCTGTAACCGCGCTCACCCGCATGTGTCCAGCGTGGGTGAGTCCGCACCCCTCATCGAGCACATGCGGCCTCCCAACATTGGAGCCTGTTCATGAATGCCGCCTCTACCCCATTGAATCCCGAGCAATACCATGTCGCCGACCTGACGCTGGCCGGCTGGGGCCGCAAGGAGCTTGCGATTGCCGAATGCGAAATGCCCGCGCTGATGGCGCTGCGCCAAGACCTTGGCGCTGCCAAGCCGTTGAAGGGCGCGCGCATCGCCGGCAGCCTGCACATGACGATTCAGACCGGCGTGCTGGTCGAAACCCTGCAGGCGCTCGGCGCCGAAGTGCGCTGGGCCTCGTGCAATATCTTCTCCACGCAGGACCAGGCCGCCGCCGCGCTGGTGGCCGCCGGCACACCGGTGTTCGCCTACAAGGGCGAGACACTCAGCGACTACTGGGACTACACGCACCGCATTTTTGAATTCGGTGCCGCAGGCACTGCCGGCGAAGGCCCGAACCTGATTCTGGACGACGGCGGCGACGCCACGCTGCTGATGCACCTGGGCCAGCGCGCCGAGAAAGACCTGTCGGTGCTGGCCACGCCCAGCAGCGAAGAGGAGCGCGTGCTGTTTGCCGCCATCAAGGCCAAGCTCGCGACTGACGCGAGCTGGTACACGCGCAAAAGCAAGGAGATCATCGGCGTCACCGAAGAGACCACCACCGGCGTGCACCGTCTGAACGAAATGTCGGCCAAGGGCACGCTGCTGTTTCGCGCCATCAACGTCAACGACTCGGTCACCAAGAGCAAGTTCGACAATCTGTACGGCTGCCGCGAATCACTGGTCGACGGCATCAAGCGCGCCACCGACGTGATGGTGGCCGGCAAGGTCGCGCTGATCGCCGGTTATGGCGACGTCGGCAAGGGCTCGGCGCAGGCGATGCGCGCGCTCTCGGCCCAGGTCTGGGTCACCGAGATCGACCCGATCAACGCCTTGCAAGCGGCGATGGAAGGCTTTCGCGTCGTGACCATGGAATATGCCGCCGACAAGGCCGACATCTTCGTGACCTGCACCGGCAACAAGAGCGTCATCACGCACGACCATATGGCCGCCATGAAGCACCAGGCCATCGTCTGCAATATCGGCCACTTCGACAACGAGATCGACATCGCTTCGATCGAGAAATACGAGTGGGAAGAGATCAAGCCGCAGGTCGATCATGTGATCTTCCCGGATGGCAAGCGCATCATCCTGCTGGCCAAGGGCCGCCTCGTGAATCTGGGCTGCGGTACCGGACACCCCAGCTATGTGATGTCGTCGAGCTTCGCCAACCAGACCATCGCCCAGATCGAGCTCTTCACGCGCGCACAAGCTTATGAAGCCGGCAAGGTCTATGTGCTGCCCAAGCATCTGGACGAGAAGGTGGCGCGCTTGCAGCTCAAGACGCTGAATGCACAGCTGAGCGTGTTGAGCGACGCGCAGGCGGCGTATATCGGCGTGCCGAAGTCCGGCCCCTACAAGCCCGACACCTACCGTTACTAAGTATTGCGGGCTACTGCGCGGCGCTCGCTGCGCCCCAATACAGAGAGCCTTCGATGCGTGCTGACCAGTTGCTCGTTTCCAAAAGTCTGGCGCCGACGCGCTCGGCCGCGCAGCGGCTGATCGCGGCGGGCGCGGCCGAATGGTCGTCGCCGCAAGGCTGGCTGCCGATTGCCAAGGCGGGCCTGGATCTGCCCGAGCCGACGGCGCTGCGCGTCACCGACGACGCCGAGCTGCGCTATGTGTCGCGCGGCGGACTCAAGCTCGAAGCTGCGCTGGCGCGCAGCGGGCTGGACGTGCGCGGCTTGACGGCGCTCGACATCGGCCAAAGCACGGGCGGCTTCAGCGACTGCCTGCTCAAGATGGGTGCGGCACGCGTGGTCGGTGTCGATGTCGGCCACGCCCAGTTGCACGCCAGCCTGATCGGCGATGCACGCCTGGTCAGTCTGGAAGGACTGCATGTGCGCGAGTTGACGGGGAGCGCCTTGTGCGCGCACGCTCCCGCGCAGGGCTTCGATCTGATCGTCGGCGACCTCTCCTTCATCTCGATGCTGGGCGCGCTGGCGCAGCTGGCGCCCTGGCTGAAGCCTGGGGGCCAGGTCTTGCTGCTGATCAAGCCGCAGTTTGAGTTGGGACCGAAACATGTGGGACGCGGCGGACTGGTGAAGGATGCCAGGCAGTACCCTGTGCTCGAAAAGCTTGCGCGCCATTCAGCGGCCGCGCTTGGCTGGCAGGTGCGCGGCTACTTTGAAAGCGCGGTTGCCGGCGGCGATGGCAACCAGGAATTTTTTCTGTGGGCAGGCGCGCCTTCCCACGCACAGGAGCGAGCATGACGCACACCGATACCGGGCCGAAGACTCCCGTGAGTTTCGAGTTCTTCCCCCCCAACACGCCGCTTGGCGACGAAAAACTCAAGAAGGTGGTGCAGGAGCTGAGCGTGCTGCGGCCGCAGTATTTCAGCGTCACCTATGGCGCGGGCGGCGCCACGCGTGACAAGACCCTGAACACCGTCAGCACGATTGCGGCAATGGGTTTCGAAGCCGCGCCGCATCTGTCATGCGTGGGTTCGACGCGCGACGGCGTGACCGAAATCCTCGACACGTATCGCGCGCAAAACATCCGCCGCGTGGTGGCCTTGCGTGGCGACCTGCCCAGCGGCACCGCCACCGCGGGTGAATTCCGCTACGCCGCCGAACTGGTGCGTTTCATCCGCGAAGTGCAGGGGGATGACTGGACGATAGAAGTGGCGGCCTACCCCGAATACCACCCGCAGCAGCGCTACGCGGCGCGCGACATGCAGCACTTCGCCGACAAGATGCGCGCCGGCGCGAACGCGGCCATCACGCAGTTCTTCTTCAACCCGGACGCCTATTTCCACTTCGTCGACGAGGCGCGCGCGCTGGGCATCAGCGCGCCCATCGTGCCGGGCATCATGCCCTTCCACAACTACGCGAAGATCGCCCAGTTCGCAGCGCGCGACGGCATCGAGATTCCGCGCTGGGTGGCGCTCAAGATGGAGGGCTTCATGGACGACAGCGCGTCGATCCGCGCCTTCGGGCTGGATGTCATGACGCGCGTGGGCGAGCGTCTGATCGCCGGCGGCGCGCCAGGCATGCATTTCTATACGCTCAACCAATCGGCGCTGGCGCTGGAGTTGTGCCGGCGGCTCAAGCTTGGCGCATAGACCGGGGTCAGGTCTTGCTCGAAGTCACCGAGGTATTCACGGTATCACGCCGCGCTCGGTGATGATGATCGCCATCGGCACGTCATGTGCCTGCGGTTCGAACTCGACCTCGCCGCCGGCCCAGGCCAGCCCCACCGGCACGGTGTCGGGGTGGCCAGCCAGCCAGCGGTCGAAGTAGCCGCCGCCGTAGCCCAGTCGATAGCCCTCGCGCGTGAATCCAAGGCAGGGCACGAGCACCACGTCGGGCACGACGCTGGCGCCGCTGGCGCTGGCAATGCCGCATTCATCGCGCAACGCGGGCGCCGTACCATTCCACAAGCGGAACTCCATGCGTCTGGGCGCCTTGTACGCAAACGGCAGCGCCACCGTGCAGGCATGCAGCTCATCGTCGTCCTGCCAGAGCGAGACGGCGTTGAACTCGCCCTCGAAGGGCCAATAAAGCCCCAGGCATGCGGGTTCAAGCTGGCGCAGCGCGTCCAGCAGATGGGCAGACAAGGCGGCCAGTTGCGGCTGCACCTGCTCACGCGTGAACCACGCTTTGCGCTGCGCCAGCAGCAGTTGGCGCAGACTTGCACGCGAAGCGGGTCCACCTGACGGAACCGGGGGCTGTTGATTCGACACCAATCACCATATGTCAAGGGCAAGGATGGACAGAGTATATGAAGCACCCCTGCGCCGGGCCGCAGGGGCCAGACCCTGGGCGGCGCTGCTCATTTGCGCCGCCCTGCTGTGGGCGCCTGCCCACAGCGCGCAGGCAATCGAACCCGGAGATGTGCTGAGCGACGCCAGCAAGGCCTTGCGCAGCAAAGACCGCAAGGCGCTGGCGACGGCGCGCGACGCGGCCATTGCCGAGCAGCATCCGCTGGCGTCATGGATCGACTATTGGGACATCGGCCTGCGCCTGAGCCAGGCCAGCCAGGCCGATCTGGACGCTTTCTATGCACGCTGGCCCGGCACGTATGTGGAAGACCGGCTGCGCAACGACTGGCTGCTCGAACTGGGCCGGCGCCGCGACTGGAAGAACCTCGCCCTGGAATTTCCGCGCTTTCGCATGAACGACGACCGCGAAGTGAGCTGCTATGCCTTGCTCGCCGATCACCTGGCCGGGCGCGATGTGAAGGCCGCCGCGCTCAGAACATGGCTGGCGCAGCGCGACAAGGACAGCGGCTGCAATCTGCTGGCCACGACGTTGTTCGACGCCAAGTTGCTGACCTCAGCCGACGTCTGGCTGAAGCTGCGTCTGAGCATCGAGAACAGACGCCCACGCGCAACGCAACAGGCGGCAATGCTGCTGGGCAAAGGCGTCGAGCGCGCGCTGGCCGACATCGACAGCAACGCGGCGCACTGGCTGGCGCGCAAGGCCGGCGGGGCGGCGCGCCACATCGACCGCAAGGACGGCGAGCTGATCACCTTGGCGCTGATCAGACTGGCCGACAGCGATCCGGTCGCCGCCGCGGCCATGCTGTCGGTGCGCTTCGGCGCCAAGCTGCCGGCCGATCTGCGTGCCTGGGCCTGGTCGCAGACCGCCAGGCAAGCCGCGCTCAAGCTGATGCCCGAGGCGGCGGGCTATTACGAGCAGGCGCTGGCGGCGCTGCCCGCGCGGACGCGGCCCGACTGGAGCGCCGACACGCTGGACTGGCTGGTACGAGCGGCACTGCGCGCCGACGGCGGGCAATCACGCTGGCCGCTGGTGTTGCGTGGTATCTCGCTGATGGACGAACCGCATCGTGACCGCGACGTCTGGGTCTATTGGCGCGCGCGCGGCTTGTTGGCAACTGCAACTGACGGCGTGCGCGGCGACGCGCAGCGCGATCTGGCGCACGATCTCTTGCGCAGCATCGCCGGCCCGCTGGAGTTCTACGGCAAGCTTGCCAGCGAGGACCTTGGGCTGAACCTGCCGCTGCCGGCCCAGCCGCTCGCGCTCAGCCCCGCCGAGCGCGCTGGCGCGGCAGGCAATCCCGGCCTGCTGCGCGGCCTGCTGCTGATCAAGGAGGGTCTGCGCAGCGAAGGCGTGCGCGAATGGAATTTCACGCTGCGTGGCATGAATGACCGCGAGCTGCTGGCCGCCGCCCAGCTCGCCTGCGACCGCGAGGTGTGGGACCGCTGCATCAACGCCAGCGACCGCACGCGCGGCGAGGTCGACATGGCGCAACGCTTTCCGACCCCCTATCGCGACGAAGTCATGAGCAAGGCGCGCGCCATCGATCTGGACCCGGCCTATGTCTATGGCCTGATACGCCAGGAGTCGCGCTTCGTGACAGCCGCACAGTCGAGCGTCGGCGCCGCTGGCCTGATGCAGGTGATGCCCGGCACGGCGCGCTGGGTGGCCAAGAAGGTCGGCATCGTCTACAAGCCCTCGGCCTTGCACGATAGAGATTTCAACCTCCAGCTCGGCACCCACTATTTGAAGTTGGTGCTCGATGGTTTTGGCGGATCGATGGCAATGGGCGCGGCCGCCTACAACGCCGGGCCCGGGCGTCCGCGGCGCTGGCGCGAGGGGCCGGTGCTGGACGCGGCCGTCTGGGCCGAGAACATTCCGTTCAACGAGACGCGCGACTACGTGCAGAAGGTGCTGGCCAACACCGCCATCTACGGCACGCTGATGAGCGGCAAGGTCCAGTCTTTGCGCAGCCATCTGGGCCAGCTGATCGGGCCCAACGAACCCGTCGCGGTGAGCCTGGACCCGGATCTGCCCTGACACCCGCGATCGTTCAGCTGCTGACAAGGGCTGGCCCTGTCACGATCAGGGCAGATCGTTGCCGAGAAGCGCTGCCCAGCTGCGACTTGCGCTCGGCCGTGATCGGGCTTGCCGACTCCGTTCAGGGAATTCTTATTCTCTCCGTCGGCAAGCCCGCTCCCGGCCTGGGCGGTAGCGTGGCACGAACTTCAAGGCACCTTGCTTGCATTGCATCCGATGCAATCAGACAGTGCTTGCAGCCACGCTGGGGGTGGGGTGGCGTAGTGAATAAGAATTCCCTGAACGGAGCCGCCCCACCTCCAGTGTGGCGGCTCACCTCGGCGCTATGAGTCGCTCGGCTGATGACAAGACATCAACTGGCCCTGTCACGATAAGCGAAGGTCGTTGCCGAGAAACGATGTGGCTTGCGCTCGGCCGGGATCGGGCTTGCCGACTGCGTTCAGGAAATGCTTATTCTCTGCGTCGGCAAGCCCGATCCCGGCCTGGGCGGTAGCGTGGCACGAACTTCAAGCCACCTTGCTTGCATTGCATCCGATGCAATCAGACAGTGCTTGCAGCCACGCTGGGGGTGGGGTGGCGCAGTGAATAAGCATTCCCTGAACGGAGCCGCCCCACCTCCAGTGTGGCGGCTCGCCTCGCGGTATCAGTCAGGGCCTGTCGACAGTGCCCGGGTCAGCGCATCGAGCCGCGCCTGCGCAATCGCGCGGCCGATGTCAGGCCCTTGCATGCCACGCGCTGCGGCCTCGGCCGCGATCGGCGCCGTGGCCACCGCCTGCACCGCCGCCCGCGCCAGGCGCAATCGTCCGGCTTGCGGGTAGGGCCGCTCTTGCAGGCCGGCGCGTCCTCGGGCGTCGCATTCGCAAGCCTGCAGCACCGCATCGAAACGACCGGGCTGGCGCAGCGCGTCGCAGCGCTCGAGCAAGCGCAGCACGGCCGCCGCGCTCAAATCCATGCTGGCGTGCACATGGCCGTGCTCACGCGCCACCACCTCGGCCAGCTCAGCGCAATCGCGCGGCACACGCAGGCGCTCGCTCAAGCCCGCCACCAGCTTGACGCTGCGCGCCTCATGCCCGACATGACGCGGCCACTGCTCAGGCGGCGTCGCGCCCTTGCCCAGATCGTGGCCCAGGCAGGCATAGCGCACGCTCAAAGGCGCGCCCAGCCGCGCGCTCATGTCCAGCACCAGCAGCAGGTGCGCGCCGGTGTCGACTTCCGGGTGGTGCTGGCTCGGCTGCGTCACGCCCCACAGGCGGTCGAGTTCGGGCAGCAAGCGCTTGAGCGCGCCGCAGGTGCGCAGCACCTCGAACATGCGTGATGGCCTGGCCTCCATCAGACCGCGCGACAGCTCCTGCCAGACGCGCTCGGGCACCAAGGCATCGAGTTCGCCCTGCCCGGCCATCTCGCGCATCAGCGCCTCGGTCTCTGCTGCCACCGTGAAGTCGGCAAAACGGGCCGCAAAGCGCGCCACCCTCAGAATGCGCACCGGGTCTTCGGCGAAGGCGTCCGAGACATGGCGCAAGACCTTGCGCTGCAAGTCCGCGCGGCCACCGTAAGGGTCGATCAACGCGCCGCTCGCATCCTGCGCGATGGCGTTGATGGTCAGATCGCGGCGCCGCAAATCGTCTTCCAGCGTGACCTCGGGCGAGGCCTGCACGACAAAGCCGCGATAACCGGGCGCGGTCTTGCGCTCGGTGCGCGCCAAGGCAAATTCCTCATGGCTGAGCGGGTGCAGGAAGACCGGAAAATCGCGACCCACCGCAACAAAACCCTGCTCAAGCATCTGCTCGGGCGTGGCGCCGACGACGACCCAGTCGCGGTCGACCACCGGCCGCCCCAGCAAGGCATCGCGCACCGCGCCGCCCACCAGATAGGTCTGCATCGCGCTAGCGTCCGGCGCGGCGTGCCGCACCCCGCGCGGCGCCTCGCGGCGCCAGCGGCTGGGTCAGCACGTCTTCGATCAGCAGGCCCCAGGGGCCTTGTTCGGGCGAACGCTGCAAGTCGTGCTCGCGCTGCGCCACCAGCGCAACCATGTCGGGCCGGGCGGCGCCTTCGGCCTGTCGATCAAGCTGGCGGTTCCGGCCCGTGCCGGTTTGACCAAAATGCTCGGCAACGCGGCTCAGCAAGCTGCTATAGACCTGCGACACGCGCGACCGGGTGACGCCCAGCGAGACCGCCAGTTCAGCGGGCGTCAGACCCACGCCCAGATACGAGTCGATGACGCGCCGATCACGCTCGGGCAACTGGGCAAAAAAACGCTCCAGCCGCTGCATCACGATGGCGGTGTCGACGCGCGCCTCCACCTCGTCTTGCGCGGTGGCCGGGTGAAAGCGCTCGGGCGCCATGCCGCCGTGCGTTTCGTCCGCGTCGTCGGCGCTGCTGCTCGTGGTGCGGCCCTGCAAGTCGGCTTGTTCGAGCGCGGCGATCTCGGCAATGCTCAGGCCGCAGACCTCGCTCAGCTCGGCCAGGCTGGCCACGCTGCCATGCGCCGAGCGCCAGCGCTCCTGCGCAATCTGGATCACCTTGACCTTGCGCCGCTGGGCGCGCCCCAGGTGATCCATCTGTCGCAGCTCATCGAGCATGGCACCCTTCACACGCAGGCGTGCATAGCGCACGAACGCGTCATCGGCCTGCGGCGTGTCACGGTCGCCTTCCCATTCGAAACCGATTGCGGCCTGCGCCACGGCGATCAGCCCGACCTGGATCAGATCGGCCTTCTCGACATTGGCCGGCAGGTGTCGCAGCAGCGCAGACGCCTGCTTTCGCACCCAGGATTCGTTCCTGGCGATCAACGCAGAAGGCACACCTTGCATCGAAATCATCAGGCATTCTAGGCTTGGACATGGGCCATACACGGGTCTGTTCGGATGGCACAAGCGCCTGGCGCAAGTTCAAATCCAGGGGTGCCCGATACCACCCCCCTGCCCGCGTCGCCGCCGTCCGTGCTTTGCCTGCTCAACCCGCACGCGGCCGGGGGGCGCGGCGCGGCGCTGCGTGAACCCCTGGCGCGCGCCCTGCAAGCGCATCCTGAGGTGCCGCTGATCGTGCCCGGCGACGCGGCTGACGCCAGGGCCAGCCTGATGCGCCTGGCGCCGGGCAGCCGCGTCATCGTGGCAGGGGGCGACGGCACCGTGCATCAGCTCCTGCCCGCCTTGCACGCACGCCAACTCGAACTGGCCTTGCTGCCCTGCGGCACCGGCAATGATCTGGCGAAGGCACTGGGCTTGCGCCATCTGCACTGGCGCGCCGCGCTGCGCCACGGCTTGAGCGCGCCGGCCGCCCGCATGGATCTCGGTCGGGTGCAGATCGAGCAGCGCGAGCACTTGTTCATGTCCAGCCTGACCGCGGGGTTCGATGCGGCGGTGGGCGCGCGCGCCCACGCCGCCCCGGGCTGGCTGCGCGGCATGCCGCGCTACTTGTGGGCCACGCTCGCCGAGATCCGCCATCTGCGCCTGTACGACGTGCAGATACGCGCCGATGACCACCTGCTGCACGAGGGTCAGGTCTTGTTTGCGTCGAGCCTGAATACCGCAAGCTATGCCAGCGGCATGCCGGTTGCGCCCGGCGCCCGCATCGACGACGGCCTGCTTGAGTTGGTGCGCGCGGGGCGCTTCGGCCGCCTGGGCGCGCTGGCCGCCATGCCGCTGCTGCTGACCGGCCAGCATCTGCGGCATCCGAAGATCGCGCTGCAGCGCTTTGCGCAGCTCAACATCCGCAGCGCGACGCCGATTCCGCTGGCGCTGGACGGCGAGCCGATCGCCGACGCCAGCGAGTTCAGCGTGCGTGTGTTGCCGCTGGCCTTGGCGGTGGTCGCGTCGCTTGATCGGTGCCGGCCTCAAGCCGCCGACGCGAGCCCGGTCTCGGGTTCCTTGTAATGCTCGCGAATGGCCAGAATTTCGGGCAGACATTGCTGAAAATGCAGCACCACTTCGGGGTCGAAGTGCTTGCCGACATTGTCCATCACATAGGCCACCGAGTCCTCCACCGACCAGGCACTCTTGTAGGGTCGGCTTGAGGTCAGGGCATCGAACACATCGGCCACTGCGACGATGCGCCCCGACTGCGGGATGGCGTCGCCGGCCAAGCCGTGGGGATAACCGCTGCCGTCCCACTTTTCGTGGTGGTTGAGCGCAATTTCGCGTGCCAGGCGCAGCAGCGAAAAGTCGTCGTTCTCCAGGATGTCGGCGCCAATCGTGGCATGCGTTTTCATGATCTCCCACTCGTGCGGATCGAGCTTGCCGGGCTTGAGCAGGATGGCGTCGGGAATGCCGATCTTGCCCACGTCGTGCATCGGACTGGCGTGCAGCATCAGCTCGCTGTCGGCTTCGCTCCATCCCATGCTGCGCGCCAGCAGGGTTGAAGACTGGCTCATGCGGATGATGTGCAGCCCGGTTTCGTTGTCGCGATATTCAGCCGCGCGACCCAGGCGCTGCACCACCAGCAGCCGGGTCTGGTTGAGCTTGTCGGTGCGGGCACGCACCAACTCCTCGAGCACGTCGCGTTGGTCGTAGACGATTCTGTGGTTCAAGTGGGCATTCAGCAGATTGCTCACGCGCATCAGGAGTTCGGCGCGATCAAACGGCTTGGTGATGAAGTCGCGCGCGCCTGCATCGAGCGCCTGCAGCAAGTAGTCGCGGCTGTGCTGGGCGGTGAGCACGACAATGGGCGGCAGCAGCGGATCGTTCAGTTCGTGCAACTGCGCCATCACCTGATAACCGTCCAGATGCGGCATATTGATGTCGAGCAGGATCAGATCGGGGCGGCTCTCGCGGTAGCGGCCCAGCACCTCGCGCGGGTCCTGTATCAGCACGGGCTCGGGGTAGCCCTGATTGGCGAGTATCTTGGTGATCAACTTGAGGTTGACCGGCTCGTCGTCGATGACAAAAATGCAAGCCCGCTCCCGCAATTGTTCGATCACGTCTTGCGCTCCTCACGTCCATGCATGCAAGGGCCGATGGTACCCAGAAATTGCAGCGCATATAACAACAATTCGGTGCCACCGCAAACGCATGCGACTCCGAACCTGCCGCTGGGTGCACAGCCTGCGCCGTGCAGTTGATCACTCACTCATGTCCTTTGGCGGCGGCGGCGCGGCGCTGACGGCGGTCTTCAGGATCCGATCGATGACGCTGTTGAAACGCCCGACATTCAGGGGCTTGGTGAGGTAGTCGACAAATCCTGCCGCCTTGCCGCGCGCCATGTCCCTGGGCATCGCGTTGGCGCTGATTGCCACCACCGGGATGTCGCTGGTCGCCGCGTTCTCACGCAGACATTTCATCACGTCGTAGCCGCTCATGTCGGGCAGGTTGATGTCCAGCAGGATCAGCGCCGGCCGGTGCGCCGCTGCCAGCTCCAGCCCCAGGCCCGGCGCGCTGGCGCTGAGCAGCCGGATGTCCGTGCGCCGCGCCAGAATGCGCTCCACCAAGCGCAGATTGGCCGGGTTGTCCTCGATGCACAGCACGTCCCATTGCCGGCCACCATCCACGCGGGCCGGCTTTGCGGCCCCCTCGACCTCGGGCTCAGCACCCGAATGCGCCTCGGTCACCGGCATGCGCACCCAGAAGGTGCTGCCCTGCCCCGGCGTGCTCTCCACCCCGATCTCGCCGCCCATCAGCTCGGTCAGGCTCTTGGCCAGGGCCAGGCCGATGCCCGTGCCCTCGACGCCTCTGCGGTCGGCGTCGAGTCGCTCGAAGGCCACGAACAGGCTCGCCTGCTGCTCGGGCGTGAGGCCCGGGCCGGTGTCGCTGATGCGGATCTGCACGCTGTCACCTTCAAGCACGCAAGCGATGCCGATCGTGCCTTGCAAGCGGTTGTACTTCACCGCGTTGGACAGCAAGTTGAGCAGCACCTGCTTGAGCCGCGTGCGGTCGGCCAGCACATGTCCGCCGCAGTCCTGGTCGGCGCCGACAATGTGCAGACCGCGCGCCTCGGCCAGGGGCCGTATCAACATCAGGCATTCTTCGATCATCGGCAGCACCGGCACCGATTCCAGGCTGATCGCGAACCGGCCCGATTCGACGCGCGCCAGGTCGAGCACCTCGTTGATCAGCTCCAGCAAGTGCCGCCCGGCGCGCATGATCTCCTGCACATAGTCCGCCGGTTCGGCCTCGCGCACCTCAAGCTCCAGCAACTGGCCGAAGCCCAGGATGGCGTTCAGCGGCGTGCGCAGTTCGTGGCTCACCCCCGACAGGAAGCCGGACTTGGCAGCATTGGCACGCTCGGCTTCGTCACGTGCGGCGCTCAACTCTTTGTCGCGCGCTTCCAACGCACGCTCGGCGCGCTTGCGTTCGCTGATGTCGATGGCAAATTGGTAGAACTTTCGTTGCCCGCCGGGACGCGCCGACTCGACCATGAAGTGGGTCACCAGCAGATCGAGCCCCGGGTCGCCAGAAGGCGGTTCGAAGTGCTGTTCGTAGTTGATCGGCCGACCGCTGGCGACGATTTGCTCGCGCCGCAGGCGCGTCGCTTCAAAAAGTGCCTCACCCAGCAGATCGCGCAAATGGCGGCCAGGCACCTGCTCAGGGGTCAAGCCGAACAGGGCGGCAAAACGCTGGTTCGCGTACTCGAAATGGAAGTCCTCGCTGGCCCGGGCGACATAGCCGGGAAACACGTCCAGCATGGTGCGCAGTTCGCTTTCGGCGGCGCGCCGGTCTTGCTCGGCTTCCTTGCGCGCCGTGATGTCGGCGCCGATTTCCATGAAACCTGTCAGCACGCCGTGCGCGTCTTGCGTCGGCTGAATCTCGGTGTCGCTCCAGTATTGGCGGCCGTCCTTGGCGCGATTGAGCACCTCGACCCGGCACGCCTCACCGGCCGCCGCGGCCTTCATCACGGCCTGCGCCACCGCCGGATCGCCGTCCGGGTGGCCCAGCAGCTGGCCCGGCGTGCGTCCCTGGGCCTCGGCCAGCGTGTAGCCGCTGATCTTTGTGAAAGCCTCGTTGACCCAGGTGATGCGCAGTTGCGGGTCGGTCAGCACCACCGCACTCGAGGTGATTTGCACCACCTTGGCGAGCCGGTCCAGATCAGCCGTCATGCGCTCAGCCAGCCGTAGCGCGCGCACGCGCCCAACCGCGAGCAGCCAAACCGTCAAGGCGAGCAGCGTGCTGGCCAGCGCCCCGACCAAGCCCACGGCGGCAAGACTGGAGCGGTCCATCGTCGCGTCGAACGCCGGGGTCGTGCCCGTGCGCAGCACCAGCTTGCGCCCGCCGACGACGATGTCGTGCGACCGCTCCAAGTGGCGCGCGCCCGACGCGCCTTTGCTGACGGCCTCTTGCGGCCCGGACAAGTGCGGGACTGCATTGAACAGCAGTTCGCCGGCCCCTGCCGTACTCCCATCGAACAGCTCGAATTCAAGCAGGCCGTTGGCCGCATCGGTCACCCCGTCCATGAGTTCGGACAGCACCATGGGCGCGGACAACACGACGACCAGCGCGTCCTGGCGCCGCGCCGGAGAGTCAAGCGCCGCACCCTCGCGATAGATCGGCAGGAGGTAGGCGATTCCAGCCTTCTGCACGCCGTCCCGTGTCAGGGTGATGCGCCCGGTAAGCGTGGGCTTGCCAGTGCTTACCGCGCGCTCCACCGCCTCGCGCCGCACCGCTTCCTGGCCCAGGTCGAAGCCCAGCGCGCCGCGGTTGCTCGCCATCGGTTCAATGTATTTGACGAGGTACAGGTCGGGTGCGGCGCCGCTGCTGCGCACCGCAAAGTCGGGTGCCTGATCGGCACGCTGGGCAGCCACAAAGCGCGCCAGGTCACTGCGCATCACACGCTCGATGACGGCAAAGCCGCGCACGCCGGGAAACTCGCGGGTCATATCGCTTGATTCGACATAGGCGCGAAATCCGCTGCGATCAAACGTGCCCGTGGCCGCAATCGTGCCCCGTGCACCCATCAGCCCATAGACAGGGTGTTCAAAGCGACGCCTGACCTCGGCTTCGATGCGCTCGGCCCCCCTGTCGAACTTGAACCGGGCCGCGGCTTCAATCGCGTTGCGCTGCCAAACCACGGCAGCCGCGGTCAAAGCCAGCCCCAGCAGCTGCGCGGCGGCGGTCATGCCGATGGCCCAAGCCAGGTGGCGATGGGTTTGAGATTTTCTGACCGCGTCGCCTGGGGTCTTCCGGGCGGCCACCATGCTGCGCCAATAGGTGATGGGCATGATCAGCAACACCAGCAAGGCGACACCCAGCAACAAGCGGGTCTGATGCGTGGCAGCGGGGGCCAGCACCGGCATGATCAGCATCACCGCAACTTGCCCCCCGGCCACGATCACGAGGATTTCGGCAAGCAGGCGGATCGGGTTGAAGGTCGGTTTCATGTCAGCTCGGCATTCACCAAATTGCACCGGCGGGTCCCGGGGCAACGCATGAGACATGCGGGTGAGCACAATCATTTTTGCATGGCAGCGAAGACGCGCTGCGCTGGTCTCGCGCAAGACTGGCGTCAAAGCGTGCAAATTCCTCCATACCCGAGACTTGTTGGCACCGATACGCAGCACAATGTCGGCTGACGCAGCCCCAGAAGCCCCCCTCGCCTCATCCGCGCACTTGCCAGAGAAGACATGCCGCACACCCCTTCGCCCGGCCCGTCGCGGCCCTCAAGAGACTCAAGGTCTGCTCGCGGCGACGCCGCAGCGCCAGTGCAAAGCCCCTTCTTTGCACCCACCCGCTTTGATGCGGCCGAACCTGCCCTGGCCCATGCACGGCTGATTTACGAGTCGAGCGTTCAGCATTTGCGCCAAGCCTTGCAGGCCTTCGTGGGCGGCGCCGACCTCGGGCGGGTGCGCGCCTGCTACCCGTTTGTGCGCCTGCGCACCAGCACGGTGGCGCGCGCCGATTCACGTCTGGCTTATGGCTTTGTGTCCGGCCCGGGCAGCTACGAGACGACGCTGACGCGGCCCGACCTGTTCGGCCCTTACTACCTCGAACAGTTCAGATTGCTGCTGGCAAACCATGGCATGGCCTTGGAGATCGGCACCAGCCATGAGCCCATCCCCGTGCATTTCTCGCTCGGCGAGCAGGACCATATCGAAGGCGCGCTGACACCCGGGCGCCGCCAGCTGATGCGCGATGTGTTCGACCTGCCCAATCTGGCCGCGATGGACGACGGCATTGCCAACGGCACGCACGAACCGGCGCCTGGCGAGGCGCATCCGCTGGCGCTCTTCACCGCGCCGCGGGTCGATTATTCGCTGCATCGGCTGCGCCATTACACCGGCACCTCGACCGAGCATTTCCAGAACTTCGTGCTGTTCTCCAACTACCAGTTCTATATCGACGAATTCGTGCGCATGGGCCACGAGCTGATGCGCCGCCCGCCCGACCCCGCAGCACCGAGCGACCTGGACGACTGCATCGCCTTTGTCGAGCCCGGCAATGTGGTGACGCGCCGCGCCGGCTGCGCGCCGCAAGCCGACGCGGCCTTGGGCACCGCGCCGCCACGCCTGCCGCAAATGCCGGCCTACCACCTGGTGCGAGGTGACCGCAGCGGCATCACCATGATCAATATCGGCGTCGGCCCGGCCAACGCCAAGACCATCACCGACCACATCGCCGTGCTGCGTCCGCATGCCTGGTTGATGCTGGGACATTGCGCGGGGCTGCGCAACAGCCAGGCGCTGGGTGACTATGTGCTGGCGCACGGCTATGTGCGCGAGGACCATGTGCTCGACGAGGAACTGCCACTGTGGGTGCCGATTCCGCCGCTGGCCGAGGTGCAGGTGGCGCTCGAGCGCGCGGTGGCCGAGGTCACGCAACTCTCGGGCTTCGAGCTCAAGCGCGTGTTGCGCACCGGCACGGTCGCCTCCACCGACAACCGCAACTGGGAGCTGCTGCCCCACGGCGGGCCCGAGCGTCGTTTCAGCCAGAGCCGCGCGATTGCGCTCGACATGGAAAGCGCCACCATCGCCGCCAACGGCTTTCGCTTTCGCGTGCCCTACGGCACCTTGCTGTGCGTGAGCGACAAACCGCTGCACGGCGAGATCAAGCTGCCCGGCATGGCCAATCAGTTCTACCGCGAACGCGTCGATCAGCACCTGCGCATCGGCCTGCGCGCCGTCGAGCTGTTGCGCTCGGGACCGCAAGGCCAGTTGCACAGCCGCAAGCTGCGCAGCTTTGCAGAAGTCGCATTCCAATAAAATTGTGTGCCGGACCTTGCCCAAAGGGCAAGCTCGGGCACCAACTGATCAGCTATTGAGTGCCGGACCTTGCCCAAAGGGCAAGCTCGGGCACCAACAAACTTAGCTCTTGTGTGCCGGACCTTGCCCAAGGGGCAAGCTCGGGCATCAACTGACTAAGTCCTGGTGCGCGCACGATGCCAAGAAGGCTGGGCAAGTAACTGCGTTCGTGTCCCCCGCCCTACGGGCTCCTCCTTTACCTCACTACGTCACTTACCCAGTCTTCTTGGCGCAGCGGTATCGGTATTTCGGCGCGCATACCGACCGCTTTGCCGAAGCAGGAGGATGGGGTGCTCTGCGCAGCGAAATAAAGGGGGAGCCCGCAGGGCGGAGGACATTCGCGCAGCAGAGTGCCGCATCCTCCTGCCCACCAACAACCTTGTCATGAATTTTGGAATTCTCAATAGCTCTTGCGTGCCGGACCTTGCCCGCAGGGCAAGCTCGGGCACCAACAAACTTAGCTCTTGCGTGCCGGACCTTGCCCGCAGGGCAAGCTCGGGCATCAACTGATCAGCTCTTGCGTGCCGGAGACGTTTTCGCATCAAGTCTTGCGAACCGGGCTTGTGCCGTTGCCGCGTATCACTTAGGCTGTAATCGACAAGAGGCGATGAACATGCGCCAAAACGATGTTCCTTGCCTGCCTGCTACCGCTGTTAACGCAGCCCCGGAGGGCTGCAAGGAGTGTCCATGTCTTCGAGCACGCATCCCGGCATTGCAGCCCTCAGAGCCCTGGCCCTGGTGGGTCCGGCTGCAGCCGGCAAAACCACTTTGATCGAAGCCTTGCTGTACAAGGCTGGCGCCATCAGCGCCCAGGGCACGGTTGAAAAGGGCAATACCGTCAGCGATTTCGACGCGCTCGAAAAGCGCATGCAGCATTCGCTGCAGACCAGCTTGATGCACTTGAACCACCAGGGCACGCGCATCCATGTGCTCGACACGCCCGGCGCGCCCGATTTCATCGGCCAGTCGCTGCCCGCGCTGGAGGCGGTGGACACGGCGGCCATCGTCATCAATGCGCAGGCCGGCATCGAACTGATGGCCGCGCGCTTCATGGAGACCGCCGCGCGCCGCGGTCTGGCGCGCATCATCATCGTCAACAAGATCGACGCGCCCGACCTGGATCTGCCGGCCCTGCTGGAGCAGATTCGCGAGACCTTCGGGCGCGAATGCCTGCCCATGAATCTGCCCGCCGATGGGGGCGCGCGGGTCGAGGACTGCTTCTTCAAGGCCAGCGGCGCGACCGATTTCTCGTCGGTGGAAGAAGCGCACCGGGCACTTGTCGAGCAAGTGGTCGAGGTCGATCCCGACTTTGTCGAGCGCTACCTGACCGAGGGCGACGTCGACCCGGCCGAGTTGCATGCGCCGCTCGAACAGGCCTTGCGCGAGGGCCATCTGATACCGGTGTGCTTCACCTCGGCGCGCAACGGCGCGGGCCTGGCAGAGCTGCTCGATGTGATCCAGCGTCTGCTGCCCAATCCGTCGGAAGGCAACCCGCCGCAGTTCGTGAAAGGCGAGGGCGACAGCGCAGTGGGCTTGCAGGCCTTGCCCGACCCCGACCTGCATGTGCTGGCGCACGTGTTCAAGCTCAACCTGGACGCCTACCTGGGCAAGATGGGCGTGGTGCGCGTGCACCAGGGCACGCTCAGCCGCAACTCGCTGCTCTACGTGGGCGACGGTCGCAAGCCGTTCAAGGTCGGCCACCTGTTCATGCTGCAAGGCAAGGAGCATGTCGAGATCGAGCAGGCGCTGCCCGGTGACTTGTGCGCCATCGCCAAGGTGGACGAGTTGCACTTCGATGCGGTGCTGCACGACGCCGCCGAGGACGATCACATCCACCTGCTGCCCATCGAGTTTCCCGAACCGGTGCATGGCCTGGCGATCGAACCGCAGCGCCATGGTGACGAGCAGAAGCTGTGGGAAATCCTGACGCGACTCGTCGACGAAGACCCTTGCCTGAAGATCGAACGCAGCACCACCACCAACGAGACCATCGTCTACGGGCTGGGAGATCTGCACCTGCGCATGATGCTCGAGCGCTTGCGCGAAGCCTACAAGTTCGATGTCAACACCCGCCCGCCGCGCATTGCCTACCGCGAAACCATCTCGGCCCGCGCCGAGGGCCACCATCGCCACAAGAAGCAGAGCGGCGGTGCGGGCCAGTTCGGCGAGGTCTACTTGCGCGTCGAGCCGCTCGAGCGCGGCGCCGGCTTCGAGTTTGTCGATGCGGTCAAGGGCGGCACGATACCGGGCCAGTTCATGCCCGCGGTGGAAAAAGGCGTGCGCCAGGTGCTCGAGACCGGCGTGATCGCCGGCTATCCGCTGGTCGACTTGCGTGTGATCGTGTATGACGGCAAGCACCATACGGTGGACAGCAAGGAGGTGGCGTTCATCGCGGCCGGTCGCAAGGCCTTGATGGCGGCGGTGCGCGAGGCGCGCCCCCTGGTGCTGGAGCCCATCGTGCACGTTGACATCACCGCGCCCGAGGCCAGCATGGGCGACATCACCGGCGACCTGGCAGCGCGCCGCGCGCAGATCAGCGGCACGCGCAGCCTGGTGGCGGGTTCGATCACGGTGCAGGCCCAGGCGCCGATGTCCGAGCTGAGCAGCTACCAGACCCGGCTCAATTCGATGACCAGCGGCCAGGGACGCTACACCTTGCAGCTCTCGCATTACGAGCCCGTGCCGGCCAACAGCCAGTCGCAATTGTTGGCGGCCTACCACGTGCAAGAGGAAGAATGAGGGCGCGCTGAGCGACGCGTGACGCACGGCTTGTAAGAAGCGTGCCGGGTGCCCACAATGGCGCGCCAGGTCTTGGTGCTTGCCCGCCTTGGGTCCAAGGTGCTCAAGTCCACCACCGACTTGGCCGATATGCGAGGATCGCCGCCCTCTTCTTCTTGCGCTCACGATGCCTGCTGATACGCCGTTCACCCCGCTGACGCGCGCCCTTCCCGATCTGGCACGCTGGACCGCGTATCTCCTGGCCGCCGAAATGCCCGTCCTCGGTGAAACCGCCGACGCGCTGGAATTGCTGCGCGGCAATGAAGACGCAGCCGACGCCAATATGCTGGGCGAGATGATTTCGGCCGACCCGCTGATGACGCTCAAGGTGCTGGCCTATGTGGCCACGAATCGATCCAGCCGGCGCGTCACCGACGCCGAAACCGTCACCGCGGCGCTGGTGCTGCTCGGCATCACGCCATTTTTCGCCGCCTTCGGGCTGCAGCCGACGGTGGAAGAGCGGCTGGCCGACAACCCGCAAGCGCTTGAGGGTTTGTTCAAGGTCATCAAGCGCGCTGAGCGAGCCGCCAATTTCGCGCTCGGCTTTGCGGTGCTGCGCATGGATCACGACGCTCCGGTGATTTACAGCGCGGCCTTGCTGCACGATTTTGCGGAGATGCTGCTGTGGTGCCATGCGCCTGCGCTGGCGCTCGAAATTCAACGCCGCCAAGAGGCCGATGCCACGCTGCGCAGCGTGGCGGCGCAACGCGATGTTCTCAATATCACACTCACCGACCTCGAGAACGCGCTGATGCAAGCCTGGCGTCTGCCCGAATTGCTGGTGCGCATCACCGATAACAAGCCGACCACGAATTCCCAGGTCCTGACGGTCAAGCTGGCGATCCGGCTGGCGCGCCACACCGCCAACGGATGGGACAATCCGGCCGTGCCCGACGATGTCAAGGAAATCAGCCAACTGCTCAATATGGCCGAAGAGCCGACGCTGGCCACCCTGCTTGAGATGGACTGAACGCTGGTCTGCCATGCAGGGGCTGCGTCTGACGAAGGCTGCGTCGCCGGCATACCCAACCCTTCATCACGCAGCGGAGCATTCATGGCATTCACCCCCTGGGACAACCCGATGGGCACCGACGGTTTCGAGTTCATCGAATACGCCGCACCCGACCCCGCCGCGATGGGCCGCTTGTTTGTGTCGATGGGCTTTGCCGCCGTGGCCAGGCACCGCCACAAGAACGTCACGCTGTACCGCCAGGGCGAGGTGAACTTCATCATCAACGCCGAGCCCGACTCGTTCGCGCAGCGCTTCGCCCGCAGCCACGGCCCGTCGATTTGCGCGATCGCGTTTCGCGTCAATGACGCGGCGCTCGCCTATCGCCGCGCGCTCGATCTGGGCGCCTGGGGCTTCGACAACAAGACCGGCCCGATGGAGCTCAACATTCCCGCCATCAAGGGCGTTGGCGATTCGCTGATCTATTTCGTCGACCGCTGGCAGGGCAAGAACGGCGCCGGGCTTGGCGAGATCGGCAACATCAGCATTTACGACGTCGACTTCGTGCCCTTGCTCGACGCGCAAGGCAAGCCTTTGAACGCCTGCCCGGCCGGCTTTGGGCTGGGCTGTGTCGACCACCTGACGCACAACGTCCACCGCGGCCGCATGCAGGAATGGGCCGAGTTTTACGCGAGCCTGTTCAATTTCAAGGAAGTGCGCTACTTCGACATCGAGGGCAAGCTGACCGGCTTGAAGAGCAAGGCCATGACCAGCCCCTGCGGCAAGATTCGCATCCCGATCAACGAGAGCAGCGACGACCAGAGTCAGATCAGCGAATACCTGCACCTCTACCATGGCGAAGGCATTCAGCATGTGGCGCTTGGCACGCCCGACATCTACGCCTCGGTGCAGGGTATGCAAGGCGCTGGCGTTGCGTTCCAGGACACCAGCGACAGCTACTTCGACATGATCGACCAGCGCCTGCCCAGGCATGGTGAAAACCTCGCCGAGTTGCGCCGCCTGCGCATCTTGATCGATGGCGCTACGCACCAGGGCGCACCGAGCGAATTGCTGCTGCAGATCTTCACCAAGGAGATGATCGGCCCGATCTTTTTCGAACTGATCCAGCGCAAGGGCAACGAGGGTTTTGGCGAAGGCAACTTCAAGGCCCTGTTCGAAAGCATCGAGCTCGATCAGATCCGCCGCGGCGTGCTCGGCGCTACGCCCGGGGCTTGAGCTTCATAATTCACGGACCCGTCGCGCAAACGACATTCACTGAGTGCAATGACCCTGGCCGCCGCAACGCACGGCGCCGACCACAACCGCTTGAGCCCGTACTGGAGATTCTGTGCAAAGACCCTGGTTGAAAAGTTATCCCCCCGGCGTGCCGGCCGTTCTCGAGGGCCAGCCCTACGCCTCGCTGGTGGAGTTGCTCGAAGAGTCGTTCCGCACCTACGCGACGCGCGACGCCGCGGTCTGCATGGACCGGCGTTTGACGTTTGCGCAAGTCGACGAGATGTCGCAGGCGCTGGGCGCCTGGCTGCAGTCCAAGGGCCTGGCCAAAGGCGCGCGCGTGGCGCTGATGATGCCCAATGTGCTGCAGTACATGGTGGCCATCGCCGCCGTTCTGCGCGCCGGCTATACGGTGGTGAACGTGAATCCGCTTTACACAGCGCGCGAGCTCGAACACCAGCTCAAGGACTGCGGCGCGCAAGCCATCATCGTGCTCGAGAATTTTGCGCACACGCTGGAAGAAGTCATCGAGCACACGGCGGTCCGGCATGTGGTGCTGGCGTCGCTCGGCGATCTGCTGGGCTGGTGGAAGGGGCCGCTGGTCAACTTTGCGGTGCGCCATTTGCGCAAGATGGTGCCCGAGTACCGGCTCCCCTCGGGTGGTGAGCGTTCGGTGACGCGCTTCAATGCGGCGCTGCACCAGGGCCGCGGCATGAGCCTGCGCCGCGTCGACATCGGGCCCGACGACGTGGCCTTCTTGCAGTACACCGGCGGCACCACCGGCCTGTCCAAGGGCGCGACGCTGGCGCACCGCAATGTCGTGGCCAATATCCTGCAGGCCCAGGCCTGGTTCAAGCCGATGACCGACACGCTCGGCAACAAGCCGCTGACCACCGTGTGTGCGTTGCCGCTGTATCACATCTTTGCGCTGACGGCCTGTTATATGCTGGGCGCGCGCCTCGGGATGATGTGCTTGCTGATCACGAATCCGCGCGACATCCCCGGCTTCGTGGCGACACTGCGCGACTACAAGGTGAATCTGTTTCCGGCGGTCAACACCTTGTTCAATGCGCTCGCCAACGACCCGGACTTTGCGCGACTGGACTTCAGCGAACTGGTGATCTCCAACGGCGGGGGCATGGCGGTGCAACAGGCCACCGCCGAGAAGTGGTTGAAGATCACCGGCTGCCCGGTGGTCGAAGGTTACGGTCTGTCCGAGACCTCGCCGGTGGCCACCATCAACCGGCTCGACATCCGCGAGTTCAACGGCAGCATCGGGCTGCCCATGCCCTCGACCGACATCGCGATCCGCGACGACGCTGGAGCCGACGTGGCACTGGGCGAGCGCGGCGAGATCTGCATCCGCGGGCCGCAGGTGATGGTCGGCTACTGGAACCTGCCCGCCGAGACCGCCAATGTCATGACCGCCGACGGCTTCTTCAAGTCGGGCGACATCGGCGTGATGGACGAGCAGGGTTATGTGCGCATCGTCGACCGCAAGAAGGACATGATTCTGGTGTCGGGCTTCAACGTCTTTCCCACCGAGATCGAGCAGGTCGTCAACCTGCTGCCTGGCGTGCTCGAATGCGCCGCCGTCGGCGTGCCCGACGCGCGCACGGGCGAGGCCGTCAAGCTGTTCGTCATCAAGCAGGACCCGGCCCTGTCAGAGGAAGACATCGCCGACTACTGCAAGCAAAATTTCACCGCCTACAAGCGCCCGAAGTACATCGAGTTCCGCGACGATTTGCCCAAGACCAATGTCGGCAAGGTGCTGCGCAGAGAGCTCAGGAGCTAGGGCGGCGCACTGCCGTTGAACCAGGGCTCGATCCGGAACGCGGTCGTCTACGGACGGTCTGCCGCCGAGCTCCGTCCTGCATCGCTGCCATGCCGCCCCGGCATGATGTGAATGCCTTGCGGGTCGAGTTGCAGAAAGACTTGGGCGCCCGCTGCCATGCCGAGCCGGGTAGCCAGCCGGGTCGTGACTTCGAGGTGCAACAGGATTTGCGGCGGCGCCAGCAGACGGCACTCGATGGTCGTGATCTCGCCCAGGCGGTGGACCCGCTCGATCCGGCAGGCCACCCCGTTCGCGCCCGCTGGCGGCGTCAGGTGCAGGTGGACATGTTCGCCGGCAATGACCCAGCGCACCGATGTGGCGTCGAGCATGCGGCCTTTGTCGAGGGTTTGCAGATCGATGCCGGCGTCGGCGTCACCCCAGCGCAGCCGCCCGAGCCCGGCCTCGCCTCGGTAGAAGACACCCGAGTGGATATCGCGCAAACCCACCAGGGCCGCCACGCGGGCATTGCGCGGACGCGACATCAGTTGCTCGGGCGGATCGATCTGCAGCGTTTCTCCGAGTTCGAGAATGCACATGCTGTCTGCCAGCAAGCGCGCCTCGCGCAAGTCGTGGGTGACCATCACAATGGGCACACCAACGTTTTCGCGCAGCTTGATGAGCTCCTCGTACAGCGCCTGGCGCGTTGGCTGATCGACGGCCGAAAAGGCTTCGTCGAGCAGCAGCAGTTTGGGCTGGCGCGCCAGCGCGCGTGCCAGCGCCACGCGTTGGCGCTGGCCGCCAGAAAGCTCATGCGGGCGCCGTGCTGCCAGGCCGTCGAGCTGCATGTCCTGCAGCAGGCGCAGCGCTGCATCGACCGGCGCGCCGCGCGGCAGTGCCAGCTTCACATTGGCCAAGGCGCTCAGGTGCGGAAACAAGGCGTAATGCTGAAACACCATGCCGATCGGACGCTGCTCGGCCGGCATATTGATGCGGCTTTCGGTATCGAGCCAAACCGCAGTGTCCAGGCTGATGTGACCGGCGGCCACCGGCAACAGGCCGGCAATGGCGCGCAGCACACTGGTCTTGCCGCTGCCCGACGGGCCCACCAGCGCCAGCAATTCGCCTGCCGCGCATTGCAGTTGCACGCTCAAAGGGATCGGGCCGGACTGGTGCAGCCGAACCTTCAACATGGCGCGCTCACAGACGCGGCGACCGCTTGCGAGACAGCCACGCGGTGCTCATCAGCGTTGCCAGCGACGCCACCAGCAGCAAGGCCGACATCAGGCCCGCTGCCTTCAAGTCGAAGGCCTGCACGCGGTCGTAGATGGCAATCGCCACCGTCTTGGTCTGGCCGGGAATGTTGCCGCCCACCATCAGCACCACGCCGAACTCACCGAGCGTGTGCGCCGCGGTCATGATGAGTCCGCTCAGGATGCCGCGCCAGACCAGCGGCAGTTCGACATGCCACAGCGTGCGCCAGCTCGACAGGCCGCAGGTGCGCGCGGCGTCGAACAGCTCGGAGGGAATCGCCTCGAACGCGCGCTGCATCGGCATCAGCGCGAACGGAATGTTGAAAACCAGACTGGCCAGCAGCAAGCCCTCGAACGAGAAGGCCAGGGTGTGACCGGTCAGGTCCTGGTACAGCGCCCCGAGCGGCGAGGCGCCGCCCATCGCGACCAGCAAGTAGTAGCCAAGCACCGTGGGCGGCAGCACCAGCGGCAGCGCCAAGGCGCCTTCGGCGAGCGATTTGAGCGCATGCGTGCTGGTGGCCAACCAGCGGCCGACGAGCACCGCCAGCGGCATCAGAATCAGCGCCGTGGCAAGGGCCAGGCTGAGCGACAACTGCAGTGCTTGCCAATCCATCTAGTGGCCCACCTCGCCCGGCAAGGCGAAACCAAAGCGTTGCAAGACCAGCCGCGCCTGGGGCTGCTGCAGATACGCGTAAAAGGCTTTCGCCACATCACCCGCCTTGCGCGTGAGCACCATGCGCTGGCGCAGCGGCTCATGCAGCGATTCAGGCAACAGCACATAGCTGCCCGCCTGGCCGACGGCGGGCGCCAGCGCCAGCGCGTAGGCAAATATGCCGCCCTGGGTCGAACCCGACAGCGCGAACTGCGCGGCCTGCGCGACGTTTTCTCCGAGCACCAGCCTGGGCTCGATGGCGCCCCACAGCCCCAGGCTCTGGAGCGCTTGCTTGGCCGCGCGGCCATACGGCGCGTGCTCGGGATTGGCGATGGCAAATTTGCGCAAGCGGCCGTCGGCGATGGCACGCTTGAGGTCGGCGACGTCGGCCTGCACGGTCGAGTTGCTGGGTGCGAACAAGACGATGCGCCCGGTGGCGTACGCCACGCCTCGGTCCGGTGTCAGCCCCTGGTCGGCCAGCTTGAAGACGTAACTTTCGTCGGCCGACATGAAGATCTCGAACGGCGCACCCTGCACGATCTGTCGGTAGAAATTGCCCGACGATCCGTAGGCGATATTCACGGCCTGCCCGGTCTGCAAGGCGAAGCTGGCAGCGATCTGGTCGAGCGCAAATTTGAGGTCGGCCGCCGCGGCGATGGTGGGCGTGGCATGCGCTCCCGACAGCAGCCCCAGCAGGGCAGTCAGCGCGCACAGGGCCTGGCGAAGCAGCGTCAAGAGAGTTCCTCCAGGAGTCGATGGTGAGCGACTTGAGTGTATCGGCTTGGATGATTTTCTCGACAAGCGCGCGGCGCCGGGCGGGTCAGGTCTTGCGCGAATCGCTGGGCATCTGGTGGGCGCAGGTCGCAAAGATTGCGCGGCACGCAACAGATTTGCAGCTGTTTTCCTTGCAAGCTACAAATTGGCGACGTGAATGTATAGACTGCCTCAGGCGTGGGGAGAACAAGCTTTGCCAAGACAAGCGTCGCCGCGAGACAAGGACAGATAGGGGTAGGAAAATGTCAATTCATTCGAGCTCGACCCGCCTTTGTTCGGCCGCTTCGGTCAGCAACAACATCGATGGCCTGGTGCGCACTGCCTGCCTTCGATCGCTTGGCGGGGTGCTCCGGTGACTGCGCAGGCACAGGGCAGCAACAGCGTCAACGCCCACTTTCTCAACCATGTCGTGGCCAGCAGCGCGACGCACGAGATGGTCGCGATACACGCCATCGTCTCCGCCGATGGCGCCACGCTGTGGCCCAAGGGGGCGCGCATCGACCCGAGCGTGCGCGATCGCCTGCTCGGGCACAAGCTGCTCAAGCCGCTGGAAGACTGCGTGCAGGTGATGGATGGCGTCTCGGCGGAGAAAATCGAGTCGATCGCCGGCCAACTGCTTGCGCGCCATGCCTTGCTGGCGGCCTTGTGCGACGGCTTTCGCGTGCAGGCCGTGCCGACGGCCTTGGCCAAGATTGCGCTGCCCGCTCCGGCGCGCTCCTTGCTGACCATTTATGGCGAGTGCCGCGACGTCCGGCTCGAGCATGCGATAGGCGTGGCCATGCTGGCGATGGCGTTGGGGCGCCGGATGTTCACGGCCGAGGTCGACCATCACCGCATGCTGGCCATCGCGGGCCTGGTGCACGACATCGGCGAGCTCTTTCTCGACCCCAAGTACCTGGACAGCGACGCCCCGCTGGATCCGGTGCAGTGGCGCAACATCGTCACCCATCCGATACAGGGTTATCGCGTCTTGCGCGGCATGGACGGCATCAGCGCCGAGGTGGCCCAAGCAGTGTTGATGCACCACGAGCGACTCGACGGATTCGGCTATCCGCGCGGCACTGGCGGTGACGCGCTGCCGGTGGATGCCCAGATCGTCGGCGCGGCCGACTGGTTGATGGCACTCATCGAGTCGGGCCGCTCGCCGCTGGCCAGTGCCAGCGTGGCCACCAAATTGATGCCCGGAGAGTTCAACGCCGAGCTGCTGGATGTGATCGTCCGCGCGGCCCGCTCCGGCGCCCCGATGCAATTTGAAACGGCGGTGTCCGGCGCGCTGGAAGATATTCTGCCTCGCGTCGAGTTTCTGATCGACGTCTCGCATCGCTGGATGGAGTCAGGCCCCTGGCTCGACGAGCGCATTGGAGAGGCCAGCGGCGACCTCAAGCGCGTTCTCGAAAGCAGCTCGCAGCGCATGCGTCGCGTGCAGACTTCGTTCACCAGCACCGGACTCAATGTGGAAGACCCGGCCGGACTGCTGAGCGAGCTGGCGGCACTGGAAGACCCGCAGATTCATCTCGAAGTGACGACCATCGTGACCGAGATCAAGTGGCGCGTGCAAGAGGTCGTGCGCGATTGTCTGCTGCGCGGCACGCTGATCAAGCCCGAGGAGAGTGCTGTGCTGCGCGAACTCGTGGAACGCATCAAGGGGCCGGCGCGCCCAAGCGCCTGAGCTGCGCCGCAGCCGGCCGCCACCGTGCGTCGCCGAAGCGCCGGCCGCGTTCACATGCCGTCTTGCAGGGACAATGCGTGCTGCACTGCAGTGGCGCAACAAGCATGAGAGGTCTTGGCGATGGCGATTCAATGGTTTCCAGGTCATATGCATCTGACGCGTCAGGCCATTGCCGAGCGCATCAAGGATGTCGACGTGGTGCTGGAGATGCTCGACGCACGGCTGCCGGGGTCGAGCGCCAATCCGCTGCTGGCCGAGCTGACCCGGTCCAAGCCCGCGCTCAAGGTGCTCAACAAGCAGGACCTGGCCGATGCGGCGCGCACGCTTGAGTGGCTCGCGCATTACAACGCCTTGCCCGCCACCCGGGCCATCAGCCTGGACGCGAGCGTCACGGCGCCCGCCAAGGCCTTGATCAAAGCCTGTCAAGACCTGGCCCCGCTGCGCGGCGGCCTCACCAAGCCGATGCGCGTGCTGGTGTGCGGCATCCCCAACGTGGGCAAGTCGACGCTGATCAACACGCTGACGGGCAAGCGTGCGGCCAAGACCGGCGACGAAGCGGGCGTCACGAAATCAGAGCAGCGCATCAACCTGGCACCCGACTTTGTTCTGTACGACACGCCCGGGGTGCTGTGGCCCAGGATCATCGTCGCCAAGAGCGGCTACAACCTGGCGGCCAGCGGCGCGATCGGACGCAACGCCTTCGACGAAGAAGAGGTGGCGCTGGAGCTGCTCCACTATCTGATTCCCCACTATGCGCAGGCGCTGCAGTCGCGCTATCAGCTCGACGCCGTGGCGGGCCGCAGCGACGAGCAGGTCCTCGAGGCGATTGGCGCCAAGCGCGCGCCCTTGCTGGGGCGCGGCCGCGTGAATCTGCAAAAGGCGGCCGAGATCGTGATTGTCGACTTCCGCCATGGCGCGCTGGGTGCGATCACGCTGGAAACGCCAGCGGAGTTTGCGCAGTGGCGCGCCGAAGGTCACCAGATTGACGCCGACCGAAAGGCCAAGAAGGCGGCGCTGCAAGAGCTTGGCTTGATAAAGGTCAGAAAAAGCAGGCAGCAGGCGCCAGATTGACCCGCCGCTCTCGCCTTGATTCGAGCGCGCGATCCCTATACTGTGTCGTGCAGCAGCTTGCGCGCTCATGTCGCGACCATCCACTCGAGGACCCGCCATGCAATTGCTGAAACTCGACACCAAGCAGATCAGAATAGGCTCGCCATTGCCTTTCAATGTGCGCGACGAATGGGGTCACCTCTTGCTTGCCTGTGGTCAGGTGGTCACGAGCGAAGGACAGCTGCACGGACTCGTGGAGCGCGGCATGTCTGCCGACATTGAAGAAATCAAGTCCCTGGCAGCGGGACGCAAGGTCGAGGCCGCGACGCAGCCGCCCTCCGCAATCGCCCGCTGGCGTCATGTCATCTGGGTCTTGGACGACTTGCTCAAGAGCCTGGATCAAACGGGGTTCCCGGCTCGATGCGACGCGTTTGCGAAGGAAATCATGGACTTGGTGGCGCAGGACGGCGACGTTGCGATTTATATGTCGGTGCGTCAGGAGTCCTCGCGTTTCAGGACCTATGGGCTCACGCACTCGTTGCAAGCGGCTGCCCTGTGCCAGATGGTCGCGACCCGTCTCGGATGGCCAGCGCCGCGCATATTCAGCGTGGTGCGAGCTGCGTTGACGATGAATCTCAGCATTGTCGAATTGCAAGGGGATTTCGCCGTATACGGACGCTTGCCGCAGGAGCAAAGAGACAAATTGCGCCTGCACCCCGAACAGGCCGAGGCGCGGCTGCGAGCAGCCGGGGTGAGCGACGCGCAATGGTTGCAAGCGGTGCGCCAACACCACGAGCACATTGACGGCAAGGGCTATCCCCTGGGCATCACCGACTCCACCGAAATGGCCCAACTGCTGCGCTTGGCCGATGTGTTTCTGGCCAAGATCAGCGCCCGCGAGTCGCGCCCGGCCTTGAGCGTCAAAGAGGCCGGTCGTCTCGCTTATGCGGAGTCTCCCGGAAGCGGCATGGTACTGGCGCTGATCAAGGAATACGGCATCTTCCCTCCAGGCGAGCTGGTCGCGCTGGCAAGCGGCGAAAAGGGTGTCGTCATCCGCCGTGGCGCGACGATGCAAACGCCCATCGTCGCAGCGCTCACCGACAAGAAAGGCCTGCCCATCAGCGGCGTGGTCAAACGCGACACCGCCGCGCAGGGCTTTGCCATCGTGGCCATGGAGTCCGACAAGAATCTGGTCGCGCGCCTGCCGCCCGAACGCGTCTACGGTCTGACTTCCTGAGGCCGCTGCAATCAGGCGATCGCGGCGCGCTTGAGGATGGCATCGCAATCGACGCCGCCGGGCAAGGCGCCGTACAGATGGTGGCCGGCGCTGTCCAGGCGCGAGCGGCAAAACGCATCGGCGACAAAGCCTGGGGCGCCACGCACCAGCAGCGCGGCCTGCAGGCTCAGCGCCATGCGGTCGACCAGGCCGCGTGCCCGGTACTCGAGGTCGGCTGGCTGGGTGAGCTCCAGGCGCAGCGCGCCCACATACCCGTCCAACACCTTGTTCGCGCCGCGCGCCAGCGCGAGCTCGTCGAAGAACGCCGTCACCACCTCGGGCGATTTGTGCATCGCGCGCAGCACATCCAGGCATTGCACATTGCCGCTGCCCTCCCAGATCGCGTTCACCGGCGACTCGCGGAACAGCCGCGCCATCGGCGAGTCGTCCATCACGCCGCTGCCGCCTATGCACTCCATCGCCTCCATCGCATGCTGGGGCGTGCGCTTGCAGACCCAGTACTTGCCCACCGCCGTGGCCAGGCGCACCAGGGCGTCCTCGTGCGGATCGCTGCGCGAGTCCATGGCGCGCGCCAGGCGCATCGCCAGCACCAGCGCCGCCTCGCTCTCCAGCGCAAGGTCGGCCAGCACATTGCGCATCAGCGGCTGATCGACGAGCAAGGCGCCGAAAGCCTTGCGCTGCTGGCAGTGGTGCAGCGCTTGCGTCAGCGCCATGCGCATGCCGGCGGCCGAGCCGGTGATGCAGTCGAAGCGCGTCATCGCCACCATCTCGATGATGGTGCGCACACCACGCCCCTCGTCGCCGATGCGCCAGGCCAGCGCGCCGCGCAATTCGACCTCGCTCGACGCGTTCGAGGCATTGCCCATCTTGCGTTTCAGGCGCTGCAGCTGCATAGGGTTCTTGGCTCCATCAGGGCGCCAGCGCGGCATCAAAAAGCAGGTGAGCCCCTGCGCGGTCTGCGCCAGCGTCAGAAAGGCGTCGCACATCGGTGCCGAGACAAAGAACTTGTGGCCGACCAGCTCGTAAGCGTCGCCCTCGGCGCTGCGCCCCAGGTGCAGCGCGCGCGTGGTGTTGGCGCGCACGTCCGAGCCGCCCTGCTTCTCGGTCATCGCCATGCCTATCGTTACGCCGCGCTTGTCGCGCGCCGGGCGGTCGCTGGGGTCGTACTCGCGCTGCATCAACTTCGGGCCCCAGAACGCTTCGAGCTCGGGCTGCAAGCGCAGGCTGGGCATGGCGGCAAAGCTCATCGTGATCGGGCAGCCGTGCCCCGCCTCGACTTGCGAGTGCAGATAGAACTTCGCGGCGCGCGCGACATGCGCGCCAGCACCCGGCGCGCTCCACGGCGAGCAGTGCAGGCCGGCTTCGATGGCCGTCGTCATCAGCGCGTGATAGGCGGGATGAAAGTGCACAAGATCAATGCGGTTGCCGAAGCGGTCGTGCGTGTCGAGCTCGGGCAGATGGTGGTTTGCCAGGGCGCCCAGCTCCAGATAATCGGCGCGGCCGATGCGCGCGCCGAAGGCGCTCAAGTCGGCCTGGGCGTGCGCCGCGCCCTCACGTTGCACGGCCTCGCGCAAGGCCGGATCGGCATCGAACAGGTTGTAGTCGGCCAGCTCGCAAGAGACGTTCACGACTTCGTGCGTGCTTGCCGGGTAGCTCTGTGCCACCGGCAAAGCGTCTTTGACTGTATTCATGGTCAGCCTTTCGAGATCAGAGCGAACGCGCAATGATCTCCTTCATGATTTCGCTGGTGCCGCCGTAGATGCGCTGCACCCTGGCATCGGCGAACATCTGCGCAATCGGATACTCGAGCATATAGCCGTAGCCACCGAACAGCTGCAGGCATTCGTCCATCACGCGACCCTCGGCCTCGGAGAGCCAGAGCTTGGCGATCGACGCGGTGGTCGTGTCCATCTCGCCCTTGATCATCCGCTCTACGCAATCGTCGACCAGCGCGCGCCCGACCACCGCCTGGGTCTTCACCTCGGCCAGTTTGAAGCGCGTGTTCTGCATCTCGATCAAGGCCTTGCCGAAGGCCTTGCGCTGGCGCACATGGTCGAGCGTGAGCCGCAAAGCGCGCTCGATCGCACCCAGCGCCGACACCGCCAGCAAGACGCGCTCATACGGTAGCTCGCTCATCAATTGCGCGAAGCCGCGACCCTCGACGCCGCCCAGCACGGCGTCGGCAGAGACGCGAACATCGTCGAAGAACAGCTCGCAGGTGTCCTGTCCTTTTTGGCCCAGCTTGTCGAGAATGCGACCGACTCGGTAACCGGGCCGGTCGCGTGTCTCGACCAGCAGCAGCGAGAGGCCCTTGGCGCCGGCGTCCGGATCGGTCCTGGCGACCACCACGACCAGGTCGGCCAGATAGCCGTTCGAAATGAATATCTTCGAACCGTTGATCAAATAGCCGTCACCGTCCTTCACCGCGCGCGTGCGCACGCCCTGCAGGTCCGACCCGGCGCCGGGTTCGGTCATCGCAATCGCGGCGATCATCTCGCCGCTGGCCAGGCGCGGCAGGTAGCGGCGCTTTTGCTCCTCGGTGCCCTGGTTGAGCAGGTAATGCGCGACGATGGCGTGCACATGCACACCAAACGCCCGGTCGCCCACCGCGGCGAGTTCCTCGAACAGGATGGCCATGTGCGCATAGTCGCCGCCGGCGCCGCCGTATTCGTCCGGAATGTCCGACAGCAGCAGGCCCAGCTCACCGGCCTTGCGCCACAGCTCGCGATCGACATGCTGCTGTTCGCGCCAGCGTTGCTGATGCGGGTCGACTTCCGCCCCGACGAAGCGCCGCACCATGTCCTGGTACAGCTCGAGATCTGCGTTCATCCAGCGTGGCTGCATGGGAGTCAAGCTTTCTGATAGAGCGTGACGACGCAGGCGCCGCCCAAACCGAGGTTGTGCTGGAGCGCGACGCGTGCGCCGTCGACCTGGCGCTGCTCGGCGCTGCCGCGCAATTGATGCGTCAATTCATAGCATTGCGCGAGACCGGTCGCGCCGAGCGGATGGCCTTTGGAGAGCAGGCCGCCCGACGGGTTGGTGACGACCTTGCCGCCGTAGGTGTTGTCGCCATCGGCGATGAACTGCGCCGCACCGCCTTGCGCGCACAGGCCCAGCGCCTCGTAGGTGATGAGCTCGTTTTGCGCAAAGCAGTCGTGCAGTTCGACCACGTCGATGTCGTCGGGGCCGATGCCTGCCTGCGCATAGACCTGGTTCGCCGCGGCCTGCGTCATGTCGTAGCCGACCACGCGCATCATGTCGCCCGCATCGAAGGTGCTGGGCGTGTCGGTCGTCATCGCCTGGGCCTTGATGAACACATCGCTGCGCAGCTGGTGGCGGCGCGCAAAGTCGGGCGACACCAGCAGCGCCGCAGCGGCGCCGCAGGTTGGCGCGCAGGCCATCAAGCGCGTCATGACGCCAGGCCAGATCGTCGGCGCGTCGAGCACCTCCTGCTCGCTGACGACCTTGCGGAACAGCGCGAGCGGATTGTTGGCCCCATGGCGGCTCGCCTTGGCGCGTATCTTGGCAAAGCTGTCGAGCCCGGTTCCATATTTGCGCATGTGCTCCAGGCCGGCGCCGCCAAAGTAGCGCAGCGCCAGCGGGATGTCGGCCATGCCGACGAGCGTGTCGGTGACTTCATCAAACGCGTCGAAGGGGCTGGGCCGGTCCTTGAAGACGCTGCCCAGCGCCCCCGGCACCATCTGCTCGAAACCGACGGCCAGCACGCAATCGGCGCCGCCTTCGATGGCCTGGCGCGCCAGGAACAGCGCGGTCGAACCGGTCGAGCAGTTGTTGTTGACGTTGACGATCGGAATGCCCGTCATGCCGACGCGGTACAGCGCCTTCTGGCCACAGGTCGAATCGCCATAGACATAACCGGCATAGGCCTGCTGCACCTGGGCATAGTCCAGACCGGCATCGAGTAGCGCCGCCGTCACCGCGCGGGCTGCCATCTGGTCATACGAGTCGCTCGCGCCGGGCTTGCTGAACGCAATCATGCCGACTCCGGCGACAAAAACCTGGCGACTCATGATGGCAGTCCTTGCTTTGCTTGAGCATCCGGCGCCGCGTCGGGCGCCGGTCGAATTCGCTGATGTATCGAGCTTATCGTAGTCGATCGCGCTGACGCGTCGCAGGCAAAGACTTGGGCGCGGGCCGGCGGTGCTGCTGCGCCACCGGCCCGCTTCACCCCGGCAAACGTTCAGGCAGGGTCGCCTGGTTCGTCAGCACCTGGGGCTTTGCGCTTCACGGCAGCTTGGCCAGGATCTTGTCCATTTCGCCGGCCGTGTAGGCGCGCATCGAATGCGAACGCACATTGCCCTGCACCGCCGTGGCCAGATTGAAGGCTGCCAAGGCTTGCTCGTCTTCGGCTTCGAGCACGCAAACCATGTCGTACTCGCCCATCGTCCAGAGCATCTCGCGCAGGTTCACACCGAATTTCCTGGCCACTTCCTTGGCCGCTGCGGCGCGCTTGGTCGTCTCCTTGATACCTTGGATACCCTTCTCCGAGAAACTCAATAAACCAATGTAGGTGATCATTTCATGCTCCTGTCGGGTCCGGTAAGGGGCCGATGACAAGTCCTTGAAACGACGCGGCCCCGGGGCGTCACTCAAGTTCATCACAGGCCGACCGGTCGCGCGCCTGGCGGCGCGCTCTCCACTGGCGTCGGAGCGGTCCCCGGCTTGATGAGGGAGGGAGATGCTACGCGCTCCATGGCCCATTGCAATACCATGTTTTTTGGTCGCGTGTGCTTGGGCGCGCAGGCCGCCAAGGTGGGCACAAACCCGCTACTCGCCGCTTCGCATCGACGTCACAATTTGCCCTGTGCCGTGCCGCGATGGCAGCAAGCGCCTGGGCTGGGGAAATTGATGGGATCGCAATGAGCAATATCTACGACACCGGCTTGTCCAAGCATGCCGCCAATTTTGTCGCCCTCTCGCCGGTGAGCTTTGTCGAACGCAGCGCCGAGGTGTTCAGCGATCTGACTGCGGTGATCCACGGCAGCCGCCGTTACAGCTGGGCGCAGACCCGCGAGCGCGCCGCGCGCCTGGCCGCTGCGCTGCAAGCGCTGAATGTCGGGCGCGGCACGACCGTCAGCGTGATGCTGCCCAACACGCCCGAGATGGTCGAGGCGCACTACGCCGTGCCGGCACTCAACGCCGTGCTCAACACGCTCAATACGAGACTCGACGCGCCATTGCTGGCCTGGCAGATGAACCACTGCGAGGCGGCCATCGTCATCACCGACCGCGAGTTCGCGCCGGTGATGGGGCCGGCCTTGAAGATGTTGCGCGAGCAGCATGGTCGCGCGCCGCTGGTCATCGACGTCTGCGACAGCCAATACCAGGGCGCAGGTGAGCGCCTGGGCAGCGTCGAGTACGAGGCCTTGCTTGCCGCCCACGCGCCGCTGGCCCGGCTCGACGGGCCGCAGGACGAGTGGGACGCGATTGCGGTGTCTTACACGTCGGGCACGACCGGCGATCCCAAGGGCGTGGTCACCCACCACCGAGGCGCCTATCTGAACGCCGTCTGCAACGCCGCCACCTGGACCATGCCGCATTTCCCGGTCTATTTGTGGACGCTGCCGATGTTCCACTGCAACGGCTGGTGCTTTCCCTGGACGGTGGCGCTGCTCGGCGGCACCCATGTCTGCCTGCGCCGCGTCGAGGCGCAAGCCATCTTCGACGCGATGCGCGCGCACAAGGTCGACCATTTCTGCGCCGCGCCCATCGTGCACAACCTGCTGATCGCCGCCCCGCCCGAACTGCGCGCCGGCATCGCCCACCCGGTGCGCGCCATGGTGGCGGGCGCCGCGCCGCCGGCCTCCATGATCGAGGGCATGGCCGCGCTCGGCATAGACCTCACCCATGTCTACGGTCTGACCGAGGTCTACGGGCCAGCGGCGGGCGCGGTCAAGCGCCAGCGCTGGGCGCAGGAGTCGATGTCGGAGCAGACGCGGCTCAACGGCCGCCAGGGCGTGCGCTACGAGTTGCAAGAAGGCATGACGGTGCTGGACCCTGAGACGATGCTTGAGGTGAGCGCCGACGGCCAGACCATGGGCGAGATCATGTTTCGCGGCAATATCATGATGAAAGGCTATCTGAAGAATCCGCAGGCGACCGAAGCGGCGTTCAAGGGCGGCTGGTTCCACACCGGCGATCTGGCCGTGCTGGAGCCCGACCGCTACGTGAAGATCAAGGACCGCAGCAAGGACATCATCATTTCGGGCGGCGAGAACATCAGCTCGATCGAGGTCGAGGACGCGCTGTACCGGCACAGCGCCGTGCTGGCCTGCGCGGTGGTCGCCAAGCCCGACCCGAAGTGGGGCGAGACGCCGCTCGCCTTTGTCGAGCTCAAACCCGGCGCGAGCACGAGCGCCGAGGAGCTGATTCAGCACTGCCGCGGCCTGCTGGCCGGCTACAAGGTGCCGCGCGAAGTGCGCTTCGAGGCGATCCCGAAGACTTCCACCGGCAAGATCCAGAAATTCGTGTTGCGCCAGCAGGCGCGCGCGACTTCAGCGTAAAGGAATGCAGCATGTCCGAGACCCATGAACCCCTCGTATTGAACCGCCGCGACGCGCGCGGCGTGGTGACGCTGACGCTGAACCGCCCGCAGTCCTTCAATGCCTTGTCCGAAGCGATGATGGCGGCCTTGCTGTCCGAGCTGGAGGCGGTTGCGCTTGACGACAGTGCGCGCGTCGTGGTGCTCGCCGCCGCCGGCAAAGCCTTCTGCGCCGGGCACGATCTGAAGGAGATGCGCGCGGCGCCTTCGCTCATGTACTACCAGACCCTGTTCGCGCAATGCTCGCAGCTGATGCTGGCCATCCAGCGCCTGCCGCTCCCGGTGATCGCGCGCGTGCAGGGCATCGCCACCGCGGCAGGTTGTCAATTGGTGGCCATGTGCGACTTGGCCGTGGCGGCATCCAACGCCAAGTTCGCGGTCAGCGGCGTCAATCTCGGCCTGTTCTGCTCGACCCCTGGCGTCGCGCTGTCGCGCAATCTGTCGCGCAAGGCCGCGTTCGAAATGCTGGTCACCGGCGAGTTCATCAGCGCGGCGCAAGCACTCGACAAGGGCCTGGTGAACCGCGTCGCCGCGCCTGAAGCGCTTGACGCCGAGGTCGAGAAGCTCGCGGCCAGCATCGTGGCCAAGCCGCGCGTCGCGGTGGCTTTGGGCAAGCAGTTGTTCTACCGCCAGCTCGAGCACGGCATTGCCGCGGCCTATGAGGACGCCGGCAACACGATGGCCTGCAATATGATGGACGCCTGCGCCCTGGAGGGCGTGCAGGCCTTCATCGACAAGCGACCAGCGAGCTGGGCCGCGCGCTGAGGCCGGCCCATCGCCTTTGAACGCCCGGCGGCGTTGCGGGACGGGCAATGGCAGCTCGACTTTGCAAACTTCGATATTGGCAAGCGCCGACTCGCTGCGCTTTGCGCTCCCACAAAGCTTGCTCGAAAAGACGCCTCTCCATACCTTTCAAGGTGCAGATTTGCACAATCTTTGTGTAAGCTCCGGCCGGTGCAAATATCAGCGCATCGTCCCGATGCTGACGGCCGCCGCTGGCGGTGTGGCGAGTGCTTCAAACACCTGAGGAGTTGAGTTCATGGCCTTGATCATTGGAGTTCCCAAGGAAACGGCGGCGGGCGAGAGGCGCGTCGCGACCGTGCCCGATGCGGTGGAAAAGCTCATCAAGCTGGGCTTCTCGGTGGCCGTGGAGAGCGGCGCGGGCGACGCTGCGAAGTTCGGTGACGACAGCTACCGCGCCGCTGGCGCCGAAGTTGTGGCAACGGCTGCAGAGCTTTGGACCAAGTCGGACATCGTCTTCAAGGTGCGTGCCCCAAGCCCGGTCGAGGTGGAGCTGATGCATGCGGGCCAGACCCTGATCAGCTTCATCTGGCCGGCGCAGAACCCTGACTTGATGCAACAACTGGCGGGTAAGCGCGTCACGGTGCTGGCCATCGACTCGCTGCCACGCACACTGAGCCGCGCCCAGAAGATGGACGCGCTGACCTCGCAGGCCGGCGTCGCCGGCTACCGCGCCGTGGTCGAGGCCGCCAACGCTTTCGGCCGCTTCTTCAACGGCCAGATCACGGCTGCGGGCAAGGTGGCGCCGGCCAAGGTCTTCATCGCCGGTGCCGGTGTGGCCGGGCTGGCCGCGATCGGCACGGCCGCCAGCCTGGGCGCCATCGTGCGCGCCAACGACACGCGCGCCGAAGTGGCCGACCAGGTCGTTTCGCTGGGTGGCGAATTCGTGGCGGTCGATTATCAGGAAGAAGGCTCGGGCGGCGGCGGCTACGCCAAGGTGATGAGCGAGGGCTTCCAGCAGGCCCAGCGCGAGATGTACGCTAAGCAAGCCAAGGAGGTGGACATCATCATCACCACCGCGCTGATTCCGGGCAAGCCCGCGCCACGCCTGATCACCGCCGACATGGTGAAGAGCATGAAGCAGGGCAGCGTCATCGTCGACATGGCGGCCGAGCAGGGTGGCAACTGCGAACTCACCGTTCCGGGCGAGGCGGTGGTCCGCCACGGGGTGACCATCGTCGGCTACACCGACCTGGTCTCACGCCTGTCCACGCAGTCGTCCACGCTGTATGCCACGAATCTGTTCCGCCTCGCCGAGGAGTTGTGCAAGACCAAGGACGGCGTCATCAACGTCAACATGGAAGACGACGCCATCCGCGGTCTGACCGTGGTCAGGGAAGGCAGCATCACCTGGCCGCCGCCGGCGCCCAAGGTGGCGGCGGCACCGCCCGCTGCGCCCAAGCCCGCGGCCATGCCAGCGGCGAAAAAGGGCCACGGCCACGGCAGCGCCAGCGAGCCCATGGCGGCCAAGAAGCTGACGATCATGTTCGCCGTGGCCGCCGTGCTGTTCTGGTTTGTCGGCGCCAACGCACCGGCGGCCTTCCTGGCCCACTTCACGGTGTTCGTGCTGGCCTGCTTCGTCGGCTATATGGTGGTCTGGAACGTGACGCCGGCACTGCACACGCCGCTCATGAGCGTCACGAACGCCATCAGCAGCATCATCGCCATCGGCGCCTTGGTGCAGATCGCGCCGCCAAGCGGAGAGCCCGGCGGCTGGATCCGCTGGATGGCAGTGGCGGGCATCGCGCTCACCGCCGTCAATATGTTCGGCGGCTTTGCCGTCACACAGCGCATGCTGGCCATGTTCCGCAAGTAATTTCCTAGGAGACACCACATGTCTGGAAGTCTGGCAACCGCGTCGTACATCGGCGCGACGATTCTTTTCATCCTCAGCCTGGGCGGACTTTCCAATCCGGAAACCTCGCGCCGCGGCAACCTGTACGGCATGATAGGCATGGCCATCGCGGTGCTGGCGACGGTGTTCGGGCCGCGCGTCACCGCGGCCGGCATCCCCTGGATCATCGGCTCGATGGTGGTGGGTGCCGCCGTCGGCCTCTACGCTGCGCGCACCGTGAAGATGACGCAGATGCCCGAACTGGTTGCGCTGATGCACAGCCTGGTCGGCCTGGCAGCTTGCCTGGTGGGGTTCGCGAGCTACATCGACGCGTCCAACCCCTTGAGCGGCGCCGAAAAGAGCATCCACGAAATCGAAATCTACGTCGGCATCCTGATCGGTGCGATCACCTTCTCGGGTTCGCTGATCGCCTTTGGCAAGCTCAACGGCAAGATCGGCGGGTCGCCGATGCTGCTGCCGGGGCGCCACTGGATGAACCTGGCGGGCTTGCTGGTCGTGATCTGGTTCGGCGGTGCATTCATCCACTCCGAGTCGATCTCTGGCGGCATGTTGCCGCTTATCGTGATGACCGTCATCGCGCTCCTGTTCGGCATTCACATGGTGATGGCCATCGGCGGCGCCGACATGCCGGTGGTGGTGTCGATGCTCAACAGCTATTCAGGCTGGGCCGCGGCAGCGACCGGCTTCATGCTGTCCAACGACTTGTTGATCGTGATCGGCGCCTTGGTGGGCTCGAGCGGCGCGATCCTCTCGTACATCATGTGCCGCGCCATGAACCGCAGCTTCATCAGCGTCATCGCGGGCGGCTTCGGTACCGGCGGCGGCACGCCGGCGCCCAAGGGCGATGCGGCGCAACCGGCAGGCGAGGTGGTGCCTATCAACAGCCTTGAGACGGCCGAACTGCTGCGCGAAGCCAAGAGCGTGATCATCGTTCCGGGCTACGGCATGGCCGTGGCGCAAGCCCAGCACACGGTCTATGAGATCACCAAGTTGCTGCGCGAACGCAAGGTCAACGTGCGTTTCGGCATTCACCCGGTGGCAGGGCGCATGCCTGGCCACATGAACGTGCTGCTGGCCGAAGCCAAGGTGCCCTACGACATCGTGATGGAGATGGACGAACTCAACGACGACTTCCCCACCACCGATGTGGCGATGGTGATCGGCGCCAACGACATCGTCAATCCCGGCGCGCAGGACGATCCGACCAGCCCGATCGCCGGCATGCCGGTGCTCGAGGTCTGGAAAGCCAAGACCTCCATCGTCATGAAGCGCAGCATGGCGTCAGGCTACGCCGGGGTCGACAACCCGCTGTTCTACAAAGAGAACAACCGCATGTTGTTCGGCGATGCCAAGAAGATGCTCGACGAAGTGCTGACCGCGCTGAAGAGCTGAGAAGCTGATCCGTGAACGCATCGAGCGCGCCGCTGGCGCGCTCGATTGCTATCTGCCGCCGGGCGGACTACTTTGCCCCGATGGCAGCGCCTCCTTCGCGGATCAACCTAGAAACCGCAGTTGGACACGCCCGAGTGGGCCGTCATGGGGTGGGCTGGGAAGGCGCAAGGACGCGGCAGGCTCAAGCCTGCAAGGACGAGCAACGCACCCAGCGCGCCGCAGGGCGGCTCAATCGGGTGTGTAGCGCTCTCACCCAAGTGGTGAACAGCTTCGCGGGCAATAACATCAGCATCCATGGGGCTCTCCAGCGGGAAACAAGCGGTCAACTGCGGTTTCTAGGATCAATGTAACGGCGCTCCCTGATCGTACGGCTAGCCGTACAAAACGAACCATAAGATAGATGGTCAGCGGAAAGCCATACATCTCGGCATACAGGGCGATGATGAAGGCCTGCACGAGTCCCGCGCCGGCCCATTCGCGCCAGGTTTTCGGCGCCAGGTAACGGTAGAACACCCAAGAGGCAACCACGATCATGATGACGGCGGTGCCCCACAGGCCAGAGTGCTGGAGCGCCTCATTCATGATGGGTGTCCGGTATCAAATTGGGGGCAAGGTATCGGTGCAGGCTGCGTGCATGCAGCGACGCCCCCTCGTGTCCGATCGGCTCGGCCGGTGCGCCCAGCGCAGTCACGACTGAAGCAGCGTGGCCCCGCGCAGGCGAAGGGCGTTCGTGATCACCGAGGCCGAGCTCAGACTCATCGCCAGCGCGGCGATCAGCGGCGACAGCAGCCAGCCGGTGAACGGAAACAGCACGCCAGCCGCCAACGGCACGCCCAGCGCGTTGTAGATGAAGGCGAAGCCGAGGTTCTGTTTCATGTTGGCCACTGTCGCGACCGACAGTGCGATCGCGGTCGCGATGCCGCGCAGGTCGCCCTTGACCAGCGTGAGCTGCGCGCTGTTCATCGCCACGTCAGTGCCGGTGCCCATCGCGATGCCCACATCCGCTTTGGCCAGCGCCGGGGCGTCGTTGATGCCGTCGCCGGCCATCGCGACGACACGGCCTTCCTTCTGCAGCCGCTCGACGAGTGCCAGCTTGTCGGCAGGTTTGACCTCGCCATACACCTCGTCGATGCCCAGGCGCTTGCCGACTGCACGTGCCGTGGTCAAACCATCGCCGGTGGCCATCACGACGCGCAGGCCCGCTTTGCGCAACGCGGCCAGTGCGTCCAGCGTCGTCGCCTTGATGGGGTCGGATACCGCCAGCAAGCCGGCCAACTGCCCGTCCACTGCCAGGTGCATCACGCTGGCACCCTGGGCGCGCAAGGCCTCGGCCTGCGCCGCCAGTGCCACCACCTTCACGCCGAGCTGGTCCATCAGCGCCGTGTTGCCCAGGGCCAGCGCCTTGCCTTCGACCCGGCCGCGTACGCCGATGCCCGACTCCGAATCGAACTGCTCTGGCTTGTCCAGTGCCAGCCCCTGCTCGCGCGCCGCAGCGACAATGGCGGCCGCCAGTGGATGCTCGCTGCCCTGGTCGAGACTCGCGGCCAGGCGCAGCACGTCCGCATCATTGAAGCCGACGGCGGCCACCACACGCTCGAAAACTGGCCGGCCCTCGGTCAGCGTGCCGGTCTTGTCGACGATCAGGGTGTCAATTCTGCGCAGGTTTTCGATCGCCGCCGCGTCGCGGAACAGCACGCCGTGGGTGGCGCCCTTGCCGGTGGCCACCATGATGGACATCGGCGTGGCCAGACCCAGCGCACAGGGGCAGGCGATGATCAGCACCGCCACCGCATTGATCAAGCCGTGGGCCCAGGCCGGCTGCGGCCCGAACACGCCCCACATGAAAAAGGTCAGCAATGCGACGGCGACAACCGTGACGACGAAGTAGCCAGCCACGACATCGGCCATGCGCTGCATGGGCGCGCGCGAACGCTGTGCCAGCGCCACCATCTGCACGATCTGCGCCAGCACGGTGGCCGAGCCCACATGCTCGGAGCGCATCACCAAGGCCCCGCTGGTGTTCAGCGTGGCGCCGATCAATTTGTCGCCTGCCCGCTTGGTCACCGGAATGGGCTCGCCGGTCAGCATCGATTCGTCCACAGCGCTGCTGCCTTCGACGACCACGCCGTCGACGGGCACCTTCTCGCCCGGGCGCACGCGCAGTTGGTCGCCGACATGCACATCGGCCAGCGGCACGTCTTGCTCCGAGCCGTCCGCGGCAATGCGACGCGCCGTCTTCGGTGCCAGGCCAAGCAGCGACTTGATCGCAGCGCTGGTCTGCGAGCGTGCCTTCAGTTCGAGAATCTGGCCAAACAGCGTGAGCGAAATGATCACCGCCGCGGCCTCGAAGTAGACCGCCACGCTGCCGTCAACCACGAAGGTGGCCGGGAAGATTTGCGGCGCGACGGTGGCCACCGCGCTGTAGACGAAGGCCACACTGGTGCCCAGCCCGATCAACGTCCACATATTGGGGCTGCGATTGAGCACCGACTTGACGCCGCGCACATAAAAAGGCCAACCGGCCCACAGCGTTACCGGCAGCGCCAGCGCGAACTCTGTCCAGCTCTGCGTGCGCGGCTCCAGCCACCCCAGGCTGGGACCCGCCATGGCCAGCAACATCACGACCACGGTGAAGGGCAGCGTCCACCAGAAACGATGCTTGAAGTCGATCAGTTCCGGCTGCTCTTCGTCGTCCAGTGCCGGCAACACCGGCTCAAGCGTCATCCCGCATTTGGGACAACTGCCCGGATGGTCCTGGCGGATTTCGGGGTGCATGGGGCAGGTGTAGATGGTGCCCGCTGTGGATGTCGGCATGGCTGCTGCTGGTGGCGGCACACTGCCAGTGGCATAACGCGCTGGCTCGGCTGCAAACTTGGCCATGCACTTTGCGCTGCAAAAATAGTAGGGCCGGCCGGCGTGCTTGACCTGATGCTCGGACTGCGCGCTCACGGTCATACCGCATACGGGGTCCTTCAGGCCTTCGGCCGGCGGCATCGCTGGCGGAGGGCGCCGCGTGTGCCCGCTGTGATCGTGTCGTAGCGGTTCGTCCATGGTGTCAACCCTCCTTGTCGGTGGGCTTGCTGGACGAAGCACCGTGACCGCCATGCCCGCCGTGGCCGCCGTGGCCATGGAAGAGATGCATCAGCGGGCAGGCCAGCAGCAGCAGGTAAATCCAGTTACCCGCGACATGGCCCCAGTGTTCACGCAGCACGTAGAAGCCCCCGATGGCGGCGACCATCCACAGGGCGATCTTCAGCGAGCCGCTCATGAAGAACCACCGTCGCAGTACATATTCATCTCGAACAAATTCGCGCCACGCTTGCCGACCTGTTGCGCAGGCAACAGGCCTGGGACGACCGGCGCGAAAGCGCGGCGCGACGCATTCAGTTCACCTCGATTGTCCCTACCATGCCGCCCTCTTTGTGGCCGGGAACCAAGCAGGCATAAGTCACCGTCCCGGCCTTCGCGAATTTCCAGACAATGCCGCCGCGCTGGCCTGGCGCCAAGCGGAGCTGGTTCGGTTCCTTGTGCACCATGCCCGGCATCTTGCGCATCATCTCGGCATGCGCGTCGATTTCTGCGGCCGTGCCGAGGATCATTTCGTGAGTGACTTTGCCCTTGTTGACGACGAAGAAGCGCACCGTCTCTCCGGCCTTGACCGTGACTTTGTCGGGTGTGAAACGCATGGTGTCGTTCATCTCGACAGGAATGGTGCGGCTAACCTTGGCCGGGTCGCCCGCCATGCCGGCCATCGACTCGTGCATATCCATCTGCATGCCGCTCATGTCGTGCCCGGCCGCTGCGGCAGCGCCCGGTTTCGCATGGGAATCGGTGTGGTCGCCAGCGGCCATCGCCAGCGTGGTCAGCGTGGCCAGGGCCAGGATCGACATCGTTTTGTATGCAAGCTTCATTGAGACGTTCTCCGTTGAAAAAATGAACAGTAGCGGGTCGCGTCAGCGCCCGCCCGTGGGGCGATCAGTACCAGAAACGCAGGCCGGCAACCCAGCGTGTGTCGCGCGTGGACTCTCCGGCGGCGCGGGCGAAGTCGGCGGTCTGGCCGAACTTGCCCGACCACTCGATGCCGACGTAGGGCGCGAACTGGCGCCGCAATTCGTAGCGCAGGCGCACGCCGGCCGTCAGGTCGGCCAGGCCGCGCCCGAGTTCGCGTTCGGGGTCGCTCTTGCCGTACAGATTGGCTTCGACGCGCGGTTGGAGCACGAGTCTTTGCGTCACCAGCAACTCGTAGTCGGCCGCGAGTTTCAGCGCCGTGCGCCCGCGGTCGCCGACATAAGCCGCGGCACGCAGATCGAACCAGTACGGCGCCAGGCCCTGCACGCCCAGAGCGAGCCAGTTGCGGTCGGGCCCTAACCCGCCGTCGTGGCGAAGGCCCAATTGGGTATCCCAGTACGGCGCGACGGCGTGACCCCAGAGCAGCTCGGTGCTGGCTTCCTGAAGCTTGCCGCCCGTGATCTTGCCGTCTGACTTGACCACCAGGCGATCGTAGTCGCGCCCGAACCAGGCAGTGAGGTCATAGGCGCCAGTGCCACGGCCCCCGGTGGTGCTGAACGCCTCGAACCGCTCGACGCGCACCGAGGCGAAAGCATGTTCGTCGGAGAACCTCAGCTGGCGTGGCCCACCCAGCGCATACGGCCCCGCTTCGAGCGTGTAGCCGCCCGAGTTGGCGTGAGGGTCACGGGCGTGCGGCGGCGCTGCGCCGCCTTGCCCCTGCATGTCGCCATGATCCATGACGGGCATCTGTTGGCCGGCCGGCATCGACGCTGCCGCGGCAGGCGGCGCGCTGACAGCGTGTCCGCCATGGTCCGCAGCTTGCTCGGCGGCGACCGCGATCGTCGATGCAAGCAGCAGGGCCATCGCACTCAGGTGTGCTGGCTTGAGCATGGAGTTCGTCTCGATTCGGCGCTTGCTCATACCACCACCACTTCGCGGAACATGCCCGCATCCATGTGGAGCATCAGATGGCAGTGCCAAGCCCAGCGGCCGACGGTTTCGGGCGTGGCGAGAAAGCTGATGCGTTGTGCCGGCTGAACCGGAATCGTGTGGCGGCGCGCCTGGAACGTGCCGTCGGCCTGCTCAAGCTCGCTCCACATACCGTGCAGGTGCATCGGGTGCGTCATCATCGTGTCGTTGTGCAGGATCACGCGCACCCGCTCGCCGTAGCTCATCGCCACGGGCGTCGACTGGCCGAATTCGAGGCCGTCGAGCGACCAGGTGTAGCGCTCCATATTGCCGGTCAGGTGCAGTTCGATCTCGCGCTCGGCGCCGCGCGGGTCCATCGGGCCGCCCACCGTGTGCAGGTCGGCCAGCGTGAGCACGCGCCGCCCGTTGTTGCGCAGACCGACGCCGGGGTCGTCCAGGTTGGTGCGCGGCGTGTCCACGCGCATGTCGGTGCTGGCGCCGTACTCGGTGCGCGCATGGCGCACCTGTTGGCTCGGCGCCGGATTCGGCGCAGCAGCCATGCCGGCCATGCCCTTCATGTCACCCATGGCACTGTGGTCCATGCCGGCCATGCCCTTCATGCCACCCATGGCGCTGTGGTCCATGCCGGGCATCGCACCCATGCCACCCATGGCGCCGTGGTCCATCCCGGCCATATCGCCCATGCTGCCCATCATGTCGGCCATCGCCAGCCATTCGCGCGGGTCGGGCGCGGGCACCGGCGCCGTGAGCCCGGCGCGCACCGCCAGCGTGCCGCGCGCAAAACCCGTGCGGTCCATGCTTTGCGCAAAGACCGTGTAGGCATCGTCCTTGGGCTCGACCAGCACATCGTAGGTTTCGCCAGGGCCGAAGCGGAATTCGTCCACCGTCACTGGTTCGACATCGACGCCGTCGGCCTGCACGACCGTGAACTTCAGTCCGGGGATGCGCACGTCGTAGAAGGTGTTCGCTGCGCCGTTGATGAAGCGCAGCCGCACCCGCTCGCCCGCACGGAACAGCCCGGTCCAGTTGCCTGCGGGTGTGGTGCCGTTCATCAGATAGGTGAGCGTCGCCGCCGACAGATCGGCCATGTCGCTCGGGTTCATGCGCATCTCGTTCCACATCTTGCGCTTGGCCAGCGCGGCCTGCGTGCCGTCGCGTGACGCATCACGGAAGAAATCCAGCGCCGTGGGCTGATGGAAGTTGTAGTAGTCGCTCTGCGCCTTGAGCTTGGAGAGAACGCGCATCGGGTCTTCGTCGGTCCAGTCGGACAACTGCACGACATGGTCACGGTCGGCGCGGATCGTCTCTCCGTCGCGCGGTTCGATCACGATCGCACCGTACATGCCGGTCTGCTCCTGCATGCCCGAGTGCGAGTGGTACCAGAAGGTGCCGCTTTGTTCGACCTTGAAGCGGTACGTGAAGGTTTCGCCCGGGGCGATGCCGGGGAAGCTGATGCCGGGCACGCCGTCCATCTGGTAGGGCAGGATGATGCCGTGCCAGTGGATCGAGGTGGACTCCCGCATGCGGTTCGTGACGCGGATCGTCACGGTGTCGCCTTCACGCCAGCGCAGCGTCGGCGCCGGGATCGAGCCATTGATCGTGGTGGCCATGCGTGGCGCACCGGTGAAGTTGATCGGCGATTCGGCAATCACCAGGTCAAACTCGCTGCCCCGCAGCACGGCGGCACCGCCCAAGACAGCGCCCTCGGCCGCCCTGGCCGGCCTGGCAAACGGCGCCAAGCCGAGCATGACGCCACCCGCCGCCAGCCCTTGGACGAAGCGACGTCGTGCCGCCTGCGGCAACGCCAGTGCGAGGGACTTGTGTTTGAACATGGGTGTGCTTGCTCGGATGGGCATCAAGATGCGTTGGGTGGGATTATTGCCACCCTTAGTGCACCGGACCATGACGGCCACATTACAGCGATGTCATCAAGCCTGCGCGTGACAGGCGGACCCTGACACTCACCGGTGCGAAGGCGCGCAATGTGGCCTTGCGATCTTGCTGGGGCCTTATCCCTTCGGGCCACCGCGCAGCAGCCGCATGCCATTGAAGACCACCAGCAGGCTGGCGCCCATGTCGGCGAACACGGCCATCCACATTGTGGCATTGTCGAAAATCGCCAGCGCCAGGAACACGCTCTTGATACCCAGCGCCAATGAAATGTTCTGCCACAGCACGCGGTGCGTCTTGCGCGACAGCCGAACCGTCTCGGCGATACGGCGCAGGTCGTCATTCATGATGACGACATCGGCGGTCTCCATCGCGATGTCAGTGCCGGCAGCGCCCATGGCCACACCGACGTCAGCCTGGGCCAGCGCCGGGGCATCGTTGATGCCGTCGCCCGTCATCGCCGTCGCGCCGTACTTCGCCTGCAGGGCCTTGATTGCGGCCAGTTTGTCTTCGGGCAGCAGGTTGCCGCGCACATCGGTGATGCCCGCCTCGCGTGCAATCGCCTGCGCCGTGGCCTGATTGTCACCACTGAGCATGACCGGTGTGATGCCCATGGCTTCGAGCTCGGCAACGGCCTGCCTGGACGACGGCTTGATCTTGTCGGCAACGGCAAAGAGCGCCAACGCGTCCGCATCCGAAGCGAGCAGGCTGACCGTGCGACCCGCCTCTTCATGCGTGCGCAGGGTGGCCTCGAGTTCGGCGGAGCACTGCCGGCGATCCTCGATCAGTCGATGGTTGCCCAGCACATAGCGCACGCCATCGACTTCGGCCTGGATGCCGCGTCCGGCCAGCGCAGTGAAGTCTTTCGCCACCACGCGATGTGGGGTGAGTCCAGCGGCGATGGCTTTCGAGACCGGGTGGTCGGAGTGGGCTGCCAGCGCCGCGGCGATGCGCTCCACCTTGGCGGCGTCGATGGCGGTGCTCAGCACCGACCACGCGACGAGGCTGGGCTTGCCTTGGGTGATGGTGCCGGTCTTGTCGATCGCGATGGCCTTGAGCTTGCGCGCCTCTTCCAGATGAACACCGCCTTTGATCAGGATGCCGCGGCGCGCGGCGGCGGCCAGCCCGCTGACGACGGTGACGGGTGTCGAGATCACCAATGCACAGGGGCAGGCAATGACGAGCAGCACCAGCGCCTTGTACAGCGCCGTCAGCCACGGCCACGCGAACAGCCAGGGGCCGAGTACGGCGACCGCAAGCGCCAGCACGAAGACTGCCGGGGTGTAGAAGGCCGCGAAGCGGTCGACGAAGCGCTGCGTGGGCGCGCGGCTGCCCTGCGCTTGTTCGACGGCGTGGATGATGCGCGCCAAGGTCGAGTTCGATGCCGCAGCAGTGACCCGGATCGACAGCGTACCGATCGCGTTGATGGTGCCTGCGAATACGACGTCGCCGATGGATTTGTCGACGGGGATGCTCTCGCCGGTGACCGGTGCCTGATTGACAGCCGAGCTGCCGTCGACGACGACACCATCCATCGGCAGGCGCTCGCCGGGGCGGACCCGCACCACCGCATCGAGACGGACCTGCGCCACCGGGACCGAAGCCCAGGTCGAGTCGGCTTGCTGCACCCAGGCCGCTTCGGGCGCCGTGGCCAGCAGGCCGGAGATGGCGTTGCGGGCGCGGTCAACGGCGCGGGCCTCGATCAGCTCGGCGATGACGTAAAGCGCCATCACCATGGCAGCCTCGGGCCACTGCCCGATGACGAAAGCGCCTGCCACCGCCACCGCCATCAGCGCGTTGATGTTGAGGCGGCCGTGCCTTAGCGCGATGAGGCCCTTCTTGAACACGTCCAAGCCAGCGAGTGCGATGGCGCCACCAGCGACAGCCAGGCCGGCGAGCTTGAACGCGAGCGTATCGGGCGCCATGAACGACAGCAACTCGGCGCCCGCGGCCAGGGACAGGGCAGCAAGCAGTCGGGTGAGTCCGGTGATCGACTCGTGCGCGTGATCGTCGCGCGTGGCTGCGCCGCTCGGTGCTACCGCCGTTGACTCGGTTTCGGGCCAGGGCTCGATCTCGAAGCCAAGGCCGCGAATGGCTGCGACGGCAGTCTGCGTCGCAGCGTCGGCGGCGTCGATGCGCAGACTGCGCTCACCGAGCCGGAAGCCCAGACTGCGGATGCCGGCGACGCCTTCGAGCGCGCGACGTATTTCAGACTCCTCGCTGGAGCAGTCCATGGCCGGTATCCGGTAGCGCAGGCCAAGCGCGGCGCTGGAAGCCGTCGCAGCGCTCGGCGCCAACACCGGTGCGCCGCAGCAGTCGCCACATGACCCGTCGGGTACAAAGACCGGTGCAGTATCCGCGGGCGCGCGATGCTGATGGTGGGCGTGTTGATTGGACATGACACGGATTTCAAACCATGGAGCGGGTGTAGAGTCAAGGGCTTCTGCACACATGCGGTTGAATCATGAGAATCGGCGAGCTGTCCCGCAATAGCGCAACACCCATCGACACCATTCGCTTCTACGAGCGCGAGGGTCTGTTGCCTGCGCCGGCGCGCACCGAAGGCAACTACCGTATCTACGAGGCGGCCCATGCCGACAGGCTGGGTTTCATCCGCCAGTGCCGCAACCTTGACATGACCCTGAACGAGGTGCGGGTGCTGCTGCGCTTCAAGGATCAGTCGCAGTCGGACTGCGGTGAGGTCAACGATCTGCTCGACGAACACATCGGACATGTCGCACAGCGTATCCAGGAACTGCGCGCGCTTGAAGCCGAACTATCGGCCTTGCGCAAGCTGTGCGCAGCACCGCGTGCGGCCGTCGATTGCGGGATCTTGCAGGGCATCGAGAAGGCTGCGGGACATGGCAGCAAGCCGGCAACCCGACGCCACGTGCGGGGCGCGCATTGACCGTTCGCAAAGCGCAATTTCCGGATGTGTCAAACGTGGCCCTTGCGGGTCTGATCTGATCAGCCGCAAGGGGAGCACGCGGACCGCCGCCGCTGATCGTCGGCTGCCTGTCAAATCCTGCCGTCGCAGGTCGCGAGCTTCTGGACGAGCGCCGCCATGTCCGCCGCCGTCAGACCGGATGCGTTCGCGGCGGAATTCAGGAAGTCAGTCATCGCCGTGGCCATGCCACTGGTACCCGCCGTCGGCGCCATCATGCTGGACCCCATCATCCCGCCCATCGACATCGAAATCTGGCTCGGACCGTTCTTGCCATCCATGACGCCATCGTAGGCATCACTCATCATCGACGTGACCAGGGCAGACGAGTCGGTCAAGTTCAGCGTCTTCGCATATTGAGACATGGCAGCCATCAGCATGCCGTAGTTCCTGGCATCCTGGCTGGTGTTGGTCGCAGCGCCGGCAACCATGGTGCTCATGGGCTGGGTGTGGACGATGTCGCTCACCGCGAAGTAGCTGCCCATTGCTGCATTGGCGGCGACGATATTTGCGTCCGTCATGCCACCAGTCATGCCGGTTGCCCGGGCCTGTGCCATCGAGGTGATGGGCGTGATCCAGACGCCGGTCACATTGGCGGCACTGGCTGGCGTGGGCAGCACGACGCTCATGACATCATTGGCACCCATGGTCAGGTTCGTCCTGGTTGCCAGGTCGGTGTAGGTGCCGCCGCGCATCTCAAGCAGCACCGGGCCGCTATAGCCACCCAGCGTCATGCTGAAATTGCCCTGACTGTCGGTGGCCGTGCTGGCGATCTGCGCACCCGTGACACCGTTGTTGACCGCAAAGGCAGTCACCGTCGCCTTGGACATCGGGCCGTTGAAGGCTGTGCCGCTCACGGAGGAGCCTGTCGTCGATGGCGCACTGCCGTGGATCTGTCCACTGGCGCCGTTCAGTTTGTCCATCAGCGTCGCGGTCGTGATGCCGGACTTGTTCTGCGCTGAGGACATGAAGGCATTCATGGCCGCACCCAGACCGGACGTTCCGGTATTCGACGGCATCATCGACCCGCCTCCCATGCCACCCATCTGCACAGCGGCACCACGCGCCTTGCCGTCAAACACATTGTCCGAGGCGTCGTTCATCATCGCAGTCACCAAGGCGGAAGATGAGTTCAAGCCCATCACCTGTGCCTGTTTGGACATCGCAGCCAGGGTCATGCCGTAGTTCTGCGCGTCCTGGTTCGCGCCTGTACCAGAGCCCGTTGCCAGAGGATTCATCGGTTGAACGTGCAGAATGTCGCTGACCTGGAAGTAGTTGCCCAGGGCCGTATTCGCAGCAGTGATGTTGGCGTCGGTCATGCCGCCAGCCATGTTGCTTGCCATCGACTGTGCCATGGCCGTGACCGGCGTGACCTGGATGCCGCTGGTGGTCACCCCGGAGGTGATGCTGGGCATGACGGCAGTCATGACATCACCGGGGGCCAGGGTCATGGTCGTGCCCGTCGCCTCGTCGGTGTAAGTTCCCCCGCTCACCTGCAGCATCAGCGAGCCGGCGTAGCTTCCGACGGCCATGGTGAAGTTTCCGCTTGCATCGGTGGTCGCCGTGCCAACCGGTGCACCAACCTGACCACCTGCGATGCCATAGGCGGTGACGGTGGCACTGCCGACGGGACCTTTCACGACAGAGCCACTGACGAAGCCCGTGCCACCGGAGCCAACGCCATTGAGACTCGTACCACCACCGCAGGCTGCGACAAGCAGTAGTGCGATGAACATTGCACTGATCATCCGAATGCGGGCAATTAAGAAGTTGGACATTTGAAGCTCCTGGAGATATCGAAAATCAAGCAGAACGGCCTAGGTCTCGACCTTGGGGCCATGATAGAAATACATGCCAATGCGGACACGTTGATCGGCGCCACTCTGGCTGCTGTCCTGATCGCTCAGCAGCGTGGCATCGCGCACGAGTTCATGGAAGGCTTTGAGCCAAATCTTGCGTGCCAACGTGTTCATGGCCGCGACCGACTCGGGACTCAAGTTATCGGCAAACACACTTTGCTCAAGCATGGGGGCGCTGACCCCCATCAGGTTATGGGCCGCAGCGGCAAGGTGGTCACCCACGTTGTCGGAAAACAGTTGCAGCATTTCGGCAGCACCTTCTCTCGGAACGAAGGCGTTCTCGCATAAACAGACCTTGCCGCCTTCTGCACTCGAATCGCTTCCGACGCGAGCCGCAACGCCAAGGCGGATCAGTTCCTGCAGCAAGGTGTGCGGACCGACATTGTTCGAGACCGAGGCGGCCAGCGCGTCAAACGAGTCCGGGCCACCGCTGCGGTCCAAGATCCGCGGGCGGCCTTGGTGGTCGCAATAGCGAGGGTCATTTGCCCACTTGGTATAGACCTCCATCACGGCTCCGAAGGTCTTGGCTTGAGGCAGGGGCTGGCCGACCGAGCGCCACTCCCGCACGTCTTTGCGGTGAATGCCGGTCAATGTGCTGACGCTTGAATCGTTGACCCGGGCTGCGCTGGCTTCCAGAACACCGGGCGCGGCGTCAAGAAAGGTCTTCTTGAGCGCATTAGCCAGACGCGGGTAAGTCACGCCCTCGTGCAACAACAGCTCCACCAGAGGCGCCAAGACTCGCAAAGCGGCCGCCAAGGCCAAGTCAGCGCGCGATTCGGACAGATCTGTTTTCATGTTTGGGAATATATCCCAATTTATGAACTGCTGCAACTACTCTGTTGGTGGCGGGTGGCCGTTGCTCGCCGGGGAGGGTCGGGCGCAATTGGGATAGGGGGTGAGTCAGTGTGACTCACTCCCCTCCCACACCACCTGGCATGCGGGTCCGCACCGGGCGGTTGGAATGGTTGAGGTCATGCAGACGTTTGCACTACTACACGCCTGGCTTCGCTGATTCGGGTTCGGCGAGATCGGTTCACTCGCTGCCACGCCCTTGCAAGATTCACCTGCTCCGGCATTGTGGCGAGCTTCACTTGCGTGAACATCTGAGGCACTCCTCTCTCGATAACCCAAGGCCTATACCTTCCATTCCTTCGGCCCTTCGCTTTCGGTCCACAGCCTCTGCGGCCTTGCCTACGACTACTACGGCCTCTGCTGACTTCTCGCTCCGGCTTTCACCGTCGCCCTTTCAGGCACGAGGCGAGATCTCCCCAGGTAAGGGTCGCACTCCTTCATCACACAACCGCCAGATTTACGCCGCCTGAGCTTTGACCACGAGAGCTTTGCAGTCTTTGGCCTGCTCGCCCTGCTCGGCACCGCCTTCTATCTGGTTCTTGTCCATCGGCTCATGACTTACGCTCCACGCTTCCTTCCCACAATCGGTCACCCTCATGCAGTTGCGCTTCACTTCGCTCACTGTGGTCAGCTTGCGGCGGGACTTGCACCCACAGGAGTGCGCCCATGCTGGGCGCACCAAAGCAAAACGCCAACCGATTTGGTTGGCGTTGACTTCGGCGCTGTGCCTCTTGGAATTTGGTTGCGGGGGCAGGATTTGAACCTACGACCTTTGGGTTATGAGCCCAACGAGCTACCAGACTGCTCCACCCCGCGACTGAAGCTCGAATTATAGCACTGTGGGCCAGAAATCAGAGGCCGACCGCCTGCAATGTCTGAGTGAAACGCTGCGCGTCTTGAAACCCGATCACGCGCGTGCCTTCGATCTCTTTGCCCTGCGCGTCGAAGAAGACGATGCCAGGAGGGCCAAACAAGTTGAAGCGGCGCAGCAAGGCCTTGTCCGATTCATTGTTTTGCGTAACGTCGGCCTGCAACAGCAGGGCCCCGGCCAAGCGCCGTTTGACGCTCGGCTCGTTGAAGGTGAAACGTTCCATCTCCTTGCACGACACACACCAGTCCGCGTAGAAATCCAACATCACAGGACGCCCCGCAGTTGCCAAGGCCGCATCGAGTTCGGCCACGCTGGCGACGCGCTGGAATGACTCTTGCCGAGGGATTGGAGCGCCTGCCGCCAGATTGACGGCAAGATGGCCCAAAGGTTGCAAGGCATCGCGCCCACCCGAGGCTGCGCCTATCAGTTGCAGCAGGCCAAACACCGCGGCCACCGCGCCCAAGGTCTTGCGCAACCAGACGCGCGGGCGCGCCAAGCCGGGCGTCGGCACAAACAAGCCAAACACGATCGCGCTGCCAATCAACAGGGTGCCCCACAAGGCGAGCACCAAGTTGGCGGGCAAAATCGGCTGCACGGTCCACAACGCGACGCCCAACAACAGCAGGCCGAAAAAGTGTTTCACTCCATCCATCCAGGGTCCTGCACGCGGCAGCAGCACGCCGGCAGAGGCGCCCAACGCCAACAGCGGCACGCTCATGCCGCAGGCCAACGCAAACAGGGCCGCCCCACCTAGCATCACATCACGACTCTGGCTGATATAGATCAGGGCGCCGGCCAATGGAGCGACCACACATGGGCTGACGATCAAGGCGGACACGCCCCCCATCGCAAACACGCCGGCGAGTCGACCAGCCGGTAAGCGCCGGGAGGTCTGCGACAAACTGCCGGCCAGGGCTTGCGGCATTTGAAGTTCATAAACGCCGAACATTGAAAGCGAAAATGCCACCAGCGCCAGCGCAAACAAGCTCAGCACCCAGGGGTTTTGCAAAGTCGCGGCCAAACCTTCGCCAGCCAAGCCCGCCGCCACGCCGAGTGCCGTGTAGACCAGCGCCATCCCCAACGAATAGCTCGAGGCCAAGGCAAAGGAACGCCCACGCGACCCGGCCCCCTCTTTGCCCACAATAATGGATGACAGGATGGGCAGCATGGGCAGCACGCAGGGCGTCAGCGACAAGAGCAGTCCAGCCACAAAAAATACGCCAATCACCGCCCAGAATCGTCCCGAGCGCAGTGCCGCAGCAAGCCGCGCGTCGTCCCCGCTGGCAGCAGGAGCGGCACCTGAGCTGGGATCCCTTCGGGCATCGCCATCGGCGCCGAGCAATTTGATCGAGGCAGCAGCCGGGTTGGACAGATCCACCTTCGCCACTGTGGTTTGCGGCGGGTAGCACAGCCCCTTGTCAGCGCATCCCTGTCCAGTGACCGCCAGCTCGAACACTGCGTCCGCCGAGGTCACGGGCACTTTTGCAATGAATTGGTCGCGGTAGGTCTCGACGTTCTTCTGAAAGGTCTCGTCAAACTTGACTTTGCCCTTGGGCATCACCACCTCGCCCAAGGTGGCGCCCTTGGCTTCGAACTTGAATTGCTCGCGGTACATGTAGTAGCCCGGCGCGATCGCATAGCTCACCTGCAGGGTGCGGGCGTCGAGTGCGCGCACGTCAAGGACAAAAGCCTGCTCGGGCGGCAGAAAGTCTTCGGCGGCCCAAGCCGTCAGCAAACTGAAGACGCTGATCAGACCGACCCATAGCCGAATCAAGAAGGGCGATCGATGCTTGAAGGTTGTCATGGCTGATGGATGCCGAAGTGTTTGCTTAGGTTCCCGAGACAGCGGTCGATTCAGTGAAGATGCACATGCGGATTGTCCACGCTTTGCGCTTCAGACCTGCGGCGTTGGCCGATCGGCGCGGCTCCCTATCGGCGCCCGTATTTGAATCTCCATAAGAAAAGCCGGCATGAGCCGGCCTGTTCTCAATGAAGCGTGTCACCACACCTCAAGCCACGGCCTCGACCGCGCCTTCTGTGGCGGCCACGTCCGGGCGATCAACCAATTCGACATAGGCCATGGGCGCATTATCGCCGACACGAAAACCCATCTTCAGGATGCGTGTGTAGCCACCCGGACGGGCGTTGTAACGCGGGCCGAGTTCGTTGAACAGCTTGGAGACGATGTCGCGATCGCGCAAGCGGTCAAACGCGAGGCGGCGATTCGCCAGCGTCGACACCTTGGCCAAAGTGATCAGAGGTTCGACCACACGGCGCAGTTCTTTGGCCTTGGGGACTGTCGTCTTGATGGCTTCATGCTGCAGCAGCGACACGCACATATTGCGCAACATTGCCTTGCGATGTTCGCTGGTGCGGTTGAGTTTTCGTAGACCGTTACGGTGGCGCATGGTGCGTTTCCTTTCACTGAGTTATAGCCAACGGCCGTATCAGGTACCGTCGGGTGCACCGGGCCGGGCTTCTTGGTGAAGCCCTCTGCCCAAATTCAAATTAACGCTTGTCCAGACCTTGCGGTGGCCAGTTTTCCAGGCGTGCGCCCAGGGTCAGACCGCGTGAAGCCAGAACTTCCTTGATTTCATTGAGCGACTTGCGACCCAGGTTCGGGGTCTTCAACAGTTCGGTCTCGGTGCGCTGGATCAGGTCGCCGATGTAATAGATGTTTTCGGCCTTCAGACAGTTGGCCGAACGCACCGTCAACTCGAGCTCGTCGACCGGGCGCAAAAGAATAGGATCGAATGAGCTGCTGCGCTGTGGCGGCTGGTCAAAGGCATCGATCAGATCGGTACCTTGCAATTGGGCGAACACAGCGAGTTGCTCAACCAGAATCTTGGCCGAGGCCCGAATCGCCTCTTCGGACGAAATTGCACCGTTGGTGACAATCTCCATCACCAGCTTGTCCAGGTCGGTGCGCTGCTCGACGCGAGCGCTTTCAACTGTGTAGCTGACGCGGCTGACCGGTGAGAACGAGGCATCCAGCACGATGCGGCCAATCGACTTGGTCGCCTCGTCGCCGTAGCGGCGCATGGTGCCGGGCACGTAGCCGCGGCCCTTTTCGACCTTGATCTGCATGTCGAGCTTGCCGCCTTGCGACAGGTTGGCGATCACATGCTCAGGATTGATGATCTCGACATCGTGCGGAGTCTGGATGTCAGCTGCAGTGACCGGGCCTTCGCCCTCCTTGCGCAGCACCAGCGTAACTTCATCGCGGTTGTGCAGGCGGAACACCACGCCCTTGAGGTTGAGCATGATGTGGACCACGTCTTCTTGCACGCCATCGACGTTCGAGTATTCATGGAGCACGCCGGCAATCGTCACTTCCGTCGGCGCATATCCCACCATTGAAGACAGCAGCACACGACGCAGCGCATTGCCCAGCGTGTGACCGTAGCCACGTTCAAACGGCTCCAACGTCACCTTGGCACGATGACCGCCCAAAGGCTCGACGTTGATGGTTTTGGGTTTGAGCAAGTTAGTTTGCATGAGGTCTTTCTTTCAATACCCTCGGTTCGTTACACCGATAAGGCTGAGGGGCCACAGGGCAGCGGGACAACCAGCCCCGGACGGGGAACGCACGATGCCGACGCCTTCTCGCCAGGAGAACGAGGTCGGCATCAGCCAAGCCACTTAACGAGAATACAACTCGACAATCAGCGATTCGTTGATCTCGGCGCCGAACTCGTCGCGATCCGGCGCCTTCTTGAAAACGCCCTCCAACTTGGTGGCGTCAACCGTCACCCAGGCCGGCAGTCCGATCGACTCAGCCAACTTCAATGCATCAATGATGCGCAACTGCTTCTTGGACTTCTCGCGCACTGCGACGGTATCCCCGGCCTTGACCGAATACGACGCGATGTTCACCACCTCGCCGTTGACGGAGATGCCCTTGTGCGACACCAGCTGACGTGCCTCGGCGCGGGTAGAGCCAAAGCCCATGCGATAGACCACATTGTCCAGGCGCGATTCGAGCAAGCTCAGCAGGTTCGCACCGGTGTTGCCCTTGCGGCGTTCAGCCTCGGTGAAATAGCGACGGAACTGACGCTCCAGCACGCCGTACATGCGCTTGACCTTTTGCTTCTCGCGCAACTGCAGACCGAAGTCTGAAGTCCTTTGTCCCGAAGTGCGACCATGCTGGCCGGGCTTCGAGTCCATCTTTGCCTTGTCCGCAATCGAGCGACGGGCGCTCTTGAGGAACAGGTCGGTGCCTTCACGGCGGGAGAGTTTGGCCTTGGGGCCGAGATAACGTGCCACTTTGCGTGTCCTTATTCAATCTGACGCGCAGGGCTTGCCGCCGCTACGCGCGAGTCTGGCCAGTGTTTTTATGGGGCTCAGACGGTGGGCTTCAACAAAACCGCCGACGCCGCACTTGCGTGCCCGTCGGCAACCATTTCTTGATGCAGCGAATGCTGCAGATACAGCAGCTTCAACGATCCAAAGCCTTTAGATACGGCGACGCTTCTGGGGACGGCACCCGTTGTGCGGCACCGGCGTGACGTCTGAAATCGACGTGATACGAATGCCCAGCGCACCCAGCGCGCGCACAGTCGACTCGCGGCCAGGACCGGGCCCTTTGATTCGCACATCCAGATTCTTGATGCCCTGCTCTTGCGCGGCGCGACCAGCCACTTCAGCGGCCACCTGGGCAGCGAAGGGGGTGGACTTGCGTGAGCCCTTGAAGCCCTGACCACCACTCGACGCCCAAGCCAAAGCGCCGCCTTGGCGATCGGTGATGGTGATGATGGTGTTGTTGAACGAGGCATGCACGTGCGCGATGCCGTCGGCCACATTTTTGCGAACCTTCTTGCGTACGCGCTGGGCAGCCGAACTATTTGGTGCTTTAGCCATATTGAGCTTCTTTCAGTGGATGCCGAGGTCGATCACTTCTTGCCTGTCGCGCCGGACTTGCGCGGTCCCTTGCGGGTGCGCGCATTCGTGCGTGTGCGCTGACCGCGCACTGGCAGACCGCGGCGATGCCGAAAGCCGCGGTAGCAGCCCAAGTCCATCAGACGCTTGATGTTGATCGACATCTCGCGGCGCAGATCGCCTTCAATGGTCATCCGACCGACTTCTTCCCGGATCTTCTCCAGGTCGGCGTCGTTCAGGTCCTTGACCTTCTTCTCGAACGGGATGCCGCAACTCTCGCAGATCTTCTGCGCAGTCGTACGGCCAATGCCATAGATTGCGGTCAGACCGATCTCGGTGTGCTTTTGCGGCGGAATGTTGATACCAGCAATACGTGCCATTTGCTTCCTCTATTCGCTTGTCGTGCAGCAATCAGCCCTGGCGCTGCTTGTGGCGGGGATCGGTACAGATCACACGCACCACGCCCTTGCGGCGGATGATCTTGCAATTGCGGCACATCTTCTTTACGGATGCCGAAACCTTCATGTTCTGCTCCTTGAACTCACATTAGCGCTCATGGCGCGTCCGGGTTTCATACAACGCTCACTTCGCCCGGAACACGATGCGAGCACGACTCAAATCGTACGGAGTCAACTCGACCGTCACCTTGTCACCTGGGAGAATGCGTATGTAGTGCATGCGCATCTTTCCAGAGATATGGCCGAGAACGACATGTCCGTTTTCTAATTTCACGCGAAACGTCGCATTGGGCAGATTCTCAAGAATCTCGCCCTGCATTTGAATGACATCGTCTTTCGCCATGCCTTCGTTTCTTGTTGCTCTCTACTTCGGTTTCAAAAAGAGCTCAGCTCAGCTGGCCTTGAAATTTGCTTTTTTCAACAGCGATTCGTACTGCTGACTCATGACATACGATTGCACCTGAGCCCAGAAGTCCATCGTGACAACCACGATGATCAACAAGGACGTGCCTCCAAAATAGAAGGGCACGTTGTACTTCAGGGTCAGGAATTCCGGCAGCAAGCACACGGCGGTGATGTAAATCGCACCAGCCAATGTCAAGCGAGACAAGATCTTGTCAATATGACGAGCCGTCTGGTCGCCCGGACGAATGCCAGGGATGAAAGCGCCACTCTTCTTGAGGTTGTCGGCTGTCTCGCGGCTGTTGAACACCAGTGCGGTGTAGAAGAAACAGAAAAACACGATGGCCGACGCATACAGCATCACATAAATTGGCTGGCCGGGCCGCATGGCGTCGGCAATGTCCTTCAACCAACGGAAGCTGTCACCCGTGGCGAACCAGCTGACCATTGTCGTCGGCAGCAAAATGATGGACGACGCAAAAATCGGAGGGATCACACCCGACATATTCAGTTTGAGCGGCAGGTGTGAAGACTGGCCGCCATACACCTTGTTGCCCACCTGACGCTTGGCGTAGTTCACCAAGATCTTGCGCTGACCGCGTTCGACGAACACCACCACATAGGTGACCGCCACGACGATGAAAACCACAATGATGGCCGACACGATATTCATGGCGCCGGTGCGAACCAGTTCCAGCAGACCGCCAATCGCGCCCGGCAGTCCGGCGGCAATACCGCCAAAAATCAATATCGAGATGCCGTTGCCGAGACCGCGCTCGGTGATCTGCTCACCCAGCCACATCAAGAACATGGTGCCAGCGACCAGGCTCGCCACCGCCGTCATCCTGAAACCAAAGCCCGGGCTGATCACCAAGCCGGCCTGGCTCTCCAGTGCAAGCGCAATGCTGAGCGACTGGAACAGAGCCAACCCCAATGTGCCGTAGCGGGTGTACTGCGTAATCTTGCGACGCCCGGCTTCGCCTTCCTTCTTCAAGGCCTCCAAGGTCGGCACCACATAGGTCATCAACTGCATGATGATCGACGCCGAGATGTAGGGCATGATGCCCAGCGCAAAAACGCTGAACCGGGCCAGAGCGCCACCCGAGAACATATTGAACAGGCTCAGAATGCCGCCCTGCTGGCCTTTGAATAGCTGCAGCAACTGGTTCGGATCGATACCAGGCACCGGAATATGCGCCCCGATGCGGTAGACCACCAAGGCCAATAGCAGGAACACAAGTCGGCGACGCAGGTCGCCGAACTTGCCGCTCTTGGCCAATTGGTTCGGGTTGGTTGCCACGATGAGTTGCTTCCGTTAGGTCTTGTTCGAACTGTGACGCACGCCGCTCAGGCGAACGCGCCGCCGGCAGCTTCGATGGCCGCCTTGGCAGCCGCCGTCGCACCGACACCGCTGAGCTTCACCTTGCGCGTGATGGTGCCGGTATTGATCACCTTGACAACCTTGGCCATCTGCCCCACCAGACGGGCATGCTTCAGGGTCAGCATGTCAACCTCATCGGCGCCCAACAGCTCCAGGTCGGTCAGCGTGACTTCTGCGTTGTACTTCAAGGTCGTTGATTTGAAACCGCGCTTGGGCAGGCGACGTTGCAAAGGCATCTGACCGCCTTCGAAACCCACCTTGTGATAGCCACCAGACCGGGACTTTTGCCCCTTGTGGCCACGACCCGCTGTCTTACCCAGTCCCGAGCCGATGCCGCGACCGACGCGACGCTTGGCTTTCTTGGCGCCAGAAGCTGGCTTGATGTCATTCAATTGCATGTGCTTGTCCTCGGTTCGCGATGTGCTCAGAGCACCTTCACGAGGTAGGAAATCTTGTTGATCATGCCCCGCACAGCAGGCGTGTCTTCCAACACGCGCTCGCTGTTGAGCTTGCGCAGGCCCAAGCCCGCGACGGTCGCCCGATGCGAAACACGGGTGCCGATGGGGCTGCGCACCAGCTTGACCGTTACGGTTTTCTTGTCAGACATGATGGGTCTCTTTCTTCGCCGCGATCAGTTGAAGATGTCTTCAACGGTCTTGCCGCGCTTGGCCGCGATATCAGCAGGTGTTGTCGATCGTTTGAGTGCATCCAAGGTCGCACGCACCATGTTGTAAGCGTTACTCGATCCATGGCTCTTGGCCACGATGTCGGTGACGCCCAACACATTGAACACGGCGCGCATCGGACCGCCGGCAATGATGCCGGTACCGGCGGGCGCGGGCATCATCATCACGCTGGCCGCGCCGTGCTCACCCTTCACCATGTGGTGAATGGTGCCGCTCTTCAAGCTGACCTTGACCATGTTGCGGCGCGCCGACTCCATGGCCTTTTGCACCGCAACCGGCACTTCCTTGGCCTTGCCCTTGCCCATGCCGACGCGACCATCGCCATCGCCAACGACGGTCAAAGCCGCGAAGCTGAGCGTACGCCCACCCTTCACGACCTTGGTGACGCGATTGACGGCGATCATCTTCTCTTTCAGACCGTCGTCATTGCCTTCGGTGGCTGCGCGGGGTTGAAACTTTGCCATTTTCGAAATCCTTCGTCGCTTCTGCGCTTATTCGGCGCTTAGAACTGCAAGCCTGCTTCGCGAGCGGCTTCAGCCAAGGCCTTGACACGCCCGTGGTAGGCGAAGCCCGCACGGTCGAAGGCCACTTTTTCTATCCCGGCAGCCTTGGCTTTTTCAGCAATTCGCTTGCCGATGATCTGCGCTGCGGCCACGTTGCCACCACTGCCCGAAGCGGCGAGTTGGTCGCGCACCTCCTTCTCGACGGTGGAGGCTGTGGCAAGCACCTTTGTGCCGTCGTCTGAAATGACGCTGGCGTAAATATGCAAATTGGAGCGGAACACCGTCAGGCGCGCCACGCGTTGCAAAGCGATACGTACGCGGGTTTGACGCGAGCGACGGATGCGCTGATCTTTTTTGTTCAACATATCGCTGCCCTTTACTTCTTCTTGGTCTCTTTGATCGAGACCTTCTCGTTGGCGTAGCGGATGCCTTTGCCCTTGTAGGGTTCGGGCGGACGGAAGGCGCGCACTTCGGCAGCCAACTGTCCCACTGCTTGACGGTCCGCACCCTTGATCAGGATCTCGGTCTGGGTCGGAGTCTCGACCTTGATGCCAACCGGCATGTCTTTCACCACCGGATGCGAGAAGCCGATTTGCAGATTCAGCTTTTGCCCCTGGGCCTGGGCGCGATATCCAACGCCCACCAAGGACAGCTTCTTCTCAAAGCCCTTGCTCACTCCGTTGACCATGCCGGCCACCAGAGCACGCATCGTGCCGCTCATGGCATTGGCTGCGGTCGAGTCGTTGGCGGGGGAAAACGTCAACTGCCCCCCCTCGCTCTTAACGTTGACCAGAGGATTGACGGCGCGCACAAGCGTGCCCATCGAACCCTTGATGCTGATTTGTTCTGCGCTGATCGCGACGTCCACACCTTGGGGGACGACGATCGGCATTTTTCCAACGCGGGACATTGTCTTATCTCCTTGCGTCAGGCGACGTAGCAAAGCACTTCGCCACCGATACCGGTCTGACGTGCTTTACGGTCAGTCATCACACCTTGCGGCGTAGTGACAATCGCCACACCCATGCCATTCATGACCTGGGGAATATCGTGACGGCCCTTGTAAATGCGCAGGCCTGGCCGGCTCACGCGCTCGATACGCTCGATGACAGGACGGCCGGCGTAGTACTTCAACGCGATCTCGAGTTGCGGCTTGGCGGCTTCGCCACGCACCGCAAAGCTGTCGATATAGCCTTCGTCCTTCAGGACTTGGGCAATCGCCACCTTCACCTTCGAGGACGGCATCGTCACGCTGACCTTCGCGACGCTCTGGGCGTTACGAATGCGAGTCAGCATATCGGCGATAGGATCACTCATGCTCATTTGCGATTTCTCCTAATCGAGCCGATTACCAGCTGGCCTTGACGACACCAGGGATGTCGCCCTTGAACGCCAGCTCGCGGATCTTGTTGCGACCCAAACCGAACTTGCGGAATGTGCCGCGAGGACGGCCTGTCAATGCGCAACGGTTGCGCTGACGGGTCGGGTAGGCATTGCGGGGGAACTTCTGCAGTTCCAGACGTGCCGCATAGCGCTCTTCATCAGACTTCTTCGCGTCGTTGATGATGGCCTTCAGTTCCGCATATTTCTTAGCGTACTTGGCAACCAGCATTTCACGCTTGAGTTCGCGCTGTATGAGCGAGAGTTTAGCCACGGATCACCTCAGTCTTGAACGGGAATTTGAAGGCCGCCAGCAGCGCCTTGCATTCGTCATCACTCTTCGCCGACGTCGTGATGCTGATGTTCAACCCACGCACGGCATCGACCTTGTCATAGTCCACTTCCGGGAAGATGATCTGCTCTTTGACGCCGATGTTGTAGTTGCCACGACCGTCGAACGAGCGCGCTGAAATACCGCGGAAGTCACGCACACGTGGCAACGCGATGGTGACAAAGCGATCCAGGAATTCGTACATCCGCACGCCGCGCAAAGTCACCATGCAGCCGATCGGAACCATTTCGCGGATCTTGAACCCGGCGATCGCCTTTTTCGACTTGGTGACGACGGGCTTTTGGCCGGCAATCTTGGTCAGGTCGCTCACGGCATGGTCCATCACCTTCTTGTCGGCGACAGCCTCGCTCACACCCATATTCAGTGTGATCTTGGTGATGCGCGGCACTTCCATGACGGACTTGTAGCCAAACTTCTGCACGAGGTCCGGCAGCACTTTTTCGCGGTAAAACGCTTGCAAACGAGCCATGTCGAACCCCTTAAGCCTTGATCTGTTCGCCGGTCGACTTGTAGACGCGCACCTTCTTGCCGTCGCCGAGCAACTTGATACCCACGCGATCGGCCTTACCGGATGCGGCGTTATAGATCGCCACGTTGGATTGATGGATCGGCATCGTCTTGTCAACCACACCGCCCGTGGTCCCCTTCATGGGATTGGGCTTGACGTGTTTCTTGACGACATTGACGCCGTCGACGACGACATGGTCGACGTCGACGCGCAGCGACACGCTGCCGCGCTTACCTTTGTCGCGGCCGGTCAATACGATGACCTGGTCGCCTTTACGAATCTTGTTCATGGCAGTACCTTTGACTGTGGCTGCGCTCAAAGCACTTCGGGTGCCAGCGACACGATCTTCATGAAACGCTCGGTACGCAGTTCACGCGTAACCGGGCCGAAGATGCGCGTACCGATGGGTTCGAGCTTGGCATTCAGCAGCACAGCTGCATTACCGTCGAATTTGATCAAAGAACCATCCTGACGGCGCACGCCCTTGGCGGTGCGCACGACCACGGCGCTATAGACTTCGCCCTTCTTGACGCGTCCACGCGGCGCAGCTTCTTTGATGCTGACCTTGATGATGTCGCCAATTCCGGCATACCTGCGCCTGGAGCCACCGAGCACCTTGATACACATGACGGATTTAGCGCCAGTGTTGTCTGCGACATCAAGTCGCGATTGCATTTGAATCATGTCTGTACCCAACTTCTCCCGCTGCAAGCACAAGTGCTGCGGCGGTCAGTCTTGGGCCCGTAAGCCAGTCTCGCAAAATCCTCACATTTGTGAGGGCGGCACGAGCCCGGTGATTTTGGGCGGAACTGGAGTCCGGCTACGCCGTGTGACGTAGCCGGTGAATCCAGCGAAGCGTTAGATTATGCAGTGAGTTGTGGCCCGTTGTCAACGGGCTTGCTGCAAATAGTTCTGCAATCGTCTTCGAATACTTGCCGTGGCAGGCTTGGGTCAGGCCAGGACTTGCTTGGTCTGGATCAGCATCGTATTGGCGTCGCTCACTTCGAACTTGCCGGGCGCCTCGATGTTCAGCGTCTTGACGACACCATCGACGACCAGCATCGAGTAGCGCTGCGAGCGCAATCCCATGCCGCGCGCTGTCAAGTCCAACGTCAGTCCGGTGGCTTTGGCAAAATTGGCACTTCCATCGGCCATCATGCGCACCGTGCCGGCTGTAGCCTGGTCGCGTGCCCAGGCACCCATGACAAAGGCGTCATTCACCGAAATGCACCAGATTTCGTCCACACCCGTCGCCCTCAGGGCTTCAGCGTGCTGTTTATAGCCCGGAACATGCTGAGCCGAGCAGGTCGGCGTAAACGCACCAGGCAGTGCGAAGATGGCAATCGCCTTACCCGCTGTCGCTAGTTCAATATCGACCGTGTTCGGCCCTACGCTGCAGCCATTGCCTTCGACTTCGACGAATTCCTGCAGGCTGCCAGCGGGCAGCTTGTCACCAATCTTGAGCATGTGAGTCTCCTGTTGTTGAATCAAAGCCGCAAAGCCCTGACGGGCTAAACGGCAAGCGGCCGATGCGCCACTATTCCAGCGTTTCGGCCGCTATGGCGAAGCGAGGGTTCCATCCCCACTCGCGATATGTCTTAGACGTTTTGTGCTTTTGCAACCAATCGGGTCACAACCCAATTCTTGGTCTTCGACAGTGGGCGGCTCTCAGAGATTTCAACCATGTCGCCCTGCTTGTACTCGCCCGTCTCGTCGTGAGCGTGGTACTTGCGTGAGCGGGCTACGATCTTTCCGTACAACTCGTGCTTGGTGCGACGTTCCACTTGCACGGTGACTGTCTTGGTGCGCTTGTCGCTTACCACGCGACCCACCAGGGTGCGGGTATTCGTTTCTTGAGCTTGCGTCATTTCGCGGCTCCCTTCTTCTTCTCGACCAATATGGTCTTGGCACGAGCAATATCGCGACGGGTCTTACCCAGCACGGTGTGATTGCTCAACTGCTGAGTCGCCTTTTGCATGCGCAGGCCAAAGTGTGCCTTCAGCAGGTCGGACACTTCCTTTTCGAGGGCGGCCACGTCCTTGCTGCGCAGTTCAGATGCATTCATTGGTTTCTCCGTTAGTGCGCGTCAAGTGCCAATCTGGCGCGTGACAAACACGGTGCGCAGCGGCAGTTTGGCCGAAGCCAGCAGGAACGCTTCGCGGGCCAGCTCCTCTGCCACGCCATTGATCTCATAGAGCACCTTGCCGGGCTGAATTTCCGCCACGTAATACTCGGGGTTGCCCTTGCCGTTGCCCATGCGGACCTCGGCAGGCTTATGCGAGATGGGCTTATCAGGAAAGATGCGTATCCAGATGCGGCCGCCACGCTTCACGTGACGAGAAATCGCACGTCGTGCAGCTTCGATCTGGCGGGCCGTCAAGCGGCCGCGCTCGGTGGCCTTCAGACCGAAGTCACCAAAGGACACATTAGCGCCCCGAGTGGCAACACCGGTATTGCGGCCCTTTTGCTCCTTGCGGAATTTGCGGCGAGCGGGTTGCAGCATGTTTATTCTCCTTTGGCGTCGCCGGCAACGGGTGCGGGCTTGCGCACGACGCGTTTGACGGCGGGCTTGGTGGCGTCACCAGCAACGGCGGGCTTGTCGCCGCCGTCAGCCGGAGCGCCAGTCTGACGCGGACCGCGGTCACCACCAGGACGTCCACGGCCACTTGGGGCACCCGGTGCGCCAGGACGCGCATTGCGGCGCGGACGACGATCATCTTCGTTCGATTCCGGCTTGTTGGTCACAGCCAACTCGCCATTGGCCAAACGGTCGCCACGGTATACCCAGACCTTCACGCCAATGATACCGTAGGTCGTCTTGGCTTCGGAGAAGCCGTAGTCGATGTCAGCCTTCAATGTGTGAAGCGGAACGCGGCCTTCACGGTACCACTCACAACGAGCGATTTCGATACCGTTCAAGCGACCCGAAGACATGATCTTGATGCCTTGCGCGCCCAGACGCATCGCGTTCTGCATCGCGCGTTTCATCGCGCGGCGGAACATGATGCGCTTTTCGAGCTGCTGGGTGATCGAATCGGCGATCAGTTGCGCATCGATTTCAGGCTTGCGCACTTCTTCGATGTTGACTGCCACCGGCACGCCCAAACGCTTGCTCAGCTCGGCCTTCAGGCTTTCAATGTCTTCGCCCTTCTTGCCGATCACCACACCCGGACGGGCGGAGTAAATCGTGATGCGGGCATTCTTGGCAGGACGCTCGATCAGAATGCGCGACACCGCAGCATTCTTCAGTCGCGCCTTCAAGAACTCACGCACCTTCAGATCCTCAAGCAGCATCGTGGCGAAGTTTTGATTCGACGCGTACCAACGTGAGGCCCAGTTACGGGTGACGGGCAGACGAAAGCCGGTCGGGTGTATTTTTTGTCCCATAGTCTTCCTTCAGCCTTCAGTTGCCGACCGACACGAAGATGTGGCAAGTAGGCTTGCTGATGCGATTGCCTCGACCCTTTGCACGGGCGGAGAAACGCTTCAGCGTGGCACCTTGTTCCACATAGATCGACATAATTTTGAGTTCGTCAATATCGGCGCCGTCATTGTGCTCAGCGTTGGCAATTGCCGACTCAAGCGCCTTCTTGATGATCACAGCCGCTTTTTTCTGGGTGAAGGTCAGGATGTTGAGAGCCTGATCCACCTTCTTGCCGCGGACGAGATCGGCGACCAGTCGGCCTTTGTCGGCTGACAGTCGCACACCGCGAACGATTGCACGGGTTTCCATCGTCTCTGTCCTTATTTCTTCCCGGTCTTCTTGTCGGCCGGATGGCCTTTGAAGGTACGGGTCAGCGCGAATTCACCCAGCTTGTGCCCAACCATCTGGTCGGATACATATACGGGAACGTGTTGCTTGCCGTTGTGCACAGCGATCGTCAAACCAATGAACTCTGGCAGGATCGTCGAGCGGCGCGACCAAGTCTTGATCGGCTTCTTGTCCTTGTTGGTCACGGCCTTGTCAACCTTGGCCATCAAGTGGTGATCGACAAACGGGCCCTTCTTCAATGAACGAGTCATGATTCCCTACCCCTTACTTCTTGCGACGCGACACGATGTATGTCTGCGTGCGCTTGTTGTTACGAGTACGGTAGCCCTTCGTGAGGGTGTTCCATGGCGACACAGGCGCCTGGCCCTCGCCGGTCCGGCCTTCACCACCGCCGTGAGGATGGTCCACCGGATTCATGGCAACGCCACGAACCGTCGGGCGGATACCCTTCCAGCGAATTGCACCGGCCTTGCCGTATTGACGCAGGCTGTGCTCTTCGTTGCTGACCTCGCCAATCGTGGCGCGGCACTCGATATGGATCTTGCGCACCTCACCTGAACGCAAGCGGACCTGAGCGTAAGTACCCTCGCGTGCCAGCAGCACCACCGAGGTACCAGCCGAGCGCGCAATTTGCGCACCCTTGCCGGGCAACATCTCGACGCAGTGAATCGTGGAGCCCACCGGGATGTTACGGATAGGCAAGGTGTTGCCCGCCTTGATCGGCGCTTCCGAGCCGCTCAAGATCTTGGAGCCCACTTCCAGGCCACGCGGCGCAATGATGTAGCGACGCTCGCCGTCCGCGTAACACACCAGCGCGATGTGTGCCGTGCGGTTCGGGTCATATTCAATACGCTCGACCTTGGCCGGAATGCCATCCTTATTGCGCACGAAGTCGACAACGCGGTAGTGGTGTTTGTGTCCACCGCCACGATGACGGATCGTGATGTGTCCGTTGTTGTTGCGGCCGGCATTCTGTATCTGCGGCTCCAACAGCGATGCCTCGGGCGCACCTTTGTGGAGATGCTTGTGCACCACTTTCACTACGGCACGGCGGCCAGGTGAAGTGGGTTTAATCTTTACGACAGCCATTACGCAGCCTCCCCGGAGAAGTTGAGCTCTTGGCCCGCCTTCAACGAAACGTACGCCTTCTTGACGTGGTCACGACGACCGATAGAACGGCCGAAACGTTTGACCTTACCTTTGACATTCACGACGTTGACTGCCTCGACCTCAACCTTGAACATCAGCTCGACAGCGGCCTTGATTTCGGGCTTGGTAGCATCACGCAAGACCTTGAACAGGACTTGATTGTGCTTTTCAGCGGCCATCGTGGCCTTCTCGGACACGATAGGCGCAAGCAACACCTTGGCCAGACGGTCTTGATCCAGTTTAGGTGCGCTCATGCCAGCATCTCCTTGAGTTGCTCCATCGCACCCTTGGTCACCAACACCTTCTTGTAGAAGACGAGTGACAGGGGATCGGCGTAGCGAGGCTCGATCACCAACACATTGACCAGATTGCGCGAAGCCAGCAGCAGGTTGTCATCGACCTGATCGGCAATCAAGAGCACCGAGTCCAGGCCCATGGCCTTCAGCTTGGAAGCCAGCAGCTTGGTCTTGGGGGCTTCGATCGAGATCGAATCGACCACGGCCAGACGCCCTTCGCGAGCCAACTGGGAGAGGATCGCCGCCATGCCGGCGCGATACATCTTCTTGTTGACCTTTTGCGTGAAGTTCTCATCCGGACTATTCGGGAAGGCGCGGCCGCCTCCGCGCCACAAGGGCGAAGACGTCATGCCAGCACGGGCACGGCCCGTCCCTTTTTGACGCCAGGGTTTTTTCGTCGAGTGTTTGACCATCGCGCGATCAAGCTGCGCGCGGGTGCCTTGGCGTGCGTTGGCCTGGAAGGCCACGACCACCTGGTGCACCAGGGCTTCGTTGTAATCGCGAGCAAATACGGTATCAGGAGCGTCCACCTTGCCGGTAGCCTGACCCTGCTCATTCAGGAGCTCGAGCTGCATCAGTTGGCTCCCTTCTTGACTTTGGCTTTGACCGCCGGGTGCACGATCAAATGGCCGTTCTTGGCGCCCGGCACCGCACCGCGGACCAGCAGCAATTGACGTACTTCATCAATGCGAACGATGTCCAGGTTTTGCGTGGTCACGGTCACGTCACCCCTGTGGCCGGACATCTTCTTGCCGGGAAACACACGCCCCGGATCCTGGGCCATCGAGATGGAGCCAGGCACATTGTGCGAACGGCTGTTGCCGTGGGACGCACGCTGCGACTTGAAGTTGTGGCGCTTGATGGTGCCGGTGAATCCCTTGCCGATGGTCGTACCTTGCACATCGACCAGTTCGCCAACAGTGAACAGTGACACAGGCAGGGTCGAACCGGGCTTGTACTCCGCAGCAACTTCGGCAGGCACGCGGAATTCTTTGAGAATTTCGCCGGCCTCAACGCCCGCTTTCGCGAGGTGACCAGCGGCGGGCTTGGTCACACGCGATGCTTTGCGTGCGCCGAACGTCACCTGAATGGCGCTGTAGCCGTCGATCTCTGCGGTCTTGATCTGGGTCACGCGGTTGTTGGACACGTCGAGCACTGTCACAGGAACGGCATCGCCGTCGTCCGTGAAGATGCGCATCATGCCCACCTTGCGGCCCAGCAATCCGAGACGATTGCTAAGACTCATGGTTTTTCTCCAGCCTCTAAAGAGGCCTTTGTTTCAGATGCCCGACATCGATTGGCCGGGCTGACTGTATACATCGCCGTCAGCCTTGGCTTTGGGCGATGCGCTCAACTGCGATGGCCAGAGGTCGCCGCAGGAAAGTCTGCAAGTATATACCGATTGATGACTGTTGCGCAAGCTTGTGCAACCAATGCTGTCGGTATTCCACGAGATTGAACATGATGCCCGACTTGCGCCGCGCATCATGTCGGTGCCCCTGGCCTCAAGGTAACGAGGTTCGAGTCACAAGGACAAGGTTACTGCAGCTTGATTTCGACGTCGACGCCGGCGGGGAGATCAAGCTTCATCAGGGCGTCAACCGTCTTGTCGGTCGGGTCAACGATATCCATCAAACGTTGATGGGTACGAATTTCAAACTGGTCGCGTGAACTCTTGTTGACGTGCGGCGAACGAAGGATGTCAAAACGCTGCATGCGAGTCGGTAGGGGCACGGGGCCCTTGACGATGGCGCCGGTACGTTTGGCGGTTTCGACGATTTCCAGCGCGGACTGATCAATGAGTTTGTAGTCAAACGCTTTCAGGCGGATGCGGATCTTTTGCTTTTGCATGACGATTCCTTCAAAGAGCGATCAGCCGTCGTTTGCATGACGGCCGTATGGTTTTGTGAACGCTCAGGGCCTGCGGCCTTGAGTAGATCAGCAAGCTCAAGCCAGGATGGTGGCCACGACGCCGGCGCCGACGGTACGACCGCCCTCGCGAATGGCGAAGCGCAGACCTTCTTCCATGGCAATCGGAGCAATCAACTTGACCGTGATCGACACGTTGTCGCCAGGCATCACCATCTCCTTGTCCTTGGGCAACTCGACCGCGCCCGTCACGTCGGTCGTGCGAAAGTAGAACTGCGGACGGTAGTTGTTGAAGAACGGCGTGTGACGCCCGCCCTCTTCCTTGGACAAGACGTAGATCTCGGCCGTGAAATGGGTGTGCGGCTTGACGCTGCCGGGCTTGCACAGCACTTGACCACGCTCGACGTCTTCACGCTTGGTGCCGCGCAGCAAGATGCCGACGTTGTCGCCCGCCTGACCTTGGTCGAGCAGCTTGCGGAACATCTCCACGCCCGTGCAGGTGGTCTTCTGGGTGTCACGTATGCCGACGATTTCGATTTCTTCACCCACCTTGATGACGCCGCGCTCGATACGCCCGGTCACCACGGTGCCGCGCCCCGAGATCGAGAAGACGTCTTCAACTGGCATCAGGAAGGCGCCGTCAATCGCACGCTCAGGCGTAGGGATGTAGCTGTCGAGCGCGTCAGCCAGCTTCATGATGGCCTGCTCACCGAGTTCGCCCTTGTCGCCTTCCATGGCCAGCTTGGCCGAGCCGTGGATGATGGGAGTGGCGTCGCCGGGGAAGTCGTACTTGTCGAGCAACTCGCGCACTTCCATCTCAACGAGTTCGAGCAACTCGGCGTCGTCAACCATGTCGCACTTGTTCAGGAACACGACGATGTAAGGCACGCCCACTTGGCGGGCCAGCAGGATGTGCTCACGCGTCTGGGGCATCGGGCCGTCAGCGGCCGAGCACACCAAAATCGCACCGTCCATCTGCGCCGCGCCGGTGATCATGTTCTTCACATAGTCAGCGTGTCCGGGACAGTCCACGTGTGCGTAGTGGCGCTTGGCCGTTTCGTACTCGACGTGGGCCGTGTTGATCGTGATGCCGCGCGCTTTCTCTTCGGGCGCCGCGTCAATCTGGTCGTAACCCTTGGCTTCGCCGCCAAACTTGGCCGCCATCACCGTCGTGATCGCCGCCGTCAGCGTCGTCTTGCCATGGTCCACATGCCCAATCGTCCCCACGTTCACGTGCGGCTTGGTCCGCTCAAACTTGCCTTTTGCCATTTTCAAATCTCCAAAAAAGAGCAGTGCCAGTCTGTTGGTTTAGCGTTTCTGCAGCGCCCTTGGCCCCCAGCGGCTGGCAACTGGGGAGGGGACCGCAAAGACGAATCTCAAATCAATACAAATGCCTGAGGAGTTCTGCGAAGTGAACTGTTTTAAGAGGGGTTGGAGCCGCTTCGCGGGTCCAACCCCAGGTCACTATTTGCCTCTTGCCGTCATGATGGCGTCAGCCACATTCTTGGGAGCTTCGGCATAGTGCTTGAACTCCATCGTGTAGGTGGCGCGGCCTTGCGACATGGACCGCAGCGTGGTCGAGTAGCCGAACATTTCCGACAACGGGACTTCTGCCTTGATGACCTTGCCGCCGCCCTGCATATCGTCCATACCTTGCACCATGCCGCGGCGCGACGACAAGTCGCCCATTACATTGCCAGCATAGTCCTCGGGCGTCTCGACTTCGACCGCCATCATGGGTTCAAGAATCACCGGGCTCGCCTTGCGGCAACCGTCCTTGAATCCCAAGGAGGCGGCCATCTTGAACGCGTTTTCGTTCGAGTCGACCTCGTGGTACGAGCCAAAGGTCAGTGTGACCTTCACGTCGACCACCGGATAGCCTGCCAATACGCCCGCCGGCAGCGAGTCTTCGACGCCTTTTTTGACAGCAGGTATGAATTCGCGCGGCACCACACCGCCCTTGATGGCGTCAACGAATTCAAATCCCTTGCCAGGCTCTTGCGGTTCGATCTTCAGCACGACGTGTCCGTACTGCCCCTTGCCACCCGACTGGCGCACGAACTTGCCCTCGATGTCCTGTACTGCCTTACGGATGGTCTCGCGGTAAGCGACCTGGGGTTTGCCAACATTGGCTTCCACGCCGAACTCGCGCTTCATGCGGTCGACAATGATTTCGAGGTGCAACTCGCCCATCCCGGAAATAATGGTCTGACCTGATTCTTCGTCGGTCTTGACGCGGAACGACGGATCTTCTTGCGCCAAACGTCCCAGGGCGATACCCATTTTCTCCTGGTCGGCCTTGGTCTTGGGCTCGACAGCCTGAGAGATCACGGGCTCTGGGAAAATCATCTTTTCCAGAGTGATCAAGGCATCCGGATCGCACAGAGTTTCACCCGTCGTCACCTCCTTGAGCCCTACGCAGGCGGCGATGTCACCGGCCAGAATCTCCTTGATTTCTTCACGCTGGTTGGCATGCATCTGCAAAATCCGGCCAATCCGCTCCTTCTTGCCGCGAATCGGGTTGTAGACCGAGTCGCCCGACTTAAGAACACCGGAATACACGCGCACAAACGTCAGCTGACCCACATACGGGTCGGTCATCAACTTGAACGCCAGCGCAGCAAACTTCTCATCGTCAGCGGCGCGACGCACCACGACGTTCTCGTCGTCGTCCGTGCCCGGCACTGGCGGGATGTCGATCGGCGAAGGCATAAAGTCGATGATGCCGTCCAGCATGCGCTGCACGCCTTTGTTCTTGAATGCGGAGCCGCAGAACATGGGTTGGATTTCGGCCGCAAGGGTGCGCGTACGAATGCCCGACATGATCTCGGCCTCGGTCAGTTCGCCCGACTCGAGGTATTTATTCATCATCTCCTCGGTCGACTCGGCTGCAGCTTCGACCATGTTGTCCCGCCACTTCTGCGCCTCGGGCAGCAATTCGGCCGGAATCTCGCGATAGTCAAATTTCATGCCCTGGGACGCCTCGTCCCAATAAATGGCTTTCATCTTGACCAGATCGATCACGCCCTTGAAGTTCTCTTCCGCGCCAATGGGCAAGACGATGGGCACCGGGTTGGCCTTCAAACGCGTCTTCATCTGGTCGTAGACCTTCAGGAAGTTGGCGCCGGTACGGTCCATCTTGTTCACAAAGGCAAGGCGGGGCACCTTGTACTTGTTGGCCTGACGCCAGACGGTCTCCGATTGGGGCTGCACGCCGCCTACAGCGCAATACACCATGCACGCGCCGTCCAGCACACGCATGGAACGCTCGACCTCGATGGTGAAGTCCACGTGGCCGGGAGTGTCGATGATGTTGATGCGGTGCTCGGGGAGGGTCAAATCCATGCCCTTCCAGAAACAAGTGGTGGCAGCCGACGTGATCGTGATGCCACGCTCTTGCTCCTGCTCCATCCAGTCCATCGTGGCAGCGCCGTCGTGCACTTCGCCAATCTTGTGATTCACACCGGTGTAGAAGAGGATGCGCTCTGTCGTTGTTGTCTTGCCGGCATCGATATGCGCCGAGATACCGATATTTCGGTAGCGCTCGATGGGGGTCTTGCGTGCCATGATGTCACTCCAAATGCATTGGGCCGCCAGCGGGTTAGTACAAACCCGAGGCGGCCAGAACGGTGTAGTTTAGAAGCGGAAGTGCGAGAAGGCCTTGTTGGCTTCAGCCATGCGGTGCACTTCGTCGCGCTTCTTCATCGCGCCACCGCGGCCTTCAGAGGCCTCCAGCAGTTCACCAGCCAGACGCTGCGCCATGGACTTCTCTCCGCGTTTGCGGGCTGATTCCTTCAACCAACGCATGGCAAGAGCGACGCGGCGGACGGGGCGAACTTCCACGGGAACTTGGTAGTTCGCTCCGCCAACGCGGCGGGACTTGACTTCAACCATGGGCTTGACATTGTTCAAGGCAACCATGAAGACCTCCAGCGGATCCTTGCCCGCCTTCTTCTCAACTTGCTCGAGCGCGCCATAGATGATGCGCTCGGCAACAGCCTTCTTGCCCGATTCCATGACGACGTTCATGAATTTCGAGAGGTCGATGCTGCCGAATTTAGGATCAGGCAGGATTTCCCGTTTGGGTACTTCGCGACGACGTGGCATTTCACACTTCCTTTTGCTTCAGTTGGCGCGGGAACCGTTTCCCGCGCCGCGAACGGCCACGCAAGCAAGCAGACCGTTCACTTACTCAGCCCAAGCCTTCAAGCCGAAGGGGATGGGCCGTTGAAAATGGACTTCGGCAACAGCCCGAAGCCCTGCGATCTTTCTCAGGCCTTCTTCGGGCGCTTCGCGCCGTACTTGGAACGCGACTGCTTGCGGTCTTTCACGCCTTGCAGATCCAAAGAACCGCGCACGATGTGATAGCGCACGCCTGGCAGGTCCTTTACCCGGCCGCCGCGCACCAGCACAACACTGTGTTCCTGCAAGTTGTGGCCTTCACCGCCAATGTAGGAGATGATCTCGAATCCATTGGTCAGACGAACCTTGGCAACCTTGCGGAGTGCGGAATTTGGTTTCTTCGGAGTTGTCGTGTACACGCGCGTGCACACGCCACGACGCTGGGGGCTGCCCTGCATCGCCGGCGATTTTGACTTCATGGTTTCGGTCTGACGACCGAAACGCACGAGTTGATTGATGGTTGGCATAAGTAACTTGTTCCCGTTTGAAGTCACACAGTTTTTCGACACAGAGGCTGCAAAAACAGCGCTTTGAAGCATCCAGCGCAAACGCCAAGACGCTCCAGGCGAGGCTTGGAGCAGTCGGTATTCGTTCAATGCGCAACGCTAAGCGCAGCAGCATCTGCCGAAAAGCCTTCCATTATAGGGGACTGGCTGTTATGCCGCAAGCTCGATCCTTTGAGATGTCACACCGAAGTCGGAGAAACTCTGCGGGAGTCGCCCCGTAGCAAAGCGCAAATCGCGCCCTATTCACGTCAAAACCAGAAGGACACTCTGTTTTCGATGCAAAACGCAGACAATTTCGGATTGACCCCCGTGGTCCTTGACACACAGATCGTGATGGATTGGATGGTTTTCAAGGATCCAAGTTGCTTTTGTGTGAGTCAGGCGGTCATGCAGTCCCGCCTGAACTGGTGCACAACGCCAAGCATGTATGGTGAGTTGATGCATGTGCTCAAGCGAGGGGTGGCCATGGCGTGGCAACCGGATCTGGCCCAGATTGCCGAAAATTTCGACCGTCATGCCCAGTGTCTGCAGATTGAACCGCCAAGCGTCGAGCACTTGTTGCGGTGCTCAGATGCCGACGACCAGATGTTTCTGGATTTGGCAGTCAGGGTCAAGGCGCGCTGGCTGTTCAGCCGTGACCGCGCCGTGCTGGCCCTGGCACGGCGCGCGCGCGCCCACGGCATCGAGATCATCAGTCCGCTGGCTTGGGACAAGCGAGAGATGTCAATTCAGATCGCCACAGCGGCACCAGTTTCGAGCTGATTGAAAAAAGGCTACCCGAAGGCAGCCTTTTGTACGTGCAGGCGCAATACCAGCCGACTAGGCGTCGGACTCGCCCTCGGTGTCCATACTGGCCAACTGAGCAGAGGCCAACTCCTCAGCCTCTTGTTGGGCAATGGAACGGCGCTCGGCGTCGTCCATGGCTTCCTTGGCCTTGCGGGCTTCATGGAAGGCCATGCCGGTACCGGCGGGGATGAGGCGCCCGACAATGACGTTCTCCTTCAGCCCACGCAATTCGTCGCGCTTGCCCATGATGGCCGCTTCGGTCAGCACGCGGGTGGTTTCCTGGAAGGAGGCCGCCGAGATGAACGAGTCGGTCGACAAGGACGCCTTAGTAATGCCGAGGAGCAGGTCGTTGTAGGTGACCGTCATCTTGCCTTCTCCGCGCAGACGGTCATTCGTGTCCAGCAACTCGGAGCGTTCGACTTGTTCGCCCGAGATGTAGGTCGAATCGCCCACGTTGGCCACCTGAACGCGGCGCAGCATCTGACGAACAATCACTTCAATGTGCTTGTCGTTGATCTTCACGCCCTGCAGACGGTAAACGTCCTGCACCTCATCGACGATGTAGCGTGCGAGCTCTTCAATACCCAGCAGACGCAGGATGTCCTGCGGATCGGCCGGGCCGTCGACAACGGATTCGCCCTTGTTCACCACTTGGCCCTCGTGCACCAGGATATTCTTTTCCTTGGGCACCAGCTCTTCGTAGACATTGCCTTCGTGGTCGGTGATCTGCAGGCGCGTCTTGCCCTTGGTCTCCTTGCCGAAGGATATGGTGCCGGTTTGTTCGGCCAGCGCGCCCTTGTCTTTGGGCGTCCGGGCTTCGAACAACTCGGCCACCCGCGGCAGACCGCCGGTGATGTCGCGCGTCTTCTGCCCTTCGACCGGGATACGCGCCAACACCTCGCCTGGTGCCAGATCTTGGCCGTCGCGAACCTGGATCAGCGATCCAATCGAGAACCCTATCGTCACCGAGTGATCGGTGCCTGGGATCTTGACTTCCTGGCCGGCGGCGTCCAGCAGCTTGACCTGCGGTCGCACCACCTTCGTGGAGCCGCGGCGCTTCGGATCGATCACGACCAGCGTGGACAAGCCCGTCACTTCGTCCACCTGCTTGGCCACTGTCACGCCTTCTTCGACGTTTTCAAAGCGGGCCTTGCCGGCAAACTCGGTGATGATCGGACGGGTCAACGGGTCCCAATTGGCCAGGATCGTGCCTGCCTTGACCATCTGATCCGACTTGATGCTCAGAATCGCACCATAGGGCACTTTGTGACGCTCACGCTCACGGCCATGCTGGTCGGAGACGATGATTTCGCCCGAGCGCGAGATCACCACCAAGTCGCCCTTGCCGTTGGTCACGTAACGCATGGTGGCGTTGAAGCCGATCAGGCCGTCGGATTTGGCATCCACACTGGACGCCACTGCGGCACGTGATGCCGCACCACCGATGTGGAAGGTGCGCATCGTCAGCTGGGTGCCCGGCTCACCAATGGATTGCGCGGCAATCACGCCCACGGCCTCACCCTGATTCACCAAGCCGCCACGGCCCAGATCGCGACCGTAGCACTTGGCGCACAAACCGAATCGGGTTGCGCAAGTCAGCGGTGTGCGCGCCTTGACCTCGTCGACACCGGCGGCTTCGAGCAGGTCGAGTGCGTCCTCGTCGAGCATATGCCCGGCCGGCAGCAGCACCTCTTGACTCTCGGGGTGCAGGATGTCGGCGGCGGGCACGCGGCCCAGCACGCGGTCACGCAAGCTCTCGATGACCTCACCGCCCTCGACCAGGGCGCGCATATTGATGCCGTTGTCGGTGCCGCAGTCGACCTCGGTCACGACCAAGTCTTGCGTCACGTCCACCAGGCGACGCGTCAGATAGCCCGAATTGGCCGTCTTGAGCGCGGTGTCCGCCAAGCCCTTGCGCGCACCGTGGGTCGAGATGAAGTACTGCAACACGTTCAGGCCTTCACGGAAATTCGCCGTGATCGGGGTCTCGATGATGGAGCCGTCAGGCTTTGCCATCAGTCCCCGCATGCCAGCCAACTGGCGGATCTGCGCAGCCGAGCCGCGCGCGCCCGAGTCGGCCATCATGTAGATCGAGTTGAAGGACTCCTGATCCACTTCTTTGCCGTGACGGTCGATGGTCTTTTGCTTGGACAGCTGGGCCATCATGACCTTGCCGACTTCGTCGCCGGTTTTGCCCCAGATATCCACCACCTTGTTGTAGCGCTCGCCGGCAGTCACCAGACCCGAGACATACTGCTGCTCGATTTCCTTGACTTCCTTTTCGGCGCGCTCGATCAGAGCCGGTTTCTCCTTGGGCACCAGCATGTCGTCCACGGCAATCGAAATACCGGCACGCGTGGCCAGGCGGAATCCCGCCTGCAGCAGCTTGTCGGCAAAGACGACCGTTTCCTTCAGCCCGCACTTGCGGAACGACGTGTTGATCAGGCGCGAGATTTCCTTCTTCTTCAGCGCCTTGTTCATGTTGCTGAACGGCAGGCCCTTGGGCAGGATCTCCGACAACAAGGCGCGTCCGACCGAGGTCTCCACCAGCGAGGTCGACGCGACGAATTCGCCGGTGACCTTGTCCTTGGTGTATTCCGTCAGACGCACATTGATCTTGGCCGCCACTTCAACGGCGCCGTGGTCCAGCGCGCGCTGAATTTCCTGCACGTCCGAGAAGATCATGCCCTCGCCCTTGGCATTGATGCGGTCGCGCGTGGCGTAGTACAGGCCCAGCACCACGTCCTGCGACGGCACGATACTCGGCTCGCCATTGGCCGGAAACAGAATGTTGTTCGACGCCAACATCAGCGTGCGCGCTTCCATCTGCGCCTCGATGGACAGCGGCACGTGAACCGCCATCTGGTCGCCGTCGAAGTCGGCGTTGAAGGCAGCGCACACCAGCGGATGCAGCTGGATGGCCTTGCCTTCGATCAACACCGGCTCGAACGCCTGGATGCCCAGACGGTGCAGCGTAGGCGCACGGTTCAGCATCACCGGGTGTTCCTTGATGACTTCTTCAAGGATGTCCCAGACCACCGGCGTGCCCGATTCGACTTCCTTCTTCGCTGCCTTGATGGTGGTGGCAATACCCATCGCCTCCAGGCGCGAGAAGATGAAGGGCTTGAACAGCTCGAGTGCCATCAGCTTGGGCAGACCGCATTGATGCAGCTTCAAGGTCGGGCCCACCACGATCACCGAACGACCTGAGTAGTCGACGCGCTTGCCCAGCAAGTTCTGACGGAAACGACCGCCCTTGCCCTTGATCATGTCGGCCAGCGACTTGAGCGCGCGCTTGTTGGCGCCCGTCATGGCCTTGCCGCGACGACCGTTGTCGAGCAGCGAATCGACCGCTTCCTGCAACATGCGCTTTTCGTTGCGCACGATGATTTCAGGGGCCTTGAGCTCCAGCAGACGCGCGAGACGGTTGTTGCGGTTGATCACGCGGCGGTACAAGTCGTTCAGATCGGAGGTCGCAAAGCGGCCACCGTCCAGCGGCACCAGCGGACGCAGGTCCGGCGGCAGCACGGGCAACACTTCCAGCACCATCCAGTTCGGCTTGATGCCGGACTTCTTGAAGGCTTCCATCACCTTCTGGCGCTTGGAATTCTTCTTCATCTTCAGCTCGGAGCCGGTCGCGTCGTTCTTGATCTTCTCGATTTCCAGATCGAGATCGATGTCCTGCAACAGCTGCTTGATGCCCTCGGCGCCCATCAGCGCAATGAACTCGTCGCCGAATTCGATGCGCTTGGCGTCATAGTCATCCTCGGTCATGATCGAGAACTTCTTCAGCGGCGTCATGCCGGGGTCAACCACGACATAGGCTTCGAAGTACAGCACGCGCTCGATGTCGCGCAAGGTCATGTCCAGCACCAGGCCCAGACGGCTCGGCAGCGACTTCAAAAACCAGATGTGGGCGCAGGGTGCGGCCAGGTCGATGTGACCCATGCGGTCGCGACGCACCTTGGTCTGCGTGACTTCAACGCCGCACTTCTCGCAGATCACGCCGCGATGCTTGAGGCGCTTGTACTTGCCGCACAGGCATTCATAGTCTTTGATGGGGCCAAAAATCTTGGCGCAGAACAAGCCATCACGCTCGGGCTTGAAAGTCCGGTAGTTGATGGTCTCGGGCTTCTTCACTTCACCAAACGACCACGAGCGAATTTTCTCGGGCGAAGCAAGCCCGATCCTGATTGCGTCGAAATGTTCATCGGGTGTGAACTGCTTGAAAAGGTCCAGCAAGCCTTTCATGCATAACTCCTTAAATGTTGCCTTGTGAGGCAGGCATCACCGTATCCGGCAAGCTCTGTCCCCAACTGACTGGAAAAATTCCAGCGAGAGGGGTTGAAGCTGCTGTGCAGTCCCAACCCCGAACCATTAGCTAGTTTTTTTCCAGTTCAATATCGATACCAAGTGAACGGATTTCCTTCACCAACACGTTGAACGACTCCGGCATGCCGGCTTCGATCGCGTGTTCACCCTTGACGATGGACTCATACACCTTGGTACGTCCATTCACGTCGTCCGACTTGACGGTCAGCATTTCCTGCAGCACGTAAGCCGCGCCATAGGCTTCCAGCGCCCACACTTCCATCTCGCCGAAGCGTTGACCACCGAACTGGGCTTTGCCGCCCAGCGGTTGCTGGGTGACGAGCGAGTACGGCCCCGTGGAACGGGCGTGCATCTTGTCGTCGACCAAGTGGTGCAGCTTCAGCACGTGCATATAACCGACCGTGACGGGACGCTCGAAGGCGTCGCCGGTACGGCCGTCATGCAAGGTAGCTTGGGTGCGCGTCGCCGTCAGCCCCTTGGCCTTGGCGATGTCGTCCGGGTAGGCGAGCATGAGCATGCTGCGAATTTCTTCCTCGGCCGCACCGTCGAACACCGGCGTCGCGAAAGGCACGCCCTTGCTCAGGTTTTGCGACATCTCGATCACATCGCTGTCGCTCAACTCGTCCAGGCGCTCGGGCTTGCCGCCCGACTTGTTATAGAGCTCGTCGAGGAACTTGCGCAGCTCGGAAACTGCCGCGTGTTGCTGCAGCATGTCCCCAATGCGCTGGCCAATGCCCTTGCCGGCCCAGCCCAGATGCACTTCGAGCACCTGGCCCACGTTCATGCGCGAGGGCACGCCCAGCGGGTTGAGCACGATGTCGGCAGGCGTACCGTCGGTCATATAAGGCATGTCTTCGACCGGAACCACCTTGGACACGACACCCTTGTTGCCGTGACGGCCGGCCATCTTGTCGCCCGGCTGCAAGCGGCGCTTGACGGCCAGATAGACCTTCACCATCTTCAGCACGCCAGCGGGCAGCTCGTCGCCCTGCGTCAGCTTCTTGCGCTTTTCTTCAAAAGCCAGGTCGAAGCTGTGGCGCGTCTGCTCCAGCGAGTTCTTGATGCTTTCGAGCTGGTTGGCGATCTCGTCGTCGGCCGGACGGATGTCGAACCAATGGAACCGCTCGATGTCGGCCAGATAGGCCTTGTCGATGGCCGTGCCTTTGGCGAGCTTCTTCGGGCCGCCGTTGGCGATTCTGCCATCCAGCAACTTCTCGATACGGTCGAACGCGTCGGCCTCGACGATGCGAAGCTGATCGTTCAGGTCCAGACGGAAACGCTTGAGCTCATCGTCAATGATTTGCTGGGCGCGCTTGTCGCGCTGGATGCCTTCACGCGTGAACACCTGCACGTCGATGACGGTGCCCATCGTGCCTTGATCGACACGCAGCGAGGTGTCCTTCACGTCGGACGCCTTCTCGCCGAAGATCGCGCGCAAGAGCTTCTCTTCCGGTGTCAGCGTGGTCTCGCCCTTGGGCGTGACCTTGCCGACCAGCACGTCGCCGGCGCCAACTTCTGCACCCACGTAGACGATGCCTGATTCGTCCAGGCGCGCCAACTGCTGCTCGCTCAGATTCGGAATGTCACGCGTGATTTCTTCCGAACCGAGCTTGGTGTCGCGCGCCATTACGACCAATTCCTCGATGTGGATCGAGGTGTAGCGGTCTTCGGCGATGACACGTTCGCTGATCAGGATCGAGTCTTCGAAGTTGTAGCCGTTCCAGGGCATGAACGCGACCAGCATGTTCTGACCCAGCGCCAGTTCGCCAATGTCGGTAGATGCGCCGTCGGCGATGATGTCCTCGACCGCCACCTTGTCGCCACGGCGCACGATCGGGCGCTGATGGATATTGGTGTTCTGGTTGGAACGCTGATACTTGATGAGGTTGTAGATGTCCACCCCCACTTCACCCGCCACTGTCTCGTTGTCGTTGACGCGAATCACGATGCGGTTCGTGTCGACATAGTCGACCACGCCGCCACGGCGAGCCGCGACGACGGTGCCCGAGTCCTTGGCTGCCACGCGCTCGACACCGGTGCCGACCATGGCCTTTTCAGGACGCAGGATAGGCACGGCCTGGCGCTGCATATTGGCGCCCATCAACGCTCGGTTCGCGTCGTCGTGCTCGAGGAACGGCACCAGCGAAGCCGCCACCGACACGATCTGCGTCGGCGCGACGTCCATGTACTGGATACGCTCGGGCGAGGTCAGCACCGATTCGCCGTTCTCACGCGCCGACACCAGCTCGTCGGTCAACCGACCCGTCGGGTCGAGCGAGGCATTGGCCTGCGCAATCACGTACTTGCCCTCTTCGATGGCCGACAGATAGTCGATCTGGGACGTCACCTTGCTGTCGGCGACGCGACGGTACGGGGTTTCCAGGAAGCCGTACTCGTTGAGCTGCGCATACAGCGCCAGCGAGTTGATCAGGCCGATGTTCGGGCCTTCCGGCGTCTCGATCGGGCACACGCGGCCGTAGTGAGTCGGGTGCACGTCACGGACTTCGAAGCCGGCACGTTCGCGCGTCAAGCCCCCCGGGCCGAGTGCCGAGACGCGACGCTTGTGTGTGATCTCGGACAGCGGGTTGGTCTGGTCCATGAACTGCGACAACTGCGACGCCCCGAAGAACTCCTTCAAAGCCGCAGAGATCGGCTTGGAGTTGATCAGGTCATGCGGCATCAAGGCTTCGGTCTCGGCTTGGCCCAGACGCTCCTTGACAGCCTTTTCGATACGTGCCAGCCCCGAGCGGTACTGGTTTTCGGCCAGTTCGCCAACGCAGCGCACGCGACGGTTGCCAAGGTGGTCGATGTCATCGACTTCACCACGGCCGTTGCGCAACTCGACCAGGATCTTGACCACGTCAAGAATGTCCTCGTTGGACAGCGTCATCGAACCTTCGGGAATGTCGCGGCCCACACGTGCATTGAATTTCATGCGTCCCACGCGCGACAAATCGTAGGTGTCGGGGTTGTAGAACAGGCGATTGAAGAGCGCTTCGACAGCGTCTTCAGTCGGCGGCTCACCGGGGCGCATCATGCGATAGATGGCGACGCGCGCAGCCGTCTGGTCGGCGGTTTCGTCGCTGGTCAGGGTCTGCGAAATGTAAGCACCTTCGTCGAGCTCGTTGATGTACAGGCAGCGCAGGTCCTTGATTCCGGCGGCGCGCAACTTCTTGAGCAAGGCCTCGGTCAATTCCTCGTTGGCGCGGGCGATAATCTCGCCGGTTTCAGGGTCGACAATGTTGGTTGCGACCATGCGGCCCACCAGAAAGTCTTCGGGCACGGTGATATGGGTCGTGCCGGACTCATCCATGGCGCGCGTATGGCGGGCCGTGATGCGTTTGTCCTTTTCGACGACCACCGCGCCGCTCTTGTCGGTGATGTCGAAGCGCGCCACTTCGCCGCGCAGGCGGTCGGCCACAAATTCGAGTTGTGCACCGGCGTCCATCAGACGGAAGCTGTCAAAGACGAAGAAGTTCGCCAGGATCTGCTCGGGATTCAGGCCGATGGCCTTGAGCAGGATCGTCACCGGCATCTTGCGGCGGCGGTCGACGCGGAAGAACAGCACGTCCTTCGGGTCGAACTCGAAGTCGAGCCACGAGCCGCGATACGGGATGATGCGCGCCGAAAACAGCAGCTTGCCGCTCGAGTGTGTCTTGCCCTTGTCGTGCTCGAAGAACACGCCGGGTGAGCGGTGCAACTGGCTGACGATCACGCGCTCGGTGCCATTCACGATGAATGAGCCGTAGTCGGTCATGAGCGGTACTTCGCCCATATAGACCTCTTGCTCCTTGATCTCCTTCACCGTCTTGGTGCCGGGAGACTCGCGGTCATAAATGATCATCTGCAGGCGTGCGCGCACGGCCGCTGCATAGGTCAGACCGCGCTGCTGACACTCACGGGTGTCAAACGGTGGTCTGCCGATATTGAATTCGAGGAATTTCATTTCCACGAATCCGTTGTGCGAAACAATCGGGAACGCGGACAGGAACGCCGCCTGCAAGCCCTCGGGCTTGCGCTTGGCAGCAGGCACGTCCTTCTGCAAGAACGCAACGTACGATTCCTTCTGCATGGTGAGCAGATAAGGCACGTTGAGAACGCTTTCGCGTTTGCCGAAGCTCTTGCGGATTCGCTTGCGTTCGGTATAGCTATAAGTGGTTGCTTGCGCCATAAACACTCCGTTTCGAGAGCTCACCCCTGGCCGTGGGATGGGCTTCGTCGGCGACTGGCTTTTCGAGTACTGCGCTCGAAGCTTGGTGATTGGCCACTACCAACCGCTGGCGGACAACTTCGGCATTGCACCGAAGTCCGACCAAACCTGTTCTTTGCAGTCGGATCAAAGAACACTTGCAAACGTCTGCCGCGATGGGCGGGCGTTTGCAAATGGGCTCTTGTACAGCAAATTCGAAATCCTGGGGGACAGGTCTTGCTTGGCCTTTATCCGGCGTTGCCTGATCTGTCCATCCAAATACAAGATCCTCTAGTCAGTTGGGGACGGAGCTGCGGGGGGCTTCGCCCGTCCGCAGGTCCATCCCTTTCCAGCCAGTGAGGTCAGAGCTGCTACGCAGGTCTGGCCCCAGGTCAATATCTAGTGAGGTCAGAGCTGCTGCGCAGGTCTGACCCCAGGTCATTACTTGATTTCTGCCTTCGCGCCGGCGTCGAGCAACTTCTTGAGTGCCGCGTCGGCGTCGGCCTTGGCAACAGCTTCCTTGACGTTCTTCGGAGCGCCGTCGACCATGTCCTTGGCTTCCTTCAGGCCCAGGCCTGTCAGTTCGCGCACGGCCTTGATGACGGAAACCTTGTTCGGACCGGCTTCCAGCAGCACGACGTTGAACTCGGTCTGCTCTTCAACAACAGCAGCGGCAGCACCGCCACCAGCGGCAGGCGCCGACATGGCGGCAGCTGACACGCCGAACTTCTCTTCAATTGCCTTGACCAGGTCGTTGAGTTCCATGACAGTCATGCTGTCAAGCGAGGTCAGGAATGCGTCTTTATCGAATGCCATTTTGGGTTCCTAGATACGGTAGAGTTTTGTTTGACTGATCGGATGCAGATCAAGCGGCGGCGGTTTCGGTGGCTTCGGCGGCTTGAGCCACCGGTGCACCTTCGCTGCGCTTCTCGGCCAGAGCTGCCAAGACCCGCGCGGTGCGCGAGATCGGCGACTGCAGCAGACCCAGGAACTGGGCCAACAGCACTTCTTTGCTCGGGATGGAAGCCAGTGCCTTGACGCCATTGGCGTCGAGCGCCTTGCCGCCAAATGCACCCGCTTTGACGATCAGCTTGTCATTGCCTTTGGCAAAGTCGGACATGACTTTGGCCGCGGCGACAGCGTCTTCTGAAAAACCATAGATCAGCGGGCCGACCATGCTCTCCGCGATCACCTCGAACGGGGTGCCAGCGACGGCGCGACGGGCCAGGGTGTTCTTCAGCACGTGAAGATACACCCCCTTGGCACGCGCATCGACGCGCAGCTTGTTCAGGTGACCGACGGTGAGGCCACGGTATTCGGCCAGCGTCAGCGTCTGCGACTTGGCCACTTGGACCGCCACCTCCGCGACTACGGCTGCCTTCTCGTTGCGACTAAGACTCAAGGTCTTCTCCTCACAATAAAGTGCCACTCGTTTGTGCAAACTCGTGGCACACCGGGTTCAGCGACCTTCTCTGTCCAGAAACCCAAACCCTGCGGCGCTCAGTGAAAACGCCACGTGGCTCAAATCCTTTACAGCGGGACCGCCATCTGCGTTGGCCTTCGCCTCGGCTCGCGCCTTGGTTCAAATTAAGCAGCTCGAATCGCGAACGATCAAAGCCACACCAACGGTCTTGGATGGACCGAGCCGGACTTGCCGGCTCCAGCGCCACCAATTCATAGCACCGCGCCAGACACGCGCAGCACCTCAATTCAATGTCAGGCGTTGATGCTGGCCAGATCCACCCGAGCACCCAGGCCCATGGTGGAAGAGACCGCCACTTTACGCAGATAAACACCCTTGCTCGTCGCCGGCTTGGACTTGCCCAAGGCTTCAATCAGCGCGCGCAAGTTGTTTTGCAGATGCTCGTTGTCAAATGAGCGACGGCCAATCGTCGAATGGATGATGCCGCCCTTGTCGACGCGGTACTGCACCTGGCCGGCCTTGGCGTTCTTCACCGCCGTAGCCACGTCTGGCGTGACCGTGCCGACCTTGGGGTTGGGCATGAGTCCGCGCGGACCCAGGATCTGGCCCAGGGTGCCGACGATACGCATGGTGTCGGGCGAAGCGATCACGATGTCGAAGGGCATGTCGCCCGCCTTGATGCGCTCGGCCAGGTCTTCCATGCCGACGATGTCCGCACCGGCAGCCCTGGCCTCTTCAGCCTTGGCGCCTTGAGCAAACACGGCCACACGCTTGGTCTTGCCGGTGCCGTGCGGCAGCACGACAGCGCCGCGCACGACTTGGTCGGACTTCTTCGGGTCGATGCCCAGTTGCACAGCCACGTCGATCGACTCATCGAATTTGGCGGTCGCACACTGCTTGATCAGGACCAGGGCTTCGCCCAGCGGATACAGCTTGGTGGTCTCAACCTTGCCTTGCGAGGCTTTTTGACGTTTGGTCAGCTTTGCCATGTCAGACTCCTTCCACCAAAATGCCCATCGAGCGGGCCGAACCAGCGATGGTGCGAACCGCGGCGTCCATATCGGCGCCCGTCAGATCCTTCATCTTGGTGGTGGCGATTTCTTCCAACTGCGCACGCGTTACCTTGCCGACCTTTTCGAGGTGGGGGTTTGCAGAGCCTTTTTCGATCTTGGCGGCCTTCTTGAGCAGCACGGTCGCCGGGGGCGACTTGATGATGAAGGTAAAGGACTTGTCTGCAAACGCGGTGATGACCACCGGCAACTTCAAACCCGGCTCGTAGCTTTGGGTTTGGGCGTTGAACGCCTTGCAGAACTCCATGATGTTCAGGCCGCGCTGACCTAAGGCGGGACCGACCGGAGGCGAAGGATTTGCCTTGCCAGCCGGAATTTGCAGCTTGATAAAGCCGACTATCTTCTTGGCCATCTATTTCTCCAATAAAAGCCGCAAGCCGTGAGGCTGCTGCTCTTGAGTGCTAACGCAAGGGATTCGGGACTTGCACCCCTTACCCTGGCTCCTCTTGTCCGCATCTCGTCACGGACTGGCTACGGACAGGTGGCGAAATCGGGCTTTGAGGCCAACCCCGCGAGCCCTGTCAGGCTCATGATTCCAAAACTGCCGTCAGACTTTCTCAACCTGCGAGAAATCCAGTTCCACCGGCGTGGCGCGACCGAAAATGGTCACCGATACGCGCACCTTCGACTTGTCGTAGTTGACATCCTCAATGGCGCCGTTGAAGTCGGTGAACGGTCCTTCCTTGACGCGCACGAATTCACCCACCACCCACTCGACCTTGGGTCGAGGCTTCTCGATGCCTTCTTGCATCTGGTTGACGATCTTCATCACTTCGGCTTCCGAAATCGGCGCCGGACGGTTCTTCGCACCACCGACAAAACCGGTCACCTTGGAGGTGTGCTTGACCAGATGCCAGGTATCGTCTTCCATGGCCATCTCCACCAGCACATAGCCAGGGAAGAAACGGCGCTCAGTGACGGCCTTCTTGCCGTTCTTCAATTCGACCACTTCTTCGGTGGGCACCAGGATGCGGCCGAACTTGTCTTGCATTCCGGCGCGATCGATGCGTTCGCGCAAATTGCGTTCAACAGCCTTTTCCATGCCCGAATAGGCATGCACGACGTACCAACGCTTGGGCGGTCCGACCGTCTCGGGGCTTGCTGACATTTGCTGCTCGCTCATTCGTTTTCCTTCAACTCAACGCCGCCAGCCAAGGATCAGGTCGTAAATCGCCCATTCCAGCGTCTTGTCGGTCAACCATAGAAACAAGGCCATCGCAAACACGAAGGCAAACACATAGCCCGTCATTTGCATCGCCTCTTTGCGGCTCGGCCAAACCACCTTGCGCACCTCACGCGAAGACTCGCGACCGTAGGCAATCAAGGACTTGCCCACCTCTGAGGTCAAAAATGCGCCGGCCGCGGCCGCCAACAGCACCAGCAACGCCGCCCACTGGGCGATCGGCCCCTGTTTGGCGAGGATGTAGTACGCAAACAGCGCCGCCAGCACGAGCACGATAGCACCGGCGATGCGGGCCTTGTCGGCGCTGGTGGAGACTGTTTCGACTTGAGTATTTGCCATATTGGGTCAGTTGGGGTCGGCGCTTGACAAGTACACCAAGGCAGGCCCGCGAATCCTTTAACTATGGGTGACAAAGCTTGCCGAGCAAGTCAAGGCCTGTCCCACCAAACCATCATCTTCAACAGCAGCAAAGCCCGCCAGGGTCTACCCCCTACGGGCTGTATCCAATATCTTCGGACCGTCAGCACCAGACTCAGTTCCCGGTGCTGGCAGGGGCGGAGGGCCTCGAACCCCCAACCTCTGGTTTTGGAGACCAGCGCTCTGCCAATTGAGCTACGCCCCTACAGTCGAAACGAACCCTTCCATCAAGCCAGGATGGTGGCCACGACGCCGGCGCCGACGGTACGACCGCCCTCGCGAATGGCGAAGCGCAGACCTTCTTCCATGGCAATCGGAGCAATCAACTTGACCGTGATCGACACGTTGTCGCCAGGCATCACCATCTCCTTGTCCTTGGGCAACTCGACCGCGCCCGTCACGTCGGTCGTGCGAAAGTAGAACTGCGGACGGTAGTTGTTGAAGAACGGCGTGTGACGCCCGCCCTCTTCCTTGGACAAGACGTAGATCTCGGCCGTGAAATGGGTGTGCGGCTTGACGCTGCCGGGCTTGCACAGCACTTGACCACGCTCGACGTCTTCACGCTTGGTGCCGCGCAGCAAGATGCCGACGTTGTCGCCCGCCTGACCTTGGTCGAGCAGCTTGCGGAACATCTCCACGCCCGTGCAGGTGGTCTTCTGGGTGTCACGTATGCCGACGATTTCGATTTCTTCACCCACCTTGATGACGCCGCGCTCGATACGCCCGGTCACCACGGTGCCGCGCCCCGAGATCGAGAAGACGTCTTCAACTGGCATCAGGAAGGCGCCGTCAATCGCACGCTCAGGCGTAGGGATGTAGCTGTCGAGCGCGTCAGCCAGCTTCATGATGGCCTGCTCACCGAGTTCGCCCTTGTCGCCTTCCATGGCCAGCTTGGCCGAGCCGTGGATGATGGGAGTGGCGTCGCCGGGGAAGTCGTACTTGTCGAGCAACTCGCGCACTTCCATCTCAACGAGTTCGAGCAACTCGGCGTCGTCAACCATGTCGCACTTGTTCAGGAACACGACGATGTAAGGCACGCCCACTTGGCGGGCCAGCAGGATGTGCTCACGCGTCTGGGGCATCGGGCCGTCAGCGGCCGAGCACACCAAAATCGCACCGTCCATCTGCGCCGCGCCGGTGATCATGTTCTTCACATAGTCAGCGTGTCCGGGACAGTCCACGTGTGCGTAGTGGCGCTTGGCCGTTTCGTACTCGACGTGGGCCGTGTTGATCGTGATGCCGCGCGCTTTCTCTTCGGGCGCCGCGTCAATCTGGTCGTAACCCTTGGCTTCGCCGCCAAACTTGGCCGCCATCACCGTCGTGATCGCCGCCGTCAGCGTCGTCTTGCCATGGTCCACATGCCCAATCGTCCCCACGTTCACGTGCGGCTTGGTCCGCTCAAACTTGCCTTTTGCCATTTTGCTCGCTCCTGGTGGTCAGTCTCGACCTTGCTAAACAAAGAAAAGAAAGTGGATGGTGCCCATGACGCGGATCGAACGCGTGACCTCTCCCTTACCAAGGGAGTGCTCTACCACTGAGCCACATGGGCATCGGCACGGGTTTGAAATCACGCAAGACCTCAAACCGGTATCGACAAATACTGCTTCCAAGCCAACGCTCCGAATGGAGCGGGAAACGGGAATCGAACCCGTGTCATTAGCTTGGAAGGCTAAGGTTCTACCATTGAACTACTCCCGCCCGGGAGCAACGCACTGGCGTCATGCCCGTAAGCCGACGCCATACAACTCATCCATTCACGCCTGCCTGAGTCACCTTGGTGGAGGAGGCTGGATTCGAACCAGCGTAGGCGTACGCCAACAGATTTACAGTCTGCCCCCTTTAGCCACTCGGGCACCCCTCCGAGGTGAGCCGCAGACTATATCAGAATTTCTTCATGCGCCGAGCGGCTTGGCCCGCCTCGCGCCAAAGGGTCTGGCTGAGCTTGGCGAAGTGGTGCAGATTGCCGGGCAGATCCTTCAAGCCTGAATGAGGTTGAGCTCGTCTCCCTCCACGACCACGCGCTGCAGTTGCAAGTTGCCGTCCATCACGACAAAGTCGGCCTGCATGCCGCTTGCCAGGCGGCCCCGGTCGTCCAGGCCCAGGTAATCAGCCGCGTAGCTCGATACGCGACGCGACGCGTCTTCGATTGCAAGCCCCAAGTCGACCAGATTGCGCAAGGCCTGATCCATGGTCAGCGTGCTGCCGGCCAGGGTGCCGTCGGCCAGGCGCACGCCGCCCATGCATTTGGTGACACGGTGACGCCCCAGACTGTATTGCCCATCGGGCATGCCCGCCGCCGCCGTGGAATCGGTGACGCAGAACAAATGGGGAATGGCGCGCAGCGCAACCCGGATCGCGCCCGGATGCGAATGCAGCAGATCGGGGATGATTTCCGCATACTCGGCATGCGCCAGTGCGGCGCCCACCATGCCGGGCGCGCGGTGGTGCAGCCCGGTCATGGCATTGAACAAGTGCGTGAATCCGCTTGCGCCCTCATGCAAGGCCGCGACCCCGTCTTCATAGCTGCCCGCGCTGTGACCGATCTGTACCTGGAAGCCGGCCGCCCGCATCGGCCCGATCAGCGCCAGATTGCCGGGCACCTCGGGCGCCAGCGTGATCAATCGAATCGGCGCCAGCGCGTGCAGGGCCAGCAATTCGCTCAGACTGGCCGGCCGCGCGAAGTCGGGCTGCGCACCGAGCTTGCCGGCGTTGATATAAGGCCCTTCCAGATGTACGCCCAGCACCCTCGCCGCGCCCGGCGCGCGCCGGCGGCAGGCCTCGCCCAGGGCAGCCAGTGCAGCTTCGATTTCGTCCATCGGCGCCGTCATCGTGGTGGCGAGCAGGGCCGTCGTGCCATGCCTGGCGTGCAAGCGCGCGACGTGCTGTGCGCTGTCGCCGCCGGCCATGATGTCGTGGCCGCCGCCGCCATGCACATGCAGGTCGATGAATCCCGGCAGCACGATCGCTTGGGCCTCCAGCCGCACGCGGGATTCGCTGACCGGCACACCTTCAATGCGCAGCACGCGGCCATCGGCATGTTCGAGAAAGCCGTGAACAAAGCCTTGCGGGGTCAGGACATGGCCTGTCACGCGGTGTAGCTTATGACCCATGCTCGCGCCTCGCTTCTCTACAAATCGATGGGAATCGCTAGATCGACCAATTCAAGCTCTGGCCTTGCTCTGCCAGAAAGGCCTGTGCCTTGGAAAAGTGTCCGCAACCGATGAAGGGCGAAGCGCCGCGCGCGGCCGACAAGGGCGACGGATGATTGCATTGCAGCGTCAAATGCCGGTTCGGCTGGGACTGGATCAGTGCCCGCTTGCTTTGTGCGTGCGCACCCCACAGCATAAAGACCTTAGGCGCCGGGTGCCCCGCGGCGACCTCGATGAGGGCATCGGTCAAGGCTTCCCAGCCCCGGCCGGCGTGGCTGGCGGCTTGGCCGTCTTCAACCGTCAGGCAGGTATTGAGCAGCAACACGCCGCGCCGCGCCCAGGCACCCAAATGGCCGCTTGATGCTGGTGACTGAGCCAGATCGCGTTGCATCTCCTTGAAGATATTGCGCAGACTCGGCGGCAAGCTCAACCCCGCGGGCACCGAAAACGCCAGGCCCTCGGCCTGGCCGGGGCCGTGATACGGGTCCTGCCCCAGGATCACCACGCGCACGCCGGCCAGCGGCGTGAGGCGCAATGCACGCAGCGGGTCGGCCGGATAGATCGTCACGCCATGCGCTTGGCGCAACCGGATGAAATCCAGCAAGGCTTGGCCTTGCGCGCTTTTCGCCCAGCTCGCCACGGCAGATTGCCAGCCGCAGTCCAGCCCTTCCAGCAGCAAGGGCAGCGGCTGCACCAGCCGGTTTGGCGCGTCGAGGGTCAGGTCTTGCATCACGCGAACAGCGCTGCCAATGCCGCGCCCGGATCGGGCGCACGCATGAAGGCCTCACCCACCAGGAACGCATGCACCTGGGCGGCACGCATGCGCTCGACGTCGGTGCGCGCCAGGATGCCCGACTCAGTCACCAGCAGGCGATTCGCCGGAACCTGCTTGAGCAGATTCAAGGTCGTGTCCAGCGTGACTTCAAACGTGCGGAGATTGCGGTTGTTGATGCCGACCAGCGGCGTCCTCAGCCGCAGCGCGCGATCGAGCTCGCGACCGTCGTGCACTTCGACCAGCACGGCCATGCCCAACTCCAGCGCCTGTGCTTCCAGCTCGAGCATCTGGCCATCTTCCAGACAAGCGGCGATCAGCAAAATGCAGTCCGCGCCCATCGCGCGTGCCTCATAGACCTGGTAGGCGTCGATCATGAAATCCTTGCGCAGCACGGGCAACGGGCAGGCCGCGCGGGCTTGCTCGAGATAGGCCTGCGAGCCCTGAAAAAACTGCGCATCGGTGAGCACGCTCAAACAGGCAGCGCCATGGCGCGCATAGCTGGCGGCGATCTCGGCCGGCACAAAATGCTCGCGCAACACACCCTTGCTGGGGCTGGCCTTCTTGATCTCGGCGATCACGCCGGCTTGGGCCGCGGCAATGCGTTGGCGCAAGCTGGCGATGAAGTCGCGCTGGCCGCCCAGCGATTCGGCGTCACGCCGCAGCGACGCCTGATCGCGGCGCTTGCGTGCCAGAGCGATCTCATCAATCTTGACCGCGACAATTTTTTTCAGGATGTCACTCACGCCCCAACTCCTGCGTGGTGCGTACGAACTCGTCGAGTTTGGCGCGTGCCGCGCCACTGCGGATGGCCTCGCGCGCAACGCTGATGCCCTCGGCGATCGACGCCACGATGTTCGCCGCATACAGCGTGGCGCCCGCATTGAGGGTCACGATTTCGCGCGCCGGCCCTTCGACGTTGTCGAGCGCATGGATCAGCATGACGCGCGACTGCTCGGGCCCGTCGACCTTCAGGCTGCGATTGGAGACCATGCGCAGTCCGAAGTCCTCGGGGTGGATTTCGTATTCGCGCACCTGGCCGTCCTTCAGCTCGCCCACCAGCGTGGCCGCGCCCAGCGACACTTCATCCATGCCGTCCTGGCCGTAAACCACCACGGCGTGCTCGGCGCCCAGGCGCTGCATCACGCGCACCTGAATGCCCACCAGATCGGGGTGGAAAACGCCCATCAGGATATTCGTTGCGCCGGCCGGATTCGTGAGCGGCCCCAGGATGTTGAAAATCGTGCGCACACCGAGCTCGCGGCGCACCGGCGCAATGTTCTTCATCGCCGGGTGATGGTTCGGCGCGAACATGAAGCCGATGCCGGTGCGCGCGATGCACTGGGCCACCTGCGCAGGCTTGAGCATGATGTTGGCGCCCAGCGCTTCGAGCACATCGGCGCTGCCGGTCTTGCTCGAAACGCTGCGGTTGCCATGCTTGGCCACCTGCGCGCCTGCGGCCGCAGCCACGAACATCGAGCAAGTCGAGATGTTGAAGGTGTGTGCGCCGTCGCCGCCCGTGCCGACCACATCGACCAGATGCGGCAATGGTGGCAACACGACCTTGGTCGAGAGCTCGCGCATCACCTGCGCGGCGGCGGTGATCTCTCCGATGGTTTCCTTCTTGACACGCAGGCCGATCAGAAACGCCGCCGACATCACCGGCGTCATTTCGCCGTTCATGATGGCGCGCATCAGCGACAGCATTTCGTCGTGAAAGATCTCGCGGTGGTCGATGACGCGCGCCAGCGCTTCGGTGTGGGTGATGGGCATGACGGTCTTCTCTCTGGTGAGTCGGGCTCAGCGCTTGCTGCGCAAGGTCATCGCAAATATTCGCGCACCGCGGCAACAGCTCGCTGCACGCCCGCGCCGTCCACATCGAGATGCGTGACGAAGCGCAAGCGATACAGGCCCGTGGCCAACACGCCGCGCGACTTGAGGTGGTCCAGCAAGCCTTGCGCGCGTTCGGGCGCCACATCGACAAACACGATATTGCTTTGCGGATTCTCGACGGTCAGGCCCGGCAGGTCTTGCAAGCCTTGCGCCAATTGCTTTGCCAATGCATGGTCGTCGGCCAAGCGCAGCACATGGTGGTCCAGCGCGTACAAGGCGGCGGCGGCGAGCACGCCGGCCTGGCGCATGCCGCCGCCCGCCATCTTGCGCCAGCGGTGCGCGGTCTTGATGAAGCTCTTGCTGCCGCACAGCACCGACCCCACCGGCGCACCCAGACCTTTGGAGAAACACACCGATACGCTGTCGAAATGGCGGCTGATCTCACGCGCCTGCGCGTAAGGGTCGCCGCCCAGCGCCACCGCGGCGTTGAAGAGCCGCGCGCCGTCCAGATGCACGCTCAAGCCGCGGCTGCGCGCCAATTTGCTGGCCGCGTCCAGATAGCTCAGCGGCAATACCTTGCCGCCTATCGTGTTCTCCAGACACAGCAGCCGCGAGCGCGCAAAGTGCGCGTCGTCGGGCTTGATGGCGGCCTCGATGTCCGAAAGCAGCAGCGAACCATCGGCCTGGTGGTTCAGCGGCTGCGGCTGAATGCTGCCCAGCACTGCCGCGCCGCCGGCTTCCCAGCGGTAGGTGTGCGCCAGCTGGCCGACGATGTATTCGTCGCCGCGCTGGCAATGGCTCATCAACGCGCACAGATTGCTTTGCGTGCCGGTGGGCATGAAGAGCGCCGCCTCGAACCCCAGACGCGCCGCGAGTTGCTCCTGCAAGGCGTTCACCGTGGGGTCGTCGCCGAACACATCGTCTCCCAACTTTGCTTCCATCATGGCCGCGCGCATGGCAGGCGTCGGCTGTGTGACGGTGTCGCTGCGCAAATCCACTACTTCGTTCATAAGACCCTCCGCAAGAAGTTGCTCAGCATCGCTCGGCCATGCTCGCTGAGTATCGATTCGGGGTGGAACTGCACGCCTTCCAACGGCGTTGCCGTGCCCGCCAGTTCCCGGTGCCGCACGCCCATGATTTCACCATCTTCAGAGCGCGCGCTGATCTCCAGCACGGCGGGCAGGCTGGCCTCTTCGATCACCAGCGAGTGGTAGCGGATCACGCTGAACGCCTTGGGCAGGCCGTGGAACACGCCCTTCTGGTCGGTCGTGATGGTGCTGGCCTTGCCATGCATCAGCTGCCTGGCACGCACGATGTGGCCGCCCAAGGCCGCGCCTATGCTTTGATGGCCCAGGCACACGCCCAATATCGGCAGCTTGCCCATGAAGTGCTGAATCGCCGGCACGCAAATGCCGGCCTGCGCAGGCGAGCAAGGGCCGGGTGAGAGCACCAGCGAATCGGGCTTCAGCGCGGCGATCTCGTCGAGCGTGATCTGGTCGTTGCGGAACACTTTGACCTCGGCGCCGAGTTCACCGAAATACTGCACCAGGTTGTACGTGAAGCTGTCGTAGTTGTCGATCATCAGCAGCATGATCAGAACCCCTCCTCGACCAGTTCGGCGGCGCGTATCAGCGCTCGCGCCTTGGCTTCGGTTTCCTGCCATTCCAGCTCGGGCACCGAGTCGGCCACGATGCCGGCGGCGGCCTGTACATAAAGCATCTGGTCCTGGATGATGCCGGTGCGGATCGCAATCGCCAGATCCATGTCGCCGGCAAAGCTCAGATACCCGCAAGCGCCACCGTAGACGCCGCGCTTGACGGGCTCGAGCTCATCGATGATTTCCATCGCGCGCACCTTGGGCGCGCCGGTGAGCGTGCCGGCCGGGAAGGTGGCCTTGAGGACGTCCAGATTCGTCGTGCCCTCCGCCAGCAAGCCCTCGACATTGCTGACGATGTGCATCACATGCGAGTAGCGCTCGACCACGAAAGCGTCGGTCACCTTGACGCTGCCTGTTCTGGCGATACGTCCGATGTCGTTGCGCGCCAGGTCGATCAGCATCAAGTGCTCGGCGCGCTCCTTGGGATCGGCCTTCAATTCAGCCTCCAGGGCGAGGTCGAGTTCGGGCGTACTGCCGCGAGGGCGCGTGCCGGCCAGCGGCCGGATCGTGACCTTCTGGCCTTCGGGCGTGTGCTCCTGGCGCACCAGGATTTCGGGCGAAGCGCCAACGATCTGGAAGTCCCCCATGTCGTAGAAATACATGTACGGAGAAGGATTGAGCGAGCGCAGCGCGCGGTACAGGCTCAACGGCGATTCGGTATAGCGCTTGGACAGGCGCTGCCCCACCTGCACCTGCATCATGTCGCCCGCGGCGATGTAGTCCTTGGCCTTGAGCACGGCGGCGAGGTAGTCGCTCTTGGCAAATTCGCGCTGCACCTCATGGTGCTGCGCGCGCTTCACGCTGGGCGCCGACACGCTGTGGCCGAGCTTGTCGCGCAACTCGGTCAGGCGCCGCTTGGCGCGCAAGAAGGCCTCGGGCTGGCCCGGGTCGGCATAGACGATCAGATACAGGCGGCCCGACAGGTTGTCGATCACCGCCAGCTCTTCGCATTGCAGCAGCAGGATGTCGGGCGTGTTGAGCCCGCCGGGCTTGCTTGTCGCGGCCAGCTTGGGCTCGATGTAGCGCACCGCGTCATAGCCGAAATAGCCCGCCAGACCGCCGCAAAAGCGCGGCAGGCCCGGGCGCAGCGCCACCTTGAAACGCTGCTGGTAGCTGGCGATGAAGTCGAGCGGGTTGCCATCGAAGGTCTCGACCACCAAGCCGTCGGTGACGATCTCGACGCGCGTGCCGGTGGCGCGCAGCAAGGTGCGCGAGGGCAGTCCGATGAACGAGTAGCGTCCGAAACGCTCGCCGCCCACCACCGATTCGAGCAGGAAGCTGTTGCGGTGGCCGCCCGCCGGGTCCGAAAAACCCGTCAGCTTGAGGTAGAGCGAAAGCGGGGTCTCGAGATCGGCGAACGCCGCCTCGATCAACGGGATGCGGTTGAAGCCCTGCGCTGCCAGGCTTTGAAATTCAAGTTCGGTGATCACTGTCTGAACCTTCCGTGGCCGCCTGCCTCGGTGTCAAGCCCCAGGCATCAAGCGGCGAAAAACAAGACGGAGGTGGCCCAAGCGCGGGATCTGTGGAGATCAGACTGTGCAAGCCACCTGTGCGGCGCCGGCTTGGCTTGCTTGAAGCGCGGTCGGCCATCGACCGTGTCGCGTTCAGCTCAAGCCCGGCATCAAGCGAGCGGGCAACGCCAGGGCCAGGCTCCCCGGTCGTGAGACCTTGTCGTGATGTGCTTGCGCGACGTGAACATGGGTAAAAGTGTAGCAGGCCGACCGCTGTTCAACTCCACCTTCAACTCCAGATCAAAGCGTCGAGTCGATCGACATAGGCGTTGGCATGCGCTTCGCGAATGGGCCGGCCGTGGTTGTAGCCATAAGTCACCAGCACCACCGGGCAGCCGGCGGCGCGCGCGGCTTGGGCGTCGTTGCTGGAGTCGCCGATCATCCAGGTCTGCGCCGGCCTGGTGCCGAGCGCCTCGCAGGCTTGGGTCAAGGGCATCGGATCGGGCTTCTTGCGCTCGAAAGCGTCACCGCCGAAGACATGTTCGAAGAACGATGCAAGGCCCTTGGCCTCCAGCAAAGGCCGCGCAAAGGCGGTCGGCTTGTTGGTCAGACAGACCATGCGCAAGCCCTGCTGAGCAAAACGCTGCAGGCCTTCGAGTGCGCCCGGAAAAAGCTGCGCATAGCGGCCGTTGACATCGCGGTAGTGGTGCTGATAACGCTCGATGGCCCGCTCGAACAGGGCCGGGTCTGACCCCACCTGCGCCAGCGTCTGGCCCACCAGATACTCGCTGCCTTTGCCCACCGTGAGCGCGACAAAAACGTCGTCCACATGGGGCAGGCCCAGGTCGTCGAGCATCAGGTTCAGCGCCACCACAAAGTCGGCCCGCGTATCGACCAGCGTGCCGTCGAGATCGACGATCAGGGCCTGCGGGCTGGCCAAGCCTGCCGATGACTTGTCTTGTTCCGAATTCAAGCGTCCTCCTCGATTGACGAACTGGCACTATGCCTGAGCCGCATTTACCTGACAGCAACACGGGTGTGAACGGCGCTGGGGTAAGCTGACTCCGATCATAGGGACCCCTTGGGACTTGAGCATGCGCAGAACATCGGTGGCCGCTTTGCTGGCCGTGGCTGCCGCCACTCTTGTCAGTGTTTATTGGTGGCAGGCTCGGCTTGGCAACGCCGCCGACAGCGCTGGGGCGAGCGCGGCGTCAGCGGCCGCTGGCGCCGGCCGCGGTGGCGTGCAGACCGTCGGCGTGGTGATCGCCAAGGCCCAGGACGTGCCGGTGCGCGTCGAAGCCAGCGGCACCGTGGTGTCGCTGAATGCGGTCGATATCCGCCCGCAGATCGCCAGCACCGTGCGAGAGCTGCTGATCAAGGACGGCCAGATGTTGAAGAAGGGCCAGCCGCTGTTCCGTTTCGACGACCGCGGCGACCGCGCCAATCTTGACAAGGCCAGAGCCCAACTGGCGCGCGACCGCGCCACGCTGGCCGACCTGGAACGCCAGTACCGGCGCGCGCTGGATTTGCGCGCGCAAAACTTCATCGCCCAGAGCGCCGCCGACACCGTGCAGTCGCAGGTCGAGGCACAGCGCGCGCTGCTGCTGGCCGACGCGGCGGCACTGCAGTCCGCGCAGGTGAGCTTGAGCTACAACGAAATCCGCTCGCCCTTGAACGGACGCGCGGGCGCCGTGAATGTGCAGGTGGGCAGCCTGGTGCAGCCCGCCGCAGCCTTGCCGCTGGTCGGTATCGCCCAGATCAACCCCATCGGCGTGAGCTTCACATTGCCCGAAAGCCAGCTCGCCGCCTTGCTGCAGGCCGTGAACCACCAGGACAAGGCGCCGCTCGAAGCGCAAATCGCTTTGCCCGCCAGCGCGCAGGGCGCAGGGCGTGGCGGCCAGGCCAATGCCGAGCCGCTGAAGGGCAAGGTCGTCTTCGTCGACAACAATGTGGACACCGCCAGCGGCAGCATTCGCGTCAAGGCCGAGTTCGACAACCACGCTGGCACCCTGTGGCCAGGGCAATACGTGCGCTTGCGGCTGATTCTGCGCAGCATCCCGGATGCGGTGGTGGTTCCGCAGGCGGCCATCATCCTGCGCGGCGACGAGCGCTCGGTCTACGTGGTGGACCCCGACAAGACTGTGCACCTGGTGAGCGTGCAAACCCGCTACGCCTTTGGCGAGATGGTCGCGGTCGAAGGCCTGCAGGCGGGCGACAAGGTGGTGATCGACGGCAAGCAGAATCTGCGCCCCGGCGCCAGCGTGCGCGACGTGCCCGCCGCGATCGAGCCCGCCGCCGGCACGCGCCGCAGCGGTGGCGCCTCTGCCGCAACGGCGGGGGCGCGTCAGACCAGCGCCGGAGCCTCGCGATGAAGTCAAGCATGCACCTGACCGAGCTGTTCATCCGGCGGCCGGTTATGACGGTGCTGCTCAATTTTGTGCTGGTCGTGGCCGGGCTGGCGGCGTGGAGCAAGATCCCGGTGGCCGCGCTGCCCAGCTTCAACACACCGGTCATCAACGTCTTTGCGGCGCTGCCGGGGGCCAGCCCCGAGACCATGGCGAGCTCGGTTGCGTTGCCACTGGAAAAGCAGTTCTCCACCATCGCGGGCCTGTCCACGATTTCATCGACGAGCACGCTGGGCAGCACCTCGCTGACGCTCGAGTTCGAATCGACACGCGATATCGACGCCGCCTCGATCGACGTGCAGGCCGCGCTGTTTCGCGCCCAGCGCAGTCTGCCCGCCGAGATGACCACGCAGCCGTCCTACCGCAAGGTCAACCCGTCCGACGCGCCGGTGCTGCTGGTGGCGCTCTCGTCACCGTCGATCAATCTGTCGGACCTGAACGACTTCGCCGAGAACCTGATCTCGCCCAGCCTGTCGACCATCGACGGCGTGGCCCAGGTCCTGATCTTCGGACAGAAGCGCTTTGCGGTGCGCATCAAGGTCCGCAACGAAGCGCTGACCCAGCACAATCTCACGCTCGACGAGCTGCAGGCCGCGATACGCAGCGCCAACGCCAATACGCCGCTGGGCGTGCTCGACGGCCCGCGCCAGACCCTCACCATCCAGGCCAACAAGCAGCTGCGCAGCGCGCGCGAGTTCGGCGCCCTGGTGGTGGCCACGCGCAACGGCGCGCCGCTTTACTTGCGCGACGTTGCCGATGTGCAGGACAGCTACGAGACCGTCAAGGCGATCAGCAGCTTCCAGGGTGAACGCGCCATCGTGCTGGCCGTGCAACGCCAGCCCAACGCCAACACGGTGGCCGTGGTCGATGCGGTGCGCGCCATGCTGCCGCGCTTTCAGAGCCAGTTGCCGAGCTCGGTGCAGATGAGCACCTTGAACGACCGCTCGCTGTCGGTTCGCGAGTCCTTGCACGATGTCTACTTCACGCTCGCGCTGACGGTAGGTCTGGTGGTGTTGGTGATCTTCATCTTCCTGCGCCATGTGGCTGCCACCGTGATCCCGACCTTGTCCTTGCCGATTTCGCTGATAGGCGCGCTCACCTTGCTGTACGCACTGGGCTACACGCTCGACAATGTCTCGCTGCTGGGCATCACGCTGGCCGTGGGCCTGGTGGTCGACGACGCCATCGTGATGCTGGAAAACATCATGCGCCACGTCGAAGGCGGCATGGCGCCGTTTGCCGCGGCGGTGCGCGGCGCGCGCGAGATGAGCTTCACCATCATCAGCATTTCGATATCGCTGGTGGCGGTGCTGATACCGATCTTCTTCATGCCCGGCGTGATCGGTCTGCTGTTCCACGAATTCGCGGTGGTGGTGTCGCTCGCGATTGTGGTGTCGGCGCTGGTGTCGCTCACGCTGGTGCCGATGCTGAGCAGCGTCTTTCTGCGTCGGCACGAGCCCGGCGAAGCGTCCCGCCTTGGGCGCTGGTTCGAGCGCGGCTTTCAGGCCGTGCTGGACGCCTACACGCGCAGCTTGGACTCTGCCCTGCGGCACAGGCACTGGGTGATGGCCGTTGCGGTGGCGAGCCTGGCCATCACGATTTACCTGTTCATCGCGATCCCGAAGGGCTTCTTCCCGGAAGAGGACATCGGCCAGATCCAGGTCAGCACCGAGGCCGCCGAAGACATCTCGTTCACGCACATGTTGCAGCTGCAGGACCGTGTCGCCGCGCTGGTGCAGGCCGACCCGGCGGTGGCCAGCGTGGCGTCTGCGGTGGGCGGCGGAGGGGGCGGTGGCAACATCAATGCCGGTCGCATGTTCGTCAACCTGAAACCGCGCAACCAGCGCCCGCCGATGGCCCAGGTGCTGGAGGGCCTGCGCAAGAAATTCCGCGGCGAAGCCGGCATACAGGTCTTCATGCGGCCGGTGCAAAACCTGCAACTCGGCGGCCGGCAGAGCAAGAGCCGCTACCAGTTCACGCTGCAAAGCGTGAGCACCGGCACGCTGACCGACTGGGCGAACCGTCTCCAAGAACGCATGCGTACCGACCCGATCTTTCGCGACATCACGAGCGACTCGCAAATGCGCGGCCTGCAGGCGAGTCTGCAGATCGACCGCGAACGCGCCAACTTGCTGGGCGTGCAGATCGGCGACGTGCGCAGCGCGCTATACAGCGCGTTCGGCGAGCGCCAGGTCTCGACGATCTATGGTGAGAGCAATTCCTACCAGGTGATCATGCAGGCCAGCGACGCCGACAGCGCCAGCGAAGACGGTTTCGGCAAGATTTCGCTGCGTGCCAAAGGCGGCGCGTTGGTGCCCTTGATGTCCTTTGCCAGCGTGCAGCGCACCTTGGGCCCGACGGCGGTGAATCACCAGGGCCAGTTGCAGGCCGTGACGCTGAGCTTCAACCTCGCGCCCGGCGTGCCGCTGGGCGAGGCCACCAAGAAGCTCGACGCCCAGGTGCGCGAGCTCAATTTGCCGGCGAGCATCATCACCAGCTACGGGGGCGACGCCGCCGTGTTCAAAAGCTCGCAGGGCAGCCAGGCCTTGCTGCTGGTGCTGGCCGTGCTGGTCATCTACGTGCTGCTGGGCGTGCTGTACGAAAGCTACATCCACCCGCTGACGATATTGGCGGGTCTGCCGTCGGCGGCGCTGGGCGCACTGCTGACGCTACAGATCTTCGGGCAAGACCTGACCCTGATAGCCACCATCGGCATCCTGATGCTGATCGGCATCGTCAAGAAGAACGCCATCATGATGATTGACTTCGCGCTGGACGCGCAGCGCAACCAGCACCTGACGCCCGAGGCCGCCATCCGCGAGGCCTGCATGCTGCGCTTTCGCCCCATCATGATGACCACCCTGGCCGCACTGATGGGCGCGATTCCGATCGCGCTGGGTCTGGGCGCCGGCGCCGAGCTGCGCCAACCGCTCGGCCTGGCCGTGGCGGGCGGCTTGATCGTGTCGCAAATGGTGACGCTGTACATCACCCCGGTGATCTACCTGGCACTCGACCGCTACAGCGGCAGCGGCCCCATCACGACCGAAGTGGTGCAGAGCCTGAGCAAGACGGCCGGCTGAGCAGATCGCTGGACGCTGGGTACGCTCGCGCGCCTCAGTCCAGCACCTCAAGCACTCGCACCGAGCGCGCGGCAATTCTGAGGCTCTTGCTCAAGTCGAACCTCAGGCCGCTGATGATGTCGGTGCCGCGCGCACGTGACCCGAGCACTTCGGCAAAACGTGCCATGTCCAGGTCGATGCCCCGCGCATTCTTGTTCATCACGACCATCACTGTCTGGCGCGCGTCCTGTCGGAAGTAGACATAGCTGCCGCCCAGCGGGTTGTAGTGGATGAGCCGGCCGTCATGTACCGCACTGGCGGTTTTTCTCCAGGTCAGCAGCTTGCGCATGAAGCCTTGAATTTCAAGCTGCTTGGGGCTGAGGCCCGCGCCAGTGAAGCCGTTCACCAAGTCGCCCGGCCAACCGCCGGGGAAGTCGGCACGCACTGCGCCATCGTCGCGCTGCAGCGGGCTGGTCATCAACAGCTCGGTGCCATAAAAGAACTGGGGCGTGCGCACGGTGGTGGCGATGAACGCCAGCGCCATGCGCAGCAGGCCTTCATCCTCGCCCAGCGCCGAATAGAGACGACTGGTGTCGTGGTTGCCGTCGAACAGCACGAGTCGGCCCGGCTCGGGGTAGAGCGTGTCGTTGATCATCGCCTCAAACAGGCGTCCCAGTCCGACGCCATACCCCTGCCCTTCGGGCTCGATCAGCGCCTGGCGCAAGGTGTCGAACAAGGGGAAGTCCATCATGCTGGGCATGTAGGACCGATAGCCGTCGCGATTGCGCTTGCCGCGCAACCAGTACGACACCAGCACCGGGTTGTTGCTCATCTCCTCGCCGACCAAGGTGAGCCGCGGATACTCGCTCATGATGGCGTGCGACCAGCGCGACAGAAAGGCCTTGTCCGAGTACGGGTAGGTATCGACGCGCAGTCCGCTCAGGTCGGCGTATTCGATCCACCAGACGGCGTTCTGCACAAGGTAGGTGGCGAGCAGCGGGTTGCGCTGGTTCAAGTCGGGCATGGTGGGCACGAACCAGCCATCGACAAAGCGTTGGCGGTCGCTGGTCGCCGCATAGGGATCGAACACCGTGGTGTGCCGGTGGTTGGTTTCGACATAGGGCTGGTGCGGATTGAGCCAGTCCCGGCTGGGCAGATCGCCCAGCCACCAATGACCCGAGCCGATATGGTTGGGCACCACATCCTGGATGAAACCGAGTCCCTTCGCTTTGGCGGCCGCGACAAGGGCGCGGTAGCCTTCGTTGGAGCCAAAACGTGGGTCTATCTTGTAGAGATTGGTGGCCGAATAGCCATGGTACGAATACTCGGGCTGTTTGTTCTCGACCAGCGGCGTGGGCCAGATCTGCGTGAAGCCCATGCCGGCGATGTAATCCAGATGGTCGGCAATGCCTTGCAGGTCGCCGCCGTGGCGCGCCGAAGGCTTACTGCGATCGAGCACGTCACCCAGCGCGGCTGATTGATCGTTGCCAGGCTCACCGTTTGCAAAACGATCCGGCACGACCAGGTAGATCGCGTCGCGTTGGTCGAAGCCGCGCCGCTGCGCCGATCCGGGTCGGCGCGCCTGCAGCGCATACGGGTGATTTAGTACGACTTTTCCTCCGCGTTTGAAGCGCAAAATCAGTTCGCCCGGCTTGGCCGAAGACGCAATCTCCAGGTCCAGAAACAGGTAGTTCGGGTTGTCGGTCTTGATGCTGCGCTTGAGCGTCACGCCGGGGTAGCGCAGCGCGGGCGTCAGCTCGGCAATGCGCGGGCCATGCACCATCAATTGCAGACGCGGGTTGTGCATGCCCACCCACCACGAGCCCGGTTCCAGATGCTCGATCTCGTAGGCCTGAACTGACAGCGCGGCGAGCAAGCCGAAGGCAACGAACGCAAACCGCTGCAAATGCTTGAGTAGAGATATCGTGAACATCGCGTCTGCCGTCAGTGCTGGAAGGTGAACACGCGCACCGACTGCGGCGGCATCGCGAGATCGACACTGCCGTGCGCACCGCTGCGTGCCTGCGCCGCAACGCGTGGATAGCGTGGCATCAAGCGTGTATGCGGCGGCAAGTTGCTCAACCGGATGCGTCTTGCGTCAAGCCCATAGTTGATCAAGACCAGGCTCGTCTCTTGTTCAAAGCGCCGCTGAAAACCCATCACCTGACCATCGACGAACGCGGCTTCGTAGCTGCCTTGCGCGATCGACGGCAGCTTGTTTCTCAGCTTGAGCATGGCCTTGTAGAAGGCCAGCAGCGATTCACTGTCGTGCGCCTGCGCGCTTGCGTTCTGACTCGCTGCGTTCGGCGCGGCCGGCCGAAACGCCGCGCCGCGAGTGAATCCGCTGATGTCAGCGGTCCAGCTCATCGGAGCGCGCAGCGGCGCGTCGCCCGGCAGACCTTCGACCCCCGCCATGCCGATCTCTTCACCGTAATAGATGAACGGCGTGCCTGGTTGTAGCAAATAGGTGGCGGCGGCGAGCTTGTACTGGGACATATCGCCGTGCAATTGATCCCATACGCGCGCGCCGGCAAAGATGTCGTGATTGGCCAGCATAGTGGCCATGCTCAACGGTGCGGTGACGAAATACGCCGCCACCGCGTGCACCGCCCGCACATCGCCCTGCGCGGCCTTGATGATATTGGCCTCGTGCCCGAAGGCGAACGCACTGCCGCAGATCTTGGGGGCCGCATAGACCTTGGGGTTGGCGGTGGCTTCGCACACGACATGCCGACGCGCATAGCTGTGGATCAGCGCGGCGAACTGGTGGGTCAGTTGGCGGCTCTCGGGCTGGTCGTTCCAGTGGATGGCGTCGTTTTCGATCAGATGTGGCACGGCGTCGAGCCTGAAGCCGTCCAGGCCGCGGTTCAGCCAGAAACGCAGACTGCTCATGTGATAGTCGACCACTGCCGGATTTCTCAAATTGAAGTCGGGCATGTGCGGCCCGAAAGTGCCGTAGTAGGCACCGTTCGACGTGGTGAACCAGGGATTCTTGCCCCAGATATTCCAGCCCAATGGGGCCAGGTCTTGCCAGACGTACCAGTCGCGGTAGGGACTGTCCGGACCTTGCGCGGACAGCTCGAACAGCGGATGCTGCTTGGCGCTGTGGTTCAGGACATAGTCGATGATGACGCCGATGCCGCGCCGATGCGCCTGCTTCAGGAACTCGTCGAAATCGGCCAGATTGCCGTAGGCGGGTTCGATGGAGCGAAAGTCGGTGGTGGCGTAACCGTGGTCATGGTCGGCGCTGGCGGTGATGGGCATCAGCCAGATGCCCTTGATGCCAAGCGCTTTCAGGTAGTCCAGGCGCCGCGTCAGACCGCGCAGGTCGCCGATGCCGTCGCCATCGCTGTCTTGATAGCCGCGCACGAAGATCTCCATGAAGGCGCCGTGCTGCCAGCCGGAGCCAAGCGCGCTGGGGCTCTCGACGCGGGGCACCGTACTCACGTCCACCGGCGCCGCCAGCGCGCAGTTGCAAGCGAACACCAACGGGATCCAGCAGATCCTCAGCGCTGACAGGAGACGGTGCAAATGCATGAGCTGGTCTGATGGCTGGTGTGGCAATGTTGCGGATTGGAGGCGCGATGGACGCGCAAGCTTAGGGGCGATTGATGTCAGTTGGAATCCATGTTTACCTCAGGCATGTCGTTTCGCTACCATCTCACCCTTTCTTGGCCGCGCTTCAAGCCGGGCCGGGCCCGGGCAACTCGACAGATTGGAACAGGCAGGCATGAACAGGCATGAAACCGCTGCAAGTACGAAGTGTCTCGCCACGACCGCATGGGGTGTGATCGTTGCGGGCTTGCTGCTGACGATGGGCAGTCTGCACGCCGCGCCGACGAGCCGGGCCAATGCGCAGGACTTGGCAGCCTGCAACAGCCCCTCGTACCAGACGGTGCTGCAGGCTGCGAACGCGATGCCGGCGCGTGCCGTCTGGTTGAGCCGCATCCTGGTTCAATGGCCGGGCGTGATGCCGGACGCCGGCACGCGCTTCAAGCTCTATCACTCGGCGCGCGGACGCGTGTTGGCACGGCCGCAGCAGCCGGTTTCGGGCGCCGATGGATCGCTGCCGCTGTCGGTGTTTGCGGGGCAGCCATCCGACGCCGCAGCGCAGCGCTTCAGGTATCTGGCGCCAGGCACGCGGCTTGAGCTCAAGGCGGTCGGCGCGGAGCGGCTGCGCAAACTGCACACGCAGCAACTCGTGCTCGTCAAGGAAACCCTCGCGGGCGAGGTGATTGCTGCCACAGCCATCCAGATCGCCGGCGCGCTGGACGACTTGTATGCGCCCGCCGAGGACACGCCCGACCTGGGCATCGCCGTAGCGCGCGGAGCAACGCACTTCAAACTCTGGGCGCCGACCGCGCGCCGCGTCATTCTGTGCCGTTTCAAGACAGGCGACGCGCCCGCAGTCGACTCCAGCGGCATGACGCTGCAAGCCGCCACCGGGATCTGGTCGGCAAGGTTTGCGACCGACTTGTCGGGCAGCTATTACAGCTATCTGGTGGACGTCTTCGTGCGCGGGGTCGGGCTGGTGCGCAACCGTGTCACCGACCCCTATTCGGTGAGCCTGACGACCGACTCGCGTCGCAGCTATGTGGCGCAGCTTGACGACAGCAGATTCAAGCCCGCCGGTTGGGACACCGAACGGGCGCCGGCCAAGCTGGCGGCACAGACCGATATGGTGATTTACGAGCTGCATGTGCGCGACTTCTCGATCAACGACGCGTCGGTGAGCGCGTCCCATCGCGGCAAGTATCTGGCCTTCACCGAATCGCAATCAATGGGCATGCGCCACCTCAAGGCATTGGCCGACGCCGGTCTGACCGACGTGCACCTGCTGCCTATTTTTGACATTGCCAGCGTGCCCGAGCTGGGCTGTGTGACGCCCGCGATCCCGAACGCTGCGCCGGACAGCGAATCCCAGCAGGCGGCGGTCAGCGCAACGGCGGCGCGCGACTGTTTCAACTGGGGCTACGACCCCTATCACTTCAATGCCCCGGAAGGCAGCTACGCCACTGACGCGAGCGATGGCGCACGGCGCATCATCGAGTTGCGCCAGATGGTGATGGCGCTGCACGCGGCGGGTCTGCGCGTCGGCATGGACGTGGTCTACAACCACACGTCGGCCGCCGGTCAAAACGAGAAGTCGGTGCTGGACCGTGTCGTGCCTGGCTATTACCAGCGCCTGACGCTGGACGGCGATGTCGAGCATTCGACCTGCTGCGACAACACTGCCACCGAGAACCGCATGATGGCCAAGCTGATGTCCGACTCGGTCCTGTTATGGGCCAGGCAATACAGAATCGATTCGTTCCGTTTCGATCTGATGGGGCACCAGCCGCGCTCGGCCATGGAGTCGCTCCAGGCGCGGCTCGACGCCACACTGGGAAAGCATATCAATCTGATCGGCGAGGGTTGGGATTTTGGCGAAGTGGCGCACGGCGCGCGCTTCGTGCAAGCCTCGCAGTTGTCTCTGGCCGGCAGCGGCATCGGCACCTTCAGCGACCGCGCGCGCGATGCGGTGCGCGGCGGCGGGCATGGCGTAGCGGGTCTCGACATGATCAAGAGTCAAGGCTATGTCAACGGCCTGATCTACGACCCGAACGAGCAGGCCGATCGTGCTCGTCCGCGCAACGATTTACTGCAAGCCGCCGACATGGTGCGTGTCGGCCTGGCAGGCACGCTGCGCGACTATGCGATGACCACCTATCAGGGCCGCACGCAGGCGCTGCACGACATCGACTATCACGGCCAGAGCGCCGGCTACGTGAGCCAACCGGGCGAAGTGGTCAACTATGTGGAGAACCACGACAACCAGACGCTGTTCGACATCAACGCCTACCGCTTGCCACTCAGCACCAGCCGCGAGGATCGCGTGCGCGCACAGACGCTGGGTGCGGCCATCGTCGCCTTCAGCCAGGGTGTCGCGTATTTTCATGCGGGGCAGGATGTGATGCGTTCCAAGTCGATGGACGGCAACAGCTTCGACTCGGGCGACTGGTTCAACCGGATCGATTGGACCTATCGCGACAACCAGTTCGGCAGCGGCGCCCCGCCCAAGGGAGACAACGGCGCGATGTATCCCTTCATCAAGCCGCTGTTGGCCAATGCCGACATCAAGCCCGGCCCCACCGACATCGCGATGGCACGCGACATGTTTCTTGATTTGCTGCGCATTCGCGCCAGCTCGACGCTGTTTCGCCTGCGCAGTGCCGACGACGTCAAGGCCCGGCTGCATTTCCACAATACCGGCGCGGCGCAAGAGCCGACAGTCATCGCGGGACAGTTGAACGGCGACGGCTATCCAGGCGCCAGGTTCAAATCGGTGATGTACTTCATCAACGTAGACAAGACCGCGCATCAACTGGACATTGCGGCCGCACGCGGGCATGCCTATGTGCTGCATCCGGTGCATCTGGCCACCCATACCGCGGACTCACGCCCGGCGCAACTCGCCCGCTTCGATCCGGGCGTCGGCGTGTTCAACATACCGGCGCGCAGCGCAGTGGTATTTGTGGAGTCGGCTCAAAAGAACTGAAAGGTTCGCGAACCGACTCAGCCGCGCCGCAGAGTTAGTGCCGCAGAGTTAGCGACTGTGCGAGGTCAGGCGAGCCAGCGGTTGAAAATCGGTCTGCTCGTCCAGCGCGGTCTGGGCTTCGCCACCGAGCAATTCCTCTGCCTGCGGAAAGCGGCGCATCGCCACCCCCACCGCCAGAATGTCTATCACCAGCAAATGCAGGATGCGGCTGATCATCGGCACATGGGTGGCCAAGTCTTCGGCATGATCGACAATCAATGCCGCATCGGCCTTGCGGGCGAGTTGCGACTTGCTGCTGGTGATCGCGATCAGCTTGGCGCCGCGCATCCTGACTTTCTCCGCGACTTCGATCAACTCAGGCAACTCGCCGCTGCTGCTGATGATCACGGCCACGTCGCCTTCGCCAAGCACATTGGCCGACAGCAGTTGCAGCCGCGCATCGGTACAGGCGCCGCTCGGGACACCAAAGCGCAGAAACTTGAACTGGGCATCCTGGGCCACCACGCCATAGTGCCCGAGCGCGTAGAACTCGACGCGCTTGGCGTGCAGCAGCAGTTCGATGGTGCGGGCTATCATTTCGCGGTTGAGGGCGCTGCGCAACTGCAGAATGGCCGACGCGGTATTGCCGAGCACCTTGGCGCCAAGTTCAACCACCGAGTCGTCCCAGGTGACCTGGGTGTGGGTGACCGGCACCGTGCCCGTCAGTCCCGATGCCAGGCGCCGTTTGAAGTCCGACAGTCCTTCGCAGCCCAGCGAGCGGCAGAAGCGGATCACGGTCGGCTGGCTGACACTGGCAGCGCGCGCAATCTCTGCGATGGGGTCATTGAGCACCGAGCGGGCATGCGCCAACACATGGTCAGCCACCCGCAGTTCAGCGGGAGAAAGCTGCTCGCGGTTGCGCCGGATCTGATCCAGGATGGCCACTTCGGGCATGTTCTGCAGCCGGTGCAACTGCGCCTCGAGAATGGCCGATGCACCCATGAAGGTGGCATGTTTGGCGGTAATCACATAGGTCGGGATCGCCGCAAGATAGGCGCTGAAGCGGCCCTTGTCTTCGAAGCGCCGACGAAACGACGAGCGATCAAACACCTCGCCCAAGCGCGGCACGATGCCCCCGCCAATATAGACGCCGCCCTTGGCGCCCAACGTCACAGCCAGATTGGCGGCAGCCGTGCCCAGCAGCGAGCAGAAGGTCTCCAGCGCATCCACGCAAACCGCGTCGCTCTGGTCGAGCGCTCTGTCGGTGATCTCCGGCGCCGACAAGGCCTGCGCCGACACACCGGCATGCTCGGCCAGCGCGCGGTAGATCAGCTCCAGTCCGGGGCCCGACACGAGCCGCTCGAAAGACACATGGTCAAACTCTTTCCAGGCGTGGCGCAGGACGACAATTTCGCGCTCATCGCGTGGCGAGAAGGTGGTGTGACCTCCTTCGGTACCCAAGGCCACCCAACCGTCGTCAACCGGAATGAGCCCCGACACGCCCAGCCCCGAGCCAGCGCCGAGCAGGCCGATGACACTCGTCTTGTTTGCCTCGCCGCCACCGATCTGCCGCACATCCCGGCTCGACAGACGCGGCAGCGCCATCGCCAGCGCAGTGAAATCATTCACCACCACCAGGGTTTCCAGGCCGAGCCGTTGACGCATCTCCTCGATGGAGAAGTGCCAGTGGTAGTTGGTCATGCGGACCTCATCGCCATCGACCGGGTTGGCGATTGCCACGCCAGCATGGCGGATCTGCACCGCAGGGAGCCCCGCAAGATAGGCATTCACGACCGCATGAAAGTCGGCATGGTCGGCACAGCGCATCGAAGCAAGGTGCTCGAAATGACCTTGCGAGGTCTCGAGTGCGAATCGCGCGTACGTGCCGCCAACGTCAGCGATCAGGCGGGGACTGTCAAATGTGGGCATAGCTAAGCGGTGACTGGGTGAAACAGTGGATGGAGCCCTGACTCGATCCAATATGGATCGGCGGGATTGCTGAATCTTCCTGACTGGCCGGAGTACGACCTCGTCCTTCTATCCAACCGTTGAACGAGGTGATGCGTCGTCGGCTGCTACTGATCGGGCGTTCCAAGCACCGACCCTGCAAGTCTAGCCTCATCACGCAAAGAATGTAGTCTAGCTACAGCATCACAAGGAAAATCTACTCAACTTCAAAGAAATTTCGCGTGCAAGTCGGTGCAATAGGGGTTATTACCCATATTTAGTTGGGATTTTTGAACAATCTCCAGCAAATTCGAGCAGGGCTAGGGTTTACGTTCATTCAAACCTTATCTAGTTTTGGTACAAATGGCGCCAGGAAATTCAGTTTTTGAACCCCGACCAGTGGCCCGGCGTGCAGTCCGGACGAGTGGTCATTCAGTAGAAGCTTGAGGAGACAATAGATGCACACTTCCAGCGAACAGCGCAAGCACGGCAAATCCCTGCAACGCGATATCTTCAAGATCAGCCCGGTAGCGCTCGGCTGCACATTGCTGATGGCCGCTTCGGGCGCCTATGCGCAACAGGCCACCACCAGCCTTGATACGGTGACGGTGACCGGCATCCGCAAGGGCATCGAGGATGCGATCTCGGTCAAGAAGAATGCCGACTCGATCGTCGAGGCGATCTCGGCCGAAGACATCGGTAAATTGCCTGATGCCACCGTGGCCGAGTCCATCTCGCGTCTGCCCGGCGTCACTGCGCAGCGCGACATGCGTACAGGCAAGGCATCCACCATCAGCATCCGCGGCATGTCCCCAGACTTCAACGGTGCGCTGTTGAATGGCCGCGAGCAAGCATCCACCGGCGACAGCCGTGCACCGTCGTTTGACGTCTATCCGGCTGAGTTGATGAGCGGCATCGTCGTCTACAAGACGCCTGACGCTTTGCTGGTTGGGCAAGGCCTCTCCTCCACCACCGACCTGCGCACGCTCAAGCCTCTGGATTTCGGCAAGCGCACCATGGCGGTCAGCCTGAAGAAGAGGACCACCGGCATCGGATCCGGTGCGCCTGAGGAGGGCGACGGCACGACCGGCAGCTTCTCCTATATCGACCAGTTTGCTGACCGCACGATCGGCTTGGCTTTGGGCTTCACGCGCACGAGCGACAAGAACAACCAGCAAGTCAAGTTTGATTCTTGGGGTGGATGGGCTGCCGATTGGAACAACCCCGCCACGAACACGACTGTCAAAGTGCCCGGTGGCTTCAAGGCCGACGTAGAAACAACCGCTCAAGACCGCGACGCCGTATTGGCCGTGCTGCAGTTCAACCCCAACAACAATTTCAAGACAACCGTCGACGTTCTTTCGTCCAAGGGCAAGGGTAGCTACCGCCGCACCGGTCTGGAAGGTGCAGTGGCGGGCAATGCCGGAGACTACGATCCGGACGGCATCTTGAGCAACGCCACCGTTGTCAACGGTGTGGCGACGGCTGGCACGATCAGCAACTACAAGGGCGTGGTGCGCAACCACATGACCACCTATGACGACGATCTGACGTCGATCGGGCTGAACTCCGCCCTGAAGACCGGTGCCTGGACCACGACCCTCGACCTGGCAAGCTCGAAGGCGACGCGCAACGAGCAGCGCTATGAGACCACCGCCGGTCAGCCGGGTGACTACAAGAACAATCCGGCTGGGCTGCCGCCCTTGGGTTCCATTTCCTGGACCGGATTCAATGGCAGCAACTTCGACGCCGTGAAGTACACGACCAGCGTGAACTACGCCGACCGATCGCAAATTGCGCTCACCGACATCAATGGCTGGGGTGGCACGGACAATGGCGTGCGTTTTGCGCAGGCGGGCTATCTGGCTCGGCCCAAAGAGAGTGATAGCGTCAACAACTTCCGGCTGACCGAGAGCACCGACCTGCAGTGGGGCCCCTTGGTGGCGGCACAGTTTGGTGTGAATGTCGGCAAGCGCGACAAACAGCACAGCGCGCTGGAATACACGCTGCAAATCATCGGGCAGGGCGCCTTGGGCTCGGTTCCCATTCCAGGAACGTCCACCATGACGACGGCCAACGGTGTGCCAATTGCCACCTTTGATCCGGCAGGATCAGACGGTTCCATTTACAAACTGGTGAACAAGGTCGATGGCCCGATTGTGCAAAAACAATGGGGCGTGACTGAGGATGTGGCCACGGCGTTCATCAAGGGCGACCTCGAGAGCTCGGTGATGGGCATGCCGCTGCGCGGCAATATCGGAACTCAGTTCGTGAGCACCAAGCAAAATTCTGTGGGCGTGACATACAACCCCAACAATTGCCAAAATACAGCTGCGACCTGCCCGACCAATACGGTCAATTTCGGCACAAGCTACACCGATGTACTGCCCAGCTTGAATCTGGCTTTGAGCTTGCCCAATGACCGGGTTCTGCGTTTTGCCGCAGCCAGGGTGATGGCGCGGCCGTCCATGGCTGACATGAAGGCAACTGGAAGTTTCAGCCTGTCTCAAACGGGTGAAGATGCGGCCAACCCCATCTTGCGTGGCGGCGGTGGCAACCCCAACCTGGAACCGTTCCGTGCCAATGCGCTAGACCTTTCTCTCGAGCAGTATTTCGGCAAGAAAGGCGTGATCAGCGTGGCCGCCTTCCACAAGGAGCTGGCCAGCTACATTCTCTCGGTCGGTCAAGAAGTTGATTTCGCGCCCTACCTCACCGCATCGTCTTCCTTGCCGGCAACTGGCAAGTACAAGGGCTCTACCAAGGGCATCTGGACGAGCAAGACCAACGGCAAAGGCGGCACGATTGACGGTGTCGAGGTGAACTTCGACCTGCCGTTCTCTCTGGCCAGCAAGATGCTTGATGGATTCGGTGTGCAGGTGAACTACTCGGATACCAGAAGCAGCGTCAAGCTGCCATCCAGTACGGTCGACGGCAAGGACCTGGGCGCCACCATTCCGCTGCCAGGTTTGTCGCGCACGGTCGTGAACTCGAAGCTGTACTACGAAGCCAATGGCTTCCAGATCGGCGTAGCCTACAAGACCCGTTCACGGTTCATCGGCGAAATCACCGATTTCGAAGATTCAAAGAGGACGACCTGGGTAAAGGGCGAGGCCATTCTTGACCTGCAACTGGCTTACGAGTTCCGTACGGGCACTTTCAAGGGCCTGTCTTTGACCCTGTCGGCCAACAATCTCAGTGACTCGAAGTTCCAGCGCATCACCGTGGACGACACGACCGGTGCAGAAAAGGTCATCGACAGCGTGCAATACGGCAAGACCTACAACTTCGGCCTGAACTACAAGTTCTGATCCCGGGCTGGTCCCAGGTCCCTGCCGGATCATTCCGGCAGGGACCTTTCGGACTCTGAAGCTGAAGCTGAAGCAGAAGCGCCCATCGTTCTTCAGCACCCTGCAAAGTGACTGGAGCCAGCGATGCGAACAGATGTAGTCAAGCCTATCCAAGGGAGAAGGCGCCTCGCAAGCATTGCATGCTTGCTTGCGCTCATCGGGTGCTTTGCCCTGGCCCCGTTCCAGACGGCGGGTGCCGTCACGGCCAGCGGCGCCTTGGGGCCGGTGACACCGAAGGACCTCGTCTACCAGATCATCACCGATCGTTTCGTCGACGGCGATACGAGCAACAACGTCCCGATCGACTTCGACCCGACGCTGTTCGACGGCAGTGGCAACGACCTCAAGCTCTACCAGGGCGGCGACTGGCAGGGGATCATCAACAAGATCTCCTACCTCAAGAACATGGGCGTCACAACGGTCTGGATCTCGGCGCCCTACGCAAACCGCGATACCGCGATCCTCGACTACCAGGCCGGAGGCGCGATCGATCGTTGGACCAGCTTTCACGGCTATCACGTCCGCAACTACTTCGCCACCAACAAGCACTTCGGTGCCCTGAGCAAGTTCAAGGCGCTGAGGGATGCACTGCATGCCCAAGGGATGAAGCTCGTGATCGACTTCGTCACCAACCATAGCAGCCGCTGGAAGAACCCGACGAACGGCTACATTGCAGAAGACGGAAAGCTCTACGAGCCGGACAAGGACGCGAACGGCAACTACTGCTTCGACGTCAACGGCGAACCCTACAACTGCTCCGGCTCGGCCGCCTTCGAGAACCTCCTCGCCGACCCGAACAGCGACGTCAACGGTTGGTTTCATGGTCTCGGCGACCGTGGCAGCGACAGCAGCAAGTTCGGCTATCGGCACAAGGAACTCGGTTCGCTCGCCGACTTCTCGCAGGAGAACGCCAACGTCGTCGCCCATCTGGAAAAGGCTGCAGGGTTTTGGAAGGCGCTCGGTGTGGATGGTTTCCGTCATGACGCGACCTTGCACATGAATCCGGCCTTCGTGAAGGGGCTCAGGGATGCGATCGACTCGGCGGCCGGCGGACCACTGGCTCACTTCGGCGAGTTCTTCATCGGACGACCTGATCCGAAGTACGACGAATTCCGCACCTTCCCGGACCGGACCGGCGTGAATAATCTCGACTTCGAGTACTACCGCGCCAGTACCAACGCCTTCGGAAATTTCAGCGAGACGATGGCCCAGTTCGGCAGCATGCTCACGCAAACCTCGACGGACTACATCTACGAAAACCAGGCAGTCACCTTCCTCGACAACCATGATGTGACGCGCTTCCGTTACGTTCAGCCCAACGACAAGCCTTTCCATGCAGCGATCGCGACGCTGATGACGGCGCGTGGCACACCAAATATTTACTACGGCACCGAGCAGTACATGTCATCGGTCGATGCCAGTGACATTGCCGGCCGTGGCTTCATGCAGGTGGCGGCTCCGGCCTTCAGCCAGACGACTACCGCCTACACGACCATCAAGAAATTGGCTGCCTTGCGGGCCTCCAACGACGCGCTCGCCTATGGCGAGACCTCGATTCTGTTCTCGAACAACGACGTGCTTGTCTATTCACGCAAGTTCTACGACAAGCAGGTCGTCGTCGCAGTCAACCGCCAGCCGAACGCCAATTACACGGTGCCCGTGCTCTCGACGACATTGCCCGCGGGCACCTATACCGACGTGCTGACGGGCACGCTGTCCGGCACCTCCAACACCGTCAGCGGCGGGCAATTGGCGAGCTTCGTGCTCGTCGGCGGGCAGGTCAACGTCTGGTCGTACAACCCATCTCTCGGGACGACGATCCCGCGCATCGGCAATGTCGTCTCCACTTCAGGGCGCACAGGCAACTCGGCCTACATCTACGGCACCGGTCTGGGCGGCACGCCGACAGTCAATTTCGGGACCGCGGCCGCGACCGTCGTCTCTGCGAGCGACACGATGATCGAGGCGACGGTTCCCACCGCAGCGACACCCGGCGTGCTGAATATCACCGTCGTCAAAGGCTCGAACACGAGCAACCCGTTCCGCTACGAGGTAGTGTCGGGCGACCAGGTTCAAGTCAACTTCAAGGTCAACGCGGGGACGGTTATTGGCGAGAACGTCTATGTCGTCGGAAGCATCCCGGAGCTCGGATCCTGGGATCCCGCCAAGGCCTCCGAGGCGATGATGAACCCGAACTATCCGCAATGGTTCCTGCCCGTCAGCGTTCCCAAGGCGACGCAGTTCCAGTTCAAGTTCATCAAGAAGGACAGCAACGGCAACGTGACTTGGGAGGGTGGCAGCAACCGCGTCTACACGTCGCCGTCCAGTTCGACCGGAACAGCCGACACCGCGCTCTACTACTGGCAGTAGTCGTCACCGGCAAGTGCAAGGGTGCCCGTGAGGCACCCTTCTTTCTTCCAAACCCGGCCGTGCTGGGGGACGACCGCTATGGTCAGGCGGTATAAGGCAGACATTTCTGACTGTTTGGATATTCGATGCAAACCTCTCTCATCAAAACCATCGTCATCGTCGGGGGTGGCACTTCCGGCTGGATGACGGCCGCGGCGCTCTCCACCGTACTCAAGGGGCGCTACACGATTCGTCTGGTCGAATCCGATGAGATCGGCATCATCGGTGTCGGCGAAGCCACCATCCCCATGATCCAGCGCTTCAACAAGGTGGTGGGCATCGACGAAAACGAATTCTTGCGTGAAACGCAGGGCACTTTCAAACTGGGTATTGAGTTCGTCAACTGGGGAAAACTGGGCGACCGTTACATGCACGGTTTCGGCCGCATCGGCCAGGATTTGTGGACCGTTCCCTTCGAGCAATACTGGCGCAAGATGCGCGCCCTGGGCAAAGCCCAAGACCTGGAGGCGTACTCCATCACGCGCATGGCGGCCAAGGCCAACAAGTTCATGCCGCCAGCTGCCGACGTGCCCAACTCACCACTGAACGACATCGCCTACGCCTACCATTTCGACGCAAGTCTTTATGCCAAGTACTTGCGCAAGCTTTCGATCGAGCGCGGCGTCGTGCGCACCGAAGGCATGATTGTGCAAGTCACCCAGCGCGAAGGCGACGGCTACGTAGAGGCATTGGTGTTGGCCAGTGGCGAGCGCATCGAAGGCGATTTGTTCATCGATTGCTCAGGCATTCGCGCCTTGCTGATCGAAGAGACACTCAAAACCGGGTACGACGATTGGACGCACTGGTTGCCATGCGACCGGGCGTTGGCAGTACCGTGTGAGTCTGCCTCGACGCTGACACCCTACACGCGCTCAACCGCCCACCGCGCAGGCTGGCAATGGCGAATCCCTTTGCAGCACCGCATTGGCAATGGCCATGTGTATTGCAGCAGCGCGATCAGCGATGACGAAGCCGCTGCCACGCTGCTGGCCAACCTGGATGGAAAACCGTTGGCCGATCCACGCCTGTTCAAGTTCACGATCGGCATGCGCAAGAAGGCCTGGAACCGCAATGTGGTGGCGATCGGTTTGGCCGGTGGTTTTCTGGAACCGCTGGAATCGACCAGCATCCACCTGGTTCAAGCTGCAGTGTCGCAGCTCATTGAATTCTTTCCGGACGCGGGCTTCAGCGCCGCCGATGTCGACGAGTACAACCGCCAGAGCCGCTTCCACTTCGAGCGCATTCGCGATTTCATCATCCTGCACTACCACTTGAACCAGCGTGACGATTCAGAGTTCTGGAGAGCCTGCGCGAATATGACCGTGCCGGAGTCCTTGGTGAACAAGATGAATCTCTACCGCGCGCGCGGTCGCATTGTCAGGTTTGACAATGAGCTGTTCGCCGAAGTGGGCTGGCTGCAGGTGATGGAAGGGCAAAACCTGCCCACCGAAGGCTACGCAGCCTTGGTCGATTTGCAGTCCGAAGAGGCCACGGCGGAATACCTGGAGAGCGTGCGCTCCGTCATCGCCAAGTGCGTGGATGTGATGCCGGATCATGCTGCCTACATTGCGAGCAACTGCGCGGCGCCGAAGATGAAGATGTAGGGTCAAGCTTCACGGGAGTACATATGGTGAAACCTTTGCCGGCGCAAGAAGCGGGTTTGCGGCGGCGTACTGTGCTGGTCGGTGCAACTTTGCCGTGGGTGTTGCCAACCTCTTGGGCGGCATCGGGCGGGCCTGAGGCGTCGCAGTTCTTCCGCGACGAGGAAACACTGTCGGCCCACCTGTCGCCCGATGGCACGCGCGTGGCCTTGCGCACGGTGGCCAAACACCGGGGCGTGATGCTCACCGTGCTCAATCTGGCCGACATGCAGCCCACGGTCTTGCACAGTCAGGAAAACGCGGATGCCTGCGACGTGGCGTGGACTCATCACAACCGGCTGATCTTCTCCATTGAGGAACGCCGGATGCCCGAGGGACGATTGGACGCGGGCCCGGGACTGTTTGCCATCAATGCCGACGGCACGGCATTTCGCCAATTGGTCGAACGCCAGGAAATCATCAGAATTGGGACCTTAGACAGTGACGGGATATCCGGTGCCGTGCCGACCGGGGCCGCCCCCAAAGGAGTCGGGGGTGCAGCCATGGGACAGGAAGGGATGGGCTTCAAGAAAATCGCTGACGCACCCAATGTCAGGAGCATTCGGGAAGTCGATTCCGACCGGCTGCAAGCCTGGGACACTTACTTGTTGTCGTCCGTCGCGTCGACAACGGCGGACAGCATCCTCATGTGGCGTCCGAAGGGGACCAACGCGTCTTCGCTCGACCTGCTGGAACTGAACGTGCGAACGGGCCGGGCGAAAGCGCTGGAGGTGCCCGGCGCGCTTGTCTGCGCCTACGCGGATGCGGCGGGCGACTTGCGCGCTGCGGTGGTTCAGGACGGGGGCAGACCGTCCACGATATGGCGTGAACCGGCGACTGGTCAGTGGCGCACATTGGCAGGCTGTGCCCCCGAAGCGGAGGATGACTGGGCGATCAAACATATCGACCCGCGCGGCACCTTGTATGTCAGCGCCCGACGCGGACAAGACAAACTGGCGTTGTGGACCTACGACGTGGGCACAGCCCGTTGGTCCGCAACGCCACTGGTGCGGTCCTTGCAGTTCGACGTGGATGCGCAGGTGCTGGTGAGTCAAGACAAAGTGGTGGGACTTCGGTTCACGATCGATGCCGAAGTTACTCAATGGCTGGACCCGGATTTCAAGAGCTTGCAGCAACAGTTGGACCAGTTGCTGCCACGCACCGTGAACCGAATTGCCGTTCCAGCCCAGGGCAGCCCACCGGTGATTCTGCTGGAGTCCTTCTCGGATACCCAGCCGACGGTCTATCTGCTGTACAAGCGCGAAACCCGCAAGCTCTTGCGGCTCGGCTCGTTGCGCCCGGACATCGCCTCCAGTGAAATGGCCGGCATGGACTTGCAACGGTTTGCAGCGCGCGATGGCCTGGATATTCCGGTTTGGGTTGCTCGCCCCAAAGGAGCAGCATCCAAGCCATTGCCGACGGTGGTGTGGCTGCATGACGAGCTCTATGCGCACAGTGGTCAATGGACTTGGGACGCGGCCCAGCAATTCTTGCTGGCAAGGGGTTATGCCGTGCTGCGACCCGAGTTGCGCGGCACGCGCGGCTTGGGGCTTCGACACCTTCGCGCCGGTGTCGGGCAGTTCGGGCTGGGCAACAGCGACGACATTGCCGACACCTTGCAGTGGGCCATCGATCAAGGCATCTCGGATCCAAAACGCATTGCAGTGGCAGGAACGGGGTTTGGCGCCGGTGCGGGCCTGATGACCATGGCACGTTACCCACAACTGTTGCGCTGCGCGGTTGCCTGGTCGGCGGTGACCGATCTCACAGGGTCGGATGCTGTGAACCCCGACCTTGCGCTGGGTACCGCTCGCCCTCCCACACCGGGGCCCTATCGCGGGCCGGGTTTGGGAATCTCAACTGGCGAGTTGAAGACCCGCTCACCAGTCGGCCACGCTGCATCCATCCGCCAACCCGTGTTGCTAGCCCATGGCGACAAGGACCGTGCGGTCCCGCTTGGCCAGGCCCAAGCATTTCGCAAGGCCCTGCAAGCAGCCAACCCGGCGTCCGAATGGGTGGTCTACAAGGACGAAGGCCACGGCTGGCGCGACCCGGCGAACAAGGTCGATTTCTACAACCGCATGGTGCGGTTTCTGGACGCCCACTTGACCGCTTGAAACTCGCAAGGAAATGATGCAACGCAGAACACTGATGGCCGGACTGGCTGGCGTGGCTGGCACGGTGGGTTGGGTGCGGTACCCCTGGGCGGGCGTCTCACCCGTACCAGCGGCGCTGGGCGTGGATGCGGCACTCTTTTTTCGGCGCGAACAAATGCTCTCTGCCGAGTTCTCTCCTGGCGGCAAACGCCTGGCAATGCGCACGGTGGCCGAGCACGGAAAGGTGATGCTTAGCGTCATCGAGTTGACCAGCATGACGCCAACGGTTCTGTACAGTCACAAGGATGTGGACGTGGGTCAGGTTGCGTGGGTCAATGAAGACCGCCTGGTCTTCACGATGGCCGACTACGAAGTGCCCGAGGGGCAAATCGACGCTGGCCCCGGCATGTTTTCCGTGGACCATGACGGCGCCAACTACAAGCAGTTGGTAGAGCGTCAGCATGTGGCGGTGCGCAATGGCAATGACAGCCTGCGGCTGGAGCCGTGGAACACCTTCCTCCTGGGCAGCACGGTGCAGCGCAACGACAACGATGTGATGGTTTGGCGGCCCGAGCAGCGCGACCAGGACGGTTTGGACTACATCGATCTGCTGAAGCTCAATACGCGCACCGGCCGCGCCGAGCCGGTTGAGGGCCCACTGCATGCGCTTGCGTGGATACCCGATCCTTCTGGCGAAGTGCGGGCCTGCGTTACGCGCGACAAGGATCGCGGCATGGTGCAGTGGAAAGACCCAAGCAGCGGGCGATGGCGGGTGCTTTCCGAGTTCGACGTGTTCACCGAAGAAAGCGGCTTTGACATCCGCCATATCGATGCCAGCGGGTTGCTCTACATCACGGCGCGCCGTGGCGGGGACAAGCAGGCACTCTGGACGCTCAATCCGCTCAGTGGCGCATGGTCTGAGCAGGCCCTTGCTTCATCGCCACAGTTCGATGTGGATGCGCACGTCATCTCGCGCAAGACCGGTGTCGCCGGCTACCGTTTCACCATTGACGCAGAAGTCACGCAGTGGGTCGACAAGGACCTGGCGGCGTTGCAGAAATCGGTCGACAAGGCGCTGCCCCGCACCGTCAACCGCCTGTCGGTGCCCTGGCAGGGCAATGAACCATGGGTGTTGATTCGCACGCACTCGGACGTGCAGCCCGAGCAGTTCTTGTTGTTCAACCGCGAGACAAAAAAGCTCAGCCGCCTCGGGGCGGCGCGTCCCGACATCGACGTCAAGAAACAGGCGCCATCGGAGCTGGTACAGCTGAAAGCGCGGGATGGAATGACGCTTCCCGCGTGGTTGACCGTGCCCACGGGCGCGACCAAGCCCTTGCCCGTGGTGGTCTTGATCCACGGCGGCCCATGGGCCGCCATGCCAGACTGGCATTGGGATGCGGAAGTGCAGTTTCTCGCGGCCCAGGGTTACGCCGTGCTACGCCCGCAGTTTCGCGGCACGCTGGGACTCGGACAGGCGCATTTCCGCGCCAGCTGGAAACAATGGGGCAAGGCCATGCAGGACGATGTGACCGACGCGACGCGTTGGGCGATTGCCCAGGGCATTGCCGACCCCAAGCGCATCGCCATTGCCGGGGCGAGTTACGGTGGCTATTCCGCATTGATGGGTCTCGTGCGCGAGCCAGAGCTCTACCGTTGCGCCGTGGCGTGGGTGGGGGTGACCGATCTTGGGTTCTTGCATACAGTCAATTGGAGCGACTTCCCGCGCATCTACAAGAAGAAGGGTCTGCCCATCCTGGTGGGTGACAAGACCGCCGATGCCGCTGACCTCAAGGCGTTTTCACCCTTGACTCACGCGGCCACGATTCGTCAACCCATCTTTCTGGCCTATGGCGAAAAGGACAGTCGCGTCCCCCTGATCCACGGCGAAGAGTTTCGCAAGGCTGTGCAAGCCAATAACCGGGCCGTTGAATGGGTGGAATACAAGGACGAAGGCCACGGCTGGCGCGACCCGGCGAACAAGGTCGATTTCTACAACCGCATGGCGCGGTTTCTGGATAGCAATTTGCGGGCGCCGTGAAACCATCGCGCTCAAAGGCGAGGCACTACGCTTTCTTCAGCAAGTAGTTGAAACTGAACGATATGCGGTCGGATTCGGTCATGTTGGCGCCAACCCGATGAAATACCTCTGACCTGAACAGGACCAATCTGCCTACCTTGGGTTTGATCACGTAATTTCCAAAATGCTTGGCCTGCATATCCGTCGGAACGACTGAAAAATCGCCGTCATCCCCGTTCGTGTTGTAGTAGTAGGCGCCGCTGATGGGCAAACCATCGGCACCTCGTTCGTGATTGTGGCGTTCCTGAAATCCGAACTTCCTCGTGATGTTGATCCAGCTCTGTGTGTACGCATGATCAAACTGCAGATGCTTTTCAACGCGTGTTGATCGGACAAATTCAAGAATGCTGTCTTCGACAAACTTTTTCAACGCCAGCAACTTTGCCGATGTGAACAGATCCTTTTCCTTTTCAAAAGATGACAGGACATTGTCTCCCCACGTCGGCATCAACAGGCCTTCCAGCGTTGCTCTGTGCTGCAAGACCTCACGGGCGATAGCCTCGATCGTCTCGTGATCTGCCTGATCAATTCCAATCAGCGTTGGAAACAAAGTCTGGATGTCCATGTTAAAAGTGTAGTTGACGAAGCTTGGGTTCTGTCGCATTGAACCGAGCCTCAGAGTGAGGGTAAGTCCGAAGCTCCCCGCTTGTGCCACATCGAGGAAACGATGGCCGACCCCAATCAGATCAGGCCGGGCCAATCCTCCTGAGAAGCCGCAAAGCGCTGCCGCAGCAGCGCCGTCTGCTCGGCCGGCAAGGGACCTTTGGCCACCGCAGCGAGGTTGCGTTCAAGGTGTTCCACCTTGCCGGTGCCGACGATGCAACTGGCCACGCCGGGCAGGTGAGCGCTGAAGCGCAGGGCCAGGTCTTGCCAGTCGGCCTCGGGCAAGGCCTGCTCAAGCCTCATGGCCTGCCAGCGGTCCCAGTAGGCGCCCTCGGCATGATCGTCCGGTCGGGCGCTGCGGCGCCATACTGCGCCGGCAATCGGCCGCTTGGCGATCACCCCCAGGCCGCGCGCCAGGGCGTCCGGCAGGCGCTGGGCGAGGTTGACCTGGTCGCAGATATTGATCGAGGTCTGCACGGCGCCGAAGTCGCCCGACGCGATCGCCCAGGCCAGTTCGGCGTTGTCGCCCGAGTAGGCCGCGACGCGAATTTTGCCGGCGCGCTGGCACTCAAGCAGCGCGCGCGTCACCTCGCCGCGCTGCAGGATCTCGAGCGGGCAGCTGTGCAGATGCGCGATGTCGAGCACATCGGTGCGCATCAGTCGCAGCGCACGCTCCACGCCTTGCACGATGCAGTCGTAAGTCCAGTCGGGCTGGCCCTCGACGCCATAACCGAGCTTGGACGAGAGCACGAATTCGCTGCGTCGGTGCGCGAGATGGCGGCCGATGCGCTCTTCCGAGAGGCCATAGCCACGCGCCGTGTCGATCAGGGTGATGCCCAGATCGAGCACCTTGTTCAGCAGTGCCGCAGCGGCGGCCTCGCTGACGCGTTCGTCGTTGATATGCATGGCGCCGAAACCCAGCGCGCTCACGCGCAGTCCGCTCTTGCCCAAGTCTCGCGTCTGCATGGGCTCAGGGGAGGGTCAGCACGCTGCCGAACAGTGCCGGCACGTCCAGCCGCAGGCTGGCGTCCGCGTTGACCACCCGCGTGGCGCCGCTGAGCGCGTCGTGCAGCGTCTTGCCGCGCAGTGCGTCGGGCACGCGCAGCGTGATGCTGTGCGCGTTGATGTCGTTGTTGAGCGCCGTGATGGCCCAGCGCTCGCCATCGTGCCGAGCCAGCACGATGAGATGGGCATCGAGATGCAGCGGTGCGTCGATAGCGCCATGGCGCAGCACCGGCAGTTCGTTGCGCAGCCGGGTCAGGCGCTGGAAGTCGGCCAGCAGGGCGTTGTCCGGCTTGCCGCCTTCATCGGCCCACGGATAGGTGGCGCGGTTGTAGGGATCGTCGCCCCCGGCCACGCCAACCTCGTCACCGTAATAGATCGCCGGCGCGCCGGGGAATGTCATCTGGAACAGCACGGCCAAGCGCAGGCGCTGCTTGGCGTCTGAGAGCTTCGCGGCATCGCCGTCATCGTGATAGCCGAAATGGTGCAGCGCGCGCGCCTTGTCGTGGGTCGAGAGCAGATTCATCAGCGCGTAAAAGGCCTGCGGCGGATAGGCCTCGCGCATCAGCTCGATATTGGCGTAGAGCTTGCTCGCATCCCCGCCAGCCGCATAGTCGAGCACGGTGTCGCGGAAGATGTAATTCATCGTCGAATCGAAACTGTCGCCGAGAAAGAACTTGCTGGCGTCGAACCAGGTTTCGGCAATCAGGAGCGCGTCGGGCTTGTGCGTCTTGATCGCGCTGCGCCATTCGCGCCAGAAGTCATCCGGCACCCAGGGCGCCACGTCCATGCGCCAACCCGACGCGCCGCGATCCAACCAGAGTTTCATCACCGAGTCGGGTGCGCCATAGGCGAAGGACCGGAACGACGGGGACGCCTTGTTGATCTCGGGCAGATCGACCACGCCCACCCAACCCTTGAACTGCTTGTCGGGTTCGGTCTGGCTGGTGTCGAAAGTGAACCAGTCGGCATAAGGCGAATCGGGGTGCACTTTGCCGCCTTCGAAAGCGCCGTTTGATTGGTAGTTCTTGAAGCGGTCGAAGTAGATCGAGTCGCTGCCGACATGGTTGAGCGAAGTGTCGGGGATCACGCGCAGCCCGCGCTTTGCCGCCTCTTTGGTGAGCCGCGTGAAATCCGCGTTCGTGCCGAACGCGGGGTCGATGTGGCGATAGTCGGCCGTGTCGTACTTGTGATTGCTCGCCGCCTTGAAGACCGGTGTCATGTAGATCGTGTTGGCGCCGACACTCTTAATGTAGTCGAGCTTGTCGATGACGCCGGCCAGGTCACCGCCGAAGAAGTCGTTGTTGTAGACAGCGTCGGAGCCATCACCGCTGCCGGGCTTCCAAGGCTTGTCGAGCCAGCGCTTGTGAATTTCAACGCTCTTGTCGTGATAGCGGTCGCGGCCCGGCATGGGGTCGTTGGAGCGGTCGCCATTGCGAAAGCGGTCCGGGAAAATGTAGTAATAAATGGCGTCGCTGGCCCAGTCGGGCACCTGGAAATTCGTCGCATACACGGTCTGGCGATAGCGGCGGATGCGTTTGGCCGCGTCGGGCTTTGCCTCCACCAAGCCAGTCCCCATCGAGCCCTTTTCGCGCGTCCAGTAGACGCTGTCCTTGTTGTTTTCGTAGACGAAATGCTTGCCGCCAATCTCGACCTCGAAGTAGTAGCCGTAGACCGCCTTTGCTGTGAACGAAAAGCTGGCGCTCCAGCGCTCCGCCGCGTCGGCAATCGACTTGGCGAGCGGCAGGCGCGCCACTTCGGTGTATTCGAGCAACTCCTGGTTGCCTTCCAGGTGCCGCTTCTCAATCACCAGCCACGCCTTGGCGATGCCAGGCTTGGCCGTAAGCGCGAACTGCACGCTGCTGCCCTCGACGACAGCGCCGAACGGCGACTTGTGCGCCAGCTCGCGCGAGTCGAAACGCAGGCTCAAGGCGACGGGGTCGGTGACGGTGGGCGCTTCGCTGAGCTGCGGAAAAGCGCCGACATAAGGCGCGATGGCGAGCCCAAATGCCGGGGGGACTGCCTTGTTCATTGTCAGCTCCAGCTTGTAGTCACCATCGAAATGCTTGCTAAGCGCCGGGCCTTTGAGTTCGAGCCGGTCGAGCCTTCCGCCCAGATCGGCATCAGGCGACCAGTCCTCGTCGCCGATCTTGAAGCTGTGCTCGCCCTTGAGATGGACGTACAGCACATAGCGATCGCAGGCATAGACAAAGCGCGCGGTGTCCGACGCTTGCCACTGGTTGAACGTGCCGCGCAAAAACAGCTCGCGCGCGCCCAGCGGGCTGGGTGTGCAGTCGGGCGCAGCATGGGCCAGGCCCAGACAAGACAACAGGCCGATCAGAAAGCCCAGCTGCCTCATCCCTTCACACCACCCGCGGTGAGACCCGAGACGATCCAGCGCTGCGCCAGCAGAAATACCAGCGTGATGGGCAGGCCCGAGAGCACCGCCGCGGCAGCGAAGTCGCCCCACAGAAAACGCTGGTCGTGCAGAAAGTATTTGGAGCCGACCGCCAGCGTCAGATGGCTTTCCTCGCGCAGCAGCACCGAAGCGACCGGGTACTCGATGATGCAGCCGATGAAAGCCAGCACGAACACAACCATCAATATGGGCACCGCCATCGGCAGCAGCACGAGCCGGAATGCCTGCCAATGCGAGGCGCCGTCCACCTCAGCGCATTCCTCGATCTCGACCGGAATGGTTTCGAAATAGCCCTTGATGGTCCAGATATGCGTGGCCACGCCGCCCAGATAGGCCAGCACCAGGCCAGCGTGCGTCTCGATGCCCAGCCCCGGCACATAGCTGCCGATGGTCTCGAAAATCGCGTAGATGGCAACCAGCGCAAGCACCGGCGGAAACATCTGCAAGAGCAGCATCGAATTCAGAATCGGCGTTTTGAAACAGAACTTCAGACGCGCGAAGGCATACGCCGATGTGGTCGAGATGGCAACGATCAGAAAGGCCGAGATCGTGCCGATCTTGATCGAATTCCACAGCCAGGTCAGCACCGGAAACGGCGGCTGAATCATCTGGCCGTCGGCGCCTTGGGTTGCGATGCCCAACGCGAGCTTCCAATGCTCGAGGCTGATCTCGCTGGGAATCAGGCTGCCGGTGGCGAAGTTGCCGGGCCGCAGCGAGATCGAGATGACGGCCAGCAAAGGGAACAAGGTCAAGGCCAGGAATACCCACAGCAGTCCATGCGCGGCAAAAACCTGCCAGCGTGCCTGCTTGCCTCGAACGATCGCCATGGCCGTGCTCTTTACTGTTGTGCCTTGCGCATCAGGCGCAGATTGAGCAGCGACATGGCCGCCACCAGGAAGAAGATCAACGTCGAGATCGCAGCGGCCAGACCGAAGTCGGAGCCCGAGTCCTTGAACGCGATGCGGTAGGTGTACGACACCAGGATGTCGGTCTGCCCGGCCGGAATTTTTGTCGACAGGAAATCGGGCCGCCCGTCGGTCAGCAGCGAGATCAAGACGAAGTTGTTGAAGTTGAACGCGAAGGCGCTGACCAGCAGCGGCGCGAGTGGCTTGATGATGAGCGGCACGGTGATCTTGAAGAAGTTGGTCAGCGGCCCCGCGCCCGCGATGGCCGACGCCTCGTACAGGTCGGACGGAATCGCCTTCAACAAGCCCGCACAGAGAATCATGATGTAGGGGTAGCCCAGCCAGACATTGACGATCAAGAGCATGGTCTTGGCCAGCAGCGGATCGGCAAACCAGGCGGGCTTGACGCCAATCAGCGCGTTGAGGATGGCGTTGATCTCGCCGAAGTTCTGGTTGAAGAGCCCCTTGAACACGAGTATCGAGATGAAGCCCGGCACCGCATAGGGCAGGAACAGCAAGGTGCGGTAGGTGGTGCGGTAGCGCAGGCCTTCCCAGTTCAGGAGCACCGCCAGCAGCATGCCGATGCTGGTCGCAAACAGCACGGTCAGCAGCGAGAACACCACGGTCCAGCTGAAGATGGCGAGAAAGGGACTGCGGAAATCGGCGTCGAGCAGCATGCGCGTGTAGTTCTGCCAGCCCACCACCACCTTGAAGCCGGGCTGCAGATGGTCGCCCGCGGCGTCTTCGAAGTAACCGGTCTGCATATTGGGCTTGAAGACCAGACCGTCGGAGCTGCGCGTCAGGCTGCCATCGGTGTTGGCTTGCCAGTGGCGTTTGACCGGACCGAATTCGTGCAGGCCGAGGTAGCGCAGCTCGTCCAGGCCGGTGGTCTTGGGCAGCACCAGCACCAGCTTGGCCAGCGCGTCGCGCCGCCCTATCAGATCGCGCAGCGGCAGCGCAGCTTGTAGCGCAGCGCTCGCTTCACTGGCCGGCAGCATGACCACGCGCGGCGCTGCGTCGGCAGACTTGAGTACCAGCGGCGGCGAGACCCAGCGCGGCTGCAGCGCGTCGCCCGCGCGCAGCACGAGCCGGAACTTGTCGCCGTCGGCATGCAGCGTGAAGGGCTGGACCTGGTCTTCGATCGCCTCGTACTGGTCGAGCAGATAGGCGTGCACGCGCTCCAGGCTGAGCAGATGCGCAGACGAATAATTGGTGAAGCCGATCTGCGCCGTGTACAGCAGCGGGAAGGCAATGAACACCAGCATGCCGACAATGCCGGGAAACAAGTACCGGTAGGCGACGCCCGCATTCGACACATAGACGTAGAAGCCGGCACTGAACAGCGCCAGCACGCCCAGGGCCCACCAGGTCTGGCCGGTGGCGTGGATCAGGAAGACGAGGTACAGCGCGGCGAGCATCGCCAGCGCGGTGACCGGCCAGCGCAATGCGCTGGCCACTCGTTCCATCACCGAGGGCGGCCGCCGGCCGTAGGCGTGGGTCACGTTCATTTCTTCAGCAGCATGCGGCCGGCCGCGCCGTCGAGCGCGTCCTTGGGAGACTGCAGTCCGTTCGTGATGGCTTCGAGTGCCGCGTCCATCGCCGTCCAGAAGCGGCCGACTTCCGGGATGTTGGGAATGGGCTCGCCGAGGCGGGCGTTTTCCATGCTGGCGCGAATCAAGGGATTGACCGCCAGCTCGGCATAAAAAGCCTTGTTCGCCGGCACCCCGATCGGCACGTCGGCATCGAGCTGCTTGAGTGCCGCGGGGCGCATCAGATACTGTTCGATGAATTCTGTGGCGATGTCCTTGAGCTTGCTGGGCGCAGCAATCATGCAGCCGAGCACGCCGACGAAGGGCTTGCTCGGTTTGCCGGGGATCACAGCGGGAATGGGCGCGACGCCGAAATCGATCTTGGCCTTCTTGGCGTTGTCCCACGCCCAGGGGCCGGAAATCATCATCGCCACCTCGCCGCGGGCAAAACCGCTTTCCATCTCGGCGTAGCGTGCGCCCTTGGGCATATGCCCCTCGCGCACCAGCTTGTCGAGCATGTTGGCGCCGGCCAGCGCCCCGGCATTGTTGACGCCCACCTGGTTCGGATCGTATTCGCCTTGTGCGTCGCGGGCGAAGATCACGCCCCCGGCGCCGGCCAGCAGCGGCCAACTGAAGAAGCTCTTGTTGTAGTCCCAGAGAATGGCGTGCTTGCCCTTGGTGGCGAGTTGTTTGTCGAGCGCGATGACTTCATCAAACGTGCTCGGCGGCTTGCTGACCAGCGCCTTGTTGTAGATCAGCCCGACGGTTTCGATGGCGATCGGGTAACCCCACAAGCGGCCCTTGTAGCCCAGCGCCTTCCAGGCCCAATCTTCGGACTCGGCATAGAGCTTCTTGCCGGGGCGGATCGGTGTCAGCAATCCCGCCTTGGCCCATTCGCCGATGCGGTCATGCGGCCAGCAAAAGATGTCCGGCCCTTTGCCAGCGCCCGTGGCTTGCTGGAACTTGTCGGTGGCATCCACCGGATGCTCGACCACGACCTTGACACCCGAGTCCCGCTCAAATTCGTCGCCGATTTTTTGCAGCCCGTTGTAGGCCTTGTCGCCATTGATCCAGACCAGCAGCTTGTGATCGTCCGCATGCGCCAGGCCGCTCAAAACCAGCACCAGCGCGGCAGCGCTCAGGCGCATCCGGCTCACGCCTGCGCTCCAGGCGCCAGGCGTTGCAAGGCGCGGCCTTCGGCGTCGAACACATAGCACGCGTCAGCGGGCGGGCTCAGCTTGAGGGTGTCGCCGGCGCGCACCCTGGCATGACCGCCGAACTGGCAGGTGAGCGCTTCATCGGCGCCGGCGTGGTTCCAGTAGGCGTAGGTCACGCTGCCGAGCGACTCGACAAAGGTGACATCCGCCTGAATCAGGTTGGCACCGTCGGTGGCCGTGTCGGCAACGCGAAAATGTTCGGGCCGCACCCCCAGTGTCAACTGGTCACCCTTGCGCGCGCGCGCGGCGTTCACCGTCGCGCGCACTTGCGCGCCATCGGGAAGCCGCAGCGTGGCGTGCCGCTCGCTGGCTTCCAGCAGTTCGGCCTTGATGAAATTCATCTTGGGCGAGCCGATGAAACCGGCGACGAACAGATTGCTCGGGTGCTCGTACAGGTCGAGCGGCGTACCAACCTGCTCGATCCTGCCGCTGGAGAGCACCACGATGCGGTCGGCCAAGGTCATCGCCTCAACCTGATCGTGGGTCACATACACCATCGTCGTCTGCAGGTCTTCATGCAGCTTGACGAACTCGTAGCGCATGCGCACGCGCAACGCGGCGTCGAGATTCGACAAGGGTTCGTCGAACAAAAACACCTCGGGTTTGCGCACGATGGCTCGGCCAATGGCGACGCGCTGGCGTTGCCCCCCCGACAAGTCCTTGGGTCTGCGGTCGAGCAAGTGGTCGATGTTCAGGATCTTGGCCGCGTTGTGCACGGCGCTGTCGATCTCGATCTGCGGCACCTTGGCCAACTTCAGACCGAACGCCATGTTGTCGTACAGACTCATGTGCGGATACAAGGCATACGACTGGAACACCATCGCGATGCCGCGCTCGGCCGGCGGCACATCATTGACGAGGACCCCGCCGATGCGCAGTTCGCCGCCGGAAATATCTTCCAGACCGGCGATCACGCGCAGCAAGGTGGACTTGCCGCAACCCGAGGGGCCAACGAAGACCATGAACTCGCCGTCACGAATGTCCAGATCGATGCCGTGCAGGATCCTGGTTTCGCCGTAAACCTTGGTCACGGCCTGCAACTTCACGTCTGCCACTGGGTGTGCCTCCACGCAGGCGTCGTGAGCGCCCGTGCCTGTCTCGCTGGTTAAGGTGCTCGCGCACGACGTGCCGAGCCTTGCAAGGCGACCGCCGACCAGGAACCGGCACCTCGCTTGCACAGAATGTACACTCTTCAAATGTAGTTCAACAACAGAGCAAACCCGAGTCTTTCATAGAAGATTTATGGATGTAACTCAATCGGATATCAGGGAATTCCATGCGTAGTAAAACTACACTTTGGCTGCCAGCTGAGCCATACTTGCGCCATCCACGCCAAATTGCTCAGGCTTCCAACCCCGGTCAACGGCTGCCGTCTTCACCCTACAGCAGGTGGAAATGCTACTGCGGACCCAACGTCATCATCTTATGACCGTCAAACTTGCAAGCGCCACTGCCCCGACCGCCACCAACGCGCTCTCTCAGGTGCGCACTGCGTTCCGGGATCATCTCGAACATGAGCTGAGTCAGTCTCCTCAAGGCAAGCCGCGCGACGCCTTGCTGCGCGCTGCGGCGCGGGCTTGTGGCGCGCTGCTGCTTGAGCGCGCGATCGCGACCCAGACGCAAGATGCCCATCGCGCTAAGACCGAACCGGTGCGGCGAGTGCACTACTTGTCGATGGAATTCCTGATGGGGCGGGCCTTGTTGAATGCCTTGGCGGCGCTGGGCATGGAAGAGACCGTGCGCAGCGCCTTTGCCACGCACGGCATGTCCTTGCCCGAGGTGCTGGAGCGCGAACCCGACGCGGCCTTGGGCAATGGTGGCCTGGGCCGGCTGGCGGCGTGCTTTCTTGACTCGTTTGCAGAACTCGGGCTGCCGTCCTTCGGCTATGGGCTGCGCTACCAGTACGGCATGTTCGCCCAGGGCATCCAGGACGGTTGCCAGGTCGAGTCACCCGACGATTGGCTGCGCCACGGCGACCCCTGGGAGCTGCCTCGCCCCGAGCTGCGCTATGCAGTGGGACTGGGCGGGCGCGTCGAGCTTGAGGCCGATGGCCGATGCCGATGGCTTCCGGCTGAATGGTTGGTGGCACAGGCTTATGACTTCATCGTGCCGGCGCATCACAGCGAGCGCACATCAACGCTGCGTCAATGGCACGCCTCGGCGCAGGATCCGATCGACTTCGCCGCCTTCTGCCGCGGCGACTATCAAATGGCAGCGGCACACCGGGTGGCGGCGGACGCCTTGAATTGGGTGCTGTATCCGGACGACAGCACCGATGCCGGTCGTGAACTGCGCCTGAAGCAGGAGGCCTTCTTGGTGAGCGCCTCGCTGCAAGACTTGATTGCGCGCCACTTGCATGAGAAGGGCTCGTTGCACGATCTTGGGCTGCGCAATGCCATCCATCTGAACGACACCCACCCCGCGCTGGCACCGGCCGAACTGATGCGGCTGCTGATCGACGAGCATGGCCTGACTTGGGATGAAGCCTGGCGCATCACGCGCCAAGCAGTGTCGTATACCAATCACACCTTGATGCCCGAGGCGCTCGAAACCTGGAGCGTGCGGATGTTCGAGGCGCTGCTGCCGCGCCACCTGTCCATCATCTACGAGATCAACCGCCGCTTTCTGGCCGACGTGCGCGAGCGCTTTCCCGCCGACGAGGCGCTGATCCAGCGGGTCTCGCTGATTGACGAAGGCGGCAAGCACGGTGCGGAGCACCGCGTGCGCATGGCGGCGCTGGCCGTGGTGGCCTCGCACCGGGTCAACGGCGTCGCGGCGCTGCACTCCAAGTTGATGGTGCAGACGATTTTTGCCGACTACGCGCGCCTCTTTCCCGAGCGTTTTCATAACGTCACGAATGGCGTGACGCCGCGCCGCTGGCTGCAACAAGCCAACCCCGGCCTGTCAGCCCTGATCGACGGCCGCATCGGCCGGGGCTGGCGCACGAATCTGCTCGAACTGGCCAAGCTCAAGCAATACGCGGCCGACCCGGACCTGGGGCGTGATTTCATGGCTGTCAAGCTGGCCAACAAGCGCGTGCTGGCCGGGCTGATCCGGCGTGAAGTCGGCGTCGTGGTCGACCCGACGAACCTCTTCGATGTGCAGATCAAGCGCATCCATGAATACAAGCGCCAGTTGCTCAACATCCTGCACGTGATCGCCCGCTACCAGGCCATCGTCGACCATCCCGAGGCTGATTGGGTGCCGCGCACGGTGGTGATTGCAGGCAAGGCAGCCAGTGCCTACCACGCCGCCAAGTCCATCATCGAGCTCGCGCATGACGTGGGCCGGGTCGTGAACCGCGACCCGCGTGTCGGCGACAAGCTCAAGCTGGTGTTCCTGCCCAATTACGGCGTCAGTCTGGCCGAGACCATCATCCCGGCGGCCGACCTGTCCGAGCAGATCTCCACCGCCGGCACCGAGGCCTCGGGCACCGGCAATATGAAGTTCGCGATGAATGGCGCCTTGACCATCGGCACCTGGGACGGCGCCAATATCGAGATGGCCGAAGCCATGGGTGTCGAGAACATGTTTGTGTTCGGACTCAACACCGACGAGGTGGCGCAGTTGAAGCAGCGGGGCTACGACCCCCGGCTGTATGCCGAGGGAAACGCCCAGCTCAAGCGCGTCATCAACTCGATTGCCGATGGCGAGTTCTCCGGCCCGGACCGCGATCGTTATCGTGGGCTGGTCGACAGCCTGCTGGAGCGCGACAGTTTCATGCTGATGGCCGACTTTGCCGACTATGTCGCCACGCAATCCCGCGTCGATGCTTTGTACAAGGCACCCGCGAGCTGGGCCAGCCAAGCCCTTCTCAATGTATCGAGCATGGGGCCGTTCTCTTGCGACCGCACGATTGCCGAGTATGTGCAACGCGTCTGGTCGGTCGCGAGTCTGGATCAGGATCCGCCCCGACAGCGCTGATCGGCGCTTGGCGTCTGAAGCCCGGCGCCATCGATTCAGGTGAAACTGGTGTGCAGATGGCGCCGAAACGGCACGTCGCCGAGCGGTGCTTCATCGAGCTCGCGGGCATAGCGGTGGCCCGCGTAGACGGCATGCGCGATCAGTGCGGGCGCCAGTGCGTCACCCGCGCACTGCACGCTTCGGATGCCTGCCGCTTGCCAATCGGCTTCGCGCGCCACGAGCGCCTGGTACAGATCATCGTCGGGCAGACGTGCGGTGATCGTCAACACGGCGGCACAGGGCAGTTCGCGGGTCTTGCCTGACCAGACATGCTTGAGCAAGACGCGGTCTCCTATGAACGCTTCGATATTGCTGGCGACGATCTGCTCGACGCCCAGCGCGTGCATGCGCGCCTGGATGTGGCGATAGTCCAGCGTGTGGGCACTCCATGAGGCAATCGTGTCGTCCGGCGTGACGTAGTAGACGGCGCGCTTTTCGCCGCACAGCTTGTCGGCGATGGTGCTGCCGTAATAAAAATAATCGTCGTCGAACAAGACGATGGGGCCCTGCGGAATCACGCCATCCATGATGTCGTCGGGCGTAAAGATGCCGGGCTGCTGAAAGCCGGCGACGCCCGCGCCGTTGCTGCGGCCGAACCCGTCTCTGCGCCAATGGCAGCCGGTGGCCAGCAGCACATGTTCGGCGCCGAAGTCGAGCACCTGTTGCGCGTCGAGCAAGCTGTCGAGGTAGACATGCACATCGGGCATGCGCTGAATCTGCCCGACGCGCCAGTCGCGCACGCGCGCCCACTCGGCGAGTCCGGGCAAGCGCGCTTCGCGGCTCACCCGGCCACCCAGCTCGGTGCGCCCTTCGGCCAGATGCACCTCGTAGCCGCGCTCGCCCAGGGCTCGCGCGGCCTCGAGGCCGGCGGGGCCGGCGCCGACGATCAGCACTTTCGCTGCTGATTTTCTCGGTGCGATGCGCTCGGGGTGCCAGCCCTTGCGCCACTCTTCGCCCATGGTGGGATTTTGCGTACAGCGGATCGGCGTGACGGTGCTGTCGCCCGACACGCAGATATTGCAGCCGATGCATTCGCGGATGTCGTCGACCCGACCTTCGTCGATCTTGCGTGGCAGAAACGGATCGGCAATGGAGGGCCGCGCCGCGCCGATCATGTCGAGCACGCCGCGCCTGATTTGCGACACCATGGTGTCGGGCGAAGTGAAGCGCCCCACACCGACCACCGGCTTGGTGGTGACCTTCTTGACCCAGTCGATGAACGGCTCTTGCGCGCCTTCGCGTGCGAAACGCGAAGGCACCGAATCGTTGTGCCAGGCCGCGATATTCACGTCCCAGAGGTCGGGCAGGTCGGCCAGCATGTGAACGACTTCCTTGGCCTCGGTCAGCGTCATGCCGCCGCTGCCGAGCAGTTCCTCGGTGGCGAAGCGCACCACCACGGCGCAGGTGTCGCCCACCGCGTCCTTGGTGTCTTCGATGACCTCGCGAAACAGGCGCACGCGGTTTTCGAGCGACCCACCATATTCGTCGCCGCGCTGGTTGCGGCGTTTTTGCATGAAGTGCATGGCCAGCGACAGGTCATGCCCTGCGTAGACGTAGATCAGATCGAAGCCGGCCGACTTGGCACGCAGCGCCGCGTTGCGATGCCAGCGCCGGTAGTCGGCGATGTCGCGCTTGTCCATGGCCCGCGCTTGCGCCGGATAGCCGTACTTGCTGGGCTGGTGCGACGGCGCGATCAGCACTTCACGCGAATACAGATTGGATGCAGTCGGGCCGTTGTGCGTCAGCTCGATGCCGGCCAAGGCGCCGTGCGCGTGGACCTTGTCGCACATCAGTCGCAGCGCCGGAATGTCGTGGTCGTCCCACAGACGTGCTTCGACATAGGGCGACACATCGCCGCTCGCGTGGATCTCGCATTCTTCGGTGCAGATCACGGCCCAGCCGCCCTCGGCCTTGACCTCGCGCATCGCGGCGTGCGCCTGCGGCATCGCATGCCCCATGCCATTGCAGTGCGGCACCTGAAAGAAGCGATTCTTGGCCGTCACCGGGCCGATGCTGACGGGCTCGAACAGGATGTCGAAACGAGGATCTCGGGTCATGGGCATCTGCTCCGAAGAGCACCAATTGAAGCTGCAAGTCGACATCGTACGGGAGCAATATTCCCGCTGCGGCCACTTGGCTCGAAGTCCTGACCAATTACCCTGTCGAAAACATGTTTGAGGTGGGCCGAGCCTGCGAACGCCACGTTAGAGTCAGGTTCTTTGTTGGGTGGATTTGCACCGCATGACTGAGCTTCGTCATTGCCCGTTTGGCGGTCAACAGATGGTCACAAGCGGGTGCGGACGACTGGCAAGGTTTGAGGTTGACCGGTTCGCGCGGATCAATCCTGCCGGTGCGATCGGGCACACCGCGAGTCAGGAGTGTCAAGACCAAGTGGCGTCCCAACTCGGAGCCATGGCACGGGCCTGGTTGCAATGTGAGGTGCTGTCGAGCAGTGCGCCATCAGCGCCGCACGCTGCTGCCGTGGCTCCTTTAGACATTGCCCATCATCACGCCTGATCGCCTCATCGCTTGGAGCCAGCCGATCGGGCAAGCTGCCTTGCCGCTCGGGCTGAGTCACAGGAGAGTGTGAGCGGATCGGCAACATCACGCCGGTCAGTTCGCCACCGAACAGAAGTTCGACTGGACCAGGCGTAAGATTTTCCAACCGGGACCTGCAGATTCTGCGCGTGTTGGTCTTGCTTGAACACATCCCGCGCAGGCAAGGCTTACCATCATGAATCAACTGATCTGGCTTGTCGGTGCGGTTGTCATCGTTCTGTTTGTATTGGGCTACTTCGGCCTACGTTGAGCGCGGCAATGCCTTCCTGCGTGCGCGACAGTGCCGAACTTCAATGAAGTTCGAACTGTGGATGACAAGGTATCCCTCCATGAACATCTGGATCTGTTGCGTGAACAAAGTGACGGGGCCGCACTTGGCCGGACAACGATCGCAGCGTACTGTCAAGTGGCGTCGATTCCGGACCGACACGTCCACAGTGAACGACGCGGACCAATGAGTGCCCTGCCAGTGCGCTCATCACTGGAGAGCCAATCACACAGCCAAGCACGCGTGCCCCGGCACATCGGTTTCATTCCGGACGGCAACCGGCGCTGGGCAGTGCAACATGGCCTCGCCAAGGAGCAAGGCTACGCCAGCGGCATTGCGCCAGGGCTGGCGCTCTTCGAAGCGTGCAAGGCGCTCGGCGTCGAGGAGGTCTCCGTCTACGGGTTCACTCAGGACAACACGCGGCGGCCAACGACGCAGGCCCATCAATTTCGGGCCGCGTGTGTTGCCTTTGCGGGCGAGATCTCTCGCCGCGATGCCGCCCTGCTGGTACTTGGCGACGAAAAGTCCAAGCAGTTTCCTGTGGAACTGGCGGCATTTCGAACCCGCCAGGGCAAGGGCATCAAAGTTAATTTGCTCGTGAACTATGGCTGGGAATGGGATCTGGATGGCCTGAAGGAAGGCCGACTGCGGTCGGCCGATGTCTCGCGCCTGGATCTCGTCGTCCGCTGGGGCGGTGGGCGGCGCTTGAGCGGCTTCTTGCCGGTGCAGTCAGTCTATGCCGACATTTTTGTGCTCGACGCGCTGTGGCCCGATTTCGAGCCTCAGCACCTGGACGCTGCGCTGGCTTGGTTTGGCCAACAGGACCGGACGCTCGGAGGCTGAAAACGGCGCACCACCGCAGCGCCGCCATGTCGGTATCGGCAACGACGCCGCACCCTGGCGCCTCAGGCTATTGATCTTTTCATAAATCACGACACTCTTCTGCCGAGGCCACCTTTCAGTTACCTGGTTCCTGGTGCGCGCACGATGCCAAGAAGGCTGGGCAAGTAACTGCGTTCGTGTCCCCCGCCCTACGGGCTCCTCCTTTACCTCACTACGTCACTTACCCAGTCTTCTTGGTGCAGCGTTATCGGTATTCCGGCACGCATACCGACCGCTTTGCCAAGCAGGAGGATGGGGTGCTCTGCGCAGCGAAATAAAGGGGGAGCCCGCAGGGCGGAGGACATTCGCGCAGCAGAGTGCCGCATCCTCCTGCCCACCAACAACCTTGTCATGAATTTTGGAATTCTCAATAGAACGGGACGCGTAAAGTTACGGGCACCGGACTCGCGCGTCTGCCGCTCGACTTGCGCGTGCATGCCCATGTTGGGCTCCTTAGGGTTGATGGGTGATGTATTACTTCATCTTCTTGATTTTTTCTTCCACTTCTTTGGCTCCCTTTGCATAAGACTTCTCTTCATTGGGGGCAAGCTCGTGCAGCAATCGAAGAAACTCGCCGACGTGCACAAGTTCCTCGTCCGCTATTTCCTTGAGCACTTGCACCGCGAGTTTGTTGTCGGTGGACTCGGCAAGCTGCGTGTACAACTGAGTCGCTTCGTACTCCGCGGCCACCATGAAACGAATGGCTCGCTAACCAGTTCCTTATCTCACTCCTCATTGAGTCAATAGCATGGCAACCACCGCTGCCGCCATCATCAGCGTCGCTAACCAGCCCATGACCCTTAGCCCGGTTGTAATGACGAACTTCCCCATGATTTCAGGGCGTACCGCCATCAACATCATCACCACCATGATTGGGACGGAAATGACACCATTGATAACTGCACTCCAATACAACGCTTTGATCGGATCGATTGAGGTGAAGCCCAGCGCAATGCCGATCACCGTCGAGATGGCGATGATGCCGTAGAACTGCTTTGCCCTCATGGGAGTGCGCTCCAGGCTATTTTTCCATTTGAAGGCACCGGCCATGGCGTAGGCAGATGACCCAGCCAAGACCGGGATCGCAAGCAATCCAGTGCCAATGATGCCGGCGCTAAACAGCATGAACGCAAATTCGCCCGCAATGGGACGAAGCGCCGTTGCCGCTTGCGCCGACGTCTGGATATCGGTGATTCCATGCAGGTTAAGCGTCACCGCCGTCGTCAAGATAATGAAGAAGGCCACCAGATTCGAAAAACCCATGCCGACATACGTATCAATCTTGATGCGTTTCAGGTTGGCCTTCGCCTGGTGCGGCGCCCTTATCAATGGTTGAGCGCGAGGATCTGCCAGTTGGTCCTCGACTTCCTGCGATGCCTGCCAGAAGAATAGGTAGGGGCTGATCGTCGTGCCGAATACAGCCACAACCGTCGTGATGTATTCGCGCTTCCAGGACATGTGAGGCGCCAGCGCGCTTACCAGTACCCGTGACCAGGGGATGTGCACGACAAACGCCGTGGCCACGTACGCCAGCAAAGCCAGCGTGAGCCATTTCAGAATGCGCACATAGCGCCTGTAGGGGATGAATACCTGTAGCAGCAGCGACACTACGCCGAACGCCACTGCGTATAGTTGCGCGGGGCCGCCCACAATCAATTTCAATGCTTCGCCCATGGCAGAGACGTCGGCCGCAATGTTGATCGTATTTGCGATCAACAACAATCCGACCACGCTATACAACAGCCACGCCGGATAGTGGCGACGAATGTTGGTGGCGAGTCCATGGCCGCTGACCCTCCCGATTCTCGCACTGACCACTTGAATGCCGACCATCAAGGGATAGGTGAACAGAACCGTCCACAGCATGTTCAAGCCGAACTGTGCGCCCGCTTGCGAATAGGTGGCAATTCCGCTTGGATCGTCATCAGCCGCGCCCGTGATGAGTCCTGGGCCGAGCTTGTTGAACCACGATGCTTCCCGGCCTTTGGGAACGGTTTCCACGGTAGGCATCGCTTCTATTCAGTTGATTGATGTGCCGCGAACATAGCACATACTTTTGAGACCAGGATTCCGTTGCGACAGCCATACGCCGGGTATCGAACGGCTGCTTTTCTCAATGACCGATGACTGCAATGGGCGCGTTGCCGAAGCCTGTGAGGCGTCGGCCGACCGGCATCCAGAATCATGCAATTGGGCAGCAAGAAAGTTGCCGGTTGCCAATACCCGTAAACGCTGCACTGCCGCCGCACAAGCTGGCGCTTCGAGTGCATGAAAAACGCGCTCGTCAGTATCAGCTTTGCCGCCGGCATTTCGTCGAATCGACTGGCGGCTGAGGGTCGATAACGGGGAACCGAAGAAAGAACTTGGCGGGCTGCTTACCGCTGTGCAGCCGCTCACACGGATGCTCGAGGAACGTTTACGACGCTGTTGAGAATTCCAAAATTCATGACAAGGTTGTGGGTGGGCAGGAGGATGCGGCACTCTGCTGCGCGAATGTCCTCCGCCCTGCGGGCTCCCCCTTTATTTCGCTGCGCAGAGCACCCCATCCTCCTGCTTGGCAAAGCGGTCGGCATGCGCGCCGCAATACCGATACGGCTGCGCCAAGAAGACTGGGTAAGTGACGTAGTGAGGTAAAGGAGGAGCCCGGAGGGCGGGGGACACGAACGCAGTGACTTGCCCAGCCTTCTTGGCATCGTGCGCGCACCAGGAACCAGTTGACTGAAAGGTGGCCTCGGCAGAAGAGTGTCGTGATTTATGAAAATATCAACAATTGGCAGTCGCGCCCGTCTCTCTCAGTCCGAGACGCCGACTCAGCCGGCCAGCGCGGCTCGCATCGCGTCGATCGCTGCCTTGTAATCGGCTTGTTTGAAGATGGCCGATCCGGCCACAAAAGTGTCGGCGCCTGCATCGGCTATTTGACGGATGTTGTCGGCCTTCACACCACCGTCCACTTCGAGCCGGATGTCGCGCCCGGTCTTGGCGCGATGCGCATCGATCAGACGCCGCGCCTGCGCCAGTTTCTTCAGCGCCGACGCAATGAAGCTCTGCCCGCCAAAGCCCGGATTGACGCTCATGACCAGCACCAGATCGACCTTGTCGATGACCCATTCGAGCACGTCGAGCGACTCGGCCGGGTTGAACACGAGACCGGCCTGGCAGCCCTCGGCCTTGATCAGTTGCAGTGTGCGGTCGACATGCGTCGATGCGTCCGGGTGAAAGCTCACCAGATCGGCGCCGGCCCTGCAAAAAGCTTGCGCCAAGGCGTCCACCGGCCGCACCATCAGATGCACGTCGATAGGCACGCGGCTGCCGTCGGCTTTCACCGCATGCGGGCGCAGCGCCTCGCAGACCATCGGGCCGAAAGTGAGATTGGGCACGTAATGGTTGTCCATCACGTCAAAGTGAATCCAGTCGGCGCCCGCGGCTATGACGCTGCGCACTTCGTCGCCGAGACGGGCGAAGTCGGCAGAAAGAATGCTGGGCGCGATGCAATAGGGAATGGTCATCTGGGGCCTAGGTTGTTGGCCGGGATTTTAGGGCGCACCGCGCCGATCCCCGTCGCCACGCGCTTCACGTGTCCCCGTGCTACTTGCCCCGCACCAAGCCAGGCGCGGCCAGATCGAGCTGGCTCTCCTCGATCACCACGGCCTGTGGGTCGAGTCTGAGCAGCGCTTCGCCCGCAAGCTTGAGGTCGCCCACGACCACGGTGCGCTGCATCGCTGCGTCCCAGTGCTCGGCAGCGAAGCTGCTGACCTGCGCGGCGCTGACCGCCAGCAGTTCAGGCACGGTGTTGTTCAGCTCGACGAGCGGCCGGCCACGGTCGATCTGCCTTGCCACGACAGCAGCCAGGCCGGCGGTCGATTCGAGGCTGCGCGCGAATTCTCCGACGAGCGCCGCCTTGCGTGCGGCCAGCTCGCCGGCGTTGGGAGGACGCGAGACAAGGCCTTTGACTTCAGCGCGCATCAGCTCGACCACCTGCGCCGCGGTCGGGTTGTTCGTCTGGGTCTGCGCCAGCAGGGTGCCGCCGACGCGGTGGCTGCTGGTGCCGCTGCCGGCGTCATAGCTGAGCCCCCGCTTGATGCGAATCTCTTCGTACAGCCTGGACGAATATCCACCGCCCAACACGGCGTTCGCCACCGCACCCACACGCGATGCCGGCACCTGGTCTTGCGCCACAAACGGCGCGATCAGCGCCACGCCGCTCTGACCGGCGCCCGGCATGTTGACCAGCACCAGGCCGCGGTCCAGCGGTTTGGCTGGCGCGACCTGCAACGCCGGCAAGGTGTCCCCACGCGATGGCCACAGGCCCAGCGTGCGCTCGGCAAGCAGGCGCGCCTGAGCCAGATTCAGATCACCGGCCAGGATCAGCGTCGTGGTGTCGGGCCGCACCCAGCGGCGGTGCAGTGCCAGCACATCGCTGCGCTGGATGCGCGCCAGCGTCTGCGCTGTGCTCGATGCGCCGTAGGCGCTGGCGCCCCAATAGACGCGACGCGCCACCTTCTGCGCCACCTGCAAGGGGTCGGACAAACTCAGCTTCAATGCGTCCAGGGCCTGTGCGCGCGTGCGTTCCAGCTCGGCCGCCGGGAATGTCGGCGCGCGCAGCAAGTCGGCCAACAGGCTGACGGCTGCATCGAGCTTGGGGCTTGAGACAGTCATCCCCAGCAGCGCGCTGTCCCATCCGGCGCTGACCAGCAGGAGGCCGCCCAGCTCCTCGGCGGCGCGCGCGATCTGGGTCGCGTCCTGAATCTTGCCGTCACGCTTGGCACCCTTGGTCAACAAGGTCGCGGTAATGCCGGCCAGGCCGGCGCGGTCTGCGGGGTCGGCCACCCTGCCCACGCCGACACGCAGCATGGCGCTCACCAAGGGCACGTCGTGACGTTCGGCCAACACCACGCGCACCCCGTTCGACAGGCGGAACTCCTCGAAAGGCGGCACCCTGATGGCAACCGCCGGGCCGGGCTCGGGCGGGCTGTCCACGCCCGGTGTTTGCGCCCACACCGCCGCACTCAGGCACAGGCACAACGCCAGCGCGGACCGC
>CAVUEF010000018.1:0-67274 GCA_963740455.1 uncultured beta proteobacterium
CCATCTTTGATATCTGGAGACTGTTTTTCTGCAAATCTTCGGAAGCGGTCCGCTTGACTCGGTGTGGCCGACTGGCTTGAAAGTGGCTTGCAGAGTGGGTTTGCGTCGCGTATACGCTTGATTTCACCACTTTCGCGCGGGCTTGACCATGCGGTTTGCCCGGGGGTGCTACCCACCGGAGGCGCACAGTCTCACGCGGTGTGTCGCGGCGACGGACGATACGCTCCCGCGTGACCAGGGTCAGGTCTTGCGTCTCCTTGAGCCGCCGCCGCGACCCGCATCACTGCAACTTCACCAGCGCGCTGTACGAGTCCACCCACAGGCCATCATCGACCGGCGCCGACACGCTGGGATCCGAGGTTTCGGTCGGATCTGGCAAAGCCATCGCACCACGCCTGAGCCTTGCGCCTTGTGTCGCGGTTCCGGCAACAAACTACCGGACGGAGCTACCCGGTGCGTGCATATTGTATCCGGGTATTATTGACAACTTAATTTCACCCGGGTATATTTGAGCTAAATCTTGCCACTAGCTCGGACTCCGAAATGAACCTTCAGCCCACCATCACCTGGATAGCCTTCGCCAAGCACAAGCGAATCGCGCGGGGGGAACCCAAAGAGGTAGCCGCCCTCGTGAAACGCTTTGTCGATGGGCATCATGAAGTGACTGTCGTCATCCTCGACGCGACGTCGAGCTTTCCGGTCGAACTCGACTTGCGGGGCTCGGTCGCGACGGTTCTCAAGCGCCTGCCCACGACCTCAGCCGGTGCTCCGCCGTCGAACGAAGTATCGGTCGAGGAGGCGCCGCGCGGTCCCGGCAGGCCAAGGCTTGGGGTGGTGGCTCGCGAGGTGACTTTGCTACCACGCCACTGGGAATGGTTGGGTTCGCAACCTGGCGGCGCATCGGTGGCACTGCGCAAACTGGTCGAACGGGCACAGCGCGCAAGTGCCGAGTCCGACCGCCTGCGTGAGGCCACGGAATCAGCCTACCGTTTCATGCATGCAATGGCCGGGAACGAGGCGGGCTTCGAGGAGGCGTCGCGAGCGCTGTTCGCGGATGACCTTGCGCGATTGAAAAACGAAGTCGCCAAGTGGCCGCAGGACGTACGAATGCACCTGCTGGAATTGGCCGGCCGCGCGGCCTCTGCGGTGCCGACTGACGCCACTCAAGTTCCGGCCGCACCGAAGTGATGGCTGCCCTTGACCCGACTGGAGATTGCGTGAATTCACCCTCGCAGATGGCTAGCGCTGGCGGCCAAGCCCCGACCGGCGCGCCGGACCGTCCTCGGAACGGCCGGCGGGCTCCGGCCATGATCTTCATCATGCTCACGGTTCTCATCGACATGATCTCCATCGGCCTCATCGTGCCGGTGTTGCCCTTGTTGGTGGGGACATTCACCTCGTCGCCGACAGAACAGACCTTCTGGTTCGGTGCCGTGGCGTTGACCTTCGGTCTGGCCAATTTCATTGCCTCACCCATCCTTGGCGCGCTGTCGGACAAGTTCGGCCGCCGGCCCCTGTTGCTGCTGGGATTTTCGGGGCTGGCACTGAGCTTCATCGTCACAGGATTCGCCACCGCGCTGTGGATGCTGATCGTGGTTCGGCTGTTCAGCGGCGCGATGCAATCCAACGCGGCGGTGGCCAACGCGTATGTGGCCGACATCACTGCGCCCGAAGACCGTGCCCGTCGCTTTGGGTTGCTGGGCGCGATGTTCGGCCTGGGCTTCACGCTGGGCCCTGCGATGGGCGGCTATCTCGGCAGCATCGACTTGCACCTACCGTTCTTCGTCGCTGGCGGGATGGCACTGCTGAACTTGACCTACGGCTACTTCGTGTTGCCCGAGTCGCTGTCGATCGAGCAACGCAAACCCTTCAAGTGGCGCCGCGCCAACCCGTTCAGCGCGCTGATGGGTCTGAGCCAGTTGCTTGGAGTGGGATCGCTGGTGGCCGTCATCGGCCTCGCCGGTTTGGCGCAGTCAACCCTCTACACGAGCTTTGTTCTCTACACGACATTCAAGTTCGGCTGGGGCCCGCAGGACAACGGACTGGCGCTGTTCACCGTAGGGCTGATGTCGGTGCTCGTGCAGGGCTTCCTGCTCAAGCACTTGCTGCAACGCTTTTCGGCTCGAACCCTGGCCGTCGGCGGCCTGATGGCCTCGACCCTGACCTACTTCGCGTTCGGCGCAGTCACCGAAGGGTGGATGATGTTCGTGGTCATCATCGCCGGCAACCTGTTGGGCGGTGGTGCGGCAGCGGTGATCCAAAGCCAAGTGTCCAATTCAGCCGACGCGCGCAGCCAGGGCCAGACCATGGGCGCCGTGGCGGCGCTGAACAGCCTGATGGCGGTGATGGCTCCGGTGGTCAGCGCAAGCTTGCTGGGGGTCGTCTCGAACCTGCCCAAGGGTGATTGGCGCATGGGCCTGCCGTTCTACTTCTGCGCCTCGCTTCAACTGATCGGCACGGTGTTCGCGGCCAGGCATTTCGGCCGGACTCGACGCAACGCCAGCGCGGCCGCAGCGCTCTGATTTGCGCCGTGCGGCCGAGTTCACGTCAAGATCAGGGCGCCCTGAATCGGCGCACGGGAGCGCCCGCTGCCGGCTGCCTTCGACAGTTTGTTCGTCCGGTTCACGCGGCCTCTCGGGATGTCAATGCAGATATGCAATCGATGCGCGATCAACTCTTGCAATGAGCGGCTTCTGGACCGCGCTTGGTCACGCCGCCGCGACGCTCATCACTGCAACTTCACCAGCGCGCTGTACGAGTCCACCCACAGGCCATCGTTCACAGGCGTCACATGGCCGAAGGGCCAGTTGGCCTCGGCGGTGGGGCGTGAGAACGACCAGAGGATGCTGCGGGTGTCGAGGTCGAGCGCGTGCAAGGTGCCGCGCGCTTGGGCCGCGGGTTTGATGGCCGGGCTGCCCTGGAAATAGAGCACCCTGCCGGCAACCGCCGTCGACGGATTCGACTCGTTGTACGCGCCGGGGAGGTCCCACGCGATCTGGCCCGTGGCCTTGTCGAAGGCGATCAGGTAGCCGCTGGTGACGCCCACCAGCACAGCGCCGGCGTCGACCAGGCCGTGCACCTCGACCAGACGGTTTCGCCCTTCGATCGGGCGCCTGACTTCGCTTGATGGCCAGCGCTCGCGTCCGGTGGCGCGCTCAATGGCATAGAGGCGCGACTCGCCGGTGGCAAAGATCGTGTCGGCTGTCACGATGGGTTGTTGCAGGCAAGCGGCAGCGTATTGGTCGGGCACATTCGCCCGGTAGCGCCAGCGTTCCTGGCCGGTCTTCGCGTCGAGGGCGAACAGGTAGTCGCTCTCGAGCTTGGGGTCGGCGCCCAGCGTGGCATCGGTGCCGGCGGTCAGGTAGATGGTGTCGTCGCGCACGATAGGCCGCGAGGCGCAGGCCCTTCGTTTGTGGGTGAAGGCCACCTTCCAGACCTCTCGGCCGGTGGCCGCGTCGAGCGCGTAGAAATTGCCGTCCTTGCTCAGGATGTAGGCCAGCCCTGCGTGGGTCGCCACCGCCGCGTGGACGGCAGGGTCGGGCCCGCGCCACAGCTCTTTGCCGGTGGCGAGCGACACGGCCACCACCGCGCCCGGGTTGGCTGCGCCGAAGGGCGCGATGACGATGTTGCCCGAGACGGCGGGAGGCGTCGATACGGAGCCGTTGATCTTGGCCGGCCGGTAGGTCCACTTCAGCTTGCCGCTGAGCATGTCGACGGCGAACAGCCCGCCGCTGCCGCTCGGGCCGCCGGCCAGAATGACTTGACCCGCGATCGTCGCCGGGCCCCAGTCCCTGACGCCGGCATTCACGCTGAACTTCTCGATCGGCGCGGTTCGCAGCGGCCGCACCGACGCGGGGTCGACTTGTGCCAACGCCGCGCCCGCTAACAGCGCTGCGCCCAGCAGCGTGATGCCTTCGGCGCCGCGCCGCATCCGTCTTGTCAACATGGTTGTGCTCTCCCTTCGCGCCTGCAGTGGCATGCCATGCCGGGCTGCAGTGCAAGCGACGTGATAACGACGCGATGATAGAGCGATATTGCGCAGCGCAAGCGGCGTGCTGCGCGGCGTGCTTCGTCCAGCTTGCACAGGCTGTTTAGGAACGTCTGTCGAATATCCGGGTCTGACCCGTCAGAACCAGACCGCGCTGCTATAACGCGACTGTAGTGGCGCATCATCCAGTGGGGTGCCTCGACGTCGACGCCGCTTGGCGCCCAAGTCTGCGCGGTCGCGCCGATGTCTGTTGCAGCAGGGTGGGAGACGATATGCAAGCGATTTCGAAGATGTCCGATGCCGGCGGTTCAGCGCCGACTGCCACCCCGGCCAAAGGGCAGGACATGGCATCCGCGTCAGTGCCCGAGACGCTGGCAACGCTGCGAGTGAACCCCGACGCGGGCCTTGCTGCCGTGGAAGTCGAGACGCGCCGCAAGCAGCACGGCTACAACGAAGTGACCGAACAAAAGCAGCACCCGATCCTCAAGTTTCTTGGAAAGTTCTGGGGCATGTCGGCATGGATGCTCGAATTGATCATGCTGCTGTCGGCGTTTCTGCGCAAATTCTCGGACCTTGCCGTGGTGGGCGCGCTGCTGCTGCTGAATGCGGTGCTGAGCTTCACGCAGGAGCATCGGGCGGTTGGCGTGGTGCAGGCGCTGCGGCGGCGCTTGCAGGTGAGCGCGCGCGTGCTGCGCGACGCGCGCTGGCAGGTCGTTCCCGCACGCGAATTGGTGCCAGGCGACATCGTGCGCGTGCGCCCCGGCGACATCGTTCCGGCCGACCTGAAGCTGCTCGTCGGTAGCCTGGGTGTCGACCAGTCGGCGCTGACCGGCGAGTCCGGGGACGTTGAAAAGGCGTCCGGCGAGATGCTCTCGTCGGGGTCCGTCGTGCGTCGGGGCGAAGGCAATGGCGTGGTCATGTTGACGGGCGCCCACACCTACTTTGGGCGCACCACCGAACTCGTCCAGGAGGCGCGCCCGAAGCTTCACATCGAACAGGTGGTGGCCGGTGTCGTGCGCCGGCTCTTTGTCATCGTCGGGGTACTCTTGGGCGTGGTGGTCGTGCTGTCGCTGATCCGAGGCGTTGCGCTGCTCGAGATGGTTCCGCTCGTGCTCGTGCTGCTGATGAGTGCAGTCCCCGTCGCGCTGCCCGTCATGTTCACGGTCAGCATGGCGGTTGGCTCGAAGGAGCTGGCAAAGCGCGGCGTGCTCGTGACGCGCCTGAGCGCCGCCGAAGATGCCGCGACGATGGACGTGCTCTGCGTGGACAAGACCGGCACGCTCACGATGAACCAGTTGGCCGTGACCGGCGTGATTGCGCTTGAGAACGCCACCGAAGCCGATGTCCTCTTTGCGGGCGCGCTCGCGTCGCAGGAGGCCAATCAGGACCCGATCGATCTTGCCTTCCTGGCGGAGGCCAGGGCACGGCATGTCTTCGATCTCGTGCCCAAGGTCACGCCGGTCTCCTTTGCACCGTTCGATGCCGCGAGCCGGCGCACCGAAGCCGTGGTCGAGCAAAGCGGCCAGCGCCTGCGCGTCATGAAAGGCGCCGTTCGCACCCTCGCCGAAACCTGCGGATTGTTGCCTGCCGCGATCGATGCGCTGGAGGCGCGCGTCAGCGCCTCGGCCGCGAAGGGCTATCGAACGCTGGCGGTGGCGCGTGGCGCAGAAGCCGGCACGCCGGCCTTGATCGGGTTGGTGACACTGTTCGATCCGCCGCGCCCCGACGCCAGGGAACTGATCGCCACGCTTCAACGACTCGGCGTGTCGGTGAAGATGCTGACCGGCGATGCGCTGGCGGTGGCGCGCGACCTTGCCCAAGGCATCGGGTTGCCCAATATCCAGCGCGTGTCGGATCTGAAGGCGGCGAGCGCCGCGCCCGGCGGCGCGGGCCTCGACCTGCTGGCGGGCGCGGACGGTTTCGCCGAGGTCTTCCCGGAGGACAAGTACATTGTCGTGCAGCATCTGCAGGCCGCCGGCCACGTGACCGGCATGACCGGCGACGGCGTGAACGATGCACCCGCCCTGCGCCAGGCCGAAGTTGGCATTGCCGTCAGCTCGGCGACGGACGTTGCCAAGGGCGCGGCGAGCGTGGTGCTGACCGAACCGGGGCTGACGAACATCGTGAGCCTGGTCGAGCAGGGGCGGACGATCTACCAGCGCATCCTGACGTGGATCATCAACAAGATCAGCCGCACGATCCTGAAATCGGCCTTCGTGGCCATCGCGTTCGTGGTGACTGGCAAGTTCGTGGTGTCGGCGTTCGCGATGCTGCTGCTGGTCTTCATGACCGACTTCGCGAAGATCGCGCTGGCCACCGACCATGTGCGGTCCTCCGGGAAGCCCGAGACGTGGAACATCGGCGGCTTCATCTCGGTCTCGGTGGTGCTGGGCATTGCGATGGTCGTGGAGGCGCTGTTCGCCTTGTGGTTTGCCTGGGCGCGGTTCGGTCTGGCCAGCAACGACAACGCGCTCTACACCTTCAGCTTTCTGACGCTGCTGTACTTTGCCGTGTTGTCCATCGTCTCCGCCCGCGAACGCCGCTGGTTCTGGGCCACGCTGCCCGCCAAGACTTTGAGCGCAGCGCTGATCGCTGAGGTCCTTGCCGGCACGGCACTGTGCTTCGTGGGCCTTCCGGGGCTCGCGCCCTTGCCGGCGTGGCAGATGCTGGCGATCTTCGTCTATGCGATGGTCGCGTGTCTCGTCGTCAACGATGCCTTGAAGGTGACGTTGATTCGACGGCTCGTGCCTCATGCCGCCTGAAGTTCAAACTCAACCGGGCCAGACTCGGTGCGGCTCGGCACACCGGCTGACGGCGGCGCAGATCTGGCCAAGATCGATCATCGAGCAACTTGCCGCAATCGAAGCTCAGATCTGCACGCGCGTCCCGAGCTCAACCACGGCGTTGTCCGGCAGCCTGAAGTACTCGACGACGCTGCCTGCGTTGCGGTTCATCGCCGCGAAGAGCTTCTCGCGCCACGGCGCCATGCCCGTGCCGTGGGTCGGCACGATGGTCTCGCGGCTCAGGAAGTAGCTGGTCTCGAAGAGCGGGATCGCCAGGCCCTGCGACTCGCACAGCTTGAGTGCCTTCGGCACGTCCGGCGTGTCCATGAAGCCGAAGTTCAGCGTCACGCGCCAGAACCCGTGCCCGAGCGACTCGACCTGCGCGCGCTCCTCGCTGCCGACCCACGGCACCTCGCCGAAACGAACCGTGAGGATGACATTGCACTCGTGCAGCACCTGGTAGTGCTTCAGGTTGTGCAGCAGCGCCTGGGGCACCGTGGACGGGTCGGCCACCGCATAGACCGCGACGCGTGCTGCGCGCGTGATCTCTTGCCGCCCCACGCTCTCTATGAACGGCTCCAGTTCCACGCCGTCCAGACGGATCGCTTGCAGCGTCAACTCGCGACCCCGGAACCAGGTGTTCATCAAGACGAAGAGCAGCAGCCCCATGGTGAGCGGGAACCAGCCGCCGTCGAGAAACTTGACTGCGCAACCCGCCACCAGCAAGGCGTCGAAGGTGAGGAAGAACGTCGTCGCGCCGATGGCCACGGGCCGCGACATGCCCCAGGCGGCACGCACGACGAAGTAGGTCAGCACGGTCGTGATCATCATCGTCAGCGTCACGGCGATGCCGTAGGCTCCCGCCAGTGCCGAGGAACTGCCGAAGTGCAGCACCGCGACCACGACGCCGGCCAGCAAAGCCCAGTTGACCGCAGGCAGGTAGATCTGCCCGGCCGCGTGCGCCGAGGTGTGGCTGACGGTCATGCGCGGCAGGAAGCCGAGCTGGATCGCTTGGCGCGTCATCGAGTAGGCACCCGAGATCACTGCCTGCGAGGCGATGATTGCGGCCAGCGTGGCCAGCGCCACCGCGGGCCAGATCAGCAGCGGCGGGAACATCCGGTAGAACGGGTTCTCGATCGCGCCGGGGTCGGCCATCAGCAGCGCGCCCTGGCCCATGTAGTTCAGGGCCAGCGACGGCAGCACGAGCGCGGTCCAGGCAATCTGGATCGGGCGGCGGCCGAAGTGGCCCATGTCTGCGTACAGCGCCTCGGCGCCGGTCAGCGCCAGCACGATCGCGCCGACCGCGGCGAACACATGCCAGCCGCGCGCCGACAGAAACCACACCGCCTCAAGCGGGTTGAGTGCCGCCAGGATGGCGGGCTGAGCGGCAATGTGCATCGCCCCGCTCACGGCCAGGGTCACGAACCACAGCGTGATGATCGGGCCGAACACGCGTCCGACCACGGCCGTGCCGAAGCGCTGCACCACGAAAAGCCCCAGCAGCACGGCCAGCGACACCGGCACCACGTAGGCCTTCAGCGCGGGGGTTGCGAGCTGCAAGCCCTCCACCGCGCCGAGCACCGAGATGGCCGGGGTGATCACGCTGTCACCATAGAACAGCGTGGCGCCGAAGACGCCGAGCAGAAGCAGGGCGCGCTTGAGCACCGGCTTGCCAACGACCGCGTGCGTGGCCAGCGCGGTCAGCGCCAGGCCGCCGCCTTCGCCACGGTTGTCGGCGCGCAGGATCAGGATCACGTATTTGAGCGTCACGACGAGCATCAGTGCCCAGAAGATGCAGGACACCGTGCCGATGAGATTGGCCGGGTTCAACGCTACGCCAGTGGCCGGAGCGAACACTTGCTTGACGGTGTAGAGCGGGCTGGTTCCGATGTCGCCGTAGACCACGCCGATGGCGCCGAGCGTGAGGGCCGCCCAGGCATTGCGGCGGGTGTCGCCAGGCGGGGCCGGTGGCGGCTGGGGTGCCGACGTGGCGGTGGGAAGCGGGCTCGACATGCGCAATACCTTGCAGTGGCTGAAGCCGAGAGCTTGCCCGCCGCTGCATCAGGAAGGCATAAGCGTCCGCCGCGACCTACTCGTCAAGTTCGGCCAGGCGGTAGCCAATGCCGGGCTCGGTGAGCAGCAGCGTGGGCTCGGCGGCATCAAGTTCTAGCTTGGCGCGCAATTGTCCCATGTAGAGCCGCAAATAGTGCGTGTGCTCGACGAACTCGGCGCCCCAGACATCGGTCAGCAATTGACGGTGCGTGACCACCCGCCCGGCACTGCGGACCAGCCGGGCCAGCAGTTTGAACTCGGTGGGGGTCAGGTGCACCGCCTGGTCGTCGCGGCGCACTCGCTGAGTGACCAGGTCGACGCTCACGCCGGCGCGCTGGTAGTGCGTGAGCGCCGCCTGAACCGTCGTGCCGCGGTGGCGCAACGCCACGCGCATGCGAGCCAGCAGCTCGCCGATGCTGAAGGGCTTGACGAGGTAGTCGTCGGCACCCGCATCGAGCAGGCGGATCTTCTGGCCCTCGGCCTGACGCGCCGAGATCACCAGCACCGGAATCGAGTGCTTGCGCCGCAGCGTGGCGAGCAGGGTTTCGCCGTCGCCGTCGGGCAGGCCCAGATCGAGAACGACGAGGTCGATACCCGGATCGCCTGCCACGGCGTCAGGCCTGGCCGCATGCATCACCAGCGCCAAGCCTTCCGACAGACTTGCCGCCGTCAGCACTTCATGGCCTTCGACGCTGAGCGCGTCGCGCAGCGTCCTGCGCAGTTCGCGATCGTCTTCGACCAGCAGCACGCGCAGGCTCACTGCGTAACCTTTGCTGTGCGAGCTGCGCTGCGACGAGCCTGCGGGGTGGCCGGGCGTCTCATGAGGGCACCTCTTCGCCAGGCTGCTCGGGTGCCTGCCGGATCGGCAGCACGCACTCGAAGCTGCAGCCACCGTGACCGCGCGGCCGCAGCCGCAATTCGCCGCCGTGCGCGCGGGCGATGGCGCGGCAGACGGCGAGACCGACACCTGCGCCCGGCCGGTCGGCATGCCGTGCGGCCGATGGCGAGCTTGCGCTCTCCATCGATTCGGCGCCGCGATGGAATACCTCGAAGACGCGCTCGCGCCAGGCCGGCGCAATGCCGGGACCGCGGTCGAGGACGGCGAGCACCACCTGCTCATGCTGCCGCCGAATCAGGACCTCGACCGGCGTCTCCTGCGGGCTGTATTTCAGCGCGTTGTCGACCAGGTTGTCGAGCAGTTGCGACATCAGCATCGCATCGCACCACAGCAGCGGCAGGCCGGGTTCCAGCCGAGCGCGCACGCGGCGCGTCGGATCGCGCCGGCGCGCGTGGTGCAGCGCTGCGCCGACAAGCTCCTCGGCCGACTCCCAGTCGCAGCGCAGCGTCACGCCCGGCGCGTCGAGCCGCGCGAGTTGCAAGGTGTTGTCGGTCAACCGGCTGAGCTGGGCGGTCTCTTCGACGATGCTGTGCGCCAGACGCTGCCGCTGCTCGGTGGACAGCCGGTCGGCCTGCTCTTCCAGAGAAGACGCGGCGCCCATGATGGTGGCCAGCGGGGTGCGGTAGTCGTGCGATATCGCGGCCAGCAGCGCGTTGCGGACCCCCTGCGTCTGCGCCTGTTCGCGGGCACGTTGTTCCTCGCGTGCGGCCACGGCACGTTGCAGCGCCAGACCGAGTTGGTCGCAGAGCGCCTGCGCGTGGTCGCGCAGATGCGGGTCGGCACGTTCGATGCCGAGTCCGCGCAGCACCGCGGCACCAAGGCTGGCGCCACGTCCACGCAGCGGCAGATACCAGTCCGACAGCTCCTCGAAGCGCCCGGTGCCGGGCCCCAGCGGCTTGCCCTGGCGCAGGCAGTGCCAGAGCCCCGCGAGCTGGTCGGCATCGGCCGCGCCGACGCGCAGCGCGGCAGCGTCGTCGTTGCCGGCTGGCACGCGGTCCTTCAGCACCAGCAAGGCCACCGGTCCGTCCGAGATCTCGGCGAGCGCCGCATGCAAGGCATCCACCTGGGCCAGCGGATCGATGACATCGCGCAAGGTGTCGCCCCAGGTGCGCAACTGCTCGGCTTGCAGCGCGTGGCGCTTGGCCAGGCGCGACTGCTGGCGCTGAGCGGCCATCAGCGCAGCGATGATCGAGTTCACGACGAGCATCGTCCCCAGCAGCAGGGCATGCTGTCGAAGGTCGATGGCAAAGGCTCCGCGCGGTGGAACGAAGGTCCAGTTGAACGCCAAGACGGCGACGGTGTTGGACACCAGCGAAACCGCGACCGGCAGCCACAGTGACGCGATGGCTGAGCTCAGTACCAGCAGCATGGCCAGGTTGGTGAGGTCGACGTGGCCGTCCAGGAGCAGCAAGCCGGCCCAACCCAAGGCCCAGGCCACGACGGCGATCGAGTAACCGGTGAGACTTGTGCCTGGCTGACGCGCGGCGGCGGGATTTTGCATGGGGATCAGCGTAGCAGCGTGCGTATCAGCAGAGCATAAGTATTCCTCGCGGCGTCGCTGCCTGGCACCGTCCGCCGCATGGCTGAGTCCCGGCCTGGTCAGCGTCCCAGCTGCTGCCACAGATAGCTGAATTCGAGCGCTTGTAGCGTGGCGCGTTGCTCGTTATCGGCGGCGCCGCCGTGGCCGCCTTCGATGTTCTCGTAGTACAGCACGTCGTGGCCTTGCTCGAGCATGCGCGCGGTCATCTTGCGCGCATGGCCCGGGTGCACGCGGTCGTCGCGCGTCGAGGTGGTGAACAGGACACTCGGATATTTGACGCCGGCCAAGACGTTCTGATACGGGCTGTACTTGGAGATGAAGGCCCACTCGGCAGCGCTGTCGGGGTCGCCGTATTCGGCCATCCACGAGGCGCCTGCCAGCAGGAGGTGATAGCGGCGCATGTCGAGCAGCGGGACCTGGCAGACGACGGCCTTGAAGAGGTCGGGGCGCTGCACAAAGGTGGCGCCGACCAGCAGGCCGCCATTGCTGCCGCCCATGATGCCCAGGTGCGGCGTCGAGGTGATGTGGCGCTTGATCAGGTCTTCGGCCACGGCGATGAAGTCGTCATAGCTGCGCTGCTTGTGGGCCTTGATGGCAGCCTGGTGCCACTGCGGCCCGTATTCGCCGCCGCCGCGCAGATTGGCCACCACCAGCACGCCGCCGCGCTGGTACCAGGCCTTGCCGAAACCGCCCGAATACCAGGGCTGCAGCGAGACCTCGAAGCCGCCGTAACCATAGAGCAGGGTCGGATTGAGGCCGTCGGCCTTGGCTCCCTTGGGCCAGACCACGAAGTAGGGCACGCGGGTGCCGTCCTGGCTGACGGCGAACAATTGCTCGACCTTCATGCCGTCGGCATTGAACTGCGATGATCGGGATTTGAGCAACTCGCGGGTGTCGCTGCCGGCCTGGCCCAGCAGCAGCGAGTCTGGGGTCAGAAAGTCGGCGTAGTTCATCAGGTAATGCTCGGCCAGCGCATCCCTGGGCAGCATCGGGTCATGCAGGCTCACCACGCTCAAGTGGCCGGGGGCAGGCGCGGCGACGACGCGGTGGCTGAGCATTGCGCCGTCGACGCGCCACTCTTCGAGACGGCTCGTGACGTCCTCGTTGATGGTCAGCAGCAGATGCTCGCGTGTGTGGGTGAAGCTGTCGAGCGAGCGCGTCGCGCTGGGCGTGAACAGGGCACGCAGGTCGCGCCGCCCCTTCAGATAGTCGGCCGCATCGGCGAGCAGCAGCGAGCCGCTGACATGGGTCTGGTCGCCGAGCTTCCAGTCGCTCTTCAGATTGATCAGCAGCTTGTCGCGCCAGAACATGGCGTTGGCGTCGCTGGGCAGGTCGAGCTCGACCAGTTTGCCATCGGCGCCGAGCAGGAACTGCCGGGTGTTGTAGAAGTCGAGCGCGCGGCTGAACACGGTGCGCTCGAATCCCGGCGTGCGATCGACGCTGACCTGCGCCGCCACGTCCTTGACATCGGCTTCGAACAGCTGCGTTGCCGCCGACAAGGGCGTGCCGCGCCGCCAGCGCTTGATGATGCGGGGGTAGCCCGAAGCCGTCATCGATCCGGGGCCGAAATCGGTGGCCACATAAATCGTGTCGGTGTCCATCCATTCGACCTCCAGCTTGGCCTCTGGCAGGGCGAAGCCGTCGGCGACGAATTGCCTGGACGTCACATCGAACTCGCGCATCACCTTGGCGTCGGCGCCGCCGCGCGACATCAGGAGCAGGCAGCGCTGGTAGTCGGGTGCCAGGCATACCGATCCGCCCCAGACCCAGTTCTCGCCTTCCTTGGCGGCCAGCGCGTCCAGATCGAGCACGGTCAGCCAGGCGGGATCGGGCTTGCGGTATTCGCTCAGCGAAGTGCGACGCCACAGGCCGCGCTTGTGGTCGGCGTCCTGCCAGAGGTTGTAAAGCCAGTCGCCGCGGCGCGTGATGGCGGGGATGCGATCCTTGGCATTCAGCACAGCCAGCATTTCGGCGCGAATCGGCGCGTAGTCGGCGCGCGACTGCAAGATCTTTTGCGTGCCGGCGTTGCGCTCGCGCACCCAGTCCAGGGCCTTTTGCCCCTGCACGTCTTCAAGCCATAGATAGGGGTCGTCGCTTGGGTTAGGTTGCGCCATGGCGGGGTGAATCAAGAGGGTTATCGAGAGCAGGCCGAGCAGGCCCAGGCCACGTTTGAACAGGATTCTCAATGAACGATCTCCGATGCGTGGCAGCTGGTGGCCGCCCACTACTGAGGGACTTTCAAGGCGCGCGGCGTGATCTCCACGCTGCCGCGCCCAGTGGACAGATAGACGGTGCCGTCTTGCACGCTGATCTGCAACTGCATGCTGCGCTCGGCCAGCGCAGCCATCGCCTGGCTTTGCGCGGCGTCGATCTGCCACACGGCCAGACGCGGCGCGCGCGTGAGCTTGGCTTCGACGCCGGCCCACCAGATCGGCGTGCTGCTGCTGTGGCTGTAGACGGTGACGCGTTCGGCGCGGCCATGCGCCTTCATCAGGCGGCGCTCGTCGGGCTGCCCCATGTCCAGCCAGTGCACGACCTGGCCGGTGAGGTCGCGTTGCCAGAGGTCGGGCTCGTCGGTGTCCCACAGGCTTTTCGCGAATTCGAGCTTGCCCTGGTGATCGTCGGAGGGCACATGCAGGGCGAACGCCAGCACGCGCAACATCATGCGTTCGTCGTTTTCGGACGGATGGCGCGCAATCGTCAGCATGTGCTCGCCGTAGACGCCTCGGTCCATGTCCGAGAGTTGCAGCGTTGCCTTGTAAATCGTGGCCTTGATTGCCATGGGTTCGGTGAAGTCTTGCGGACCACACTTTGCTGAACTCGGCAAGCGCGGACCCTCGACAGATGAGGTGATCGGGTCGCGAATTAGATCATGGTCAAACACTGTGCAGGGCGGGACCACATTTACGCAGCAGGGTCTGCTACCCTAAGCCATGCCCTGGGACACCTCACTTCAGCTTGATTCTCTGCTCGATGCGAGGAGCCCGCTGCGCGCTTCGGATTCGAAGGGCGCCGGAGCATCTTTGCAAGGTCTGGGTCCCGACGGAAGGCTGATGCGCAAGACGGTTCTATCGAACCGTGCGCCGCTGCCATTGATCTCCGTTGCGGCTTGGGTTCGTCAAAAGCGACATTCTTGAGGAAGACTAATGGGTACCTGGATCGCGAACACAATTTTCGGGCTGCTGTTTGTGCTGGCAGCCACCGGCTTGTTCTTCTTTGTGGCGACCCGCGGCACCTTGCTGATCCGCGGTCATGTCGTCAGCGCAGAACAGCGCCAAATCGCATGTGTATCCGCTGTATTCGAATATGCGGCTGATCAAGCTGGTCGATTTCCAGCCCGTCATTTCGGCCATTCTGCTGTTCCAGTATCACCGGTTGGTGTCGAAAATCGTCGCAGGCCTGGAGGCGTCGGATTTGAAAGACAAGAAGGTGCTGGTGACTTCGTGTGCCTTTGGCAACGTGATACCCAGGGTCGTCGATGCGGCGCTTCAAGCGGGCGCCGAGCGCGTGCTGGTGGCCGACATCATTCAGAACGAGCTCACCCACGCCGAATCCAAGCTTGTCCAGTTCGCCGGAAAGGTCGAGTTCATTGAAGACAATGCGACCGCGATGCGCCAGCCCAGCGGCTCGGTCGATGCCAATGTGATGTTCTTCCTGCTGCATGAACTGCCGCATGAGCTCAAGATCAAGGCCTTGAGCGAGGCCGGCCGCGTGCTCGCACCCGGCGGGAAACTCTATCTCGGCGAGTTCCATCGGCCCGAGCTGTGGGTGCTGAGGGCGCTGAGCTGGACCTACTTCAAAGTGTTTGAGCCGCTCGGTCTGGCGCTCTGGGACACGCATGATCCTCTCCAATGTCTGGAGGCCATGGGCGGCTGGAAGTGCGAGCGCACCACCGTCTTCCACGGCAATTTCCAGATCATCACGGCAACCAAGCTGTAAGCGCTCCAGCCAGCCCCTGGCCACCGGGTCCGGCAACGATTCGCCTCCGACATGGAGGACAATGACGGCTTTTCCCAGCAGCTCAGGCGCACCATGTCCCTCAAGAAGCAAGACCTCGCCCATCAGATGGCGGCCAAGATCGAGTCGAAGATGAAAGGCCCCGCCGTCCCCGGGCGCTTCGGCCAAGGCACGGGCGATCTGTTCGACCGCAAGGAGCAGCGCCGTCGCGACGCCGCTGCCGGCCTCGTTCCTTTCGCCTGCAAATTGCCGGCCGAACTGACCGAGCAATTGCGCGAGAAGGCTAAAAAGCACGAGGGTGGCATGAACGCCCTGGTCGCAGAGTTGCTGCAACGCGCCCTGAGCTGAGCCGGGTCCGCGCACCCGTCCGGGGTAGCGCCCGGGGCGCGTCGAACCTGTCCAGGCGGGCACCTTCAACCCCTATCCTCCGTCGAGTTTTTGCCATGAAACGTTTTCTTCTCTTGTGCAGTGCCGCCCTGATGCTGCAGACCGGTGTCTTTGCCCAGACCTCAGCGCCCAAGCCTGCGCTCAAGTCAGGCGCCAAGACTGGCCCCAAGGCTGCACCGAAGCCGGCAACGCCGGCATCGGCCGAAACAGCGCCCCCCAAGACACCGTTGCTGACGCGCGAGGAATTGCGTGCCTGCAAGAAGATGGTGGACGAGAACATGGCGCAGGCGACTGCCATCAACCTGGCCAATGCCGAACTCGCTCCTGAGCGCGATGCGCTGAAGAAGCTCGGCGAGGAACTCAAGCAAGCGATGCAGACCCACAAGGACGGCATGGCGAGTCTGACGCAGGAGCGCGCCGACCTGCTCAAGGCCGGTCAAGACCTGCAGGCCAAGACCAAGGACATGGACAAAGAAGAAGGCGAAGCCGCCGTGGCGGCCTACAACGCCAAGGCCACTGCGTTCACCGCACGCGCCGATGCCTACAACGCGACCGGGGCGTCGCTGAACGCGCAAGTTGTTGCGCACGGCGAACGAGTCACCAAGTACAACAAGAACAAGGACGAGTTGCTGGCGCACGAAGACGCCTACAAGCGTGGCAGCGCGGCGTGGAAGGCGGCTTGCTTCGACCGTCGCTACGACGAGGCCGACGAAATCGCCATCAAGAACGGCAAGTAATTCACTGGCACTCGACCGCTGCGATCCGGCGGCTTGGCGCACTGCGGACCAGCCGGCGCGGCGCGCTGCCGCTGGCGGCCCGTGCGTCGAGGTCAGGTGAAGCTTGGACGCTCACGCCTGCACGGCAAACAAGGCGTCCAGTCCGCCCAGAAACTTCCGGAAATCGATGGGCTTGGTCCAGTAGTCCGAAAATCCCATCTGCCGCGCGCGCGCGATGTCTTCGGGCAAGGCGTTGGCCGACACCGCGATGCACGGCGTGAGGGCGGTCAGACGGTGGCTGCGCAGCCGGCGCAAGACCTCGAAACCATCGATGTCGGGCAGTTGCATGTCGATCAGAATCAGCGCGGGCGCAAGCCGCAGCGCCAGCTCGACGCCGCTGATACCGTCCGCTGCGCAATCGAGCTTGAGATGCGTACGCGTCGCCACCAATTCCTGCACCACCAAGGTGTTGACCGGGTTGTCTTCTATGTAGATCAGCTGATGTCGCATCGACGCTTGGGTTGACTCTGGGGCGGTGGGGTACAGAGCCTTCGACCACGCCTGGCGTGAGACTGACGCTCCGTCCTCCAAGGAATTACTTCTTCTTCTTGCTCCGATCGGCCACCACGGTGGTCATCGTGGGCATGACTGCCCCAGCCGAAATGGGTTTGGGCGGAGCGCTGTCCTTCTTGGGCTTCTTCGCTTCCTTGTTGGTTTTTTGCTGACCTTTGGCCATGAGGTTCTCCTGGAATGCTGTGCCAAGGCACGGGATGGTTGCACCGTGCATTGTCGCCTTGGCAGAGCGCCTTGTTGCGACGCCTTGTCGCAAAATGTTGCGGCCGAACAGCACAATTTTCGAGCCCGGGACAAGCGACACAGCAGGCATCGCTATGCTGGGGCTCTCGGAAGCTTCAACCCGGCTCACCACATGCCCCCGAATTCATACGCCAACGCCTTGCCTTGTTGCACGCCCGAAGAGGCTGGCCTGAGCCGGACCCGACTTGAACAGTTGCGCGGCGTGCTCTTGCACGATGTGCAAGGCCGACGCCTGCCTGGCGCGGTGTGGCTGCTGGCGCGCGGCGGCAAGCTCGCCTGCCAGCAGGCGATAGGGCACTTGCGGCCCGACGACGCCAACCCGATGCCGCTGGACGCCTTGTTTCGCATCTACTCGATGACCAAGCCGCTGGTCTCGGTGGCGATGATGATGTTGGTGGAGCAAGGGCGCGCGCTGCTCAGCGATCCGGTGTCGCGCTATATCCCGGCCTTCGCGCAATCCAAGGTGGCCGTGCCGGGCAAGAACGGCCTGGACTTGCAGCCGCAGCAGACACCCGCCACCTTGCAGGATTTGCTGCGCCACACGGCCGGTTTCACCTATGCCTTTACCGGCAATTCTCCGGTCCAGCAACTGTATGAGCAGGCCGGGCTCGGCAACGGCCTGCGCACCAACGCCGAATTTTGCGCCGCGCTGGCAGACCTGCCGCTGGCGTATCAGCCGGGCAGTTGCTGGGCCTACAGTCATGCCACCGACGTGCTGGGCCACGTGATCGAGATCATCAGCGGTGAGACGCTCGGTGTGCATCTGCAAAGCCGGGTGCTGGCGCCGCTGCGCATGCACGACACCGGTTTCAGCGTGCCGCCGGATCAACAGCACCGCATCGCCGAACCGTTTGCGGTCTGCCCGGACAGTGGCACGCCAGTGCAACTGCTCGATCCGCGTGGGCCGGCGCGTTTCGAATCGGGTGGCGGTGGCTTGATGTCGAGCGCACCGGACTACGCGCGGTTCCTGATGATGCTGCGCAATCGCGGTGAGCTCGACGGCGTGCGGCTGCTTTCGCCGCAGACCTTGGCTTTCATGACTGCCGACCATTTGGGCGACATGCCCTGCGAGCCCGGCCTGCTCGATCCGGGCCATGGTTTCGGTCTCGGATTTTCGGTGCGCAAGGAGACGGGAAGGGCGCCCGTGCCCGGTGCCGCGGGCACCTACTACTGGGGTGGCGTGGCCGGTACCAGCTTCTGGGTTGATCCGGCGAACGATTTGTTTGCGCTGCTGCTGACCCAGGCGCCGCTTCAACGCGTGCACTACCGGCAATTGTTCCGGCACATGGTGTACGGCGCGCTGACGCGTTGATGGGGGGAGCGGCTGTTATGCTGCATGCGCCGGTGAATGCCCGGCGCCGCCTCTTCGCCCCGCATGGCCGCTCCGTGATGAGCGCGATGCCTGTTCGATCAGACCTCCGATGTCTTTGCGAACACAGCCGCCATGCCGGAACCCGTCCTCCTCTGTTCGCCAGCCGGTTATGCCATCAAGCATGGCGATGTCGACGTGGGCGCGACGCCCCTGCACATACGCTCGCTGCTCGATCGCCAGCAGTACCACGACCCCTTGGGTGAGGCCGAGCGCGCCGGCATTTCGACCGCGGCGTGGCCCTTGTTCGGCCTGGTCTGGCCTTCGGCGCGCGTACTGGCGGCCGAAATGCAGACCCACGCCTTGCTCGGTCTGAGCGTGCTCGAAGTGGGTTGCGGCCTGGGTCTGGCCAGTCTGGTGGTGCAGCAGCGCCATGGCAATGTGACTGCCAGCGACTGCCATCCGCTGGCGGGCGACTTCATGGCACACAACGCCAGGTTGAACCATCTGCCGGCACCGATCTACCTGACCGGAAACTGGCGTGAACCCAGTCCGGCGCTGGGACGTTTCGATCTCATCATCGGCAGCGATCTGCTGTACGAGCGCGATCTGCCGGCGCTGCTGGCGGCCTTCATCGAATGCCACGCCAAGCCGCGCTGCGAGGTGGTGATCGTCGACCCGAACCGCGGCAACCGGGCGGCTTTCAACCGGCATATGCGCGACTTCGGCTACATCGGCACCGAACGCATGGTGGCGGTGTTGCCCGGCATCGACAAGGAGGCCTACCGAGGCCGAGTGCTGAGCTACACGCGCGAGCAGCTTGCCGTGACGACGCAGTGACCGCACGCCCGGGCCTATCATTGACGCCTCGCACACAAGGGGCTTGACGACGGTGGAATCGAAAATTGCCATGGTGACCGGCGCGGGTAGCGGTATCGGGCGTGCCGTCGCCCTGTCGCTGCTTGGCGCGGGCTGGTCGGTCGTGCTGACCGGGCGCCGCCAGGAAAAGCTCGATGAGGTCGCGCGCTCGGCCAGTGCTTTGAGCGCGCAATGTCTGGCCGTGGCCGCGGACGTGAGCCACGTGGCGGACGTGAACAGCTTGTTCGAAAAGACCCAGGCGCGCTTCGGTCGCCTCGATCTGCTGTTCAACAACGCGGGCGTGTTCGTGCCGGCGGTGCCGATCGACGAGCTGAGCGTGCTGGATTGGCAGAAGTCGGTGGATGTGAATCTGACCGGCAGCTTCTTGTGTGCCCAGGCGGCCTTCCGTTTGATGAAGCGCCAGCAACCGCGGGGTGGACGCATCATCAACAACGGCTCGATATCGGCGCACGCGCCACGCCCCAACTCGACGCCTTACACAGCGACCAAGCACGCCATCACGGGCCTGACCAAATGCCTGTCGCTGGACGGCCGTGCGTTCGACATCGCCTGCGGCCAGATCGACATCGGCAATGCGCTGACCGAAATGGCCGCGCCGATGACCCAGGGCGTGCGCCAGGCCAACGGTGAGATCGCCGTGGAGGCCGTGATGGATGTGAAACATGTGGCGAGCGCCGTGCTTTACATGGCCAGCTTGCCCTTGGAAGCGAATGTGCAATTCATGACCGTGATGGCCAGCAAGATGCCATTCGTCGGGCGAGGTTGAACGCGATGCACTGGCGCGAAAAGGAATATGGCCAGACCAGCCTGTTGGGTCGGATCGTGACGCTGGCGGTGAAGCTGGTGTTGGGCGTGGCGGGTTTCATTTTCATGCTGAGTCTGCTGCTGGCCGGCCTGATCGCGCTGGTGCCGTTGATGCTGTGGAGCCTGCTGCACGGCCGCCGTCCGGTGCTTGGCATGCCACGGTTTTCAATGCCGCCGGGCCGGCAGTGGGGTTTCCCGAAAACTGCCGCACGCCGCAGCCCGGTGCATCAGGATGCGGGCGAGGTGGTGGACATACAAGCACGCGAGATTCCCGATGTCTCCGGCGAAGCACCGCGGCCCGTCGAGCCGCCGCGTTGACCCCAGAAAAAAGGCCGCTGAAGCGGCCTTTTTTCCTGCACTTGCTGCCAAGCCGTTTCAGCTTGTCTGCTGAATCCCGGCGATGGCCCATTCACGGCTGCCGTCCAGCGGCCGCACCAAGTGCCAGACCTCGTCGAACGGCGTGGCCGGCGCATCCTTCTCTTCGCGCAGCAGGCCGCTGAAGCGCACGCTGACGATTTGCTGCGCCGCCTCTTCAGTCTGCTCGATCACCGCGGCCTGCAGTTGCACCACGTCGGTCTGCTGCGACTGCGTGCCGCGATCCAGCAATTCCTGGCGTGCGACGGCGAACATCTCGGCGGTGGTGAAGCGGCGCAAATCATCAATGTCGCCCGCGTCGTTGGCTGCCTGCAGGCGTATGAAGACGCGCTTGGCGATGGTCTCGAATGCTGCGCTGTCAAAGCTTGCGGGCACACCGAGTGCGGCTTCGGGGGCACTCGCCACCGCGGTCGACGCGGCCGGCACGGCGCTGCCAGAACCTTGAGCGTAGCCGAAGCCGGCGTTGGCAAACTGCATGCTTTGCAAGCCTTGCGCGGCGGGTGCGCGGCGACTGGCCAGGTACTTCATCACAAAGCCCAGCAGCACGGCACCCAGCAAGACGACCAGCAAGATGCTCATCACATTGGCCAGTCCGGCGCCAAAGCCCAGATGACTGGCCAGCGCTGCCAGACCGAGACCGGCTGCCAAACCGGCCAGCGGACCCATCCACGAGCGCTTGGGCGGGGTGGCCGCGGCAGGTGGTACGGCGGCCGGCGCAGTGGGCGCTGCATTCTGGGCAGGTGCGGCCTGCGGCGCTTGCGCCGGGGGCCTGGGTGCGGCGGCGGGCGCGGTGCGCCGCATGCCCGAACTTGCGCCGCCGCCCAGCCGCCTGGCCTCGGCGTCGCCTTGAAATGCCACCAGACCCGCCAAAGCAAGACCTACGCTCATCAACAAATACTTCACTTGGGGTTTCTCCATCAGCCCGTTGCCGGGGAAGTCAGGCGCATGGCTCACGCGCCGTGGGCATTCTGCATCATGAGGCTCAAGCCTGCACTTGCAAGGGCAGTGTCATCCTCAGGCGTCACGCAGGTCGCCCACCGGGTTGCTGCCGAAATCGTCTCTTGCGAGATAGGCCAGCACGCGCGCCGCGGCCTCATCTGGCGTACTGAGCCGCCCCGCGCTCTTGAGTTCCCTGAAGAGCGCCCCTTCGGGAAACTTCACCGGATCGGCGTCGCGCAGCTGCGCCTGCATGTCGGTATCAATCACACCGGGAGCCAGCGACACAATGCGTGCGCCGCCCGGCTGCTGCGCTTCCTCCAACGCGACGGCGCGCGAAAAATTGTCCATGCCGGCCTTCACCGCGCAATAGGCGGCGCTGCCGGCCATGCCGCGCCGACCCAGGCCCGACGAGATATTCAACACCTTGCGCTGCGTGCTCCAGCCACGCGTGCCGCGAAGAAATGCGCTGGTCAGCAGCAGGCACGATTCGAGGCCCACCCGCACAGCGTTCGACAAGTCCTGCGCCTGTGCTTGTTCCAACGGACAAGGATCGGACACCACGCCGGCGTTGTTGATCAGGCTGGCGCTGGTGAAGCGCTTGGGCGGCAAGCCTGCCAGCCACGACTCGAGCCGTTGCGCGGCACCCAGCGTCTGGGCCAGATCCTGCGGCCACTGCAGCAGTTGGGCGCCGCTGCCTTGTGCCAGTGCGGCCAGACCGGCGTTGACCTGGCGCGAAATGCCCAGCACCAGATGGCCGGGCTTGAGCAATTGGCGGGCCATGGCCTCGCCCATGCCACGCGAGGCGCCGGTGACGATAAAGAGGGCTTCAGTCATGGGCGGGGACTCCAGTGTGGGGTGGCGCGATGGCGCGCACCGGTCAGCGGTTTGCGCCGCGAAATGAGCGCCGTATCGTAGCGGCTTGGCCGGCCAGGTCATCGATGGCTTGATCGCCAGAATAATTATTCTGGGTTCAGCCCCCTTTATGTCAACACCTCGTATATACTCGCCACACAGAAATACCAAGACCGTTTCTGCAAGGTCTTCTCCTATTCCATCCCGATCAGTCGGGGTCGGCCAGGTACATGAACTTCCCGGTTTGCGTTTCTTGAGTGTCTCTGCCCGCACGGGCGATTTTTCTCGTGCGTTATTTTATTTTTAAGGAATTTCTCATGAGTGACACTCAAACTGGCACCGTCAAATGGTTTGACGATGGCAAGGGCTTTGGCTTTATTACTCCGGAAGCCGGTGGTAAAGACTTGTTCGCGCATTTCAGCGAGATCAAGGGCGAAAGCGGCTTCAAGAGCCTGCAAGAGAATCAGCGCGTTGAATTTGAAGTGAAGCAAGGCCCCAAGGGTCTGCAAGCTGCCAATATCCGCCCGATCTGAATCGTATTGGCCTTTGGGCCGTACCGAAAAGCCGCAGCTTGCTGCGGCTTTTTTCATGTGCGCCCAGCATGGGCGCACTCCTGGAGGTGCAAGTCCTCCCGCGAGCTGGTCACAGTGAGCGAAGTGAAGCGCAACTGCATAAGGGTGACCGAATGTGGGAAGGAAGCGTGGAGCATAAATTGCGAGCCGATGGACAAGAACTGGATAGAAGGCGTTGCCGACCAAGGCGAGCGGGCATGAAACCGCAAAGCTTTTGTGACCAAGTGTCAGGCGACGTAGATTCGGCGGTTGTGCAGTGAAGGAGTGCGTTCTTACCTGGGGAGATCTCGCCTTGTGGGTGAAAGTCCGACGTTGAAAGACGGGGCGAGAAGTCAGCAGAGGTCGTAGTAGCCGGGGCAAGCCGCACAGGCTGAAGCGCACGGCGAAGGGCCGAACGAGAAGGAGTGTTGATCGAGATGTCGATGTCCAAGGCCATGCGTCAGATGCCCGCGCCAGCGGGGCGGGCGGGGGCAGCGCGCGGTGAAGCCGTGCGTGAACCTGCCAGCGACGAAGCCGAGGGCCCGCGACATGAGCCGAGCGACACGGGCAGCCCCCACGCGGCGTTGTTACACGCCGCGTTCACGAGAGAGAACCTGCAACGGGCGCTCAAACGAGTGCGGGCCAACAAAGGTGCCGCGGGTGTGGACGGGCTGGATATCAACCAGACTGCAACGCATCTGATCACTGCGTGGCCTGTGATCCGCGAGCAACTGTTGACGGGGACGTACCGGCCCAGCCCGGTACGGCGGGTATTGATTCCCAAACCGGACGGAGGCGAGCGCGAACTTGGCATACCGACGGTGACGGACCGGCTGATCCAGCAAGCGTTGCTGCAGGTACTGCAACCGATTCTGGACCCCGGCTTCAGCGAGCACAGCTACGGCTTCCGGCCGGGTCGGCGTGCGCAGGATGCGGTGCTTGCCGCGCAGGCGTACGTGCAGTCGGGTCGGCGGGTTGTGGTGGACGTGGACTTGGAGAAATTCTTCGACCGCGTCAACCACGACATCCTGATTGACCGACTGAGCAAGCGACTTGGCGAGGCCGGAGTGATCCGGCTGATCCGGGCGTACTTGGACAGCGGGATCATGAGCGATGGTGTGGTGCAGCAGCGCTACCAGGGCACGCCGCAAGGCGGGCCGCTGTCGCCGCTGCTGGCCAACGTGCTGCTCGACGAGGTGGACAAGGAGTTGGAACGCAGAGGCCACAGTTTCGTACGCTACGCAGACGATGCGAACGTATACGTTCGCAGTCACCAGGCGGGCGAGCGGGTGATGGCGCTGCTACGGCGTCTGTACGGCAAACTGCAACTGACGATCAACGAAGCCAAGAGTGCGGTGGCGAGCGTATTTGGTCGAAAATTCCTGGGCTACAGCTTGTGGGTAGCACGGGGACAAGAGGTCAAACGGCGCGTGGCCGACAAACCCCTGGCGACGTTCAAACAGCGGGTGCGTCAACTGACGCGCCGCAGCGGCGGGCGCAGCATGAGCCAAGTGGTGGAAGGGCTGCGGCCCTATCTGCTGGGTTGGAAGGCGTACTTCGGGTTGGCGCAAACGCCCCAAGTCTGGCGCGAGCTGGACGAGGGGCTTCGCCACCGGTTGCGCGCCCTCCAGCTTAGGCAATGGAGACGCGGCACGACCATCTATCGCGAACTGCGTGCGTTGGGGGCCACGCCCGGGGTTGCAAGAACGGTGGCGGCCAACAGTCGACGCTGGTGGCGCAACAGCGGGCTGCTGCTCAATAGCGTCCTGACCATCGCCTGGTTTGATCGCCTGGGCTTACCCCGACTCTCATGACCTCAACTTCTCGAACCGCCCGGTGCGGACCCGCATGCCGGGTGGTGTGGGAGGGGCTCGGTCAGGTATCCTGGCCGCCCCTATCCCGATGTGCGCCCAGCATGGGCGCACTCCTGGAGGTGCAAGTCCTCCCGCGAGCTGGTCACAGTGAGCGAAGTGAAGCGCAACTGCATAAGGGTGACCGAATGTGGGAAGGAAGCGTGGAGCATAAATTGCGAGCCGATGGACAAGAACTGGATAGAAGGCGTTGCCGACCAAGGCGAGCGGGCATGAAACCGCAAAGCTTTTGTGACCAAGTGTCAGGCGACGTAGATTCGGCGGTTGTGCAGTGAAGGAGTGCGTTCTTACCTGGGGAGATCTCGCCTTGTGGGTGAAAGTCCGACGTTGAAAGACGGGGCGAGAAGTCAGCAGAGGTCGTAGTAGCCGGGGCAAGCCGCACAGGCTGAAGCGCACGGCGAAGGGCCGAACGAGAAGGAGTGTTGATCGAGATGTCGATGTCCAAGGCCATGCGTCAGATGCCCGCGCCAGCGGGGCGGGCGGGGGCAGCGCGCGGTGAAGCCGTGCGTGAACCTGCCAGCGACGAAGCCGAGGGCCCGCGACATGAGCCGAGCGACACGGGCAGCCCCCACGCGGCGTTGTTACACGCCGCGTTCACGAGAGAGAACCTGCAACGGGCGCTCAAACGAGTGCGGGCCAACAAAGGTGCCGCGGGTGTGGACGGGCTGGATATCAACCAGACTGCAACGCATCTGATCACTGCGTGGCCTGTGATCCGCGAGCAACTGTTGACGGGGACGTACCGGCCCAGCCCGGTACGGCGGGTATTGATTCCCAAACCGGACGGAGGCGAGCGCGAACTTGGCATACCGACGGTGACGGACCGGCTGATCCAGCAAGCGTTGCTGCAGGTACTGCAACCGATTCTGGACCCCGGCTTCAGCGAGCACAGCTACGGCTTCCGGCCGGGTCGGCGTGCGCAGGATGCGGTGCTTGCCGCGCAGGCGTACGTGCAGTCGGGTCGGCGGGTTGTGGTGGACGTGGACTTGGAGAAATTCTTCGACCGCGTCAACCACGACATCCTGATTGACCGACTGAGCAAGCGACTTGGCGAGGCCGGAGTGATCCGGCTGATCCGGGCGTACTTGGACAGCGGGATCATGAGCGATGGTGTGGTGCAGCAGCGCTACCAGGGCACGCCGCAAGGCGGGCCGCTGTCGCCGCTGCTGGCCAACGTGCTGCTCGACGAGGTGGACAAGGAGTTGGAACGCAGAGGCCACAGTTTCGTACGCTACGCAGACGATGCGAACGTATACGTTCGCAGTCACCAGGCGGGCGAGCGGGTGATGGCGCTGCTACGGCGTCTGTACGGCAAACTGCAACTGACGATCAACGAAGCCAAGAGTGCGGTGGCGAGCGTATTTGGTCGAAAATTCCTGGGCTACAGCTTGTGGGTAGCACGGGGACAAGAGGTCAAACGGCGCGTGGCCGACAAACCCCTGGCGACGTTCAAACAGCGGGTGCGTCAACTGACGCGCCGCAGCGGCGGGCGCAGCATGAGCCAAGTGGTGGAAGGGCTGCGGCCCTATCTGCTGGGTTGGAAGGCGTACTTCGGGTTGGCGCAAACGCCCCAAGTCTGGCGCGAGCTGGACGAGGGGCTTCGCCACCGGTTGCGCGCCCTCCAGCTTAGGCAATGGAGACGCGGCACGACCATCTATCGCGAACTGCGTGCGTTGGGGGCCACGCCCGGGGTTGCAAGAACGGTGGCGGCCAACAGTCGACGCTGGTGGCGCAACAGCGGGCTGCTGCTCAATAGCGTCCTGACCATCGCCTGGTTTGATCGCCTGGGCTTACCCCGACTCTCATGACCTCAACTTCTCGAACCGCCCGGTGCGGACCCGCATGCCGGGTGGTGTGGGAGGGGCTCGGTCAGGTATCCTGGCCGCCCCTATCCCGATACAGAAATCAAAACGGTGCCTCGCTCTTGAAATGCAGGGCGTGGCCGCTGGCCGGATGGTTCATCATCAATTCGCTGGCGTGCAGCAGCAGCCGTGGGTCCGGGCCGTGGGCAGGGTTGTCGGCGCCTGATTCGTACAGCGCGTCGCCGACGATGGCGTGGCCAATGCTCATCAAGTGCACGCGCAGCTGGTGGGTGCGGCCCGTCACGGGTTCGAGCTCGACGCGACTGCATCCGGTCTTTGCGTCGTGGGCCAGCACCCGGTAGCGTGTCAGGCTGGGCTTGCCGTGCTCGAAGCACACTTTCTGGCGCGGCCGATTCGGCCAGTCGGTGAGCAAGGGCAGACTGATTTCTCCCCAGGGCCCAGCCGGTGGTGCGAGTTGTCCGCGCACCACGGCGACATAGCGTTTCTTCACTTGGCGCGCCGCAAACGCCATGCTCAAACGGCGTTGCATGGCGGCACCCCGCGCCAGCAGCAACAGGCCCGACGTGGCCATGTCGAGCCGGTGCACGATCAGGGCGTCCGGGTAGAGCTGGTGCACGCGCGCAATCGCGCAATCGAGCTTGGCAGGCCCGCGTCCAGGCACCGACAGCAGACCGCTGGGCTTGATGGCGACAATCAAATGCGCGTCAAGGTGCTCGATCAGGGGCGCATCCGAGTTCATGCCGTGATTGTGCATGTCGCGCCCGGTGGACACGAGCTGACGCTCAGACGAAGGAGAGTTCGAACTCGTGCAGCGGCACCGGGCGACCAAACAGATAGCCCTGGCAAAGCAGGCAGCCATGCTGCTCGAGAAAGGCCCGCTGGGACTCGGTTTCAACCCCTTCCGCAATCACTTCCAGACCCAGGTTGTTGGCCATGCCGATGATGGTCTGGGCAATTAAGGCGTCCTGCGAGCGCACACCGATATTGCGCACAAAGCTCTGATCGATCTTGAGCTGATTCAGGGGCAACTGCGTCAAATACGACAGCGATGAGTGACCCGTTCCGAAGTCGTCCATGGAAAAACGTACGCCCACGGAGTTCAGATCATTCATCTTTCTGATCGTGTCACCGACGTTGTGCAGCACTGTGCTCTCGGTCAACTCCAGCTTGAGGTGACTGGCGCGCGCGCCTGTGCGCTGCAATATGGCGCGTACCTGTTCGACAAAATTGGGTTGCCGGAATTGCTTAGCGCTGACGTTGACGGCGAGGCGCAAGTCTTGGCGCTGCGGGTCGGCTTCCCAAATCTTCAGTTGCAGGCAGGTCTCGTGCAGCACCCATTGACCGATTTCCTGGATCTGCCCGGTCTCTTCGGCCTGGGGGATGAACTCGCCAGGCAGCACCAGACCGCGCTGTGGATGCCACCATCGAATCAGCACTTCGGCGCCAATGACTTGCCCGTCGTGCGTGACCTGCCGCTGAAAGTACAGCCGGAATTGCTGCTCGCTCAGGGCCTGGCGCATGTCTGCCTCCAGCTCGGCGCGTTCAGTAATGCTGGCCTGCATGCGTGGATCGAAGAAGCGCACTGCATTGCGTCCTGCTGTCTTGGCGGCGTACATGGCCATGTCGGTCTGTTTGAGCAGGTCTTCGATCGACTGCTGCTGGCCGCTGAACAGCGCCGCGCCGATGCTGGCCGAGCTGTGGTGGGTGTGCGAACCCAGCTGGTAGGGTTGATGCAGTGCGTAAAGAAGCTTCTCGCTGACGGACTGGGTCTGTTCCGCTGCTTCCGTGGCGTCCTCGCTCAAGCCTTCCAACAGCACCACGAACTCGTCACCGCCCAGGCGCGCCACGCTGTCGCCCTCGCGTACGGCATTGCGCAGTCGCTGCGCCACTTGCTGCAGCAGCGCGTCGCCAACATCATGACCCAAGGTGTCGTTCAAGGTCTTGAAGTGATCCAGGTCCAGAAACAGCACGGCGCCGTAACGGCCGTGGCGGACGCTGGCAATTGCGGCGTGGCGCAGCCGCTCGTTCAACAGACGGCGATTGGGCAATTGAGTCAAGGGATCGTAGAACGCCAGTTGTTCAATCTCGTCCGCGGCTGCCTTGCGCAGCGTGTTGTCCACAATGCTGATCTGGATTGCGCTGCCGCCCTCATAATGAATCACGGATCCGTCGGTCTCGGCATCGATGGTTCGACCGTCGAGACGCAAGAGTTTCACTTGCAGCTTCGAGTCGGCCAGGGGTTCACCGGCGAGCCTTCGTCTGATCCGATCGGCCGCGACGGACCTGAAATCAGGATGGACAAAGTCCAATACGGGCTTGCCCAGCAAATCCTCGGCGCGATTGGCGCCGAACATCTGGACCGCGGCGGGGTTGACGTATACCAAGCGGCCCTCTTTGTGCACGGCAATACCGACGGGTGAAAACTCGATCAGAGCGCGGTAACGCTCCTGGCTGTCGGCCAGCGTTTGTTCAGCGGCGAGGCGGCGATTGTCGTAGCGTGTCAACACCACGCCCGTCGCTGCCAGGGCGATCCACGCGACCAGCAGGAACACACCAAATCGCCAAGCAGTCGCGCGCCATGCGGCCAGCACCGATGTCGTCGAAAGTCCGTACGTGATGACCACAGGGTAGTCATTGAGCACGCGGTAGCTGTATATGCTGTCAGCGGAGCCTCCGATCGCGACCTGCTGCACGGTCCCGGTGGGCCAATTGGGCAAGTGGTCCCGAAACAGCGGGGCGGTCGACCAATTTCTACCCATCACGGCCTCGTTGTGCGGGGATGTCACTGCGGCGTAACCCGAGGTCAGAAACAAGGCGACGAACCGATCTTCTTCGCGATCGATCGAATCGTAAAAGGACTGAAAGTAACTGGGCTGGATCATGGCCACCAGCACACCACCCCATGCCCCACCCGGCAAAATGACGCGGCGACTGACTGGCAGCAGCCAAGCGCCGTCGACCGGATCCCGTTCGGGCGTACCAATCGACACTTCCCTGTCGGCGCCGCGTATATGCGGGACGAAGTAGTCATGGTCGGCGTGGTTGTGGCTTGTCATCGCGTCGGGCGCTTCGGTTGACGCCAGCACGTCCCCGTTCTTGTCCAGCAAGATGAACGATCGGATCAATCGGTCAGCGGGCAAGGCATCCACCAGTCGCTTGCGCAGCCCAGCGCGATCAAAGTTGCCCGAGGCGAGCAGCTGGTTCAGTTCCTGATCAGTCTGCTCCAACTGGCTTTCGACGCGCAGAAAGCTCTGGCGTGCGTGTCCCTCCAGGACGGTGGCAAGAGATTGCGTTTGCGTACGGGCCAACTCGATCGCGCGATCGTGCTCGCGTAGCAGATTGAAGCCAAGCAAGAGGGCAAGGACTATGCCAGTGAGTCCGGTCAGAAAGGCCGGTTTGAGAAATCGCGAAAATCCCATGCTATTTCAGGACCCCTTGTTCCTTGAAGTAGCGCAGTGCACCGGGGTGAAACGGAATGCCGGCCCCTCGCACCGCATTCGTCAGCGTGATGAAGCGCCCTTTGGGGTGGCCGCTCAACAAGGCCTTCTGAGCAGCTTTCTCATACAGCGTCTTGGTGATCTGGTAGATGAGTTCGGCGTCCACCTTGTCACTGGTGATCCACTGGGCTCCTACTGCCAAGGTGACGGTGGCAGGAACGTCCTTGTAGGTGTTTGCGGCAATCGTGTCGCTGAACAGGAAAGGGCTGGCTGCGCGCAGACGCTGCGCGGCCTCCCCATCAATGGGCAGCAGACTGATGCCGACACCGCTCGCTGCGAGCTCGGCAATGCCCACTGCAGGGGTTCCTCCGGTGAAGAAGAAGGCGTCCAGGCTTCCCGCTTTGAGCATGTCGCCCGCCTGATTGGGTTTGATGTACGCGGGCTTCAAATCGGATTCTTTCAGTCCGTAGGCTGCCAGCACCTGGCGCGCGCTGATCAGGGTTCCGGAGCCGACTTCATCGAGCGCCACACGCTTGCCGCGCAGCTCCGCTATCGAGCGGATGCCGGCATCCGACCTCACGACGACGTGTATGCTTTCCGGGTACAGATTGGCGATCAGCCGCAGCCCGCTCAGCCGCGGTCTTTCTTCGAAGATGCCCGTGCCGGTTTGTGCCCAAGTGGCCACGTCTGCCTGACTGAAGCCGGACTCCATCGAGCCGCCGGCAACGCCGATCACGTTGCCCAGCGAACCATTGCTCGGCTGCGCGGTCACGACAATCTTGCCGGCTTGCGAAACCGCGCCGGCAATCAGTACCCCAATCGGGAAATACGTTCCGGCGGTCCCGCCCGTCCCGATCCGAAAGTATTGCTGCGCCAGCGCCCCACTCGTCAGTGCGACAGACAGTGCCGCGATCAGCAGCTGCTTGAACTTCATGATGTCTCTCCCTGCAAGCTCCAGCATTGGAGTTCGGCGAGTATGGACGTCAGCACCGCTGTGCCGAGTTCCGTTGACGGGACATAGCGTGAAGTATTCAGGCTTTCCTTGATTGCCGCAAGCCGGCCATGTCGCAGGCTTGAAAGCGGCCGGTCTTGCACACTGATCAGTTCCTCCTTGCCCAAGGGTGAACACGAAGGCGCCAGTTCGTTCTGAAAGGCCCGACTCAGAAGCTGTCTATCAAGCCCGATTGCTGTGCCGTCTGCGGGTTCGAGCCTGCATTGCGCACCTGCTGCAAGGCTTGATCACTGGACAAGCCCAGGGTCTTGAGCACACAGGCCGCGACGGTGCCGGTGCGACCCAAGCCAGCCGCGCAATGCAGCAAGGCCGCATCTCCCAAGCGCAGGCTTTGGCTCAGTTGCGCAACGCCGCTGGCGAAGGCGGCGGCATCGCTTGCCAGACCCATGTCGTGCATCGGCATGTGCAGCCAGCGAAATGGCAGGCGCCCGAGTGTGATCGCCCTGTAATAGTCGGGAGACAGCGCGGCGACCTCGTCCAGCGGGTTCAGGCACATCACCAGACTGAGTTTGTGGCGGCGCATCTCGTTGAGAAAGCGCTCCCAGGGCTCCATGCGGCCGGGCATGGAGTGGAGCCAGAGTGCACCACGCACATCCAGCGGCAGGAGGACACGACGAAAGGACATGGGGCAATTATGGGTGAGCTCAGACAGCGCGGTCAGAGCTTGAGCTCCAAGCGCAAGTTCCAATTGATCTTGGAGAAATTCGCGCTTTCGTTCACCTGACGCTGTGTGCCATTGAGCAGGCTGCTGGTGTTGAGGTAATCATGCGGAGCCAGGTTGTTGCCGCTCAATCGCAGTTGCGCTTGAGGCGTGACGCTCCACAGCACAAAGGCGTCGGCGACAATTTTGCTGCCCACCGAATTGGCTTGAATGTCGCTCAGTTGCAGTGCGTAGGCTGGCGTGATGTTGACGCTTGCGCCAAACGACACAGGCGCACTGCGCATTTTGTAATCGACGCCGATATTGGCGGTGCCCTTGGGCTGGCCTTCGAGCCGGTTGTTCGGCCCCGGCACCTGTCCGACCTTCGAATCGAAGAAGCTGACGTTGCTGCGCACCGCCACCGGCAACGCGTCTGGCATCAGCTCATCGAGGCGAAATTTGGCTTCCAGCTCAAGCCCGACGACGCTGGCTGTGCCCACGTTCTGCGGGCGCGACACCCAGCGTTGCTGGCTCGACCAGGGAACATTCTCCAAGGCCACCACATTGCGCATCAGATTGCTGATGCGGCGGTAAAAGACGTTCGCGCTCATCAGCCCGCCCTTGGTCAGGTAATGCTCGTAAGCCAGCTCGACGCAGGTGGCGAGTTCGGGCTTGAGGGACGGATTGCCGGCGTGATCCGGGCTGCCGACTTCGTTGCCGCCGGTTGGAAAGCGCTGGGAAATGGCAGGTCGCGCAATCAGATCTTGCAGCGTGGCCTCTTTGTAGCTGCGCGTCAGGCTGCTGCGCCACTGGTCACGGCTTTGCGCGTCGGGCTTCCACACACCATGTAGCAGTGGCGTGAGCACGCTGCTGTCGTTGCTGGCCTGGTAGGCGGCGCTGTCGCTGCGCGTTGTGATGCCTTCCCAGCGCAGGCCGGCATAGGCCGAGATCTGTTTGGACGGGTTCCATTCGTCTTGCACATAGGCCGCCAAGCGTTGCGACGAGGCGGTCATCTGGTCGCCGAACTCGGTCAGTATCGGCAGGCCGTCCTGCAAGGTCGTGCGCGCTTGCTCGCGTACGCTGTGCTCTGTTTCGAGGCCACCCACCAGGCTGTGCTCGCTGGCCAACTGGTGCGAAAGCTTGGCGTTCAGGCTCCAGTTGGTGTCGGTGGTGCGGGACTGGTCGTCGGTGGCGCGCGTCGGCGTGCCAGCCGCGTCGTATTCATGCCGCAAGCTGTGGTTCTTGAAGCTGCCGCTGCGCAGGCTGGCGCTGGCGTCGAGCTTGCTGCTGTCGCCCAGGCGTTTTTGCCATTGGGCATTGCTGCGGAGCATGGCGAAGCTGCCGTCACCGTCGTTCGTGTAGCTGGCATAGGGCGCTGGCGCAATGCCCCCCGCAGCCTGGTCGAGCTGGTGCTGAGCCTGGCTTTGGCTGCGTGACAGCACGCCAAACGAAGTCAGCGACAGCGACTCGCCTTCGGCCAGCGGCAACTGCAGCCGCCCGTTCAAGTGCATGCCGTCGTGCTGGTTGATCGAGAAACCGGTCTCGTGTTGATCGAGCAGCGTGGCGCCGCTGGCCAAGTCGTACCAGCGCGTGCGCGTGTCGTCATTGTCCCGGCGCTTGCTGTGGTGGGCCGACACCGTCAGCGTGTAGGCACCTTTTTCGCCGAGCTTGTCATTGCGCGTCCAGGAAGCGTTGGGAGATGCACGGTCTTGTTCCACATTGACGCCAAGACGCAGTTCATTGAGCGTCTTTCGCAACGCTTCCTTGAGCACGATATTGATGGTGCCGGCCACCGCACGGGCGCCATATTCGGCGGTGGGCGCACGCATCACCTCGATGCGCTCGACCTGGTCAGGCGGCAAGGTATCGAGCGAAAACCCGGGCGGCATACGCTGGCCATCGATCAGCAACTGGGTGTAACCACCGCCCATGCCGCGCATGCGCACATTGCCGCCTCGGCCCGGTCGGCCACCGGTGGTGACACCGGGCAGGCGTTTGAGCACTTCGCTCACCGAACTGTCGCCGAAGCGCTCGATCTCCTCGCGACCGATCACGATCTTGGACGCGGTCGAGGCGCGGCGCAGTTCGGTGTCACTGGCCGCACCGCTCACCTCCACCCGCTCCAACTGCGCGGGCGCGGCGTCTGGTTTGGGCGCAGCCGGCGCGGGGCGGCCGCGCGCGGGCACGCTGGCGGCGGGTTGCGGCGCACTGGCAGCCGCGGCGGCGCTTGATTGGGCGATTGCGGGCGGGGCACCGAGCACGGCAAGCAGCACCAGGGGCAACACTGGCTTCAGCGCGAAGACGGGTCGGGCAGGTGCAGCAGATGGGGTCATGGAAGCAATTGGTCTGGACAGAAGGCGCAGGTGCACCGCAGTGCATTGTGGCCGAGGGCTTTGCCCAAGGTCAGACCCCGCAGTCTGAATTGTCTGGTGCGATCAGGGGGCTTGATGCAGTGATTTCTGAATTCTTTACACTGCATCACCCTACTCACTCACGGAGAAAGTCGATGAGCTCAGCCGCATTCACCCTCTACATCGACTCGCATTTTTCCAGCCCCTATGCCATGACAGCGTTTGTGGCCTTGACCGAAAAGGGCCAGGCCTTCGACCTGAAGAAAATCGACCTGGAGGCGCAGGAAAATCGGAGCGAAGCCTATGCCAAATTGCTGCCCACGCGCCGCGTTCCGACGCTGGTGCACGGTGACTTCCAACTCGCCGAGTCGTCGGCAATCACCGAGTATCTGGACGAATTGCTGCCGCCACCTGGCCACACCCGGCTGTACCCGGCCGAGCTGCGTGCGCGCGCCACCGCACGCCAGGTGCAGGCCTGGCTGCGCAGCGATCTGATGCCGATTCGTCTAGAGCGGAGCACCGCCACCGTCTTCGTCAAGCCCGCCACCGAGCCCTTGTCGGAGGCCGGGCGCAAAGCGTCGAAAGCCTTGATTGATGCGGCTGAACGTCTGCTGCCTGCGGGCGGCGCAAATCTGTTCGGCCACTGGAGCATTGCCGACACCGACATGGCCATGATGTTGATGCGCCTCGTGGCCAGCGGCGACCCGGTGCCGCAGCGGCTGGCCGACTATGCGCGCGCGCAGTGGCAGCGGCCGTCGGTCCGGCAATGGGTGCGCCTGGCCGGCGCACAATGAACGCGACGCTGCAACAATTTGCCCTGCGTTTCAAGCGCGTTCCTGGCGTGCCTTTTCGCGCAGCATATAGCTGTACAGGCCTTCGACCTTTTCGCGCGCCCAGGGCGTCTTGCGCAGAAATTTGAGGCTGGACTTGAGGCTCGGGTCGGCCGTGAAGCAGCGGATATCGATGCGCTGGCCGAGCCCGTCCCAGCCGAAAAAATCGACCAGCTGATTGAGCATCAGCTCCAGCGTGATGCCATGCAGGGGGTCGCGTGGCGCCGTGGTGACCATGCGGCAATCGGCTTCAGATCTCAACGTTGTCGATGAGCCGCGTGCTGCCCAGCCTGGCCGCGGCAAGCACCACCAGCGTGTCGTCAAGGGTCAGGTCTTGCGCGCTCGGTGCCTGCAGGTCCGCGCGGCGGCGCACGCACACATAGTCGGGCAACCAGCCGCTTGAGCGCAGCTCGGCCAGGGCGCGCTGCTCAAGCTGTTGCACGGTGGCGAGGCCGGCCGACGCGGCGCCGCGCAGCTCGGCCTGGATCCGGCGCAGCAGGCGGTTCAGCTCGGCCGCCTGCGCGCGCTCGGCCGGGCTCAAATAACCGTTGCGCGAGGACAGCGCCAGGCCGTCTTCGGCGCGCGTGGTCTCGCCGGCCAGCATCTCGATGGGCAGGGCAAGTTGGCGCACCATCGCACGCAGCACCATCAACTGCTGATAGTCCTTTTTCCCGAAGACGGCCTTGGCGGGTTGCACGCAGTTGAAGAGCTTCAACACCACGGTGCATACGCCGTTGAAGAAACCGGGCCGGAACTGCCCTTCGAGCATGTCGGCCAAGTCACCCGGTGGCTGCACCTTGAAGACCTGCGGCTCGGGGTACATCTGGGCCTCGTCGGGAGCAAACACGATGTCGCAGCCGGCGCTGGCGAGCAATTCGCAGTCGCGCTCGAAGGTGCGCGGATATTGATCGAAATCGTCGCTCGGAGCGAATTGCAGGCGGTTCACGAAAATGCTCGCCACCACCGGGCCACCGGCCGCCGCAGCCTGGCGCACCAGCGACAAATGGCCCTCGTGCAGATTGCCCATGGTGGGCACCAGCACGCTGCGCGTGGCGCCGCTGAGGCGTTGGCGCAATTCGTCGATGCGGGGAATGATTTGCATGGGTGAAGCGTGGACGCTGCGGGCCGCTCTAGAAACCGTGCAGATTGTCGTCGGGGAAGGTTCCTGCTTTGACTTCACGCACAAATGAGCGCACCGCTTCCTCGATGTTCGCACCGCCTTGCATGAAATTTCGCACGAAGCGCGGCAGCTTGCCTAGGGTGATGCCCAGCATGTCGTACAGCACCAGCACCTGGGCGGCGGTGGCGTTGCCAGCACCGATGCCGACGGTGATCAGTTCGGGGTTGGCCTGGGTGATTTCGGCAGCGAGGCTGCTTGGCACCAGTTCCAGCACCAGCATGGCGGCGCCGGCGTCAGCGAGTTCGGCTGAGTGCTGGCGCAAGACCTGGGCGGCGGCCTGGTCACGGCCCTGCACGCGGTAACCCCCCAGCGCGTGCACGCTTTGCGGTGTGAGGCCCAGGTGCGCGCACACCGGAATGCCGCGCTGGGTCAGAAACTGCACCACTTCGGTGGTCCAGCCGCCGCCTTCGAGCTTGACCATTTGCGCCCCGGCCTGCATCAGCGCCACGCTCGAGCGCAGCGCCTGCTCCAGGCTTTCCTGATAGCTGCCGAAGGGCAGGTCGCCGATCAACCAGGCATGGCGGTTGGCGCGCGCCACGCAGCGCGTGTGATAGGCCATCTCGTCCAGACTCACCGGCACGGTGCTGGGCTGACCCTGCAAAACCATGCCCAGCGAGTCGCCCACCAGCATGCAGTCGAGCTCGCAGGCGTCGAGCAGGCGCGCAAAGCTGGCGTCGTAGCAGGTCAGCATGGTGATGCGCTCGCCCGCCGCGCGCATCTCGCGCAGGCGATGCAAGGTCATGGATTTGCGCGTCGAAGCGCCGTCCTGGGGCTGTGTGTGGCTGCTCATGGGCTCGCATGGTAGGGCAAAGCGTTGCTTGTTGAGCACCGATTGCCACAATTTCCGTTCAACGCCCCGATTTCTTGTCGAGCGTGCGGTTCACGCGCGCCGCCAGAGCACGCAGGTGTTTGGTCGACGCGTCGCGCAAGGCGGGCTTGGCGCCTGTCTCGCGCGGCGGCAGGCCGGTGTGCTGGGTCAACAGGCGCCCGGGCCGGGCCTGCACCTTGAGCGCGACGCCCTGGTCCGCCACCGGCGTCGAATTCTTGCGCCGCGCGCTCTGGTAGCTGCCGTCGAGCGTGGGTTGGTAGGTCGGAATCAAGTGCTGCTTGCCATTGCCGATCAGGTCGGTGCGGCCCATGGCCTTGAGCGCGTCGCGAAGCAGCGGCCAATTGTTGGCGTCGTGGTAGCGCAAAAAGGCCTTGTGCAGGCGCCGGCGCCGCTCGCCGCGCACGACGTCGACCGCCTCGACCTTGGCCGGGTCGCGCGAAATGCCCTTGAGCGGATTGCGGCCCGTGTGGTACATCGCGGTGGCGGTGGCCATCGGGCTTGGATAGAAGGTCTGCACCTGGTCGGCGCGAAAGCCATTGCGCTTGAGCCAGAGCGCCAGATTCATCATGTCTTCGTCGCTCGTGCCCGGATGGGCGGCGATGAAGTAGGGGATCAGGTACTGCTTCTTGCCGGCCTCGGCAGTGAACTTGTCGAACAGTTGCTTGAAGCGGTCGTAGGAGCCGATGCCCGGCTTCATCATCTTGGTCAAGGGCCCGCTCTCGGTGTGCTCGGGAGCGATTTTCAGATAGCCGCCCACATGGTGGGTGACGAGCTCCTTCACATACTCGGGCGACTTGACGGCCAGGTCGTAGCGCAGGCCCGAGCTGATCAAGACCTTCTTCACGCCCTTGAGCATGCGCGCCTGGCGGTACATCTGGATGAGCGGCGCATGGTCGGTGTTCAGATTGCTGCAGATGCCGGGGTAGACACACGAGGGCTTGCGGCAAGCGGCTTCAATTTCCGGGCTCTTGCAGCCGAGCCGATACATATTGGCCGTCGGGCCGCCCAGGTCCGAGACGACACCGGTGAAGCCCTTCACCTTGTCGCGCATCTCTTCGATCTCGCGCAGCACCGACGCTTCGGAGCGGCTCTGGATGATGCGGCCCTCGTGCTCGGTGATCGAGCAGAAGGTGCAGCCGCCGAAGCAGCCACGCATGATGTTGACGCTGAAGCGGATCATTTCCCAGGCCGGAATCTTGGTCGCGCCCTCATGGCTGCCGTTCGCGTCGGCATAAGACGGGTGCGGTGAGCGCGCGTAATCGAGATCGAACACGAAGTCCATCTCGGCGGTGGTGAGCGGAATCGGCGGCGGGTTCAGCCAGACGTCGCGCTCGCCATGGCGCTGCACGAGCGCACGCGCATTGCCGGGGTTGGTCTCCAGATGCAGCACGCGGCTCGCATGCGCGTACAGCACGGGGTCACTCTTCACCTGCTCGTAAGACGGCAGGCGCAGCACGGTGCGCTCGCGCGGCGGCATCTGCAGCTTGCCTTCCAGCGCGGGCTTGCGATGCAGTGTGATTGGCTTGAGCGCAGCGCCCTGCGTGGCATCGTCCTTGGCACAAACGCTGCCTTGTTCTGCCGCCTGCTCGGTGGTCGTTTGATAGGGGTTGATGTGGCTGTCGACGCGGCCTGGCAGGTCCACTTCACTGGAGTCGAGTTCGAACCAGTCGGCGGCGGTCGGATCATTCGTGCGCCGCATGAAGGCGGTGCCGCGCACATCGGTGATGCTCTCGACCGGCTCGCGCGCGGCCAGGCGGTGCGCGATTTCGACGATGGCGCGCTCGGCATTGCCGTAGAGCAGCAGATCGCATTTGGCATCGACCAGAATCGAGCGACGCACCTTGTCCTGCCAATAGTCGTAATGCGCGATGCGGCGCAACGATCCTTCGATGCCACCCAGGATGATGGGCACGTCCTTGTAGGCCTCGCGGCAGCGCTGCGCATACACGAGCGACGCGCGATCGGGCCGCTTGCTGCCCGCCGCACCGGGCGTGTAGACGTCGTCGCTGCGTATCTTGCGGTCGGCCGTATAGCCGTTGATCATCGAATCCATATTGCCGGCGGTGACACCGAAAAACAGATTCGGTTTGCCCAGCACCTTGAAAGGGTCGGCGCTTTGCCATTCGGGCTGGGCGATGATGCCCACGCGAAAGCCCTGAGCTTCGAGCATCCGCCCTATCACCGCCATGCCGAAGCTCGGATGATCGACATAGGCGTCGCCGGTGACGATGATGATGTCGCAACTGTCCCAGCCCAAAACCTCCATCTCGGAGCGGCTCATCGGCAGGAACTTGGCCGTACCGAAACGCTTGGCCCAATACGGTCGGTAGCCGTTGAGCGGCTTGGGCGCGCGGGGAATCGTGACAGCGGATGAGACAGACATGAGGAACCAGGATGAGACGTCGAACGCGAAGCGCGTGAGGCCCCATTGTCCCAGCAAGCCGGCCTGCCTGGCGTGCGTAAGGCCATGTGCGTGCGCGGGCAGGCGTGGTTCGCGCTGCTCTAAGCCGATGTAAGGGTGATGAATCGCTGAAACAAAGGGCTAAACATCGCGCTGTTTCGGCCGATAGAGTAGCGAAAGGTGCGTTATGGGCTCGATATCAGCGATTGCCAGTTCCGGTTTGAACGCAGCCCAGCGCAGGCTGGAGGTGAGTGCGCACAATATTGCAAATGCCGATACCCCCAACTTCCGCCGCCAGGAGGTGGTGCAGCAAACGCAGGAGGGTGGCGGTGTCAGCACCAGCGTCAGACAGTTGCCCGCCGCCCAGCCAGCGGGCAACACGCTGGCCAATGATTTCGTCCAGCAGATGGTGTCGAGCTATGCCTTCAAGGCCAATCTGCTGACCCTCCAGACCGAACAGAAATTGACCGGCAACCTTATCGACACCGTGGCTTGAGCTGAACCGCATCAAGCTACTCTGCCAGGATCTGACGAAAACTCTGACCCAGAGGTACTCGCCATGAGAGTTGATCAAACCGTTACGACCGTGCCAACCGCATTCGGACTGAAGTCCGGGCAGCGCATCAAGCAAGAAACACGTGCTCAAACCACGCTTGTGCAGCCGCAGACAACACCGCCCTTGTCTGCGGCCGGTCTGAGAGTTTCCATTTCAGAGGCCGGGCGCCAAGCCGCGGCTTCGGCAACCCAATCACCCCTTACCTACAGCCTGATGGAAGGCGTGCCCTGGCCCGTGGGGCTGGGACCGCCCGCCTGGCCGCAGACGCAGGGTGCCGCCGGCGTGACCAGGCTGGTTGCCGCGCAAGTGTCGCAACTGCCGCAGCAAAATCCAGTCTTGTCCAAAGCGCCGTCGGGTGCCGAGATCGCCTCCGAGCTGGCGCAAGCCAAGGCGGTGCCTGCGGCCGCAGGCCAGGTTCAAGCCGCGGCGGCTGGCGCAGCGCCACCGAGCCACCGCGAGGTGCGCGATACCGCGCCATCCACCGAGCCACGCAAGCCCAGCCCGGCCTATGCGGGCGACACCGCCTTCGTGCTAGCCCAAGAGCAAAAGCTGCATTTGCGGGCCTGAACGCAAGGGGCGGACTTCATCCGCACCACCTGGCTGAGCGCGGGCGCAAGGGCAGTTCGAGCAAGCTGCTCAGGCCGACAACGCCTGCGGCGCCGGCTGCTCGTTATCGTCGACTTCCTCACCCAGAAAACCGCCGCTCTGATGCGCCCAGAGGCGCGCGTACAGCCCGCCCTTGGCGAGCAGGCTGCGGTGGTCGCCCTCTTCGACGATGCGGCCCTTGTCCAGCACGATGAGTCTGTCCATCGCTGCGATGGTGGACAGACGGTGCGCAATCGCCACCACAGTCTTGCCCCGCATCAGCTTGTACAGGCTGGCCTGGATGGCCGCCTCGACCTCGGAGTCGAGCGCGCTGGTGGCTTCGTCAAGCAACAAAATAGGCGCATCTTTCAGCATGACCCGCGCGATCGCAATGCGCTGGCGCTGCCCGCCTGAGAGCTTGACTCCGCGCTCGCCCACATGCGCGTCAAACGCACGGCGGCCCTTGGCGTCGCTCAGGCCCTGGATGAAGTCATACGCCTCGGCCTGATACGCGGCGGCGAGCATGTCGGCGTCGCTCGCGTCGGGGCGGCCATAGAGGATGTTGTCACGCACCGAGCGGTGCAGCAGTGAGGTGTCTTGCGTGACCATGCCGACCTGGGCGCGCAAGCTGTCCTGCGTCACCAGGGCGATGTCCTGATCATCGATCAGGACCCGGCCCTGCTCGACATCATAGAAACGCAGCAGCAGATTCACGATCGTCGATTTGCCGGCACCCGAGCGGCCGACCAGGCCGATCTTCTCGCCGGGGCGAATGTGCAGGCTCAAGTTGTCGATGATCTTGTTGGCGCCGCCATAGGCAAAGCTGGCCTTTTCGAAGCGGATTTCGCCGCGGCTCACGTGCAGGGATTTGGCGCCGGGCAGGTCGGTCACCGCGTGCGCGCGTGCCAGCGTATTGATGCCGTCCTGCACCGTGCCGATATGCTCGAACAGCGCTGAGAACTCCCACATGATCCAGTGCGAGATGCCGTTCAATCGCAAGGCCATGGCGGTGGCCGCGGCGACCGCACCGACACCCACCTGGCCGTGCATCCACAGCCACAGGGTGAGGCCCGCGGTGCTGGCGATCAGGAGCATGCTCAAGCTGTGGTTGACAATCTCGAAGCCGCTCACCAGCCGCATCTGCGCGTGCGCGGTCTGCATGAACTCCTGCATCGCCGAGCGCGCAAAACCGGCCTCGCGCTGGGCATGCGAGAACAGCTTGACGGTGGCGATATTGGTGTAGGCGTCGGTGATGCGCCCCGTCATCAGGCTGCGCGCATCGGCCTGTAGCTTGGCGACGCGGCCCAGGCGCGGCACAAAGTAGCGCAGCGCCGCGACATAGAGCAGCAGCCACGCGAGAAACGGCGCGAGCAGCCACATGTCGAAGCTGCCCACGACCACCGTCATGGTGATGAAATAGATCACCACGAACACCAGGATGTCGGCCAATATCATCCAGGTGTCGCGCACCGCAAGGGCGGTCTGCATCACCTTGGCGGCGACCCGTCCGGCGAACTCGTCCTGATAGAAATGCATGCTCTGGCTGAGCATCAGGCGGTGGAAATTCCAGCGCAGCAACATCGGAAAATTGGCCGCCAGCGTCTGGTGCTTGATGATGGTCTGCAATGCCACCACCAGCGGACTGGCCAGCAGCACGCCGGCCAACAGCAGCAGACTGCTGCGCTCCTGGGCCCACAACTGCGCCGGCTCGACCTTGCCCAGCCAGTCGACGATGCGTCCGAGCATGCTGAACAGCAAGGCCTCGAAGGCGCCGATCACCGCGGTGCACAACGTCATCAAGAGGATGAAAGGTCTCAAGCCCTGCGCGGCGGCCCACAAGAAGGCAAAGAAGCCCTTGGGCGGAATCTGCGGCTGGGCGTCGGGATAAGGGTGGACGAGGCGCTCAAACCAGGCAAACAAATGCACTCTCCCTGAGAAATTGTGGCTTCAACTTGTCAAGCCTGGACTGGATGGCACTTGGCTTGACGCAGCGCCTCGGCGGCGCGCGCGATCAGCGCGTCGGCGTCTTGCATCAGCTCGTCCATCTGCGCCACACCCAGGTCGAGCTTGAGCGTCAGCGGGCGGCCGTCGGGGCTTGTCAGCGCACTGGCTTGAAGCCTGGCGCGAATGCGATCAGCCACGCGTTGGCCCTCGAGCAAATCAGTGTCGGGCATGACGAGGCAGAACTCCTGGCCACCACAGCGCGCCAGCCAGTCGACCATGCGGATGCTGGCTTGGGCCTGAACGGCCAGCGCCTTCAAGGCGGTGTCGCCTGCGCTCCAACCGAAGCGCCGATTGAGCTCGTGCAAGTGGCTGATGTTCATCCAGGCAATGCTGAGCAGGCGGCCGTGTTTGCGCGCACTGTCGAATTCGCGCCGCAGACGCAGATCGAAATAGCGCCGGTTGCTCAGCTGCGTCAGCGGGTCCGCAAGGCTTTCACGTGGCCCGGCCTCGCCAGCGCTCAGGTCGGGCGTCTTGAGCAACTGGTCGACGCGCTCCGACACGATTTGCGTGACATTGAGAAAGTGCTGCGCTTGCGCTTGCGCTTCGGGCGAGCTGCCCAGCGGCTGGATGCCCGACGGTTCGGCGTAGACGCCCAAGCGGTTGCGGCCCTTGGACTTGGCATCGAACAAGGCCACGTCGAGTTGATGCCACAGCGCCGGGGCCGGCACGCCCGGCGCGAGGTAGGTCAGACCGGCACTGGTGGTGAAGCTCAACTGCGCAGGCGTCTCGCCATCAAGCTCGAGCGTGTCCAGCATGAAGCGGTGCTGTGCGACGCGCTGTACCAGGTGTGTGGCGTCGGTCAGCAAGGTGGCGCGGTCATAGCGCGAGAGCAGGCAGACGAACTTGTCGCCGCCAAGGTGCGCCAGCTTGTCGCCCGGCGCGAGCTCACTGCCCAGCAGCATGGCCAGTTGCACCAGCACCAAATCGCCGCCGAGCCGGCCATGCTGTTCGTTGACCTGGTCAAAGCGATCGAGGTCTAGGTAGAGCAGCGCCATCGACGCGTCGGCCGGCAAGGAGGCCAGGGTCGCCGCCAGGTCAGCCTCGAAGCGCTCGCGATTGGGCAGTCCGGTGAGGGCATCGGTGAGCAGCGGCGCGGCGCGATGGGCATGACTGGCGCGCACGCGCAGCCGCGTCAGCCGCAGCGCCATCAGGTCGGCGCGCGCCGAGAAGCGGGCCAGTTCATCATGCTCGGACAAGAAGGGCAGCACGTCGAGGTCTTGCTCGTCGCTCTGCGTCAGCACCAGTGTGGGCCGCGGATCGAGCAGGTATTGGGTGTGCAAGGCGTCGGCGCCATCGAAGGCGTCGGCCTGCAACACGCGCAACTCGGCCGCATGCTGGAGCGACTCGCCAACCAGGCAGGCCTTGGCATCGAAGCCGAACTCTTGCAGTGCGGTGAGCAAGGACGCGAGTCCGCTGCTCTCGGGCGCGGCAACCCAGACAATGCTTCTTGGCTTCACGAGACTCCCCCGGCGATGTTTGCCTGCATTTTGCCTGCTATCGCGGCGCAGAAACTGAGTCCCGTGCGACTAACGTGGCAACTCGTCAAGCAGTCTGACCTTCACCTTTTTCCCCTTGACCTTGCCGTCCGAGAGCTTGCGCACGGCCTCTTGAGCGATGTCGCGCGCCACGGCCACATAGGTGTGGAATTCGGTGATGTTGATTTTCCCGACCTGCGCCGACGTGAAGCCAGCCTCGCCGGTGAGTGCGCCCAGCACGTCGCCGGGGCGGATCTTCTCCTTGCGGCCGCCGAGAATCTGCAGCGTCTGCATCGGCGGCAGCAGGGGCGCCTGGCTGGCGGGCGTGAGCTCGCTCAAGGCATGCCACTGCGATTCCCGGCCCTGCTCTTTTTCGATATTGCCCACCCGCCCCATTTCATCGACGCTGACCAGGCTGAAGGCCCAGCCCTCTTCGTCGACGCGACCGGTGCGGCCGATGCGGTGCGTGTGCACCTCGACATCGGGGGTGATGTCAACGTTGATGACGGCCTCCAACTGCGCGATATCGAGGCCGCGCGCGGCCACGTCGGTGGCCACCAGCACCGAGCAGCTGCGGTTCGCAAACTGGATCAGCACCTGGTCGCGCTCGCGCTGCTCCAGGTCGCCATGCAGCGCCAAGGCCTTGTAGCCCTGCGCGGTGAGCACCTCGACGAGGTCTCGGCACTGCTGCTTGGTATTGCAAAACGCCAGCGTGCTGACCGGGCGGTAATGCGCCAGCAACAGCGACACCGCGTGCAGGCGCTGCTCTTCGCTCACCTCATAGAAGAGCTGGCGGATCTTGCTGGCGGCATGTTGCGTGGTCAGCTTGACCTCCTGCGGCTTGCGCAGGAATTGCTGGCTCAATTTGGCAATGCCTTCCGGATAAGTGGCCGAGAACAGCAGGGTCTGGCGCTCTTTCGGGCATTGCTTGGCTATGGTTGCGATATCGTCGAAGAAGCCCATGTCGAGCATGCGGTCGGCCTCGTCGAGCACCAGCGTGTTGAGTGCGGCCAGGCAGAGCGTGCCGCGCTCGAGATGATCCATGAGTCGCCCCGGCGTCCCGACCACGATATGCGCGCCATGCTCAAGACTGGCGATCTGCGGGCGCATCGTCGCGCCGCCGCACAGGGTCAGGATCTTGATATTGTCTTCGGATCGCGCCAGGCGACGGATCTCCTGCGTGACCTGGTCGGCGAGTTCCCGCGTCGGGCACATCACCAGCGCCTGCACTTCGAAGCGCTTCAGGTCGAGCCGGTTCAGCAGCGCCAGCGCAAAGGCGGCGGTCTTGCCGCTGCCGGTGTTGGCTTGGGCGATCAGATCATGTCCGCTAAGCGCCAGCGGCAGGCTGGCGGCCTGGATCGGCGTCATCTGCGTGTAGCCGATTTGCTCCAGATTGGCCAGCATGGCTGGCGTCAGAGGCAGGCGCGAAAAACTCAGTTCGGGAGCGAGCGAGGATGGATTGGAGGCAATATTCATCGCCCGATTATCCGGGTATCCCCCGGGCCGCGCTTCAGGCGACGCCAATCACCTTGTGCATCTGCACGCTCAAGCGCCATTGCGGGTGTGCCATGCAGTACTCGACCGCGCGGCGTGTGTTGTCTTTGCGCAGGAGGTTGTCCATCGGTTGCAGAAAGAAATGCTTGAAGTCCAGACCCTCGAAACGCTCGGGCGGGGCCAGCGGCTGGGGATAGACAAGTTTGAGCTCGTCGCCCGATGTCAGCAGCAATTCGGTATCGGCCTTGGGGCTGACGCAGATCCAGTCCAGGCCCTGCGGCGGCACTTGCGTGCCGTTGGTCTCCACCGCGACCTCGAAGCCTTGCGCGCGCAGCGCGTCGACCAGCGCCTGGTCGAGCTGCAATAGCGGCTCGCCGCCGGTGCATACGACGTAGCGCTTGCCGGCCTTGCCCGCCACACCGCCAGGCCACAAGGCCGCCACCGCTCTGGCCAGGTCTGCGGCTGTGGCGAAGCGCCCGCCGCCCACGCCGTCGATGCCAATGAAATCTGTGTCGCAGAAATTGCACTGCGCGCTGGCGCGATCGGCCTCGCGGCCATTCCACAGATTGCAGCCGGCAAAACGGCAGAACACTGCGGCGCGGCCGACCTGGGCGCCTTCACCTTGCAAAGTGAAGAACATTTCCTTGACCGAGTAGACGCGCATCTTCACACCGGCAAGGCCGGTCCCTGCGATGAGCTGCTGACGATGGCGCCGCACCCGCGCGTCTCGTACAAATCGACGCGGTCGAGCTGCGGCAGTCCGGCCCGGGCTTCGCGCAAGATCCAGGCGGCGATGCTGGCCGTGTCGCCGTCGGCCAGGCCGGCCACTTCAAAGAGAGGACGGTGGTCAAGCGCCTTGAAGATCGGATCGAACCGGGTCTTGACGTCGCCAAAGTCGACGGTCCAGCCCATCACCGTATCGAGCGGCGCGCTCAGGTGCAGCCGCAAGGTGTAAGTGTGGCCGTGGATATTGCGCAGCAGACTGCCAGAGGGCGCGCGCTTGAGCTGGATCGCGCTGTCCAGCGTCAGCTCCTTCCAGATGCGGTAACGCTGGCCATCGAAGTTGGCGCCGCACGAGCCGGTCTCATACACGGTGATCCACGACAGCTCGGGCAGTTGCGGCTTCAGGCGCTGCCACAGCCAGCTCGATATCACTTCGCTGGTCGGATTGGCCAGGCCCTCGATGTCGTTCAGGCAGCGGTAGTTCAGTTCGAAATGCAGCGGCGCCCAGACTGCGTCGAGATGGTCGTAGTCGATGCTCAGGTCGCGTGCGCCCAGGTCCTGATTGGCGTGGACGATGACCTCGAAGCCATGACCGTGCATGCGGCCGCACTTGTGCCCGGCCGGCACCTGGGGCAACTGGTGCGCGGCCTGGAAGCGGTAGCGCCGCCAGACATGGGCCATGCCTTGGGCGTCCAGATCGACGCCTTCGTGGGCGGTGCTCTGGATGCCGATCTGCTCGATGCCGGGCACGTCGAGCCGCTCACGTATCCAGCGCGCAATGTTTTCGTCGGTGGGCTGGGCAATCGTGTTGTTGAGCAGTTGGTAGTCGAGCGGCGCCAGGCACCTTTCGAGCTTGTCACGCAAGGCCTCGACTTCGCCGCCGGGAAACGGCGCCCACAGCGCTGGCAGATCGGCGCGCACTGTGGCCAGATACGAGTGGCCATGCAGCGCGCGCGAGCGGTGGCCCATCGGCAGCAAAGTGATTTGAGCGGCGGATTCGAAGCCGCTGGCGGCACAAAAGAGGGTGTGGGGATGCATGCAGTTTCCGGTAGCCGGCAACTGAGCGCCAGACACGGCGCGCGTTGCCATCAGCCTATTTTCGCCGCTTTCGCCTGGGGCGTGAACTGAGCTGGCGTTTGCTTCGTTCCGGGCAGCACGTGATCCGTACCGGGCGTGTCCGCCCGGGGTCAGGTCTGAAGTGCCAGCAGCGTTTACGTGCACTTGGCGAAGAGAGCGGGTCAGGTCTTGTCTTTTGTTCCGTTTGGGCCTAGATTGCGTTCATGGCACGACCACTACGCATCGAATTTCCCGGCGCCGTCTATTACCTGAGCTCGCACGGCCGGGGCAACGAGGCCATCTTCATGGACAAGGCGGACCGGCAGTCTCTGCTGTCGATCCTGGCCCATGGCATGGAGCGGTTTGACGCCCAGGCGCTGGCTTATTGCCTGCTCGACGACAGTTTCGAGTTGGTGATCTTCACGGCACAGGCCAATCTGTCGCGCTTGATGCGGCATGTCAACGGTGTCTACACCCAGGCCTTCAACCGGCGCCATGGCCAGAGTGGCCCGGTCTTGCAGGGGCGTTTCAAGAGCGTGCTGGTTGATCGGGACAAGAACTTGCTCGGCGCTTGCCAATATGTGGAGACCGCAGCCGTGCGCGCGGGCCTGGCAAAGACGGCGGGTGCCTGGGCCTGGTCGAGCTTCGCAGCGCACACCGGGCAGGCTGGCGTGCCGGCCTGGTTGGACAGCCAAGGTCTGCTGAGCTTTGTCCTGGGTCGCGCAGCACGCACGTCGTCCGAGCGCCGCAAGGCGAGCGAACGCTACGCCGCCGCGGTGGCGCAGTTCGACGGCGCCGCGTTCTGGGCCGACACGCTGCGTCACCAGGTCTATCTGGGCGACGAGGCTTTCGTGGCGCGCATGCGCGCCGGCAAGGGGCGTGGCACGACCAAGCGCGCCGCGGGCCGCGGCCAGACCAGCCTTGCGCAGTGGATCAAGAACAGCGCTTCGCGCGAGCAGGGTCTGCTGCGCGCCTACGCCGAAGGGGGCCTGAGCATGACGGCGATGGCCGAAGAGCTTGGCCTGTCGGTGGCGTGGGTCAGCCGCCTGATCGCCCGCGCCGAAGCCGCGTAAAACCTGGTGACATGGGCTGGCTCGCATGCGCGGGTGGGCGACGCTGATGCGGCTGTGCCCGGGGCGGAGATGAAAAAAGCCTCCCGAAGGAGGCTCTCAAGCGCAATGCGCTACTGACTCAGCGCGAAAACTTGTAGTCGGTCTTGGCTTTTTCTTTCAGCTCGTCGCGGTATTTGGCGAGCTTTTGCTGGCCGATGCGCTGCTGGATCTGCGCTTTGACGGTGTCGAATTCGGGGAACTTCGCCTCACGTGTGTCCATGAGCTGGATCACGTGGTATCCGAACTGCGTCTTGACCGGCGTGTCGGTCATCTGGCCCTTGGTCAGCTTGACGAGCGCCGCCGAGAATTCGGGCACATAGCTGTTCGGGTTGGCCCAGTCGAGATCGCCGCCATGCTCGGCCGATCCGGTGTCCTTGCTGGACTTCTTGGCGAGGTCTTCGAACTTGGCGCCAGCCTTGATCTGGGCGATCAGCGTCTTGGCCTCATCTTCCGTTTCGACCAGGATGTGGCGCGCGTGGTACTCGGTGCCGCTGGCCTGCGCCTTGGCCTTGTCGTACTCGGCCTTGGCTTCGGCGTCAGTGACCGGGTTCTTGCGGATGAAGTCCTCGAACAACTCATTGATCATCAGACCTTGCTTGGTCAATTCGAGCCGGGCCTGGTAGTCGGCGCTGGCGGGGATGCCGCGCTTGACGGCTTCCTGCGTGAAGATCTCGCGCAACACGACTTCATCGCGTGCCTGTGCTTCCATCTCGGGCGAGCGTTGCTGCTGGCCACCGCGCGTGACCTGCGAAATCAGGGTTTCCACCCGCGACTTCGGGACCGGCTTGCCGTTCACGGTGGCAATGTTTTGCGCACCGGCCGACAGCGGCAAAAGAACTGCACAAGCGGCCACCAGCAAGGTGGACAGGACGATCTTCTTCATGGACGATTTGCCTTTCAACACAGACTCGACCGGCACTTCGGCCGGAACATTCATTGCAGCGCAAGCGGCAACGGAAAATGGGTGGATGGGTGGTGAGAATCTCAGCACTCGTCGGGCGATCTTGCGTCTATCACGAGTGCATGAATGCCCTGCTGCATCAATTCGCGGAGGGCATCATATACGAGGCGATGGCGCGCCACTCTGGACTGGCCCGTGAACCGCGCGCTGATCAGGCGCACCGTGTAATGGCCGCCTTCACGGGCGCCGGCGTGACCTGCATGCAAGTGGCTGTCGTCCTGCACTTCCAGGCCCTGCTCGCCAAACACCTGCAACAGACGCTCGCGGATTGCCGCCACGCTGACATGCGGGCTGCTCATTGGCTACCCTCCTTCAGTGCCTCTTCGGGCTTGGAGTCATCCTTCAGATGCGGGCTCAGGTAGAAGCCCTGCGCGATGGTGAACAAGAGAATCAGGCCCGTCGTGCCAAAGACCTTGAAGCTGGCCCAGGTCGAGGTGCTGAAGTTGTAGGCCACAGCCAGATTGAGCACGCCCATGAAAGCAAAGAACACGATCCAGGCGCGGTTCAAGCGCAGCCAGACCACGCCTGGCAGCACCAGGTCTTTGCCCATCATTCCCTGAATCAGATTCTTGTTGAAGAAACGTACGCTGATCCAGAAGCCCAGGGCCATGGCCCAGTACAGGCCGCTGGGCTTCCATTTGATGAAGGTTTCGTTATGGAACCAGACCGTGGCGCCGCCAAGCACGACCACCAGCACCAAACTGACCCACAACATCGTGTCGACCTTGCGACGCAAGACCTTGAGCACTAGCACCTGGGTCAGCGTGGCGGCAATCACCACCATCGTGGCCAGCAGCACCGGCGCCTCTTTGGGCCCCACCGTCCCGCCTTGCACCAGGAAGCCGAAATGCTGGGTGGCGAAGGCTGCCGCAGCATCGGCACTGCCTTCGGTGAACTTGAAAGTGGCAAAGAACAGTATCAGCGGCAGAAAGTCGAGCAGTATTTTCATGGGCGGGGTTGTTAGGGCGGAGGCAGAGCCCAGCTGGCACGTAGCGCCATCTGACCACAGATGGCGCTATTGGTTCAATCGGTGCGCTCGGGGCTTCAGGGCTTGGGTGCGAAGTCTAGCGCGGCCGAGTTGATGCAGTAACGCTCGCCGGTGGGGTTCGGGCCATCGGGGAAGACATGTCCCAGGTGCGAGCCGCAGTTGTTGCAGCGTACCTCGACGCGCACCATGCCGTGCGTTTTGTCGACCACCCGCTCGATCACAGCGCTGTTGACGGGCGCCCAGTAGCTGGGCCAGCCGCAACCCGCATCGAACTTGGTGCCTGCCTCGAACAGCGGCGTGCCGCAGCCGACGCAGAGGTAGCGGCCGGCCTCGAAATGGTCCCAGTACTTGCCCGAGAAAGCCGCTTCGGTGGCGGCCTGGCGCGCCACCTGGTATTGCTTGGGGTCCAACTCAGTCCGCCATTGCGCGTCGGTCTTCTTGACGGGATAGTCACTCATGATGAACAAGACACTTCCAGATGCTGAGCCCAGTCGGGCGGGAAGGCGGTGTAGTCGGCCCTGTCGGGTTCGTCAAAGGGCGCGGCCAAGGCGTTCATGAGGCTGTTCACTTCGCTGAAATCGCCCTCGCGCGCCTGGCGTATCGCCTGCTCGGCCAGATGATTGCGCAGCACCACGGCGGGATTCACCGCCAGCATGCGGCGCTGCCGCTCCTGCGCCAGCGAACCCTCCTGATCGAGGCGCTGCTGATAGCGCGCCAGCCATGCATCGAAAGCCTCGCGGTCCAGAAACAAGTCGCGTACGGCGTTGCAGCTGGCCAGGTCGGCGGCGTCAAAACGCGACAGGCGGCGAAAGGTGATCGTGAAGTCGGCCCGGCTGGCGGCCATCAGGCGCAGCAGGTCATCGACCAGCGCGCCGTCGGACGGCTGCACTGCCGCAAGGCCCAGCTTGGCGCGCATGCGGGTCAGCAGGGCGTCGGGAAACGTGGTCTTGTAGGGTTCGAGCGCGGCTTGCGCCAGCTCGACATCGCCGTCCAGCAGCGGCAGAAAGGCCTGCGCCAGCGCATGCAGATTCCAGAAACCGACATTGGGCTGATTCGCAAAAGAATAGCGACCCTGATGGTCGGAATGGTTGCAGACATGGCCGGGATCGAAGGCGTCCAGAAAACCGAAAGGCCCGTAGTCGAGCGTCAAGCCCAGCATCGACATATTGTCGGTATTCATGACGCCATGGCAAAAGCCCACGGCCTGCCAGTGCGCCATCAGCGCGGCAGTTTGGCGCGTCACTTTTTCGAGCAGCGCCGCATAGGGCTGGGCGGTGTCAAGGCATGCGGGGGCAAAGTGCGCGATCACAAAATCGGCCAGCTCGCGCAGCGCTTCATGCTGGTGGGTGTGCGCAAAGTGCTCGAAGTGCCCGAAGCGCAAGAAGCTCGGCGCCACGCGCGTCACGACAGCGGCCGTCTCCACTTGTTCGCGCCAGACTTCACTCGCCGAGCCAGTGATGCACAGCGCCCGCGTGGTCGCAATGCCCAGCGCATGCATGGCCTCCGAGCACAGGAATTCGCGTATCGAAGAGCGCAGCACCGCGCGTCCATCGCCCATGCGCGAATAGGGCGTCAGACCGGCGCCCTTGAGCTGCACATCCCATGGCCCGTGCGGCGTCGTGGTTTCGCCCAGGCTGATGGCGCGGCCGTCACCGAGTTGACCTGCCCAAGAGCCAAACTGGTGGCCGCTGTAGACGCTGGCCAGCGGCCGCATGCCTGGCCACAACGCATTGCCGCTGAACACGTCCAGCGCACGGCTTTGCTGCCACCAGTCGGCGGCCCAGCCCAGCTCTTGCGCGCAGGCACTGCTGCGGGCGACCCAATACGGGTCGGGCATCGGTGTCGGCGCCAGCTCGGTGTAGAAGCGCTCGCCCAGCGCGGTGATGCGCTGCAGCCAAGGCGTCGAGCGGGGAGGTTCAAGCGCGGACAGCGCGCGTTCGATGGTCGAATCAGTGGTCGGATCAGCAAGCATCGCGCGAGTGTAGCGATGGGGCCTATGCCCGGTTGCAAGCGAGGTTAAACTGATCCGGCGGTGTGGCGGTCGCGCCGCCCAGCGCACTCAACAGTCAATTTCTGGAGACAAACGATGGCAGCTTTGATGGGTCAGATGATGCAGATGCCCCTGCTCATTTCGTCGTTGATCACGCACGCCGAGCACCACGCCGCCGACACCGAAATCGTGAGCCGGCGCGTCGAGGGCGATTTGCACCGCTACACCTGGAGCGCCGTGGCGGCACGCTCGCGCCAGGTGGCCGGCGCGCTCGACCGCCTGGGTCTGGGTTTCAGCGACCGCGTGGCAACCCTGGCCTGGAACGGCTACCGCCACTTGGAGCTGTATTTCGGCATCACCGGCAGCGGCCGTGTCGTGCACACCATCAACCCGCGCCTGGCGCCCGATCAGATCGCCTGGATCGCGAACCACGCCGAAGACCAGGTCCTGTTCTTCGACATGACCTTCCTGCCCATCGTGAAGGCGGTCTGGTCCAAGTGCGAAACTGTCAAGCACTGGATTGCGCTGTGCGACCCCGACAAGCTGCCCGCCGACTCCGGCATTCCCGGGCTGATGTCCTATGAAGCCTGGATTGCGGCCGAGACCGACCGCTATCGCTGGCCGCAGTTCGACGAGAACAGCGCCGCGGCGCTGTGCTACACAAGCGGTACCACGGGCAATCCGAAGGGGGCGCTGTACAGCCACCGCTCGACGATTCTGCATGCCTATGGCGCGGCGCTGCCCGACGCCATCAGCCTGTCGGCGCGCGACAGCATTCTGCCGGTGGTGCCGATGTTTCACGTCAATGCCTGGGGGATTCCGTACAGCGCGGCGATGACGGGCGCCAAACTTGTGTTTCCGGGTGCAGCACTGGACGGCAAGTCGGTCTACGAGCTGATCGAAAGCGAAGGCGTGACGATGGCCGCCGGCGTGCCGACGGTCTGGCTCGGTCTGCTCAACCATACGGCCCAGCATGGCTTGAAGTTCTCGACGATGCGACGCACCGTGATCGGCGGCTCGGCGTGTCCGCCGGCCATGATCAAGACCTTCCGCGATGACTACGGTGTCACCGTGCTGCACGCCTGGGGCATGACCGAGATGTCGCCGCTGGGCACGGTGTGCAACCTCAAGTTCTCGCAGAGCGGGCTCAACGCTGAAGAGCGGCTGGCCGTGATGGCCAAGCAGGGCCGTGCGGTGTATGGCGTCGACATGAAGATCGTCGACCCCGACGGCAAGGACGTGCCTTGGGACGGCACGACCAGCGGCGACCTGCACGTGAGGGGGCCATGGATCATTTCAAGCTACTTCAAGAATGAAGGGGGCGACCCGCTCATGGACGGGTGGTTTCCGACCGGCGACGTGGCCACCATCGACCCGCAAGGATTCCTGCAGATCACCGACCGCAGCAAGGATGTCATCAAGTCGGGCGGCGAGTGGATCAGCTCGATTGACGTCGAGAACATTGCCATGGCACACCCAGCCGTCGCGATCGCCGCGTGCATCGCCGTGCCGCACCCCAAATGGGATGAGCGGCCGCTGCTGGTGGTGATGAAGAAGCCCGGTGCGGATGTGACGCGCGAGCAGCTACTCGCCTTCTTCGAGGGCAAGACCGCCAAGTGGCAAGTCCCCGATGACGTCGTTTTTGTCGACGCGATTCCGCTCGGCGCGACCGGCAAGATCCAGAAGATCAAGCTGCGCGAGCAGTTCAAAGGGCATAGGCTGCCCACCGTTTGATCACGCTTGCCGGTGTCTCCTCGGGGACTCGACCTCAGGGCTAGTCCCTAAGCCCAAGACGCCGCGCATGCTTTAAGGTCTATGGGTACTGAACAACTTGGAGACAGACATGGCAACAGCGCGTATTTCCACCTTGGTGTTGAGCATTGCACTGGGTTTGACCTTTGGCTCGCTGGTGAGCGTCGCGCAGGCGGCGCCGGCCAAGGCGGCGCCCGCCAAGGTCGCGACGGCGGGCGAAACCGTCAAGATCGCTTTCATCGATCCGCTCTCCGGCCTGCTCGGCCCGATCGGCCAGAACCAGGTGAAGACCCTTCAGTTCCTGCAGGAGAAGTTCAACAAGACCAATCCGGCCGGCGTCAAGTTCGAGTTGGTCACCTTCGACAACAAGCTGAGCCCGGCTGAAACGCTGAATGCCTTCAAGTCGGCGGTTGACCAAGGCATCCGCTATATCACGCAGGGCGACAGCTCGGGCGTGGCAATGGCGCTGCTGGACGCCATCAACAAATACAACGAGCGCAATCCGGGCAAGGAAGTCGTTTACCTGAACCACTCGGCCGTCGATCCCGATCTGACCAACAGCAAGTGCAGCTACTGGCAGTTCCGCTTTGACGCCAACACGTCGATGAAGATGGAAGCGATCACCGCCTTCATCAAGGGCCAGCCCGATGTCAAGAAGGTCTTCCTGCTGAACCAGAACTACTCGCACGGGCATCAGGTCGCCAAGTACGCCAAGGAGTTGCTGGCCCGCAAGCGTCCGGACATCCAGATCGTCGGCGAGGAATTGCACCCGATCGCGCAGGTGCGCGACTTCGCTCCGTATGTGGCCAAGATCAAGGCCAGCGGCGCCGACACGGTGATCACCGGCAACTGGGGATCGGACTTGGCCTTGCTCATCAAGGCCGCCAACGAAGCCGGATACAAGGGCAAGTTCTTCACCTACTACGCCAGCACCACCGGTACGCCCACGGCGATGGGCGCGAGCGGCGAGGGCCGCGTCTACCAGATCGCCTACGGCCACCCCAATATGGGTGGAGAGATGCAAAAGTGGGGCGACGAGTACAAGGCGCGCTTCCATGACGACATGTACACCTACAGCATCATCAGCATCTACAACATGCTGGGCCAGGCGATGGCCAACGCCAAGTCGACCGATCCGCTCAAGGTGGCTGTTGCGCTCGAAGGCCTGAGGATGAAGAACTTCAACGGCGAGGTGGAGATGCGCAAGACCGACCACCAACTCGAACAGACGCTCTTCATGACCGTGTGGGAGAAGACCAGCAAGAAGTATCCGTACACCATGGAAGACACCGGCTACACGCTGGTGCCGGTGCAGACCTATGAGCCCTATGTGGCGAGCACGCCGACTTCTTGCCAGATGAAGCGTCCGTCCTGAACCGTCGCTGGCGTCGATTGACGCCAGCCAACCGGGCCCGCCGGAGGCAACTTCGCCGGGCTCGTTTCTTGTCATCGAGCAAGCGCCTTGCCAGCGCCCATCCACGCAGCCAGACGTCGTTTTAACAGGCCCCAAGACTTGGATCAGATTCTCATCAATGTCCTGAACGGTCTCAGTTCGGGCCTCTTGCTCTTCATGCTCAGTTCGGGCCTGACGCTGATTTTCAGCATGATGGGCGTGCTCAATTTCGCTCACGCCAGCTTTTACATGCTCGGCGCCTACGTGGCCTACAGCCTGGTGGGCGTGCTCGGTTTCTGGCCGTCGCTGGTGTTGGCGCCGCTGATCGTGGGCTTGTTGGGCGCGGGCTTCGAGCGCGTGGCGCTGCGCCGCGTGCACAAGTTCGGCCATGTGCCCGAACTGCTGATCACCTTTGGCCTGACCTATGTGATTCTGGAGGTGGTGCAACTCATCTGGGGCCGCACCACCGTGCCGTTCACGCCGCCACCGGTCTTGCAGGGTTCGGCCTTCACCTTCATCCAGCATCCGGTGCAGGGCTTGTCCATCGTTTTCGGGCGCGCTCCGGCTGAGCTGTGCGCGCAGGCGATGTGCTCGAATTTTCCGATCACGCGCGTCTTCATGATGGGCATGGCGTTGCTCATGTTGCTGGCGCTGTGGCTGATGTTGACGCGCACCCGCATCGGCCTGGTGATCCAGGCGGCGCTCACGCACCCCGAGATGGCCGAGGCGCTGGGGCACAACGTGCCGCGTGTGCTGATGCTGGTGTTCGGCAGTGGTTGTGCGCTGGCGGCATTGGCCGGCGTGATCGGCGGCTTCACCTTCGTGACCGAGCCGTCGATGGCCATGGTGGTCGGGCCCATCATCTTTGTGGTGGTGGTGGTGGGCGGCATCGGTTCGCTGGCCGGCGCCTTTGTCGGCTCGATCCTGATCGGCCTGCTGCAGACCCTGCCGCTGGCGCTCGACGGCTCGCTCGCCTCCTTGCTGACGAGCTTTGGATTCCAGGTCGGCCCCCAAACCTTTCTGTACCCGATTCTGCGGCTGCGTCTGCCCGAGGTCGCGCCTATCCTGCCCTATCTGCTGATGGTGCTGATATTGATATTCCGGCCCAAGGGGCTGCTCGGCACGCGCGAGGATTGAGATGCAGCCGGACGCGTCGTTTCATTTCAAGCCGTACAACGTGGGCCGCTGGCTGGTCTGGGGCGTCTTCGCCCTGGTGCTGGTGCTGGCCCCGCTGGTGTGGACGAGCGGCCTGGCGCAGATCATGCTCACGCAGATGGGCATCGGCATCATCGCGTGTCTGGCCTACAACCTGCTGCTGGGGCAGGGCGGCATGCTCAGCTTCGGTCACGCCGTGTACAGCGGGCTGGGCGGCTTTCTGGCCATCCACACCTTGAATCTGGCGACCAGCGGCGCCTTGCCGATTCCGGTCAGCCTGGTGCCCCTGGTCGGCGGCGCGGCAGGCCTGTTGTTTGCGCTTCTCCTGGGTTATGTGTCGACGAAAAAGGCGGGCACGCCGTTTGCGATGATCACGCTGGGCATCAGCGAGTTGATCTGGTCGATGTCGCTGATGCTGCCCGAGTTCTTCGGCGGCGAGGGCGGCATCTCGAGCAACCGCGTCATCGGCGCGCCGGTCATGGGCATCTCGTTCGGACCGCAGATCCAGGTCTATTACCTGGTCGCGATCTACTGCTTTGTTTGCACGGCGGCGATGTTCGCGCTGACCCGCACGCCGCTGGGGCGCATGCTCAACGCGGTGCGCGACAACCCGGAGCGCGTTGCCTTCATCGGCTACGACACGCAGTGGGTGCGCTTCATGGCGTTCGTGATCTCGGGCTTCTTTGCCGGCGTCGCGGGGGGGCTGGGCGCGATCAATACCGAGATCGTCACTGCCGAGGTGGTCGGCGCGGCGCGCTCGGGCGCCTATCTGCTGTTCACTTTTTTGGGCGGCGCGACCTTCTTCTTCGGCCCCATCATCGGTGCCGTGCTGATGGTGGTGGCGCTCGTGCTGCTGTCCGAGCTGACCAAGGCCTGGCTGCTCTACCTGGGGCTGACCTTCTTGTTCATGGTGATGTATGCGCCGGGCGGATTCGCCAGCCTCATCATGATGAATCTGCGCGTTGCCGCATTCGGCAAATTGCGCAAGTTGTGGACCGCCTATCTGGCGCTGGCCGGCACGGCGCTCACGGCGCTGGTGGGCGCGTCGGTGATGATCGAAATGTTGTACGACTTGCAGCTCAGCGCGACCTTGGGGTCCGAGCTCGTGTTCATGGGCGTAACCCTCGACACCAAGGGACTCGACAGCTGGTTTGGTGCCGGCTTCGTGATGCTCACCGGCGTGTTGCTGTTCGAGCTGAGCCGGCGCAGCTTCAAGCAGCAGTGGGACAGCGTGCAGGAAGAGATCGAAAAAGACATCAAGCGGAGGGAGTCGCTGTGAGCAATGCAAGTGACGCCTTCCGGGCCGAGCGCCGGGCCGCTCCCAAGCCGGACCGCATCCCCTCGGGGGATCGTTCGATGTACCCATCGAATGAGGGGCAAGCATACGCTCTGGAACTGCGCGCAGTGTGCAAACGGTTCGGCAAGACCGAGATCATTCGCAACGTCGACTTGTGCGTCAAGCCGGGCGAGCGCGTCGCCATCATCGGCCCCAATGGCGCGGGCAAATCGACGCTGTTCAATCTGATCAGCGGGCGCTTTGCTCCCAGCAGCGGCGAAGTGCTGCTGCACGGGGCACGCATCGACGGCCACAAGCCTTACGAGATCAACCGCCGGGGACTGAGCCGCAGCTTTCAGGTGTCGAACCTGTTCACGCGCTTGTCGGTGTTCGAGAACATCCGCTGCGCCGTGCTGTGGTCGATGGGCTATCGCTACGCCTTCTGGAAATTCCTGGCCGACCTGGACGACGCCAACGAGCGCACCGACGCGGTGCTCGAGATGATCAAGCTCGACAAGAAGCGCGACGTGCTGGCCACCAACTTGACCTATGCCGAGCAGCGCGCCCTGGAGATCGGCGTCACGATTGCCGGCGGCTCCAGCGTGATCTTGCTCGACGAGCCCACCGCCGGCATGAGCCGCAGCGAAACGAGCCGCTTTGTACAGCTGATACGCGACGTGACGGTGGGCAAGACGCTGCTCACCGTCGAACACGACATGGGCGTGGTGTTCGGCCTGGCCGACAAGATCGCCGTGCTGGTGTATGGCGAGGTGATCGCCTTCGACGTGCCCGACGCAGTGCGCGCCAACGAGCGCGTGCAAGAAGCCTACCTGGGATCGGTGGTGGCCGATTCGCAGGCAGCGGGGGTGCACGTATGAGTGAAGGACGCCTGCTCAGAATCGAGAACCTGCACGCCTTCTATGGCAAGAGCCATGTGCTGCATGGCGTCAGCATGGAGGTGCGGCCGGGCGAAATCGTCAGCCTGCTGGGGCGTAACGGGTCGGGTCGATCGACCACCGTGAAGACCATCATGGGTCAGGTCGACGGCCAGGGCGACGTGCGTTGGGGTGACGTGTCGATACTGGGCCGCAAGGCATTCCAGATCGCCCATCTGGGCCTGGGCTATGTGCCCGAAAACCGCGACATCTTTCCGCGCCTGACCGTGCACCAGAACCTGATGCTGGGAGAAAAGCGCGGCGCCCGGCGAGCGATGGGCCGCTCCCGAGCCGCCGGCACACCCTCGGGGGGCGACTCGGCGCGCGGCGTCGAGGCTGGGGGGCAACGGTTCGGGCCGCGCTGGAGCTTCGACGACATGTACCAGATGTTCCCGCGGCTGAAGGAGCGCCAGCACACCGAAGCCGGCGTGCTGTCGGGCGGCGAGCAGCAGATGCTCACGCTGTGCCGCACGCTGATGGGCGACCCCGATCTGATCATGATCGACGAGCCCACCGAAGGCCTGGCGCCCAAGATCGTCGAGCAGGTGGCCGAGTATCTGAAGACGCTCAAGAGCCGCGGCGTGGCCGTGCTGCTGGTCGAGCAAAAGCTCGCCATCGCGCTGGAGATTTCCGAGCGCTGCTATGTGATGGGGCACGGGCGCATCGTCTTCGAAGGGACGCCCGCCGAGCTGCGCGCCAATGCCTATGTGCGCAAGGAATGGCTGGAGGTTTAGGGGTGGCAAGACATGACCCTGGGTGCTTGTCTCGAATACTTGTTCGGTTGATGGGGCGAATTGCAGCTTGATGCAGCCCGCCGGGAATTCGCCTCGGTATGGCGACCAGCAAGGAAAGCACCTGAAGAAACGTGCGATTTGACCGACCTACATCGCTCGCGTGGCTCTCAAGATGGCTCTGGAGGAATTGCCGGGGGTTTGGCGGTGGAGGCGAAACCCGATGAATAATGGAGGCAACGCATCCGCGCTTGACCTCACGAAAAAGAAGAAAGAGGATGGCCGGAAACGGCGCAATTAATACGCCGGATTCAGGGGTGATCGCATGGCTGATACCCGATAGTCGTCAGAATATCCCGCAGATTTTGCGGGATACATCACGTAGGCATCAATAGAGGGTTTTAATTTATGAAGCCACGTCTTATTGCGGTCACTCTGTTTGCGCTCGCTCTCCAATCTGTAGTCATTACCGCTTGCTGGGCTGAGGACATCACAAGGCAATCAGCCAGTGGTGGTTGTATGCTGTTTATCAAGCAGCTATTGCATGATCCCGGCTCTGCTGAATTTGGCCATAGCAAAGACGCTCATGTCTTGCTGAAGGGGAACCGGGCCGTGGTTATTCGAAGTGTTCGTGCCACGAATGGATTTGGTGCTAAGAGATTGGAGGAGTTCATGTGCTTCATCGAAAACCGTGACGGTGTTATCACGCCCATTCTTGTCGTCCAAAAAGGTGAGAAAGTCGCCCAAGCAAATGCACTGTACAAAAAATGGGGAATGCCCTGACCCTCTGCGCTGCAGATGAATGATGGAACCCATTGCCGGACGGGAGACGCGATTACCGTATCGTCTTTCCATCGGCCGGACGAATCGGTCTGCCGATGGATATTTTCATCGGGCGCGAGTAGCGTGAGTAGCGCATTGACGCGCTGGGAGTCTGACCATGACCACCGTGCAGATTGTTTTGCCTGACGCGCTTGTCCAGGAGGCGGCCACGGCCGAGCTCCTGGCGCCGGAAAATATCGAACGCATCCTGTGCGAGCGGCTTCGTGCCGATCGTTTCGAGCGGATGAAGACAGCGAGTGCTGCGTTGGAGAAAGAACCGCTCGCGCCAATGACGTCAGAAGAAATCATCGCCGAAATCGATGGCTACCGTGCCGAGCAGCGGCGTGCGGCTCCATCAGCGGTTTGTGAGGGTGCACCTTTCGTGGTACAAACGAGCTATGGTGAGTCATGGCTAAGGCATCTCCGCAAAAGACGCCTCTGATTTTCTTCCGGACGCGTAGCGGCACTGAGCCGGTTCGTGACTGGCTGATGGATCTGCCTCCTGAAGATCGTCGAGAAGTGGGCAAAGACTTGATGCGCGCGCAGTGGCGGTGGCCGGTTGGAATGCCACTCTGTCGTCCTATGGGAGAGGGACTATGGGAGGTCCGGACACATCTGCCGAGCAATCGCATAGCTCGCGTTCTCGTGGGTGTCGATGAGAGTGTGCTCGTGGCACTTCACGCGTTCATAAAGAAGACTCAGAAGACACCTCCTTCTGAACTCACGGTCGCCCGCGGGCGGCTCAAGGAACTGAAGTCATGAGTAAGCACAATCGCGGCGGTAGCCTTGATGATTTCCTCAAGGAGGAAGGAACCTACGACCAAGATCAAGCCTTGGCGATCAAGGAGGTCATCGTGTGGCAACTCACAGATGCCATGCAGGAAAGGTCGCTCAGCAAAGCACGTCTTGCGGTGCTGCTCGGAACCAGCAGGTCACAAGTCGACAGGCTGCTTGACCCGACACGCGACGTCATGCTTTCCACGCTGCAACGAGCCGCAGCGCTGGTTGGCAGGAAGGTGCAGATTGAGCTCGTCTGAGTGCGAGTCGGGTGCAGGCGGCAACCACACTGGCTGCTGTGGTGCATGCGATTACCGTATAGTCTTTCCATCGGACGGACGAATTGGTCTGCCGATGGATTTTTCATCGAGCGCGAATGGCGCATTGACGCGCAGGGAGCCTGAACATGACCACCGTGCAGATTGTTTTGCCTGACGCGCTGGCCCAGGAGGCGGCCACGGCCGGGCTGCTGGCGCCGGAGAATATTGAACGCATCCTGCGCGAGCGGCTTCGCGCCGATCGTGTCGAGCGGATGAAGACAGCGCGTGCCGTGTTGGCGAAAGAACCGCTCGCACCAATGACGCCAGAAGAAATCAAAGCGGAGATCGATGGCTACCGTTCCGAGCAACGGCGTGCGGCTGGTTCTTGACACCAACACGGCGCTGTCCGGGCTGCTGTGGGGTGGCACGCCGGGGCGCTTGATCAATGCGGCGATCGGCCAGGGCATCGAATTGGTCAGCAGTGCTGCGCTGTTGGCCGAATTGCAGGGGGTGCTGTCGCGCCAGAAATTCGCTACGCAGTTGGGTAAGCGCGGGCTCACGGTTGGCGATGTATTTGACGGCTATGCGGCGCTGGTCAACATCGTGGTGCCGGCCGTCATCGCCCCCACCATCACGCGCGATCCGGCGGACGACCAAGTGCTCGCGGCCGCTTTGGCAGCTCAGTCCGATTTGATCGTCTCGGGTGATGCGCATTTGCTGGACCTCAAGACATTTCGTGGCATCGAAATCGTCACCGCCACCATCGCCATCGGGCGCATCGGCTCGATAGGTGCACGCTGAGCTGCTGCGCTCGCGCATCAGGGCAAGCCCGCCAAGATCCCGTAGACCCTTGTCACGGCAGAGACACCCGGGCCGCTCTCTGGCTGGCTAGAATCGAACGATCGTTCTATTTCTGAGCGCCGGGTTCTGCCCGGGTTCGTCGGATGGCTTCGCCAAAAGGGGTTACGCATGAGCGCCAGCTATGAAGTTCGCGGTGACACCGCCGTCATCACACTCGACAATCCGCCCGTCAACGGCCTGGGCTACGACACGCGCCGCGGCGTTGCCGACGGCATAGCGCGCGCCGAGGGCGAGGCGGCGGTCAAGGCGGTCGTCATCACCGGCGCGGGCAAGGCTTTCTCGGGCGGCGCCGACATCCGCGAGTTCGGATCACCGAAGGCGCTGGCCGAGCCCAATCTGCTGAGCCTGATCCTGATGATCGAGGGCTGCACGAAACCGGTGGTCGCGGCGATTCACAGCGTCTGCATGGGCGGGGGGCTGGAGTTGTCGCTGGGCTGCCATTACCGCGTCGCGTCGGCCGGCGCCAAGGTCGCCTTGCCCGAGGTGAAGCTCGGGCTGCTGCCTGGCGCGGGCGGCACACAGCGTCTGCCGCGTGCGCTCGGCGTCGAGCCCGCCTTGAACATGATTGTCAGCGGCGATCCGGTGAACAGCGAACTGCTCGCCCAGGTGCCCGGGCAAAAGCTGTTCGACCGCATGATTGACGGCGACCTGATGGAAGGTGCGCTGGCGTTCGCACGCGAGGTTGCCGCGGTGCGTCCACTGCCGCGCGTGCGCGACCTCAAGGCCACGCATCCGCAAGGCGACGCCTACTTCCAGTTCGCCCGCAACACGGTGACGGCGATGGCCAAGAACTACCCCGCGCCGCGCAAATGCGTTGACGCCGTGGCGGCCGCCGTCAACATGAAGTTCGACGACGGGATCAAGGCCGAGCGTGAAGCCTTTGCGGCGCTGATGATGACGCCTGAATCGAAGGCCTTGCGCCATGCTTTCTTCGCCGAGCGCGCTGCCAGCAAGATTCCCGATGTGCCTGCCACGACGCCGGTGCGCGCCATCAACAAGCTGGCCGTGATCGGCGCGGGCACGATGGGCGGCGGCATTGCGATGAACTTCCTGAACGCGGGCATCCCCGTCGTGATGCTGGAGATGAAGCAAGAAGCGCTGGACAAGGGTTTGGCCACCATCCGCAAGAACTACGAATCGCAGGTCAAGAAGGGCAAGCTCAAGGACGACAAGTACCAGGCCCGCATGGCGATGCTGAGCACGACGATGAGCTACGACGCCATCGGCGACGCCGACATGGTGATCGAGGCCGTGTTCGAGGACATCGGCGTCAAGGAGACCGTGTTCCGACAGCTCGACGCAGTGATGAAGCCCGGCGCGATCCTCGCCAGCAACACCTCGACGCTGGACGTCAACGTCATCGCCAACTTCACGAAGCGCCCGCAAGACGTGATCGGCACGCATTTCTTCAGTCCGGCCAATGTGATGAAGCTGCTCGAAGTGGTGCGCGGCGCGGCCACAGCCAAGGATGTGATGGCCACCGTGATGCAGCTCGCCAAGAAAATCAAGAAGACTGCGGTCGTGTCGGGCGTGTGCGACGGCTTCATCGGCAACCGCATGATCGAGCAGTACAGCCGGCAGGCCGGCTTCCTGCTCGAAGAGGGCTGCACGCCCGAGCAGGTGGACAAGGCGGTCGAGAAGTTCGGTTTCGCGATGGGGCCGTTTCGCATGGGTGATCTGGCCGGCAACGACGTTGGCTGGTATATCCGCAAGCGCCGCTACCTGGAAAAACCCGATCTGCGCTATAGCAAGACCGCCGACCTCTTGTGCGAGATGGGCCGCTACGGCCAGAAGACCGGCGCCGGCTGGTACGACTACGAAGCGGGCAAGCGCAACGCGATTGCCTCCAAGCTGGTGGTCGACATGATCGTGGCGCACCGCCGGGAGCTCGGCATCACGCCGCGCAAAATCAGCGACGAAGAGATCGTGCAGCGCCTGGTTTTCTCGCTGGTGAACGAGGGCGCGCGACTGCTAGACGAAGGCATCGCGCAGCGCGCTTCCGACATCGACATGGTCTATCTGACCGGCTATGGCTTCCCGCTGTGGCGCGGCGGCCCGATGTGCTATGCCGACACGGTCGGCTTGTTCAACGTGATGCGCGCGATGCAGCGCTTTGCGCTGAACCCGCTCGACGACGGCGCGTTCTGGCAACCGGCGCCGCTGCTCGCCAAGCTGGTGGCCGAAGGCAAGAGCTTCAACGACTGAGCAAATCCGCTTTCATCACCACTGCGTGACCAAAGCAGCAATGACATCACACAAGGAAACACCATGAGCAAGGCCGTCATCGTCTCCACCGCACGCACGCCGCTGGCCAAGAGCTGGAAGGGCGCTTTCAACATGACCCATGGCGCCACGCTGGGCGGCCATGTGGTGAAGGCCGCACTCGAGCGCGCCGGCATCGACGGCGGCGCCGTCGAGGATGTGCTGATGGGCTGCGCCACCCCTGAAGGCGCCACCGGCGCGAATATCGCGCGCCAGATCGCACTGCGCGCGGGGCTGCCGGTCACGGTGAGCGGCGTCACGGTCAACCGCTTCTGTTCGAGCGGTCTGCAGACGATTGCTCTTGCCTCGCAGCGCATCATCGCCGGCGAGGCCGAGGTGTTCGTGGCCGGCGGCGTGGAGAGCATCTCTTGCGTGCAAAACGAGAGCAACCGCCACATGATTGCCGAGTCGTGGCTGCAGCAGAACAAGCCTGAAGTCTATTGGTCAATGCTGCAGACCGCCGAGACGGTGGCACAGCGCTACAAGATCGGCAGGGAGCGCATGGACCAGTACGGCGCGCAAAGCCAGCAACGCGCCAGCGCCGCGCTGGCTGCCGGCAAGTTTGACGACGAGATCGCTGCGATCACCGTCACCACCGGCGTGGTCGACAAGGTGCGGGGCCTCACGACCAAGCAAGTCACTGTCAGCGCCGACGAGGGCATTCGCGAAGGCACGACCTTCGAGGGCATCAAGGACCTGCGTTCGGCGTTGCCCGGCGGTTTGATCAGCGCCGGCAACGCGAGCCAGTTTTCGGACGGCGCGGGTGCCTGCGTGGTGGTCAGCGAGAGCTATGCCGAGAAGCATGACCTGAAACCGCTGGGACGTTTTCTCGGTTTTGCGGTAGCCGGCTGCGAGCCCGACGAGATGGGCATAGGCCCGGTGTTCGCCGTCCCCAAGGTGCTCAAGCGGCTGGGCCTGAGCGTGGCCGACATCGATCTGTGGGAGCTCAACGAAGCCTTTGCCGTGCAGGTGCTGTATTGCGCCGACACGCTGGGCATCCCGATGGACAAGCTGAACGTGAACGGCGGCGCGATCGCGGTCGGTCATCCGTATGGCGTATCGGGCCAGCGGTTGACGGGCCATGCGCTGATCGAGGGCAAGCGCCGTGGCGCAAAGCGAGTGTGCGTGACGATGTGCATCGGCGGCGGCATGGGCGCGGCGGGCGTGTTCGAGGTGCTGTGATTGCCATGAGCCCGCCGGGCCGTCCCAAGGGTGAATGCTCCCGCTCGGCGGGACCGCGCGCAGCGCGTAGGGTGCCCCAATGAGCCTGCGCCGCGAACTCGATTTTCTGTTGAACGGCTGGCTGGCCTGCGCCTCGCTGCTGCAGCGCGAGCGTTTCGCCGACCACAGCCTGGAGACTTTCGCGGCCGTGCTCGACACTTGCGAGAAGATCGCGCGCGAAAAGTACGCGCCCTTCAATCGGCTCGTCGATACGCAGGAACCGCGTGTTGTCGACGATGGCGAGGCGAACGCGTGCACCTGCCCGAGGCGACACACGCGGCGCTGGCGGCGTATGTGGAGGCTGGCATGCTGGCTGCGTCCCAAGACTTTGAGATCGGCGGCATGCAACTGCCTTGCGTGATCGAGAAGGCGGCCAACAGCTTCTTCAGCAAGGCCAGTGTCGCGATCGGCGGCTATGCGATGCTGACGACGGGCAACGCCAAGCTCTTGATGGTGCATGGCACGCCACTGCAGCGCGAGGTGTTTGCGCGCAACGAATTCGCCGGACGCTGGTTCGGCACCATGTGTCTGTCCGAGCCGCAAGCCGGCTCCAGCCTGAGCGACGTGGCGACGCGCGCCACGCTCGACGACGCGGCCGACGCACTCGGCCCGCGCTATCGCCTCAAGGGCAACAAGATGTGGATCTCGGCCGGCGAGCACGAGATCACCGAGAACATCGTCCACCTGGTGCTGGCCAAGATTCCCGGGCCGGATGGCAAGCTGATTGCCGGCACGCGCGGCATCTCGCTGTTCATCGTGCCGAAGTGGCTGGTCAATGATAGTGCCGAGTTGACCGGCGAGCGCAACGACGTCGCGCTGGCCGGCCTCAACCACAAGCTCGGCTATCGCGGCACGACCAACTGCCTGCTCAATTTCGGCGAAGGGCGCTTCACGCCGGGCGGCCAGGCCGGCGCGGTCGGCTATCTGGTCGGTGCGCCGGGCGAGGGACTGAAGTGCATGTTCCACATGATGAACGAGGCGCGCATCGGCGTCGGCATGGGTGCCACCATGCTGGGCTATGCGGGCTATGAGGCGAGCCTCGAATATGCGCGCCAACGGCCGCAGGGCCGCGCCGTCAGCGCCGGCGGCAAGGACGCGAGTGCGCCGCAAATACCGATCATCGAACATGCCGACGTGAAGCGCATGCTGCTGGCGCAAAAGAGCTATGTCGAAGGCGCGCTGGCGCTCGAGCTCTATTGCGCGCGGCTGGTCGACGAGCTGAACACTGGCGACGCCGAGTCGGCCAGGCAAGCCGGCCAGTTGCTCGACGTGCTGATCCCCGTCGCCAAGAGCTGGCCCAGCGAATGGTGTCTGGAAGCCAACAGCCTGGCTATACAGGTGCTGGGCGGCTATGGCTACACGCGCGATTTCCCCGTCGAACAGTACTGGCGCGACAACCGCCTGAACATGATCCATGAAGGCACGCATGGCATACAGGCGCTCGACCTGCTGGGCCGCAAGGTCGTGATGAACGACGGCGCCTCGCTGGCCTTGCTGGCCAAGGTCATGAACGAGTCGATTGCCAAGGCGCAGCGGGATACTGGCTTGGCCGGGATGGCGCAGCGATTGAGCGCTGCGCTGCATCAAATCGGCACGGCCACCCGGGCGGCCTGGTCCACCGGCGTTCCCGCCGAGGCGCTGGCCAATGCCACGCCTTATCTGCAG
>CAVUEF010000019.1:0-117021 GCA_963740455.1 uncultured beta proteobacterium
ACGACCAGGCCGTGCAAGGCGGCCACTGCGCGCGCGAAGCTGGCGTTGTCACCGGTCCGGAATACGCCACTGACCCGCAGACCACGCAGTGCGTCCGCTCCCGTCACCATGATCGGCACCGGGCTGTAGCGGTTCATCTCGGCCACCGCGTCGAGCAGCGACACGTCGTCGAAGATGGCCTCGCCGCGCTTCCAGGCCAGCGCCTGGTCCAGACGAGGCCGATCCACCTGCATCGCCTCGCGCGACACGCCCGGGGTCGCAACCCCACCCAACCGTCTGAGACGCACGCGCTCCCCCGCCGCCATCACAACAGGGCTCGCGAGTGCCGCGCCGGTGGCGCCGTCAGTGGCGGCGCGGACGACCACCTGACCCTCAACCAAGGTCACGGCGAGCGCATCGCCGACGCCTTTGCTTCCAGGAGAAAATCGCACGACAAAGGCCGTCCCTGTGGCGACCACCTCGGTACCCGCCGCCTGCACGACGAACGGGCGGCGTGCATCCTTGGCGACCTCGAACAGCGCTTCACCGCCCTCCACCTTCACGGTGCGTTGCGCCCGGGCGAGTTCCACCCGCACGCGCGTGGCCGTGTTCAGCGACATGCGGGTGCCGTCCTGCAGAACGACCAAGCGCTGTTCACCCACCCCGGTGACATAGGTCTCGACCGTGCGCCAGGGCTGCAGCACCAGCACGCCGCCCACGACCAGCGCCGTTGCCGCAAGCGCCCAGCGCCTTCGTTTCAATGGCCCGGCCCTTTTCGCGTCTGACGCCGCGCCAGGGGAGGCAGCGCTGGCATAGGCACTCAGCGTGACGCCCGCAACGTCCTGCCAGGTGTCCGTGCAGCGCTCGAAGGCCAGGCGATGCGCCGCTGAGCGCGCCTGCCAGTCCAGGCACTCTCGCTCCATGCGAAGGGACCGGTCAGGCCCGTGCAGGCGCGCCACCCACACCGCGGCTTCGGCAGCGATCTCCGGTGTCACCACCGGCTGCCCTCCCCGTTCCGCCGCCCTGCCCCCAGCCTGCGGCCGTTGCACGCCTACCAACCTTCCATCCAGGTGGTGAGCTGAAGCATGGCCTTGGCGATGTGCTTCTCCACCGTGCTGATGCTCAAGCCGTGGCGCTGTGCGATCTCCCGGTAGGTCATGCCGTCGATCCGATAGGACAGGAAGATGTCACGCGTTTTCTCATTCAAGCGGCCCAGGCACAAGCTCAGGCGCGCCATGCGTTCCCGGGCAAGCACGATCGCTTCCGTGCCGGGTGCCGCATCGAGCAGGACCACCTCCTCCAGAACGACCTCCTCGCCGTGATTGACGCGCGTGCGATGCGCATCGATCGACAGGTTCAGCGCGGTACGCATCAGGAAGGCCTCGGGCTCGGTCACCACCTGATCGCGTTCGTAGCAAGCCAGACGCACCCAGGCCTCTTGCACCAAGTCGTCCGCGTCATGTGCCGAGCGGCCGCGCCGCATCAGCGCAGCCCTGATCCGGGAGAAGACGGGAGGCAGGGACTTTTTCACTATGAGCAATCGGCTGGAATCAGGAGCCGGAGACAGCAACGCGTGCCCCGACAGGGCCGGCTGCACGCCTGGGCGGAGCCAGCTCGACCAGGTCAGGGAACTTGAGCCGCTGTTCGGCGCGCGCGAGCGTGCTGGCAACGAAAGAAGTGGCGCCTTCCAGACTGGCAAAAGACCCATGACGGATAACGGCCCGGCTCAAAATCCGACTCAAGTGCTCGGAAACTTCGTCGCCCTGCCGCACCACGGCGCGACGCTGGGGCCGCAGCGCGTAGAAGGCTTCGAGCTGCGTCAGCACTTCGGGCCAATCCGCCGCCAAGACACTGGTCCCACAGATCCCCTGCTTCGGCACCAGGCGCTCCAGCGCCAAACGAGCCCCGCGGACGCTGGCCGCCTCGCGCACCGCACGCCTCGCCTCTGAACTTAGCCGAGCGATTTCAGAGCTGACTGATGCATGCCTGCGGCGCAAGATCCGTCCGAAAGATGGCAGCACCGCAGCATCCGGGCAGGCCGCGCGCACGTCCCGGACGGCGTCGGCCAGGATGAACGGGATAGGCTTCCCCACGCCTCGGACCCCGAACTCATCGAACACCCCTCGCCAGAACGCTGGGCCAGCATCCGCCCTCGGCCACCCCCCAAGCACTTCCCAGTTGCTGTCATGCAGCACGCCAAGCGCCCATGACGTCGTCAGTTCGTGTGAGGTTCCGTCGTTGCCAAGCACTTGGACCGGCTGCTCTGCGAAAAACACGCTGAAGTAGCGGCAGCACAGCGGCACCGTTGACCACGAGTCCGTTTGAGCCAAGGTATTGGTCATAGAGCGCTCCCGCAATTGCTCAGCGAATCAAGCGTCGATTTGAGGCAATGCATGAATGCAAATGTACGAATTGGTGTGTGTATGAATCAGTGTAAGCCAAACAGTATGGGGATGTGAAACGACTTACTCCACGCATTGCTTTCGGCTTGCGCGTCAAAGAGCTGCGAGTTGCTCGCGGCATGACGCAAGAAGTCTTGGCGGACAGCACTGGCTTTTTCCGGACGTACATGTCCCGACTTGAAACCGGAGCTGCAAATCCGACCTTTGACGCGCTTTTGGTGCTTGCAAAAGCGCTGGACGTTTCCCCGGCTGCCTTGTTTGAGCAGCCTGCGGCCGAGTCTCCGAAGAGGGCACGAGCAACTCCAGGATCGTCGCGTGGGCGCGTATTAAAGTAGGTAGCGTTGCCCGTCAAACCTAGGTGGCCCGTGATTGAAAACAAGTTTGCTTGGCCGTGTGGGCATTGATTGAGGCTGCGCGCTATGTACCCATGGCATAGCCGCCGGCGGCTTCAGGCTGAAGGCAGAAGTTGGCAATGTCCCGAGTGCTGTTGAACGCGGCCGGATGACGGCTCCTTGTTCGTGATACTACGCGGCCTTTCGGTGAGCGTTGGTGGCGGCATTGGCCGGGGCTTTCAATACAGCTAATAGGTCCTTCATTTCGCGGGGCAATGTCCCGAGTGCTGTTGAACGCGGCCGGATGACGGCTCCTTGTTCGTGATACTACGCGGCCTTTCGGTGAGCGTTGGTGGCGGCATTGGCCGGGGCTTTCAATACAGCTAATAGGTCCTTCATTTCGCGGTGTCCGCGCAGCTTGCGGAAGCGCCCTTTGGAGTCGCTCAGTGCGGCAGCTGCCCAGCGCAGCGTCATCTGTCCGTCCTTCCATCGTTTGACGTTGCGCGTGAAGTGAGCGATCAACCCGTTCAGGTTCTCGATCGGGTTGGTCGTGCGCAGCGTGCGGTATAGCGCCCCGGTGATCCCCAGTGTCTGCACTGTCAACGTCTCCTCCAGACCCTCTCGCAGGCTAGCGGCCGCGCCGGGGTGCTTGGCCTGCAGCGACGTCGCCAGCCGCGCCAGCTGCTTCTTGGCCAGCTCAGCGTTGGTGCTGCCCCAGGCATCACGCATGGCACGGCCTACGCCGGCGTGCAACTCCTTGGGCAGGTGCTCGATCACGTTTCGCCGCTTGTGCTCCTGGCACCGCTGCACCAGCGCCAGTTCGCCGAAGCAGTCCAGGATCGCGCGGCGCAAGGCCTTGCCGCCGTCGATCACCCACAGCCTCTTGCGATCGGCATCGAGCCCTCGCTCGACCAGGTCGCTCAGCAGCGAGCGCACGACCCGCGTGCTCTCCGTGGAGCCTTCACGCAGCCCCAGGATGTGCTTGTTTCCCTGGGAGTCGATGCCCAGGGCCACCAGGATCACACGGTCACGGAAGTGGATGCCGTCGATCATCACCACCGGCAGATCCAGCTCCTTGATCGAGCTCGACAACCACTCCTGCAGCTGCTTCTCGCTCAGCGCGATCCAGCGCCGCGACACCGAGCTCTTGGACACCGACAGCGCCTCCTCCGGCTCGGGAAGTGGATCCAGGGTGCCGGCGTATCGACGGGTGGAGACGCCGGCGGCCATCGATGCCATCGTGGCCATGTCCAACGGGTCCGTATGCGCCGCCCACGCGAACGTGGGCAGTTCCAACTCGCCACGTCGCAGGCTGCGTGCCCGTGGCTTGTCGATGGCAATGCGCTGGCCTCCCAGCACGACGCTGGATCGCGTGGTGCCGCCACGCACTGCCTTGCGGGCCGCGTTGGGCACATTCATCGGACCGCACATCACCTCCCTGTCGGCTTCCATCATGGCTGCCAGAACTTGCTTGCCGGCGTTCACGCACAGACCGTAGAACGCGTCCTTCACGTCACGAAGGACGGTCTGGACATTGAGGGAGAGCTGCACTTGGGCAGCAGGTACTACCCGCAGCGCGGGCTTCGTGCGAGACTTCATTTCGGTGGTTCCTTTCTTTGCTTGCAAGGCACCCGCATGTTCACATGCGGGCGAAAGGAACCGCCACCCTCAGCTCATCAGTTCAACAATTTCTGGGACATCGCCTTTCGCGGTGTCCGCGCAGCTTGCGGAAGCGCCCTTTGGAGTCGCTCAGTGCGGCAGCTGCCCAGCGCAGCGTCATCTGTCCGTCCTTCCATCGTTTGACGTTGCGCGTGAAGTGAGCGATCAACCCGTTCAGGTTCTCGATCGGGTTGGTCGTGCGCAGCGTGCGGTATAGCGCCCCGGTGATCCCCAGTGTCTGCACTGTCAACGTCTCCTCCAGACCCTCTCGCAGGCTAGCGGCCGCGCCGGGGTGCTTGGCCTGCAGCGACGTCGCCAGCCGCGCCAGCTGCTTCTTGGCCAGCTCAGCGTTGGTGCTGCCCCAGGCATCACGCATGGCACGGCCTACGCCGGCGTGCAACTCCTTGGGCAGGTGCTCGATCACGTTTCGCCGCTTGTGCTCCTGGCACCGCTGCACCAGCGCCAGTTCGCCGAAGCAGTCCAGGATCGCGCGGCGCAAGGCCTTGCCGCCGTCGATCACCCACAGCCTCTTGCGATCGGCATCGAGCCCTCGCTCGACCAGGTCGCTCAGCAGCGAGCGCACGACCCGCGTGCTCTCCGTGGAGCCTTCACGCAGCCCCAGGATGTGCTTGTTTCCCTGGGAGTCGATGCCCAGGGCCACCAGGATCACACGGTCACGGAAGTGGATGCCGTCGATCATCACCACCGGCAGATCCAGCTCCTTGATCGAGCTCGACAACCACTCCTGCAGCTGCTTCTCGCTCAGCGCGATCCAGCGCCGCGACACCGAGCTCTTGGACACCGACAGCGCCTCCTCCGGCTCGGGAAGTGGATCCAGGGTGCCGGCGTATCGACGGGTGGAGACGCCGGCGGCCATCGATGCCATCGTGGCCATGTCCAACGGGTCCGTATGCGCCGCCCACGCGAACGTGGGCAGTTCCAACTCGCCACGTCGCAGGCTGCGTGCCCGTGGCTTGTCGATGGCAATGCGCTGGCCTCCCAGCACGACGCTGGATCGCGTGGTGCCGCCACGCACTGCCTTGCGGGCCGCGTTGGGCACATTCATCGGACCGCACATCACCTCCCTGTCGGCTTCCATCATGGCTGCCAGAACTTGCTTGCCGGCGTTCACGCACAGACCGTAGAACGCGTCCTTCACGTCACGAAGGACGGTCTGGACATTGAGGGAGAGCTGCACTTGGGCAGCAGGTACTACCCGCAGCGCGGGCTTCGTGCGAGACTTCATTTCGGTGGTTCCTTTCTTTGCTTGCAAGGCACCCGCATGTTCACATGCGGGCGAAAGGAACCGCCACCCTCAGCTCATCAGTTCAACAATTTCTGGGACATCGCCCATTCCTGTAAGTTTGCTGGCGTTTGAACTCTGTTATCTTCTGATACATAACTTGCAGTTCCCTGCGCAACAGCAGGGGACGGACGCCAGCAGAGCCAGGGAGGCTCAACTTGCCAACAGATTCGCAGGAACTTCGCGACGACCTAGTCGCATGCTTGCCTAGCTTGAACCTAGACTTTGCACTTGCCCAATCCGGGCAACGCGTTGTCTACCTAGGCCACTTCGAAGACAACAAGATTCCGCCGGATGTTTTGCCGCCCGACGGCGAAGACCCGGACGAGAAGCCGTTTCTTCACGGATGGGGCGCTTGGGGGAGGATCGTCGTCAAGGTTGTGTCTGGAGCTGATTCTGTGACGCTAGCTCGGCTGCAGGCGGAGACCGCGATCCTTGAGGAAGTCCGGCCGACATGCTTTCCCAAGCTGCTGTATTGCAACCTCTTCACGGACAACCCGGTGACCGATGAACGCCTGAAGGAGCGTCTTTATGTCTCCATCGAAGAATTCATCGACTCCTCACCCCTTAGCGCTATCGCAGACCAGTACAAGGGTGACGAGCAGAAGATCGTGAGGCTCGCGGTCGGCATCTCCAACGCTCTGCTGCCCCTGTGGGCCCACCCTCGCAAGTTCGTTCATAGAGACATCAAACCTGCAAACCTTCTCATCCGCCCGACTGGCGAAGTTGTCGTCATCGACCTCGGGATCGTCCGGGAAACTGGCGCAGTAGGTGTCACCCATGACGGCCCAGGCCCAGGGCCATTTACTCCGGGATACGGTGCGCCGGAACAGATGAACAACGAGAAGAATGCCGTTAGCTTCAAGACTGACTTCTTCTCAATTGGCGTTCTGATGTACTGCCTGCAATCTGGTGTCCACCCCTTCGTGCACCGTGCCAATATGGCCATGCATGAAATCATGATCGCGGCGGCCTCGTTGCACCCCCCGTTGCTGACTGACGCCGCTGGCTCATCCCAAGGGTTTTCCGATTTCGTCGCAAAGGCCATGATGAAGGTGCCATGGCAGCGGCACCGCACCCCAGCAATCTTCATTGAAGAATTGCAAGCACTGCAGCAAAACTAGGATTAGGAATACGCACATGGCGCTTGGACTGCTTCATCAGGTTGGCCACAACAGCAAGTGGAATGTCGAATCCTTCGAGAACGATGGTTGCGGTGATGGGCTCATTCTTAGCCCCCTCCATCAGGCCATGGGGACTGTCGAGAAGCTGCCTCCGGAGACGCGGGCAGCTTCAATATTCGATCCGCAGTTCTATCTTCCGAACTCGCGCAAAACAAAGCTGCTGAGCTACCCTTTCTTCCCAGAGCAGGTTGATGGGGGCTTTCAGACATCTACCTTCGTGGCCCATGTTCCCGAGGTGGCTAAGTCCTGTATCGACTTCCAAGTCGAACAAGGCTTCAGGAAGGTCGTTGTGCCTACCCGGTACATCAACCAGATGTATCCCAGTTACTTCAAGCAGCAGAACCAGTTCACCGTCGACGCCTTCATGGAGCACGCAGGCAGTCGGCCGTTGTGCCTATCGGTTGCCCTCACTGCCCCCATGATTCAGGACCCGGAATGGCGCGAGCAGGTGCTGAACTGGATCACCTCGTTCCCAGAAGTCGACGAGGTTTACATCATGTATGAGCACGAGCGCAGCACCAAGCAGGTTGCGGATGCCGGGTTTCTTGTGGACTGCATGGCCTTCTGCTCGGACATCATGAACACTGGCCTAGCTGTCACCCTGGGGTACACCAACACCGAAGGCCTCCTCTACACCGCGGCAGGCGACCTCACAATCACGATGGGCGCGTTCGAGAACACACGTATCTTCTCGGTGGACAAGTTCCTCGAGTCTGAAGGTGAACGTCGCGGACCCAAGGCGCGCATCTACCTGCCGGGGCTCTTCAACTGGGTTCAGTTCGAAGACGCGAAGCGAATTCGGAGTGGCGCGCCAGAAGTCTGGAGGCAGGTCTACGAACCCACTGAATGGGCAGAAGAGGCGTTGCGGCGCGAGGTTGAACCGACGTTCAATCAGTCACCGCTCTATAAGCACTACTTCCGAAACATGCAGAACCACATGAACGAACTTAGCCCCCTTAAGGCGAATGATCGGCGGAAGCTTCTGCTCTCGAAGATCGCCGCCGCTATGAGGGCATATCGCGAACTGAACTATCGAGGAATCGGGCTGGAAAAACATGGCCAGGGCGGCCACTTGATTGAATGGCAGAACGCCCTAAACGGCATTTAAAACGATACGCCTTGTCAGGACCCGGGAAGCTAGTACGGCTTGTGCTTGCCACCGCTTTCCTAGGCTCACCGGGCCTCGCGTGGTTGCACTATGGTGGATGAACAATCCCCTGTTTCGATCTATCGAGGCCAGGCCCACGCCGGCAACCTGGAATCTTTCCAGTTGAGAAATCGCGGGGCGGATGTATGCATGGTCGAGCACCACCCAGGACTCGTCTGCGAACTGAAGGTTCCGATAGGCCTGCACCAGCACTCGCTGCCAGTCACTGATCTTGGCTTCGACCGCGATGAGGCGCTGGAAAGGGAGGTTTTTGACGGTGTTGAGTTTCAAGGATTCGCGAGTCTGCGCAGCAACCCCAGCTGCAGACAGGGCCGCGATAACACGTTGAGCTGCGCCCTCCGACGTGCCGAGGCTAGCGGCAAGCGCCTGTCGGTTTTTGATGGAGCCACTGAGTTCCCGGCTCAGAAGAACCGCGAGTCGGGGCGACACGCTAGCCAGCGCGCGCAGGCCTTCCGTGCTGCGAGGCGCCCGCTTGGTCAGGACCAGATCGGCAATTCCAACCCCGGCGTCAACCTCCAGCTCGACCCGATACTCCCGGCGGCGCGCACGTCTGGTGCAGGCAACTATGGCCTGTACCAGCTGCTCCTCCGAGTCAAACCCCTGCGTTTTCAAGATTTCAGCCCACTACTCTCGTGTCGTTCACGTGGCTCGCTCCCCGCGTCCATTGCCGCTTTCCAGTGGACCGCGACTATACAGACATCGAAACGAGCATCTCGACTGCCGACCACCGGTTCATTAACCACCATCGTCGAGTCCGCATCGACATGAACCAAGGCACGAAATCGGACGTTGAGCGGCTGCTTTCGAGCGTCGAATTGAGCAGGGCGGAAGACCGCTTCCGCTGCATTGCCGACTGTGGCGATGCTAGGCAGAAGGTCGACGCAACCGCTCTGTTTGTCTAACGCCCTGCCCTGCAAGTGTTTTTGCACTCATGGTGCGTGGTTGGCCCGGCGCATCAGGCGCGCACGCGATCTACACTGCGGCCAGGGCCTGGACCTCTTCAACCAGCTGCCCGCCCTGCTCTCGCTGGATCAACTCGATGTCGTGCTGCGCCTGAAGATTCAGCCAGAACTGGGGCTCGACGCCGAAGGCCAAGCCCAGGCGCACAGCCGTGTCAGCCGTGATGCCGCGCCACCGGCACAGATTTCGTCGATGCGGCGCTGCTGCACGCCGATGGCCTTGGCCACGCGATAGCGCGTGATGCCCATCGCCTCGATGAAGTCGGCGAGCAGCACCGAGCCCGGGTGCACAGTGTCCAACTGGCGACCGGTAATGACGCCGCGGAAATCTTGGGCCTTCAATTCGCTGCGAGCAATGCTCATCTTTGACTCCTTGGCTCACCGGCCCGCTGGGTCAGTAGTAATCCGCAATTTCGACGTCGAACTCAGGCCGTGCGGCGATGTATCAGAGCACGCCTTCAGCCCACACCGCGAACTCGTCGAGTTCAGAAATCAGCCGTTGAGCTTCCTCGTGGGTGGTGCTGCGGACGCCGTAATTGACCTCGTCCTTGCGGCCGAGGAGCCGGCGGAAAAACTTCTCCTGCTTGTCAGGCAATGAGTTCCCGAGCACCTCGCGCAGCAGCCGTGGCGCGGCCTGGTGGTCTTGCTTGTTCACGACACCCTTGTGCTTGGCGGTGAGTGCGTCTGCATAGCCGATCGCCGATGCAACCATCAAGCTAATGGCGCCGTTGTAGCTCTTGCTCTGGGCGAGCGTCACGAGGGTGCGAGCAGATTCATGGAACTCGCGTGCTTGAGTCAGTCGGCCTGACCATTCACCGTCGGCGGCCGCCCTGCGCGGACCCTTGTTCGTCATGCCCTCGCCTCCGCTTTCGCCTTTGCTACTTGGCGCTTCGCAGCCTCCGGCGCCGAACCCTTGAGAACTCGGGCGTCGCGCACGACGTCGGACCACCAGCGGTCATCGTCAGGCAATGCGGCAAGCTCCTTGGGCGTCAAGGCCGTCAGGGAGATGTTCAGTTGCTGCTCATCCTCAAGTGGCATCAGGTCCTCGCGAATCTGGTCGGCAACGTCGCTGGATGAGACCAAGAGCGCGATGTCCAGGTCGCTACGCGGCGTATCTTCTTCGCGCGCAACGCTCCCGTAGAGCCACGCGGCGCGCACGGCTGTGCCGTGCTTGGCCAGCATCTCGCGAATCGTCGTGAGCAGCCGCTCCCAACGCTGCTGCTCTTCTTGAAAAAGGGCGACGAGCGCGCTTGCGAACAGGTGCGATTCATTCAGGGCGTAGAGCTGAGCCCGGCCAGAGCCGTAGACCTTGACCAGTTGCTGCCGAGCGAGGGTGTCCAGGACCAACCGTGCGCCCTGGGGTGAAAGGCCGGTCAGGCGCGCGAGTTGAGGCGCCGATTGCGGCGAGTGGTCGGTCACCAAGGCGCGCAGTACGCGCACGTTGCCGACACTGCCAAAGATGGCCGTGAGCGGGTATCGGACGTGGCTTTGAGCCTGAGATAAGGCGGACATGGAAACATAATATGGCTTTCTTTATAGAAAGACAAGTTTCCTACGAGCTACTTGAGTTCACTATGGCTGAGGCAGTTGCGGGCTGCCTCATGAAGACTTCGAGCATCTTCACAAGCGCCACGCTCGCACTTGGTCAAATGTGGGGATCCGCATTTCACTGTGGACGCCCTTCTGCCGGCGTTGAAGGTGAATCGAATGACCGCTGGTCAAGGTATCGAGCAGGCTCTAGCGACCCGTTGCTGCCTATGGCTCGGTCAAATCGAGCGCCTGATAGCAGTCGTTCAGTGATCTCACCTACGTCTTCACCATGGCAGGGCATGGTGAGAACGGTCACACGGACACCGCACGCATCCCCAGCGCCCCTCCAGGGCACTACTGGGCCGCCGCCGCCTCGAGATGGCCTCGTTGCCTGGGCGTCGCTGGAGTGGCGCGCCCAATGGCAGAGTAATTTTCATGCCAATAGCAAAGTAAATTACGGGTAAATATCAAAGTACATTCCGGACGAATGGCAGAGTAAAATTTCTGCGAATTTCAAAGTGAATTCATGAACTCAGCACCAGACAAACCGAAGGGCAACCCGACGCTCGCAGCTGCACTGAAGACGCTCAAGCGGCTCCAGGAAAAGCACAACGGCGTTATCGAAACATCGGACATCAAGCGCGACGAGCAGCGCGCCGTGTTGGTCGACACGGGGTTCCTGAGGCCAGTGATGAAGGGCTGGTACATCTGTAGCAGCCCGAGCGACAACGATGGAGACACCACGGCTTGGTACGCGTCCTTTTGGGCCTTCGTTTCAGGCTACCTGGGCAAGCGCTTCGGCAAGCGGTACTGCCTGAACCCTGAGGCATCGCTGATGCTCCACACAGGCAACACCACCCTACCCAGGCAGGTTACATGCGTCACGATCGACAGCGGCACATCCAAGGTGGATCTGCCCTTCGACACCTCACTGCTTGTGTATCCGGACAAAAATCGGGTTCCCATTGCTCGCTTGGAGGTCCGAGGCCTGCAAGTTTGGCCCGTTGCCGAGGCCTTGTGCCTGGTCGGTCCTTCGTTCTTCGTAAACAACCCGCGTGAGGCCGAGATCGCGCTGGCCACCATTCGCAATGCGTCCGAATTGCTACCGACGCTGCTGGCTGGCGACAAGATGGTAACGGCCGCGGGCCGGTTGGCCGCCGCGTTCGAGTTCGTCAAGCGCCCCGACGAGGCCGAGCGCATTCAGAAGGCCTTCGCCAAGTTCAAGATCACGCTCAAGTTGGTGAACCCCTTTGAGCTGGCCGAGCCCACAATTTCGCCCAGTAAGGAGCGTTCACCCTATGTGCTGCGCCTGCGCTCGATGTGGGCCGGATGGCGCCAGGACGTCATCAATGCCTTCCCGCCCGCGCCTGGCCTCGAGAACCAGGGCGCCGGCTATCTGGCGCAGGTCGACGAGCGCTATGTCTCTGACGCCTACAACTCCCTGTCCATCGAAGGCTATCGCGTCACCGACGAACTCATCGAGCGCGTGGCTCGCGGGGACTGGAATCCGGACGGCGACCCAGAGCACGACAAGACTAGAGACGCACTGGCCGCGCGGGGCTACTACCAGGCCTTTCAGTCGGTCAAGGAGAGTATCGGCAAGGTGCTGGCGAAGGACAACGCAGGTCTCGTGGTCAAGCGCGATCATCACGACTGGTATGCCGAGCTGTTCGGCCCGTCTGTGACAGCCGGCATCGTCGAAGCCAGCCAGCTCGCCGGCTATCGGCGTGGCCCAATCTTCATCCGCAACTCGATGCACACGCCGCTACCCAGCGAGGCTCTTCTGGATTCGCTAGAAGCGCTGTGGGACATGCTCGAAGCGGAATCCGAACCCTGCGTTCGCGCGGTGCTTGGGCACCACCTCTTCGTCTTTATCCATCCATACTACGACGGCAACGGCCGCATAGGTCGCTTCCTGATGAACACGCTGCTGGCATCCGGCGGCTACCCGTGGACAGTGATCCGGATGAGCCGGCGGGATGCCTACATGAAGGCCCTGGAGGCCGCGAGCGTCAAAGGCCAGATCACGCCATTGGCCGAGTTCATCGCTCAAGAGATGCAGGAATGGCCCCCGGAGCGCGAGCGCAAGGACGGCAAGGCCTGACAAGTCACACCCGGCCAGCCAAGGCTTGCTAGGAGATAACCCAAAGCGCTGAGTGGTCGCCGATCGTTGTAGAACTACGTCCACAATTCGATCAACACCGCGTGGCTTCGGCCAAGCCATTGCAGACGATCAGACGATTGACGGAGCGTTTTATCGGTGTGAGGTGAGCGGCCATATAGCTGCCACTCGACGGAGACTGCTCAATGGCCGACAGTGTGAGTACGCGGCCGCGCCGGGAAGCTGTCGTTCGCGGTCGAACCGGTCGAAGGCGCGTCGCCGACGTGCAGGCGTGAAGCTCGGCACACCCACTCAGCAGGCCAGACCGCGTTCGCTCAGACAACGGGGCTCATCGAACCATCCGAACCCGCGTACACGACACTTGCCCCAGTGCGGCAGCCTCGATGCGACGCAGCAGTCGTTCGTCGGGTTCCCAGGACCCGCCGCGGGCGACAAAGCGCCTGGCCGCATCGATGATGGATCCCCCTGTACCCTGAGCCGGTCTTGCAGGTTCGAACGGGTCGTCCAGACGGGCAAGTTGCTGAGTGTTCAGGCGCTCGACGTCCAGCAAGCCGTCAGCATCGATGTCGAGAACGGAGAAAGTCCAGTGCACCATTCTCGACGGTCTGCCTCCCACAACTTCGACAACGATGCTGGCCTGGCGAACGCGCTGTCCGGCAAAGTCGGGAACACGAGCGACGTCTTCGCACCGGAGCATTCGCATGAAGGCGGCGCCGGCCAGCGCGTGCAGCGTGTCGTCAGCGGAGAGCAGAAACAACCTCGATGACAGACCCATAGCGTTCGCTTTCCGGGTCAACCAAGGACTGACGGGCGGTCGCGCAGATCCCAGAGGCTCCCCTGCCAGTTCGAAATGCGTCCCTCCGTCCGGCACCTCGGGCAGACCCACACGATGGCGTCGTCGTTGGCCCGTACAGCCTCGACCGTACCCTTCTTGCACTTGAAGCACCTCGGCGCGGGAAGCGCCTCTGACGTGGCGTCGGAGGCATGGGCGACCACGTCGACATTGAATTGCGCCATGGCGCGCGCGGGACCTTTGACAGGGCCGATCGCGCCGGACTTGTCGAGAAAGTGTGTGAGGTCGGTGACGTACATTGGCGCTGGTCTGGTGTCGTACTCGGCATCTGGGTTTCGCTTCAATCGTGTTTGCGTGCGATCCCCGCAGACTCCAGCATATAGGACTGGCACTCGGGACTTTTCGCGGTTTCTGGTGGCCCTCCGTCCAAGCTACGCGACCGCCTCAGCTGAAATCAAGCGGCCTTGCCGGAGGGACACCAGGAAGCTGACCGTCGACATGACTGCCCCATTGGGTGGGCCGCCCGGTGAGCGTGCTTGTGGCCAGCGGCCGGACGGCCCGCACTGGCTGAGGCCCAAAGCACGGGTCGCGTGCGAATGCCTTCGCTTTCAATAGCTTCGAGCTCAATGGCCACTCGACGCCCAACTCAGACTGGCGTCGCTCGGTCATCGGGCGGCAACCCCAGGCACTGACGGACCCAGCGTGCGGCCGGCGCTGGCCCGGCAGTGCATTCGGTGATTCGTTTCAAGACGGCCGCCTCTTGCATCTGTGTGCCTGCCGCCACGGCTTCGCCCGCTGCCAACGCATGGTCGCGTGCGGCGCAGACTTCAGCGCTGGTGATCTCGTAGCCTGCGCCGCGGGCCATCCAATGCAACGCCACCAGCGCCACCTCCAGCGCGAAAGCAGGCTGTGCTTTCTGGTGGTCGCGTGCGGCGCGCACCAGCGTCCTCGGTTCGACCGCCGAGCACTGCGCCAGCGCCAATGCGAGATCGAACTGTTTCAGGGTCTTGGCGGTGGCGAACCACTTGCCTTCCTGGCCCGGCGTGGAGGCAATCAGATCGTCCAGGATGCGCTGCGGCGCGATCATCGGGTAGCGCTTGGCGATGGTGCGGTAGGTGGCGATGTAGGTGTGAGTGTCGTGCGCCGCAATGGCGTAGCGCGCGTACGCTTCGTCACTGCGGCCGGCCTCGTGCAGCATCTGCTCTGCGAGGGCCGACAAGGTGGAGTCGGGCGCGTACGGCCCGCGCATAGCTTCGATCACGCGGATCGCACCATCGACGTCGCCGCGCGCTGCATGTACCTTGGCCTTCCACTGCTGGTCGTGCCAGAAGGGTTTGGGGTCTTGGGCCAGCAGTTGCTCCAGCTCATCGAAACGACCTGCCGTGAACAGTGCGCTGAGGCAGGGCGTGGTGGCCTTGCTGAAAACGTAGACGCCTCGTCGCCGATCGGCCATCGCGCCACGCACCGAAGGCAGCAGGTCGTCCGCCCAGCGCGAGGCCAGTGTCGGGCTGGCGCACACGCTGCCCCAATGCATGCCCAGGGACTCGATGTACGGTGGGTCGTCTTCCTGGTACGCGGCAAACAGGCGGTCGAGCCACTTCTGTCGCAGAGGTGCGGTAACGGGTGCCGCGGCAATGATCGGCACGAGGGTTTCGACCAGAGCATGGCTGGCATTGCCGAGCGCGCCGCTGGAGCTGTCGATCTCGCACACCGCCGGCGAGACCTTTTCCAGCAAGAGCACGCCGCCCTCGCCGGCCAACGCGGGGTCGGTGCGGGCCATCGCCGCGATCTCGGCAAGGGCTGCGTTGAGCCTGTCGATGGCCTTGGCGGTGCCGCTCCAGCCGAAGGCGCGTCGGCGCAGGGTGGTGCGGAAGGTCCAGGCGTGGCGGATGGTCATTGCGTGGGTTTTCGGCTCGTTCGTTCTTGGTAGCTCGCCGCCATCGGCGATCGCGGATTCCGATGATTCTGAGCCCGAAGTCATCGGCACTGATGCGTCGTCCTGCCACTAGGCTTGGATCATGGAACAGGTCACCATTTCTGCAACCAAGACCCTATGAACACGCTCACCCTTGCTGAGGCCGCCGGCTTTCTGAAGATGCACCCTGAAGAGGTGCGCTGCAGGGCCAAGCGCGGCCTGATACCGGCGTCGAAACCGGGCCGGCGATGGGTCTTCATCGACGACGATCTTGCTGCGTTCCTCAGGGGCAAGTATCCTACGCAACGGCAAGCGTTGCGGGTGACCTCCGAGAAAGGAAGTACACCATGGGTATCCGCAAACGAGGCTCCGTCTGGTGGGTCGATTTCACGACACCGTCAGGCGAGCGAGTACGAAGAAGTGCTGAAACTGGCAACAAGGGCGAGGCGACCGAGTTCCACGACCGACTGAAGGCCGAGGCTTGGCGACAGCAGAAGCTAGACGAAACTCCGAAGCGTATCTGGAACGATGCGGTCGTGCGCTGGTGCGGGGAGCAATCGCACAAGGCAACCGCAGACGAAGACAAGGCGAAGCTGCGCTGGCTGGACCAGCACCTCGGCGGCAAGGAACTCGACACCATCAACCGCGACATGATTGAACGCATCTCACAGGCCAAGCTCAATGACGGATGTAGCAATGCAACCGTCAACAGGACACTTGCACTTGTGCGCTCGATTCTTCGAAGATGCGTGCGTGAGTGGCAATGGTTGGATCGGGCCCCCTCGGTGCGAATGCTCAAGGAGCCAACCCGCCGCATCCGCTATCTGACGCACCTTGAAGCCGATCGACTGCTGGCGGAACTGCCTCAGCACCTGCGCGATATGGCGGCGTTCAGCCTCGCTTCGGGGCTGAGGGCCGCCAACGTCACCGGACTGCGCTGGTCAGCCGTCGATCTCGATCGGCGGCTGGCGTGGGTGCATCCAGACGAGGCAAAGGCGAGAAGGGCGATTCCGGTGCCACTCAATGGCGAAGCCATGGCGGTCCTGCAGAATCAGATCGGCAAGCACAGGGAGGTCGTGTTCACGTTCAAAGGCAAGCCCATCGAACAGGTGAGCACAGCTGCCTGGTACAAGGCCCTGGGCCGCGCGGGCATCTATAACTTCCGCTGGCACGATCTGAGGCACACATGGGCCAGTTGGCACATTCAGGGCGGCACGCCATTGAACATCTTGCAAGAACTTGGAGGATGGGCGAGTTACTCGATGGTGCAGCGCTATGCACATCTCGCAGCCGATCATCTCGCACCGTGGGCGGATCGGTTGGCAAATCGCGGCACAAATCCGTCACAGTCCCAGACGGACCAACGGCCTGCGTGATTCAATAATCATGCAAGCCGTTGATTTATATTACGTTTTTGGTGGGCCCTGAGTGACTCGAACACTCGACCTACGGATTAAGAGTCCGCTGCTCTACCAACTGAGCTAAGAGCCCCACACTTTCAAATATTCGCCTGCAAGGGCATGCTTTTCAGCATTCAACGACACAACCACATCAGCAATGACTGCAAACAGCTTAAGGCTTCGGTGGTGGGTCGTGCGTGACTCGAACACGCGACCTACGGATTAAAAGTCCGCTGCTCTACCGACTGAGCTAACGACCCCGTCGCAGAGCCTAACATTATAGGCCGCCTCCTCGAGCTCAAGCAAGCCTCTGTGCCAAAAACTTTCTGATCAGTTCGCCTGCAGCCGCCATGCCAAAGCTGGCGGTCACCGTCACGCTCGATCCGTAGCCGTGGCAGTTCAGGCTGCCATCGACATCGCACTCGCCCTCGGGTCTGAGCACGGCCTCGCGCGAAAACACGCAGCTCACGCCCATCTTGCCCGAGCGTGCGGCGCCATGATGCTTGCGCAGGCGCTGGCGCAATGCGGCCAGCAAGGGGTCATGCGTCGTCAAAGCCAGGTCCTCGACCAGCAGTCCGTGCGCTTCGCGCTTGCCGCCGGCCGCGCCTACCGTCACCATCGGCACGCCCGAGCTCAAGGCCCAGGCAGCCATGGCGGCCTTGGCACGCACCTGGTCGCAGGCATCGATCAAGCCATCGACTGGCTGCTGCAGCAACGCAGGCCAATTCTCGGCATCGACGAAGTCTTCGATCATGTGCACCTCGCAGCCGGGGTGGATGTCGAGCACGCGGTCGCGCAGCGCTTGCACCTTGGCCTGTCCCAAGGTGGAGCCCAGCGCCTGCACCTGGCGGTTGACATTCGACTCGGCCACATGGTCCAGATCGATCAAGACCAGCGCGGCCACGCCCGATCGTGCCAGCGCTTCCACGGCCCAGGAGCCCACGCCGCCCACGCCGACGACGGCAAAACGCGCCGCGCGCAGGCGCTGGTACGCCGCGTCGCCATACAAGCGACGCAGGCCGCCGAAACGGCGTTCGGCGTCCATGGCAAACGCATCGCAGGCGCCATCAGGCAGGTTCACGTCGGGCCCATCCGTTCAACGCGCCACATCTGGTAGCGCAAGCCCGCCACGGCGCCCGCAATGATGGCAGCCAATGCGATGAAGCTGCCCAGCGACAAGGTCGAGACGCCAGAGATACCCTGGCCCACGGTGCAACCCATCGCCGTGACGCCGCCCGTTCCCATCAGCACCGCGCCCACGATATGGTTGGCGGTGTCCTCGACGCCGCGAAAACCTTCCCAGCGAAAACTCTTGCTGATGCATGCAATCAGGGCCGATCCAGCGATCACGCCAAAGATTGAAACGATGGCCAGCGTCAGCACTTGGCTCGTGTCACTGAAGAACATCAGCCAGTCCAGCGTGTAGGCGATGGGAGCGACGAAACTGAACGATTCGATGCGACGTCCGCCGAGGCTGCCCACGAAAGCCTGCTGCAAGGTGGTCGGGTCTTCGGCCACGTAGCCCAGGCGTCCCGACACCCACCAAAGCGCCACGACAGCCGCCCCCACGCCCACGCCCCCGAGCAACACCTCGGCGCTGCGACCTTGCGCGCGCGAGACGACCCACAGCACCAGTGCGCCGCCGATCATGCCGCCCAGCAGCAGCGCGGCGCTGGCCTTGCTCAACCCCAGCGCGCCGGACAAGAGCGAGGGCAAGTCCTGCCCGGTTGCCAGCGTCAGCGCCACGCTGTCCACGCTGGCCACGCGCGCGACCGCCGTGATGCCCTTGAGTGCCGCAAATGCCGACACCGCCAGTACCACAAACACGAGCACCGATTTGAGATTGCCAGCGCCGATGCGGACCAGCGTCTTGCTGCCGCAGCCCGACGCTAACACCATGCCGAAACCGAACAACAGGCCACCCACGAGGTGCGACAACCACATCAAACGCGGCGCGGCGTAAATCGTCTTGCTGGCATCCAGCCAACCCAGGCCTACCATCGAATTGAAGCCCAGCATGGCCACGCCCATGGCCAGCACCCACATGCGCATGCGGGTCCAGTCGCCGATGCTGACAATGTCGGCCACCGCGCCCATGGTGCAAAAGCGCGTGTGCTGCGCAATCGCACCGAAGACGACGGCCAGCGCGAGCGCGCACCACAGCACGAGCGTGGTCAGCGATGCGATGTCGACTTCTTGCATGGGCGCGATTCTAGGCGGCGCTGCCCACAAGTCGGCGGGGTCAAGCGGGGACAGCGCCTGCCTGCGTCGGCAAGCGCTGACCGCCAAGTCACTTCAGACTTGCCAGACGCTCTTTGGCGGCGTGGCTGGCCTCGGCTTTCGGATACGTTTTGATCAACTCTTCGAAGGTGCGACGTGCTGCCTTCACATCCTTCAACTCGACCTGGCAATTCGCCAGCGACAGCAAGGCCTCGGGCGCACGCGGATGGCTTGGCGCGGCCGCGATGAAGGCGCGGAACACGGCAATGGCCTCTTTGTAGTCGCGCTTGCCGTAATAGGCGTTGCCCAGCCAGAAACGCACCGAGTCGCCGTAGGCACTGGTCGGAAAGCGCCGCTGGAAGGCAGTCAGCGCATTCGCAGCTGCGGCAAAGTCAGCGCTGCGCACAGCTGCCATGGCCAAGTCGTACTCGCGCATTTCGTCGGGACTCACCAGCACCTCCTGGCCGTCCAGTGCCACGCTCTGAGGTTCCATCTTGCGCAGACGTTCGACCAGACTCTGGCTCAAATCGACCTGCTTGCGCTGCAACTCGGCGATGTCGCGCGCGAGCTGCTCGTTCTGCCCGCGCAGCTTGGCCATCTCGGTGCGCAGTTCGTCGATTTGCGCGCTCAACTCCAGCAGACTGCGGCGCAGACCACCGACTTGGTCGCCTTGCAGATCGGTCAATTGTTTGGCGAGCTGCTCGCTGCGCGCGCGCTGCGCATCGTCGCTCGTCTGGATGCGCGCGCGCAAATCGAGTATCGCCCTGCGCGCCTCTTCATCATCGAACAAACCCGCACGTGCCGCGGGCGTGACCAGCACGGCCAGCAACCCTGCCAGCAGCAAGGGACGAAATAGACGCAAACTGCTCAATGTACGCATAGGTTTCACTTGTCCTTCAGTTCGGCGCGGCGGTTCTTCGCCCAAGCCGTTTCATCATTGCCTTGCACGGCCGGCCGCTCCTCGCCAAAGCTGACGGCCTCGACCTGTGTGTCGGCAGCACCGAGCAAGGTCAGCGACTTGGCCACCGCCTCGGCGCGCTTCTGGCCCAGGGCCAGGTTGTACTCGCGCCCGCCGCGCTCGTCCGTATGGCCTTCGACGCTCAGGTGCAGCTTGCGGTCAGCGCTGAGCCGTTTGGCATGCGCTTCGACGAGACTGCGGTACTCGTCTTTCACGGCATAGCTGTCGAAATCGAAGTAGATGACGCGTCCGACCTTGCCGATGTCGCTCGCGTTGGCGTTCGGGTTGGCGCCAAGCTCGACACTGGCCACCTGAGACTGGGCGCTGGGGCCAGCGGTGGCGCCAGCCGCTGCGCCGGCGCCGGCTGGCGAACCGTCCGGCGCCACCAGGCGGCTTTCGACCGGTGCCGGCCCATCGAGCCTGAAGGCAGAACTGCAGCCCGCCATGGCGGCGACGCAGAGGATGCAAACCGTGAGTTGCCAGGTCTTCATGCTTGAGGGTTCCAGTCGATGAACAGAGGGTGTCTGCGCGCTCGGATCGAGCTTGGGTTGAAAAGTCCGGCGCGCCTGTCAGCGGCCAAACGGTCCCCAGGTGGGTTCACGCACGTCGGCCAGCGAAGAGATCAGGCGGGCCTTGATTCTGCCGTCCAGGGTGCTGGTCATCAGCACGTCACGGCCCAGAAGTCGTGTGGCGTAAATCAGCAAGCGGCCGTTGGGCGCGAAGCTCGGGCTCTCGTCGTCGTTGGTATCGCTGATCTGCTGGACCGCGCCACTGGCAATATCCATCGTGCTGACGTGAAATGCGCCTGCGTTTCGCGCCACGTAGGCGAGCGTACGGCCGTCCGGGCTGATGGCCGGGCTGATGTTGTAGTTGCCGTTGAAGGTGATGCGCTCGGCATTTCCCCCGCCCACCGGCATGCGGTAGATCTGCGGACCGCCGCCGCGGTCGCTGACGAAGTAAAGCGTCCGGCCGTCGGGCGCGAACACCGGCTCGGTATCGATGGCCGAAGTCTGTGTGAGACGACGCAGGCCTTTGCCGTCGCGTCCGATCATGAAGAGCTGCGAGCCGCCGTCGCGCGACAAGCTCATCGCCAGTTGCTGACCATCAGGCGAAAACGCTGGCGCGCTGTTCGTACCCTGATAGTTGGCCAGGATACGGCGTCGCCCCGACGCGACCTCTTGCAACCAGACCACGGCCTTGCGGCTTTCAAACGAGACATAGGCCAGCTCTTTGCCGTCGGGCGACCAGGCCGGTGAAATGATCGGCTCCGGACTGCCCAGCGCAATCTGGCCGCCCTCGCCGTCGGCATCGGTGACGCGCAATGAGTAGCGCGAACCGGCGCGCGTCACATAAGCGATGCGCGTTGAAAAAACACCCTTCTCGCCGGTGATTTTTTCGTAGATCGTGTCAGCGATGCGGTGCGCAGCAAGCCGCACGTCTGCTGGCGCCACGGCACTCGCCTCGGCCGCCAGTTCCTGGCCGCGCACTACGTCCCAGAGTTTGAAGCGCACATCGAAACGCCCGTCAGCCAGCCGCGCCGCCGAACCCGCCACCAGCGCGTCAGCACCGCGCCCGCGCCAATCGGCCCAGATCGGCAGACTGCCTTCATACAAGCCGCCGCCTGCCACACTCGGCAGAAACTGACCGGAACGCTCCAGGTCGGCACGGATGATGGCGCCCACCGGCTGGCCCGACAGCCCTTCATCGCGGAAGTCGGCCACCGCCACCGGCAGCTGGGTCGCACCCACTCCGGCAATCTCGACCCGGAACTGCGCCGCGGCGCTCAGCGGCAAGGCCATCGAGACGGCCCCGGCGAGCAGGCGGCGGCGGGTCAAACGTGGGTAAGGATGAGGAGTGGCTTGTTGATCAGTCATCGTCGGTGCAGCGACTTTCGGCACATTGGTTGGCGGCATGCTGGGTCCATTTTGCCTCAGTCGCTTGAAACGCCTCGCCAGGCAAGTCCTGACACCAGTATCACTGCCTATGATGAGACCCTTGCCTGCAGCCGCGCAAGACCTCTTGCACTCACTTTCAATTTGGAGCTCCAGATGAACCTCCCCGTTTGCCGTTACCCGGTGCCCGCGCTCACCGAGCTGCCCGAAGACATTCGCCAGCGCATGCTGGACGTGCAGCAAAAAGCCGGCTTCGTCCCCAACGTCTTCGTCGCGTTGGCGCGCCGTCCCGATGAATTCCGCGCCTTTCTGGCCTATCACGACGCCTTGCTGCTGCGTGCGTCGGGACTGAGCAAAGGCGAGAAGGAAATGGTCATCGTGGCCACCAGCGGCGTCAATCATTGCCTTTACTGTGTGGTCGCGCATGGCGCGATCCTGCGTGTCTACGAGAAGGCGCCGATGCTGGCCGACCAGCTCGCGACCAACTACCTGAAGGCCGACATCACGCCGCGCCAGAAGGCGATGCTGGCGTTTGCGTTGAAGGTCTGCAATGACGCGGCCAACCTTGGCGACGCCGATTACGCAGCGCTACGCGAACACGGCTTCAGCGACGAAGACGCCTGGGACATCATCGGCATCACCGCCTTGTTCGGCCTGTCCAATCGCCTCGCCAACGCGATTTCGCTGCGCCCCAACGACGAGTTCTACCTGATGGGGCGCGTGCCCAGGCCGAAGGCGTAACTACAGCAAGACGATGTCGTAGTTCTCGGGCCAGCCGTTCGGTTCGGCGCTCAGCGAGATCGGCTTGCCGATGAAGTCGGACAGAGCGGTGAGGTGTTCGCTCTCTTCGTCGAGCAGCATTTCGACCACCGAGGCCGATGCGACGACGCGAAATTCCTTGGGGCTGAACTGGCGCGCCTCGCGCAGGATCTCGCGCATGATGTCGTAGCAGACGGTGCGCGCGGTCTTGACCTGACCCTTGCCTTCGCACACCGGACAGGGCTCGCACAGCATGCGGGCAATCGATTCGCGCGTGCGTTTGCGCGTCATCTCGATCAAGCCCAGCTGGGTGAAGTCGCTGAGGGTGATCTTGGTACGGTCGCGCAGCAGTTGTTTGCGAAACTCGGCCAGCACGGCGCCGCGGTGCTCTTCGCGCAACATGTCGATGAAGTCGACAATGATGATGCCGCCCAGGTTGCGCAGGCGCAGCTGGCGTGCAATCGCGCCGGCCGACTCCAGATTGGTCTTGAAGATGGTGTCGTCGAAGTTGCGCGCGCCAACGAACCCGCCCGTGTTCACGTCGATGGTCGTCATCGCCTCGGTCTGGTCGATGATCAGGTAGCCGCCTGACTTCAGATCAACCCGCCGCGCCAAGGCCTTGGCAATCTCGGCGTCGATGTTGTAGAGGTCGAAAATCGGGCGCTCGCCCTTGTAGTGTTCGAGCCTTTGCACCGATCCGGGCGTATACAAGTCGCCGAATTGGCGCAGCACATCGAACTGCATCTTCGAGTCGATGCGTATCGTCTGGGTGTGCTCATGCGCCAGATCGCGCAGCACGCGCTCGACCAGGCTCAGGTCTTGATGCAGCAGGCTCGGCGGCGCCAAGGTGAAGCTGCGCTCGCGTATCAAGGCCCAGGCCTTGCGCAAATAGGCGATGTCGGCTGCCAGCTCGGCGTCGCTCGCGTCTTCGGCATTGGTGCGCAGGATGAACCCTCCGCCGCCGCCCTCTTGTGCCGTGCCCACCAGCGCCAGCATGCGGCTGCGCAACTGCTCGCGCAGCTCAGGCGAGCCGATCTTCTGCGAGATGCCGATATGCTCGTCCTGCGGCAAAAACACCAGCAGCCGGCCCGCGATGCTGATCTGCGACGAGAGCCTTGCGCCCTTCGTGCCGATCGAGTCCTTGATGACCTGCACCATCAGCGTCTGGCCCTCGAAGAGGCGGCGCTCGATCGGCACGGCGGGCGCGCTGGCGGGGTCATGGTGGTGGCCGCGCGGCGCCGCGCCGCTGCCGTGCAGATCGGCCACATGCAAGAAGGCGGCACGCTCCAGGCCGATGTCGATGAAGGCCGACTGCATGCCCGGCAGCACCCGTGCCACGCGGCCCGCATACACATTGCCGACCAGTCCGCGCTCGAGCGTGCGCTCGACATGCAACTCTTGTACGGCGCCGTTTTCGACCACCGCCACGCGGGTCTCCTGGGGAGACCAATTGATCAGGATATCTTCCATAGTCTTTGGCTCGCTGCCCGCCTGCGCTGGCGGTGATTGAACACTCTCGCAAGCCCGTGGGCTTGCGGCAAGGCTCGTCAGAACTTCACACCGCATTCGACCAACAGCTGCGCGGTCTCGAACAGCGGCAGGCCCATGATGCCTGAATACGATCCTTCGATGCGCGCAATCCACGCCGCCGCCTGGCTTTGAATCGCGTAGGAGCCGGCCTTGCCAAACGGCTCGCCGCTGGCCACATAGTGCTCGAGCACGCGCGCGCTGACCGGCGCGAAACGGACCTTCGAAATACTCAACGCCAGCCGCTCGTCACGGCCACACGTCAGCGCCACGGCAGTGACGACACGATGCGTGCGCCCGCTGAGCAGCGTGAGCGTCGCCAAGGCCTCGGCGGCGTCGGCAGGCTTGCCCAGAATCTTGCGACCCAAGGCCACCGTCGTGTCCGAACACAGGATGGGCGCGCCCGGCAAGCCGCGCCGCGCAAGCGCTGGCGCGCTGCCGCCAGCTTGGCCAGGGTCACGCGCCGCACATAGTCCGCCGGCAACTCACCCGGCAGCACCGCCTCCAGCGCCTCGGCGTCTTCATCCGGGCCGGGCAGCAGCAGTTCGTGGCGCACGCCGAGCTGCTCCAGCAATTGGCGCCGGCGCGGGCTTTGCGAGGCCAGATAGATGAACGAACAGGTCTTCTTCATTCGCGGTGGTAGGGATGGCCCGTCATCACAGTCCAGGCCCGGTACAGGCCTTCGGCAAGCAGCACGCGCGCAAACGCATGCGCCAAGGTAAGGTCGGACAGACGCAGGCTTTCATCGGCACTGGCCTTGACAGTCGCAGCCAGGCCGTCGGGTCCGCCGATCAGCAAGGCCACGTCGCGGCCGTCACCCATCCAGACCTTCATGCGCGCAGCCAGTTGCACGCTGGTGAGGCGCTCGCCGCGCTCGTCGAACACGACGCGGCGCACACCGCGCGGCAGGACCGCCTCTATGCGCGTCGCTTCGGCTGCCATCAATTGCTCGGCTGATCTGCTGCCACGCGGTTCGGCCTTGACAACCTTGAGCTCGAGCCGCAACTCGGGCGGAAAGCGCTTGGCATAGTCAGCATAGGCCGCGTCTGCCCAGGCAGGTTGGCGCTGGCCCACGGCCACGAGCAGCAAACGCACGGCGTCGATCGAAAGCGTGCCTAGCGCACTCGCTTCGGCGCCGGCGCCGCCTTCTTCACGCCCACCGTGCGCGACACGGTGCCGCGTGGCGGCGCCTTCTTCTTGGATCCGTCGTCGGACTTGCCCACCACCATGGTCTTGACCGGCGCCGACTTGGACGCAGTCTTTCTGACGGGTGCCTTGGCGCCGGTTTTCACGGCGGCCTTTTTGGCCGGTGCGCCCTTCGCCGCCGCGCTCTTGGCGGCCGTTCTGCGGGCGGCCGGCGCCTTGGCTGCGGATGCTGCGGCCAAGGTCTTGGCACTGGCCTTCTTCACGGCAGTCTTCTTCTTGACGGGCTCGTCTTGCTCCTCTTCCGAAGCCTTCACCAGGCGCACGGTCTCGTCGCCCAGTTTCATCTTGACCGGCTTGCCGCCCCAGATTTCTTCGAGGTGGTAGTAGTCGCGAATCGCCGGCTGCATGATGTGGGCCACGGCAGCGCCGCAGTCGACGATGATCCATTCGCCGTTTTCTTCACCTTCGGTGCGCAGCACCTGCATACCCTGCGACTTGACCGCGCTGCGCACGCTGGCCGCCAAGGCCTTGGTCTGGCGGTTGCTGGTGCCCGAGGCGATGATGACCCGCTCGAACAGCGGCGTCATATGTTCGGTGTTGAAGACCACGATCTTCTGTGCCTTCACGTCTTCCAAGCCATCGACGATGGCCCGTTGCAATTTGCGTATATCCATTCAGTACTCGTTTGTCGCCTCATAAAGGCGGTGGAGAGCAATATACCCCGCCACCGCATCGCCCACCATCGGGCGGATGTCCTCGCCGCGCGCCTTGGCTGCACGCACCGCACTGGACGAAATATTCATGGCCGGCATCGACAGCCGCACCACCTCGACCCCGAGACCCGCCAGCGCCTCGGGCGCATCCACCGGCTCGCCGGCTCTAGCCGCCACACCCAAGCTCACCCGGCCCAGCAGTTCGCGCCAGCGATGCCAGCTGGGCAAGCGCGCGTATTGGTCCTGCCCCAACACCAGAAACAGCACCTGCTCGGGCTGCTCGCTCAGCAAGGCGTCCACGGTATCGATCGTGTAGCTCGGCCCCTGGCGCTGCAACTCGCGGCGGTCCAGCGCAAAGCGCGGTTCATTGCCGATCATCAAGCTGGCCATGGCCTCGCGGTGCTCGGGCGCGGCCAGCGAGCGCCCGGCCTTCTGCCAGGGCTGACCGGCCGGCAGCCAGCGCAGTTCGTCGAGCTGCAGCTGTTGCAGCGCACTGTGCGCGAGACTCCAATGCGCCAGATGCACGGGGTCGAAGCTGCCGCCCAGCAGTCCCACGCGCCGCCAGCCGCGGCGACTTGAGGTGTCGGCTAGACCCATGTGTCGTCAGGCCGCTCATGCGCCCAATCGCGCGGGCGCAGGAAATCGCGGTACAGCCTGGCCTCGGGCGTGCCCGGTTCGGGCGCCCAGGCGTAACGCCATTTCACGATGGGCGGCATCGACATCAATATCGACTCGGTGCGTCCGCCCGATTGCAGGCCGAACAAAGTGCCGCGGTCGAACACCAGATTGAATTCCACATAGCGCCCGCGCCGGTAGGCCTGGAAGTCGCGTTGGGCCTCGCCGTAAGCAACGTTCCTGCGCCGCTCAACGATGGGCAGATAGGCTGCCAGGAAGGCGTCTCCCACAGCCCGCATCACCTCGAAACTGCCCTCGAAACCGAGCTCGGAGAAATCGTCGAAAAACACGCCGCCGATGCCGCGCGGCTCATGCCGGTGGCGCAGATAGAAATAGTCGTCACACCAGGTCTTGAAGCGCTCGTGCAGCTTGCCGTCGAAGGGCAGCAGGGCCGCTTCGCAAACCCGGTGGAAATGCTGGGCATCGCTCTCGAAACCGTAATAAGGCGTCAAGTCCATGCCGCCGCCAAACCACACCACAGGCTCCTGACCGGCGGGGAAAGCCGCAAACATGCGCACATTCAGGTGCACGGTGGGCACATAGGGGTTGCGCGGGTGCAGCACCAGCGAAACGCCCATCGCTTCGAACGGCGCGCCGGCCAATTCCGGCCGGTGCTGGGTGGCCGACGGGGGCAAGACCCCGCCTTTGACATGCGAGAAATTGCAGCCGCCGCGCTCAAACAAGCTCCGTTTTCAATCAAGCGCGTCTGGCCATCGCCTTGCAGCCGACCGCCGGGCTCGCGCACCCATTCATCAAGCAGGAATGCCTGCCCATCGACGGCTTCCAGGGCGCTGACAATGCGCTGCTGCAAGTCCAGCAGATAGCTGCGCACGGCCGCGACGTTCGGATTCGAATTGTTCATGGTCTGAGTTGCACGGGTGAAGCCAATTGGGGACGTTTACCTGTGCGTTGCCCCAGGTGCTGGCGCAGCAGTTTGAAATCTTCGTGCGGGTCGCCGCTGAGTTGAACAAACTCGTGCAATCCCACCGTCTTGCTGGGGAAATCGAAATACGCCAGGCCGACGGGCACCCGGGTGCGCACCGCCACCTGGTAAGAGCCCGAACGCCAGCCGGTGGTCAGCGAGCGTGTGCCTTCGGGTGCCACCGCCAGCCAAAAAAACTCGTCGCGCTCGAGCGCCGTCTGCATCGCGGCCACCGTGTCGCCCACCACGCCACGTGCGCTGCTGCGGTCGACCGCAATGCCACCCAGCCAGCGCATCCAATGGCTGAATCCCGGCACTTTGAACAAGCTGTTCTTGGCCCAGAAACGCACTGGCAACCCCATCGCCCATTTGGCCAGCAGGCCCACCACAAAATCCCAGTTGGAGGTGTGCGGATACACCAGAATCACGCCCTGGCGGGCCGGCAGGCCGCTCCAATTGATGCGCCAGCCGGCCATGCGCATGAGCGCGTACGCCAGCGCACTGCCTTTGAACTGCACCGGGCGGGCGCTCAAGTCGATCACGTTCGTGACGGCGCGCATTCAGCGGCGCACGCCCCGGTGGCCGATGTCGTTGCGGTATTGCCTGCCTTCGAAGTGAATGCCTTGCACCAGTTCGTAGACCCGATGCTGCGCCTGGCGCACCGTTTCCCCGAGCGCGGTGACGCACAGCACGCGGCCTCCATGGGTCAACAGCTGGCCATTCACATCGACCGTTCCGGCGTGGAACACGCGCGCGTCTTCGGCGGGCGCCGGCAGGCCCGCAATGACATCGCCGGTGCGCGGCGCCAGCGGATAGCCGCTCGCAGCCAACACCACACCCAGCGCCACGCGGCGGTCCCATTGCAGCTCGATGCGATCGAGCGTGCCATCTGCGGCGTGCATCAGCACGTCAAAGAGGTCGGTCTTGAGTCGCATCATGATGGGCTGCGTCTCCGGGTCGCCCAGGCGGGTGTTGAACTCCACCGTGCGGGGCTGGCCCAGCGCGTCGATCATCAAGCCCGCATACAGGAAACCGGTGAAGGGGCGACCGTCCCTGGCCATGCCGGCCACGGTGGGAAGAATGATTTCGTGCATCACCTTGGCATGCACATTGGGCGTGACCACCGGCGCGGGCGAATAGGCGCCCATGCCGCCGGTGTTGGGTCCCAGATCGTTGTCGAGCAGCCGCTTGTGATCCTGGCTGGTGGCCAGCGGAACCACGTTCTTGCCGTCGCACAAGACAATGAAACTCGCCTCTTCGCCGTGCAGGAACTCTTCGATGACGACGCGCGCGCCGCCCGCGTTGTGTTGTACGCCCAGCTTGTTGCTGTCCAGAATCCAGTCGATCGCTTCATGCGCCTCGGGCAGGCTCATGGCCACCACCACGCCCTTGCCTGCCGCCAGCCCGTCGGCCTTGACAACGATGGGCGCGCCGTGCGCCTGCACATAGGCATGCGCCGCCGTGGCATCGGTGAAAGTCTCGTAGGCCGCGGTCGGAATGCCGTGGCGCTGCATGAAGTCCTTGGCGAAGGCCTTGGAGCTTTCCAGCTCGGCAGCGGCCTTGGTCGGGCCGACGATGCGCAGGCCGCGGGCGCGGAACTCATCGACCACGCCGGCGGCCAGCGCACTTTCCGGTCCCACCACGGTGAGATTGATCTTCTCGCGCTGGGCAAAGTCGGCCAGCTCGGTCACACCGCTGAGCGGCACATTGCGCAAATGCGGGTCGCGCTCGGTGCCACCGTTGCCAGGCGCCAGATAGACCGTCTGCAGCTTCGGACTTTGCGCCAGCTTCCAGGCCAGCGCATGTTCGCGACCACCCGACCCGATGACCAGAACCTTCATGCTTCGAGGCTCGCGTTGTGATAGACCGCCTGCACATCGTCCAGGTCTTCGAGCACGTCGAGCAGTTTTTGCATGCGCGCGGCGTCCTCGCCGGTCAGGTCGATGGTGTTTTCGGCGCGCATCGTCACCTCGGCCATGTCGGGCTCGAGTCCGGCGGCTTGCAGCGCCTCTTTCACCGCCTCGAAGTCGCTCGGTGCGGTCAGCACTTCGATGGCGCCGTCGTCGTCTGAAATCACGTCTTCGGCGCTCGCTTCGAGCGAGACTTCCATCACCTTGTCTTCATTCGTGCCGGGCGCAAAAACCAGCTGCCCGCAGTGCTTGAACTGAAACGACACCGAACCGTCGGTCCCCAGATTGCCGCCGTATTTGCTGAAGGCGTGGCGCACTTCGGCCACTGTGCGCACGCGGTTGTCGGTCATGGTGTCGACCATCACCGCGGCACCCCCAATGCCATAGCCTTCATAGCGGATCTCCTCGTAGCTCACACCTTCGAGATTGCCGGTCGCCTTGTCAATGTTTTTCTTGACCGTGTCGGAAGGCATGTTCGCCGCCTTGGCCTTTTCGATGGCCAGACGCAGGCGCGGATTTTCCTTGACATCGCCGCCGCCCTGGCGCGCAGCGACCATGATTTCACGGATGACGCGCGTCCAAACCTTGCCGCGCTTTTCGTCCTGGCGACCCTTGCGATGCTGAATATTGGCCCATTTGGAATGACCCGCCATGAAGGAGCTCCTGTCGGGTGCGTGCCACACGCTTCACCCGGTGTATTTGTTGGATAGACTGCGATTTTACTTGCCGCCCCGGCAAGCCACCAATCCGGATGGAGTTTGAGTCATGCCCGACCCCCTGCTGCTTGCCCGCCAAGGCCAGATCGAGTGCTTGTTGCTGCCCGCGCTCGCCAACCGCCACGGCCTGATCACCGGCGCCACCGGCACCGGCAAGACCATCACGCTGCAGACGCTTGCAGAGGGTTTCAGCCGCATCGGCGTGCCGGTCTTCATGGCCGATGTGAAAGGCGACCTGACCGGCATTTCGCAAGCAGGCAAACCCAGCGACAAGCTCAAAACCCTGCTGGCGGAACGCGGTATCGATCTGCCGCAGCCGGCGGCCTGCCCGACCACGCTGTGGGACGTGTTTGGCGAACAGGGCCACCCGGTGCGGGCCACCGTCTCCGACATGGGTCCGCTGCTGCTTGCGCGCATGCTGGCCTTGAACGAGACCCAGCAAGGCGTGTTGCAGCTCGTCTTCAAGATTGCCGACGACAACGGCATGTTGCTGCTGGACCTGAAAGACCTGCGCGCCATGCTCCAGCATGTGGGCGACAACGCCGGCAACTACACAACCGCCTACGGCAACGTCAGCGCCGCCAGCATCGGCGCCATCCAGCGCGGACTGCTGCAGATCGACGAACAAGGCGGCGACAAGTTCTTCGGCGAACCGATGCTCAACATCGCCGACTTCATGCAAACTGACGCAGGTGCGGGCGTGGTGAATATCCTGAGCGCCGACAAGTTGCTGAATGCGCCGCGCCTGTATGCCACCTTCCTGCTGTGGATGCTCAGCGAGCTGTTCGAACAGTTGCCCGAAGTGGGCGACCTCGACAAACCCAAGCTCGTGTTCTTCTTCGACGAGGCGCATCTGCTGTTCAAGGACGCGCCCGCGGCGCTGGTCGAGCGCATCGAGCTGGTCGTGCGCCTGGTGCGCTCCAAGGGCGTGGGCGTTTATTTCGTGACGCAAAACCCGCTCGACATTCCGGACGCGGTGCTGGGCCAGCTGGGCAACCGCGTCCAGCATGCCTTGCGCGCGTTCACGCCGCGCGACCAGAAGGCCGTCAAGGCGGCGGCCGACACGATGCGCGCCAAACCGGGCCTTGACATTGCCACGGCCATCACCGAGCTCGCGGTGGGCGAGGCGCTGGTCAGTCTGCTCGATGAAAAAGGCCGGCCCAGCATCACCGAGCGCGCCTTTGTGTTGCCCCCCGGCAGCCAGATCGGCCCGATCGCGAGCGCGCAACGCCAGGCCTTGCTGCAAGCCTCGCTGGTGGCGGGTGTCTACGAAAAAGCGGTGGACCGCGAATCAGCCTACGAGATGCTCAAGGGCCGCGTGGCCGCGCCGTCCGCAAGTGCCGGTGCGGGTGCCGGCGCCTCGATGGCCGGTGAGGCCCAGGCCGCCAGTCGCGCAACCATCGGCACGCCGGAACAGCCCGCCAGCGAGGCGGGTGGCGGCATGCTGGGCAGCCTTGGCGACGTGCTGTTTGGCAGCACCGGCCCGCGCGGTGGCAAACACCCGGGATTGGCGCAGACCATGGCCAACTCGGCCGTGCGCAGCATCGGCAGCGCGGTCGGACGCGAGATCATGCGAGGCGTGCTGGGTTCCATCCTGGGCGGCTCGCGCCGCCGCTGATGGCTCAGTCGCCGCGTTGACGGTCGTCGCGCCTGTCGTCACGGTGCTCGTCACGGTGCTCATCGCGACGTTCATAGCGACGTTCTTCAAAACGCCGGTATTCGCGCTCACCCCAATGCGGGCGACGCTGCGCATAGCCCGGGTACACGATCCGCGCCGGCGCAGGGTAATAGACCACCGGTGGCGCCCGATAAACGGGCTGATAAGCGGGTTGGTAGACGGGGTAGCCGTAATAGTCGGGCGCCTGCACGACCACAGCGGGCTGGCGTGGATAGTTGCCGATCACCGTGCCCACCGACCCCACGCCGTCCAAGGGCGCGTTGATGCCCAGACTCCAGTAAACGTCGCCGGCTTGTGCAGGGGTCCACGCCAGACCGCTGGCCAACAGGGCCGCGGCAATCAGCATCGATTTCTTCATGGCGAAACACTCCTCTTGAATAGAGACAATGCGCGGGATGCGCGTGGCCTGTCGCTCATACAACGTGCCGCGACCTTGATCGGTGCACACCTTGCCCCGGGCCAAACGTAAACGCATGTAAGTCCCGCCGCCAGACGCGGATCGCCGCACAAGCGAGCCGGCCGCATAAAATCGGGACAAACCCGACTGGACACCATGAACAGCCCCAAGAAGAACCCTGCTGCCAACACGGCGCCCGAGATCAAACCCACCAACTTCCTGCGCAGCATCATCGAGCGCGATCTCGACGCCGGCGTCTACGCCACCCGACAGTGGGGCGGCTCTCCTGGCGACGCGGCACATCACCAAGCGGGCGGGCTCGACGCGGCCAAGGTGCGTTTGCGTTTTCCGCCAGAGCCCAACGGCTATCTGCACATCGGACACGCGAAAAGCATCTGCCTGAACTTTGGCCTGGCGGCTGATTACGGCGGCGTCTGCCATCTGCGCTTCGACGACACCAACCCAGAAAGAGAAGAGCAGGAATATGTCGACGCCATCATCGAGTCGGTCAAGTGGCTGGGCTTCGACTGGCAGTTCAATGGCCAGGACCACCTCTTCTACGCCAGCAATTATTTCGACTTCATGTACCGCGCCGCCGAGTACCTGATCGAGGCGGGGCTGGCCTATGTCGATGAGCAGTCGGCCGACGAAATCCGCAGCAAGCGCGGCGACTTCAACACACCCGGCACGAACAGCCCTTACCGCGACCGCACACCCGCCGACAATCTGGCGCGCTTTCGCGAAATGCGCGCTGGCGCACATGCCGACGGCGCGATGGTGCTGCGCGCCAGGATCGACATGGCGCACGCCAACATCAATTTGCGCGACCCGGCGCTGTACCGCATCCGCCGCGCCACGCATCACAACACCGGCGACACCTGGTGCATCTATCCGATGTACGCCTATGCGCACCCGATCGAGGACGCGCTGGAAAGAATCACCCACAGCATCTGCACGCTCGAGTTCGAAGATCAGCGTCCTTGGTACGACTGGTTGCTCGAGCGCCTGACCGAGGGCGGCCTGCTCGCCAAGCCCTTGCCAAAACAGTACGAATTCGCGCGCATGAATCTCACCTATGTCATCACCAGCAAGCGCAAACTGCGCCAGCTCGTCGATGACGGCCACGTGAGCGGCTGGGACGACCCGCGCATGCCTACCATCGCCGGCATACGCCGGCGCGGCTACACGCCCGAGAGCATCCGGCTGCTCGACTCACGCACCGGCGCCAGCAAGAACAACACCTGGATCGACTACGCCTGGCTGGACATCGCGCTGCGCGACGATCTGGAGACCAAGGCGCATCGCGCGATGGCCGTGCTCGACCCGCTCAAACTGGTGCTCACGAACTGGGCCGAGGTGTTCGGACACGCCGATCATCTGGAAAGCTGCAGTGCCCCGCTGCTACCCGCCAACGCCGACCTGCCGCGTCGCGAGTTCAAGCTCGGCGCCGAGGTCTGGATCGAGCGCGAGGACTTCATGGAGGTGCCGCTCAAGGGCTATCACCGCCTGAGCCCGCCGCGCTACGACGGCGAGGGCAAGAGCGTGGCAGGCAGCATGGCGCGACTGAAATACGGCTATGTGATCCAGTGCACCGGCCTGCGCAAGAACTTCGACGGCACGATCGCAGAAGTGCACGCCAAGATCGTGCCCGACACCAAGAGCGGGACCCCGGGGTCGGATGCCGTCAAGGTCAAAGGGGTGCTGACCTGGGTCGGCGTGGCCGACGGGCTGCCCGCCGAGGTGCGCTTGTTCGACCGCTTGTTCACCGAGGCCCAACCCGACCAGGGTGGCAAAGATTTTCTGAGCGCCTTGAACCCCGACAGCAAACAAGTCGTGACCGGTTTTGTCGAGCCCTCACTCGCCAGCGCCCGGGCCGAAGACCGTTTCCAGTTCGAGCGCCACGGCTACTTCGTCGCCGACCAAAGAGATCACCAGGCGGGCAGACCGGTGTTCAACCGCATCACCGGTTTGAAAGACGGCTGGGCCAAGTAGGAATCGCTCATGCAAATCGACATCGGCCGGGGCGTGCGCTTGTTTGTGGACGTCGAAGGCCCGGGGCTGGTGCCCGATGGTTCTTCGATGCGAGACAAGCCAACCTTGCTGCTGCTGCACGGTGGACCCGGCTTTGACCACGCGGGCTTCAAGCCGGCTTTTTCGCAACTCGCCGACATCGCGCAAATCGTTTATTACGACCATCGCGGCCACGGCCGCAGCGACCGCCGTCCTTGCAGCGAATGGACGCTCGACATATGGGCCGACGACGTGGTGCGCCTGTGCGACGCGTTAGGCGTGACCAAGCCCATCGTGCTGGGCCAGTCGTTTGGCGGTTTCGTCGCCCAGCACTACCTGGCGCGCCATCCCGGCCATGCATCGAAAGTGATTCTGTCCAGCACCTCGCCCCACATGGGGCTGGAGCGCAAGCTCGTGATGTTCGAACGCTTTGGCGGCGCGCGCGCTCGCGCCGTGGCGAAGGCTTTCTGGACCGCCCCTGACGCGGCCAGGCTGGCCGAATACTGGGAGGTTTGCCACGGCCTTTACAACCAACGGCCGGCGCCCGATGTCGACAGCGCGGCGCGCATCATCCGCAACGACGAGATCCTGATCCACTTTGTCGCGGGCGAGATGCAGCACCTGAATCTGCTGCCCGGACTGGCCAGCGCGCAATGCCCGGTGCTGGTGATGGCCGGCGTGCTCGACCCGGTATGCCCGCTGGCCGACGCGCAAGACATTGCCTCCGCCCTGCCGGCCCGGTGGCGCCGTCTGGCGACTTTCGCCGGCTCGGGCCACGGCGCCTGGCGCGATGAACCCGAGACGGCGTTTGCGGTGCTGCGCGAGTTCATCACCGCACCGGTCTGAAGTCGCGACGACCCTGGCAGACGACGCGTCCTGCGTGCGCTCGTCAGTTACGCCGGCTCTTGGCTTTGCGGCCGTCGAGCTCGGCGAGCTGGGTTTTCAGCAGCGACATCAGCACGCGCGCCGTTCTCTTCGGTAAAGCTCAGCGAGCTCGTCGGCATCTTGTCTTCGGGCGTCAGCGCCGGACTCACCAGCGCGTCGATGTGAAGCTTGATGAGCCCGTGGGCGAAGCTCTGGCTCTTCACCCTTTGCAGTTCGATGTTGTAGGTCTTCAAGGGGGCCGACTCCGCAGAGAATGTGGAAAAGGCCTTGAGCTTAGCGCAGATGCCCAAGCGGGACGCGACTACCATGCGCATCACGCCAACGACACCCTGACCACCATGTCGAGCCTTCATTCACCTGCGGCCGAGCGCAACCAGCCATTCATTCTCGAGGTGTTGCTGCGCGTGCTGCCCGCGCAAGGCCTGGCACTTGAAATTGCCAGCGGCTCGGGCCAGCATGCGCTTGGCTTTGCAAGCAAGATGCCGGGATGGACCTGGTTGCCCAGCGATGTCCGGCAGGCCAGCCTCGATTCGATCAATGCGCTGGCGGCCCAGGCCGATCTCGTGAACCTGCTGCCGGCGATTTCGCTTGACGTGCTGGCGCCGGATTGGCCCTTGCCAACGGCCATGCAGCGCCTTGACGCGATGCTGTGCGTGAATATGCTGCACGTCTCGCCTTGGGCCGCGTGTGACGCGCTGATGCAAGGCGCGGCGCGGCATCTGGCGCCGCAGGGCAGGCTGCTGACCTATGGCCCGTATCGGGTGTCAGGTCTTGCCACTGCGGCCAGCAACCTGGCGTTCGACGCCGACCTGCGCGCGCGCAACCCGGCCTGGGGTCTGCGTCAGCTTGACGCGGTGGAGCAGGTGGCCCGGCGGGCCGGCCTGCTGCTGCTCGAGACCATCGACATGCCGGCGAACAACCTGATGCTGCTGTTCGGTCGCGCGCCGGGCGGCGCGCACTGCGGCTGAAGCTGGCTACGCTCAGGCTCAGTCATGCTCGTTATTGCCGCCGTGCCTATCGCCCCTGTGGTCGCCGCCGCGATCATGCCCGCGGTTACCGTGATTACCTCGATCGCCATGCTCGCGACGGTCACTGTCGTAACGCTCGCGCACCCAGCTCTCCTGCACAAAGTAGACCGGCTGACCGCAAGCCCCGTAGGCGCCGCAATGCCTGGCCCAGTTTCTCTGCTGGCTGGGCGGGACGTAGAGATAGATGGGCTGCAACTGCACGTTCCTGGGCGCGCGACGAACAATGATCGGCTCGGCATAGACCGGTACCGGCGCCGGATAGTTGCCAATATCGATACGCCCGTAAACGCCCGGCTGGTTGATGCCGATGGATACGCCGATATTGGTTTGCGCCTGGGCCAGCGAGGACGCGACCGCCATCACCGCGAATGCATAGGAAATCAATCTCTTCATGTTGCTGCTCTCTCGCTTGCCTTGCGACAAGCGCCTGTTTCAGACCTGCTGATGATGCGCCCACCGCAAGGTCAGGCCCAGCGCAGTGCGAGTCGGTCTGGTATCAAAACGTAAGCAGCCGGGTCGGGGCTCAGGTCTTGCGGCCGTGCAGCAGCAGCACCGCGTCGAGCACAGCGCGGCTGAGTTGGTCGCGCACATTCATATCGCCCAGCCGCTCAAGGTCTTGCGGGCTCTGCTCTGCCTCATCGCCACCCAGCAGCGCGATCGGCACCAAGGCCGGGCCCAGCACGGCATCGTCGAACCAGGGACCCCACGCGTCGGGATCGAGCGCGACGGCTTGCAGAAATCCGATACACCAGACCTCGGCATCGACCAGGTCCTTGCCTTCGACCTCGGCCACGCTGAAGATCGGCTCCCAGGCCTCGCCCTTGTCGCGCAACTGCAGCGCGATGCTCTGCAGATGGCGCAGCACCAGCAGGGTGACGCGCTTGCGCTGCTTGTTGCTGGTGAACGGCGCGAGGCCCGCGCCATCACCGCCCCAGACGGCGGGCAGCCAAATGCTGCTTGGCAGCTGACTCAAGTCGGTCGGCCCCACCAGCAAGGCGGTCAGATAGCCGTCCATGCATTCGATGTTCATCGCCTCGTTCGATGGCAAGGCTTGCAGCAAGTCGTCGAGCGCATTGAGCTCGTCGTCGCTCAGCGGCGCGTTGTCGGTCTGCGGGTTGTATTGGGGATAGTCCATGAGAGCGGTCGGTCAACAAAGAAGAAAGAATAGCCTGAGCCTACCTCAGCCGCGGCGGCTCGGGCGAACACGCCGGACGCCATCACGGCGTCTGCGGAGCCACCTCACTTCTCTCCCGCGGATTCGCCCAGCATCTTTTCCATCAAGGCAAAGAACCGGTCATAGAACTCGCCGGCCGGAATGGTTTCGGAGGCGATCTTGACGAGCGACTCCTGTGACGAAGAAATCGGCAATGAGATCGAGCCTATGCCGGCCACGCCAAGGCTGGACGCGTTCGGGCTTCGCTTCACCGCATAGCGAACCTGACGTGCCGAAATATAGGTCGTCGAGACCTGCTTGTGGCTGTCATCTGGCACACAGACCACATCGAAAATGATTTCGACGTGGACATCGGGCTCGGGCTGGAACTCCTTGTTGCCGGTGATGGCCGTCGGCTGCGCGGCCGTCATCACATAGCCCTGGCTCAGCAAGGCGCGCCGGGCCGCCTCGCAGGCACGCTCAGCGTTGGCGTCGATCAGACGAGAAAAAGTTTCGTCGGCGCGGAAACGTTCGTCCTTGTACACCGAGTAGTTGCTCGCCGGGCCCATTGTGGAACCGCATCCGGACAAGACAACAGCCGCGATGGCGCCAAAGACAAGTGGACCGGAAAACCATCGAATCAGCGTCATTGTCATAGAGCGTGCATTGCCCCGGAGCCGGGGACACAAGTTGGCCCGATCAAGCTTAACCCAAGCGCGCCGAAGTCCCTGCCACAGCCTGTCCGGAAGTGTCCGATAGCGCTCCATCAGGACCTGCGATGCTCAGGCAGGCGCCGGGTCGAAGGCCGCCAACAAGCGCTGCCTCACCACGACCGGATCGTTGACCGTGCGCACCTCGGCATAGACAGCTTCGGCCTCGGGATAGCGGCGCCGCAAGTAGTTGAGCCACTGCTTGAGCCGCCCGGCGCGGTGGCGCGGCGCGATATCGGCGTGGCCGTCGATCAGGTTCCAGAAATGCTGCAGCAAAGGCAGCAGCTCCGACCAGGCAAGCGCCGCCCGGCCCGGTCGCGCAATGCTCAAAGCCAGGCCCGGATTGACCACCATGCCGCGCCCCAGCATCAGCGCATGGCAGCCAGACTCCGCACGGCAGCGCGCCGCGTCGCTGGCGTTCCAGATCTCGCCGTTCGCAACCACCGTGATCTTGAGCGCGGCGCGGATCTCGGCGATGCGTTCCCAATAGGCGGGGGGGCGGTAGGCATCGGCCTTGGTGCGCGCATGCACGACCAGTTCGTCGGCGCCCGCGGATTCGATCGCCTGCGCGCATTCGAGCGTGCGGCTGCTGCAGTTGACGCCCAGCCGCATCTTGGCCGACACCGGCATCGCGCGCGGCACCGCAGCGCGCACGGCGCAGACGATCTGGTGAATCAGTGCCGGGTCGTCGAGCAGCGCGGCACCGCCGCCATGGCGGTTCACCACCTTGGCCGGGCAACCGAAGTTCAGGTCGATGCCGGCAGGTCCCAGCGCTGCCAGCTTTGCTGCGTTCTCGGCCAAGCAGGCAATGTCCGAGCCCATCAATTGCGCGCGCACCGGCACGCCTGCCGGCGTGCAGCCACCGTTGAGCAACTCGGGCATGACGCGGATGAAGGCACGGTTGGGCAGCAGCGTGCCGGTCACGCGGATGAACTCGGACACGCAGCGGTCGATGCCGCCGACGCGGGTGAGCACGTCGCGCAAAGTGAAGTCCAGCAATCCCTCCATCGGGGCGAGCAAGATCGTCATGGTTCAGCCATCAGATGCGCCAGGCGAACCAGGCCGCCGTGAAGGTCAAGCTCAGCAGCGTGACGGGCACGCCCACCTTGGCGTGCTGGCGCCAGTCGATAACGATGCCCTGCCGCCGCGCTGCGTCGACGACGATCAGATTCGCGATCGATCCCACCAGCAGCAGATTGCCCGCCAGCGTGCTGACCAGGGCCAGCAGCGGTCCGGCCCAGGGCGCTTTGGCGAGCGGCAGCAAGAGCATCACGGCCGGCACATTCGACACCAGATTGGACAGCAGCAGGCTGGCGGCGAACAGCAGCGCCGGTTGGCCCAGATCGACGCCCGCTTGTGCCAGCTGAGCCACGCCCTGCACGCTCAGGCCGGTCAATTGCAGGGCATGGTTGACGACGAAAAGGCCCATGAACAAGACCAGCAGTTCCCAGTCGACCTGACCCATCACCTTGCTCGAGTGAAAACGCTGACTCAAGAGCAAGAGGCCCGCGCCGACCAGGGCGGACACATCGCGCGGCCAGTCGGTGCAGACGAACACCAGCAACAGGGCGGCAGCCACGGCCAGGCCTTTGGCGCTTTGCCAGCGGTCGAGTGCGATGACATCGACCTGATGCGCAGCAAGCTGCGGCGCATCAGTGGACAGGCTGCGCTTGAGCCAGAACCACAAGGCCAGCAGGCTCAAGCTCACCGGCAGCAGCGCCTCCAGCGTGTAGGCACCAAACGGCAGTTTCAGCGTCTCGCCGATCAACATGTTTTGCGGGTTGCCTATCAGCGTCAAGGCCGATCCGATATTCGCCGCGCAAGCCAGCCCGAGGAGATACGGCACCGGGTTCAGGCGTTTGCGCACACAGGCATCCAGCAGTATCGGCGCCATCGCCAGGCACACGATGTCGTTGCTGAACACGGCCGACAGCAACGCCACCACCGCAATCACCACCGCCAGCAAGGCCGCGGGAGCCAGGTCAAGACCTGACACCGAGTGCGTTACCCAGGTATAGAAACCTCCCAATCGCAGCTGCGCCGAGATCACCATGAACGAGAACAGCAACAGGATTGTCGGCAGGTGGATGGCTTCGGCCGCCGCTTGCGGGCTCATCACCCCCATGCCGACGACGGCGATGGCGCCCAGCAAGGCCACGCCGGTGCGGTCCAGATGCAGGCGCGGCAGGCCGCCCAGCATCATGCCCAGGTAGACAAGCGCAAAGATCAGCAGCACCCAGCCGTGCATGGCGCTTGTCATGCTTTTCGTCCGCGCAAGCGCTGCCAGCCGCGCACCAAGCCCAGCACGAGTGCTCCCACGAGCGCACCCAGCAGCATGTTCAGCAGCCAGGTCAGGCCGCCGGCCAGCACCGCGCCCACCCCCGGCAACGCGGCCAGGCTTTCGGCCCAGGCCGTGAATACATGGTTCAAGGGCGCTGCGCCATGACTCAGAATGCCGCCGCCCACCAGGAACATCGCAGCCGTGCCGAGCACCGACAGACTTTTCATCAGCCAGGGTGCCGCCTTCAGGATCGCCCCGCCCAGCACTTTCCGCAAGCCAGCACCCGGCCTGAGGCTGAGATAAAGGCCCAGGTCGTCGAGCTTGACGATGCCTGCCACCAGTCCATAGACACCCACCGTCATGACGACGGCAATGCTTGAGAGCACGATGATCTGCAACATGAATGGCGCCGTCGCCACCGTGCCCAGGGTGATCGTGATGATCTCGGCCGACAAGATGAAATCGGTACGCACCGCGCCGCGGATCTTGTCTTGTTCAAAGGCCAGCAGGTCGACCTCGGGATCTGCCAGCGCCTGCATGAGTTGATGACGGTGCGCAGCGTCTGCTTCCCCGGCGGGCAGGAATTTGTGGGCGATTTTCTCGAAGCCCTCGAAGCACAGATAGGCGCCGCCCAGCATCAAGAGCGGCGTCACCGCCCAGGGCACGATGATCGAGATGGCGAGCGCCGCAGGCACCAGCATCGCCTTGTTGCGAAACGATCCCTTGGCGACGGCCCACACCACGGGCAGTTCGCGATCCGCGCTGACCCCGCTCACCTGCTGGGCGTTGAGCGCCAGATCGTCGCCCAGCACACCCGCGGTCTTTTGCGCCGCCACCTTGGTCATCAGGGCCACGTCGTCGAGCAGCGTGGCGATGTCGTCGATCAGCGCGAGCAGGTTTGATGCGGCCATCAGCTCACCCCCGCGTGCCGGGCTTGCAGATCGCGATGCGTCAGATACAGGCGCAGGTCGAACTCGAGCTGATGGTAGTCTGGCTCCATATGCACGCACAGCTGGTAGAAGGCCTTGTCGTGAGAGCGCTCCTTCAGGTGCGCCAGCTCGTGCACGACAATCATCTTCAGGAACTCGCCAGGCGCCTCGCGGAACAGCGCGTCCACGCGAATCTCGCGCTTGGCCTTGAGCTTGGCCCCCTGCACGCGCGACACCGCCGTGTGCGTGCCAAGCGCATGCTTGAGCACCTTGAGCTTGTTGTCGTACTGCACCTTCACCAGCGGTTCGGCATTGCGCATGTGGCGGCTCTTGAGCGCCTGGGTGTAGTCGAACAGCGCGCGGTCGGTGCGCACATCGTGTTGCTGGGCGTACTTGGCGGCCAGCATGGCGCCGAGCCGGTCGTGCGCAATCAGCTCGCGCACCTGAGCCTGCAGCGCGTCCGGATAGCCCAGCAGGTATTTGAGGCTCACCGCGTGCCCTCCTTGGGCAGACGATACAGCGGCCTCTTGCCATGCAGCGTGCCGCCGACCTTGCGGCCGCCCAGCCACAGCACGCTGTTCAGCTTTGGCCCGCCTTGTTGAACCATGCCTGCGCCGGGGTTTGGGTTGCGCTCAGACGATGGAGCGCTGCAAGCGGATTTCTTCGAGCTTGGAGCCGCCCATGTCGGTGTTGCGGGCCGAACCCTTGTCGACCTTGAAGCCGGCTTCGCCAAAGAAACTCAGCACGCGCTCATCGCGCCACAGCGCCCACAAAGTGACCTTGGTGCAGCCCTCCTCCGCCAGGCCGTCGCGTGCGGCCTCCCACAGCGCCACGCCCAGGCCCGTGCCCCAGAGTTCGGGCTTCGCATAGATGGCCCAGATCTCGCCGGTGGTGGCTGGTGTGGCCTTGTCGCGCGAACGGTCGAAACCGACGAAGCCGACAACCGCATCGTCGTCGGTCGCAACCAGCACCTGCGGCTCGCACAGGTCAACCGCTTCGCGCCAATACGACTGGCTCTTTTCCAGAGAGAGTGACTTCAGATACTCGTCGGGCACCAGGCCCTTGAAGGCCGCTTGCATGGAAGCAAGCTGGACTTGGGCGATGGCCTTGGCATCGCGAAGTGTGGCGGGACGAACTTGATAACGGGACATGGGTTGACGATCGGAATGAAATGAGAGTGTGATGGGCTCAGCTCTTGCCGGGCCTGTGCTGCGACAGGTTTGCCAGTGAGTTGCAAGGTTTGCGCCGGCAAGTGTAGCGGCTGCCTCTAGCCGAGCGCGTGTTCCTCAGGCATCAGCCGCCCCGCCTCGATGCGCAATTGGCGCTGGCAACGCTGGGCGATGGCCGTGTCGTGGGTGACCAGCACCAGCGTCGTGCCGGCCTCGCTGTTGAGCTCGAACATCAGCTCCATCACCTGCGCGCCGGTGGCAAAGTCGAGGCTGCCGGTGGGCTCATCGGCCAGCAACAGGGCCGGACGCATCACAAAGGCCCGCGCCAGCGCCACACGTTGCTGCTCGCCGCCCGACAACACGCGCGGATAGTGCTTCAAACGCTCAGTCAGACCCACGCGGTCGAGCATCTCGCTGGCCAGACGCTTGGCTTGCGCGTGGCCTTGGAGCTCCAGCGGCAACATCACGTTTTCGAGCGCATTGAGATTGCCGAGCAATTGAAAGCTCTGGAACACGAAACCCACCAGATTGCCGCGCACGGCGGCGCGCGCGTCTTCGTCAAGTGAGAACAGATCGACGCCGGCCAGCCGCACCGCGCCGCTGCTGGGTGTGTCGAGCCCTGCCAGTATCGACAGCAACGTCGATTTGCCCGAACCTGACGCGCCGACAATGGCCACCGATTCCTGCCTGGCCAGCTTGAAGCTGATCTCATGCAGAATCGTCAGCGTCCCGGAGGAGTCCTTGACTTGCTTGGTGATGCGGTCAGCTTCAATGATGTTGTTTGGCATGGAAGGGCAGGAATGGAAATGCGGCGACGTGCGCTGATGGCTCACTGTAGCGTGTTGGGCTTGTGCCTGCTGCTGGCTCCGGCAGCGGCGGCAACCAAGAGATCAGCGTCGAGCGCCCAACTGGTTCTGGTGCTGGGCGACAGCCTGTCGGCCGAATATGGCATAGGCCGCGGCGAGGGCTGGGTGGCCTTGCTGGAACAACGCCTGGCGCGCGCCCGACGCGGTGTCGGCGTGGTGAATGCCAGCATCAGCGGCGACACGACCTCGGGCGGTCGTTCGCGCCTGCCGGCCTTGCTCGAAAAATACCGCCCCAGCCATGTGCTGATCGAACTCGGCGGCAATGACGCTTTGCGTGGCCTGCCCTTGAGCATGACGCGGGACAATCTGCTGGCCATGCTGCGCGCGTGTCGCGGCGCAGGCGCCAAGCCCATCATCGTGGGCATGCGGGTGCCGCCCAATTACGGCAGGCAATACGCTGACGAGTTTGCCGCGCTGTTCGCCCAACTGGCGAAGGCCGAGTCGGTGCCGCTTGTGCCGTTCTTGTTGCAAGGCATTGCTGATCGCAAGGATGCGCAGGACTGGTTCCAACCCGACCGCATTCATCCCTTGGCGAAAGCGCATCCGCAGATGCTCGACAACGTCTGGAAGGTCCTCGACAAGACGCTTTGAGCGGGTTTATTCGAGGTTGGTCCGGGCGGGTCGCCTGATGTCACGCCGGTCTTCTCGTTTGGCCGGCGTCTCGTCCCTCTCCGGCATACGCACTTCAGGCGGCGCCCTGCGCGGGCCGGCATCGCGTGCCGGCTCGGCGCGCTGCACGCTCGGCGCCTGGCCTTGCTGCGGGCCGGGCAAGCGCATCGCGGGCGCGGCTGGTGCCGGTTCGCGCTCCGGCATGGCGACAGGCGGGTTGACGCGCTCACGTCTGGAGATGCGGTCAACAGTGTCCGGACGCGGCGCTTGCGGCACGCCCTCGCGCCCTGCCTCGCGCCCTCGGTAGTCGCGCGGCACCGACTCCTGGCCGGGATGGTCCCAGCCTGGTGCTGGCTGAGCCGGCGCAGCCTGCCGGGCCGGCGGCAGCGTCACCGGTCCGCGCGGCTCTGGCACCTGACCGGGTCGGACCCAGCCCGGCGCAGCTTGACTCGGCGCGATCACGGCCCGCCCGGTCTCGTTCGCTTCGACCTGAACCCTGCGCCCGCCGGGCATGACGCGCTCAGGCAGGTTCCGGTCGGGCCGGCGTGGCTGATAGCGCTGAGGCTCGGGCGCAGGCGCAGGCAGGCCCGGATCGATGTGCACCTGGGTCTGCGTCAACTGCTGAATCGTGCCCGGATCGGCGATGCGCTCGATGGGCCGTCCGCGGCCGATCGAACTGACGGGCACGACGGTGACTGCGCCGCGCACATCGCGATTGCGGTAGAACTCGTGCGGCGGCCGACGCGGCGACTCAAGCGCCCGGTCGACGAAGGCGCCATCGGGCACCTGACTGACGTTGAGGTCTCGAGCGTAGCGGTGGCTCACTCGATAGCTGGGCACATAAACCTCGCGCGGCGCCAGCGGGAACCAGCCCACCATGGGCGGCGGACGTGACCCTATCGTCACCGACACACTCAGCTGCGGCCCCCCCACCCAAGCCACCAGCGCCGGCGCATAGACCGGCCTTTGCACATAGCTGCCCGGCACCCAGCACCAGTGCTCGCGGTACCTCGCCCAACGCCCGTAGTGAAACGGCGCAAAGCCCCAGGGCGCGTCGTCGACCCAGGTCCAGCCCCACGGCATGATGGACACCCAACGGCCCTGGCGGTAGGGTGCCCATCCGGCCTCGACCTGCAGCGGTATCCAGACCGGCCCGTATTCGGGTGATTCGTCCCAGCGCCCATAGCGGTCGAGGTCTTCGGCGCCGGTCATTTCGGGCGACACATAGCGCTCAGACACCGAACGCTGTTCACGCGCCTCCTGCGCCATCACCCAGTCGGAAAAGGCATCGCGCTCTGGCGCGATCAGCCTGTCCTGTGCATAGGCGTCGCCGAGAAACTCGCCCCGCTGACCGGCACGCAGGCTCATCACGCTGGCGCCGGACTCGTGGCGCAGCTCACCCGACCAAACACTGGCATAGCTGATGTCGTCGCGGCGGTCGATGCGGTAGTGCCCGGCGCGCTCGGGATTGAAGCTGCCCTCGCGCGTCAGCACCTGGTATTCCAGCGCGGTTTCGCGCGTGCGCAAGCGCAGCGCCATGCTGCCGTCGTGAAGTTGAAAGCTCACATGCGCGTCGTCGAGCTGCAGCACTTCGAGTTCAGTCTGGGCATCGACCATCACGCTGGTGGGTCCGATCCTGAGCACGCTGCGCCCGTCGGCGTCGGTGCTGATGCGGTCGCCCGCCGTGAGCGGACGATTGCGCAATGCCGCGACCCACTCGTTGCTTTCGCCGTCGAACAGCCAGACATGGCCTTCGATATCGGCGATACGGCCGACACGCCCGGGCGGATCGGCCCAGGCGGCGCCTGCCACCAGGCTGAGACCGACCAATGCGAGGTTCAGCCAGCGACGCCATTGCGAGTGCGGCGCACTGCCGCTTGTTCCTGACTTCATGTCGGTCTCTCCTGTGCCGCCGGTTCGCCTTACAACGCGGGCAGCCCCCTGCGGGCTGACGCGGCACACGTTTTGTTACGTCTCGGGCATCAATCGTCGATGTCGGGGTCGGCCTCGGGAAACAACACGCTGGTGTAGCCGAACTGGCTGAAGTCCTTGATGCGCATCGGATACAGCACGCCCATCAGGTGGTCGCATTCATGCTGCACCACGCGGGCATGAAAGCCGTCGGCCTCGCGCTCGAGCGGCGCGCCGAATTGATCGAAGCCGGTATAGCGGATGCGGCTGTAGCGCGGCACCACGCCACGCAAGCCCGGCACCGACAGGCAGCCTTCGGTGCCATCCACCATCTCATCAGTGAGTGGCGTGATGACCGGGTTGATGAGCACCGTGGCCGGCACGGGCGGCGCCTGCGGGTAACGCTCGTTGCGCTGAAAACCGAAAATCACCAATTGCAGATCGACGCCGATCTGCGGCGCGGCCAGGCCTGCGCCACGCGCCGCCGCCATGGTCTCGAACATGTCGGCGATCAGCGCATGCAGCTCAGGTCTGTCGAAGTTGGCCGCAGGAACCGGGCCGGCCACGCGCAGCAAGCGCGGGTCGCCCATCTTGAGAATTTCGTGTACTGCCATGGCTGACTCCGCTGTTGTGCTGGACCTCAGCTTACTGCCTCGCCGCGCGCCCGCGTCAAGGCCTGCCCACCCCCGTAGCTCGATGGCGTCTGCGGGGTGCCCCCCATCGAGATGCGGATGGCGCAGTACTTGAATTCGGGGATCTTGGCGAACGGATCCAGGGCCGCATTCGTCAGCTTGTTGATCGCCGCCTCGTAGTAGCAGAACGGCACGAACACGGCGCCGCGCGGTGAGCTGTCGTCAGCGCGCGCATACAACACGACCTCGCCGCGACGCGAGGCTATCGTGATCACATCGCCGGGCTGGCCGCCCATCTCGGCCAGGTCGAGCGGATGCACGAGGGCCACCGGATCGGGCTCGATCGCATCGAGCATCGTGGCGCGCCGTGTCATGCTGCCGGTGTGCCAATGTTCCAACTGGCGCCCGGTGATCAGCACCATCGGATAGTCGGCGTCGGGCCGCTCGTCAGCGCTGATGATGTCGGCCGGCACGAAGCGCGCGCGCCCGCCCTCGCGCGGAAAGTCATGAGTGAACACCACCGATTGTCCCGGGTCGCCCTCTTTGGTGCAGGGATAGGTGACCGCATGCTCGCGCTCCAGCCGCTCCCAGGTGATGCCTGCGATGCTGGGCATGGTGTGGCGCATCTCGTCGAACACCTCCGAGACATGGCCGTAATTCCAGGCCAGGCCCAGGCGCTGGGCCAGGCTCTGGATGATCCACAGGTCTTGCCGCGCGTCGCCCGGCGGGTCGATGGCCTGACGGCCCATCTGCACGAGGCGGTCGGTGTTGGTGAAACTGCCGGTTTTTTCAGGGAAGGCACTGGCGGGCAGGATCACGTCGGCCAGATACGCCGTTTCGGTCAGGAAGATGTCCTGCACGACCAGGTGATCGAGCGCGGCGAGCGACTCGCGCGCGTGGTTCGCATCGGGGTCCGACATGGCCGGGTTTTCGCCCATCACATACATGCCGCGGATGCTGCCTTGCTTGATGGCGTGCATGACTTCCACAACGGTCAATCCCGGCTGGCTGTCGAGCGAGCCGGCAGCCACGCCCCAGGCGGCTTCGAAGCGCGCCCGCGTGCCCGCGTCGGATACATGCTGGTAGTCGGGATACATCATCGGGATCAGGCCCGCGTCGGACGCGCCTTGCACATTGTTCTGCCCGCGCAAGGGATGCAGCCCGGTGCCGTCACGGCCGATCTGGCCCGTCATCAGCGCCAATGCGATCAGGCAGCGTGCGTTGTCGGTGCCGTGCACATGCTGCGAGACACCCATGCCCCACAGAATCATCGACGCCTTGGACGTGGCGTAGAGCCGCGCCACATAGCGGATCGTCTCGGCGTCGATGCCGCAGATCGGCGCCATCGCCTCGGGACTGTAGCCTTCGACGTTCTTGCGCAGATCCTCATAGCCGATCGTGCGGCTGGCGATGAAGTCGCTGTCGACCAGATTCTCGCTCACGATGACATGCATCATCGCGTTGAGCAGCGCGACGTCGGTGTCGGGCTTGAACTGCAGGTAGCGGTGCGCCATGCGCGCCAGGTCAGAGCGCCGCGGGTCGCAGACGATCAGTTTGGTGCCATTGTTCACCGCGTTCTTGATCCAGCTCGCGGCCACCGGGTGGTTCACGCTCGGGTTCGCGCCGATGATGATGACGACCTCGGCCTTCGTCACGTCCATCACCGGATTCGACACCGCGCCCGACCCGATGCCTTCGAGCAGCGCGACCACGCTCGACGCATGGCACAAGCGCGTGCAGTGGTCGACGTTATTGCTGCCAAACCCGGTGCGGACCAGCTTCTGGAACAGGTAGGCCTCTTCGTTGCTGCCCTTGGCCGAACCGAAACCAGCCAGCGATTTCTTGCCATGCCGGTCACGGATGTCGGCGAGCTTGCCGCCTGCGAATTCGAGCGCCTCTTCCCAGCTCGCTTCGCGGAACACGTCGAGCACGCGGTCCGGATCCATCACGAAGTCGCCGCGCTTGGGCGCGTCGGCGCGCCGGATCAGTGGCACCGTGAGGCGATGCGGATGGTGGGCGTAGTCGAAGCCGTAGCGCCCCTTCACGCACAGGCGTTCATGGTTGGCCGGACCATCGCGGCCGTTCACGAACAAAATTTTGTTGTCCTTCACGTTGTAGGTGAGCTGGCAACCCACACCGCAAAACGGACACAAGGACGCCACCTGCTTGTCGGGAATCGTCAGCGCCACGTCACGCGCCGGCATGAGTGCGCCGGTCGGACACGCCTGCACGCATTCGCCGCAGGCCACGCAGGTCGATGCTCCCATCGCGTCGTCCATGTCGAACACGATCTTCGCGTCGCTGCCGCGGAAGGCCAGGCCGATCACGTCATTCACCTGCTCGTCGCGACAGGCGCGCAGACAGCGCGTGCACTGGATGCAGGCGTCGAGGTTGACCGCAATCGCCGGGTGCGACAGATCAGCGCGCGCGCGGCACGCGCTTCGAAACGCGGCTTGCCGACACCGAGCTTGCCGGCCCACAGATCGACCTCGTTGTGGCGCGTGTAGCTCGTCTCGGGCATGTCGGAGAGCAAGAGCTCAAGCACCAGCTGCTGCGACTTGACGGCGCGCTCGCTGTCGGTGCTCACCTTCATGCCGGCCGTCGGCGTACGGCAGCACGAGGGCGCCAGCACGCGCTCGCCGGCGATTTCGACCATGCAGGAACGGCAGTTGCCAACCGCTTCCAGACCTTCCTTGTAGCAAAGGTGCGGCACCTCGATGCCCTCGGCCTGCGCGATCTGGAGAATGGTCTGATCGGCGCGCGCCGTGACGGAGCGGCCATTGAGTTCGAAGCTGACGGTGGGGGCGTCCAGCTGCGCGAGTTCGCGGCGGGTGATTGCGTTCATGGTGAAACCTTCAGGCTAACTCGTGAGGAAAATACTTGACGACGCAGTCGATCGGGTTCGGCGCCGCCTGGCCCAGACCGCAGATCGATGCATCGCGCATCACCAGGGACAGATCGGCCAGCAGCGCCAGATCCCAATGCGGCTTCTCGATCAGCGCCGAGGCCTTGGCGGTGCCATTGCGACACGGTGTGCATTGACCACATGACTCATGCGCAAAGAAGCGCATGGTGTTGCGCGCGGCGGCCACCGCCGTGTCCTGGTCCGACAGCACGACCACCGCCGCCGAGCCGATGAAGCAGCCAAACGGTTGCAGCGTGTCGAAGTCAAGCGGGATCTCGTTCATATGCGCGGGCAAAATGCCGCCCGACGCGCCGCCGGGCAGATAGGCGTAGAAGCTGTGTCCGTCTTGCATGCCGCCGCAATATTCGTCGATCAGCTGCTGGATCGTGATACCCGCCGCGCGACTTTCACGCCGGGGCTCTTGACGCGACCCGACACCGAAAACGAGCGCAAACCGTGGCGACCGTTGCGGCCCTGCGAGGTGAACCAGGCGCCGCCTTTTTCAAGGATTTCGCGCACCCAATAGAGGGTCTCGAAATTGTGTTCGAGGGTCGGACGACCGAACAAGCCCACCTGCGCCACATAGGGCGGGCGCAGACGCGGCATGCCGCGCTTGCCTTCGATCGATTCGATCATCGCGGATTCTTCTCCGCAGATATAGGCACCAGCGCCGCGCCGCAGGCTGATCTCGGGCATTCGGCCAATCGTTGCCAGCGCCTTGAGCTTGTCGAGTTCGGCTTCGAGCATGAAGCGGCAGCCGTGGTATTCATCGCGCAGATAGATGTAGATGCTGTCGATGCCGACGGCCCACGCGGCAATCAGCATGCCTTCCAGGAAACGATGCGGATCGCGCTCCAGATAGACGCGATCCTTGAAGGTGCCGGGCTCGCCTTCGTCGATGTTGACTGCCATCAGGCGCGGGCCCGCCTCGGCACGCACGATGCGCCATTTGCGACCGGCCGGGAAACCTGCACCGCCCAGACCGCGCAGCGCCGACTCCTCCATGGTCTTGATGACAGCTTCAACTTCGCGCTGGCCCGAGATGCATTCCTTGAGCAGGGCATAACCACCCGCCGCCTGGTAGGCCGCAAGGTCGATGAATTCTTGCGGGGCGTGCGTGACGGCACCCACCTGCACGGCGGCGGCAACGGCTTCGCAAGTGGCGTGCGGCACGGGGTTTTGTCCGACCACGGCAGCGGGTGCCTGTTCGCATCTGCCAATACAGGGACGCCGACAACGCGGACTTCCCTGCCGAGAATCTTCGGGAGCCTGGCCAGCAGATCGCGCGCGCCCGCCATCTCGCACGACAGGCCGTCACAGACGCGCACCGTCAGGGCCGCGGCGCGGCGTCGCCTTCCTTGACCACGTCGAAGTGATGGTAGAAGGTGGCCACTTCATAGACCTCGGTCTGCGCCAGACGCATCTCCTGCGCGAGGGCCGCGAGATGCGCTGCCGAGAGGTGGCCGAAGCGGTCCTGAATCTTGTGCAGATGCTCGATGAGCAGGTCGGACCGGCGCGATGCGTCGCCCAGCAGCGCCTGCACTTCGCCAAGCGCTGCGGCGTCGACACGGCGACCCTTCGGAGCCTGGCGCTTGCGCTCCTTTGAGAGCTGGGGCGCCGCGATGGGGATGACTTTATGCTTCATTGCTGTCGATGGCTGTTTGGCGCAGGTTGCAGAGCGCAGGCGGTGGTTCGATGCCTGCGCTGCGATTGGAGAAATTCACAAATGCGGTCGCCTGGCGGTTGAGCAGGGACGCTGCTGCCTGACTTGGCTGCGCCTGTGCAACGACGAGGTCACCCGCCGGGCATTGCGGCCTGCCTTCGGGCGGTCTCGACAAGGCGCTCCGGAATGCCTTGAAAGTATCCTCGATTCGACTCGAACCCGCCTTGTCCTTGTTCATGCTGGCGGCCTCAGATCACGCGATCCGTACGCAGTGCCGCGATCTTTTCATCGCTGTAGCCCAATTGCCGCAGGACCTCATCGGTGTGCTCGCCCAAGAGTGGCGAGCGTGTGACTTCGGTGATGCTGTCCGACAGCTTGATCGGGTTGCCCACCGTCAGATACTTGCCCCGCACCGGGTGGTCGACCTCGACGACGGTGCCGCTGGCGCGCAACGAGGGCTCGTCGATGAGTTCCTGCATCGAAAGAATCGGCCCGCAAGGAATGTCGTGCTGGTTGAGGATTTCCATCGCCTCGAACTTGGTCATGGTCATGGTCCACTGTTCGATGCGCGCGAAGATCGGCTTGAGGTGCAGCAGGCGTGCGGCCGGCGTGGCAAAGGCAGCGTCGGTGATCCAGCCCTCTTCGCCAATCAGCCTGCACACCGCGGGCCACACCGCCGCCTGCGTGATGAAGTAGATGTAGGCGTTGGGATCGGTCTCCCAGCCCTTGCACTTGAGTATCGAGCCCGGCTGACCACCGCCCGAGGCATTGCCGGCGCGCGGCACGGCGGCGCCGAAGGCGGTGTCTGGATATTGCGGATATTCCTTCAACACACCAGTGCGGTCCAGGCGCTGCTGGTCGCGCAACTTGACGCGGCACAGGTTCAGCACAGCGTCTTGCATGGGCGCCAGCACCTTCTGCCCGCGGCCGGTGCGCTGGCGCTGCAGCAGCGCCGCAAGAATGCCCAGCGCCAGGTGCACGCCGGTGCCGCTGTCGCCGATCTGCGCGGCCGTGACCATCGGCGGGCCGTCGTCAAAACCGGTCGTCGACGCCGAGCCGCCCGCGCACTGGGCGACGTTCTCGTACACCTTGCAGTTCTCGTACCGGCCCGGGCCAAAACCCTTGACCGAGGCGACCACCATTTGCGGATTCAGCTCGTTGATGCGCTCCCAGCTGAAACCCATGCGGTCGAGTGCGCCGGGCGCGAAGTTTTCGACCAGCACGTCGCAATGCTTGATCAAGGCCTCCAGCACCTGCTTGCCCTCGGGCTTCTTGGTGTCTATCGTGACCGAGCGCTTGTTGTGGTTGAGCATCGTGAAGTACAGACTGTCGGCATCGGGTATATCGCGCAGTTGCCCCCGTGTGGCATCGCCTTCGCCAACACGCTCGACCTTGATCACATCGGCGCCGAACCAGGCCAGCAGCTGCGTGCAGGTGGGACCCGACTGCACATGGGTGAAGTCGAGGATTCGATAGCCTTCAAGGGCCTTGCTCATGCGCGTCTCCGCGTTGCTTGTGTCTCGCGCCAGCTCACGGCCCGCCAGAGCCGAGTTGCGTCGAGTTCCGCGAGGCGCTCATGACAGTCGATGTCCGGGTGCATGCCAAGAGTTGCTGGTTCAGACACGATCTGTCCATTTCTGCTGAATGCCAGCAAAAACGGCACCCATTGGGTGCCGTCAATGCAAGCACCGAAGACGAAATGCCTCAGCATTGTCAAACCGCCTTGGCAGCGTGCATATGGGCGATCTGCGCCGGGGTGTAACCCAGCTCGGCCAGCACCTCGTCGGTATGCTCACCCAGCAACGGCGACGCCGTGATCTCGGGCTTGAGGTCCGAGAACTTGATCGGGCTGCCCACCGTCCAGTAGCTGCCGCGCACCTTGTGCGGCACTTCGACGATCGAGCCGCTGGCGCGCAGCGACTTGTCATGCAGCAGCTCTTTCATGGAGAAGACCGGCGCGCACGGAATGTCGAACTTGCGCAGGATGTTCACCGCTTCGAACTTGGTCTTGTCCTTGAGCCAGTCTTCGATCGTGCCGAAGATGTCCATGATGTGCGGCTGGCGCCCCTTGGGTGTCATGTAGGCCGGGTCGGTCTTCCACTCGGGCTTGCCCAGCGCATCACAGATCGGCGCCCAGGCCTGGCCCTGGATCGTGAAGTAGATGTAGGCGTTGGGGTCGGTCTCCCAGCCCTTGCACTTGAGAATCCAGCCCGGTTGTCCACCCCCGCCGGCGTTGCCGCCACGCGGCACCACCTTGTCGGCAAACGCTTCCATCTCGTGCGGGTACTGCGGGTACTCTTCAAGGTGGCCGACAGCGTCCAGGCGCAGCTGGTCGCGCATCTTGACGCGGCACAGATTGAGCACGGCGTCCTGCATCGCCACCGCCACCTTCTGGCCTTTGCCGGTCTGCTGGCGCCCGATGATGGCCGTCAGTATGCCGATGGCCAGGTGCATGCCGGTGTTGGTATCGCCCAGCGCGGCCGAAGAGATCATCGGGCCGGCTTGCTCGCCCTTCCACCAGCCTGTGGTCGAGGCAGCACCACCCGCGCACTGCGCGACGTTCTCATAGACCTTCAGGTCTTCGTATTCGTGACCATCGCTGAAGCCCTTGACCGAGGCCAGAATCATCTTGGGGTTGAGCTTCTGGATGTACTCCCAGGTGAAGCCCATGCGATCAAGCGCGCCGGGACCAAAGTTCTCGACCATCACGTCGGACTCCTTGATCATCTTCTCCAGCACTTCCTTGCCTTCCTGGGTCTTGGTGTCCAGGGTCAGCGAGCGCTTGTTGCTGTTGAGCATCGTGAAGTACAGCGCGTCAGCTTCCGGGATGTCGCGCAACTGGTTGCGCGTCACGTCGCCCGACCCCGGGCGCTCGACCTTGATCACGTCAGCACCGAACCACGCCAGCATCTGCGTGCACGCCGGACCCGCCTGCACGTGCGTGAAGTCGATGATCTTGATGCCGTTGAGGGGCTTGTTTCCCATTTTCAAATCTCCTTGTGAATGGCTCTTGCGAATTTACTTCTTCTTGGCCGCGCTTTGCGGGTTGAGGCTGGTGATGCGGCCGCTTTCGGTGCCGGCGCCTTCGTCGATGACCGCATTGATCAGGGTCGGCTTGCCGGACTTGATGGCTTCTTCCATGGCCTTGCGCAGCTCGGCCGGCGTCGTGGCCTGCACGCCCACACCGCCGAAGGCCTGCATCATCATCTCGTAGCGCGCGCCCTTCACGAACACCAGGGGCGACGGATCCTTGCCGCCCGTCACGTTGACTTCGTCGCCGCGGTAGACGCCGTTGTTGTTCATGATGACGATACAGACCGGCAGCTTGTAGCGGCAGATGGTTTCGACTTCCATGCCGGAAAAACCGAACGCGCTGTCACCTTCGATGGCGATGACGGGCTGGCCCGTGACCACGGCAGCTGCGACGGAAAATCCCATGCCGATGCCCATGATGCCCCAGGTGCCGACGTCCAGGCGCTTGCGCGGCTTGTACATGTCGACGATTGAGCGTGTGAAGTCCAGCGCGTTGGCCCCTTCGTTGACCAGGATGGCGTCCGGGTTGGCCTTGATGATGTCGCGCACCACGTTGAGTGAGCTGTGATAGTTCATCACGGGCGGATTCTTCGCCAGGGTCTCGGCCATCTTGGCGACGTTCTTGGTCTTGCGCTCGGCAATCGCATTCAGCCATTCGGCTGGCGGCTTGGACCAGTTCGAACCCATGCCGGCCAGCAGGGCCGAGACACAGGAACCGATGTCGCCCACCAGCGGAGCCTCGATGCGCACATTGCTGTCAGCCTCGGTGGGGGAAATGTCGATCTGGATGAATTTCTGGCCGCCCCAGGCCTTGTGGTCCTTGCCACCCCAGGTCTTGCCCTTGCCTTGCGAAAGCAGCCAGTTCAGGCGCGCGCCGATGAGCAGCACCACGTCGGCTTCGGGCAGCACGAACGAGCGCGCGGCCGAGGCCGATTGCTCGTGGGTGTCGGGCAGCAGGCCCTTGGCCATGGACATCGGCAGATAGGGAATGCCGGAGTTCTCGACCAGGCTGCGGATGTCAGCATCGGCCTGCGCGTAGGCAGCACCCTTGCCCAGCAGGATCAAGGGCTTCTTGGCGCTCTTGAGCAGGTCCAGCGCGCGCTTGACGGCGTCAGGCGCCGGGATCTGGCGCGGCGCCGGATCGACCACCTTGATCAGCGAAGCCTTGCCGGCGGCCGCGTCCATGGCTTGGCCGAACAGTTTGGCGGGCAGGTCCAGATAGACGCCGCCCGGGCGGCCCGACACCGCCGCACGGATCGCACGCGCGACGCCAACCCCGATGTCTTCGGCATGAAGCACCCGGAACGCCGCCTTGCACAGCGGCTTGGCGATGGCGAGCTGATCCATCTCTTCGTAGTCGCCTTGCATCAGGTCGACGATCTCGCGCTCGGAAGAGCCGCTGATCAGGATCATCGGGAAGCAGTTGGTGGTCGCGTTGGTCAGCGCGGTCAGACCGTTCAAAAAGCCCGGCGCCGAGACGGTCAGGCAGATGCCGGGTTTTTGCGTCAGGAAACCCGCGGCCGCGGCAGCGTTGCCAGCGTGCTGCTCGTGGCGGAACGAGATGACTCGCATGCCTTCGGCTTGCGCCATGCGCGTGAGGTCGGTGATGGGAATGCCGGGCAAGCCGAAGATGGTGTCAATGTCGTTGAGCTTGAGCGCATCAATGAGCAGATGAAAACCGTCAGTCGTTTCTTGTGAGGGCGTGTCGCTTGTCATATTGAAATCCTCTCCATCTTGCCGTTGATTGAAATCGGATCGGGCGTTCGGCAACCCTTGCGATGGTTCCATGCCGGCCCGTTTGCCTGAGCTTGTTGCCGGCCCGGATACTGGCCTACGGCCTGCTGCGGGCAGCGCACTTGCGGTGCCCTTGCGGATCGGATGTCCTTGCTAGAATTTGTCGGTTTGCGCGGTCTTTCGCACTCTGTCGGCGAGACCACCAACTTCGTGGCAGCACTATCACTCGCAGGCTCTGATTCAGACAATGACCGCGGTCAATTTTCGCGAAATGCCCGGGTTCCAAGGCGGCCTTCCATGATCTGTACGGTGCCCTTGTCCAGCCACACCGAACGCAACGTGATCCGGCTTCAGCTGAGGCGCAACATCGTGCTCGCGGCGTTGTCCGACGCAGACTGGTCCGAGCTGGAGCGCCATATCGTTGTGGTCGAGTCCGCCAAGGGCGATCACTTGCTGGAACAGGGCGTGCACGACATGGAGCAGTACTTCGTGCTCGACGGCGTTCTCAAGCGCGTCGTGACGAACGCCGAAGCCAAGGAGATGATCCTGCGCTTTGCCGCCGAGTTCGACTTCGAGACCAGCTACGCGGCCTGGCGACTCAAGACACCGACCCCCTACAGCATCGTCAGCGTCAACAAGTCGCGCGTCGCGAAACTGCCGCTGCCCATCTGGGTGGACTTCATCGACCACCATCCGACCCTCAAGGCGGCCTTCGAGTACGAGGTGATGCGCTTGATGAGCGAGATCATGGCGCACACCATCACCCTGCACCTGCTCGACGCGCCCGGGCGGGTGCACCGCTTCGAGCGCAAACATCCCGAACTGGCCCGGCGCGTGCCGAAGAAGGAACTCGCGTCCTACCTCAATCTCTCGGCTGAAACGCTGAGTCGGCTGAAGAAACGCGGAAAGATTTGACCCGGCGCGTTGCCACTGCCGCGTCAAGGATCATTCTCTGACGGCCTTGAACAGTTTCGTCCCGGTCATCATCCGCAATTGATTGTCGACGTCCACCACGCCCGGCACGCCAGCGACGACGTTCTGTGTCAAGGCGCGTTCCGATTCGCTGAACACAATGCCGGTCAACTTGACATGCCCGTCATGACATTCGATCGTGACCTGGATGTCATGCGTCTCGTCACCCGACCGTAGCGTCGAGCGAATGCGTGCCTCCAACGCCATGCCTTGGATCAGCGCCCGTGATTGCTCGGTTTCGGCGAACTCGGGACGTCCGGCCAGTTCGCGGATCACGTTCACGCAGCTCTGGACCGACAGTCTGTCGGTGTTGAGCACCAAGTCGAACAGCAGCGGGTCGCCCCAGGTCACGCCCAACATGGCATGCATGCGCGACGCATGCGCCTGATCGCTGCGGCGGATCTCGTCGGCTGCGGCCTGCGTGTCGTCGATCTCAAGATGGTCCATCAACCATTCGACGCGTTTTTCGAAGGTCCGCGTGACACGCACGCAGATCACATGCGGCACCGGGTGCAGCAAGGCGGCTGCGCCCCAGCCCCGCAACACGACGTTGCCGCGCGCCGCGACCTCGAACACCTCCTCGGCCGAATACAAGGCCATGCTGCGCTGGTCGGCGCGCAGACGCTCGATGACCCCGGCCTTGCCCTCGCGCAAGCGGTTCACCAAGCTCTTGGACAGCTGCATGCGATTGGCCACATGCTCGACGACCTCGTGACGGAGCACGTCAAGCTTCATTTCCTCGGCCAGCTGGATTGCCACATCCTTGGCAAGCGAACCCATCTCCTGGGTGAATGCGATTACGGGCATGTCATTCTTCCTTGCTCAGTCCACCGGTTGATCTTCGGGAAATTCACTCTTCTTTGCGGGTCGGATTTTCGCGATGCCCTTGGAAATCAGCGGCCAAAACAGCATCACCATCGCCAGCGAGCTGATCGATCCTACCAAGGGATTCGACCACATGATGCCCACGTCGCCCTGCGACGCCAACATCGCCTGTCGGAACGCATTCTCCGCCTTGTCGCCGAGCACAAGCGCCAGCACGAGCGGAGCCAGCGGGTAGTTCAACTTCTTGAACACGTAGCCGACCAGACCGAAGCCGAGCATGAACCAGACGTCAAGCATCGCATTGTTCACCGTGTAGGCACCAATGGCGCAGATGACGATGATCACAGGCGCGATGATTGAAAACGGAATGCGCAGGATCGAGGCGAACAGCGGCACCGTCGAGAGCACGACGATGAGTCCGACGATATTGCCCAGGTACATGCTCGCGATCAATCCCCAGACGAAATCTTTCTGCTCGACGAACAACAGCGGTCCGGGCTGCAGACCCCAGATCAGCAGACCGCCGAGCAGCACGGCTGCCGTGGGCGAGCCCGGGATGCCCAGCGCCAGCATCGGCAACAGGGCGCTGGTGCCAGCCGCGTGCGCGGCGGTTTCCGGTGCGATGACGCCTTCGATCACGCCGGTGCCGAATTTCGCTCCGTTCCTGGACATCTTCTTGGCCAGACCGTAGCTCATGAACGACGCCGGCGTGGCGCCGCCCGGCGTGATGCCCATCCAGATGCCCACCAGCGCACTGCGCAATGAGGTCACCCAGTACTGGGGCAGACTCTTCCAGGTCTCCCAGACCACTTTCGGATTGAGCTTGGCGGCCTTGCCGGAGAACTGCAGGCCTTCCTCCATCGACTGCAGGATTTCGGCGATACCGAACAGGCCGATCACCGCGATCAGGAAGTCGAAGCCGCGCATCAGTTCGGTCGAGCCGAAGGTCAGGCGCAACTGCCCGGTCACGGTGTCCATACCCACCGAGGCGAGCGCGAAGCCGACGGCCATCGAGATCAGGATCTTGAAGGGCGATCCCTTGCCCATGCCGACGAAGCTGCAGAAGGTCAGCAGGTAGACGGAAAAGAACTCGGGTGAACCGAACTCGAGCGCGAACTTCGCCACCAGCGGCGCCAGGAAGGTGATCATCAGCACCGCGATGAACGCACCGACGAAGGACGACGTGAACGCTGCTGTCAGGGCCTGCCCCGCCTGGCCCTTCTGGGCCATCGGATAACCGTCGAAGGTGGTGGCCACCGACCAGGGCTCCCCTGGAATATTGAACAGGATCGATGTGATCGCACCGCCGAACAAGGCCCCCCAGTACAGGCATGACAACATCACGATGGCCGAGGTAGGCGACATCGAGAAGGTCAGTGGCAAGAGGATGGCGACACCGTTGGCGCCGCCCAGACCCGGCAGCACGCCGATCAGGACGCCCAGCGTGATCCCGATCAGCATCAGGCCAAGGTTGCCTGGCGTCATGATGACCGCAAAGCCCCCGAGCAAGGAATTAAGGTTTTCCATCGAATCGAACTCCAGGAGTGGGACCGGCCGGTTGTTCGCGCGCCGTACCGAAAAATTCTGAGTGGGGAGAATCAGTAGCCGAGGAAGCTCAGCGCGTCAAAATGTCCCTTGTACAGCGGCACCTTGAACCAGACCTCGAACATCAGGAAGAAGAAGACACTCACGGCGACGCCCAGCAGCGCGCTCTTGGCCGGCGGATATTTGCCCAGGATGATCATGAACGCGGTGATGTAGATCGTCGAAGCGATATAGATGCCGATGTACATGATGCCCAGCACGAACACGATGGCCGGCAAGAACACCGACAGAACGCGACCCAGCTGCACGCGATTGACAAAGGCGCCGGTGTCACGCGCCTTGTCGAACACCGACTGGTAGAAGATGCCCAGCGCCGAGAAACAGGTGATGAGTCCGATGTAGAACGGAAAGTAGCCCGAACCCGGTCCGTCGTCGGTCCACCCTGCGCCCAGCCGACGCGACTCGATCACGACGACCAGGCCGAACGCGAAGAGGATGACCGCCACCACCGCGTCGACGGTGTTGTTCTTGGCCAGTACCGGGCTGTCGGTCGAATCGGATGATTGTTGGTCTGACATGAGAATGTGCTTTTTTCAGGTTGCCAGCGTTGGCTGCGGCCGCGGTCGCAGCGAGCGGCTGAGGTTTGAAACTGAATTGAAGAATCCGTTGCGCAGGCCCGCACCGGACCCCGCAGCCTGCCACGACGCCGTGGCCGGCACCGCTCCTTGCCGCGCGTCAACGGCGCCTGCCGTGACCCGCACCGGGCGGTCGTCCAGCGAGGCGTGCACACCGCCGCACGGCGGCGCGCACTGCCACTCGCTCTTTACTTCTTCGCCATGAACCCCGCTTCGGTCATGAGTTGATGATGCATTTCTTCGGCCTTCGTGAGCCACTTGGTGAACTCTTCGCCAGACAGGGCGGTCGTGTTGAACGCGCCCTTTTCCATGAAATCCTTCCATTCAGGCGTCTCGCGAACCTTCTTCAGCAGGTCGCTGTAGAAGGCCACTTGCTCGGCCGTCACGCCCGGAGCCATGAAGATGCCACGCAGCATCACGTAGTCGGTGGGAACGCCGGATTCCTTGCAGGTCGGAATATCGCCCCAGGACATTGTGGCGGTGATCTTGGTCTTGTAAGGCATCCGATCGGAGTCGAACACGCACAGCGGACGCAGTGCACCGGCACGCCATTGCGAGACCGCCTCGATCGGGTTGTTCACCGACGAGTCGATGTGCTTGCCCACCAGTTGCACAGCGACTTCACCACCGCCCTTGAAGGGGATGTAGATGAACTTCGTGCCGGTGGCCTTTTCGAGGCCGACGGTGATGATCTGGTCTTCTTGCTTGGAACCCGTTCCGCCCATCTTGAACTTGCTCGGGCCCGCCGCCTTGACGGCCGCAATGTACTCGGCCGGCGTCTTGTACGGTGTCTCGGCATTGACCCACAGCACGAACTGGTCGAGCGCCATCATGGTGACCGGCGTCATGTCTTTCCAGTTGAACGGCACGCCGGTGGCCATCGGCGTGGTGAACAGGTTGGACAGCGTAATGATGAGTTTGTTCGGGTCGCCCTTGGCGCCCTTCACGTCGAGGAAGCCTTCGGCGCCAGCGCCGCCCGACTTGTTCACGACGATCATCGACTCTTTCATCAGCTTGTGCTTGACGACAATGCCTTGGATGAATCGTGCCATCTGGTCGGCGCCGCCGCCAGTACCGGCGGGCACGACAAACTCCACCGGCTTGGTGGGTTCCCAGGCCTGTGCAGGACCTGCCAAAGACAGCGCGGCGGCGGCGGCGATCGCCGAAAAGCCGACACGAGCGAGCCACGCAATGTGGTGCTGATTTTCAAGCTTGGTCATTTTGTCTCCTGTTGATTCTTGCGGATTGTCCATCCGCCGAAATTCCGGCGCGCCGGATCACATTCATCGCGTGTAGATGCTCTGCCTGTCCAGAAAATTTGCGCTTGACCGCAGGCAACTTCCGCAGAATTGCACCCTGGGGTTTCCCCGGGTGACGCTTCAATCAAAACACCGGAACTCTTTGGCGGACGCCGCAACCTGCGCCAAGGCAGGTGTCCTGCGACCATGGTGCAACCATCTCCACTACTTGACCAGCAGCACCGGGACGGTCGCATGCTCGACCGTATGTTGCGCCACCGAACCCAGCAAAATCGCCGTTTGTGCGCCCAGGCCGCGCCTGCCCATCACGATCAGATCGGCGTTCAGCGCGTCGGCCAGCGCAACGATTTCGGTGCCGGCGTCCCCCACGAGTTCGTGCAACTCGTAGCGCATGCCGGCCTGGTCGAGCGCCGCCTGCGTGGACGTCAGGGCTGCCGCGCTGAGCTCGTGGTGATATTCCTCGCGCGTCTTGTTCGCAACGAAGTTCGAAACGTCGCCCGGCAGCGAGTGCTGCACGTTGACGACGTGCAGCTCGAGACTGGATGGGTCACGTAAATCATCGCGCATCGAAAGCAGATGGCGCATGGCATGTTCGGCCCCGATGGAGCCGTCGATGGCAAGCAGCATGCGTTTGATTCCCTTGGCCGCATGCGGGACCTCGACCTGACTGGCTGCAACCTGTCGCGCTTCAGCGCGCTTGGCCAGCATCGAGCCCAGCAGCACGACGCCGCCCGCACCGAGCACGGGTGCTGCGTAGTGCAAAAAGGCCGCGCTCGCGTCAATCCAAAGTTTCACCGCAGGATCGCTGATCGCCATCTCGCCGGCCACCCAGCCCAGCAGGGCCGCACCGATCGTGATGATGATCGGAAAGCGCGACATCAGCTTGAGCAATACCGTGCTGGCGAAGATGACGAGTGGAATCGAGATCCCAAGACCGATCACCAGCAGCGGCACGCTGCCCTTGGCGGCCGCGGCCACACCGATCACGTTGTCCAGGCTCATCACCAGATCCGCAACCAAGATGGTCTTGATGGCCGCCATGAGGTTGCCGCTGCCATCGACATGGCCCTCGCCCTCTTCCTCGGGCAATAGCAGATGCACCGCAATCCAGAGCAGCAGGCCGGCGCCAACCAGTTTCAGGTAAGGCAGGCGCAACAACTCGACGGCCACAATCGTCAGCACGATCCGCATCACCACCGCTGCGCCGCTGCCCCAGGCCACCGCCTTCTTCTGCTGTTGCAACGGAAGGCTGCGCGCGGCCAGCGCGATGACGACCGCGTTGTCGCCCGACAGCACAATGTTCACGCCGATGATCTGTAGCAGCGCTATCCAAAAATCGGGACTTGTATAGGTCATCAAGGTTCTCCCACGGCCGTGGCCGAGTTGTAGCGTGTTATTTGTGACATCTTGCAGCCCGGCCCCGCTACTGGAGTTTGGCTGTTGAAACCCATTCGATTGCGCGTCCTTGCGTCGATCGCGACCGACCGTTCATCGTGATTGAGCAGCGCGGCACGCGGCTTGGTCGTGCCCGAAGCGCGGCACTGCGGGCGGCAGTCGTGGCGTCGAGAGCCGTCCTGTGCCTTGCTCATGGCCTTTTTGGGACTCAAGGCCTTCTGGCCAGACCGCTGGACGGGATCGAGGCTCAGACCGCCTTGGCAGCGTGCATATGGGCGATCTGCGCCGGGGTGTAGCCCAGCTCGGCCAGCACCTCGTCGGTATGCTCACCCAGCAACGGCGACGCCGTGATCTCGGGCTTGAGGTCCGAGAACTTGATCGGGCTGCCCACCGTCCAGTAGCTGCCGCGTACCTTGTGCGGCACTTCGACGATCGAGCCGCTGGCGCGCAGCGACTTGTCATGCAGCAGCTCTTTCATGGAGAAGACCGGCGCGCACGGAATGTCGAACTTGCGCAGGATGTTCACCGCTTCGAACTTGGTCTTGTCCTTGAGCCAGTCTTCGATCGTGCCGAAGATGTCCATGATGTGCGGCTGGCGCCCCTTGGGCGTCATGTAGGCCGGGTCGGTCTTCCACTCGGGCTTGCCCAGCGCATCACAGATCGGCGCCCAGGCCTGGCCCTGGATCGTGAAGTAGATGTAGGCGTTGGGGTCGGTCTCCCAGCCCTTGCACTTGAGAATCCAGCCCGGTTGTCCACCCCCGCCGGCGTTGCCGCCACGCGGCACCACCTTGTCGGCAAACGCTTCCATCTCGTGCGGGTACTGCGGGTACTCTTCAAGGTGGCCGACAGCGTCCAGGCGCAGCTGGTCGCGCATCTTGACGCGGCACAGATTGAGCACGGCGTCCTGCATCGCCACCGCCACCTTCTGGCCTTTGCCGGTCTGCTGGCGCCCGATGATGGCCGTCAGTATGCCGATGGCCAGGTGCATGCCGGTGTTGGTATCGCCCAGCGCGGCCGAAGAGATCATCGGGCCGGCTTGCTCGCCCTTCCACCAGCCTGTGGTCGAGGCAGCACCACCCGCGCACTGCGCGACGTTCTCATAGACCTTCAGGTCTTCGTATTCGTGACCATCGCTGAAGCCCTTGACCGAGGCCAGGATCATCTTGGGGTTGAGCTTCTGGATGTACTCCCAGGTGAAGCCCATGCGATCAAGCGCGCCGGGACCAAAGTTCTCGACCATCACGTCGGACTCCTTGATCATCTTCTCCAGCACTTCCTTGCCTTCCTGGGTCTTGGTGTCCAGGGTCAGCGAGCGCTTGTTGCTGTTGAGCATCGTGAAGTACAGCGCGTCAGCTTCCGGGATGTCGCGCAACTGGTTGCGCGTCACGTCGCCCGACCCCGGGCGCTCGACCTTGATCACGTCAGCACCGAACCACGCCAGCATCTGCGTGCACGCCGGACCCGCCTGCACGTGCGTGAAGTCGATGATCTTGATGCCGTTGAGGGGCTTGTTTCCCATTTTCAAATCTCCTTGTGAATGGCTCTTGCGAATTTACTTCTTTCAGGAAGCCGGGCAGCCCGAAGATGGTGTGTCGTTTGTCTTGCTTGTTGTTGACTGGTGGCTTGTGGGCATGACCATGGCGCCGCCCTATCTGGCTCCCAAGGGGCAGATAGAATCCAGCGTTGCCCGCCATCGGCGGTTTCACACGCCGTGGCGCTCATGTCACGATGCTCGTGGCGTGACTATCAACCGCAGCTTCGGCTTCGGACGATGACCACGGTCAATTTTCGCGAAATGCCGGGCTTCCCCGGGGAAAAGCTCCATGATCTGTACGGCGCCCTTGTCCAGCCACACCGAACGCAACGTGATCCGGCTTCAGCTGAGGCGCAACATCGTGCTCGCGGCGTTGTCCGACGCAGACTGGTCCGAGCTGGAGCGCCATATCGTTGTGGTCGAGTCCGCCAAGGGCGATCACTTGCTGGAACAGGGCGTGCACGACATGGAGCAGTACTTCGTGCTCGACGGCGTTCTCAAGCGCGTCGTGACGAACGCCGAAGCCAAGGAAATGATCCTGCGCTTTGCCGCCGAGTTCGACTTCGAGACCAGCTACGCGGCCTGGCGACTCAAGACACCGACACCCTACAGCATCGTCAGCGTCAACAAGTCGCGCGTCGCGAAACTGCCGCTGCCCATCTGGGTGGACTTCATCGACCACCATCCGACCCTCAAGGCGGCCTTCGAGTACGAGGTGATGCGCTTGATGAGCGAGATCATGGCGCACACCATCACCCTGCACCTGCTCGACGCGCCCGGGCGGGTGCACCGCTTCGAGCGCAAACATGCTGAATTGGTGGACCGCATCCCGCAAAAGGAGTTGGCCTCGTACCTGAACCTTTCTGCCGAAACGCTGAGCCGACTCAGAAAGAAAGGCAAGATCTGAGTCGCGCCGCTTGACGCGCGTCGCGCGTCGAGACGCCCGTGAACCTGGCAATAAAGGCTTTCAGAGGCTCAGTCATCGAGCCCGAGCTCCTGGATCTTGCGCGTGATGGTGTTGCGTCCTATGCCCAGTTTCTGCGCGGCCTCGATGCGCCGCCCGCGCGTCTGCTCAAGCGCGCATTGAATCAGTTGCGCCTCGAAGCGACGGTTCAAGATTTCCCAGACATCCGTCACGCCACTCTCGAGCAAATGCTGGGCTTCGCGCTTGAGCTCCATCAGCCACGGGTCTTGCGTGCCAGCACCCGGCGGACGCAAAGGCGTCAGCGGCATCGGCGCCGCAGCAGCCAGGACCCTGGGCGCAACCGTATCCGCGACGCCAACTTCGGCCTGCAACTCGGGCGGCAAGTCCTTGGGTTCGACTATTTGCGTGGGCGCCATCACGGTGAGCCAGTGACAGATGTTTTCGAGTTGACGCACATTGCCGGGAAAGTCGAATGCCTCCAGACGCTTGAGCGAGCCCTCGCTCAGCCGCTTGGCGTCGACGCCGAGCTCGAGCGCGCTTTTTTGCAGGAAAAAGCGCGCCAGCGTGGCGATGTCTTCGCGCCGCTCGCGCAGGGGCGGCAGGCGCAGCCGTATCACGTTGAGGCGGTGGAACAAGTCCTCGCGGAAGGCGCCTAGCTTGACACGGTCTTCCAGGTTCTGATGTGTCGCGGCAATCACGCGCACATTGCTGCGCATCGGGCTGTGGCCACCGACGCGGTAGAACTGACCGTCGCTGAGCACGCGCAAAAGCCGCGTCTGCAAGTCCAGCGGCATGTCGCCGATCTCGTCAAGGAACAAGGTGCCGCCATCGGCCTGTTCGAAACGACCTCGCCGCGAGGCCTGCGCGCCGGTAAAAGCACCCCGCTCATGACCGAACAACTCGGATTCGAGCAAGTCCTTGGGTATCGCCGCGGTATTGATGGCCACGAACGGCCCGTCGGCGCGCGGGCTGTGCTTGTGCAGCGCGCGAGCCACCAATTCCTTGCCCGAGCCCGACTCGCCGGTGATCAGCACCGTCACCATCGATTGGCTCAAGCGCCCGATGGCGCGAAACACGTCTTGCATGGCAGGTGCCTGGCCGAGCATTTCCGGCATCAGGGCGTCGCGCTCTTCCTGGACCGCTTCGCGCAGGCTCTCTTCCTGCGCGCGGCGTATCAGTTCGACGGCACGCGGCACATCGAAGGGCTTGGGCAGGTATTCGAAAGCACCGCCCTGAAACGCCGACACGGCGCTGTCCAGATCCGAGTACGCGGTCATCACGATGACGGGCAATTTGGGGCAACGCTCCTTCACCTTGGCCAGCAGTTCCAGGCCCGACCCGCCTGGCATGCGGATATCCGACACCAGCACCTGCGGGCTGTCGTCTTCGAGCGCGGCCAGCACGTCGCGCGTGTTGCTGAAGCTGCGCACCGGCAGGTTCTCGCGCGCCAAGGCCTTTTCGAGAACGAAACGTATCGAATGGTCGTCGTCAACAATCCAGATCGACTTCATGCATGGCTCCAGCCAACGAAACCCAAGGCTCAGGGCAAGGGCAAGGTGATTCGAAAATCGGTACGCCCGGGCTCACTGTCGCATTCGATCGTCCCGAGATGCTGTTGGACAAAGGTTTGCGCCAGCGTCAGTCCCAGGCCAGAGCCGCCATCGCGCCCCGTCACCAAGGGATAGAAGATGCGATCGCGGATCTCAGCAGGAACTCCCGGTCCGTTGTCCTCTACATGCAATTCCAGTGCCAGACGCCAGCGTTGCTTGCCTAAGGTGACCTGACGCGCGACACGCGTGCGCAAAACAATGCAGGCGTCTCCTGCCTCGATGCGCTCGCTCAGCGCTTGTGCGGCGTTTTGCACGACATTCAGCACGGCTTGAATCAGTTGCTCGCGGTCGGCGCGAAAATCGGGCAGCGAGGTATCGTAGTCGCGCACCAGCTTGAGGCCGCGCGGGTGCTCGACCAGGATCAGCGAGCGCACGCGCTCGCAAATCTCGTGGATGTTCACCTCGTCCACCACCTGCGCCCTGCGGTGCGGCGCGAGCAGCCGATCGACCAGCGCTTGCAGGCGATCGGCCTCGTGCACGATCACATCGGTGTATTCGGTCAGTTCGGCAGACACCAGGTCCATCGCCAGCAGTTGCGCCGCGCCGCGTATGCCACCCAGCGGATTCTTGATTTCATGCGCCAGATTGCGTATCAGCTCCTTGGTGGCCTGGGCCTGATCGAGCGCGCGCTCCTCCCGGTCCTGGCGCGTCTGCTGCTCGATCTCGGTGAGCTCCAGCAGCACCTGGTTGGCGCCGTCCATCTGGGTGACGATCACATGCACCGGCAACAGTTCGACGTGCAGATTCGGTCCGCAGCGCAACTGCCCTTCAAACCGGCTGCTCGAGAATTGGTTTTGTGCCACCGCCTGCACCGTCTCGCGCACCGCCCCGACGTCGACGAACCAGTCGAACAACGCCCCTCCCAGCATGGCGCGGCGCGACAGGCCCAGATGGGTTTCAAAGGCGGCGTTGGCAAACCGGCATTGCCCATCGGCGCTGACCACGGCCACCATGCTGGTGAGCAGGTCGAAGGCGGCAAACTGCGAAGGGCTGACGCGCTCGGGTTCGCTCATGCTTGGCAGCACACCTCAGGAAGGCAGCTTGCCCAGTTCACGCTTGAGGGCGGCGATGTCGCTTTCCTTGCGGCCGATATTGGCTTTGAGCTCGGCCACGCGGTCCAGGTAGCGCTGGTAGTTGCGTTCATCGCCGCGGCGCTCGGGCTCGCCGTTGTTGTACTCGCGCTTCAAGGCGTTCAGTTGCTCTTGCGCCTTGCGCAACTCGTCTTCCAGAATGCGACGCGCGTCGCTGTCGCGGCTGCGCTGCTGGGCCGGGTCGATGCGCGAGTCGCTGGCACGCGAGGCCGGGGCTGCGGTCTCGCCCGCATTGGCGCGCGCTGCCGCCCTTGTCTTGGCGGACTGCACCACCGTGATGGGTGCCCCCTCGATGGTGCGGCAACCCTTTTCATTCGCCTCCTTGGCGCTCATCGCGTCGGTATACAGCACCGGCGGCCCGGGGCAGCGGTAGACAACCGAGCCGGCGCCTGGCTGGGCCAGCACCAGCGCAGACAGGCTCGCAGCCAGGCCCAGCGCGGCCGCCTTGAGCAGCGTTCGCGCAGCCACGTGCCGTCGTGCTGACTGTTCCCTCGACATGCCAAACCTCCATGCCGGACCGCAAGGTCCCGACTGCTGCTCTCTGACCGGCCCGATCGGGCAATGACCGGATTGTGGCTCAAGCGCGCGCATCACAAAAAAAGGGACAAGCAAAGTCGTCCCTTTCGTGCCTTGCAGCCAGCACCCGCGCTGCGGGGCATGCCGCCCCCGCAGCGCCGTTCAGGCGCTGTAGTACATGTCGAACTCGACCGGATGCGTGGTCATGCGGAAGCGCTGCACTTCCTGCATCTTGAGCTCGATGTAGGCGTCCAGGTAGGTGTCGGTGAACACGCCACCCTTGGTGAGGAAGGCACGGTCCTTGTCCAGATATTCGAGCGCCTGGTCCAGGCTGTGACACACGGTGGGGATCTTCGCGTCCTCTTCGGGCGGCAGATGGTAGAGATCCTTGGTGGCGGCCTCGCCCGGATGGATCTTGTTCTCGACACCGTCCAGACCCGCCATCAACAAGGCGGCAAAGCCCAGATAGGGGTTCATCAAGGGATCGGGGAAGCGCGCCTCGATGCGGCGGCCTTTCGGGTTGGCCACATAGGGAATGCGGATCGAAGCCGAGCGGTTGCGCGCGCTGTAGGCCAGCTTCACAGGTGCTTCGAAGCCAGGCACGAGGCGCTTGTAGCTGTTGGTGCCGGGGTTCGTGATGGCATTGAGCGCGCGTGCGTGCTTGATGATGCCGCCGATGTAATACAAGGCGAAATCGCTCAGGCCACCGTAGCCGTCGCCGGCAAACAAATTCTTGCCGTCCTTCCAGACGGACTGGTGCACGTGCATGCCCGATCCGTTGTCGCCGACGATGGGCTTGGGCATGAAGGTAGCCGTCTTGCCATAGGCGTGCGCCACATTGATGATCACGTATTTCTGCAACTGCAACCAGTCGGCGCGCTGCACCAGCGTCGAGAACCTCGTGCCGATTTCCATCTGGCCGGCGTTCGCCACCTCATGGTGATGCACTTCGACCGGGATGCCCATCTGCTCAAGAATCAAGCTCATCTCGGAGCGCAGGTCCTGCCCTTCGTCGACCGGAGGCACGGGGAAATAGCCGCCCTTCACGGTGGGACGATAGCCCTTGTTGCCATGCTCGTAGTCCTTGCCGGTGTTCCAGGCAGCGGCTTCGGACTCGATGGACACAAAGCTGCCCGACATGTCGACACCCCAGCGGATGCTGTCGAAGATGAAGAACTCGGGCTCGGGGCCGAAGAAGGCCGCGTCGCCAATGCCCGACGACTTCAGATAGGCCTCGGCGCGCTTGGCTACCGACCGCGGGTCGCGCTCATAGGGCTTGCCGTCACTCGGTTCGACCACGTCGCAGGTCAGGATCAGCGTAGGCTCTTCGAAGAAGGGATCGATATTGGCCGTGTTGGGGTCAGGCATCAACAGCATGTCGGAGGCTTCGATGCCCTTCCAGCCGGCGATCGAAGAACCGTCGAATGCATGCCCCGACGAAAATTTGTCTTCGTCAAAGTGCGATACAGGCACGGACACATGCTGTTCTTTGCCGCGGGTGTCGGTGAAACGGAAGTCAACAAACTTGACTTCGTTATCGGCAACCATTTGCATGACGTCGGCGACGGTCTTGGCCATCAAAATCTCCTTGGGGCGTGAACGGGGTGGGGGGGTGAGTTGGCTGGTGCGGCGCCAAACTGCGGGCCGCAAACAATTTGTTCGCACTGGAATTTAGCAGATAGCGTGCCAAGCTCGAAGCATCACTTTGACGCCCGCAAACCGCGCGTCTGCATTCATTTTCCCAACTTTCGATTCAATATGCACCAACACGGGCTGCGCCGGAGCACCGATCAGGTGCGGCATCGACGCCATCAGCGCACCATTTCAGCGCAGACAAGCGCACCGTGCTGGTCGAGCCCCGACTTGAGCGCCCTGTAAGCCGCGTCGAGCCGGGACGCTTCGCCCTTTACGCCCAACTCGATGTGGCGGCCCCACTGGGGATGATCGACGCTGGGCAGGCTGAACACCTTGATGCCGGGATGTTCGCGCTCGATCCGCTCCATCAGCGGCGTGAGTGTGGCCTCCATCGCGCCCTGCACGACGAGCGACATTTCCGAGATGCCGAGCGCCTTGTGCAGATGCGCGTAGCGGGTATCGAGCACCCACTCGATCATCGGCCAGGCCATCACGGGGAAGCCGGGCACGAAATGCACATGATCGACCGAAAAGCCGGCGATGCGGTTGTACGGGTTGGGGATGATGCTGGCGCCCGACGGGAACATGCCCATATTGAGCCGGTGCAGATTGTCGGGCGCGTCGGGCGCGTAAACCTTGCCTTCGGCGGCGGCGGTCTCTTGCATGCGCTGCTCGATCAAGGCCCTTGCTTGCGCGTGCAGGACGAGCCGCCGCCCCAAGGCGGCGGCCGCGCTCTGGCGCGTATGGTCGTCGGGCGTGGCGCCGATTCCGCCGCAACTGAACACCAGATCCCCGCTGGCAAAGGCGTGACGCAGCTCGGCCGTGATGCGCTCGCGCTCATCGCCCGCATAGCGCGCCCAGTGCAAGGCAAGACCGCGCGCCTGCAACAACTCGATCACTTTGGGCAAATGTTTGTCCTGGCGCTTGCCCGAGAGAATTTCGTCGCCGATGATGAGCAGGCCAATCTTCATGTCAGATGGGCGGCAAGGCCACCGGTGCGTCACTGGGAGTTTGTTCCTGCAAGCCGATGGCGCCGCTCGCCAGCGGTGGCAACACTGTTTCGAGCATGCGCAGCTGCTGCAGCGCTGCCAGCGCGTAATGGGTGAACCACAGCGCGGCGAAGGCGAACACCAGCGTGTAGATCCACACCGTCACGACCACCAGCAGCGGCCACAGCACGACCGTGATCACGCCCAGCGCCCATACCAGCGACGGTGCCGCCCCCAGGTAGCCGCAGACCACGCCCATCACCAGCAGCGGCATGCGGTGCTCGCGCAGCAACTGCTGCCGCTCGGCCTTGGACGCATGCTCGGCCAGCACATCAAAGGCAAACACGCGGAATGTCAGCCATCCCCAGATCAACGGCGGCAAAATCATCACCAGTGGTGGCACCAGCCACAAAGGCACGCTCAGCACCAGCACCACCAGCGCCGCCAGCGTGCAGCCCAGAGACCAGATCACGCTTTGCCAGAACGCCGCACCGTGCTTGCGTTCGAGTTGCGGGAAGCGCCGGCGCGCCACCAGCTTGACCAACGCCGGCGTCATGAGCAAGGCCACCAGCACGAGCGACGTCATGACGATCAGCGGCACTGCCAGCGCGATGATGATGATGGGCACGAGCACGGTCCTGAAGCTCTCGCCGCCGATGCTTCCCAGCCAACGCAGCAGGCTGTCGACGATCAGCCACGACTCCAGCGTGGCGCGCAGGCCCTGGACGGCGGCTTCCCAGTAAAAATAGGCCAGGCCGCCACTCAAAGCCGCGGCCAGCACAAGTGGCAACAGCGACAACAGCATCACCTTGGGGTGCAGGCAATAAGCGACCGCGCGCCAGAAGGCATCGAGCATCAGATTCATCGTTGCAAGGATACGCGAAGGGCCCGGTGCCCCGGACCAGTCCAATTGACGCCCCGGCCTTGGCCAGCCCGAGCGTCAGCGCAGATTGCCCGTGTGACCCAGCGAATAGCGGCCGGGCTGCGGCCAGACGGTCAGGCCATGGGGCTCCTTGCCGACCTTGATCTTGGCCACCGCACCCGTGGCTGTGTCGATGCGATAGACCTCATCATCAAAACGCCCGGACAACCACAGCGACTTGCCGTCCACACTGACGTTGCCCATGTCGGGGCTGCCGCCGCCGGGGATGGCCCACTTCGCAACGACTTTTTCGGTCGCAAAGTCGATCACGCTGACGCTGCCCGGGCCGCGCGGCGCACCATGAATCTTGTGGGTACCGCGATTGGCAACATAGAGCCGCTGGCCGTCGCGGCTGGGATAGAGGCCATGCGTCCCCAGGCCGGTACTGATGAAGCCGACTTCCCTGAATGCTTGGGCATCGACAATATGCACGCCATCGGCTTCCATGTCGGCGATATAGAAGCGCTTCCCGTCGGGCGAGATGCGGATGTCTTGCGGCATGCCTTTGGTCGCGGTGCAGACCTCGCTGGCGCCGGGGTCGGCCGGCTGCGCCGACTCCTTGTAGCGTGTTCTGGGCACCGCCAGCTTCAGATAGCCGGTGACGCTTCGATTGACCAGGTCGATTCTTGCAACGCTGCCCTCGAACTCACAGGTGAAGAGTGCATAGCGACCATCGATCGAGAAGTCCGCGTGGTTGATGCCGCCACATTTGGGTGTATCGATCGAATACTGCAGCGCCATCGTCTGCGGGTCACGGAAATCCAGCCGCTTGAGCGCCTCGGCCACGACGATGGCCGACTTTCCGTCCGGTGTGAAATACATGTTGTAGGGATCGTCGACCGGGATCGACTTGCCGGGCCTTGCGGTGCGCGGATTCACCGGCGTCAGACTGCCGTCGGTGCGGCGTTCCGCATTGTTGGCCACCCACAAGGTTTGCAGATCCCATGAAGGCACGACATGCTGAGGGCCGATGCCGACCTTGAACTTGTCAACGACCTTCATGGTCGCGGGGTCGATCACGTAAACGTCATTCGACCGCAAGTTGGGAACGTAAACGCGCTCGAGGTGGTCTTTCACCGCAGCACTCAGGTGCGTCGGTCCGATCTCGCTGTAAAGGTTGCGTGGGTCGACAACGGCGGGCATGCCGGCGACCGTGGCCACGGCGGCCGGTGCCGATGCGGTACCGGCCTTGGAGACAGACGTCGCGGCAAGCACCATCGCGATGGCAAGCAAGGCCAAGCCGGTCACCAAGGTTCGTTTCAATTTCATCGAGATATCCCAAGGGCCGGCGCTGCGCCAGCGTTATTGATGTTCGCGCGCGAGGGTCCGGATGGCCGCGACCGACGCGTCCAGAATCTGCTGCACACCGAGTTGTCCGAGCTCCGCCGTCGCGCGACGCGGGTCGCCATGCACGCCCTCATCGGTGCCAAACCTGGCGTGCTGCGTCAGCACGTCACTGCGAACCAGGGTCTTGTCGACCGCCAGCGCCAGCGCGGTGTCGGCCAAGCCGGCATGGCTGCCGATCTCGGCCTCGCTAAAGCCCCGCTGTTTCAGTGCGGCGACATAGCCGCGCTGGGTCACCCGGTAGTAGTCGCTCAAGGCGTGTACGCGACACGCCGGGTCGGCCGCCCATTCGCGGTTGAGTCGTGCGGCCACCCGTTCCTCGTTTCTCTGGTAGCCACCATGGTCGCCGAGAAAAAAAACATGCCGAAAGCCGTGCTGCTTGAAGCTGCGCGCCGCCCCCTCGAGCAGGGCCTCGAAGCTCGCTTCGGGGATCGAGATCGTGCCGGCGAAACGCATGTGCGCGACAGGGGGATGGACCGTGCCTTCAGGCACATAGGCGACGACCGGAGCGACCAAGGCGTTGCCCAGGCGCTGCGCGATCTGGCCGGCCAGCACGCGCGCTCGCACATTGTGCTTGCCCAGCACCATATGCGGCCCGTTCTGTTCAGTGCCGCCGATGGGAATGAGCACCGTGGTGGCGCCGCCGGCCACCCGGTCGCGCACTTCGGTCCAGGTCAGTTCCTCGATCTGAACCGATGCAGCACCGGCATGCGCGGCGGGCATCACGCTCGCCGCCAGCAGCAAACACAGCACGGCGCGGCGCACCCTGCCGACCATGGCTGACGCAGCAGTGGTTCTCGCTGGCATCGACGCGCCTGGCAGTGTCAAGGGCAGGTTCAATGACGTGACGGCATTGCGGAACAATATGGGACTCAATTTTGCGGCCGTCTATCAAAATCAGTTCAGTATAAACAGGCAGCTTTCCGCTTGACATCACCCCATGTGAAGTCCGCCATTGCAGGCGAATTCAGCGCCGGTCGTGAAGCCTGATTCCTCACCCGCGAGCCAGGCCACGATGGAGGCAATCTCCTCGGGCGTGCCCAGGCGCTTGACGGGAATCGTCGCGACAATCTTGTCCAGCACGTCCTGGCGTATGGCCTTGACCATGTCGGTGGCGATATAGCCCGGGCTGATGGTGTTGACCGTCACGCCCTTGCTCGCCACCTCTTGCGCCAAGGCCATCGAGAAGCCGTGCATGCCGGCCTTGGCCGCCGAATAGTTGGTCTGCCCGAACTGGCCCTTGGCGCCATTCACCGACGAGATGTTGATGATGCGCCCCCAGCCTCTGTCGAGCATGCCTTCGATGACCTGCTTGGTCACATTGAACATGCTGTTGAGGTTGGTGTTGATCACCGCATCCCAGTCGGCACGGCTCATTTTGCGCAGCACGCCATCGCGCGTGATGCCGGCGTTGTTGACCAGCACGTTGACGTCGCCATGCTCGGCGCGCACCTTGGCGAACGCCTCGACCGTCGAGTCCCACTCGGCCACATTGCCTACCGATACGAAGAACTTGTAGCCCAACGCGGCCTGCTCGGTCAGCCATTTGTCATGGTCGCGGCTCGGGCCGCAACCTGCGATCACCTTGAACCCATCTTTGTGCAGGCGCTGACACATCGCCGTTCCAATGCCCCCCATACCGCCGGTGACGTAAGCCAATTTTTGCGTCATTTTCATCTCCTTGTTTTCGAATCACGAACCAGTTGCCAGCAATAGAGCCGATCCCGTTGCCGAGGTTCCCGCAGCCGGACGGTCTGGTCAATCGGGTCGACCCCTCATCATCGGCCTTATTCGTCGGCCTTGTCCGTGCGTCGGATCAAGGTTCGACCGCGCCGGCCACGCCCATGCCACCACCCTTGCGCAGGCCCTTCCGCCAAGGGGTTCATGCCTTTTGTTTCACATAGCGGCCGGGCGCCGGCTCGATGGCCTTGTACTTGCGGTTGCCCGGCGTCTTGGGCGCAGCCATGCGTTTGCCCGCATGCGCGGCCAGCCAGGCCGACCAATCGGGCCACCAGCTGCCGGGATGCTCGGTGGCGGCATCAAACCAGTCTTGCGCCTGCTCGGGGTAGGCGCCTGCGCCGCTGCGTATCCAGTGGCTGCGTTTTTTCTTGGCCGGCGGATTGATGACGCCCGCAATATGGCCTGAGGCGCCCAGCACGAAGCGCTTCTTGCCCTTGAACACGCGGGTGCTGCGGTAGGCGCTCTCCCAGGGCACGATATGGTCTTCGCGCGAGCCGTAGATGTACAGCGGTGCCTTGATGCTGCGCAGGTCCACCGCCTCACCGCACACGGTCAGCTTGCCAGGCTGGACCAGTTCGTTCTGCAAATAGGTGTGGCGCAAATACCAGCAGTACATCGGGCCCGGCAGATTGGTGCTGTCGCCGTTCCAGTACAGCAAGTCGAACGCCGGCGGCGCATCGCCCATCAGGTAGTTGCCCACCACATAGTTCCAGACCAGATCATTCGGACGCAAGAAGCTGAAGGTGGTGGCCAGATCCTTGCCCATCAGCAGACCCGGCCCGCCCGGCGCCGCGTCGCCTATGGTGGTTTCGCGCAGTTCGACCGAAGCCTCATCGACAAAAATGTCGAGCACGCCGTTGCTGCTGAAGTCGATCAGGCTGGTCAGCAAGGTCACGCTGGCTGCTGGCTGCTTGCCACGCGCCGCCAGCACGGCCAGCGCGGTCGCCAGAATCGTGCCGCCCACGCAAAAGCCCAGCGTGTCTATGGTCTTGGCGCCCGAGATCTCCTGCACCACCTCGATCGCCTTGATGGCGGCTTGCTGAACGTAGTCGTCCCAAGTCAGATGAACACAGCTCTGATCCGGATTGCGCCAGCTCACCACGAACACGCGGTGCCCCTGCGCGACCGCATAGCGGATCAGCGAGTTCTCCGGCTGAAGGTCGAGGATGTAGTACTTGTTGATGCAAGGCGGCACCATCAACAGCGGCCGCTCGAAGACCTGGGGCGTGAGCGGCTGGTACTCGAGCAGCTGGAACAGCTCGTTTTCGAACACGACCGCGCCGGCGCTTGTCGCCACATTGCGGCCCACCTCGAAAGCTGCCTCGTCGGTCTGCGAGACATGGCCTTTCTGCAAATCGTTGCACAGCTGCTGCAAGCCCTTGGCAAGGCTCTCGCCCTTGGTCCGGACCGCCTTGGCTTGCGCCTCGGGGTTGAGGGCCAGATAGTTGCTCGGCGCAGCCGCGTCCACCCATTGCTGCACGGCAAAGCGCACGCGTTGGCGCGTTTTTTCGTCGCCCTCGATGCTGTCGGCCATCCCCAGCAAGGTGCGCGCGTTAAGCAGGTACATCTGCGCCATGTACGCGGCGGCCGGATTCTCGGCCCAGCTCGGGTCGGCAAAGCGACGGTCTGGCAGGACAGCCGGCGCCGCTGTGTCCTGGCCCTCGGCGCTCAGCCGCTGCACCGAGGCGTTCCACAGATTTGTCGCCTGCGCCAGGTAGTCGCTCTGCAATTGGCTCAAGGCATCCATGGGCAGTTGCACGCCGCTGAGCGACTTCCACACAGCGTCCGTGCCCTGTGCTTGGGCGTCGGACTGGGCTCCCACCTGCGCCCCACCCGGGGCAGACTTGCGCTTCATAGCTCTCCTCCTACACTCTCGCGCCGGACATCACGCCGGCATGGCATTTCGGACGCACCCTCGCACGCTGCAAAGGCTTGACGCAAGCCATCTCCTTGTACGTCAAAAAGATGTCCTCGCGATGACATAAGATTCTCGCCCTTGATTTCGCACCCGACAAAATATCGCATGTATCTGGTTGCCATTGCCTGGCTTTACGTGACCTTGATGATGGCAGCCGCCGAGGCCACCAGCAGCCAGGGCACCGTGCTGGGAGCACTTGTCACCTTTATCTTGTACGGGGCGTTGCCGCTGTCCATCGTGCTCTACATCATGAGGACGGGCCGACGACGCCAAGCCAGGCGGCGCGCCGAGGCCCGGCAGCAGCCTTCACCGCAAGCTGATGGCGGCGACCATGCGACCGCTGAGCCGCGTGCGCCGGTACGAGAAGAACCTTGATGCCTCGCCATAAGTGCACCAGCCGCCGCCGCTGATGTGTTCTACGCCAGCCGCCTGCAGCCGCGCTCGCGCCAAGGCCACCAGATCGGCGCGCCAGCGCGGCTCGCCCGCCTGGTTGGGTCGGTAGACGAAAAACCGGGGGTCAGGTCTTGCCGGATCGGCGCCGAACGCTGTCAGCACGTCGGCGCCCACCTCGAAGGCCTGCGGGCCGATGCAGGCGCCCATCCACGCATGCAGGTCGCTCGGTGCGCAGCCGCTGGCCTCGCACAAGGCCCGCACGGTGTGCTCCAGCACACCCGCGGCGAGGCCGCGCCAACCGGCATGCGCACCGCCCACACCAGCCGGCGCGGCGAACAGGACCGGCAGACAGTCGGCCACCTGGATGGCACAGCCCAGCCCGGGCACCGTGCCGATGCTGGCGTCGGCGGCCGGCACCTCGACGCCCGGCTCGGCATGTTCGGGCCGCAGCCGCAACACCTCGACGCCATGCACCTGGGGCATGAAGACGGCACGCGCCTGCAGGGCCTGGTTCACCAGCGCGCGGTTCGCGGCCACGCGCTCGGGCGCATCGTGCACCGAGCGACCCACATTCATGCTGGCGTATGCGCCGTCGCTGACACCGCCGGCACGCGTCGTCATGAAGGCGCGCACATGCGGCAGCTCCCAGTCGGGGCGCAACCAGTCGGCGTGCATTGCGGCAGGCTCATTCGGCATCGGGGCAGGCCGATGGCTGGGTCTTGATGAAGGCTTCGTGCTGCATGCAATGGTCGAACACACGCATCACGATCGGCACATGATCGAGCCGGCATTTGAAGCGCTTGGCATTGAAGATCTGCGGCACCAGCACGCAGTCGGCCAGGCCGGGCGTGTCGCCAAAGCAATAGCCGCCTTGTTGCGATGCGGTCTCGAGCCGGCGCTCGACCACCTCCAGCCCGGTCTCGACCCAGTGCTTGTACCAGCGGTCCTTGGCCTCGTCGCTGAGCCCCATGTCGCGCACCAGATAACGCAATACCCGCAGGTTGTTGAGCGGATGGATCTCGCAGGCAATGTCCTGCGCCAGCGCGCGCACCTGGGCCCTCTCCAGCGGACCCTTGGGCAGCAGTGGCGGCTTGGGGTGGGTCTCGTCCAGATACTCGATGATGGCCAGCGACTGCGTCACGACGGCGTCGCCATCGCGCAGCAAGGGCACCAGGCGCGAGGCCGACACGGCCGTGTACGACTCGCTGAACTGCTCGTTCGTTGACAGCTTGACGGCCCTGTAGTCCCAGTCCAGCCCCTTCAGAGCCAGCGCGATACGCACGCGGTACGAGGCCGAAGAACGAAAATAGTTGAAGAGTTCCATGATCCGCTCCAGCAAGGAATTCAGCGTCATTGCCCTGCACGATACACTGAGCCGCATGCAGTTTTTCAAGCGCTTTCATCATTGTTCTGCCTGCGGAGGTGCGGTCACCTACACAGTGCCCGAAAACGACAACCGGGAGCGCGCCACCTGCACCGTCTGCCACCTGATTCACTACCAGAATCCGATCAATGTGGTCGGCACCCTGCCCGTCTGGGGCGAGCAGGTGCTGCTGTGCAAGCGCAATATCGAGCCCCGTTACGGCTTGTGGACTCTGCCCGCCGGTTTTCTGGAGCTCGGCGAGACGACGGCCGAAGGCGCGCAGCGCGAGACCGACGAGGAAGCCGGTGCGCATTTCGAACTGCAAGGCCTCTACACCGTGCTCAATGTGGTACGCGTCGGTCAGGTGCACTTCTTCTATCGCGCCAGACTGCTCGACACCCAGTTCAATCCCGGCCCAGAGACCATCGAGGCAAGACTTTTTCATGAGCACGAGGTGCCGTGGGACGAGATCGCCTTTCGCACCGTGCGCGAGACCTTGAAACGCTATTTCGCCGACCGGCGCGACGGCAGGTTCGAGGTCTACTGCGGCGACATTGTGTGAGCCTGGTGCAGGCTCGCTGCGCTGTTCACGTCGTCATGGCTCGATCGCCGCAGCAAGGCCGCCGCGCGCGCCAGCACCATCAGCGCGTCGTCCGTCCCGATGAACGCCCGACCTGCGCACTCGCCCAGGGGCCGGTGATGCCGTCCAGATTGCAGTCCCACAAGGCCTGCACGTCCATGGCGTCGGTGACGCCTTCGGCATAGACCTTGAGCGCCAGGCTGCGCAGCATGATCACGAGACCGCGCACGAAGGCGGCGCGTGCCGCGTCGCCCGCCACCCCTTGCACGACCGAGGCATCGAGCTTCACGAAGTCGAGCCCGGCCTGGTAGAGCCGTTCGACCTGGGACAGGCCCGGCCCTGCATGTTCGATGCCGAGCTTGACGCCCAGAGGGCGAAGCTGGCGGCCCAACTCATGGAGCAGATCGAAACTGTTGATGGCCGCCGGTTCGGCGACTTCCATGCCAAGCTTTCTGGCGGCCTGCGGCGACTGGAACACCAGGTCGCGCAAGCGTGCCGTGAAGCCGCCATCAAGCAGCGACGCTGGCGCGATATTCACACAACGGGGTTGACCGTCACGCGCAATCGCTTCCAGCGCCAGCGCCACCACATGCGTGTCGACATCAGCCGTCAAGCGACTGCGCACGGCCAGCGGCAGCCAGCGCTGTGCGGGCTCGAACTCGCCATCTGCTTCCAGTTGCATTTGCAGCGGGCATTCCAGATGCTGAACCTGGTTGCCTTGGTCAATCACCGGAAACTGCACCAACCGCGTGTGGCGCTGCCTGATGGCGTCACCAATTTGCTGGCGCCAGACGCGCTCGCCCTGGGCCGGCAGACCAGCCGCACCAGGCGACGCCAATTCGACCGCAAAATTGCCCACGGCTTCGGCACGTGCGAGCGCCGCATCGGCCGCGCCGAACCAGACGCTCGAACGGGTGCTGCGCGGCATCTCGACCGCGCCGAGCGAGACGTGGATATGCGGGCCGAACGCGGGCAGGCTGCTGCGCAAGGCTTCGGCCAGCGCGACCGCGGTCTCCTGTGCGACGCCGGGCGCGGGCAGCCACAGCGCGAAGTCGGCTCCGTTCAGCCGGCCGGCAAAGCATCCCAGGACGCGCTCGGGATAACTGGTCAAGGCGTTGGCCACCGTCACCAGCGCGCGGTCGACCGTGGGCCGACCCAGGCGCAGGTTCAGGTCTTGCAAGTCGCGCAGGCGCAGCAACACCATGCCGACCTCGTCCGGGCCGTCGTCACGCACCAGCGCCGACTCCAACTGCGCCAGAAACTGTCGGCGGTGCGACAGGCCGGTGAGCCCGTCGCATTGCGCCTGGATGCGCAGTGCCTCGAGCTGCTCGGCCTGGGCCTCGAACATGCGCTGCATACGCACGACCATGGTATTCATGGCCTGTGTGAGGCGCTGCAACTCGGGCACCTGCGACTCGGCAATCGTCACGAAATTGCCGTCCACCAGCGACTGCGCCTGTCGCACCGCGTTGTCCAGCGGCCTGCGGATGCGGCTCAACACGAGCATGCCGACGACGCCCACCATCGCGCCCACCAGCGCCAGCAGGCCGGCGGTACGCAGGGTGCTGCGCCACAGCTCGTCATGCACATAGGCCGACTGGCTCAGCACCTCGACCGAACCCGCAGCACGCCATCCATCCGACACCTGGGCCACACCAGGCGTTATCGTCACCGGGGTCAAGGCCACGAACCAGGCCGGCGCAACACTGGGAGCGGCCGGCACGCGACGCTCAAGCGCCGGCTTGCCATCGGCCTTGCGCCACACCAGGCTCTGGTAGTGGCCGCTATCGAACTGGGCTGCCACCAGCAGCTTCATCAACGCTTCATCGCCATGTTGCTGCGACATGGCCAGCGCGAGCGACAAGGCGTTGTCACTGTTCTTGAGCTGCAACTGGGTTTGCAGGACTTGGCGCATCGACCCCGCCGACACGGCCACGCTGCCCATCAGCGACAGCAGCACCGCGCCCAGCAAGAGCAACCAGATCTGGCGCATCAACGACATGAAAGGCTCTCCGACACAGTTGACTCCCGTGCAACGTACATCATAAGAACCCTTGCGCACTCATTTTGACCAAGACGTCTCGCCAGCGCGACAGACGCTCCAGCGGATTGCCCGCAGTGCGCTCCCCCACACCTTGCCACAAACCTTCGCCGTTGAAGCTGAAAACTGGCGTCAGATCCGGACGCTGCGATCCCGTTGCAACGCGTGACACCAGATTATCAAGAATCAAGGGCTCGGCATTCGGACTTGCATAGTAAGCCAGCACCCTATGCGCTTGGCTGCTGGTATGCCCAATGACCCGTTGCAGCTGAGCTGTCGCCGCCACTGTCCGTGGTGCGAGGGCGCTCGCGGCTCCGGGCATGCGGGCGCCATCCCAGGCAACGGCGCTTTGCGCAACGAGCGCCAGGCCAATCAGCATCAACCGGCGGCCCGACCATTGCGCCGCGCCGTGCCCTGCGCCAAAGCGGCCCGGCGACTCTTTGCCATCAGTCGCTCAGGAGGCGTCACTCAGCCGCGCACGCCAATAACCGGGCTTGCGCCTCATGGGTGCCACCGCGACAACAAAAATCTCGCTCTCGCTGAGCAGATACACCAACGAGAACTTGAAAGTCCGGTCGACCACCCGGCGGGTGCGTTGCTTGTACTTGGGCCAAGTCTCTGGTGCGGACGCTGCTTGTTGCTCTGCCACGTGGACTGCCGTGTCGTACCGAACTGCCAGACGAGCACCGATGGCGATGTAGTACTCGACTTGGTTCAGAAACTCGGCTCGAGCGTCCGGGTGATACCGGACCGTTCTCACCGGCGGATGAGGCGGCGAGCTTCTGCGTGGACATCCTCGGCCGAGATGAGCTCGACGGCACCACTCTCAATCTCTGCGACTCGACGCTCAATCTCACGGTCCCACGCAGCGTCGGCACCTGTATCTGATTCACCTTCCAAGGAGTCCAGCAGTTCCTCGGCGAGGCGCGCACGATCATGGATGGGCAAGGCCTTTGCGCGGGCAGAAAGCTCTTCGACTAGGGTGGGCATGGCGACCTCCGATGGCTAGAGCTGAAGTTTACAGGGAGGCCACGCCAGGCGCGTTGGTGTGACGCCCAACCCATCGGTCGCCCGCGTGGGTCTTTCACCAGGGTCGGTGGCACATTCCTGATCTGCAAGGTGGTCACTGATTTTCGGCAGGCCTGGTCAAAGCGCCGTCGGCAATGACAAGTAGTTCATCGAACCCGAGTTGGAGTGGAACGGCAGATGCCGATATGCTGCATCGCAGCATGGTCCGATATACTGACGTCGCATCGACGCCAGTGGCCCTCAAACACGCTTGGCAAAGCGGCGGGCGGCGAAGCTTCATGGCGCTTGGCCGTTCGCGGGCGGTTGAGGTCCGGTCCACACTGCGCGAAGCGACGACAATGACGACGCTTTTGGTGCCACCCGTGCGGAGACCATGACCGCGCCTCCACGTCCGTTGTCAAGCGAGAGGGACCTCAGTTTTCAATCGTTGACGTGCTGCACGCCATGCGGCGCGTCATCCAGTCCGGTGCACCCCTTGCTTGCCTGCTTGGTGCATTCCCCATTGCCACTGTCGGGCCGGATGAATCCCGCGCCAACCTAGTCCAACCATGCTTCTGATACGAACAACGACACTCGAAAACGCGCTGGACGTCGTTACACAGCGACTCGCCGGGCACGCCGCCGAAGGCATCCGGCCAGTGTGCTATCTGCCGGGCAACGCCGGCCGCATCGACGCCGTCGAACGATTCATCTTCGAACAGCCGCAGCGGCTCGGCGGCGTCGACGTCTTCCAGGTGCTCGCGCTCGGACCGGCAACGGGCTGGCGGCGGGCAGTCATGGGTGGCGTCGGCATCGTCACGCCGTTCATCGGCCCGGGTGTACGCGAACTGGTCAACTCCGGGCTGGCGCGCAACATCCGCTGCAACCTGTCGCAGGTGCCACGGCTCTTCGAAGGTCGATGGCGGCCGCATGTCGCCTTCGCACACACGTCGCCACCCGACGACTCGGGCCGCGTGACGCTCGGGCTGAACGCGGGCATCGATTTCGCCCCAGTCAGGCAGGCCGTGTTCAAGGTCGCCATGGTCAATGCGCGCATGCCGCGCTGGCATATCGCCACGCATGACGATCCTGCGACGGGACAACGCATTGAAAGCGGCTGCGCGATGAACCTGGCCGACTTCGACCTTGTCGTCGAAATCGACGAGCCGCTGATCGAGCACCACATGGCACCGACGTTGCCCGTGCACGAGCTGCAGACTCGCGCGATCGCCCGCGGGATCGTCGATCTGCTTTGCCGCACGGCGCCTGCATCCGGGCCCACCGCGCTGCCGCACACGATTCAACTGGGCATCGGCAAGATCCCGAATGCCGTGGCGAACGAGCTTGTCAATCGCGGCGTCTCGGTGCGCGGCGTGTGGTCGGAGCTGTTTTCCGACGGTGTGCTTGCGCTGTACCGCGCCGGTCTGATCCGGGACACGCACGGCCCCTCACTGCGCGAGCGCATCGTCGTCGGCTTCGTGCTCGGCAGCCGGGCCTTGTACGAGACGATGCACGAGAACCCCGAATTCGCCGTGCTGCCGCAGGAAATCGTCAACGACCCGGCGGTCATCAAGCACAACCCGGCCATGGCCAGCATCAACAGTGCACTCGCTGTGAGCCTGAGCGGCGAGGTCTGCGCGTCGATGATCGCCAAGCATTACTACTCCGACGTCGGCGGTCAGTTCGACTTCGCGCTCGGCGCGTCCTGGGCGAAGGGAGGGATCGCGATCATTGCGCTGCCCAGCGTCGTGAAGCGCGGCGATGGCGCGCTGCTGAGCAAGATCGTCGCGCTGCACCCCGAGGGCGCCCACCACACGATCAGTGCCGACCTGCCGGTGGTCGTAGTCACTGAACAAGGCGTCGCCGACCTGCGCCACCTGCACGATCCAGAACGTATCGACGCGATGCTTGGCGTCGCGCACCCGAGCTGGCGCACGCTGCTGGCCAAGGAAGCGCGCAGGCTGCCGTCGATGCAGGGCGTGGACGCCATTGCGGCGCAGCTGATTGCCTTGCAAGACGGGCGTCACGCGCTGCTTCGTCCCGCGACCAAGGACGACATCGCGGCCATCGGTGAATACATCGTCCGCCTGAGCAACGACGATCGGCGCACGCGCTACATGGGCACGGTCACGGTGTCGCACCTCACGTCGCCCGACCGGCTGTCGCGCCTCTACGATCACACGCTGGACTACCGGCAGCACGCCGCCTTCATCGTCGAACTCGATGAGGAGATCATCGGTGTGGCCCATGCCTTCCGCATTGGAGAAAGCGGAACCTACGAGGTCTCGTTCTCGCGCCGCAGCGACCTGCGCGGCCAGGGCATCGGCAGACACCTGATGCAGATGCTTATCGACTGGGGCGCGATGTTCGCGCAGGACTTCTACGCCACCACCTACCGCAGCGAGAACCCGCGCATGCGCGCGCTGTTCGACCGATTTGGCTTCGTCGCTAAGGCCGATGCAGACGACCGCCAGTTGGTGGTCTATACCGCCTCGATGGCGGACCTCGTGCGGGCGAGCGAACGCGTCATGGAGCTCCAGCAGGATGCTTCGCCCGCCAAGGACGCGCCGGCAGCGGCGGTGCAGCAAGCGCAGTAGTCAGCTTTTCACCAGCGCTCAGTCATGGCCAGGACGCTGATTTCGAGCGAGGACCAAGCGGACAATCCCGGTTCCTGGAAGTGCAAGAACCACGCGCGCGCAACACTATCCTGGCGGCGGCGCGCATTCAGCTGCCACGAGGGCAGCTACCAAGTCCCGGCGCGCGCAGCCCACGCGCTTGAAGAGGGTCTGCGCCGCCTTGCCCGCCACAACAAGCGGTATCAGGAGCCCCATCAGCGCCGCGGCGGCGGCACGTCGGTGCAAGTGCCATGCGCGATTTCGGCGGCCATGCCTATCGATTCGCCCAGCGTCGGGTGCGGATGGATGGTCTTGCCGATGTCGACCGCATCGGCGCCCATCTCGATGGCCAGCGCGATCTCGCCGATCATGTCGCCGGCATGCGTGCCGACGATGCCGCCACCGACGATGCGGTGCGTCGCATCGTCGAACAGCAGCTTGGTGAAGCCCTCGTCACGGCCGTTCGCAATCGCGCGGCCCGATGCGGCCCAGGGGAACTGGCCCTTCTTGAGCTTGACGCCCTGCGCCTTGGCCTGGTCTTCGGTGAGTCCCACCCAGGCCACCTCGGGGTCGGTATAGGCCACGCTAGCAATCACGCGCGCATCGAAGTGCGAACGGCTCAGCTGCGCGTCGCCGAGGATGGCGCCGGCCGCCACTTCGGCCGCCACATGCCCCTCGTGCACGGCCTTGTGCGCCAGCATCGGCTGGCCCACCAGGTCGCCGATGGCAAAGATGTGCGGCACATTGCTGCGCATTTGCGCGTCCACCTCGATGAAGCCGCGCTCCGTCACTGCCACGCCGGCCTTCTCAGCAGCGATCTTCTTGCCGTTGGGTGTGCGCCCGACCGCTTGCAGCACCAGGTCGTAGACGCCTTCGCTTTTGACGCCATCAAGCGTTTCGAACTGCACCTTGATGCCGTCGGGCGTGGCTTCGGCGCCGACGGTCTTGGTACCCAGCATGATCTTGTCGAAGCGTTTCGCATTCATCTTCTGCCAGACCCTGACAAGGTCGCGGTCGGCGCCCTGCATCAGGCCGTCGAGCATTTCGACCACCTCAAGCCTGGCGCCCAGCGTCGAATAAACGGTGCCCATCTCCAGGCCGATGATGCCTCCGCCGATAATGAGCATCTTCTTGGGCGTCGCCCTTCAGCTCCAATGCGCCGGTCGAATCGACAATGCGCTCATCAAGGGGGAGAAACGGCAGACGCACGGCAGACGAGCCGGCCGCGATGATGGCCTGCTTGAAGCGTATCGTCTGGGTGGTGCCGGTCTTGGCCTGCGCTTCTCCGGTGGTTTCCTCGACCTGCACGTGATGGGCATCGACGAAAGCGCCGTAGCCGCGTACGAGCGTGACCTTGCGCATCTTGGCCATCGCAGCCAGACCGCCGGTGAGCTTGGCCACGACCTTGTCCTTGTGGGTGCGCAGCTTGTCGATGTCAACCTTGGGCGCACCGAACTCGACGCCGAGCTCGACCATGTGACTCACTTCGTCCATCACCGCCGCCACATGCAGCAAGGCCTTGGACGGAATGCAGCCCACATTCAGGCAGACACCGCCCAACGCCGCGTAACGCTCGACCAGCACCACCTTGAGACCCAGGTCCGCCGCGCGAAACGCGGCCGAATAGCCGCCCGGTCCGGCGCCCAGCACCAGCAGGTCGCAATCGATGTCGGCGCTGCCGCCGTAGCTGGCGGCTGGCGGAACGATCAGGGCCTGAGGCGGCACAGTCGCTGCAACAGGGTCAGGTCTTGCCGGGGCGGCGGCTGCGCCCTCGGCGCTCTCCAGCGTCAACAGCACCGTCCCCTGGTTGATCTTGTCGCCGAGCGACACCTTGATCTCCTTGACCACGCCAGCGTGCGACGAAGGAATCTCCATCGATGCCTTGTCGCTCTCGACGGTGACCAGGCTTTGGTCGGCCTTGACCGTATCGCCGACCTTGACCAGCAACTCGATGACGGCCACGTCCTTGAAGTCGCCGATGTCGGGGACTTTTACTTCGATCAATGCCATGTCCTAAGTCCTTTATTACGTGCTTCAGTCAGTGACGTCCACGCATCGCTTCGATCAGAGCGTGATGCGCCGGAAGTCCGTCAGCAGCGACGCGAAATAGACGTTGAAACGTGCCGCGGCGGCGCCGTCGATGACGCGATGGTCCCAGCTCAGACTGAGCGGCAGCATCAAGCGCGGCTTGAACTGCTCGCCGTCCCACTTGGGTTCGAGCGTGCTCCTGCACACGCCCATGATGGCGACTTCGGGGGCATTGATGATGGGCGTGAAGTAACGCCCGCCGATGCCGCCCAGGCTCGATATCGTGAAGCAGCCGCCGCTCATGTCGGCAGGTCCGAGCTTGCCTTCCCTGGCCTTCTTGGCGAGTTCGGCCATCTCGGCGCTGATCTCGAAAATGCCTTTCTTGTCGGCGTCCTTGATCACCGGCACCACCAGTCCGTTGGGCGTGTCTGCGGCAAAGCCGATGTGGAAGTAGTGTTTCAACACGAGTTGTTCGCCATCGAGCGACGCGTTGAAGGTTGGGAACTTCTTCAGTGAAGCCACCGCCGCCTTGATCATGAAGGCCAGCATCGTCACTTTGGCCGGGGAGCCCTTCTCGTTGTTCAACTCGACCCGAAACGCCTCGAGATCGGTGATGTCGGCGTCGTCATGGTTGGTGACATGCGGAATGATCACCCAGTTGCGGTGCAGATTCGCGCCCGCAATCCTTTTGATTCGCGAGAGCTCCTGACGCTCCACAGTGCCGAACTTGGCAAAGTCCACCTGCGGCCATGGCAGCAGGCCCGGCATGGCGCTGCTGGCGCCCGCCGTGGCGGCAGGGGCTTGAGCCTGTTGCGCCGAGGTCTTTCGTTCACCGCTCATGACGCGCTTCACAAAGGCCTGCAGATCGGCCTCGGTGATGCGCCCGTTTGGCCCCGACCCGGAGACCTCTGTCAAGACCACGCCGAATTCGCGTGCCAGACGCCGGATGCTGGGCGAGGCGTGCGGCAGTTGGCCCGCAGGCGCAGCCGGCTCCTGGACCGGCAAGGCGGCGGTGGGCGGCACATGGCGCGCGGCTGCGATCGTGGCGCTCGCTGCCGGCGCGGCAACCGGGGCCGCGCTGGCGGGCGCCGCTGGCGCTGCGCCGGCCACTTCGAGCGTCAGCAGCGGGCTGCCTTTGGCGATCTTGTCGCCGAGCTTGACCTTGAGCTCCTTCACGATGCCGGCATGCGACGAAGGAATCTCCATCGACGCCTTGTCCGACTCCACGGTGACAAGGCTTTGCTCGACGCGCACCGCGTCGCCTGGCTTGACGAAGACCTCGATGACGGTGACCGAATCGAAGTCGCCGATGTCGGGAACGGCCACCTCGACAGAGCTCGTACCGACGTTGGGTATCTGCGCCGCAGGCGCGACGGCCGGCGCCAGCGTTTCAATCGCGGTCTGCGTTGGCGCAGCAGCCGCCACGGCGCCTGACTCCAAAACCAAGATGAGCGAGCCTCGATTGACCACATCGCCGACCTTGAGCTTGATCTCCTTGACGACACCCTCGCTGGAGCACGGAATCTCCATCGATGCCTTGTCGGACTCGACCGTGATCAGGCTTTGCTCGACCTTCACGCTGTCGCCCTGCTTGACCAGCAACTCGATCACCGCCACATCCTTGAAGTCGCCGATGTCGGGGACTTTGACTTCTACCAATGCCATGCTGTTTCCTTCGTCAGTCGCGGACCGAGCCTGGTCGAATCCGCCAGGCACGGTTGCGCAGAATCATCGTTACGCGTAGAGCGGGTTGATCTTGTCCACCTTGATGGCGTATTTCTTGATGGCGTCAAGCACCTTCGCCATCGGCAGCGTGCCCTCGTCGGCGAGTGCCTTGAGCGCGGCCACCACGATGTAGTGGCGGTTGATCTCGAAATGCTCGCGCAGGCGGTAGCGGAAGTCGCTGCGGCCAAAGCCGTCGGTGCCCAGCACCTTGTAGGTGCGCCCGCGCGGGATGAAGGCGCGGATCTGCTCGGCGTAGTTTTTCATGTAGTCGGTCGATGCGATCACCGGACCCGTGTGCGGCTGCAACTGCCGCGTCACGAATGGCAGACGTGCCTCGGCGCCGGGATGCAGCATGTTCCAGCGCTCGGCGGCCTGGCCATCGCGCGCCAGTTCGTTGAAGCTCGGGCAGCTCCACACATTGGCCGCCACGCCCCACTCGGCTTCGAGCAAGACCTTGGCGGCCTGGCTTTCGCGCAGGATGGTGCCCGAGCCCAACAGGTTGACGCGCGGCGTCATCTTGGCGCCTTCGTCGAGCAAATACATGCCTTGGATGATCTGCGCTTCGGTGCCAGCCCTGAGCCCCGGCTGCGCATAGTTTTCGTTCAGCAGCGTGATGTAGTAATAGACGTTTTCCTGGTCCTGCACCATGCGCTTGAGGCCGTGCTGCATGATCACCGCAATCTCGTGCGCGAAGGTCGGGTCGTAGCTGACGCAGTTGGGAATCGTGCCGGCCAGGATGTGGCTGTGGCCGTCTTCATGCTGTAGCCCTTCGCCGTTGAGCGTGGTGCGCCCCGACGTGCCGCCCAGCAGGAAGCCGCGCGCCTGCATGTCGCCCGCGGCCCACGCCAGATCGCCAATGCGCTGGAATCCGAACATCGAGTAATAGACATAGAACGGGATCATGACCTTGTTGTTGGTCGAGTACGAGGTCGCTGCCGCGATCCACGACGCCATGCCACCGGCCTCGTTGATGCCTTCTTGCAGCACCTGCCCGTCCTTGGCCTCGCGGTAGTACATCACCTGGTCCTTGTCGACCGGCGTGTACTTCTGGCCATCGGGGTTGTAGATGCCGATCTGGCGGAACAGCCCCTCCATGCCGAAGGTGCGCGCCTCGTCGACCAGGATGGGCACGGTGCGCGGACCGAGGTCCTTGTCGCGCAGCAATTGCGTGAGGAAGCGCACATAGGCCTGCGTGGTCGAGATCTCCCGGCCTTCGACCGTCGGTTCCAGAATGGCCTTGAAGGTGTCAAGACCTGGCGCCAAAAACTGCTCGTCGGCCTTCACGCGCCGCTTGGGCAGCGAGCCGCCCAGCGCCTTGCGGTGCTCCATCAGATAGCGCATCTCGGGCGTGTCGTCGGCCGGCTTGTAGAACGGAATGCCGTCGGCAATCTGCTGGTCGTTCACCGGGATGTTGAAGCGGTCGCGAAAGCTCATGATGTCGTCGTCGGTGAGTTTCTTGGTCTGGTGCGCGGTGTTCTTGCCCTCGCCGCTCTTGCCCATGCCGAAGCCCTTCACGGTCTTGATCAAGAGCACCGTCGGCTGGCCCTTGTGATTGACCGCGCGGTGATACGCCGCATAGACCTTTTGCGGATCGTGGCCGCCACGGTTCAGGCGCCAGACGTCATCGTCGCTCATCTTGGCCACCATCTCGAGCAGCTTGGGATGCTGACCGAAGAAGTTCTTGCGCACGAAAGCGCCGTCGTTGGCTTTCATGGCTTGGTAGTCGCCATCGACCGTGTCCATCATCACCTTGCGCAGCAGACCTTCCTTGTCGCGCGCCAACAGCGGATCCCAGTAGCCGCCCCAGATCAGCTTGATGACGTTCCAGCCCGAGCCGCGGAACTCACCTTCGAGTTCCTGGATGATCTTGCCGTTGCCGCGCACCGGGCCGTCAAGGCGCTGCAGATTGCAGTTGACGACGAAGATCAGGTTGTCGAGTTTTTCGCGCGCGGCCAGTCCGATCGCACCGAGGCTTTCGGGCTCGTCCATTTCGCCGTCACCCAGAAACACCCAGACCTTGCGCTGGGAGGTGTCGGCCAGGCCACGCGCATGCAGATACTTCAGAAAGCGTGCCTGGTAGATCGCCATCAACGGCCCCAGCCCCATCGACACGGTGGGGAACTGCCAGAACTCGGGCATCAGCTTGGGATGCGGGTAGCTCGACAGGCCCTTGCCGCCCACCTCCTGACGGAAGTTCAGCAACTGCTCTTCGCTGATGCGGCCCTCCATGAAAGCGCGCGCATAAATGCCGGGCGCCGAGTGGCCCTGGATGTAGAGCAGATCGGCGCCGCCGGGCGCGTCGTCGCCATGCCAGAAGTGGTTGAAGCCGCAACCCAACATCGTGGCCAGCGAGGCAAACGACGAGATATGTCCACCCAAGTCGCCGCCGTCCTCGGGGTGCATGCGATTGGCCTTCACCACCATCGCCATCGCGTTCCAGCGCATATAGGCGCGCAGCCGCTCCTCGATCTCGATATTGCCGGCGAAGCGCTCCTCCTGCTCGGGCGGTATGGTGTTGACGTAAGCGGTGTTGGCCGAGAACGGCACATCGATGCCGGCTTGTCGGGCGTGGTCTATCAGTTGCTCGAGCAAGAAGTGGGCGCGCCGCTCGCCTTCCGAGCCAATGACGGCCGACAAGGCGTCCAGCCATTCGCGGGTTTCTTGCGAGTCGGCGTCGTTGGCGCTGGCACCAAGATAGTTGTTGGGAATTGCGCTCATCTTTGTCTCCTTTTGTGGGCGAACGCGCCTCGGATCGGACCGGACAGACCGAGGCACGCTTCGGCCGTCGCTGCCTCACCGGCGTCGCTATTGTGGCCGGTCGAAGTTTCGCACATGCCAGGACAATTCCAAATAGCGCGATTTGATTTCATATATTGAAATATGAGCGCCCGAAGCAAGTTCGGGAAAGCCAGCGTCGCTCACCGGATAATCGCCCTCCATGCAAGCAACCTTTTCCGTCCCGACGGCGCTGCGCGATTTTGGCGTGCGGCTCAAGCGCCGCTACAAGACGTGGTGGCGGCGCCAGTCGCCCTCCAGGCAGGATCGCTTTGCGACGCTGGGGCCGCTGATTTCGGTGTTGCTGTTTCTGGCGGCCATCATCACGGCGTTCTGGTACTTGCGCAATGAAGAAAGCGCGCGTGAAGTCGAGGCGGTGACGCGCGACACCGAGATTGCGCAGCAACAGATTCGTCTGCGCCTGATCGAAAACCAGGAACAGCTCGTACGCATCGCGCACGACATCGTCAGCCAAGGCATGACGGAGCCGCAATTCATCATCCTGGCCAGCAACTTCACGCGCGAAAGCCCCGAAGTCACCCAAGTCATCTGGGTCAATGCACGACGCGAGCGCAAGGCAGCCATCACCGCGTCGAGCTTCTACCCCGGCACGGTCCCGAGCGTCGACGACGCGCCCGACCCGTCGATGCCCATCCTGAAGTCGGATCAGCCGGCCGAACTGGCTTTCGAGCATGCCAGGCGCAGGCACCAGCCGGTCTATTCCTTGCCGTTCACCGACCTGAACGGCAGCACCGTTTTTCAGATCCAGGTTCCCCTGCAGGATCGCGGCGGTTTTGCAGGCAGCCTGATCGCCGACTACTCGGTCGAGGCATTGCTGCGCCACTACGTGCCCAGCGAGATTTCGAAACGCCACCCGATCACGGTGCTGGACGCGAGCAACCATATCCTGACCAGTTCCATCACACCGATGCCAGGCAAACTGCCACGCCAGCCTTCGATCGTCCACGAACTGCCGCTGGCGCCCGCCGTGAACGGACTGGTGCTGCGCGGCGAGGGCTATCGCACTTCGGTGGGTCTGATCAGCAACACGCTGTTCTGGATGGTCGTCTTCCTGTCATGTCTGACGGTGTGGATGCTGCTCGGCACCTGGCGCCATATGAGACGGCGTCTGCAAATGCAGAACGCCTTGATTTCGGAAACCAACTTCCGCCGCGCCATGGAGAACTCCATGCTCACCGGCATGCGCGCGATGGACATGGATGCGCGTATCACCTATGTGAACCCGGCGTTCTGCGCCATGACAGGATTCTCCGAACAAGACCTGATCGGCCGACTCCCGCCCTACCCGCATTGGCCGAGCACCAACTACGAGGAGAACGCCCGCCTGCTGCAACAGGAACTGAAGGGTCGCAGTCCGGCCGGCGGAGTGGAGGTGAAGTTGATGCGCAAGGACGGCAGCCTGTTCGACGCACGCATGTACGTGTCGCCGCTGATCGACCCGAAAGGCGCGCAATCGGGATGGATGACGTCGATGACCAACATCACGGAAGCCAAACGGGTGCGCGATCAACTGTCGGCATCGCATGAGCGTTTCACGACAGTCCTGGAAGGGCTCGACGCTGCCGTCTCGGTGCTCTCGGTACAGCAAGGCGAGCTGCTGTTTGCGAATCGCTCCTACCGTTTGTGGCTGGGTGCCGACGCCACGGGACACGCCTGGCTCGCTGGCGGCCAGCCAGGCGTGGCGGCAGCCAAGGGCGACGCCGACGAAGCGGTCGACAGCCTCGGTGGCCTGCCGACCCAGGAGCTGACCGAAGTCGGCTCCGATCCACGCGAGGTCTTTATCGAAAGCCTGGGCATGTGGTTCGACGTGCGCGCGCGTTATCTGCAATGGACCGATGGGCGCCTGGCGCAAATGCTGATTGCCACCGACATCACCGCGCGGGTGCGCGCCGATCTGCAATCAGACCAGCAAGCGCATCGCGCCCAGGTCACGAGTCGCCTGATGACAATGGGCGAAATGGCCTCGTCGGTGGCGCATGAACTGAACCAGCCGCTGACGGCCATCACCAATTACTGCAACGGCATGGTGTCGCGGGTGAGCGCCGACGCGATTCAAAAAGAAGACCTGCTGATTGCCCTGGAGAAGACTGCGCGCCAGGCCCAGCGGGCGGGCCAGATCATCCACCGCATTCGCGCCTTCGTGAAACGCAGCGAGCCGCAGCGTCAGCCCGCGTCGGCGAGCGAGATCGTCGAAGACGCGCTCGAGTTGGCCGGGATGGAGCTGCGTCGGCGCAACGTTGCCATTCAAAGCTATGTCGCGCAACGCCTGCCCGTGCTGATGGTCGATCCCATCCTGATCGAGCAGGTCGTTCTCAATCTGCTGAAGAACGCCGCCGAGGCCATCGACGACGCCGACCTGCCCGCCGCGCGCCGCCATATCGAATTGCGCGTGGTGCCGCGGCACACGCCCGAAGAAGGCGGCAGCATCGAGTTCAGCGTCACGGACCGCGGTCCGGGCCTGCCCGACGAAGTGATTTCGCGCCTGTACGAAGCCTTCTTTTCAACCAAGACCGACGGCCTGGGCATCGGACTGTCGCTGTGCCGATCCATCGTCGAATCGCACCGCGGCAGGATCCGGGCGCAGAACTTATACAATGGCCCAGCCGTTGCGGGTTGCCGATTTTCGTTCACCCTCCCGGTGGACGTCCCGCGATCCGAGCCCTCCGGGGTATTGACCATTTCAATGACACCATGAGCCTGATCCCGAAAAAAGGTACTGTGTACGTGGTTGACGACGACGAGGCGGTACGCGACTCGTTGCAGTGGTTGCTCGAAGGCAAGGACTACCGGGTCAAGTGTTTCGATTCCTCCGAGTCGTTTCTGAGCCGTTTCGACGCCAGAGAAGTGGCCTGTCTGATCTGCGACATCCGCATGGACGGCATGAACGGCTTGGAGTTGCAAGACCGGCTGATGGAGCGCCAATCGCCGCTGCCGATTGTGTTCGTCACCGGCCACGGCGACGTGCCGATGGCGGTGCAGACCATGAAGAAGGGCGCGATGGATTTCATCGAAAAGCCGTTCAAGGAAGAAGAATTGCTGAGTCTGGTGGAGCGCATGCTCGATCAGGCCCGGGCATCGTTTTCGCATCATCAGGAAGCCGCCAGCCGCGACGCCCTGTTGTCGCGACTCACCACACGCGAAGCGCAGGTATTGGAGCGCATCGTCGCGGGACGCCTGAACAAGCAGATTGCCGACGATCTGGGCATCAGCATCAAGACCGTTGAGGCGCACCGCGCCAACATCATGGAAAAACTCAACGCCAACACGGTCGCCGATTTGCTCAAGATTGCCCTTGGCGCACCGGCCAAAGTCTGAATCACCGGAGTTGTCACAAGGGCCGCTCCGCAGCGGCCTTTTTCGTTTGAAGAAAGCCACTGTATGACTGCCCAGCTGATAGACGGCATTGCGCTGTCCAAACAAATCCGTGCCGAAGTCGCGCAACGCGCAGCGGCGCTCACCGCACTCGGACACCGACCCGGTCTGGCCGTGATCCTGGTGGGCGACAGCCCGGCCAGTCAGGTCTATGTGCGCAACAAGGTCAAGGCCTGTGAGGAAGCCGGTCTGCATTCGGTGTTTGAGAAATACGAGGCTTCACTGAGCGAGGCCGAATTGCTGCGCCGCATTGACGCGCTGAACCGTGACCCCGCCATCCACGGCATCCTGGTGCAACTGCCCTTGCCCGCGCACATCAATGCCCACCCCGTCATCGAGGCCATCTCGCCGCTGAAGGATGTGGACGGGTTTCACGTCAGCAGCGCCGGCGCGCTGATGGTCGGCCAACCCGGCTTCAAACCCTGCACCCCCTATGGCTGCATGAAGATGCTCGAGGCGATCGGCGTCAACCCACGCGGCAAGCACGCGGTGGTGATAGGCCGCAGCAACATCGTCGGCAAGCCGATGGCGATGCTGCTGCTGCAAGCCAGCGCCACCGTCACGATCTGCCACAGCGCGACGCCCGACCTGGGGGCGCACACGCGCCAGGCCGACATCGTCGTGGCCGCAGTGGGCAAGCGCAATGTCTTGACCGCCGACATGGTCAAACCCGGCGCGGTGGTGATCGATGTGGGCATGAACCGCAACCTTGAGGGCAAGCTGTGCGGCGATGTGGACTTTGCCGGCGTCAAAGAAGTGGCCGGCTGGATCACGCCGGTGCCCGGCGGCGTCGGCCCCATGACCATCACCATGCTGTTGGTCAATACGATCGAGGCGGCCGAGCGCGCCGCTGCTGTGCGAGAGCTGCGTTCATGAACAATCCCCTGCTGCTATCCACCGGCCTGCCGGCCTTTGCCGAGTTGCGCGTCGAACATATCCGGCCTGCCATTCAGGAACTGCTGCGCCAGGCCGATGCCGCACTCGAGCAGGTGGTCAGCGACGCCGTGCCGGCCACTTACGAGGCGGTCAGCGCCGTGCTATCGGTTGCCACCGAACGCCTGGGACGCGCCTGGAGCGCGGTGAGCCACTTGAAAGAGGTTCGCAGCACACCCGAATGGCGCGCCGCCTGCAACGAGATGCTGCCCGCGGTGACCGAGTTCCACACGCGGCTGGGTTCGGACGAGCGGCTCTACGCCAAGTACAAAGCGATTGCCGCCAGCCCGGCGGCGGCCAGCTTGAGTGCGCCGCGCCGGCAGGCCCTGTCGCACAGCTTGCGCGACTTCGCGCTGTCGGGCGCCGAGTTGACGGGTGAGGCGAAGGCGCGCTATGCGCAAATCCAGGAACGCAGCGCCGAGCTGAGTCAGCAGTTCTCGGAACATGTGATGGACGCGACCGATGGCTTTGCTTACTGGGCCACGGCCGACGAACTCGACGGTGTGCCCGATGACGTCGTGCAGTCCACGCGCGAAGCGGCTGCGGCCGATGGCAAGGACGGCCACAAGATCACCTTGCACCAGCCCTGCTACGTGCCGGTGATGCAGTACGCGACGCAGCGGGCGCTGCGCGAAACGCTTTACACGGCCTATGCCACCCGTGCCAGCGAGCTTGGCCCCCCCGAGCTGGACAACACCGCCTTGATGCAAGAGCTGCTGGCACTGAGCCAGGAAGAGGCGCAGTTGCTGACCTACCCCAACTATGCCGCGCTCTCGCTGGTGCCAAAGATGGCGGAGTCCCCGCAGCAGGTGCTGGGTTTCTTGCGCGACCTGGCCGCGCGCGCCAAGCCCTTTGCCGAGCGTGATCTGCAGGCCTTGCGCGACTTCGCCCAGCAGGAGTTGAGTGGCTTCGGACTGAACGCTGAGAATCTGCAGGCCTGGGATCTGCCGTTTGTGAGCGAAAAGCTCAAACAGGCGCGCTACGCTTTCAGCGAGCAGGAGGTCAAGCAGTACTTCACCGAGCCCAGGGTCGTGCAGGGTCTGTTCAAGATCATCGAAACGCTGTTTGGCGTCAGCATTGCGCAAGACCAGGCCCAGGTCTGGCATGACGATGTGCGCTTCTACCGAATCGAGCGCGACGGTCAACTGGTCGGTCAGTTCTATCTGGATCTGCATGCCCGCACCGGCAAACGGCCGGGTGCCTGGATGGACGAGGTGTGCGGCCGCTGGCTGCGGCCGCAGGGCGACTTGCAGACACCGGTCGCGCATCTGGTGTGCAACTTCGCGGCGCCGGTCCTGGTCGCCGGGCCGCCCCAAGACCAGGAGATCCCCCTCGGGGGGGCGACACCGCAGGGGTCCAGGGGGTCCGAGACCCACCGGCCCGCGCTGCTCACGCATGACGATGTGACCACCTTGTTCCACGAGTTCGGACACGGCCTGCATCATTTGCTGACGCGCATCAGCGACATCGGCGTGTCGGGCATCTCGGGCGTCGAGTGGGACGCGGTCGAACTGCCGAGCCAATTCATGGAGAACTTCTGCTGGGAATGGGAGGTGCTGAAAACTCTCACCGCCCATGTCGACACGTCTGAACCACTGCCGCGCGCGCTGTTCGACAAGATGCTGGCGGCCAAGAATTTCCAGAGCGGCCTGCAGACCCTGCGCCAGATCGAGTTCGGCCTGATCGACATGCGATTGCACGCAGAGCCGGGCTGCCAGGCCGATGTGCAAGCACTGGTCGACGAGGTGCGCAGCGAAGTGAGCGTGTTCCCGCCTCCCGCGTTCAACCGCGCGCAGCACACCTTCTCGCACATCTTCTCGGGCGGCTACAGCGCCGGCTACTACAGCTACAAATGGGCCGAGGTGCTGAGTGCCGACATCTGGAGCGCATTCGAGGAAGAAGGCGTGTTCAACGCCGAGACCGGATCCCGCTATCTGCGCCACATCCTCGAAGTCGGCGGCAGTCGCGCCGCGATGGAAAGCTTCAAGGCCTTCCGCGGCCGCGAGCCCCTGATCGACGCCTTGCTGCGCCATCAAGGCATGGCGTGAGCGGGGCTGCGAGCGCTTCGCGGTAGTTCAAACCTCGCCTTCGCCATCGCCAGCTGCGTTGACCTCGATGCTGCCCAGCAGCGCCTGCGCACGGTTGTCCGGCAAGGCTTCGACAGCGCGCAGTTCGCGCGCCATCACGCGCGTGCGGCGTTCGGCCATGTCGATGCTGCTGCTGGCTTCGTCGAGCTTCTTCTTGGTCTTGGCCAGCACATCGCCGAACTTGCCGAACTCGGTCTTGACCGCGCCCAGCACCTCCCAGACCTCGGCTGAGCGCTTCTCGAGTGCCAGGGTGCGAAAACCCATTTGCAGACTCGTCAAGGTGGCCAGCAAGGTGGTGGGGCCGACCAGCATCACCTTGTATTCGCGCTGCAGCGCCTCCATCAGGCCCGGGCGGCGCAAGGCCTCGGCGTAAAGGCCTTCGGTGGGCACGAACAGCATGCCGAAGTCGGTCGTGTGTGGCGGGGCGATGTATTTGTCGCGGATGGTCCTGGCCTCAAGACGCAGGCGCATCTCGATGGCCTTGGCCGCAGCTTCGACACCGGCGGCATCGGCCTTGTCCTGGGCTTCGAGCAGACGCTCGTAGTCCTCGCGCGGAAACTTGGCGTCAATGGGCAGCCACAGCGGCGCGCCATCGGCGCGCTGGCCGGGCAGGCGGATCGCAAACTCGACCCGCTCGGCGCTGCCGGGAATGGTGGCGACATTGGTCGCGTACTGCTCGGGCGTGAACACCTGTTCCAGCAGGCCCGCGAGCTGCACTTCGCCAAAGATGCCGCGCGTCTTCACATTCGTCAGCACGCGGTTCAGCGCGCCCACATCGCGCGCCAAGGTCTGCATCTCACCCAGGCCCTTGTGCACCTGCTCCAACCGGTCGGCCACCTGCTTGAAGCTCTCGCCCAGGCGCGCCTCAAGCGTCGCATGCAGCTTTTCGTCGACAGTGGCGCGCATCTGCTCGAGCTTTTTCTCGTTGTCCTGCTGGATGGCAGCAAGGCGTTGCTCGATGGTCGCGCGCATCTCGGCCATGCGCTGGTCGTTCGCGCTGGCCACCGCACGCAGTTGCTCGGTCAGCGTGTCGGCAAAGCGCTTGAGCGTCAGCGCCTGCGACTCGGCCACGCGGGTCAGCGCGCCGTCCTGCGCTTCGCGTGCGCCCTGGGCTTGCTGGGCCAGGCCTTGTGTCGCGGTCTGCAAGCCCGAAGCGATCGACTGCTGCAGCGCGCTCAGTTGCAGGCGAAAGCTGTCGATCTGCTCGTTTTGCGTGCGCGCCACGTCGCCCTGCTGGTTCAGCAAGGTCTGCTGGACACTGGCCAAGGTGTTCGAGAGTTCCTGGCGCGTGGCACTGCCGCTGCGCGTCAGCTCGTCGCGCAGCTCGCGCTCCATGCGTTCGCTGCTCGCCACGATGCTGCGTTGCAAATCATCGATCACTTGCGCCGACTGCGTTTGTCCGGCGCGCCACAACAGCACCAGCACCCAAGCCTGCAGAGCGATCAAACCCAGGATTGCGAAGTCTTGCCAAGTCATACGGCGATTGTCGCCCAAGCTTTCGCATAGCTGGCGCTACGGCGCGTCTATCATCAGCTCGCGCCGAAATAGTTGCATCCATCTAAAGAGGAACTATGAAGAAGAACCCAACTTCGATTGCTCGACACGGTATGTCTGCTTTGACCGTCGCTCTGATGGCCATCACGCTTGCCGCTTGCAGCGGTCTGCAAGCGACCGATCACCACGTCAAGCCGATGGCAGCCGCCGCCGCATCGACCGATAACCAAGCCACACGCTTGCACGCGCTGTTCGATGCAAGCTGGGAAGCGGCGATGCGGCGCTACCCGGAGCGAGCGACCTATGTCGGCGACAAGCGCTACGGTGACCGCTTGTACGACGCATCCGCCGAGAACGAGGCGAATGCCTTCGCCGAGGCGCGGCGCCACTTGCAGCAGGCCGAAGCGATAGACCGCTCTGCCCTCGATGCCAAAGACCGCACTTCGCTGGACCTCTACATCCATGGTCTGCGCGACGAACTGAACTTCGAACCCCTGGTCGGCTGGCGGCGCATGAGCCTGGGCGCGATCGGTGGCTTCCATACCAGTCTGGCCGACCTGCTGCGTACCAGCCCGGTGGCTCAACGCAACGACGCCGAGCAGGTGCTGAGCCGGCTGGCCGCCTACCCCAGACGCGTCGATCAGGAACTGGTGCGTCTGCGCGAAGGCCTGTCGCTGGGCTGGGTGGCGCCCAAGCCTGTGATAGCCAGGGTGCTTGCCAGCCTGGACAAGCAGATTGCAGCCAGCATCGATGTCAGCCCGTTCTTCGAGCCCTTCACGCGGCTGGGCAAGGACATTCCTGCCAGACGAACAGGCCGCGTTGCGCGCGCGCGCAAGGCAAGTCATTGCCGAACAGGTGCTGCCAGCGCAGCGACGGCTGCGCGAGTTCGTCGCGACCGACTACGCGAGAGCGGCGCCGGCGGCCGGCAATCTGGCGCTCTACCCCGGTGGTGCGGCGGTGTACGCCGCGCTGGTGCGCCGCCAGACCACCACCGACCTGACACCGGCACAAATCCACGCCATCGGCTTGCGCGAAGTCGCGCGGCTGCGCGGCGAGATCGCCCAGGTGATGCGCGACATGTCCTGGTCGGGTGACTTTGCCTCCTTCGTCCACCACCTCAACACCGACCCGAAGTATTTCTATCCGAGCGGCGAAGCGCTGCTGGCCGGCTACCGCGACATCGGCAAGCGCATTGACCCCGAGTTGCCGCGCCTGTTTGCCGAGTTGCCGCGTGCGCCTTGGGGCGTGCGGGCAATGCCGGCCGCTGATGGCCCTGACGCGGCCGAGAATTACTCGGGACCCGCGCTCGACGGCAGCCGGCCGGGGTGGTTCAACGCGAACGCCGTCGGCTACCAGACGCGGCCGAACTGGGGCATGGAGACCCTGGTCGCGCATGAGGCGGTGCCGGGCCACCACTTGCAGAACGCGCGCGCCATCGAACTCGGCACGCTGCCCAAGTTCCGCCGCGCCAAATGGTATGTGGCCTATGGTGAAGGCTGGGCCTTGTATGCCGAAACGCTGGGCTTCGAGCTGGGGCTGTACAAGGACCCGGCGAGCCGCTTCGGCCATCTGCAGGGTCAGATCTTGCGTGCCGCCCGGCTGGTGGTCGATACCGGCATTCATGAACTCGGCTGGACCCGCCAGCAGGCCATCGACTACATGCTGGCGCAGACCGGCAGCGAGCGTGGCTTCATCGAGAGCGAGGTCGACCGCTACACCTCGTGGCCCGGCCAGGCCCTGGGCTACATGATCGGCGAGCTGAAGATCCTCGAACTGCGCGACCGCGCCCGCGCCAAGCTCGGCCCTCGTTTCGACATCCGGCGCTTCCATATGGTGCTGCTCGACCAGGGCGCCGTGCCACTGACCGTGCTTGAACAGCAGGTGGACGAGTGGATCGCTGCAGAGCTGGCGCGGCGCTGAGCGCACCCAAGGCGGCGAAACTTCGCGGCGGCGTTTCAGTCGCTCGTTCCATCAACCCTGAAGCACTTGCGGATTGAGCGGTGTCGGCGGCTTGCCGCCAGTCAGCGCGGCAATCAGGTTGTCGGCGGCAAGCATCGCCATCGCCAGGCGCGTGGCCATCGTCGCGCTGGCGATATGCGGCGTCAGCACGACGTTGGCCAAGTCGAGCAGACCCGGATGCAACTGCGGCTCGCCCTCGAACACGTCCAGGCCGGCAGCGGCAATGGTGCGCTCGCGCAGCGCCTCGGCCAGCGCCACGTCGTCGACCACGCCACCACGCGCGATATTGGTGAGTGTGGCGCTGCGCTTCATCTGCTTGAGCTCGGCCGCGCCAATCGTGTGATGCGCCTCGGCTGAATAAGGCAGCACGATGACGAGGTGGTCGGCCTCGCGCAGCAGCGTTGTCTTGTCCACATAACGCGCGCCCACTTCGGCTTCGAGCTCAGGTGCCAGGCGCGAACGGTTGTGATAGATCACCGGCATGCCAAAACCCAGCGCGCCGCGCCTGGCAATCGCGCGCCCGATGCGACCCATGCCCAGAATGCCCAGCGTGCTGCCGTGCACTTCGGCGCCGGCAAACATATCCAGACTCCAGCGCGTCCATTCGCCGCGGCGCAAGCTGCGTTCGGCTTCGGACATGCGGCGTGCTGCCGCCATCATCAGGGCAAAGCCGAAGTCGGCGGTGGTTTCGGTCAGCACGTCGGGCGTGTTGGTGGCCAGCACACCGCGCGCGGTGCAGGCCGGCACGTCGATATTGTTGTAGCCCACCGCGATATTGCACACCGCCTTGAGCTGCGGGCAGGCAGCTAGCAGTTGCGCGTCGATGCGCTCGCTGCCGGTAATCATGGCGCCCGCCTTGCCTTTGAGCCGCTCGATCAACTGCTCGGACGTGAATGGTTCGTCGCTCTGATTGCTGCTGACATCGAAATGCCGCTGCAACTGCTCGAGTATCTCGGGGAAGACGCCGCGCGCCACCAGGATTGCCGGTTTTTCAAACATGCATGCCTCAGACAAAGAAGATGAAAGTCATGATCGCAAACAGCGGCAGCAAGACCGCGGTCGACCACAGCATATAGCCGAAGAAACTAGGCATGCGGATGCCGCGTTCCTCGGCAATGGCCTTGACCATAAAGTTGGGCGCATTGCCTATATAGCTGTTGGCACCCATGAATACCGAGCCGGCGGAGATCGCGGCGAGAATTGGCGCCATCGTCGTCATCAAGAACTTCGGATCACCGCCCGCCATATTGAAGAACACCAGATAAGTGGGCGCATTGTCCAGGAACGATGACAGCGCCCCAGAGAACCAGAAGTAGGCCCAGGGCAGCGGCTGGCCATCGGCGCCGGTAACGGTTGCTAGCAGCCCTGCAAAGGGCCCGTGCATGCCCGCACGCAACATGGCGAGCACCGGAATGATGGTCAGGAAGATACCTGCGAACAGCTTGGCCACCTCCTGCATCGCACCCCACGAGAACTGGTTGTTTGCACGCACCGACTTGGGCGTGAGCAGCAGCGAGGTCAGCGTCACGCCGATCAAGGCAAGATCCCGCACTAACTGCGGAAGACGAACTTCCGTGCCGGCAATATGCCAGGCCATTTCCGACTTCCACATGCCGCTCAACAGCACCAGCCCCATCACGCAAAGCAGCAGCAAGAGATTCACACTGCCTTCAAGTCCTGGCTTGGTGTCAGGTGTCGGGTCGCGTCGCCGCACGCCCTCCTTGCGATAGTGGTAGTGGTCGAGCAGGTAAAAAATCACCAGCAGACTTCCGCACAAGAACAGCGTTTCCGGCAGCAGCTGAGTGACGGTCCAGAAGAAATCGACACCTTTCAAGAAACCCAAGAACAGGGGTGGATCACCAAGAGGCGTCAAAGAGCCCGCAGCGTTCGAGACAATGAAGATGAAGAACACGAATACATGGGCGGCATGGCGACGGTTGTCGTTGGCACGTATCAACGGGCGCACCATCAGTATCGAAGCACCGGTCGTCCCCATGAAGCTGGCCAGCACAGCGCCGATGGCCATCAAGCCCACGTTCAACCCCGGGCTGCCGTGCAGATTGCCGCGCAGGAAGATCCCGCCCGCCACCGTGTACAAGGCCGTCAGCAAGATGATGAACGGCACATAGTCCGCGAGCATCGCGTGCACGACGCTTGCCCCCGCCACACCCGCGCCGAAAGTCCACGCGAAAGGCAGCAAGAAGGCCAGCCCCCAAGCTGCAGCGATCTTGCCGAAGTGGTGGTGCCACAAGGCAGGCAGGGTCAGCGGCATCAAGGCAATGCTGAGCAAGATGCCGGCAAACGGAACCGACCACCACACCGCCAACTGGCTGCCATCAAACGACGATGCATGGGCAAGACTCGGCGCCGACAGGAGAACGCACAAGAGACCGAAGGCGCGGGCAAGACTGGCAGTAAAAGACTTATTCATAGAATTTAGTGAAGCTCGTCACCGGCACGCGCTCGGTGATCAAGGCGTTGATGGCAGCGTGCGGGTCAGCGTAGCCAAGCGACATGCCGCACACCAGCATCTGATCTGGCGGCACGCCCAAGTACTCGAGAATGATTTTGTGAAACTGCATGAATGCGACCTGCGGACAGGTGTGCAGGCCGCGCGCACGCGCTGCGATCATGATGTTTTGCAAGAAGGTGCCGTAATCAAGCCAGCTGCCTTGCTGCATCACGCGGTCAATCGTGAAGATCAGCCCCACCGGGGCATCGAAGAATTTGTAGTTGCGCCCATGCTGGTCATGCATGCGCTGCTTGTCGCCTTTTTGAATGCCCAGCAGTCCGTACATGTCCCAACCCATCTTGCGGCGCCGGTCGATATACGGCGAAAGCCATTCTTTCGGGTAGTAGCCATAGTCGTCGGTGTGGGTGGCCGCCGCGGCGGGGTCGTTGAAGACCTCCAGAATCCTTGTGCTCAAGGTCTGTTTGGCAGCACCCGTCAGCACATGCACTTTCCAGGGCTGGATGTTGGTACCCGAGGGCGCACGCGACGCCACTTGCAGGATGTCTTCGATCGTCTGGCGCGGCACCGGCGTGGGCAAATAAGCGCGCATCGAATGCCGCGATGTGATGGCTGCGTCAACCGCGGCTATGGCGGCGGCACTCGTGTCGGATGTCATGGTCACGTGCGAAGTCCCTGCAAGAAATTCCTCAATGGGTCGGGCAGCGGCACAGGGCGCCGCGATTGCTTGTCCACATACACATGCACGAGGTGGCCCTGCGCGGCGCATAAGGCTTGGCCCTCACCAAACAGGCCGATCTCGTAGCGCACGCTCGACTGGCCCAGCTGCGCCACGCGCAGGCCGGCGTCCACCCCCTGAGGGAAAGCCAGCGCAGCAAAGTAGCTGCAATGCGTTTCGACCACCAGGCCGATCACCTGTCCCTGCTGAATGTCCAGCACCCCGGCCGCTATCAGCGTCTGGTTCACGGCCGTGTCAAACAGGCTGTAGTAGACGACATTGTTCAGATGGCCATAGATGTCGTTGTCCATCCATCGCGTGGTGAGACGCACAAACTGTCGGTAGGCCAGGCGCGGTTCAGGCTCGGGTCTGCTCATGACCCGCATTGTTCCATTGACTGCTGACCCGACCCTGCGAACTGTCAAATCGGCGGAAATTAGAAAACCCACCCTAATTTGCTGCATTGCAGCAAATAGTGCTTGCAGTCGCCCGGAAGCTGCGTAGAATCGGCGTCATGTTGCAGTGCAACAAAACGTGCCACTCAATGCTTACCCTCAGGAGATACACCATGCTGACCGCTGAACAAATCATCGCTTCCCACAAAGCCAACCTTGAAACTCTTTTTGGTCTGACCAACAAGGCGTTTGAAGGCATCGAAAAGCTCGTCGAGCTGAACATGCAGGTCGCCAAGGCCTCCTTCGGCGAAGCCGCTGAAACCGCCCGCGCCGCCCTGTCGGTGAAGGACGCTCAAGAGCTGATGGCGCTGCAAAACTCGCTGCTGCAACCGGCCGCCGAAAAGGCCGCTGCCTACAGCCGCCATCTGTATGAGATTGCCGCCGGTACCAACGCCGAAGTGGGCAAGGTCGCTGAAGCGCAACTCGCCGAAGGTCAACAGAAGTTCCTGGCGGTGGTTGACACTGCCGTCAAGAATGCTCCGGCTGGCTCCGAAGGCGCAATGGCGCTGGTGAAGTCTGCCGTGTCGGCCGCCAGCAATGCTTTCGAGTCGGTGCAAAAAGCCGCCAAGCAAGCTGCCGACGTGGCCGAAGCCAACTTCCAGACCTTGAACAGCCAAGCCGCGAAGACCACCAGCCGCGCCAAGCGCGCTGCCTAAGTCAAGCTGACTCAAGCCAATCGCTTGGAAAATACCCGGTGTTCGTACCGGGTATTTTTTCGTCAGGCCTCGGATGCTCAGTGCGTCTTGGCCGCAATCGCCGCACGGATCGCCGCCAACTGGGCAATGGCCACTTCGCGTCCCGCCTTGATGGCACGCAAGCGCGCGCCAAAGTCCGAACTCGCCACATCGACCAGCTTGGGGCGCAACACCACGTCGGCATCGCGTAGTTCGAGCTGAGTGATGCTGCGTCCCATGATGCTGAAGGTCTGCATCAGCATGCGCATCGCGTCTTGCGGCACCACCGCATCGGGTGGCGACGAGATGTCGACGGCCAATACCATCTCAGCCCCCATTTGTCGCGCATACCGCACCGGCACCGGCGCCACCAGGCCGCCGTCGACATATTCACGCGAGCCAATTCTGACCGGCTGAAACACCGCAGGCACGGCACTCGACGCACGCACGGCAGCTCCGGTGTCGCCGCTGCGAAACACAATGCCCTCGCCCGAAGCCAGGTCGGTGGCCACGATGCCCAGCGGCATGTGCATCTGCTCGATCAACCGATGGCCGGTCTTCTCGCGTACATAGCGCGCCAGTGCCTCGCCACGAATCAGTCCGCGGCCGGGGAAAGACCAATCGGTCAGCGCGCTCTCGTCCATGCCGGCGGCCAGCGCGGCCAGTTCGTGCCCGTTCATGCCCGACGCATACAAGGCCGCCACCAGACTGCCCGCCGACGTGCCGATCACCAGATCGGGCCGGATGCCGTTTTCTTCCAACACCTGGATCACGCCGATATGCGCGAAGCCGCGCGCCGCACCGCCCCCCAAAGCCAGGCCGATGCGCGGTGGTCTGGGCGGTGGCTTGGGTGCCTCCGGGGGTTCAACCGGCATTGGCAGCGGCTCGGGCGTGGGCACGGTGCTGCAGCCACTGGCAAAAAGGGCCAGCAAAAGCAGGCTTTGGCGTCGGGTCAGAGATGAAAATCGGGCGGCACTGCGCTGGGTCGGCATGGCCGCGATTCTAGAGGCCGGGGCCGACAGGGCGCAGCGCCGGGCGGCAGTCCACCACAGCCAATCATCACGAATGTCCTTAGGCTTGATGTGCATCAGGCGTGATATTGGACTCCGACCGCTTAAAATCACGCATTTGCCCGCGCTGCCCTCCCGACTGGGTTGGCTGACGCTGTCCTTGTGCTCCCCTCTAGAGATTGCCTCATGACCCACGTCGTTCTCGAATCATGCATTCGCTGCAAATACACGGACTGCGTCGATGTTTGCCCCGTTGACTGTTTCCGCGAAGGCCCGAACTTCCTGACCATTGACCCGGACGAATGCATCGATTGCGCGGTGTGCATTCCCGAGTGCCCAGTGAATGCCATCGTGCCCGAAGAGGATGTGCCGGGCGACATGCAGCACATGATCAAGCTCAATGCAGAACTTGCCCTCAAGTGGCCCAGCATCACGAAGCGCAAGGCACCATTGCCCGACGCCGACGAATGGAAGGACCGCACGGACAAGCTTCCGGAGCTCAAGCGTTGATGAGCCCGACGGTCCGCGACTGCATTTGACAGCCCGATGGCGGGCGCCATTGAAACCGACGCCGTCACTGTGGTCGCCACACAGTGAGGCAGTCGTTTCCCGCTGAAAACCACCGAAACCGACAGCCAGAGGCTCTCTCTTGAATTTGAACTTTGGAATCCCGTTCGCGCAACTCTATCGTCGCGATGGCCTGCTTGCGCTTGATGCCCTGTTTCTCCAGAAATTGGCAGCGGCAGACCAGGCGCTGTGCGATCAACTCGTCAAATTCCGTCAGGACCCCGACGCCTTGACGCCGAAGCAGGAATCGACCCTGTTGATCGCCGTCGGTCCCTTTCTTGAGGACTTCATTGCCGAGTTGTTTCGGATTGACGCCGAAGTTGCAGCGCTCGCGGCAACTCATCTTGAGTTGGCCCCGCTGTATGTGATCAAGCGCAAGTTCGTCAAGCGCACGGCAGCGCGAATGATAGGCGCCGAAGAGGCTGCCACGTTCGACGGAGCGCAATTGCGAGCCGAGCTGGAAGCGTGCCTGGGTGGCAGTTTCGAAGAACTGCGTTTTGCGCAACGGGTTTCCGAATGGCTGGAAGACGAGACCGCGCACGCATCACAACTTGAACTCGCGCGGCGCTATTCAGCCTGGGCCTTTCATACCGACGCCGGTCAGGCCATCCACGGCAACGGCATCCTGTTCCGCGACGTGCGCGATATGCCGCCGGAAGATCTGGTACCCACCGCGCAAGGAACAGACCACCCAGGCTATCGCAGCTACACGGTCGCGGTCGAACACATCAGGCGTCGCGAGGGATTTTCATTGACCGATCACGGCACCGACTTGCGCGGCGCCCTTGACCAGGCCGACTACTGCATCTTGTGCCACGCGCAAGACAAGGACTCGTGCTCGAAGGGTTTGAAAGAAAAGCAACCCAAGGATGCCCCGGCACTGAGCGGCAAGGCAGCGTACAAGAAGTCGGCGTTCAAGGTCGTGCTGGCGGGTTGCCCGTTGACTGAAAAGATCTCCGAATTTCACAGCCTCAAGTCCAGCGGAAATGCGATTGCCGCGCTCGCCATGATCGTGGTCGACAACCCGATGGTGGCGGCAACAGGCCATCGGATCTGCAATGATTGCATGAAGTCGTGCATCTATCAGAAGCAGGAGCCGGTCAACATCCCGCAGGTCGAGACGCGCACGGTCAAGGACGTTCTGGCACTCCCCTTCGGTTTGGAAATCTATTCCTTGCTGACCCGCTGGAACCCGCTGAATTTGCGCCGCCCCTATCCGCGTGCGCCCAGCGGCTACCGGGTCTTGATTACCGGGCTGGGCCCCGCCGGCTACACCTTGGCGCATCACTTGATGAACGATGGCCACACGGTGGTGGCAATCGATGGATTGAAGATCGAGCCGCTGCCTGAAAGTTTGTGCGGCGTGCGCAGCGATGGCAGCCGCACCGACTTTGCCCCGTTGGAACACATCGACACTCTGTTCGAAGGCCTGGATCAGCGCGTGCTGGCCGGCTTTGGCGGCGTGGCCGAATACGGCATCACGGTGCGGTGGGACAAGAATTTCTTGAAAATCGTGCGCTTGCTGCTTGAGCGCCGCGCCGAATTTCTGATGTTCGGCGGCGTTCGATTCGGCGGAACCTTGAATGTGGAGCAGGCGTTTGATTTGGGTTTTGACCATATTGCGCTGGCCATGGGCGCGGGACGCCCGACCATTCTGAACATCCCCAACGCCTTGGCGCGCGGCGTGCGCACGGCGTCGGACTTCCTGATGGCATTGCAGCTGACTGGCGCCGCCAAATCGGATTCCTTGGCCAATATGCAGTTGCGACTGCCAGTATTGGTGATCGGCGGCGGCTTGACCGGCATCGATACCGCCACCGAGTCATTGGCCTATTACCCGGTCCAGGTCGAGAAATTTCTTGGCCGCTACGAATTGCTGTGTGTCGAGCGCGGTGAAGCCCGGATCCGGGAAAGCTGGAGCGCTGAAGAAACCGAGATTGCGGAAGAATTCTTGCGCCATGCGAGGGCAATCCGGGCGGAACGAGCGCGCGCCGCTGCCACCGACACGCCGGCGCAGATTCTGGAGTTGCTCAATGCCTGGGGTGGCGTGACCCTCGTCTATCGCAAGCGCATGATCGACAGCCCGGCCTATACGCTCAACCATGAAGAGATCGAGAAGGCGCTCGAAGAAGGCATCGTCTACGCCGAGTGCTTGAGCCCGACCGCGGTCGAGCTTGATTCCTTTGGTGCGACCCGCGCCATGAAATTCCGCGTGCAAGTGCGTGATGCTGAAGGCAACTGGACGCAGGGCGAAGAAGTCACGCTGCCGGCACGCGCCATTTTTGTGGCCGCCGGCACCCAGCCCAACACCGTGCTGGCGCGTGAAGACGCGGCGCATTTCAAGCTCGATGGGCGTTATTTCGCCGCCTGTGACGAAGCCGGCACGCTCGTCAAGCCCGAGGCAGACATCTCAAAACCCGTGAAGCCCGAGATCTTGCTGAGCAAGCAGGAGAACGGCAAATTCGTCTCTTTCTTTGGTGACTTGCACCCCTCGTATTCGGGCAATGTCGTGAAGGCGATGGGCTCGGCAAAACAGGGCTATCCGGTCGTGTCCCGCGTGCTGGCGCAGCAAGCGCCGGCCCGGATTGAAGACGATGGCGCTTTCTTTGCGCGTCTCAACCGGGGCATGCGCGCCAGCGTGCATGCCGTGACGCGCTTGACACCCACTATCGTGGAAGTCGTTTTGCATGCGCCATTTGCTGCGGCGCAGTTCAAGCCGGGACAGTTTTTCAGGCTGCAGAACTTCGAATCGCTCGCGCCCCTGGTACGCGATACGCGCATGAACATGGAAGGCTTGGCGCTGACGGGGGCCTGGGTCGATGTCGAGCAAGGGCTGGTTGCCTGCATCGTGCTCGAAATGGGCGGTTCAGCCAATTTGGTGGCGGCCTTGCAGCCAGGCGAGCCGGTGGTCTTGATGGGGCCGACCGGCATGCCCACCCATATCGAGAGCGGCGAAACCGTCATGCTGGTGGGCGGCGGTCTGGGCAACGCGGTACTGTTCTCGATCGGCGCGGCGTTTCGCGCGGCGGGCTCCAAAGTGCTCTACTTTGCCGGGTACAAAAAGGCGATCGATCGCTACAAAGTCGAGGAGATCGAGGCCGCTGCAGACGTCATCGTCTGGTGCTGCGACGAAGCGCCGGGCTTCACGCCCGGCCGGCCGCAGGACAAGACTTTCTGCGGCAATATGGTGCAGGCCATCGCCGCCTATGCGGGCGGTGAGCTGGGAGAGACGCCAGTACCGACCCTGGCCGTTGACAGGATCATCGCGATCGGCTCCGACCGCATGATGGCCGCCGTCGGACTGGCGCGCCACCATCAATTGAAGCCGTTTTTGAGAGCCGGACACTTCGCCATCGCGTCGATCAATTCGCCGATGCAGTGCATGATGAAAGAGATCTGCGCACAGTGCCTGCAACCCCACCGTGACCCCGTGACCGGTGAAGTCACCTATGTGTTTTCATGTTTCAACCAGGATCAGCCGCTGGATCAAGTCGATTTTCCGGGGCTGAGCGCACGCCTGGCCCAGAATTCGCTGCAGGAAAAACTGACCGCGCAATGGATCGGCACTTGTGTCAATGAATTGCGCCATGAGCGCCAAATCGTCTAGCTGACGGCCACTCATTCTCGCTACAATTGAAACAGCCGCAAGCAGCAATGCCTGCGGCATTCGCTAGGGGTGCTGGGTCACTTTGTGAGTCCGGCTGAGAAAGTCCCTTTGAACCTGATTGAGGTAATCCTCGCGCAGGGAAGCACGCTTGAAGCCCGCGTCAATTTTTCTTTCTCGTGACGATCGGGGCTGCCGTTTGCCTTTCCTGCCATCGACTTCGGAGTCACGATGGCAATTCGTTCGTTTGTCTTTGGTCGCTCAACCGTGGCACTTGCGGCCATGGCTGCATGCTTTGTTTTCTCTGTCGAAGCCACGGCGCAATCGACCCTTCCCGGTGTGATCGTGAGCGGCCGCGCCGCAGAGTCTCCCGTCGAGTTGGGCGGGTTTGGCGACGTGCCGCTGCACAAGCTCCCCATGCAAGCCAATGTGTTGAGCGCCGAGCGTCAGAAAGACGCGGGCGTGCAGCGCCTGGCCGACCTCACCAGCTTCGACGCCAGTGTCAATGACGCCTATAACGCCAGCGGCTATATCGACTATCTGACAGTACGCGGCTTCGTGCTGGACAACCGCTTCAACTACCAAAGAGACGGCCTGCCCATCAACGCCGAAACCGTGCTGCCGCTCGCCAACAAGGCTTCTCTTGAGCTGCTCAAAGGCATCAGTGGCATGCAGATGGGCACCAGTGCGCCGGGCGGTGCGGTCAACCTGATCGTCAAACGCCCCACCATGAGCCTGAGCTCGGCAACGCTGAGCTGGCGTTCGGACAATAGCGTCGAAGCCGCGGTGGACATGAGTCGGCGCTTCGGTGCAGGCGAGATGTTCGGCTTGCGTGTCAACGCCGCCACCGCGCATCTGGATCCGACCTTGCGTGATGCGAAGGGGCAAAACCGGTCTCTTGCGATGGCCGGCGACTGGCGTGTCAGCCCCGATACCTTGCTTGAAGCAGAGTTCGAAACCAGCCATCAATCGCAAGCCAGCCAGCCCGGTTTCAGCCTGCTGGGCAACACCTTGCCCGATGCCACGAAGGTCGATCCGCGCACCAATCTGAACAACCAGCCCTGGTCGCTGCCGGTCGTGTTTGACAACACGAATGCCTCGCTGCGCTTGCAGCAGCGACTGAACCAGGATTGGCGTGCTCAGGTGCATCTGGGCGTGCAACATCTGCGCACCGACGACCGTGCAGCGTTTCCCTTTGGCTGCACTGACGCCGCCACCAGCACCTATTACGCTGATCGCTATTGTCCGAACGGCAATTTCGATCTGTACGACTACCGCAGCGAGAACGAGCGCCGCGATAGCACTGCGCTCGACTTGTCGCTCAACGGCAAATTCGAGACCGGCAAGCTCAGGCACGAGTTGAATACGGGCGTGCTGTTCAGCCGTTTCCAAAGCCGCTACCAGCGCATGGCCTACAACTACGCAGGCACCGGCAACGTCAGCGGCGAGTTGACCACGCCGGCCGCGCCCGACCTGTACGACGGCAATACCAATCTCGACCAGCGCAGCACCGAGCTGTACCTGCGCGACATGGTTTCCTTCAACGCCGACTCGCGCTTGTGGGCCGGACTGCGCCACACCCGCCTGACGCGCGACAGCGTGCTCACCGATGGCTCGTCGCCCACCAGCTATCAGCAATCGTTCACTACGCCGTGGCTGGCGCTGAGCTACCAGCTTGGGCCCCGGTACATGCTGTACGCAAGCTGGGGCGAAGGCGTGGAATCGGCGGTCGCGCCCAATCTGCCGCGCTACATCAATGCTGGCCAATCCTTGACCCCGTTGAAGAGCAAACAGACCGAGTTCGGCATCAAGTCAGGCACCACGGCACTGGACTGGTCATTGAACTGGTTTGACATCGAACGCCCGCAGTGGAGCGACATCGGCAGTTGCGATGTGGACAACACCTGCGAGCGCAAGCTCGACGGCGTCGCCCATCATCGCGGCATCGAAGCAATGAGCGACTTCAAATGGCAAAGCGGTGGGATTCTCGCCAGCGCCATGTGGCTCAAGGCCCGCCGCGAAGGCAGCGCGACGGCAACCATCAACGGCCTTCGACCCACCAACGTTCCCAGCGTCAATTTCAAGTTGCAGGCGCACCAGCGCATAGCCTCGCTACCAGGCCTCACCCTGATGGCCGACCTGGTACATGAAGGCAGCCGCATGGTGTTGCCGGACAACAGCGTCAACATCCCGGCCTGGACGAGGATCGATCTGAGCACGCGCTTCGAGCAGAACACCCGCTGGGCGAACCTGACCTGGCGCGCCGGCGTCGACAACGTGGCCAACACCCGCGCTTGGAAGGAGTCTCCCTTCCAGTTCGCACATGCCTATCTCTACCCCATGGCGCCGCGAACCTTGCGTCTGAGCGTTGAACTCCGCTTGCCGTGATTTCGATGTTTCAAGCTATAATTGAAAGCTCAATTCCTCGATAGCTCAGTTGGTAGAGCGCCGGACTGTTAATCCGTAGGTCCCTGGTTCGAGCCCAGGTCGAGGAGCCAGACTTGATAAGGGTCAGCGCGTAAGTGCTAGCCCTTCTTCATTTCTGACCGTGACAAAAACGTGACAACTGGATCACGTTCTGGCCTCTTCCCCCGCGCTCAATTCGAGACGCCGCGGATAAAAGGTTCTCCGTTGCAAATTTGGCGTAGCGGTCCACCATGCTTCGAGACTTCCACCCGCCCAAGTCCTTGAGCTCGTCGCAGGACGTTCCCGCCTGCCGATGCCAAGACGCCCAGGTGTGGCGCAAGTCGTGAAACCTGAAGTCCTCAATCCCCGCTTTCTTCAACGCGTTATGCCAGGCCGTGTTGGTCACGTCCGCCCGCAAGGGTTGGCCTTCATACGTGAAGCAAAAGCGCAGATGTTTGCCGATTTGCTCCTTCAACACTTCAATTGCATCTTCATTTAACGGCACTCCCCGAGGTGTTCCGTTCTTGGTCTGGTTCAACCAGGCGGTCTTGCGGTTCAAGTCCACCCGACACCATTCCAAGCCCGTGATCTCGCCCGCACGGCAGCCTGTTGCCAGGGCATACCGCACGAGGGCCGCCAGATGTGGCGCACAGAAGCGAATCAATCTTTCCGCCTCTTCATGCGTCAACCAGCGGTCCCGCTCGACTTCACCGGACAAGAGCTTGATCTTCGGGAAGGTGTCGATCCACTGCCACTCATCACGCGCCATCCGAAGAAGGCTGCGAATCGTGGACAAATAGCGATTCACCGTTGCAGGCTTGTTGCCCTTCTTGAGTTCGCCCTGAATCACAGTCCAGATGACATCCCCATTGATCTGGTTCAGCATCCGGTCACCCAGGTAGCGGTCCAAGTGGCGGCAAATCTGCCGAACCCCCGAAAAGTTTTTCAAATTCCGTTTCAGTTCGAGATAGCGAACCACGGCTTCTTGCCAACTGCGTTGGGGCTTGATACCGAAATGAGTTTCCCGATAAGCATCGAGCTTGAGTTTTGCTAGATACGCTTCGGCTTCATTTCGTTCTTCAGTCCCAGCGCTTTGGCGTATGCGCTGGCCGTTGGGGAGCGTTGCATTGATCCACCAGTTGCCGGAATCCGGTCGCCGGTAGAGTCCTTCAGGTCGGGCCATAGAGCCTCCTTTCCGGCCCGCCTTCGCTCGCCCTTATGTTCATCGAGCCATGCATCCAAGTCAAGCCGGTCATAAACGCGACGACGACCGAAGCAGATGCAGGGGACATGCAGCTTCGCGAGCAGCGTGACCCCAATGCCGAGATACATCGCCGCCTGTTCAGTAGACAGGCAGCGCACAGGGGGCAAAGGCAGACCTGTCTCGTCCATCACAGGCCCTGTTTGCCCCGGTAGTACGGGTTCTGCAAACGCGGCTCGTCCTCTTGCTCGGGCTCGTCCTGGTCGTTCATGCGCAGGTTGTATTTGCGCGTGTTGACCTCAACCAGTTCAACGAACCCCGCTTCTTCAGTGATGCCGCTCAAGGCGTACCGATTGCCCAGGGCGTTCGACGCTTCGCGCAGCAGCTCTTTGCATCCGCTGTCAAAGTCGCGCAGGCCAGCAATCGCACTGATCGACTGAATCAAGGACAAGGCCCGCACACCGATCCATTCGCGACTCGGAGCGCGAGTGGCGGTAAAAGTGCGCGACAGTGGCCCGCCTTGAGTCTCCCAATCGATAGCGGCCAGGGCCATCCACAACGGATGAATGAGCCAGCGGCTGCGCGTTTTGTCGGCCTCGCTTGGAATACACAGCTTCAGCCATTCGGTGCTTGCGTAGCTCCACAGGCCGTTGAGGTGTTCCAGGACAAGGGGCAGCGAATCGAGCTGGAGTTGCGCCAGGACTTCGCGCCGGAATTCGAACTCAAGCCGCCACACCGGAAGCTGGCAGTCCCATCCGGCTTGAACCCAGAGATCGAGCAGGTATTCCTTTCCGCTCTTCTTGCACTCCAGGAGCTTGTGATACAGCCGACCCATGAGAGAACTGCCCGCGCCGATGCTCCAGCCGGTGAAGGTGGCGTCTTCGGCGTATTGACTCACGGCACTGGCCCGAGTGACCCAGGCATTGCGTTGCCAGCTTTCCATGTCCACCGCCGAGGCGAAGTCTGCGAACAGATCGACCCCCCGAGTTCGACACCAAACGCTGTAAGTGGTTGATTTGTATAGAGGTGGCCTTGTCGGCTGCCACTACAGCAAGGACATCTGGGGGTTTTGGATCGGTTTCTTGATGCTCAGAGCGGCCAGCACGGTGGTCTGCTGGGCGTTGATGGTGGAGATGCCCGAGAGGGGTGGCGCCTGGTTGATGCGCACGCTGTGCCGCTGAATTCGCCGCAACTGCGCCAACGCCCTCTCGGGGCTCAGCTCGCTCTTGGCCAGCTTCAAACGGTGGCGCATCACGCGGTAGACGATCAGCGCCATGAAGCAAAGCATCGCGTGCGCGCGGATGCGTTCGGGCAGGCGGTGGTAGACGGGGGCGATGTCGATCTCGGACTTCAGCACCCTGAAGCCGCGCTCGATGTCGGCCAGCGCCTTGTAGCGCTGCACCACCTCTTGCGGCGTCAAGTCGGGCACGTTGGTCACGAGCAGCAGCTTGCCGTCCATCAGCTCGGCCTGCGCCTTGGCCGCCTCATCCACGGTATAGGTGAACAGTTCGCTCTTAAGGTCCACCTTCACAATCTTGGCCAGGTGGGCCTCGCAGACCTCGTGATACAGACGCGCCTTGGCGCCGCTGTCAGAGAGCTTGCGGCCACGTGCGGTGACGCCGGCGTCCTGACCGTCAAGCTTGCCCGCCCACGCCTGCGCCTTGTTCTTCAGCGCCGCGATGCGCTCACTGCGCAACTGCGTCTGCTCACGAGCTCGCTCAGGGTGATGTGCCACGACCAGGCGCAGTTCGCGCCAGCGCGTCTCGTCGATGATCTCTTGCGTGGCCGCTCCAGCCTTGGCGTGAATGGCCTGCAACACGTCGGTGAACTCGCCGTAGCGCCGCCCTGGCACTGCCAGAATGAATTCCAGCGCTTGCCCACTGGGCAGCTTGATCTTGCCCAACTCGTCCATATTGTCCAGCGACAGGAGCCCGCGGTCGGCCACTACCACCAGCCGCTTGATGTGCGCGAAGCGCGCCAGCACCTTCCTGAGCGTGGGCAGCAAGGTCGGCGACTCGGCCTGGTTGCCATCGAACACCTCGTGGTAGATCGGCAGACCCTCTGCCGTCTGCACCACGCCGAGCATGAACTGGCGTGCAATCACGCCCTCCTTGGCCATGCCGTAGCGGCGCACATCGCCACCCTGCTCACTCAGGCCCGCCGCGCGAATGGTCGTCAGGTCGTAGAACACCAACGAGAGGTCTTGATCGACCAAGGGACGCAACGAATCCGCGACCACCGCATCGACGCCGGCCTGATGGTCCATGAGTGCATCCATGGCGCGAAGCAATTGCTGGTGCGTCAGGGCGGCCGAATCCACCTCGGGAATGCTCACCGTCTCCAGCCAGCGCAGCACGCCGAGCTTGGAGTCCGCGTCACACAGGCGGTTGAAGACCATCACCCGCAGCGCATGCTCCACAGGCGTGGTGTACCGTGCCTTGCGGAACACACCGGCCAGTCTGTCAAAGCCCAATTCGCGCCAGAGTTGATCGAGCGCCCAGACGTCACCCAAGGCAAGAGCGGATTCGAACTCGACCTGAGGAGGCGTGGCAGTGGCGGCCGGCAGGCCCTTGGCACGCAGCAAGCCGCCGAGCAAAGCATCAACGCCACCGCCGGATTCATCAAGTCGGCCAATCGTGGCGACGGTGCGCTGCCGGGGTTTGCCTTCCTCGTTGCGATAAGACTCAACGAGCTGAAGATAGCTGTGGCCGCCTGAACGAGTGAGCTTGATGAACATGCGGCAAGTGTAGCAACATGTTCAACACTTGCCAACACGCAATACAACAAACATTGCCACTACACCAAAATTCCTGCGTCAGATGCAAGTTGTTGATTTGATTGGGGCCACGCCTTCCAAATCAACGAAAAATGGGGTTTGGTGTCGAACTCG
>CAVUEF010000020.1:0-139591 GCA_963740455.1 uncultured beta proteobacterium
GGTCGTAAGTCGTGTGCACGCCGGGCAGGCTGGCCAGCGCTTCGCCCAGCGTGCGCCAGCCGAAGGTCTTGATGTCCTGGCGGGTGATGACGCTGACCGCGGCGGCGATCTCGCTTTGCTTCTGCTCGTACTTGGAAGCGCCGACGACGCTGATATTGAGCAGCTGTTCCAGGCGCAGCGACGTGAGGTCCGTGGTGGATTCGGCAAACGACGGGCACGCGACCTTGAGTGCCGCGAGAAACAACACAGGCCGAAACGCGCGGCTGCTGGGTCGCCCGAGGCTCTCATCCGTCCCCCAACTGTTGCGTGGGTTCATGTTGGCCTTTCGAAATGTGCTCGGCAGTTCGATGCCATGCGCCAGCAAGTCTAAACCCTCGCAAGCTGCCGTTTGACCGCATCTTGCAACGACGCCGCCCGGCAATATGTGCTGCTTTTAACGATGCTGCCGTCTTTGAAACTAAACTTTACATCGTGGGACCAAGCCGAGCTCACGCGCTGGCAACCGGGGTTTGCAGGCAAACGCGCGTGGAGCACGGTGCGCAAGCATCTGCTGCTGGCCGCCGAAAACAAGATCGCCCGCGGGAATTCGTTGCGCTCGCGGCTCTACATCCCCGAGGTGTTTTCTGTTGATCAGCGCGACGCGATCAACGCCAGGCGGATGGCACAGTGGTCGCAAGTCATCGCCACCTTCAGCGTTGCGGCGGCAGGCATCCCGACCATCGCGGAGCTGTCGCTGATGCCGGTGACACGGTACTGGCTGCCGGTCGAAGACGGATTCGAGAAGCAGCTCATTGAGCGGCTCGTGGCTGATGGGCAGTCGTTCGTGAAGGGTCTTCGCTTCAACCTGCCGCCAGATCACGTGCTGGCCAGTGCTGTTCTGATCGATGTCGCCGCGGCTCCGATTCCACTGTGCATCGCGCCGCGTGGCGCCGACAAAGAACGTCTTGATCGTGTGATCAACGATGTCGAACTACGCAATGCGTCGCCTACTTGGGTTTGGCACGTCTCGCAAGGCACCATGCCGCCGCTGCCGAGCCAAAGCCGGCCGCCCGAGGCAGCGTAGCGCGTGCGCCTGTCGCGTCACCCGACCCTGCCGATTCACATCAGCGCCACGAGTCCTGATTTTTGGGCTCCACGCGCTGGTTGAACCACAACTCGCGCCAATCGCAATGAAAGTCCTCCCACAGGTCGGACCACCGAGTGGAGTCATAACCGCCGCGAAAGTCGACGACCGGCGCAAGGCGGACGATGTAGCTCACCAGCGTGCCAGGCGGCATCAGCGGCGAAAGCTGCTGGTACTCGTGGACGGCGGTTTCGGATTCGAGGGCAAGGTACAGGGCGGGAGTGCCAGGGCGGTTGACCCGCCCACCGTGGCGCATGCATGCGGTACGCCGTGACCGGGCCCAGCACGGTCAGGATCATCCCGCAGCACCAGCCTCGATGGACGCCACATACCGCAGAACGTCGTCGGTTCGCCCTTCCGAGACCAGCCGCTCAGCCGTCTTGTAGCCGAACACGGACAGTGGCTCGTTGCGGTACCAGAACAGCGCCTTGTTCAGATCGCCGTTCAGGTCGGTCGCGGCCTTGATGACGCGCAGCGCCTCGCGCAGGAAGTCCTGAATGCCGCGCGACCCCGGCGCGCGGCTGATCGTGTTGCGATGCACGTGCGCCTGCTCAGCCAGCGTCTGCAGGTCAATGTGCATGGCCTGGCTGAAGCGCTTGGGCGACAGCACGGGCGCTGGCGTATCGGTGTCCTTCAGGAAGTCGAGGAAGTGCTGATACGTACCGCCCAGCACCGGCGAGTCGAGAACTGCTGCGTCTGCCATATGTGAGCTTTCGTGAGGCAAAGCACTATTTGTGCACTATTTGAGCACGCATATCGCAGCATGGCAAGTGTGTGAGCGGCAAGGTCAAACAGACCGCGGACACGAGCCTCGACATCCCGTAACGTCCCGCATGGAACCCTGAAAGACCACCGGCGGTGGACCCCTCGGTGGACCCCTAGCGGCCCAAAAAGACTAAAGGGTCAGCACGCGTTAACGTGCTAACCCTTGTCTTTACTGGTGCGGCTGGCAGGAATCGAACCCACGACCCCTTGGTTCGTAGCCAAGTACTCTATCCAGCTGAGCTACAGCCGCGAAGCTCGAAATTATAGCTTCGTTTTTTCAACTCCCAGAGCGCGCCTGAAACTTTTTCGGCGTGCATTGCCGGGCTGGCGGATCAGGCCTTGGCTGCGGCTTCATGGCACCGGGCGCGCCGCTCGAGGTCGCCGTCGCGCTCGGCCATTGCCGCCAGCGTCAACCAGCTGCGACGGCGCAGCGCTGCGGGCAGCTCGATGTCTTCGCAGGCACGCTCGAGCATCAACCTGGCCTTGCCCCAGAGCTGGCGTTCAGCCAGTGCATGGCCCAGCGCGAACGCGATCGATGCGTCGCGCGGAAATGCCTGGGCGGCGGCCTCGAGCCGCGGCAGCCACTCTGGCCCCATGCCTGGCACCACCTGCACCAGTGCTGCGCTGAGGGTGGCGCGCTCGTCAGCATTGAGTTCGACGATCTTTTCCCAGAACGGCCGCAACCAGCCTCGGCCATCGTCGGGCGACCCCACTTTGGCCGTGCAAGTCGCGGCACGCGCAGCCACGAAGGCGTCGCGCCGGTCGGCGGAATCGAGCAGTTGCCAGATGCTGCGCAGTTGATCGATATCGCGCGCTGTTTCGAGCGCTTCAAATGCCAGCGAACGCAACAAACCGAGCGCTGCGGTGCGCGAAAAGCCCTGGTGCTTGGCCAGCAGACGTGCGGTTCGCAAAGCTTCGAGGGGCTGTTCGGACATGCGCGCCGCTTGCAGCTTCAACCGCAGGGCCTGGGTGCGGCGCGCCACGCCGGGCGGCAGTTCGGCCAACAGCGCCAAGGCCCGCGACGCGTCTCTGTCCTCGAGCGCCCACTCGGAGGCCAGCAGTCGGGCCCCCTCTTCGGCAGCGTGCGCGGCCGGATATTTACGCCCCACTTCCAGCGCCTTCTGGAGCTGCCGGTCACGGCCTTCGCGGTCCTGCAAGCGGTGCGCACTGCCGGCGGCCAGCACATGGCCGAGCGCCATGAACGCCGGGTCATGCGGCAAATTCAAGGTTTGCTTCTGTATGGCCAAGGCACGCAGAGCCGACTTCTGCGCGCGACTGTAGCGGGCGCCAAAAAACTCGGCCAGCGAGTCGCGCAACGCCGCTTGAGCTGTGCGTTCGCGCTGACTCAAACGCCACTCGCGGGCGCGTCTGGGCAGGCGCGTCAGCCGGTCGATGGCCTGTATGACGGTCACCAGCGCAAAGCAGCTGCCCACCATCGCCAACAGGAACAGATTGAGCGACACATCGAAGCGCCAGCCGCTCCAATAGATCGTCACCAGGCCATCGTTGCTGCCCAGCGTCAGCGCGGCCACGACGGCCACGCCGAACAGCAGCACCAACCAGATGACGACGCGCATGCTCGGCTGCTCCGGTGTCAGCGGCCTGCTGCCGCAGCGGCGAGCGCCGACAAGGTGTCGTCCGGGCGCGGCACATTGACTTGCCGCGCTTGACCGGCGACTTGGCGCAGCAATTCATGCGCAGTGACCACCTTGCGTGCGGTCCGGTCGAAATAGCGTTCGAGCGCAGTCTGGGCATCGCGCAAGTCGGCCTGCGCGGTGTCGAACTGGCGGCTCAGCAAGGCCAGGCGGGCGTTGAGCAGACGCAGCTTCAGGTTTTCACGCAGAAAGTAACTTTGCTCGGGTGCCAGCAGCATGGCCTCGGGGTTCTCGATGCGCGTCACACGCAGCAGCGAACGCGCCTCCAGCCACACCTTGCCCGCCAGCGTCGTCCACTGTGCCTGCAGATCGGGCCACCAGCCCGATGCTACGGGTGCGACGGCGCCGTGCTTCTTGGGCGCTGCGTTCTTTGCGACGGCGTCTGCGACCTCGGGCTTGCCGCGCTGCGCCACCGACAGCAGCGGCAGCTCATCGACCAGGCGCACGACCTCGTCGAGCCTGATCGTCAACGACGACACATCGACCACATTGATGGCCTTGACGCGGTCCAGATCGCGCAACACTGCGCGGCGCACGCCTTCGAGGCGCGGCTGTTTGTAGCGCACCAGTCGCTCGTCGGCCTGCTTGAGCGTGACCACCAGCGGCTCGGCGCTGCCGGTGATGGCCGACTGCTGGAGCGCCACACGAATTGCCGCCTCGATATCGACCAGCACGTTTTCGTCCCGCGAGCGCGACAGCGATTGGATCAGCTCCTCGAGCTGTCCGCGCTGCATTGCCACCTCGGCCACCCGCACGTCCAGCAGGGCCAGTTTGGCGGCGCTGTCACGCGCCAGGTCCTGTGCCTGACGCGCCATCGCGCGGGCATCGTTGGCCTCGCTCAGCACATTTTGTTGGCGGCGCACCAGCTCCTGCTCCAGGCGTTGCACACGCTCATGCGCTTGCCACGACAAGCCCAGTGCCAGCAGGGTCAGCAAGGCCAGCAGGCCGACCACGGCAGGCGGCACGCCGCGTGGACGAATCGGTGGCACAAGTCCGGCATCTGCGGATGGCGCCGCGGCACCCGCTGCTGATTGGGCTGTCGGTGCACCGCTCGCAGAAGGTCCGGTCGAAGGGTCTGGCAAAGAGTGGGAAAGGTTGTCGCTCACGGTCTTGACGATTGTATAGACCGTCACACCATGCCACGCACCGCCTCGATCACGGCCGGCAGCTTGGGTAGCGCCAGCGCAACACGACCGAATCCGAACGCACGTGCGGACTCTGCAATGCGCTCGTGCGTGGCCAGGGCTTGCGCCTGCGACCAGTCGGCGTCGGCCGGCACCAGCGACGCGAGCTTGTCGATGGCTTCCGAACTGCTCAGCAGCCAGACATGATTGCGCGGCGCCGCTCGCGCGGCCGCCAGCAGGGCCTGCTGCGCACGGTCCAGCACCGGTGCACAGCGGCGATAGGCTTGCACCGCCTCGACCCGCGCGCCGCCCTCGCGCAGGCGCTCGCCCAGCCATTCGCGCCCACCGTCGCCGCGCACCAGCAAGACGCGGGTGCCTTGCCAGTCGCGCTGCTTGAGCGCTTGCCACAGCGACTCAGAGTCAAAGCTGAGCGACGCGGCAGCGGGTTCGAGCACCTGCGCCGCCGGCACGCCGGCTTCGCGCAACTCACGGCTGCTGCCCGGGCCCACCGTCGCCGCCAGCGTATGCGCGGGCCAGGCCATGCCTGCGGGCCGATGCGCAAAGAACTGTCGCACCGCATTCGGGCTGACGAACACCAGCATGTCGTACAGGGTCAGGTCTTGCCAAGCCTGGGTCAGCGCTTGCAGATCATCGGTGGCATGGATGGCAATCAGCGGCAACGCCGCAGCTTCCAGGCCCGCCGCCTGCAGCCGCGCCACCCAGCCCGCGGCCTGCTCGGCCGGTCGGGTCACCAGCACCAAAGGTGTCGTCTTGCTCAAGCCGCGCTCAGATAGCCGGCGGCACCTGCGTCGCGCAATCGGCTCGCGACTTGCTCGCCCAGCGCTCGCGCCGCCTGGTCGTCGCTGATCGCGGCGCTCGCAAAGGCCTTGAGCAACGGCAGCCGGGTTTGCTCGGGATGGCCCAGCGACGCGTTCAGGTTGAGCTTGCCCGCGCTCCACACCGCATGCGCCGCCAGCGGCACACTGCAGCTGCCGCCCAGGGCGCGCGACACAGCGCGCTCGGCCTGGGTGGCCAGCCAGGTGGGCTGATGCTTGAGCGTGGCCAACTGGGCCAGCAGCGCATGCGCATCGCTGCGCACTTCAATGCCCAGCGCACCTTGCCCGGCGCAGGGAATCATCTGGTCGGCCTCAAACAGCGAGCGGATGCGTGCCCCCAGGCCCAGACGTTTGAGCCCTGCCGCGGCCAGCACGATGGCGTCATAACCGCCTTCGTCGAGCTTGCGCAGGCGCGTGTCGAGATTGCCGCGCAAGGGCTCGATGTTCAGATCGGGCCGCATCGCCATCAATTGCACGACGCGACGCAGGCTTGAGGTGCCCACCACGGCCCCTTGCGGCAGCTCGGTCAGCGCGGCGAAGCGATTCGACACAAAGGCGTCGCGCGGGTCTTCGCGCTCCAGAATCGCCGCCAGCTCGAAGCCCGGAGGCAAGTCCATCGGCACGTCCTTCAGCGAATGCACGGCCAGATGCGCGCGACCCTCCTCCAAGGCGGTTTCCAGCTCCTTTACAAAGAGTCCTTTGCCGCCCACTTTGGACAAGGCCCTATCGAGTATCTGGTCGCCGCGCGTGGTCATGCCCAGCAGTTCGACTTCAAGACCCAGTCGTTCACTCAACAAGTCACGCACATATTCGGCTTGCCACAGGGCGAGGCGGCTTTCTCGGGTGGCGATCAAAATTTTGTTCTGCATATTGCAATGCTAGCGCACGCGCTGTTGCAGCTCGCACACAGACCAACCCGCCGCCGTTACTCGGATAACAAGATGTATGTAACAAAGTTACATTAGCGCTGCGCTCCGTCTTTTCTCGTCGGCCCGCGCCATCGCCACTTCGTATTGCTTAAGAGGCCCGCATGCAACGCAACACCGTCAGCGTCGTCAAACCGATTGCCAGCAAGGTCCGCACCCGCACTGCCACGGATGACGCCACTGAGAAGAACCATCCGCTGGTGGACGACATACGTCGGCTCGGCCGCATCCTGGGCGAAGTGATACGCGAGCAAGAAGGCCGCGCGGCCTACGACCTGGTGGAGCAGATCCGCAAGCTCTCGGTGGCTTACCGCTTGAAGCAAGACGCCGTGGCCGGCAAGGCATTGAGCCGATTGCTCAAAGATCTCTCGAGCGACCAGGCGGTGAGCGTGATACGCGCTTTCAGCTATTTCTCGCACCTGGCCAATCTGGCCGAAGACCGCCACCATGTGCGTCGCCGCGAACACCATGAACGCCATGGCCACCGCCAGGAAGGGTCACTGGCGATCTGCCTGGAGCGGCTCGCAGGGGCTGGCCTGCGCCCGCACGACATCGCCGACACGCTGCGCCACGCCTACATCTCGCCGGTGCTCACGGCCCACCCGACCGAGGTGCAGCGCAAGAGCATTCTGGACGCTGAACGCGCCATTGCCGCGCTGCTCGAACAGCGCGACGAGCTGCACACCGAGCGCGAGCGCGCTGTCAATGAAGCGCTGGTGCGCGCCCGCGTCACTCAGCTCTGGCAGACACGCATGTTGCGCTATGCCAAGTTGCGCGTTGCCGATGAAGTCGATAACGCGCTGTCCTACTATCCGGGCACCTTCTTGCGCCAGATTCCGAAGCTGTACGAAGAGCTGGAGCAGGCGCTGCCGGGTCAGCAGGTGGCCAGTTTTCTGCGCATGGGCCACTGGATCGGCGGCGACCGCGACGGCAACCCCAATGTCAGCGCTCAGACGCTGCGCATGGCCTTGGCGCGCCAGAGCGAGACCGCGCTGCGCCACTATCTGACCGAGGTGCACGAGCTCGGCTCAGAGTTGTCGATCTCGGCCTTGCTGGCGCCCGTCACGCCCGAGATGCAGGCGCTGGCGCAGCGCTCGCCCGACCACAACGAGCACCGTCTGGACGAGCCTTACCGGCGCGCGCTGATAGGCATGTATGCCCGACTTGCCGCCACGCTGCACGCACTCACCGGCACCGAAGCGCTGCGCCACGCGGTGGCGCCGCAAGACCCCTATGCGCATGCCGAGGAATTCCTGGCCGACCTGCGCACCATCGAAACGTCGCTATGCAGCCACCACGCCCAGGCGCTGGTGGGGCCACGTCTGAAGCCCTTGCTGCGCGCCGTGCAGGTGTTCGGCTTTCACCTCGCCACGCTGGATTTGCGCCAGAGCTCGGACCAGCACGAGGCGGTGGTGGCCGAATTGCTGCGCACTGCCCGAGTCGAGGCCGATTACAGCGCGCTCGATGAAACCCAGCGCTGCGCTGCGCTGCTGCGCCAGCTCAACGACGCTCGCCCTTTGCGCGTGCATGGCGAGCCCTACAGCGCCTTGGCGCAGGGCGAGCTGGCGATCTTCGAGACTGCGCTTGAGATACGCGCGCGCTACGGCGCCGAGTCACTGCGCCACTACATCATTTCGCACACCGAAGAGGTGAGCGACCTGCTCGAAGTGCTGCTGCTGTTCAAGGAAGTGGGCCTGCTGCGCGGCACGCTGGATGCGCAAGCCAGCAGCGACTTGATCGTCGTGCCGCTGTTCGAGACCATCGCCGACCTGCGCCACGCCGAACCCATCATGCGTGCCTACTACGCCTTGCCCGGTATCAGCGCGATGCTCAAGCGATCAGGCGCCGTGCAAGACATCATGCTGGGATACAGCGACAGCAACAAGGACGGCGGCGTCTTCACCAGCAACTGGGAGCTCTATCAGGCCGAGACCGCGCTGGCCGATCTGTTCAGGGATTTGCGCGCCCGCCATGGCATCACCCTGCGGATGTTCCACGGCCGCGGGGGCACGGTGGGACGCGGCGGCGGCCCCAGCTACCAGGCCATCCTGGCCCAGCCTGCGGGCACCGTGAACGGCCAGATCCGCCTGACCGAACAAGGCGAGGTGATCGCTTCCAAGTACGCCAACCCCGAGATCGGCCGGCGCAATCTGGAGACCCTGGTGGCTGCCACGCTGGAAGCCACGCTGCTGCATCCGACCCAGCCCGCGCCCAGCGGATTCATGGACGCCGCGCAAGCCTTGTCGGACGCCAGCCTCAAAGCCTACCGCAAGCTCGTTTACGAGACGCCCGGGTTCAATGACTACTTCTTCGCCGCCACGCCGATACGCGAAATTGCCGAGCTCAATATCGGTTCGCGCCCGGCCGTACGCCCCAAGGACGGCAAGGCCACGCGTGCCATCGAAGACCTGCGCGCGATTCCCTGGGGCTTCAGTTGGGGCCAGTGCCGCGTCGCCCTGCCCGGTTGGTACGGATTCGGTGCGGCGGTGATGGCTTTCCTGGGCGCCGCCGGCGCGCCGCACGACACGCGCCTGGCGCTGCTCAGGCGCATGCACAAGCGCTGGCCGTTCTTCCGCACCTTGTTGTCGAATCTGGACATGGTGCTGGCCAAGAGCGATCTGGCGATTGCGGCCCGCTATGTCGATCTGGTCGAAGACAAGAGGCAGGGCAAGAAGATCTTCGCCGCCATTCAGTCGGAGTGGCAGCGCACCCAGGACAGCTTGAGCCTGATCACCGGCGAGAAGCAGCGCCTGGCTTCCAACCCGGCGCTGGCGCGCTCGATCGCGCACCGCTTTCCGTACGTCGATCCCTTGAACCACCTGCAGGTCGAATTGCTGCGCCGCTATCGCAGCCACAGCGTGGGTGACGCCGACATCGAGCGCGTGCAGCGCGGCATTCATATCTCGATCAATGGCGTCGCGGCGGGCTTGCGCAATACCGGTTGACGCAAGGCAAACACAGCGCATACGCGATGCGCCTGCGCCGTCGACGATGGCACACTCGAGCACACGCAACTGGAGACCAAGTCATGGCACGCGTGCTCATCGTCTGTTCGACGACCGACGGACAAACAAGGAAGATCTGCGACCGCTTGGCGCAGATCGTGCAGGGCAGCGGCGAACAGGTCAGTCTGGTGATGATTGAAGACGCGGGCGACGTCGATCCGATGAGTTTCGACAAGGTCGTGATCGGCGCCCGCATCCGCTACGGCAAGCACGACCCGCGCGTATTTGAATTCGTGCATCGCCATACCGATGCACTGAACGCGGTGACGAGCGCATTCTTCTCGGTCAATATCGTCGCCCGCAAACCCGAGAAGAACCGGCCCGAGACGAACCCTTATGTGCGCAAATTCCTGACCCAGGTAGCCTGGCGCCCCGTGCTGCTCGACGTGTTTGCCGGCAAGCTTGATTACCCGCGCTACACCTTCTTCGACCGCCAGATGATCCGCTTCATCATGTTCGTCACCAAGGGCCCCACCCAGCCCGACGCGGTCGTGGAGTTCACCGACTGGCAGCGTGTCGAGGCTTTCGCTCAGGCCATCATCGCGGCACCCACGCACACTCGCAAGTGAAGTGGCGCAGGTATTGCGGCTGCTTGGTGATGGTAACGCCGCGAATGCTTGATGCCTTTTGCTTGACCTCGGCAATCACCTCGGCCGCATAGTCGAAGTGCGACTGCGTGTACATGCGGCGCGGGAAGGCCAGACGCACCAACTCCATCGAGTGGTAGGTCTCAGTGCCATCGGCCAGGCGCTTGCCGAACATCACCGAGCCGATCTCGACGCCGCGGATACCGCCTTCCAGATAGAGCGCATTGCACAAGGCCCAGGCCGGGTAATGCGCCACCGGCATGTCGGGCAGCACGGTTCTGGCGTCGATGTAGACCGCGTGGCCGCCGGTCGGTTTGACGAAACCCACACCCGCCGCTTCGAGCCGCTCGCCCAGGTATTCGGCGGTGCGCAGCCGGTAGCGCAGGTAATCTTCCTGCATGCCTTCTTCCAGGCCGACGGCCATCGCCTCCAGGTCGCGCCCGGCAAGTCCCCCGTAGGTCGGAAAGCCCTCGGCCATGATGAGGCCGTTGCGCACCGCGTCCATCCAGGTGTCGTCGCGCAGCACGATGAAGCCGCCGATATTGACCATCGCGTCCTTCTTGGCGCTCATCGTCGCGCCGTCGGCGTACGAGAACATTTCCTTGACGATGTCGCGGATCGCAGCGTGCTCGTAGCCGGGTTCGCGCATCTTGATGAACATGGCGTTTTCGGCAAAGCGGCACACATCCATGATGAAGGGCTTGCCGTGCGCCTTGAGCAGTTTCGCGTAGGCGCGGATATTGGCCATCGACACCGGCTGGCCACCGCCAGTGTTGTTGGTGACGGTGATCATGCCGAACGGGATTCGGTGCGCCTGGGTCTGCAGCAGCGCCTCGACGCGCGCCAGATCGATATTGCCCTTGAACGGGTAGATCAGCGCCGGCTGCAAGCCCTCGGCAATCACCAGATCGAGCGCCTCGATGCCAAGGAATTCGAGATTGGCGCGGGTCGTGTCGAAGTGGCAGTTGTTCGGCACCAGCTCGCCCTTTTTGCAGATCGCGCTGAACAGCACTTTCTCGGCCGCGCGACCCTGGTGCGTCGGCACGAAATGCTGCATGCCGGTGATGTCCCGCACCACCGCCTCGAGCCGGTAGAAGCTGCGCGCGCCGGCATAGCTTTCGTCGCCCTCCATGATGGCACCCCACTGGCGCGACGACATGGCGCCGGTGCCCGAATCGGTCAGCCAGTCGATCAGCACGTCTTCGGCGCGCAGCTTGAAGACATTGAGCTTGGCGGCCTCCAGCAGCGCCTCGCGCTCGGCCGGGCTCGTCATGCGAATCGGCTCGATGCTCTTGATGCGAAAGGGTTCAATCAGCGTTCTTGGCATGGCGGTCAGCGGATTTGTGTAATGGTGCGCAAACTTAGCACCGCCTCGATGGGCATGGTGTCGGTTATGTCCAACATAATCGCTGGGTGCCCTGAGAGGCCCGCACAAGCGAACCGAACCGACCCATAGTTGCGCGAATCTTCTCCTCGCTGCGCATGCCCCGGAGACCGCATGGCCTACATCACAGCTTATTCGCACATCACAGCCCTCGTCATCGACGATATGGGCATACAGCAGACCACATTTCGGGGTCAGCTGGCGATGCTGGGCATCGTCAAGGTCGAGACCACCGGATCGGCCGAAGATGCATTGCGCATGATCGAGGCCAAGCGCTACGACCTGATCCTGTGTGACTACAACCTGAATCAGGCCACCGACGGTCAGCAACTGTTCGAGTACGCGCGCGAGCGTCACCTGCTTGGCCCGGACAGTCTGTTCTTCATGATCACGGCTGAAAACAGCTACGCCTCGGTCGCCGCCGCAAGCGAACACATGCCCGACAGCTATCTGCTCAAGCCCGTGACGGCAGGAGAAATCGAGAACCGGCTGAAACTGCAATTGGATCGCCGCGAAGCGCTGCTGACCATCAATCAGCACCTGGCCAGGCAGGACCTTCCCGCCGCGCTGTCCGCCTGTGAGCTTGTGCTTGCGAAGAAAGACCGTTGGTATATGCAGGCCCTGCAATTGAAAGGGCAAGTCGAGCTCGACTTGCACCACGTCGACGCGGCCAAGCAGGTCTTCGAGGATGCGCTGAAGCTGCGCCCGGGTCTGATGTGGGCACAGATCGGACTGGCGCGCAGCTTCAAGGCGCAGGGCAAATACAAGGAGGCCACGCAACTGGCGCAGGCCATCATCGACACGCCTGAGGGCGCCAAGGCGCTGGCGGCCTATGACGTGCTGGCGCAGTCCCTCGAGGCGCAACAAGACCCGCAGGCCGCGCTCGAAGTGCTCAAGGCGTCGGTGCAGGTGGTGCCATCGGCGCGCCGCCATCGTCAGCTGGCCGAAAGTGCCTACCGCAATGGCGACCTCGAGACCGCCCAAGCCAGCTACTCGCTGGCGATCAGATCGAGCCAGGGTTCGGTCACGGCGCAGCCTCAGGATCAACTGGCATTGGCACAGACCCTGGTGGAGCAAGGCGAGCCGGAATTGGCGCTGAACGCGCTCAAGCAAACGGGCATCAAGCATCTGCGCGGCGCCGAATTCAAGGCGCTTGAACTGGCCATCGCGGCGCAGGCCCACGTGCAGATGGGCATGAGCAATGAGGCGGCTGAAGAAGCCGACCAGGCACTTGCGGCGATGTCCGAGTCCAAGGCCGACTTTGCCACTGTGGCCGTGGCAAAGGCCGCGCTGAAGACCGGCAAGGTCGAGGCAGGATTGAAGCTCTTGCAGGACGCGGTGAGTGCCGACCATGAGAATGCGCGCATCAGGCAATTGATCACGAAGACCCTGAATGACACCGGCAACTCCGAGCGCTTCGATCAAGTCGTCGGTGCCGCCACCACCTTGCTCAAGACACGCGTCAGCGATGCAAAGAAGATGTTGCGCGACGACCGGATCGACGAGGCATTGAAGTTGATCGCGGTCGCACTGGATGACTACCCGGAAAACACCGCGGTCCTGCTCGAAGCGGCCCAGATGAACTGCATGGCCTTGCGCCTCAACAAGAAGGTCGATTCCGCCAATATCGAACTGGTACGCGGCTATCTGACCAAGCTTGAAAAGCTGCTGCCGGCCAACGAGCGCGTGACTCAGATGCGGCGCTACTTCCGCGAAACCTTGAACCTCTTGAAAGGCTGAGCGACAGGCTGTCCCGTCGTCACCTTGAAAGGCTTGTGCTTATGAACAACGACATGCTGGCCCTGCTGGTACACGACATCAAGAATCAGCTCGGCGTGCTGGAGGCCGAACTCAGTCTGCTCGAAGCCGAACCGCAGCGAGACCGGGCGCATCGCGCACATCAGTATTGCGCCCAGTTGCGCCAACGCCTGATCGCCTATCTGCTCTTGTACAGCGGTTCTGAAAGACGCATGGCGGCAGCAGCATCGGACGAGTCACCGCACGATTTTCTGAACAATCTGCTCACTGTTTCGTCGCGTCCGGATGGCGCGCCGTTGCGAGTGGAGAGCTGCGACGAAGCCCCGCCATTCTGGTATTTCGATCCTCGGTTGGTGCGTATCGCCATGGAGGCGGCGCTGCACAACGCCTGGCGGTTCGCACGCTCGGATGTGGTGCTGGGCGCAACGAGGTCGGGTGACTTCCTGGTGCTCTGGATCGAGGACGACGGCCTCGGGCTGGGCGCGAAAGACCCGGGCGCAGAGTCCTCGACGGGCTTGGGGCTGGAGCTGTGCGCGGCGGTGGCCAAGGCCCACACCAACTCGGCGCTCGAGGGTCGCGTCGAGCTGACTCCCTTGCCACAAGGCGGCACGCGTTTCGAGATGTGGCTGCCCTGACCCGACGCACTTGACCTGCGCGCCGCCGCTCAGACCTTTGCGGCGCGCAAAGCCTCGCGTACTGCGGACACCTGGCGACGCGACACGGTCAGCCATTCGTCGATGGGCGCCACGCGCACCGCCCACGACTCCGCGCCGCCCTCGCCACGCAGCGCCTGCTCATGGCTTGCGGGCGGCTCGTCGTCGGCTTCTTCGGCCATGGCGCGGCGTTCAAGCTCGCGCACCGCGTGCTTGGCCACCAGCGCATTGCGGTGCACACGCAAAAACTGCTCACCCAGGCGTTGCTCAAGATCGGACAACGCACCGTCCATCACAAAGCTTTGCGTGGCGGTGCGCAGCGTCAGGTATTTGAGTTCGGCCTTGAAGTACAAGACCTCTGGCACCGGCACGCGCACCAGACGCCCACGATCGCTGATGACGATCACGCCGCCCTCTTCGGCGATGCCCAGTGCCTGCTGCTGCGACCCGGCGGCGGCGCGCTCGGCGTGGCGCTGCGCGACGCGCGCCAGCGCTGCGGCGAGGCGTTCGCGGCGCACCGGCTTGGTCAGGTAATCGATGGCGTCGAGTTCGAAGGCGCGCAGTGCGTGCTGGGCATGAGCGGTGACGAACACCACCGCCGGCGGCTGCGGGCGCTGGCGCAACGCGTCGGCCAATTGCATGCCGTCCGACCCGGGCATCTGCACGTCCAGCAGCACCAGGTCGCAGGCATGTGTGGCGAGCCAATGCTGGGCCTGCACGGCCGAACCGGCCTCGGCAAGCACTTCGCAGCGCGGCTCCCTGCTGTCTTGCAGCAGGTTGCGCAGGCGCAGCCGCGCCATCGGCTCGTCGTCGACAATCAACACGCTCAGTGTGGTGATGCTCATTTGCCTGTGCCTTCAGCGGGGAATGACCAGGTGCACGTGGAACTCGTCGCCCTGGCGGCGCGCCTCGAACCGCGCGGCAACATCATGCATCAGGTGCAGACGTTCGCGCACATTGCGCAAGGCCATGCCGTGGCCTGGCGTGGACGCCAGGCCCGACACCGAGTTGACGATGCTCAGCAACACCTCGCTGCCGCGTTGTTCGGTCTTCACCAGCAACTCGCCTCCCGCCTCGTTGGGCTCGACGCCATGGCGCACGGCATTTTCCACCAAGGGCTGCAGCAGCAGCGGCGGCACCCGGGCCAGCCCGGCGGCCGGGTCCAGAGCCCAGCTCACGCGCAGACGCGCGCCGAAGCGGATCTGCTCGATGGCCAGATAGCGGCGCGCGAGGTCGATCTCCTGCTCCAGCGTGACGGCCTCGCCGCTCTCCATCAAGGCCACCCTGAACACCTCGGCCAGGTCTTCCAGCACCTCTTCGGCACGCGCCGGATCAACGCGCACCAAGGCGATGGCGGTGTTGAGCGTATTGAACAGGAAGTGCGGCCGTATGCGCGACTGCAATTCGACCAGGCGTGCCGTGGCATGTGCCGGGCGTTGCATGCGCTCGCGCTGGAGCAACCACGAAAAAACGCTGGCCGCCATCACCGCGCCGGTCAGCATCACCATGGATTGGCGAAAGACATTGTCCGATTCGGGGCTCACCAACATCAGCAGGCGCCAACCCAGACCCGCGCTGAGCGCGCCCAGCCCCATCAAGGCCAGCCATTGACCGGGCCGGCCCAGCCGCGCCAGCACACCTTGCAGCCCGCACACCGTCACCAGCCACAGCAGCACCGCGGTGAGCGAGACCACGGTGCCGCTGGCCGTCAACATCATCCATTCGGCGGCGCTGCTTGCCGCCAGTCCCATGCCCAAGCCCAGACATAGCTGCACGGCCAGCAGCGCGCGCAACACCACGCCGACATGGCAGACGTCGAACACCCGCCTGGCATCGAACAGCGCCGGCTCGCCCGCCTGTCGGGTGGGGTCGGCATCAGGCATCTCGCGGGTGCTTGGCATGTCGCGATATTAGGGCAACGCTGAATGAATCCTCGCCGCAGGCCGGCGCGCAGCGGCTCGATAGAATGTGGGCCACTCCCACGCCGACACCCGCCGCGGGTCAACGCACCGCCGGTGAACCGAGCCCTGCCATGTCAGACAATCAATTCGACAAGAAATCCCAAGCCTGGTCGGCGCTGTTCTCCGAGCCGATGAGCGAGCTGGTCAAGCGCTATACGTCCAGCGTGTCTTTTGATCAGCGCCTGTGGGCCGCAGACATACGCGCCAGCCTCGCGCATGCCGAAATGCTTTGCGCCCAAGGCATTCTGAGCACTGCCGACCTGGCCGACATCCAACGCGGCATGGAGCAAATCAGCGCCGACATCGCCGCCGGCCGCTTCGAGTGGAAGCTCGATCTGGAAGACGTTCACCTCAATGTCGAAGCGCGCCTGACCGAGCTGGTCGGCATGGCCGGCAAGCGACTGCACACTGGACGCTCGCGCAACGACCAGGTCGCCACCGACGTGCGCTTATGGCTGCGCGACGAGATCGACGCGATTCAAACCCTGCTGCAAACGCTGCAGCTGGCGCTGGTCGAGGTGGCCGACCAGAACGTCGAGGTGATCCTGCCGGGCTTCACGCACATGCAGGTGGCGCAGCCGGTCAGTTTCGGCCACCACTTGCTGGCTTATGTCGAGATGTTTGCGCGCGACGCCGAGCGGTTGTCGGATGTACGCCGCCGCGTGAATCGTCTGCCGCTGGGGGCGGCCGCCTTGGCCGGCACCAGCTATGCGCTCGACCGCGAGCGCGTGGCGCGCCTGCTCGGCATGGAGGGCGTGTGCCAGAACAGCATCGACGCGGTCAGCGACCGCGACTTCGCGATCGAGTTCACGGCGGCCGCGAGTCTGGTCATGATCCATGTCTCGCGCCTCAGCGAAGAACTGATTCTGTGGATCAGCCAGAGCTTTGGCTTCATCGATCTGGCCGATCGTTTCTGCACCGGATCGAGCATCATGCCGCAGAAGAAAAACCCCGACGTGCCCGAACTCGCGCGCGGCAAGACCGGCCGCGTGGTCGGCCATCTGATGGGCTTGCTCACCTTGATGAAGGGCCAGCCGCTCGCCTACAACAAGGACAACCAGGAAGACAAGGAGCCGCTGTTCGACACCGTCGACACCTTGAAGGACACCTTGCGCATCTTTGCCGAGATGGCCGCCGGCATCATCGTCAAGCCCGCAGCGATGGAACGCGCCGCGCTGCAAGGCCATGCCACCGCGACCGACCTGGCCGACTACCTCACCAAGAAGGGCCTGCCGTTCCGCGACGCCCACGAGGTGGTGGCGCATGCGGTCAAGACGGCCATCGCCAAGGGGGTCGATCTGGCACAGCTTCCCTTGCAGGAACTGCAGGCCTTCGATGCCCGCATTCAGCCAGATGTGTTCGAAGTGCTGTCGCTGCGCGGCTCGCTGAACGCGCGCGACATCCTCGGTGGCACAGCGCCGGTGCAGGTACGCGCCCAAATCGCCAGGCACCGGGCACGTCTGAGCGCCTGAGGCTGACCCCCGCTGCCTGGGGTGTGACGCCATCGCAAGGCGGCGCATTTCCGCGGCGCGCCACAATGCCGCATGGCCGCCCTCACCCCTGCACCAAGCCAGGCGCCCGAACGCTTGATCGCGCACCTGGACATGGACGCGTTCTACGCGTCGGTCGAGTTGCTGCGCTATCCCGATCTGAAGGGGCAGCCGGTGGTGGTGGGTGGCGCGCGCCACCATGAGCCCGTGCTGCGCGCCGATGGCATGACGCGCGACTATGCGCGACTGCGCGACTACACCGGACGCGGCGTCGTCACCACCTCGACCTACGAGGCGCGCGACCTGGGCGTGTTCTCGGGCATGGGCATGATGAAGGCGGCGCTGCGCGCGCCCGACGCCATTTTGCTGCCGGTCGACTTCGATGCCTACCGGCACTATTCGCGTCTCTTCAAGGCGGCGGTGGCCGAGTTGGCGCCGGTCATCGAAGACCGCGGCATCGACGAGATCTACATCGACCTCGGCGACGTGCCGGGCGCGCGCGACACGGTCGGCCACGACCCGCTGGGCGGCGTGCGTGCCCTGGCCCAGGAGATCAAGAACAACGTCAAGCGCGCCACCGGTCTGAGCTGCTCGATCGGCGTCACGCCCAACAAGCTGCTCTCGAAAATCGCCTCCGAACTCGACAAGCCCGATGGGCTGACCGTGCTGACCCTGGACGACATACCGACCCGCATCTGGCCGATGGCGGTGCGCAAAATCAACGGCATCGGCCCGAAGGCCGGTGCCAAGCTCGCTGCGCTGGGCGTCCATTCGGTGGGCGAGCTGGCGGCGGCCGACCCGGCCTGGCTGATCGCGCACTTCGGCGGCAGCTTCGGTGCCTGGCTGCACGAGGCCGCCCACGGTCGCGACGAGCGCCCCCTGGTGACGCACAGCGAACCGGTCTCGATCAGCCGCGAGACCACCTTCGAGCGCGACCTGCACGCCAAGCTTGATCGTGCCGAGCTGGGCCGCATCTTCACCCAGCTGTGCGAACAGTTGTCGCAGGACTTGCAGCGCAAGGGCTATTGCGCCCGCACCATCGGCATCAAGCTGCGCTTCGAAGGCTTTCGTACCGTGACGCGAGACCTGACCCTGGCGCTGCCGGTGCAGGACGCGGCGGCTATCCGCCACGCCGCGGGCGAGTGCCTGAAACGCGTCGACCTGAGTCAGCGCCTGCGCTTGCTCGGTGTGCGCGCGGCCGGCCTGTCACGCCCGGGAGAACGCATCGCCTCGCGGCGTCCGATGCGCAGCACGCCGGGCAAGGCCGAGGTCCCGGTCAATCTGCCCCTGTTCTATTGAGAATTCCAAAATTCATGACAAGGTTGTTGGTGGGCAGGAGGATGCGGCACTCTGCTCCGCGAATGTCCTCCGCCCTGCGGGCTCCCCCTTTATTTCGCTGCGCAGAGCACCCCATCCTCGTGCTCGGCAAAGCGGTCGGTATGCGCGCCGAAATACCGATACCGCTGCGCCAAGAAGACTGGGTAAGTGACGTAGTGAGGTAAAGGAGGAGCCCGTAGGGCGGGGGACACGAACGCAGTTACTTGCCCAGCATTCTTGGCATCGTGCGCGCACCAGGAACCAGGTGACTGAAAGGTGGCCTATTGGGAAAAGAGTGTCGTGACTTATGAAAAGATCAATGGGCCGATCAGGCGCGCGACGGCAGGCTCCGCAGCCACAGGCCGACACACAGGCAGAAGGCGGCCGGCAGCCAGCACCAAAGCAAGGGCAAGGTGTAGGCAGCCCAGGCCGAGCCGATTGCCATCGTCACCCAGGCCAGTTGCTTGGCGCGCAAAGGCACGGCGCGATATTGGCGCCAGTCGCGCACCATCGGACCGAATCGCTTGTGCCCGAGCAACCAAGCCTCGCAACGCGTGCTGCCGCGCGCAAAACACCACGCCGCCAGCAGCACGAACGGCGTGGTCGGCAGCAGCGGCAGGAAAATGCCCACGATGCCCAGACCCAGACTCACGAGGCCTGCGGCGAGCCAGAGCACGCGCAGCCAGAGTGCTGGCGCGCGCACGAGACTGTCAGGGTGTTGGCTCAGGCTGGGCATGGCCAGAATGATCGCATGCCAAGGTCGGCGGCGGCCCGCCAACGCGTCGCCGCATCGACCGCAGAGAATTTTTCTGCCGGTCGCTCGCCGGCATGCGCACCCTGCCCTAACATCGCTGCATACCAACGAGACGGAGAACCCACATGCCCGTGATTACCTGCATTGAAGACCTGCGCGTACTGGCCCAAAAACGCGTGCCACGCATGTTTTACGACTATGCCGATACCGGCAGCTGGACCGAGAGCACGTACCGCTCCAACGCCAGCGATTTCCTGCCGATCAAGTTTCGCCAGCGCGTCGCCATCGACATGGAAAAGCGCAGCACTGCAACCCAGATGATCGGCCAGGATGTGACGATGCCGGTGGCGATTGCCCCGGTCGGCTCGACCGGCATGCACTGCGCCGACGGCGAAATCCTGGCGGCCAAGGCGGCGGCGAAATTCGGCATTCCGTTCACGCTGTCGACGATGAGCATCTGCTCGATAGAAGACATCGCCGCGCACAGCAAGACGCCGTTCTGGTTCCAGCTCTATGTGATGCGCGACCGCGCCTTCACCGAGCGCCTGATCGAGCGCGCCAAGGCGGCCCACTGCTCGGCGTTGGTGCTGACGCTGGACCTGCAGATTCTCGGCCAGCGCCACAAGGATTTGAAGAACGGCCTGTCGGTGCCGCCCAAGCCGACGCTGCGCAACTGGATCAATCTGGCCACCAAGCCGGGCTGGTGTCTGGGCATGCTGGGCACGCCGCGCCGCCAGTTCGGCAATATCGTCGGCCATGTGAAGGGCGTGGAGGACATGAGCTCGCTGTCCGAGTGGACCTCCAAGCAGTTCGATCCGACCTTGAACTGGAACGATGTCGAGTGGATCAAGAAGCTCTGGGGCGGCAAGCTGATCCTGAAAGGCATCATGGACGCCGAGGACGCGCGCCTGGCCGCTGACAGCGGCGCCGACGCGCTGATCGTCTCCAACCATGGCGGTCGCCAGCTTGACGGTGCGCCGTCCAGCATTCACGCACTGCCCGGCATCGTCGCCAAGGTCGGCAAGGACATCGAGGTGTGGATGGACGGCGGCATCAGCTCGGGTCAGGATGTGCTGAAAGCCTGGGCCCTGGGCGCACGCGGCACGATGATTGGCCGTAGCCCGGTCTGGGGTCTGGGCGCCATGGGCGAGGCCGGCGTGACCAAGTGCCTGGAGATCATCCACAAGGAACTCGATCTGACGATGGCGTTCTGCGGCAAGACTCACTTGAGTGAAGTCGGCCGCGACATCCTGCTGCCCGGCACTTACCCGCAGTAGATGCTCGGCATCAGGCCCTGGGCAAGGTCACGCCGACCTGGCCCTGGTACTTGTTGCTCGGACGCGCGGCGCATGTCGCCGCTGTCGCTGCTGGCGCCGTGGTTGACGACTTTCTGCCCGTCGTTGGGGCATGCGCCGCCAACCCGGCCGGATGGACTCAGCCTTGCAGGTCCAATTCGGCGCGCAAGTTTGTCACGGCCTGCTTGAGCTCTGGCAAGTCGTTTCGGACCGTGGCCCACACCAGCACCAGATCAATCGAAAAGTAGCCATGCGACAGCGCATTGCGGTTGCCCACGGCGCTGCCCCATGGCACTTCAGGATGCGCTTGAGCGTAGGCTGGGCCACCCTGCGAACATGGTTGCAAGCCTCGCCAATCACTTCCAGGTTGCGGATCACGGCATCTTGAGTCTTGATGTCGGCCACAAATCCCGCCTCGTCCATATTGGCGGAAAACAACTGGATGCGGGCTATCGCTTCCAGGATATGCCCCAGAAAATCCTTGATGCGCAGCTCGGCGTTCACAGCAAGCGTGCCTCTGCCATCACGCTGAGACGAAAGGACTCGGGCAAAGCGCGCGGCGTCAGTACGTCCACCTTGATGCCCAGCAGTTCCGATATCTCGAACTGAATACCACCAATGTCGAACATCGTGGTCTGCGCCGTCGGTTCGACCAGCAGATCCAGATCACTCCCCTGGGCATCGTCACCGTGCAAGACCGAACCAAACACCTTGATGCTTGAGACCCGATGGCGCAGCGCAATGGCGCGCACCTGGTCGCGGTATTGATGGAGGAGTTCAGAGGGCTTCATGGTTTGCAAGGATATCAAGCCACTGTCATGCCCTGGGCAAGGTCACGCCGACCTGGCCCTGGTACTTGCCGCCGCGGTCCTTGTAACTGGTTTCGCAGACTTCGTCGGATTCGAAGAACAGCACTTGCGCGCAGCCTTCGCCCGCGTAGATCTTGGCGGGCAAGGGCGTGGTGTTGCTGAACTCGAGCGTGACATAACCCTCCCACTCGGGTTCGAAGGGCGTCACGTTGACGATGATGCCGCAGCGCGCATAAGTGCTCTTGCCCAGGCAGACAGTGAGCACATTGCGCGGAATGCGGAAATACTCCATGGTGCGCGCCAGCGCAAAGCTGTTGGGCGGGATGATGCACACGTCGGAGCGCATGTCGACAAAGCTTCGCTCGTCGAAGTTCTTCGGGTCCACCACCGTGCTGTAGACATTGGTGAAGACCTTGAACTCGGGCGCGCAGCGTATGTCGTAGCCGTAGCTGCTGGTACCGTAGCTGACGATCTTGTGCCCTTCGGCGTTGACGCGCACCTGACCCGGCTCGAAGGGCTCGATCATGCCGTGCTCTTGCGCCATACGGCGGATCCACTTGTCGCTCTTGATGCTCATCGGCCTGTCCTGGTTGGTGTCTGAAGCTGGCTGGCACATATCACCCTTGAAGTCCGGGTCGTGCGCATTGCTGCTATTTTGACAGCCGCTTTCACTTGTGCTGAACTAGCAGCATGAAATCGCTGCGTCGGAGGTTCCCATGCGCCAAGCCACCCAGTTGTTGACCCAATACGCCCAGTACCATCGCGACCGCCGCAATATCTCAACGCACTTCGTCGGAATTCCGCTGATCGTGTTTGCGCTGGGAATCCTGCTGTCGCGCCCGTCTTATGAAGTGGCTGGCTGGAGTCTGAGTCCGGCCTGGTTGGTGTTCGCGCCGTTGGCGGCCTGGTATCTGACGCGCGGGCAGTTCTTGCTGGGGCTGGCGGCCAGTGCCGGCGTCGCCTCGATGCTTGTGCTGGCACGGCAGTGGACGAGTGGGAGTGCCACCCCGACCTGGCTCGCCTGGGGCCTCGCCCTTTTCGCGGTCGGCTGGGCCCTGCAATTCATTGGCCATTACTACGAGGGCCGCAAGCCCGCTTTCGTCGATGACATCGTCGGGCTGGCCGTGGGCCCGATGTTTGTGGTGGCCGAGTGGCTGTTTGCGATGGGCTGGAATCAAGCGCTGCTGCGCGAGATCGAGCGCCAGGTGGGCCCAAGCCTGCTGCGCGATCTGGCGCATCCGGTGCGAAGCTAGAGACCTAGACTTCGATCAACACCCGCGCCGGCTCGGGCTCGGCGTCAAAGCGTTGCAGCCCGCTGTAGCAGATGAAGTGGCGGTTCTTGGCCCGGCCGATCAAGGTCAAGCCCAGTTGCATGGCCAGCGCATGGCCCATCTGCGTGATGCCGTTGCGCGACACGATGATGGGCACGCCCATTTGCGCTGACTTCATGACCATCTCGCTGGTGAGGCGGCCGGTCGTGTAGAAGATCTTGTCGGCACCCGACACGCCTTGCATCCACATCCAGCCGGCGATTTCGTCGATCGCGTTGTGGCGTCCCACGTCTTCCATATGCACCTGCAACTGCGCGCCGCAAAACAGCGCACAACCATGCACCGAGCCGGCCTTCTTGTGGATGCTGTCCTGGCGCCGCATCACATCGAGGATGGCGTACAGCGTGCTCTGGCGCAGTCGCGCATGCTCGGCCTCGGGCAGCTGAATCGATTCCACATCGGTCATCAGGGCGCCAAACGCCGTGCCCTGGCCGCAGCCGGTGGTCAACACGCGGTGCGCCGTCTTGGTCTCGATCGCCGCAATGCCTGAGCGGGTGCGCACCGCGGCGGCGCCGACCTCCCAGTCGACGCTGATGGAGTCGATTTCGTCCACAGAATTCACCAGCCGCTGATTGCGCAAATACCCCAGCACCAGCAACTCGGGCGCCATCCCCAAGGTCATCAAGGTGAGCAACTCGCGTTTGTCGACAAACACGGTCAGGGGTCGTTCGGCCGGGATGCTCATGCGGCGCCGCAGGCCGAACTCATCCAGCACGTCAACCTCGTGGGTGAGCAAGGCGCGGGCCTCGGTAAGACGCGGCAGTCGGGATGCTTGGCAGGTGGGCATGGGCCTCATCATGACAAAAAACGGGCGGCCCCACCCGTTCGGGGTTATGCCTTCTTCTTGGCCGGGGCGGCAGCGGGTGCCGCGGGTGCGCTGCCCGTCGCGGCCGGCTGGAGCGAAAACGGACCTGGATCCACACAGGCCGGCAATGCGGCCGCGGGCTTGGCGGCACTCTTGTGCGTGGCAAGGTAGCCGGCAGCCACTTTGTCTTGCGACTTGCACAGGAGATAGGCATCAACCTTGTCGCTCCAGGCGGTCTTGACTGCCGCCTCGGCGGCCTTGGCCTTGGCCTCGTCGCTGGCTGCGGGCAGCTTGGCCAGGACCACGGTCGTGTACAACGCGGCCAGCGCCAGAACAATCAGTTTCTTCATGTGAGCTCCTCAGACTTGAAGCGGTTTCGAGCGCATCGGCTTGGCTGAGCGTTTGGCCGATATCTTGCCGGTCTTGACATCGTCATACCAAAGCTCATGGTGTTGCTTGGCCCAGGTTTCGTCCACATAGCCGGTCGTCATGCCGTCCAGTGCGCCTTCGGTGCCCACCGTGCCCAGATAGATGTGGCCGATGAACATCACCATCATCAAAATATTCGACGTGGCGTGCACCATATGCGCCACCTGCATATTGCCGCGACTGTAGTTCACTCCCGGCAGCACCTGGTCCATGAACAGGCCGGAAGCCACCACGGTGAGGCCGAGCACGAACACGCCACCCCAGAACACGATCTTTTCGCCGGCATTGAAACGTCCCGACTTCACTTCCTCTGCGTTCAGCATGCCGCCGCCCTTGGCGAGCCAGGTCAGGTCGCCCTTGGCGGGCAGGTTGTCGCGGATGAAGGTCAGGATCACGATCACCAGCGACACCGCAAACAAGGGACCGGCAAAGTTGTGCGCATTCTTGAGCGCATAGCTGAGCCAGCCAAACAGCGTGGCACCGACGACCGGCAGCAGGAAGAACTTGCCAAATGCCATCACGAGGCCCGAGACGACCAAGATGACGAAGGCCACTGCATTGGCCATATGCGCCGAGCGCTCGAACGGCGTGAAGCGCTCGATCAAGCGGCCCGTGGGCTGAGCTTTCAGCTTGATGGGGCCTGCGCGCCAGTAGAACAGCGCAACCGCACCCAGCACGATCAACAACAACGCGCCCCCGTAAGGAATGATCCAGTTGTTGCGCACCTGACGCCAAGCTTCACCGGCCGTGGCGTAGCGTGACCCGGGATACTGCAGCATTGATTGGATCAAGGTGCCCGATTCGGGTGCTTTCAGATTGCTGTAGCCCTGGGTCTGCCCCGTCTCGCGCACCGCGCGCCACATCGGCGCATTGTTGCCGGGCTGACTCTTGGCGCGCTGGGCGTTGCTGTCGTCCGCCCTGGGCTCCGGCGCAACACCGGAGGCCGCAGTCCCGACTGGAACGATAGCGGCGGCATCGGCCGCATGTGCGGTCCCCTGCAGCGCGACGCTTACCAGAAGGGGAAGAATAATGCCCGCAATCCTACGCATGGCTTGCTCCTTGACCTGACCTAGCGGCTGTAGTCGTTCTGGCGCTGGTTGCGCGTGCGCATCTGGCGCTCCCAACTGGCCTTGTCGCCAGGCGTCCAACCCGCAGCCGTGAAGGCCTTGGCGGCGCCGGTGTAGGCCGGCGCGTCCCAGTTCTTGACGCGCGTCAGATTCTGGGGCTTGTCGGAGCAGCCGCTCAAGGCCAACCCGCTCAGCAACAACAGTGCAAAAGCGCGCTTCATGATTTGCCTCCTTCAGCCGTCGCGGCCTTGCTGGCCCCCCCCTGGGTCGGCTTGCCGTAGGCGGTGCCCCAGCCCCAGACCTCGCTGCCTTTGCCGCGCGTGACAACGCGGGTGCGGAAGATGTCGGCCACCACATCGCCGTCGCCGCCGAGCAAGGCCTTGGTCGAGCACATCTCGGCGCAGGCCGGCAATTTGCCTTCGGCCAGACGGTTGCGCCCGTACTTCTCGTACTCGGCAGCGCTGCCGTTTGCTTCCGGGCCGCCGGCGCAGAAAGTGCACTTGTCCATCTTGCCGCGCAGACCGAAAGTGCCGTTGCTGGGGAATTGCGGTGCACCGAACGGACAGGCATAAGAGCAGTAGCCGCAGCCGATGCAGATGTCCTTGTCGTGCAGCACCACGCCTTCTTCGGTACGGTAGAAACAGTCCACCGGACAGACCGCCATGCAGGGCGCGTCCGAGCAGTGCATGCAGGCCACCGAGATCGACTTTTCGCCGGCCACGCCATCATTGATGGTCACCACGCGGCGGCGGTTCACGCCCCACGGGACGTCGTGCTCGGCCTTGCAGGCAGTAACGCAGCCGTTGCATTCGATGCAGCGCTCGGCGTCGCAGAGGAACTTCATTCGGGCCATGTGAGTCTCCTGATGGTCTTGACGCTGCGGTTCAAGCGGCTTTTTCGATTTGACACAAGGTCGTCTTGGTCTCTTGCATCATGGTCACGGCGTCATAGCCGTAGGTGGTTGCGGTGTTCACCGCCTCGCCGCGCACGATGGGCATGGCGCCTTCCGGATAGTAGGGGGCCAGGTCTTGCCCCTGCCAGTGGCCTGAATAGTGGAAGGGCAGGAAGACGGTCTCGCGATCGACCCGCTCGGTGATCATGGCCATGACCTTGATCTTGGCGCCGGTGGGCGTCTTGACCCAGACCTGCTCGCCGTCGCGAATGCCTCGGTCATTGGCCGCAGCGGGGTTGATCTCGACGAACATGTCCTGCTGCAATTCGGCCAGCCAGGGGTTGGAGCGCGTCTCCTCGCCACCGCCCTCGTACTCGACCAGGCGGCCGCTGGTCATGATCAGCGGGAAGGTCTTGCCGATGTCCTTGTTGGCCTGCTGCACCGACTTGAACAGCGTGGGCAGCCGCCAGAAGGCCTTCTTGTCGTCATGCGTCGGGTACTTGGCAATCAGCTCGGGCCGATTCGAGTACAGCGGCTCGCGGTGCTTGGGTATCGGATCGGGGAAGTTCCACACCACGGCGCGCGCCTTGGCGTTGCCGAAGGGGTGGCAACCGTGGTTCTTCATGACCACGCGGATGATGCCGCCCGACGCATCGGTCTTCCAGTTCTTGCCTTCGGCTGCGGCTTTTTCGGCGTCGGTCAGCTCAATCCACCAGCCGAGCTTCTTGAGCAGCACATGGTCGAATTCCGGATAGCCGGTCGTGATGTCGGCACCCAGCGAGTGCGAGCCGTCCTCTGCCAGCAGCGACACGCCGTCGCGCTCGACGCCGAAGTTGGCGCGGAAATTGCCGCCGCCATCCATCACATGCTTGGACGGGTCATACAGATTGGGCGAACCCGGATGCTTGAGCGCGGGCGTGCCCCAGCAAGGCCAGGGCAGGCCGAAGTAATCGCCATCGAGCGAATAGCCAGTCTCCTTGTCGATGCCGCCCTTGGCGCGCAAGGTCTTCACGTCGAACACATGCATATTGCGCATGTGGGCCTTCAAACGCTCGGGACTCTGCCCTGAATAGCCTATGGTCCATACGCAGCTGTTGATTTCGTGCAGGATCGATTCGACCTCGGGCTCCATCATGCCGCCCTTGCCCGGCACCATCTTCAGTTTGGCCACCAGCTCCTTGGCGAAGCCGAGCTTCTCGGCGAGCTGGTACATGATCATGTGATCGCTGCGCGATTCGAACAAAGGCTCGATGACTCTTTCGCGCCACTGCAGCGAACGATTCGACGCGGTGACCGACCCGGAGGTCTCGAACTGCGTGCAAGCGGGCAGCAGATAGACCGCCCGCTTCGGGTTCAGATCCTCGGCCTTGCCGGGCATCGCCGCCATCGCAGCCGTGGCCGACGGATAAGGGTCGACCACCACCAGCAGATCGAGCTTGTCCATGGCCTTTTTCATGTCCAGGCCGCGCGACTGCGAGTTGGGCGCATGGCCCCAGAAGAACAGGCCGCGCAGATTGCTGTCCTGGTCGATCAGCTCGTTCTTTTCGAGCACACCGTCAACCCAGCGCGACACCGTCATGCCAGACTTGCCCATCATTCCCGGCGCGTACTGCTTCTTGATCCACTCGAAATCGACACCCCAGGCCTTGGCGAAATGCTTCCATGAGCCCTCGGCCAGACCGTAGTAGCCGGGCAGCGAGTCGGGGTTGGGACCCACGTCGGTGGCGCCCTGCACATTGTCGTGGCCGCGGAAGATGTTCGCGCCGCCGCCCGTGACGCCGACATTGCCCAAGCTGAGCTGCAGCAGACAAGAGGCACGCACGATGGCGTTGCCGATCGTGTGCTGGGTCTGCCCCATGCACCAGACGATGGTGCCTGGCCGGTTGTCGGCCATCATCTTGGCGACCTTGTAGACCGTCGCTTCGTCAACGCCGCAGGCCTCCTCGACCTTGTCCGGCGTCCACTGCGTGAGCACCTCCTCGCGCACCTTGTCCATGCCGTAGACACGGTCGTGCAGGTATTTCTTGTCTTCCCAGCCGTTCTTGAAGATGTGATGCATCACGCCGAACAGGAAGGGAATGTCGGTGCCCGAGCGGATGCGCACAAATTCGTCGGCCTTGGCGGCCGTGCGTGTGAAGCGCGGATCGACCACGATCATCTTCGCCCCGGTCTCCTTGGCATGCAGCATGTGCAGCAGCGACACCGGATGCGCTTCGGCCGCGTTGGAGCCGATGTACAAGGCCACCTTGGTGTTGCGCATGTCGTTGTACGAATTGGTCATCGCACCGTAGCCCCAGGTGTTGGCCACACCCGCCACCGTTGTGGAGTGACAGATGCGCGCCTGGTGGTCGGTGTTGTTGGTGCCCCAGAACGACACCCATTTGCGCATCAGATAGGCTTGCTCGTTGTTGTGCTTGCTCGACCCCACGAAAAACAGCGAGTCGGGGCCGCTGGCCTTGCGCAGCTCCATCATCTTGGCGCTGATTTCGGTCAGCGCCACGTCCCAGCTGATGCGCTGGTATTTGCCGTCCACCAGCTTCATCGGGTATTTGAGACGGTGGTCGCCGTGGCCATGCTCGCGCAGTGCCGCGCCCTTGGCGCAATGCGCGCCCAGGTTGATGGGCGAATCGAACACCGGCTCCTGGCGCACCCACACGCCGTTTTCAACCACCGCGTCGACCGCGCATCCGACCGAGCAGTGTCCGCACACAGTGCGCTTGACCTCGACCTTGCCCGAACCGTCTTGCTTAGGTGCATCGGCCGCATCGGCTTTGCGCACCAGCGTCAATTGCGAGACGGCAATGCCCGCCCCCACGCCCAGGCCAGAGCGGCGCAGAAAGCCGCGTCTGTCCATCGTGGGTATGGCGCGCGAGACGCCACGCGCCAGACTCGATACCAGGCCTGATGCGGCCACTTGCGCCACGGATCCGGGCGACGCTGATTTGCGGGTGAGCAACATAGAGGCTCCTCGATTCGGATTCAAACGATGGAACTGGACATGCAGGCGGCCTGAAAACATGGTGCCGGCCTGACTCGGAAGCTAGGCAGACTCAGGTCTTGGCGGTCTGGTAATAACGTTTCACATGCGCTGTCAGGCGGTAGCCCGCGCTGGTGTCGGGTGCTGCCAGGACAGGCGCTGCGGCATCGACTTGAGGCTTGACGCCCCGCGGCAGCGCTGCGGCCGCAGCCGCCAAGCCGGCAACGGTGCCAGCACCCAGCACCCAGTGGCGACGCGACGTTTTGGAATTCGACTCAGCCATGCTTGTCTCCTGATCGGCAGCGAGATATTCGGACTACCCCTGCCACCTTGAGTATCGCGACAAGAATGCGCCGTTTGCAACAGTGAAAACCTTAGGCCTCGCCATGATCTATGTCAGGTTTGCGCAAGCTTTGTCGGTGCGGTAATTCACTCCAGCATGTCGAATCCCTGCATTTCGACCTGCATGAAGACCAGCGTGAAGGCGGCCACGGCGCGATACAAGCGGGCGTGCGGATGCTGCAGCAGCGCCTCGCACATCTTCTCCACCCAAGGCTGCAAGTGGGCGCGGAAAAACTTGCGCTGCTGCTCGAGATTGCAGACCTCGACCACGTCGCCTGCGATCAAGTAGCGCATCACCTCGAACCCGTAGGCCACATGGTCTTCGGTTTCAAGCACCTGACGCTCGCGCTCCAAGCCAAGCGCCGCCAGCGCGTCACGCAACTTGACGAGCGGGAGTTCGTGCAAATAGCCCGACAAATAATACGAGCCGTACAAGAACACCTCGGGCTTGCCAATGCCCATGAACAGGACGTCGTATTCGTCCGCCGCCTGGCTCACACTGCAAGCGCGCGCAGCCGCCACCAGGTCTTGCCAAGGCGCTTCGAGCAAGGCGCCAGGCACCGGCGCCTCGGTCACCGCCACCTCGAACTGCGCCAACAACTCCGCCGTGGGCGGCGCGATGAACAGGCTGGCCAGCACGCCGTAGATCTCGGCTCTGGCCAGCTCTTCGCCGTTGTCGGCTTGACTCATCACGATGGGCTTGGCTGGGTTCATAGATCGGTGATCCTGAGTTCGGTGCTGCTGGTGTGGATATCGATCACGCGGCAATCGCTGCACATCTTCAGACGCTCGGCGGCAGCCCCCTGAAACGCCGCATGGCCGGCCAGCTTGGTCAGCATGTTCTCGATTGCCTTCAGGGTGCCAAACGGTTTTTGGCAGCGTATGCAGCGATACGGTGCCTGCTCGTGCAGCACGCGCGCCGTCTTGCGCGCCTTGCCGCCATCGGCCAGCCACATCCTGGGCAGCAGGCTGATGGCTTGTTCGGGGCAGGTGCTTTCGCACACACCGCATTGCACGCAGTTTTTTTCGATGAACTTGAGCTGAGGGGCCAGCGGGTTGTCGGCCAGCGCGGCGGCCGGGCAGGCGCCGACGCAACTCAGGCACAGCGTGCACTTCGCTGTATCGACTTGCACGCTGCCGAACGGGCTGCCGGCCTTAGGCAGCGCAATCGACTCCTGCGCCTTGGGCGCCTGGGCCAGCAGATGGTCGAGTGCGAGCTCCAGACTGCTGCGCTTGTCGGCCTGCAGCGCGTAGCTGGCAGGCTGTTTGACGCACTCTCCGAATGACTGCCTGAGCCCCGCATCGAGCGCGTTCACATCGTCGGCCTTCAGTAGACGCAGGGCCTCGCCCGCGTAGCCCAGGCCTTGCAGCAAGGCATTGCCCACCGCCATCTGGGCGGCCAGCGCCGCGTGATACTCGGGCGCCTCGGCGTCGGTGAACAGCACACACACGCCGCTGGCGCCATAGGCCATCGCGCTCAGCCATGCATCCAGCCCCATGCTGGCAGCGTGCTGCAGCGCCATCGGCAAGACGCGCGCCGGCACGCCGTGCAGGCGCGCATTCGTGCGCGTCGCGCGACCGAGTGCTTCGATCAGCGCCCGGCCCTCTTGCGCGCTGTGCAACAGCAAGACCGCATCGCGCCCGCCCGCGCCGGCATAGGTGGCGAGCAAGCCGCGCATGCGTTGGCCCTGATGCGCCAGGCCCGGCGTGGCATAGCTCAACGCGCCGCTCGGGCAGACCGTGGTGCAGGTGCCGCAACCCACGCACAAATACGGCTCGACGACGATGCCGCCGCTGCCACCCAGGTCGCTGCGGATCGCCGACGCCGAGCACACCTCGACGCAAGCGTTGCAGCCCGGCTGCTGGTTGCGGCTGTGCGCGCAGATCTTCGACTTGTAGTTGAAGAACTTGGGCTTTTCGAATTCGCCCACCAGCTCGCGCATCTTCACCACCGCATGCATCAGCAAGCTGGAGTCGCTGCCGGCAAAAAAGTAACCTTGTGGCGGTGCATGCTGGGCGAACAGGGGCGTGGCCGAGAGGTCGAGCACCAGGTCATAGCGCTCGGACAGCTGCTGCGGAGCGCGCGCAAAATCGATTGCGCCGGCGGCATCGCAGACACGCACGCAATCGCGGTGGCTCTTGCAGCGCGACATGTCGATCTGGTAGCCCAGGTCGATGGCGTCCTCGGGGCAGGCTTGCACGCAGGCATTGCAGCGCGTGCACAGGTCCAGGTCGATCGGGTTGCCGGCCTCCCAGCTCAATTCGAAATTGCCGAGCCAGCCGCTCAGGCTCGTGACGCGCCCGGCGCTGACCGCCAGCTCATGGGTCTGCGACAGCGCGCCGCCGGGTCGGTCCAGCAGCAAGCTCACGTCGAGCTTGTCGCTCAGCAGATCGGCGGCAGCCTGCGCGGCTTGGGCACGGCCGATCACCACGCAACGCCCATTCGATCGGTAGCTCACTGTGGCAACCGGATCGGGCTCGGGGAGCTGGGCTGCGGCGATCAAGGCCGCCAGCTTCGGTGTGGACTGCGCAGCGTCCTTCGACCAACCGCCGGTTTCGCGGATGTTCACAAAGCGTATCGGTCGCTCCTGAAGCGACACCGCGCCTTCGGTCCGCGCGCTCAGTTCCAGAAACAGGCTGCTTTCCTGTGTGCACGCGACCAGCAGCTCCTCACCGCTCTTGGCGGCGCGCTGAAAGGCGCCCGCTTCGCGCCGGCACAGCAGCGTGTGAACGGTTTCAAGCCCCTCGGTCGATGCGCCGGGGCGGCGGCTCAGTGCGGCTTGCAGCGCCTGAGCGTCCAGTGGCATGGTTTGGTTGCAATTGCAGATCAGGGTCTTCATTTAGCGGTGCCTGGGATGTTGTGAGTGTGCCGCTGGCCGCGTCGATCGGCTCAGGGTCGCAGTGTGGCAGCTCGGCCGCCAGCGCGGTAGCGGGAGCACCCGCAGCGGTGTGCGGTGCGGTTCCGGCTTGCGCTTGCATCGCGCCAGGGTCGTCTCCGGCGGGGCTCATTTCAACGGTGGACGTTGCGCGCAAGGCGACGACTTCGGGGCGCTCTTCAGCGCCGAACAGACCCAGGTCCCAGGCCTGGTTCATCTGGCGCAACATGCCCGCGGGCAGCGGGTCTGGCACGCCATAGTCGTCGATATAGATGTCCAGGCCATCCATCACATTGAATTGCGGTTCGGCAAACAACTTCTTGAGCGCGGCGCGCTTCACGGTTTCATCGACCCCGCTGGCCACGAAGCGCGTGTAGTTGGCGTCCAGCCCCAGGGCCGCCACATCGTCCAGCGTGGGCAGCCGCGCTGGCGGCGTGGCAAGCGGCACAGGCGCTGGCGCTGTCGGCAGCGCTGCCGGCGCTGGTTCGGGCGCCGGGCCGGCCGCGAGCTCGACCGGCGCCGCTTCGACCGGCAGGCCCTGCCGAATCTGGTGCTTGCGCCTCGCCCAGCGCGACAAAAAGCCGTCGTCAGCCGTCATGGCGCGTCGCGCTCATTCGGCGCACGAAACGACGCGGGCCGGCGCCGCTGTTTGGCCTCGGGCCTGTAGTGGATCTCGGTATAGGCGGCCAGCCAGGCGCGCACGTCTTCGGGCAGCGGCAAATTGTCGACACGCTCTTGCGCATCGAGCCATCGGCCGGCTTCGTTGTACGAAAGGCTGAGCTGCTGAGGCACGGCAATGGAGGCATCCTCGTCATCGACGCGCCACATCACGAACCAGACCGGCGCGCCCGACGTGAGGTTGAGGTGATAGCCCTCGCCCTCGTCGCGAAACAGCTCAACCTTGAAACCGGGGTGCAGGTAGCGCGCCACGCCCTTCGCTTCGTGCAGCAAGCGCGCCTCCAGCCCGAACGCCGCCTCGTGCTCGACCACCTCGACCACCGAATGACGCCAGGCCTCCCAAGGGTTGGGCTGGCATTCGCGCTGCATCACCACGGCCACTTGCAGCGCGGGGCGGACAGGCGGCTGGCTCAAGGCGTCCTCAGCTGTTCTTGGAAACCGTGATGGTCGGGAACTTGGCCGAGTAATCCTTGGCGCGCTCGGCGATCTTCACCGCCACCTGGCGCGCCACGGTCTTGTAGATGGCGGCGATCTCGCCGTCGGGCTCGCTCACCACGCTGGGGTGTCCGGCGTCGGCCTGCTCGCGTATCGACAGATTCAGCGGCAGCGAGCCGAGGTAGTCGACGCTGTAGTCCTTGGCCATCTTCTTGCCGCCATCGGCGCCGAAAATATGCTCGACATGGCCGCACTTGCTGCACACATGCACCGACATGTTTTCGACAATGCCGAGGATGGGCACGCCGACCTTCTCGAACATCTTCAGACCCTTGCGCGCATCGAGCAGCGCAATGTCCTGCGGCGTGGTGACGATGATGGCGCCAGTCAGCGGCACGCGCTGGGAGAGAGTGAGCTGGATGTCGCCAGTGCCGGGCGGCATGTCGACGATCAGATAGTCGATATCGCGCCAATTGGTCTGTCGCAGCAGTTGCTCGAGCGCCTGGGTGGCCATCGGACCGCGCCAGATCATCGGGTTGTCGGCCTCGATCATGAAGCCTATCGACATGACCTGCACACCGTAGTTCTCGAGCGGCTCCATCATGGTGCCGTCCGCGCTCTCGGGCTTGCCTTCGATACCCATCATGGTGGGCAGGCTGGGGCCGTAGATGTCGGCGTCCAGAATGCCGACCGACGCACCTTCGGCGGCCAGCGCCAGCGCCAGATTGACAGCCGTGGTCGACTTGCCCACGCCGCCCTTGCCAGACGCCACCGCGACGATGTTCTTCACCTTGGGCAGCAGTTGCACGCCACGCTGCACGGCATGCGCAACGATCTTTGTGTACAGGTTGACGCTCACATTGCCGACGCCGGGCAGCACGCGTACGGCTTCGATCAGCGCACGTCGCAAAGCGGCGATCTGGCTCTTGGCCGGGTAGCCCAGCTCGATATCGAACGCGATGTCGGCGCCGCTCAACGCCAGGTTCTTGACTTGTTTGGTAGAGACGAAATCCTTGCCCGTGTTCGGGTCAAGCACAGTCTTGATGGCGTCGAGCACGCTCTGGTCTGAAAAAGTCATGGTGTGTTTTGGGGTTCGGAAAGGGGTGCGGGCCAGTCTAGCGCAAGGTGAATAGCCCCACGGCGCCTAGAATCTTGGCGATCCCCAGATACCCGAGGCCCGCTAGATGACCCGCAAGCTGTTTGTCACCACCGCCCTGCCCTACGCCAACGCCGGATTCCACATCGGCCACATGATGGAATACATCCAGGCCGACACCTGGGTGCGGGCGCAGCGCATGAAGGGCGCCGAGGTGAATTTCGTTTGCGCCGATGACGCCCACGGTGCGCCGATCATGATTGCAGCCGAAAAGGCCGGCAAGACGCCGCAGCAATTCGTCGCCGAGATCGCTGCGGGCCGTGCCGCCTACCTGGACGGGTTTCACATCGCCTTCGACAACTGGCACTCGACCGACGGCCCCGAGAACCACGAACTGGCGCGCGCCATCTATGTGGCCTTGCGCAAGAACGAGCTGATCGATGTGCGGAGCATCGAGCAGTTTTTCGATCCCGCCAAGGGCATGTTCCTGCCCGACCGCTACATCAAGGGTGAATGCCCGAAATGCGGTGCACTCGACCAGTACGGCGACAACTGCGAGAACTGCGGCGCCGTCTACGCGCCCACTGACCTCAAGAACCCCTACTCCGCGCTGTCGGGCAGCACGCCTGTGCTCAAGACCAGCGAGCATTACTTCTTTCGCCTCTCCGACCCACGCTGCGCCGAATTTCTGGAGCACTGGACGCAGGATGGCAAGCTGCAACCCGAGATGGCCAACAAGGTCAAGGAATGGCTGGGCCGCGACGCTGACGGCAGCGGCGGCCTGGTCGACTGGGACATCAGCCGCGACGCGCCCTACTTCGGCATCGAGATCCCCGACGCGCCGGGTAAGTATTTCTACGTCTGGCTCGACGCTCCGGTGGGCTATCTGGCGTCGCTGAAGAATCTGTTCGACAAGCGCGGCCACGACTACGACGCCTACATGGCCGACCCGAGCGTGGAGCAGGTGCACTTCATCGGCAAGGATATCGTGCGCTTTCACCTGCTGTTCTGGCCGGCGATGCTGAAGTTCTCGGGCCGCAAGACGCCCAACCATGTGTTCGTGCACGGCTTCATCACGGTCAACGCCGAGAAGATGAGCAAGAGCCGCGGCACCGGCATCTCGCCGCTGAAATACCTCGAACTCGGTCTGAACGCCGAATGGCTGCGCTACTACATCGCCGCCAAGCTCAACAGCCATGTCGAGGACATCGACTTCAACCCCATCGATTTCGTGGCGCGCGTCAACAGCGATCTGATCGGCAAATACATCAACATCGCCAGCCGCGCCGCCGGCTTCATCGCCAAGCGCTTTGGCGGCGCCCTGTCGGCCGACGTCGGCGTCGAAGGCAACGCCTTGCTCGAAGGGCTGCGTGCGCACCGCACTGAGATCGAGCGCCTGTATGAAGAGCGCGAGTTCGGCCGCGTGCTCAGAGAAACCATGCTGCTGGCCGACCGCGTGAACGAATACGTTGATCAGAACAAGCCCTGGGACCTGGCCAAGAAAGCAGGCGCGGACGCCGTGCTGCAAGACGTGTGCACGGTCTGCATCGAAGCCTTTCGCCTGCTTACCATCTATCTCAAACCCGTCTTGCCGGCGCTAGCGTCGCAAGTCGAGGCGTTTCTGCGCGTGGCGCCGCTGCAGTTCGCCGACGCAGCCAAGTCACTCGGCGAGCACACAATCGGCGAGTACAAGCACTTGATGCAGCGCGTCGACCCGGTGCTGCTCGACAAGCTGTTCGAAGCGCCTGCCCTCCCGAAGCTGAGCCCGGGCGGTGAAGACCTTGCCCCCGAGATCGACATTGATGCGTTCGCAAAGGTCGATCTGCGCATCGCCAAAATCATCGATTGCGCACTCGTCGAGGGATCGGACAAGCTGCTGCGACTGACGCTGGACGTCGGCGAAGCAAAAGACCGCACCGTGTTCAGCGGCATCAAGAGCGCGTACCGCCCCGAAGACCTGGTCGGCAAGCTGACCGTGATGGTGGCCAATCTGGCGCCGCGCAAGATGAAGTTCGGCGTGAGCGAAGGCATGGTGCTGGCGGCCAGCCACGCCGACGAGAAAGCCCATCCGGGGATTTTTGTGCTGGAGCCTTTCCCGGGCGCTCAGCCGGGGATGCGGGTGCGCTGATTCTCAGATGAATCTGCGGATGGCTGACCGGCCGGTCAGCTCACTTCAGCTGTGCTCGCAAGTGCCGAACAGCCCTGCTGAATCCGAAGCGCTATGCGGTTGCCGCAGGAGGCGGACTTGTGAAGCAGATTGGCGCTCATCGCGGTGGACGGACTTCAGCACGCCAACATCGCCAAGCTCCCGCTTCCCAAGTTCTCATCTTCGACATCTCTGCAAGCCCGCCAAGCGCTTGTGATTGCATCACGCGCGACGGCGTTGCGTCGTGTTCAGGCGTGTCGTTTTGGCCCTCTGGAAGCTGATAAAGATGAAGTTACGCTGACGTGGGTCAATAAATGGAAATCGCGGTCCCGTTCGCCGCCAAATTGCGACTCCTTGCGTCATGCATTGCGCAACAATTCATCGGTCACTGGCTCTGATTGCTCAATGCAGTCGAAGTGATTTCAGCGGCTGACTTTATGAAGTATCAGCCGACAACGAAAGAGGAATCGACCATGGATCTGCTCGGTTTCGCTCGCGGTCCGGCCTTGGCTGTGTCGGTCGCGGTTTTCGTCTTGGGAGTGGCGTGGCGTCTGTCCGGCGTGCTGCGCCGCCCGGGCATGCCCGACCTCTCGCCAGCGCGTGAAGGAGCTCCCCCCTCGTGGAGTGGCGCACTGCAGGGCATTGTCAGCGGCCTGCATCCACAACGCACTTTCGGCGCCAGTGCCTTCATATCGGCCCTCAATGGTTATGTGTTTCACATCGGTTTGGCGCTGATCTTCTTTGGCTACGGTCCGCATATCGCCTTCATACATCGAATCACAGGCATAGGCTGGCCGGCACTGCCTGACGCGGTGATGTACGTGGCCGCAGGCGTCACCATCCCCAGCATGCTGCTGGCTTTGTTCCAGCGATTGTCCAGCCCGGTTCTCAAGCTCATTTCCACCGGCAACGACTGGATAAGCTGGGCACTGACCTTCCTGCCCGTCATGACCGGCATGGCGATCATTGCCGAGCCCTCGGCGCTCTCGTTGGCCCGCAACCATGTGATCTTTCGCGATCCGCTGGCCATCCACTTGCTGGCCCTTGAACTGCTGCTGATCTGGTTCCCCTTCGGCAAGTTGATGCATGCCTTCTTGTTTGCCTTCTCGCGCGGCGCCACAGGCATGCGCTTCAGCCATCGTGGAGTCAAACTATGACTGCGACTGCAATCAAGACTGCCCCCGCCTTCGACAAACAAGGCGATCAAAGCGACGAAGAGCGCATGCAGGCCGCGATGAAGAGCTTCGTCTCGGATTTTGGCGTCACTGTTGCGTTGCACCTTGAATCCTGCGTGCACTGCGGCTTGTGCGCGTCGGCTTGTCACTTCCATCTGACTACTGGCGATCCGCGCTACACGCCGATCCACAAGCTGGAGCCGTTCCGCCGCGCCTATATGCGTGAGGCCAGTCCGCTGGCGCCGCTGATCCGCACCCTCGGCCTGGTGAAGAAACCCGAAATTTCCGATCTGGAGGAGTGGCAGGAATTGATTTATGACTCATGCAATATGTGCGGTCGTTGCACCTTTGCATGCCCCATGGGTATCGACATAGCCGAGTTGATCCGCGACGCAAGACATGGCATGTTCAAGGCCGGTTTGCTGCCAGAACGCATGGCGCTGATGGATCGCACCGCGCGTCAATGGGGCAGCACGGCCACGCCGGGCGAAGATCTGCCAGACATCCTCGCCGAGGTCTCGAAAAAGTATGGCATTCCGATTCCCTGCGATTTGCCCAATGCCGACATCCTGGTCACCGCTGCGCCTGCCGAACTGGGTGATCACACCAAGGCCCTGGCCGACGCCGCCAAGATTCTGAATCGCATCGGTGTCCGCTGGACCATGCACAGCGAAGGCTTCGACGCGTCCAACATCGGCTTCAACAACGGCGACCTGGAACTGCAGGAAAGGCTCACTCGCGCATTGGTGGACACGGCCGTGAAGATCGGTGCCAAGACGATCATCCTGCCCGAGTGCGGCCATGCCTATGGTGCCGCGCGCTGGGAGGCAGCCCGTTGGTACGGCAAGGCACTTCCGGTTCGCGTGATCCACATGACCGAGTTTCTCGATGAACAGTTGGCTGCCGGCAACATCCATGTGAAGCCGATAGGCGAGAGTGCCACCTTCCATGATCCCTGCCAGATCGTACGCCGCGGCGGTCTGGAAGCTGCAGCGCGCCGCGTGATGGCGGCACTAGGCTTCGATCTGATCGAGTTGCACAACCACGGCGTGACCGGATTCTGCTGTGGTGGCGGCGGCGGTGTCGTCTCGAATGTTCGCGCGACACCGTTGCGCGAGAAAGTATTCGAGATGAAGAGGCAGCAAGTCGAAGACACAGGCGCGAAGCACTTTGTCACGAGTTGCGGCCAGTGCCTGATCACGCTCGACCAGGGTGCAAAGAAAATCAAATGGGACAAGTCGACCGAAAGCCTGCTGGGCTTGGTTGCCGACAACTTGGCCGACTATTGAGAATTCCAAAATTCATGACAAGGTTGTTGGTGGGCAGGAGGATGCGGCACTCTGCTCCGCGAATGTCCTCCGCCCTGCGGGCTCCCCCTTTATTTCGCTGCGCAGAGCACCCCATCCTCCTGCTTGGCAAAGCGGTCGGTATGCGCGCCGCAATACCGATACCGCTGCGCCAAGAAGACTGGGTAAGTGACGTAGTGAGGTAAAGGAGGAGCCCGTAGGGCGGGGGACACGAACGCAGTTACTTGCCCAGCCTTCTTGGCATCGTGCGCGCACCAGGAACCAGGTGACTGAAAGGTGGCCTCGGCAGAAGAGTGTCGTGATTTATGAAAAGATCAATAGAGCAATCCCGCGCTGCCCAGACCGGTCGCCCGAGCAAAATCTCGGCGGCCGCTTTGCGTTGGAGCCAGCTCATGCAAGCTCGACAGCCTTACCAGGCACTTGTTCTGGTTGATGCTTGGCAAGCAAGAATCAACCCTGGCGTCGCCGCACCGCTGCCAGAATGCCGCGCAATATCTCGACCGGCGGCGGCGGGCAACCGCCCACCGTCACGTCAACAGGTATCACGTTGGCGACGCGGCCGCAGCTCGCATAGCTTTCGCCGAAGATGCCGCCGGTGCAGCCGCAGTCGCCCACCGCCACCACCAGTTTCGGCTCAGGCGTCGCGTCATAAGTGCGGCGCAGCGCTTCTTCCATATGCCTGGACACCGGGCCGGTAACGAGCAGCATGTCGGCATGGCGGGGACTCGCGACGAACTTGATGCCCAGGCCCTCGATGTTGTAGTAGGGGTTGTTCAGCGCATTGATCTCGAGCTCGCAGCCGTTGCACGAGCCGGCGTCGACCTGGCGGATCGTGAGTGCCTGGCCGAGGATGTCGACGATGTCGCGGTGGATGCGCTCTATCACCACCGGCTCCATGCCGTCGATGCTGGGCGCCGGCTCGGTGACGATGCCGGTGCGGACGATCTGTTTCAGGATGTGCCACATCAGAGGTCGTGTCCCGAGTAGCTGAGGTTGAAGGACTTGTTGATGAGCGGAAAGTCCGGAACGATATTGCCAATCACGGCATGCTCCAGCACCGGCCAGTTCTGCCACGAGGGATCATGGCAGTGGCAACGCACGATGGCACCCTCGGCGTCGATCTCCAGCGCCACCAGCACTTCGCCGCGCCAGCCCTCTATCCAGCCCACGCCGCGGCTGGCAACGCCAGGTTGGGTGAGCTCGGCTTGCGTTGCGCCCGACGGCAGGTCCGCGCAGATGCGCCGCATCAGTCGCAGCGACTCGAACACCTCGTCGAAGCGCACCGCGACACGCGCTGCCACGTCGCCGTTGCGCTGCGTGGCCATGTTCACGCCCAATTCGGTGTACGGCAGCCAGGCATGGTCGCAGCGCAGATCGAAGGCCTGCGCGCTGGCTCGTCCCGCCAGGCCTGTCAGGCCCAGTTGCGCGGCCAGTTGCGGCGCGACCCTGCCGGTCGTGAGGAAACGGTCTTGCAGGCCCGCATGCTCGTCGTAGACCTTGCGCAAGACGCGCACCTCGGCTTCAATCGCGTCGCATTGTTCTCGCATGCGCTCAAGCAGCGGCGGCGCCGGATCTGCGGCCGTGCCGCCCGGCAGCACGGCGTCCATCATGAAGCGATGTCCGAATGCCTGTTGGGACAAGCGCTGCCAGTCTTCGCGCAGGCGCGAGAACTGCGCCAGGCCGAAACCCAGTGCCGCATCATTGCCTAAAGCGCCGAGGTCGCCCAGATGGTTGGCGACGCGCTCGCGCTCGAGCATCAAGGCGCGCAGCCACTGCGCGCGCTGCGGCACCTCAACGCCCCAGGCCGATTCGAGCGCCATGCAATAAGCCGATGCGTAGGCCACGGTCGAATCACCCGACACGCGCCCGGCGAGCTGGTAGCCGTCCAGCGGCGCCAGCTCGGTGAAGCGCCGCTCGATGCCCTTGTGCGTGTAGCCCAGGTGCTGCTCTAAGCGCAGCACTTTCTCGCCCACCACCGAAAACCGGAAGTGCCCGGGCTCGATGATGCCGGCGTGCACCGGACCGACGGCGATCTCGTGCACGCCGTCGCCCTCGACACGCACAAAGGCGTAATCGGCGGGCAACGTGGCCGCGCCGGCGGCTTGCGTTTGCGCACCGGCTTGCAGCGGCGCAGCCCCCGACCACAGGCCGTGATCGAGCCAGACGCGCTTGTCGCTGCGACCCTGCACGTGCAGTCCGGAGAGATCGGCCATGGCGCGTTGCATGCGCTCGGCACACGCAAAACTGCTCGAAAGATCCGGATACGACTGAGCGTCAGCCAGCGGCAGTTCGAGCCAGATAAGGCCTTCGAAAGCGGCCATGGCCGCACAGGCGAACACGCCGCCACCGCTAGCGCGGCGGTCCAGCCCCCACATCGAGACCAGCCGCCCGCCGCTCTCGGCCACCGCGCGTGCCGCCGCGCGCCAGCCGTCAGCGTCGACTTCGGCGCGCCAGATCGGCAACGGCGCGCTGACGCGGCGCAAGTCGATCGCGAGCGCCGCCAGCGGGCGGGTATCCAGTTCGGTGCTTGACGCTGCCATCGTCAATTCCCCAGCATGGCCGCCGCCTGGTGGTACCAGGTGCTCAGGTACGGCGGTATGTACAGGCCCAGCATCAAGCTGAGTCCGAGGTGCGCGAACACCGGCACCAGCGCCGGCGAATGCGCCAGCGGCTTGACATTGGTGTCGCCAAACACCATCGGCTGCACGCGGTGGAACACCGAGGCAAACGCCAGCCCCAGGGCGATCAGCAAAAACGGCGTGGCCCAGGCTTGCTCGCGCATGGCGGTCGTGACGATCAGGAATTCGCTGGCGAACACGCCGAACGGCGGCATGCCCAGAATTGCCAGCGACCCCAGCATCAAACCCCAGCCCACCGTCGGGCTGACCCGGATCAGGCCGCGAATCTCTTCCATGATCTGCGTGCCGGCTTTCTGGGTGGCGTGACCGACAGCAAAGAAGATCGCCGATTTGGTGAGCGAGTGCACGGTCATGTGCAGCAGCCCGGCATAAGAGGCGATCGGCCCGCCCATGCCGAAGGCGAAGGTCATCAATCCCATGTGCTCGATCGACGAGTAGGCGAACATGCGCTTCACATCCTTTTGCCGGATGATGAAGAACACCGCAGCCACCACCGACAGCAGGCCAAATCCCATCATCAAGTGGCCCGGCAAATGATTCTGCAAAGCGCCGTCGGTCAGCACCTTGCAGCGCAGCACGGCGTACAGCGCGACATTCAGCAGCAGCCCGGAGAGCACGGCCGACACTGGCGTCGGACCCTCGGCATGCGCGTCAGGCAACCAGTTGTGCACCGGCACCAGGCCGACCTTGGTGCCATAGCCGATGAACAGAAAGGCAAACGCCAGGGTGATGATGTTGGGGTCGAGCTGCGCCTTCACCGCGTTCAGATGGGTCCACAGCAAGGCGCCGCCTTCGCCACCGCCGACCTTCTCGGCCGCCATATAGAGCAGCACGGTGCCGAACAGCGCCTGCGCAATGCCCACGCCGCACAGGATGAAATACTTCCACGCCGCCTCCAGGCTGGCGGCCGTGCGGTAGACGCTTACCAGCAGCACGGTGGTCAATGTCGCGGCCTCCATCGCCACCCACAACAGCCCCATATTGTTGGTGGTCAGCGCCAGCAGCATCGTGAAGTTGAACAGCTGGTACATGCTGTGATACAGACGCAGTCGCGGCGGCGTCATCTTGCCGGCGTCGCGCTCGACCCGCATATAGGGCCGCGAGAAGATAGCCGTCGTGAGCCCGACGAAGGCGGTCAACGTGACCAGAAAGACGTTGAGCGGATCGATATAGAACTCGCTGTTCCACACCAGCATCGGTCCGCTGTCGACGATGTGCACCGTGAGCGCACAGGCCGCGACAAAGGTGCACAGGCTGAAGCCCACGTTGACATCGCGCGCCCGATCAAGGTGGCCAACCAGCGCCAGCACGATGCCCCCGAGCAGCGGGATCGCAAGCAGAAAGGCAAGCGTATACAAATCAATCTTCCTTCAGCTTTTCGAGATTGCGGATATCCAGGCTGTCGAACTGCTCGCGAATCTGGAACATGAAGACACCGAGGATCAGCACACCGATCAGCACGTCCAGCGCGATCCCGAGCTCGACCACCATCGGCATGCCGTAGGTGGCCGCCGTCGCGGCGAAGAACAAGCCGTTTTCCATCGACAGGAAACCGATCACCTGCGGCACCGCCTTGGCGCGCGTGATCATCATCAGGAACGACAGCAGCACGCACGCCAGCGCGATGCCCAGCGTGCCGCTTGCCAGCGCTGACGACAACTGGCCGATCGGCTTGGCAAGATTGAACGAGAAGATCACGACCACGATGCCGATCAGCATGGTGGTCGGAATGTTGATGAGCGTCTCGATGTCCCAGCGCACGTCGAGCTTGGCGACCACCCGGTGCAGCAGGAATGGAATCACCAGCACCTTCACCACGAACGTCACCCCCGCCGACACATAGAGATGGGGTTGGTGCGTCACATAACCGACCACGGCGGTCGCCAGTGCCAGGATCGCGCCCTGCATCGTGAACAAATGGATCAGCGACAGAATGCGCCGCTGCGAGATCATCGCGAACGCCAGCATCAGCAGCACGGCGCCGAGCAGATTGACGAACTGGGTCAGCAGCAGACTCATGGCATGAAACGCAGTGGGCGCGGGGCAATCATTTCAATTTCCCAGCAACAGACGCACAAGCAGACCGATCACCGCCAGCAAGAAGGCGGTGGCCAGGAACTCGGGGACACGGAAGATGCGCATCTTGGCGCTGATCGTCTCCAGCACGGCCAGCAGCACACCGCCCACGGCGAGCTTGAGCACCAGCACCGGCAAGGCCAGCAACATCACCGCCGGCGCCCGGGCTCCGGCCACTCCCCAGGGGAAGAACAAGGCCAGGCCGATGCACGAGTAGGCAAACATCTTCAGGCTCGCGGCCCATTCGAGCAGGGCCAGATGACGGCCCGAATACTCCAGAATCAGCGCCTCGTGAATCATCGTCAGCTCCAGATGCGTGGCCGGGTTGTCGACCGGCACACGCGCGTTCTCGGCCAGCGAGACCAGCGCGAACGCGACCCCGGCGAAAGCCAGACTCGGGTAGATGGCCAGTTCGCGATGCGACAGCGTCGCGACGATGGTGGTGAGCGACGTCGAGCCCGAAATCAGCGAGGCCGAGAACATCACCATCAGCAAGGCGGGTTCGGCCAGAAAGCCGATCAGCATTTCGCGCCGCGCGCCCATGCTGCCAAACGCGGTGCCGATGTCCATCGCGGCCAGCGAAATGAACACGCGCGCCAAAGCGAACAGGCCGACCAGCGCGATCGCGTCGGCGGCGGTCGCCAAGGGCAGGTCGGTGGACAGCGTGGGAATGATGGCGGTGGCCAGCACCATGCAGCCGAACACCAGATAAGGGACCGCGAGAAACAGCGGCGAGGCGTTGTCGGCAACCAGCGAATCCTTGTTGAACAGCTTGTGCAGCATGCGATAGGGCTGCCACAAGCTGGGCGCGGAGCGGTTCTGCAGCCAGGCGCGCCATTGGTTGACCCAGCCGCTGAGCAGCGGCGCCAGCGCCAGGGCGATGACGATTTCTAGCAATTGCGACACATAGCTCATCGCATCACCACCAGCAGCGTCGTGACCAGGGTCAGAAAACTGTAGAGCAGGTAGACCGAAATGCGGCCCTGCTGCATCAGGCTCACCAGGCGCGCCAGATAATTGGCCAGGTCGATGACGGGCACATAGATCCAGCGCCAGAAACGGTCTTCCACCGTGACGCGGTAACGCGGCTGGGTGTCAAACGGGGTCGGCAGTTCGCGCCGCATCAGGAAGAAGGGTTCGAAGATCTGGCGGATCGGTTGGCCGAAGCCTTCGGCGGTGTCCTGCATGCGCGCCGTGCCCCAAGGAAAACCGCAAGCCCAGGGTGCGCCGCGGCGCAGACGTCCGTGATAGAAGCGCAGCACAAGTGAATAGCTCAGCGCAAAGCTGCCCAGAATGCCGAGCAGAAACACGACCGGTCCATAGCTCGCCTGCTCCAGACTGTTGGGAACCAACAACCAGCCGCTGCCTTGCACCTTGGCGCCCATGCCGGCGCCGACCAGTTGCTGCGTGACCGGATCCAGCAACTGGATGAACTGCGTGGGCAGCAATCCCAGCGCCACACAGCCCAAGGCCAGCCACAGCATGCCGGCACGTTCCCACCAACCGGCATCGTGGGCGTGGACCAGTTTTTCTTCGCGCGGCTGGCCCAGAAAGATCACACCGAAAAACTTGACCATGGTGTAGCCGGCGAGTGCGGCCACCAGCGCGATCAGCGCCGCCACCACCGGTATCAACATCGTGAGCAAGGGCAGGGGCAGGCCCGGCGTGAACAGGAAGCTCTGCAGCAGCAGCCACTCCGAAACAAAGCCACCCAGCGGCGGCAGGCCGGCACTGGTCAGCACGCCCAGCAGCATCAGCCAGCCGACCCAGGGCATGCTGCGTATCAGGCCCCCGAGCTTGCCCAGGCTGCGCTCGGCGGTGGCATGCAGCACGCTGCCGGTGCCCAGGAACAACAGGCTCTTGAAGCAGGCATGGCTGGCCACCTGGTAGAGCGTGGCGGTCAGCGCGAGTGCCGCAATCGGCAACATGTGAAAGGCCGAGAAGATCAGGGCCAGACCCATGCCGACCAGGGCCAGCCCCATGTTCTCGATCGACGAATAGGCGAGCAGCCGTTTCATGTCGGTCTGCACCGAAGCGAACACCACGCCGAACAAGGCGGTGGCCAGACCGATCGCCAGCAGCAGCCCGCCCCACCACCACAAACGCAGATGCAGCAGATCGAACGCGACGCGCATCAAGCCGTAGATGGCGGTGTTGAGCATCACGCCGCTCATCAACGCCGATACCGGCGACGGTGCCGCCGGGTGCGCTTCGGGCAGCCACACATGCAGCGGCAGGATGCCGGCCTTGGCGCCGAAGCCCAGCAGCGCAAGCAAAAACCCGACCGAAGCCCAGAACGGGTTCAGGCTCTGGGCGCGCATATTGGCGAAGGTGTAGTCGCCTGTATTGGCCTGCAGCACGCCGAAGCACAGCAGGATTGCGATGGCGCCGATGTGCGCCATCGTGATGTACAGATAGCCGGCCTTGCGCACCTCGGCGATGCGGTGGTTGGCGGTGACCAGAAAGTAGGAAGACAAGGCCATCGTCTCCCACATCACCATGAAGGCATACGCATCGTCAGCCAGCACGACGAGCGCCATGCTGGCCAGGAACACGTGGTATTCCAGGCACAGCAAGCCCGGCGGCGTGCCCTCGCCCTTGCGAAAATAACCCGCGGCAAACGCCGAGATGCCCGCCGAGGTGGCGCCGATCACCATCAGGAAGTAGGCCGACAGGCTGTCGAGCCTGAAATGAAATGGCAATCCCGGCAGACCGATGGGCAGCACGGCGACCTCGGGCGTACCGAGCGCCGCGTCGAGCGCAAGACCGAACAAGGCCAGACCGAGCAGGCCGCCCGCCGGAAACAGCACGCGCGAGACGAGCCTGAAGCGATGCAGCGCGAACACGCCCGTCGCGCCCACAATCAGCCAAGCTGCCATGACCAGCAGCACGCCATCAATGTGGAGCCATGGCATCGATGTCGGCCAGTTCGTCATGCCCGGTCAGACCCGCTTGTGGCTGATGCGCTTGGACGGCAATTGCGCGGGCGCCATCCTGGGAGCTTTCGGTCCGGTCGGACCTGCCTCGGACTCGGCGCCGCTGGCGACGAAAGTGACCCCGTACTGGTTCAGATAGTCGCGGATCATTTGCCGTACCACTTGCGAGGGCGTGCGGTCCTGCTTGGCGCACAAGCGCTCGAAAGCGGCCTTCTTGTTCGGATCGATGAGCAGCGTCAAACGTGCGGACTTGATCTCCATGACATCCCAATCAGATGTGAATCAAATGTTTTGTCAAACACATTTTACACCAATTGAATTTGTCTGAATTCACCCCACCCGGTGCTCACTTTTCTTGAGCCCGCAGCGCCGACACGATGCGTGAGAACGCTGCCGACAGCGGACGAATGGCTTCGGCCGCAATGCCTTCGGTAGCGCTCGAAGCGGCCTTCTGTTTGGTGCGCTGCAAACGCAAGGGCAACCCCTTGCACGCAAACACGACGCCATTGCTGCGGTCGGGGGCATCGACCAGCAGCATCTCGTTGTCGAAGCTGCGCCCGATGCGCTCGACATGCAGGTCGAAATCGCGATGGCCGCGATGCAGGTTGACGACGAGCACACCGCCATCGCGCAGCGCGTCCTTGCAGTCGTCGTAGAAGCCTTGCGACGCGAGGCACGCCGGCTGCCCCTGATCGTCGAAGCCATCGACCAGCAGCACGTCGAAGGGCTTGGCACACTCGCGCACGAAGCGGGCGCCGTCAATGTGCAGCACGCCAAAGCGTTGGTCGTCGGGTGGCACCTGGAACTCGTCGCGCAGCGCAATCACATGCGGATTGATCTCGGCCACCTGGATCTGTGCGCGCGGCAAATGGCGGTAGCAGAACTTGGCCAGCGAGCCGCCGCCCAGACCCAGCATCGCGATGCGCTCGGGTGCTGGCTTGAACAACACAAAGCCCATCATGGTGCGCGTGTACTCCAGATCCAGCGCGTAGGGGTCAGCCAACAGCATGCGGCTCTGGATCTCGGCGATCGAGAAATGCAGGGCCTTGTGACCCGGGCTCTGCTGCACATAGGGCTTCACATGATCGGTCGAATCGAGAGGGTCGGACATGGCTTGCGTGGTCTGTGCAAAAAATGCGGAGTCGATGATCATCGCATCGGAGTCAGCCTGACGGCTGACTCGTGTTCGCAAACAGTAGAGTTCGTCGAACGACAGTCAAGCTCGTCGAGCTGATCTCACCTGGCGAGATTCGAGCAGACTGGTCCACCACCGCCTGACTCTTGCAGGCATGTTCTCAGCAGGTTCGCGCAGCACTCATCGTGGCGCCGTTGCGGCGCACTCTTGATCTGCATGATGTCCACCTCAAACGTTGGTGGACACCGTCCCGACCGGTACCCGTCGGCTATTCAAGGTGGGGCTGCTAGCCATACATGGACGCCCCCGGTTTGCCAAGCTTTCAATTCATGACGGCTCGAAGGTAAAGATTGCACCCGTACATTCGGACTTTAGATGCGGCTTTTTGGCCGCTGTCCCTGATGGGATTTGCTGGTTGGCGCCTCGATCGCTTACACGCACTCTGGGTGCCTCGGCTAGGGCGGGCTTTGCCAACCACGGTCTGACCTGTTTTGCCATCACTTCATGATCGCCTGAGCAATCGGTGGTGTGAATCTACTGTTGGTTGTCGCTTTGGCTTTCTGCGGCCGGTCTGGCTACGCGGCCGCGACAGCGGGCGTGTAGTCGGACCGGAACTCTCGGTCGTTGGCCAACAGCGCCCAGACAATCCGGGCGTTCTTGTTGGCCAGCGCAACCGCTGCCACATTGGGGTTGCGCCGATCCAGCAACTTGTGCAGCCAGCTCGTCTTGTCGACCTTCTGCTGCGCTCTGAAGATCACCGATCTCGCGCCGTGAATGAGCAAGGTCCGCAAGTACGAGTCACCTCGCTTGCTGATGCCCAGAAGCTTCGACTTGCCACCCGTTGAGTGCTGCTTGGGCACCAGCCCGAGCCACGCAGCCAGCTGTCTGCCGTCGTCAAAATTCTTCGCGTTCCCAATGGTGGCGACCAACGCACTGGCGGTGATCGGACCGATGCCGGGAATCTTCTCGAGCTTGCAGCTGGCATCGCTTTCCCGGTGCCAGGTCTTGATCTGCAGCTCAAGCTCGCCGACCTGTTTGTCGAGTTCCTTGAGATGATCCATCAGTCGCTTCACCAACAGCCGGAACGAGCCGGTCAGCTCGTTGGAGGCATCTTCGATCAGCTCCGGCACGCGCTTGGCAATGTTGGCGATCCCCTGCGGAATGATGAGGCCGAACTCGCCGAGGAGTCCGCGTATCTGGTTGGCCTGCGCGGTGCGCGCCTTGACAAAACTTTGGCGCACACGGTGTAGCGCCAGCACCGATTGCTGTTCGATGTTCTTGATCGGCACGAACCTCATGTTCGGCCGCGCCACCGCCTCGCAGATGGCCTCGGCATCCGCTGCATCGTTCTTGTTCGTCTTCACGTACGGCTTGACGAACTGGGGAGCCATCAGCTTGACGATGTGCCCGAAGTCTTCCAGCTTGCGCGCCCAATGGTGGGCGCTGCCACATGCTTCCATGCCGACAAGGCAGGGCGGCAGGTTGGCGAAGAACGCGGCTACCTGGTCACGCTTGAGCTGCTTCTTCAAGACTGTCTTGCCGCGTTCATCGACCGCATGGATCTGAAACACGTTCTTTGCAAGGTCGATGCCAACTGTCGTAATCTTCATGACGGACGCCCCTCTCGATTCAAGTGGTTGAAGTAACGCTTCCACTTTGGCACATTGATGCCGCTGCGGGTGGGGGCGTCCATCCCATTGCTTACGTCACTCCAACCGGCGTAGGCCTCAAATCACAATCAGTGCAGTGCAAATCCTAGGATCGCATCTTCCGACTGGTCAACAATCCTAGCAACCCAGCGGCGAAGAGCGATATCGTGGTCGGGGTCGGGACTGAGTGGGGCCCCGGGTTCGGCGGGCTATTCGTGATGTTTGAACTGAACGACAGGGACAGTCCGGGATGAGTATTCAAGTATGCCGGATCGATTTCTATATAGGGATCGGCGAATGCGTACGCGGAGGTCGGGCCGTCAGAATTGACCTCAGCGGAGACTTGCACCGATACCGCGTACACCCAACTGCTGAGCCCAAGCCAGATGGTCTCCGTACCGGCGTACGTCGCTGGCAAACCAGCGCATCCCCAACCCGAACATGCACCCTGTCCCCACCCGCCAACGCTGTAGCTAGCGGACGCATTGCTGTGGTTGAAACTGCCGCCCCCGCCCATCGACGTGACCAGCGTTGACGTCACCAGCAATGGCACCAACGAGTAGTCGTAGCCCGAACCAGATAAAAACTGAAAATAGTAGATCACAGATTCGGCGCCAGTGCCTGCATGGGTAGCGTCGCCGGACATCTGGACAGTAGCGGTCAGACCCGACAAATCCGCGCTTGCGGAGCCGACTCCGTTTCTTAAGGAACATCCGACCGATTTGTAGGTAAGGCCGCAACTTCCTTGCGTAAACCCTAACGGTACCGGCCCGGCCCATAGAGCGGTCGAGAACCACAGGCCGCCGAGCATCGCAAAGACACTGATCGCTTTGGGAACCGACCGTAAGACGTTGGCGCATTTCATGACAAAACCTCCAAGTTCGCGTCGCAGTTGCAACGACATGGTGATGGGACGGAAAGTCACGGATTCAGGACAAAGAATCCGTAGTCCCCAGCGATGGTGTGCAATTGGGTACCGACCGAGCCCTTCCCCAAATCGCTGCGCGCACTGGCATTGGCGCCGGAGGGCAATTGCGCTCTCACCGTGTTCGCCCCTGCGGTCTGGTCGAACACGGGCGGTCCGCCGGGAGAACTTTCCAGGTAGACCGAGGCAAGACTGACCGTGCTTGCAGCCACCGGAAATGCAAGGGCGGCCAGCCATGCAGCGGCGACAAGGGATCGACGGAAGTTTGGCTGGTGTCGGCTTGGACTGACCATGATGATCTCCTGTCAAATCACGGCGGAACCGGCTGTGCCACCATCGAGAAGGTAATCTATCGCCGCCTGAATGACGAGGCAATGGAGCAGATGCTTCATATTGGACATATCTATTAGGGATGCCGAGGAGGCCATGCGCGGGGGGCTCAATCGGCGGCATCAAGACGCGCGGAGGGTGCGGCACATGGTCACGCGTTCCACTGAGTTCCGGCTTGCCGACCTGAGCGGCTTGCTCTTCGAGTTGTATCGGCTGGTCGATGCCGCGCCAGCCGATGCCTTCCGGTCGCAGGCCCTGGCCGCTGTGCAGCGTGTGCTGCCCTTCGACTCTGCGCTCTGGGCGCTGGGCAACATGACCTGCGATGGGCCGGCGATTCACACCGTGCACCTGGAGAACCAGCCGCCGGCCATGATGGAGGAATGGGACCGCATCAAGCAGCACGATGTTCTGATGCAGGCGGCACTGGCGCAGCCCGGCAAGATGCTAGTGGCGACCTGGCAAGGTCCTGTGGGTGGCCCCGCCTTCGACTCGGTGGTGGTCGAGCATGTGAACCGTTGGGGCATGCAGCACACGTTGACCAGCATTTCGGTCGATCCGGCGCTGAACCTCATGCATGCGATCTCGCTGTTCCGCACCAACCGGCGGCATGCTTTCGACGAAGGCGAGCGCCAGTTCGGCCAGGCTTTGATGCCACACCTGCTGGAAACGCACAACCGCCATCGCATGAACTCTTTGCTGCCGCAGCGCAGGGAACTGGAGCGCCGGCGCGTGGTGCGCGCCCTGTGCGACCGGTTCGGCGTGATCCACGCCGCTGAAGCTGGGTTTGCCGCCAGCCTGCAACGCGAATGGCCCGGCTGGATCGGCCCCCACCTGCCCCGCGAATTGCTTGATGCGCCGCGCGGCAGGCACTTGGGCACCGCGATCGCCGCCACGCTGACGGCCACCAACGACATGTGGCGAGTCGATCTGCGCTTCAGCAGCGCCCTGGACCGGCTGACCCGCCGCGAACTGGACATTGCGCGCCGCTACGGTGCCGGCTTGAACTACCAGACGCTCGCCACCGAGCTGTGCCTCTCACCCTCGACGGTGCGCAATCACCTCACGCACATCTACGCGAAGCTGGGTGTGAACAACAAGGCCCAGCTGGCTCGGCTGGTCGGACTCCACACTTGACGCGGGCCGCGAACCGCCATGCCTTGGCAACTCAAGTTGTACGTCGTGCCATCGACCACAAGCCCATTGATGCCGGTTGGGTTGGTTGGGGTCCCAAGCACCGGGGCCGCGGTCCAGGTGGCTGGCGCTGGCATCGGCGGCCTGGCCGCGGCCCTGGCCCTGGTGCGCCAGGGCATTGCCGTCAAGGTGCTGGAGCAATCGCCCGAGATCGGCGAGATCGGCGCCGGCATCCAGCTGGGCCTCAACGCCTTCCGCCCTAGCCCGCATATTTCACGCAACGGCCACTGGATGGCCTGAAGGGTCTGACGGGAAGCTCTGAAGGGGTTGATTGGCGCGGCCGGCGCGCATTGCGCGCGACTGGCGACGCGTATTGAGCGCGGTTGGCGCGTGAGAACCCCTGCCCCGACCTTGGTTGCGGGCCATTTTTGTGTCATCGAGCAGGCCACGCGCCGTATGAAGTTCATGGCGAGCGCAGTTGGCTCATGGCGTGTGCAAAGACCGCCGCGCTGGGCCAGTGCGAGGCCAGGTACAGACGGATGCGCCACGTGTTTCGCGTGATGACTGCGGCCACCTTGAGCAGCTTGATGCACAAGGTATCGACCTGCGGTGAGGCAAGCACCGTGCCCTCCAGCGCCAGCGCACGCAACCGATCGATGAGCACATAAGCGAGTGCAGCCAGCAGCATGAGCAGCTGGTTGGCGGCGAAGACGTGGCAGCTGGTGCGCGTGGCGAACAATCCCACCTGCGCCTCCTTGATGCGGTTCTCGGCCTCGCCGCGCTGGCAGTACAGATCGTCGTACAAGGCCTGCGCATGACCATCGAGGTTGGTGACGATAAAGCGTGGATTGCAGCCCTGCTCGCCCCACTCCAGCCGGGTGATCACGCGCCGCTCATGCGGCCAGCTTTGCGCGGCATCAGCGAACTCGCCGATGAAGCGCTGCTATTGCTTCGTTCGCTCGTAGTCGTCCTTCATCGCCAACTGCGCGAACTCCACCATCGCCTCCAGCCGTGCGTTACGCGCAAGACCTACGACGTAGTGCACGCCCGCGCGTTCGCAGTAATTGATGAGCGACAAGCGGCAAAAGCCCGAGTCGCCTCTGAAGATGATGGCACCTCGGGCCACTGCTGGCGCAGCCGTCGCACCAGCAGCTTGAGGATGGCTGCGGCATGCTGCGCGCCATCAATGCGGCTGGGCCGCAGGTCCGCGCACAGCAGACTCTGGCCGCAGAACACATACAGCGGCAAGTAGCAGTAGCTGTCGTAGCAGCCGTGGAAGAAGCGGCCCTCCTGCTGACCGTGCAACGGGTTGTCGGTGGCGTCGAAGTCCAGCGCCAACTTCTTTGGAGCGGTCTTGAAGCTGGCGATGAATTGATCGACCAGCACCTGGTGCAAGCGCCATGCGGTGGCACGGTCGGCCCACTTCTCCAGCCGGCACAGCGTGGGCGCACTGGCGATCTCCCGGTCCACGCCCAGCGCCAGACCGCACACGCGCTGGCGCAGCATGTCGCGCACGCCGTGCTTGATGAGCAGCGGGCTGCGCGGGTCGGCGATGCAGGCCGCGGCCGCTTCGATCAAAAGGAGCTTGCGGTCCACCGCTCCGAGCAGCATCACGCCGGCGTCGCGGGTCATGCTGCCGCCATCGAAGGGACCCTCCACGGCACGCCGCCCAGCTGGCCGAACGCAATGCTCCCAACGTCAACTTCTTCAGTACAGTTTGGCTTCGGTATTCCCCGCTCGCATATCTGGATTCGATACCGCGATAAACGCGCATTCCATGGGGAATGCCGTCCTCGCTTCTACGGGGGTAGCTTGAAATATCCGGGCTAGAGAAGCGCGCAATCGGTGCAGAGTCAAGCAGCATAGTCGCCCAAGGCTCAGTGGAGTGCGCCTGCACCCTCATTGCAAGGGTGGCTTGATCCAAGTAGTCATGCTGGGCCGAGCAGCGTCGCCATGCCAGTGGGCATGTTGCTGGCCGGTGGCGATTCGCGCGTCGCTGTTCAGGCTATGTGTCCTGCTCCGGGCGGCCCATCGTTGGCTGCCTGGGGTGCGATGAGTTGCCGTTTGCTGGACGCCTGGACGCCTGGACACTGGCCCGCGCAAGCAAGCCGCTGCCAAGAGTCGACCCACTGGAGTAGACCTATGCTTCCTCGCATCGTTGACGCGCGGTATGTCGAAGGACACACGATATGGCTACGCTTCGCTGATGGAACGCAAGGCGAAGTGAATCTGGAGACCGAGATTGAAGGCGAGGTGTTTGAGCCGCTGAGGAACAAGGAGTACTTCAAGGCATTCCGGCTACATCCCGAGCTGCGAACAGTGGTGTGGCCAAACGGCGCAGACTTCGCACCGGAATTCTTGCGCGCGGCGTTGCATGTCGCTGCCTAACCCCGCGAGGTCTCGACGACCTTTGTTTGGCAACGCATTGGCTTGAGCCATTGCATCGCAGGTCCCGACCGACTTTCGAGCGACGCACTCCTTTTGCTCCGATCACCCGGGACAGTTTGACCGGCCGCAAGCCCGGGTCCGTTCGAACCGGCCGCGCTTGGCGGGACGCGCTAAAATCGCCGGCAAACACCCAAGAGCCTCCACCATGCCCCTGTTCTGGAAACCCCACAAATCCGACGTGACCTCCCTGATCGACGAACTCAGGGCCAAGAAACCCAGCCTGGAGGCCACGCAGGAAGCGGGAATGGAACTACTGTGGAACCAGTCGAATGATGCGCGCGCCCAGGCCGATTTCAGCAATGCCCGGGTCCCGCAGCAAGCCTACGTCTATCAAACGAAGGCGCATTGAGCCCTCGCTGTGGACAGCTTGACGCCGGAGATTGAGCGCCGGGGATCACCAGCACTGACCGAATTGCCGCCCGAATCCGAGGTGTGCGGGGACGCTCCCGTCACGCCGCTGACGGTGGATCACGTGGCGGTGGCCAGGCTGTATGGCGAGCCCCTGTTCGCGCTGCCTCACGATCTGTACATTCCGCCCGATGCGCTCGAAGTGTTTCTGGAGGCGTTCCAGGGACCGCTCGACTTGCTGCTCTACCTGATACGGCGCCAGAATTTCAACATCCTCGACATCCCGCTGGCCGATGTGACGCGCCAGTACCTCAGCTACGTCGATCAGATCCGCACGCACAATCTCGAGCTGGCGAGCGAATACCTGTTGATGGCGGCCATGCTCATCGAGATCAAGTCGCGCATGTTGTTGCCCCCGAAGCGCACCGACGACGGCAGCGAGCCCGAGGATCCGCGCGCCGAGCTGGTGCGACGTCTGCTGGAATACGAACAGATGAAGCTGGCCGCGGCGGGCATCGACCGGCTGCCGCTGCTGGGCCGCGATTTTCTGCGCGCCCAGGTCACAATCGAACAAGCGATGCAGCCACGTTTTCCTGACGTGGACGCCGTCGATCTGCGCGACGCCTGGCTCGACATCCTGCGTCGCGCCAACCTCGTGCAACACCACCGCATCACGCGTGAACAGCTGTCGGTACGCGAACACATGAGCATCGTGCTGCGCCGCCTGCAAGGCCGCCGTTTTGTCGAGTTCCACGAACTCTTCGACGTCGAACGTGGCGCGCAAGTGCTGGTGGTGACCTTCATCGCCACGCTCGAACTGGCCCGGGAGAGTCTGCTCGAAATCACCCAGGCCGAGGCCTTTGCACCGATCTATGTGCGGCTGGCGTACGCGCCCAGTTAGGGCCGCACACCCAGCTTGAAGGCGATCATGGCGCGCAGCTTGTTGGGCACGACCGGCTTGATGAGCAAATGAAAGTCGCCTGCCTGCGCCTCCAGCTCGTGACGCGTCGTGCTACCTGTCACCATGATCGCCGGCAGCGGCTGATGCGCCGCATTGAAGGCGGCACGCACCGCCCGCATCGCGTCAACGCCAGTCGAACCATCGCCCAGACGGTAGTCGAGCAGCAGCAGATCCGGACGGCTCGCAGCGGATGAACGCGCCCAGTCGGTGACGGCTTGGGTCGATTCAAACGCCAGCACGTCGGCGCCCCAGGCTTGCAGCAGCACGCTCAGGCCTTCGGTGACGGCGGGATCGTCCTCCACGACCACGATCAGGCGGCCGTCCAAGGTGAGCCCCAGCGGCGCATTGTCAAGGTCGGGGGCACCCGCCGACTCAAGACGGCCCGCGGGAAGCATCAACTCGAACACGCTGCCGTGGCCGACGCGCGAACGCACCCTGACCTCGGTCTGCAGCAGCTCGCTCAGGCGCTTGACGATCGCCAGACCCAGGCCCAGGCCCTTGCGGTGATGGCCCTCGAGCGCCCGTTGGCCCTGCACTTGGAAGAAGTCATCGAAGATACGCGGCAGCGCCACGGGGGCGATGCCCACACCGCTGTCCCAGACCTGCAGCAAGACCTGACCCCCACGTGCCCGGCAAGCCACCAGCACGCCGCCGTTCTCGGTATATCTCAAGGCGTTCGAGACCAGATTGCGAAGAATGCGTTCGATGATGACCGGGTCGGTCTGCAGCACCGAGTGCGCGCCGCGAAAGCTCAGCATCAGCCCTTTTTCAAACGCCAGCGGTTCGAACTGCAAACGCAGGCGCGCAAACAGCTCGCACGCCGGCACCGGCTTGCGATTGACATCCACCGTGCCCGAGTCGATGCGGGTGATGTCGAGCAGCTCGCCGAACAAGCCCTCGAGGGCGTCGACCGACTCGTTGATGCTGTTGATCAGTCGGGCCGCCTCGGGGTCGCGGGTGCGCTGGCGCAACGCTTCGGCAAACAAGCCCAGCGCGTGCAGCGGTTGGCGCAGGTCGTGGCTGGCCGCCGCAAGGAACTGCGTCTTGGCAAGGCTGGCAGCGAGCGCGGCCTGCCGGCTTGCTTCGGCCAGTTGCTTCTCGGTGCGCAACTGGTCGGCCATGCGTTCGGTGCGTACCTTCAGCTCCAGGGCATCGCGCAAGGTGCGGTGGTAAGTGCGACCCAGCACCAGCGACACCAGGTACAGGACGCCCAGCGTGCTGGCGAGCTCGGCGCGGTAGGGCAGGCTGTTGTCCAGACCGACATTGGCCACCAGCGACAGCAGCACCAGGCTGAGGAACAGCGCCAGGTCGCGCGGGACCGGTGCCAGCAGATGGATGATGGCCAGGCAATAGGAAAAAGTCACCACAATCATCGTGAGCAGCTGCAAGTGGCCGCCCTGGCCATAGAGCAACCAGATGCCGGCCGTCCATGCCAGCCCCTGGCCGTGCAGCAGCGCGCGCCAGCTGCGACTCCAACGCAGCACTTGCGCGTCGCTGGGCGATGGTTGCCGGCGATAACGCAGGTAGTGCAGCAAGCGCAGCACCGTCAGCAGCACGATGACGGCGGCCCACGCCAGCAGCAGCGGATGCGGCGCAGGCGCCCAGTAGACGAGCACAAAAATCATCAGCCCCAGCGTGTTGCCCAGCAGCGAGATCGGCATCTGCGCAAACAGACTGCGGTATTGATCGGCCTCCAGGCCCTGATAGTCGCCGACCGCCGACACCGGCAGCGCCTGCACGACCGGCCCGGAGCGAAGCGCTGCGTCGCTCACGGTGCCTTGCCGCGAAACGCCGAAAAACTGCTGCCTGGCTGGCGCTGCGTCATCTGCGCCACCGCCAGCACCGCCTGGGTACGTGTGCTCACCCCCAGCGCCTTGAGCACCGCCGTCACATGGTCCTTGACGGTTTCGACCGACACGCCGAGTTCGCGCGCAATCACCTTGTTGGGCTTGCCCTGCAAGAGCAGCGCCAAGGCATCGGTCTGACGCGGCGTGAGCGACAAGCCTTCCAGCGAACCGGTCTGTTGAAACGCTGCCGCATTGGCCTGTTCGCCGATGCTGCGCATCAGCGCAGCGCCGGGGTGGTCCGGGTCGGGTACGGGCTGGTTATTCAGGCCCGAATCGAGCGCCATCGACGGCACGAAAATGCCCCCCGCCATCACCAGGCTCAAGGCCTGCGCCAAGGTGTGGTTGCCCGAGCGTTTCGGCACGAAACCCATCGCGCCCAGATCGATGGCGCGGATCACGTCGCTGGCACGGTCAGACGCCGACACCACCACCACCGGCAACGACGGGTAGGCCACTCGAAACTCGCCGAGCACGTCAAAACCGTCGGCATCGCCCAACTGCAAGTCGAGCAGCACCAGATCGAAATCCTGGTCGGCTTGCAACGCCGCGCGTGCCTTGGCGGCGCTGTCCACACCCAACACCTGCACCCCGTCGCCCAAGCCCTCGATGACGGTTTGCAGGGCCGACAATATCAGCGGGTGATCATCAATCAATAACACTTTCATGGCGCCTCCCTGCGGTCTTGTCGTGCTCTTGGGGCGATGCTACGGGAGGATTGCCGCCATTGCGTCACTTGCAGCGCTGCGTTGTTAGGGATGCGTCCAGGCAAACGCCGCTGGCTTGCGACGCCGCACCTGACCAGCTTCATACAAACAGGCGGCTCACCGTCTGTGCCACACAGACCGGCTTGTCCGCGCCCTCGCGCTCCAGCGTGGCATCCAGGCTCAGTTGCGCGCCACCCGGCAGCACCTCGAACGCTGCCAGAGTGAAGCGTCCCCGCACCAGGCTGTTGACCGGCAGCGGCGCCGGGAAACGGACCTTGTTCAAACCGTAGTTCACTCCCATGCGCACATCGGCCACCTTGAAGGCGCTCGAGAACAGCAAGGGCAGCAGGCTCAGCGTCAGATAGCCGTGCGCGATGGTCTGGCCAAACGGGCCAGCGGCGGCGCGCTCGGGATCGACATGGATCCATTGGTGATCGCCGGTGGCGTCGGCGAAACGCCCGATGCGTGCCTGGTCAACCAGCACCCACTCGCTGACGCCGATCTCCTGCCCGAGCAACGCGGCCAGATCCTGCAGATGTTCGTAGTGCTGCATACGTCGACTCAGCCGTTCAGCCAGGGCAGTAAACCCTGCCATTGATGCAGATCGCGTTCGACCCGGCTCGGCGCCACGTCCCACAAGGTCAGGCCGCGCGCCGCCAGCTGCACGTAGTTTTGCGTGTCGCGCAGCTGTCCCAGCACGGGTACCTTGAGCGTGTGCAAGAAGTGCTGCAAATGCTCGACCGACAAGGTGCCCTCCTTGGCGCGCATCACCACCAGCGCCACCTGCGGGCGCCGCGCCAGCGGGCGCTCCAGCAAGGACTGCACGAAAGCATGGGTCGCGTCGATGTCGAACAGACTGGGTTGCAAGGGCACCAGCAACTTGTCCGCAATATCCAGCAAGTCATCGAGCCGTTGGCCATGCAGGCCGGCCGGGGTATCGATCACGACATGGCTGACGCCCTTGGGCGGCCGCACGATGCGGTTGTGCTTGACGTCCCAGCCCCGGATGCGTGGCAAGCCGGGTGGGCGCAACGCCAGCCAGCGGCGCGAGCTTTGCTGCCGGTCGACATCGCCCAGCATCACGGCATGTCCCTGGTTCGCCAGATAGCCGGCGATATTCGTCGCCAGGCTCGACTTGCCAACTCCGCCCTTCGGGTTGGCGACAACAATCACGGGCATAGGTATCTCCTGATTGACGGGGCAAGGTGCTGATGAGGCTTCGCCATGTTAGCTGCCAATCGGCACGCCGCCCGGCCGCTGGTCAGACGATCGCGCATGCCTGCTCGAAGCTCAGCCGCGGATTGCGTGGACGCAGCCGCGCCGCGTCGCCCCGGCCGAGGCAGCAGACAAAATTGCTGCGCACCGCCGTACCGGCCCAGAACTCGGCATCGACCCGCTTGCTGTCGAAGCCGCTCATCGGTGCGCAGTCCAGGCCCAGCGCGCGCGCCGCGATGATCAGATAGGCGCCTTGCAAGCTGCTGTTGCGCAGCGCCGTCTCGGCAATTTTCGACGCATTGCCTTCGAACCAGCTGCGCGCGTCGGTATGGGGAAACAGCGTCGGCAGGTGTTCGTAGAACGCCAGGTCCATGCCGATCACCGCAGTCACCGGCGCCTCACGTACCTTGGCGACATTGCCCGCGTCCATGCACGCCATCAAACGCTGTTTGGCCTGGTCTGACTGCACAAACACAAAGCGCGCCGGCGAACAATTGGCCGAGGTCGGCCCCCATTTCAGCAAGTCGTAGAGCGCGCGAAGCGTCGCCGGGTCGACGGCTTGGTCAAGATAACCGGTCTGCGTGCGCGCCTGGGTGAACAGGGCTTGCGTGGAGGTTTGCATGGTGGGAGAACAGGCTGGCGTTGGAGAGGCGACAATTGTGCGATGTATGCCCCCTCACAGATCGATGTCCGCGCATTCTTTTGCGACACCTACCTCAAGCAGCTCGAGCGACTGCCCCTCACGCCCATGGAGGCGCTGGCCGCGCAGTGGATAGACGAGCACCCCGAATACCACGCCGAACTGGCCGACAAGGGCGCGGCACTGGCTGCGGCCTATTCGGTTGAGGAGGGCCACACCAACCCGTTCCTGCACTTGTCCATGCACTTGACCATCACCGAACAAGTCGCGATCGACCAGCCGCATGGCGTGCGTCAGGCGGTGCAATTGCTGGCGACGCGGCGCAACTCTTTGCACAGCGCACATCACGAAGTCATGGAAGCCCTGGGCGAAATGATCTGGACTTCGCAGCGCAGCGGTCTGCCGCCCGACGGGCATGCGTACCTCGACCGCCTGCGCTCGCGCGCGACACGCTGATGCCTCGAAATCATGGGCAGACAGCAAAAAGCCACGCGTCGGCGTGGCTTGTCGGTTGCGCCACCCGCCCGGCGGCTCAGGCGCTGATCATGCCCCTGCGCAGATTGCGCTCAGCCGTGCCGCGGGCCGAATAGACGTCGCCCTTGTCATGCGGCATCAGCACGTCGATGGCGCGGTCCAGTGCTGCCGTGGCACGTGCCAGCGATTCGCGTTGGGCGGCCACCTGTCCGCCTGCAAAGGCCAGACGCTGGCGCAGTACGGGAGGCACCGAGCCGCTGCGGGCTGCTGCCGAAAAACGTTCGATGGCGCTGGCCAGAGCGCTCTGCAAGCCGCCCGCATGCAACTCGATGGCTTGGCCATCACGCTCGCGCAGTGCCTCGCCCAGCGAGGCCAGGCAGTGTTCAATCGCCAGCAACGGCGCCTCAAGCTCGATGCCCAGCGACATGGCGGGTTGATTCACGGTGATGGAAGAAGACTGGGCAGACATGCGGGTAACCCGGTTAGGCAAGGCTGGGACTCAACGTGAGTTTTTACCCAGGACATCCTTGGCATTGGAAATGAGCTTGTCGGCAATCACTTCGGCGTTGACAGTGAATTGGCCTTTGGCGATCGCTTGCGCGACGCGATCCACTTTCTTGGCATCGAAGTCACCCTCGCCGGTAGCAGGCACTTGGCTTTGCAGACTGGCGGCGGAACTGGACAACTCGACTTGCGCACTGGGCTGCGCAGCCCGTGCCTTGCTTGCCTTGACGTCGCTGTTCGACTTCGTCGGCGCAGCGCGCTCGGTGCTGCCCGGGGCGACTTTCTCTGCGTTGTTAACAATCTTCATGCTGCTCTCCGAAGGCGGAACACGGGTTCCGACCAGTCCGTATGGACAGTATTTCGACCCGCATGACCGGAACTTTAGAAGTTTTCGAGGCTTCTTCGCCTCGACAGCCTGTCAACACACGCGATATCAAGGGCTTGGGTGGATTCATAGGTCCAATTCCACACGTCGCTCGGCGGTCGCCCTGCCCGTCACGACGCGACCGCTGGCAAAGCGAACGCGCACCTCCTCGCCTTCCCTGCCCGGGCCTTGCGCGATGCCTTCGCTCTCGACGCTATAGCCCTCGCCGCTGGCCAGCACTCTGACGGTCTCGCCAGCGGCAAACCACTGGCGCTGTTTCAAGGCAGTGCTGCGCACCGCCTCGCCTGCCGACAGTGCCCGCGCCAGCGTGCGACCCACCGCCGACTCGGCCTGCGTGAATACCGAGCCGCCTTCGGCAGCGATATCCACTTCGGCCTCGCGCAAATCGGCTGCCGACAAGACCGCCCCGCCGGGCAGGTCCGATTTGACAACCAGCGCTTTGGCGAATACCCGCACCGTCAGCGCCAACGTGACGTTCCAGCGCGTCGGCCCTTGCACGCAACGCATGCCGATGCGGGTACGCCCCCACATGCGGTGGCCGTTGGCGAAATAGGGTTCGATCTTCTGGCATGGCGCCAAATGCAAACGCGGATCCAGCTGGCCGAGCTCTATTTCCACTCTGGCGCCCGAAGGTGCGCTGGCATGCGCGCCTTGGTTGGCCAGTTGCTCAAGTTGGATCGTCAGACCCTGGTCCAGCGGCAGCGCCGAAGGCGGCTGGGCCTGCGCCCAAGCGCCGGCCAGCAAGCCAAGCGCCGACAGACAAAGCAGGCGCAGCGCGTTCACAACAGCATGCGGGACAGCGTGGGACATGGCCTCACTGTAGCCAGGCGCAGCGCCGGCCAAGGGTTCGAAATGACGGCCAAAGGCCTTGTTATTCCCGCTAATGTTCGGGCCGGCGCTGGCCACAATCGCTTCACATCACCCCGTCGGGTCGATGTGACTCGTGCGAAGCGAGTGAAGGGAACCGAGCATGATCAAGCAACTGACAGACACGCTGAACTTCCAGGCCCAGGCGCTGGTGCTGCGCTCCGAGCGTCAGCGCGTGCTCGCCAGCAATATTGCCAATGCCGACACCCCCGGCTACAAGGCGCGCGACATGGATTTCGTGCGCGCCCTGCGCGATGCCACCGGCAATATGAATGCGGCCAGCACGCTGAGCACCACCCAGTCGGGCCATCTCGCGGCGCCCGCTGGCGCAAGCAGTGACGCGCAGTTGCTGTATGGCGCGCCATCGCAGACCAATCTGGACAACAACTCGGTCGACATGGACCGCGAGCGCGCCAGCTTCGCCGAGAACTCGCTCAAGTACGAGGCCACGCTGCGCTTCATCAATTCCGACGTGCGCACGATGCTGGACTCGATCAAGCCGCATACCGCCCCATGAAAGCGACCTGACCTCAACTGATTCGGGAGCCTCCACATGTCCATGTTTCGCATCTTCGACGTTTCGGGCAGCGCGGTCAGCGCGCAAAGCCAGCGGCTCAATGTGGTCGCGAGCAACCTGGCCAATGTGGACACCGTCGCAGGCACCGACGGCAAAGCCTACAAGGCGCGCCAAGTGGTGTTCCAGACCCAGATGATGGGAGCGGCTGGCGCTCCCAGCGACGCCGGCTCGGCCGGCGTGCGGGTGAGCACCATCACCGAAGACCAGACCCCGGGGCGGCGCACCCACGACCCGACGAATCCGCAGGCCGACGCCGAAGGCTATGTGACCTACAGCAACGTGAACGCGGTCGAAGAGATGGTCAACATGATCTCGGCGTCGCGCTCGTATCAGAACAATATCGAAGTCATGAACACGGCCAAAAGCCTGTTGCTCAAGACCCTGCAGATGGGCCAGTAAGCCCGCAACGAATCGAGAACCGCTATGGCCATTGATCCAGCTTTCGCCGCCACTTACGGCGCCAGCGCCGCGCCCAGCGCGAGTGCGGCCCCGACCCCGGCGAGTTCGCAGGACCGGTTCTTGAAGCTGCTCGTGTCGCAGATGAAGAACCAGGATCCGCTCAACCCGATGGACAACGCCCAGGTGACGAGCCAGATGGCGCAGATCCAGACTGTCAGCGGCATCGAAGCATTGAACACCTCGGTCAAGTCGCTCACCGGCCAGTTCACGCAGATGCAGGCCTTGCAGAGCGTCTCGATGGTCGGCCACAACGTGCTGGTGCCTGGCAGCCGCCTGAACATCGCCAACGGCCTTGGCGCCGGCAGCTACACGCTCGACGCCACGGCGGGCGCGGTGAAGCTCGAGGTGCTGAACTCGGCAGGTGCCGTGGTGAACACGGTCGAACTCGGCGGCCAGAGTGCCGGTCGTCACAGTTTCAGCCTGCCCGCCGACACCTTCACCGACCCGAACCTGAGCTTTCGCATCACCGCCAGCAACGGCGCCGCCACGGTGGGCAGCAGCACGCTCGCGCAGGACAAGGTGGTCGCCGTCAGCAGCCAGAACGGCAGCCTCAAACTCGAACTTCAGAACCTGGGTGTTGTCGACTACACGAGCGTCACGGCATTCAACTGATCACGTCACCGCCAATACCCGGCCCCATCGATAAGGATTCATCATGAGCTTCCAGCAAGGTCTTTCCGGCTTGAACGCCTCGAGCAAGAACCTCGAAGTGATTGGCAACAATATTGCCAATGCCAACACCTTCGGCGCCAAGTACTCGCGCGCCGAGTTTGCCGACGTGTTCGCCAATGCGCTCAACGGCAGCGGCAGCAACAACATCGGCATCGGCGTCGCCGTCTCCACCATCGCCCAGCAATTCACGCAGGGCAGCATCACGGTGTCGGCCAATCCGATGGACCTGGCCATCAACGGAGCGGGATTCTTCCAGGTGACCGACGGCAACAGCCCGACCAAGTACACGCGCAACGGCCAGTTCAAGATCGACAACACCGGCTTCATCGTCAACAACCAGGGCCTCAAGTTGATCGGCTACCCGGCCAACAACGTCGGCGTCATCCAACCTGGCGCGGCCACACCGATGCAGTTGCCCACGGCCGGCATCAATCCGGCCGCCACGTCCAAGATGAACATCGAATTCAATCTCGACGCACGTGCCAAATCAACCACGCCGTTGGCGGGTGCGCCGATCAACTTCACCGACCCGAGCACCTACAACAACGCCACCTCGATGACCGCGTTTGACGCCAAAGGGCAAGACGTGGCGATCACCTACTACTTCCAGAAGGGCGCCACCGACGCGGCCAACAACACCACGTGGAATGTGTTCACAACCGCCAACGGCGTGCCCTTTCCGAACAACGGCGCGGTGCCACCGCTGCCCACCGCACCCCCCTCGCTGGTGATGGTGTTTCCGCCCAACGGCAGTGCACCCACCTCGATCAACGGCGTGAGTCCCGCAGGGCCGGTGGCCATCAGCATTCCGGCCTCGACAAATGCCCAGGGCGCGCCGACGCTGCCTATTCCCGGCGTCCTCGTCGATCTGAGCAAATCGACCCAATACGGCGCCAGCTACAGCGTGACGAATGCGTTCCAGGATGGCTATGCGCCGGGTCAGCTGTCGGGCATCTCGATCGCCGCCAGCGGCATCGTCACGGCGAAATACTCGAACGGCCAGTCCAAGGCCGCCGGACAGATCGAACTGGCCAACTTCCGCAACCCGCAGGGCCTCACGCCCAACGGCGGCAATGCCTGGAGCCGCACGCCCGCATCGGGCGAACCCATCACCGGTGTGGCGGGTACCGGCAATCTGGGCTCGCTGCAATCGGGCGCGCTCGAAGAGTCGAACGTCGATCTCACCGCCGAACTGGTGAATATGGTCACCGCGCAGCGCCTGTATCAGGCCAATGCCCAGACCATCAAGACGATGGACCAGGTGCTGCAGACGCTCGTGAGTCTGAAGTGATGACCATGATGGTCGAGCGCTCACGCGGGGCATGACATGGACCGGATGATCTACTTGTCGATGGCCGGCGCCAAGGCCAGCCTGCAACGCCAGGATGTGCTGGCCAACAATCTGGCCAATGTCTCCACGGCCGGCTTTCGCGCCGAGATGGCGGCGTTTCGCGCCGTGCCGGTGCGCGGAGACGGTGCCAGCACGCGGGTCTATGCGCTGGAGACGACCACCGGCTACAACGCCACGCCGGGCCCCGTGCAAGCCACCGGCAACAATCTCGATGTGGCCATGAAGGGCAATGCGTGGCTGGCCGTGCAGGCGCTCGACGGCACCGAGGCTTACACGCGTGCCGGCGCGCTCGACATGAATGCCGAAGGCCTGCTGAGCACCAAGACCGGCCTCACGGTACTGGGCGACGGCGGTCCCATCGACGTGCCGGCGAACAGCGAAGTGGCGATCGGCAGCGACGGCACGATCAGCGCCAAGACCGGCAACGGGCGCACCACCACCCTGGGCCGCCTGAAGCTGGTGACGCCCGAGGTGGCGCTGACGCGCGGCAGCGACGGCCTGTTCCGCGCCAGCGCCGGAGATCTGCCTGCGGACCCCAACGCACGTGTGCAGGGCGGCGCACTCGAGGGCTCCAATGTGAGCCCGGTGGAAACCATGGTGGCGATGATTTCGGCGTCGCGCCAGTTCGAACAACAGATGAAGCTGCTGCAAACCGCGCAGAGTGATGAACAAGCTGCCACCAAACTGTTGTCAAGCACTTGATGCCCGACGCAGCGATCTGCCCCCAGTCAACTGAAAAGGACACACCATGATCCGCTCACTCTGGATTGCCAAGACCGGCATGGAAGCCCAACAAACCCAGCTGGACACCATTGCCAACAACCTCGCCAACGTCGGCACGAACGGCTACAAGCGTGGCCACGTGGTGTTCGAGGACCTGATGTACCAGAACCTGCGCCAGGCCGGTGCCAACGAAACCGAACAGACCCAAGTGCCCACCGGCTTGCAAGTGGGTCTGGGCGTGCGGTCGGTCGCCACCTCGCGCAACTTCAGCCAGGGTGCGTTGCAGCAGACGACGAATTCGCTGGATGTGGCGATCCAGGGCCATGGATTCTTCCAGGTCACGCTGCCCGATGGCACCACCGGCTACACGCGCGATGGCTCGTTCCAGGTCGATCAGAACGGCCAGCTGGTGAACAACAACGGCATGGTGCTACAGCCCGGCATCACGATTCCGAACACCGCGCAAAGCGTGACGATAGGCCAGGACGGTACCGTCAGCATCGCGCTGGCAGGGCAGTCTGCCACTCAGGTGCAGGGCCAGCTTCAATTGGCCACCTTCGTGAACCCGGCCGGCCTGGAGCCTCGCGGCCAGAATCTGTACGCCGAGACCACCGCCTCGGGCACGCCCACTTCGGGCGCGCCCGGCGCCAACGGACTGGGCACGCTGCGCCAGGGCTTTGTCGAGACCTCCAATGTCAACGTGGTGGAAGAACTCGTGTCGATGATCCAGACCCAGCGCGCCTACGAGCTCAACTCCAAGGCGATCCAGGCTTCGGACCAGATGTTGCAGAAACTCGGCCAGCTTTGACCAGGACGCGCGTCATGAAATCCGTGTGGTGTCATCTTTCGCGTGGTCTGGCGGTGCTCGGTGCAGCCCTGTGGCTGGGTGCCTGCACGACGCCGCTGCCGCCGCCCAGGGTCGATGTGCAAGGACCCATGCAAGCAATGCCTGCGGCAACGCCGGCGCCCCTGGTGCGCAATGGTGCCATCTACCAGCAGGCCAGCTACCGGCCGATCTTCGAAGACCACCGGGCGCGCCTGGTGGGCGACACCTTGACGGTGCAAATCGTCGAGAACGTCAGCGCCAGCCAGAAGTCGAACAGCACGGTGGACAAGTCCGGCTCCTTGAAAGGCAGCATCACCGCGCTGCCTGGCGTCAGTGCCAACTCGTTTGGCACCGCAAGCATCGGCGGCAGTTCGTCCAACACCTTTGCCGGCAAGGGCGAGACCCAGAACACGAATGCCTTCTCGGGCAATATCACGGCCATCGTGATCGATGTATTGCCCAACGGCCATCTGGTGATTGCCGGCGAAAAGCAGATCGGCGTGAATCACAACGTGGATGTGCTGCGCTTCTCGGGCCAGGTCGACCCACGCGCCATCCAGATCGGCAATGTCGTGGCATCGGCCAACATCGCCAACGTGCGCATCGAGCAGCGCGGGCGCGGTCAGCAGGCCGAAGCGCAGGGAATTGGCTGGCTCTCACGGTTCTTTTTGAACGTTCTACCCATTTAAGTTTGCCCAGAATCGGTTGCACGTCCCCATGGGTTGACCAAACCCCACAAGCAGCGCAACCATCATGCAAATCCACGCCGACAAACCCGTACGCCTGCTCGCTGCGATGGCCCTCATCGCGGCCCTTGCAGCGCTTGGCTGGCCCGCGCCGGCCCGGGCCGCACGCATCAAGGAAGTCGCCAGCGTGCAAGGCGTGCGCAGCAACCCCTTGGTGGGTTACGGCTTGATCGTCGGCCTGGACGGCACGGGCGACCAGACCACCCAGGCACCCTTCACCGGTCAGAGCATGAACGCCATGCTGCAGCAGTTCGGCGTCACCTTGCCGGCCGGCGTCACCATGCAGCTCAAGAACGTGGCCGCCGTGATGGTGACCGCGCAGTTGCCCGCGTTTGCCCAGCCGGGGCAGGAGCTCGACATCAATGTCTCTTCGATAGGAAACGCCAAGAGCCTGCGCGGCGGCACCCTGATCTCGACGCCCCTGCGCGGCGCCGACGGTCAGGTCTATGCCATGGCGCAGGGCAATCTGATCGTGGCCGGTGCGGGCGCAGCGGCGGGCGGCTCGAAGGTGCAGATCAATCACTTGAGCGCCGGCCGCATTCCGGCGGGCGCCACGGTCGAGCGCGGCGTGCCCACGCCACTGCAAGACGGCGAATTCATCCAACTCGATCTGGCTGCGATGGACTACAACACCGCGCGCGTAGTCGCCGACACCATCAACCGTGCCAAGGGAGCCGGCACGGCGCAGGCGCAGGATGGCCGCGTCGTGCGCGTCAGAGTGCCCCCCGATCCGGGTCAGCGCGTGGCCTTTCTGGCCGACCTTGAAAACCTGCCGCTGACGCTGGCCGCGCCGGCAGCGCGCATCGTCATCAACGCGCGCACCGGCTCGGTGGTGATGAACCAATCGGTCACTTTGGAGGCTTGCGCGGTGGCGCACGGCAGTCTGTCGGTCACCATCAGCGCCACGCCGGTGGTCAGCCAGCCCGGACCCTTGTCGCAGGGACAGACGGTGGTGAGTCAAAAGACCGATATCTCGATTCGCCAGGAACCCGGCTCGCTGATCCAGCTGTCGGCCGGTGTCAAACTCAGCGAGGTCGTGAAGGCCTTGAACGCGCTGGGCGCCACCCCGCAGGACCTGCTGGCCATTTTGCAGGCCATGAAGAGCTCCGGGGCGCTGAACGCCGAGTTGGAGGTGATTTGAGATGTCCGTTTCGCCCGTCAATCTGAATCCCGGGGGCAGCCTCGGCACGGTCGGCCTGGCCAGCCAGGGGCTGGCCAGCGACAGCCGCTCGATCGACGGGCTGCGCGCGGCCGCCGCGCGCGACCCCAAGACCGCGATCAAAGAAACCGCCAAGCAGTTTGAAGCGCTGTTCATGCAGCAACTGTTGAAGAGCATGCGCGCGGCCACCCAGTCCAGCGGCATGCTGGACAACTCGGGCACGGCGCTGGGCACCGAGATGCTCGACACCCAATACGCAACCAAACTCACCGGCATGCGCGGCGGACTGGCCGACGCCATCACTGCGCAGCTCGAGCGCCAGATGGGCTTGCACAGCCTCGCGCCCAAGGCCGCTGAAGCGGTCGGTGCCGGCGCCGTCAGCCCCGCCCCCTTGCCCTCGCTGTCGCACAAGGACGTTCCGGCCAAGGTGCAGGCATTCATACGGCGCCACGACAGCGCCGCCAAGGCCGTGTCGGCGCAGACCGGCATTCCAGCGAGCTTCATGATCGCCCAGGCCGCGCACGAGACCGGCTGGGGCCAGCACCAGATCACCCGCAAGGACGGCAGCAGCGCCAACAATCTGTTCGGCATCAAGGCCGGTGCCAACTGGACCGGCGCGGTGGCCGAAGTGCAGACCACCGAATACATCAACGGCAAGGCGCAAAAGGTGGTGGCCAAGTTCCGCGCTTACGCGAGTGCCGAGGACTCTTTTCGTGACTACGCCGCGCTGCTGACCGGCAGCGCGCGCTACAGCCAGGTGGTGGCCAACGCCGGGAGCGCCGAGGGCTTTGCGCGCGGCCTGCAAAAGGCTGGCTACGCCACCGACCCCGCCTATGCGGAAAAGCTCACCAAGGTCATCAACACGACCCTACGCCTGCAGCGCCAGATGGCGGCCTGACGCGTTGACCGCGAAGCGACAACACCATGGGAACTTCCACACTTCTCTCGCTGGGCACGACGGCCATGTTCGCCAATTACGCGGCCTTGCAGACCGTGGGACAGAACATCGCGAACGCCAACACGCCGGGCTACTCGCGCCAGAGCGTCCAGCTGGAGAGTGCACCGGGCCAATTCACGGGTTCGGGATTTTTCGGCAGGGGTGTCGAGGTGAGCACCGTGTCGCGCTCGCACGACGCCTTCCTGACCCGGGAATCCCTGATGGCGGGCGCCGTGTCGTCGATGGACCAGGCGCGCAGCACCCAGCTGAGCGAACTGCAAAAGGTGTTCGGCCTGGGCACCGAAGGTCTGGGCTACGCGGCCAACCAGTTTCTCAATGCGATGGTCGATGTCAGCACGCATCCCAACGATCCGTCGGCCCGGCAGTCGGCAATGGCAAGTGCGGGACAGACAGCGGCACGCTTCAGCACCGCCGGTGAGCAGCTCGACACATTTCAGGCCGGCATCGCCATGGACCTGAAAACCAAAGTGGCCAGCGTCAATCAGTTGGCACAGAAGATCGCCGACCTCAACGGCAGCATCTCTACCGCACAAGCCACCGGCCACGCGCCCAACGATTTGCTGGATCAGCGCGACCAGCTGGTGTCCCAGCTCAGCCAGTACATCCAGGTCACCACCATCAACGCCCCGGATGGCTCGATCGGCTTGTTCGTCGGCGGCGGCCAGCGTCTGCTGTTGGGCAGCTCTGCGCAAAAACTCACGGTGCTTGCCGACTCGTACGACCCTTCCCGCGTTCAAGTGGGTCTGGTCGAAACCAACGGCACGCTGGTGCTGGACCCAAATTCGCTGGGAGGCGGCTCGATCGCCGGCAACTTGCAGTATCAGAACGTCGATTTGCAGGACGCGCGCAATCTGGTCGGCCAGCTTGCAGCCGCCTTCGCCAGCGAGGTCAACAAGCAGCAGTCGCTCGGGCTGGACCTGACCAGCGCCCAAGGCTCACCCGGATCACCGCTGTTCAGCTTCGGTGCGCCTCAGGCCCTGCCCGCCGCCACGAATGCGCGCGGGGCGGGCGGCGCGTTTGTGTCCAGCGTGGGCTTGAGCATCACCGACGCCACGCAATTGAAGGCCAGCAGCTACGCGCTCGTTGCCGGCACGTCCGGCAGTTATCAGCTGACCCGCTTGAGCGACGGCATGACGCGCTTGGTGGTGAACGGCGACGTGGTGGACGGCTTCAAGATCACCCTCAGCGCCACGCCGCCCGGCGCGACCGACCGCTACCTGCTGCAGCCGGTGACGCGCGCCGCCAACGGCATGGCGCGCATCCTCGACAATCTGAACGGTCTGGCTGCCGCGTCGCCTGTGACCGGCACGATCGGCGCTGCCAACCAGGGCACCGGAACAATCGCCGCCTTGTCTGCCGTGCTGCCAAGCACCGACCCCGGCGTCACCGGCAACGTCAGAGCCGACATCAGCTTCACGTCGAGCACCGGCAACTACAGCTACAACCTGGTCGATCGCAGCACCAGCCTGGTCGTCGCCAGCGGCACGGGTATCTGGACGCCAGGCCAGCCCATCACGCTGAACGGCTTCCAGCTCACGATCAATGGCGTGCCCAAGAGCGGCGACACCTTCAAAGTCGACAAGACCACGCTTACCCGCCGCCAACAACGGCAATGCGCTGGCCTTCATGGCGATACGCGACAAGGTCATCGTCGGCCGCCAGCTCCAGGCCGACGGCAGCCTGAGCGGCGGCGCCAACATCACCGACGCTTATGCGGCGGCGATGTCCGAAGTCGGCGTGCGCGTGCAAGGCGCCAGCACCAAGGCGACGATTTCATCCGCGGCGGCCGCCAGCGCAGAGAAGGCGCGCACCAACCAGTCCGGCGTGAATCTGGACGAGGAAGCGGCGCGCCTGATGCAGTTTGAAAAGAGCTACCAGGCCGCCGCCAAAGTGCTGCAAGTCGCGCAGACCATATTCGATACCTTGCTGCAGGTTGCGGCCCGGTGATCGGCCCGATTCAGCCGGATTCATCCCGCCAGGAGTAGAGATCCATGCGCACCAGCACCGCCAACACGTTTGACACTGGCATCAGCAGCTTGCAGGCACGCCAGCTGGAGTTGCAGACCGCCCAGGAGCGGCTGACCACAGGCAAGCGCGTTGCGCGCGCCAGCGATGACCCCGCCGCCGCCGCGCGTGCCGAGCGTGCCATCGCCAGCATCAACCGGCTGGACGCCAACCAGCGCTCGGTCGAAGCCAGCCGCAATGCCTTGCAGCAGTCCGAGAGCGCCACCGGAGACGCCGTCAATCTGATGCAGCAGGCCCGCACCGCCCTGGTGAATGCCGGTAACGGCAGCTACACCGACAGCGACCGTGGCGTGCTCGCGAATCAAATGAAGCAACTGCGCGCATCGCTGCTCGAGGTGGCCAACCGCACCGATGGCGCGGGGGGCTATCTGTTCGGCGGCCAGGGCGCGTCACAAGCGCCGTTTCTGGACGCGCCCGGCGGCGTGCAATACCAAGGCACGCCAGGCGCGATACGCGGCAACCAGCAAGAGAACATGCCGCTCAGCGTGGATGGCGCCGCCGCCTGGATGCAAGCACCCACCGGCAACGGCATGTTTGAAACCAAGTCGGGGCCCAATCTCATCACTGGCGCAGCGTCGAGCACGACGGCCTGGATCGACGTGGGCAGCGTCACCGATCCCAGCAAGCTGGCGCTCGTGCCCGGCACCGTCTACAGCGTTCAGTTCAGCGGGGCGGGCCCGACCAGCGCCTACACGGTGCTGAAGAACGGCGTCGCCACCGCCGTGACTGGCCCCTTTGTCTCGGGCCAGACGATACAGATCGACGGCATGTCGGTGGCGGTAAAGGGTGCGCCGGCCGACGGCGACACCTTCCAGATCGTGCCGTCGACCCACTCGCAGTCGATCTTCGGCGCGCTCGACCGCGCCATCTCCGAGTTGCAGGCGCCGGGCCACACATCGGCTCAGGTGGCGCAGACCACCACCTTCGGGCTGCGTGACCTTGACGCCGCGCTGGGCCGCATGACGTCGGTGCGCAGCGAGATCGGTGACGCGATGAACTCTCTGGACGGCACCGAATCGCGTTTTGCCTCGCAAAAACTTTACAGTCAGACCGAGCAGTCCAATGCAACCGATCTCGACATGGTGCAGGGAATTTCGGATTTCCAGAACCAGCAAACTGGCTACCAGGCCGCCCTGAAGGCGTATTCGATGGTGCAGCGGCTGACGCTGTTCCAGTACCTGAACGGGTAAATTTGCGCAGATGCTTGGCCTGAGTCGCCGCCAATCGGGCGGGCTTGCGTTCTAATCGTGACATTCAGGCACGCTTCACAAGCATCCACATGAGCAGCACGCAACCGCAACTCGATCAGGTCGCCCTGGGATATTCGCCCATGATTGACGCCAAGCGCGCGGTGATGGCCACGCGCTTGACGGTGTTCCCGATCCGGCCCGACATCACCGTTGCCGCCGCGCCGCTGCTCGCAGCGGTGGGCGAGGTCTGGCCCGCCGACGCCGGTGCGCTCTTGCTGGCGGTGCACAGCGAGGCGCTGTTGCAGGAGGTGATGCAAGCCAAGCCGAGCGCCAACCTGATGCTTGAGGTGCCTGCGTTCATGGCCTGCAATCCGGCGCACAGTCAGGCCCTGCTGGCGTTGAAGGCCAATGGCAGCACCTTGCTGATCAAGGGTCGCCCGCTGACCGATCTGCCGCCCGAGGTGCTGGCGTGTTTCAAGTATTCCATCATCGACCTCGATGACGACCGCTACCTGGGCGACGCGACGGCCGCACCGGGTGCGATGCGCGGCATCGAACTCGTGCAGTCGGGCGTGTACACGCTGGCCGACATGGCATCGAGTTTTCAGCGCGGTGCCGTCGCCGTGCTGGGTTGGCCCATGGACGACAGCCCCACGACGCAGAGCGCCAAGCCCGAAACGCGTGCCGATCTGCAGGTCATCATGGAATTGATCGCGCGCGTCGACCAGGCCGAATCCATTGACAAGCTTGAAGCCACGCTGCGACGTGACCCGTCGCTGGCGTTCAAGCTGATGCGCTACCTGAACTCGGCGGCCTTCGGTTTCACGATGGAGATCAGTTCGTTCCGCCACGCCATCATGCTGCTGGGCTATGTGCGTCTGAAGCGCTGGCTGGCCGTGTTGCTGTCCACCGCCAGCAAGGATGCCAATATGCGCCCGCTCATGTTCGCCGCCGTGCGCCGTGGCCTGCTCATGGAAGAACTGGCTGGAGCCGGCGCCGATGCCGAAGTGCGCGACGAGATGTTCATCTGCGGCATGTTCTCGCTGCTCGACCGCATGCTGCACCAGCCCTTCGACCATCTGCTGAAAAACGTGCCTGTGCCTGAGCGTGTCAGTCAGGCACTGGTACACGAAGCCGGTCCCTATCTCCCCTACCTGGAGCTGGTGCACGCGATCGAGGCCGAATCCCTGTTCGACTTCCGCGCCGCGGCCGAGCAGCTGATGCTGGAGCCCAAGGAAATCAACCACGCGGTCTTGCGTGCCTTGGACAAAGCCCGGCAACTCGATTGAGACATGTCAGCTCAGCTCTCCCTGCTCCCCCAGGACACCGCCGCCTTGCGCGGCATGCTGGCAGTGCTCAGCGACCCCGTCATGCTGTTGGATCGGCACTTGCAGATCTGCACCGCCAACCCGGCAGCGCAGCAGCTCCTGGCGCTTGTTCCAGGCGGTGCCGATCAACTCCGGACCACCCAGGACGCCAGCCTGGCGGCGTGGTTGAGCAAGGCCTGCGCTGCGCTCAACACCCGACGTCAAGCACCGCCCGCGCCCGAGCTGGCCCTGTCTGACGGGCGCGTGGGCGCAGTCACCTTGGTGCGACTGCAGGCCGGTCAACTTGAGGATGCGCGCTGGCTGCTGCAGGTGCGGCCTTTGGATGCGGCCGTCCCGCGCAGCGCGTCCGGCACTGCGCTGCCGACGCACGCGGCCGCAGTGCCCGCAGCGGACGAGGTCAGGCAATGGCTGGACCTGAGCCCCATGGGCATGGCCATGTTCGATGCATCGGGTTTGCTGATCCGTACCAATGCGCACTTTGCAGCGCTCTCAGCCGAACTGCCGGCCACGGTGGACCAGGCTTCAGCCGCGCTGCAGCAACTGCTGGGCTGGCAAGACGGACATGTGCGCGTCGATGTGCAGCCGGGCGGGCGGCCCGTCGAAATCCGCTGCACCTTGCTCGATCCGCAGGGACGCACGCAGTGGCTGCGCTCACGGGTTCGCTGTCATCTCGACCAGGCCGGCGCGCGCCGCTACCTGGCGGTGATCGAGGACCGCAGTCTCGAAGAAGAGCGCGACCTGGCGCACCAGCAGCTTGACGCCTTGATGGACGCTGCCGGCGTCGGCCTGGCCACCTTTCAGCAAGACGCCGGCTGGTCGAGACCGCGCCGCAGCAAAGTCAACGCTGCACCGAGCAGCCTTGCCACCTTGCAGGGAGTCGGGCGCGACATGGTCGATGCCGCGTCACTGCCCGAGTTCGAGCGCTTGCAGCAAGCCCTCAAGCGAGGCAGCAAGGTGGAGGCGCGCTACGCGGTGCGCCACCCCGAGCTGGGTCTGCGCTGGTTGCTCACGCGCGTCGAGCCCGGCCGTCTGGCTTCTGGCCAACGCACCACCTCGGTCGTCACGCTGGACGTCACCGCGCAACAACAAGCCCAGACGCGCAGCGCACAACTGCTGCACGAGCTGACCACCATCATCGACAGCACCAGCGTGGGCATTGTCTATTTGCGCGGCCGCAGTCTGGTGCGCTGCAACCAGCGCTTCGAGCAGATGCTCAGTCTGAGCCTGCCCGCACACACCGCAGTGGGCACGCCGGTGAGCCTGCTGTTCGGCGCCCAGCCCGAGCTCGTGCCGCAGATCGAGAATGCCCTGCAAACGCTGGATGCGGGCTCGAGTTTCGAAGTCGAGTTCATCCAGAACAACGAGGACCGCTCCAACGCCAACCCGTGTTGGCTCTCGTTGTCGCTGCGACGTGTGCTCGACTCGGGCGCGCTAGCGCAGGAGCGCAACGAAGCCATCGCGGTGCTCACCGACATCAGCCGGCTCAAGGCGCAACAGAGCGAGTTGCAGGCCCTGGCGCATGACCGCGAGCTGATGTTCAGTCTGTCCGACGTGGGCATTGCGATCCTGCGCAGGAACCGCATCGAACGCGCCAACAACGCATTGGGTCAGCTCAGTGGCTATCGCATCGACGAGTTGATCGGACTCGAGCATGGCCAACTCTACGAGAACGCCGAGAACTACCAGCTTGAGCAACGCGACATCGAGGCGGCGCTGCTGCGCCATGGCCGCTGGAGCGGCGAGCGCCGACTCATGCGGCGCGACGGCAGCAGCTTCTGGGTACAAGTCAACAAGCGACTGATGCACGAGGGCGATCTGGGCAGCGGCGTGATCGCTTCCTACGTGAGCGTGGACGAGCGCTGGCGTGCCCAGCAGGCGCTGCTGCTGCAGACCGAACGCACGCGCGCCATACTCGACTCGGTGCTGGTGGGCATCGTCACCGTGGGGCGCGGCGGCATCGAGTGGATGAATCGTTCGGCGCGACGCATGTTTGGCGGCGACATGACGGGATTTGTCGGTCGTCCGATCAGTATCGTGGCCACCGCCGAACCCGACCACCCGCTGCGCCAGGCGCGCTATCTCGATGATTTGACCGAGGGCGAGGCCGAGACCTTCGAGTGCCGACTCAAAGGCCTGGACGGACGCGAATTCTGGGTGGTGGGCAATGCCGTGGTCACCGGTGTCGACGCCAACGGCCGCCAGCTCACCTATGCGTTGCTCGACATCGAGCGGCGTCGCCAGGCCGAGGCGCTCACGCTGAAGGCGCAGGCATCGCTGCAGCGCATCATCGAAACCGCGCCGCTGGCAATCAGTCTGCATGACGCCAGGACCCTGTGCGTCGAGCGCCTGAATCAGGTCACCGCCGAACTCGCCGGACGTCCGGCCGACGCGGTTCTGGGCCTCACTCCCGAGCAGATGTTTGAAGGCGCAGCGGGCCTCGAAATCGCGCGCGACATGCGCGCCGCGCTGCACGCTGCCGAAGTCACACAACGCGAGTACCGGCTCAGCGTGAAAGGCAGGACGCGCATCTGGGACGCACGCTATTCGCCTCTGACCGATGCGTCCGAAGGCGCAGACCAGGGGGCGCCCGATCAATTGCTGCTGGTGGCCAGCGATGTGACCGAACAACGCGCCGCCGAAGAGGCGCGCCTGCACGCCGCCATTGCGCAGCGCGAGTTGCTGGTCAAGGAAGTGCATCACCGTATCAAGAACAATTTGCAGGGCGTGGCGGGCTTGTTGCAGCAGGTCGCGCAACGCCGCCCCGAGGTGGGTGACGTGATCAACGAAGCGATCGGCCAGGTGCAGGCGATTGCCCAGGTGTACGGGCTGCAGGTGGGCGCTACCGGCCCCTTGCGCATACGCAACGTGGTGCAGGCCATCACGGCATCCGTGCAGCGCATGTTCGGTCGCAACATCAGCTTCACCGTGGAAGGCCCGACGGCGCAACGATGGAGCCTGCCCGAGGCCGAGGCCATTCCGATCGCGCTGTCGCTCAACGAGCTGCTGACGAATGCCGTCAAGCACAGTGGCACGGGGCAGATTGCCTGCCGCCTTGTGTGCGCCGACGATCAGGTGGTGGTGCGTGTCGCCAACCCGGGGCGGCTGCCCGACGGTTTCAGCGTGGCGCAGGTCCGCGGTGGCGTGTCCGGCCTGGGATTGGTGCGCTCGCTGCTGCCGCGGCGCAGCGCCCGGTTCGACATTGTTCAGGACGGCGCCGACGTGGTGTGCAGCGTCAGCCTGAATCCGCCCGGCGTCACGCTGCTCGACGCCGACTGCGGCGACACGTCAGATTGAGTGACAATCAAACCAGGTGCTGGGGAAACACGTGAGCAACAAAGGAAAGATTCTTGTCGTCGATGATGACCGCCTGGTGCTGGCCACGCTGACCCACGGCTTGACCCAGGCGGGCTATGACGTGATTGACGCCGACAACGGCGACGACGCGATTCTGCTGGCGCGCGAGCATCGACCCGAACTGGCCTTGCTGGACATCCGCATGGAAGGGTTGAGTGGCTTCGATGTGGCCGCCTACCTGCGCGAGCACCTGCAAATCCCGTTCATGTTTCTGTCCGCGTTTGCCGACGCGGACACCGAAGCCCAGGTCAGGTCGCTGGGCGCCGTGGCCTACCTCGTCAAACCGCTGGACATCCATCAAATCGTACCCGCCGTCGATAGCGCGATGGCCGATCTGCATGAGAGCGGGCCGCGCGCCGCCCCGGCGCCGATTTCCGCACAAGCGCCGCAGATTGGCGATCCGTCTCTGCAGCTGGTGTCGGTGGCGGTGGGCGTGTTGATGCACCGTTACTCGTTGCCACGCGGCGAAGCGCTGGTCAGGCTGCAACGCATGAGCGATGAGGCATCGCTTTCGTTGGAGCAGCAGGCGCTGCGACTGGTCGAAGCGCTGGAATTGCTGGCGCTTCCCGGCGCTCCGCGTTGACCGCAGCCACGCGTTTGAGCTGGTCAGTCCGGCAGCGTGAAATAGAAACTCGCCCCCTGGCCAGGCTCTGATTCGGCCCAGATGTCGCCACCGTGGCGCCTGATGATGCGCCGCACCGACGCCAGCCCCACGCCCGTGCCCTGAAAATCACTGGCGCTGTGCAGGCGCTGAAAGACGCCGAACAATCGATCGGCGAAACGCATATCGAACCCCGCGCCGTTGTCGCGCACCAGATAAGCCTGGCGGCCCGCCTGCAAGCCATGCCCGAAGCGTATCTGCGCGCGTTCGCACTTGGCGCTGTACTTCCAGGCATTGCCCAGCAAGTTTTCCAGCGCCACCCGCAGCAGCGTCGGGTCGCCCTGCACCTGCATGTCGGCCATCACATGCACATCGACCTGACGCTCGGGCGCGCTGCGCTGCAAGTCGTCGAAGATGAAACGTGCGAGCTGACTCAGGTTGACCGGCTGACGCGTCAGCGGCTGCGCCGACAACTGCGCCAGGCAGAGCAAGGCGTCGATCATATTGTTCATGCGCGCCGCCGCGCCCAGCACCCGATCAAGATGGTCGTTGCCGATACGGTCGAGCTGCCGACCGTAGTCTTCTTTCAGGATGCGGGCAAACCCGTCCACCACGCGCACCGGCGCGCGCAGGTCGTGCGAGACCGTGTAGCTGAAACTCTCCTGATCGCTGAACTGGGTTGACTCGGACGCCGTCTGCGCCGCTGGCGCGGGCGTCGCGGCTTGCGGCCACAGCGACAGCAGTACCTGCCTGCCGTCCACCCCCTGGGCCAGCAGTTTGCGGCTCACGAGCCAGCCATCGCACGCGGCGGGCGCGCCGTCCTTGATCTGGGCAAGCGCGTCGCGCACGGATGTCGGCAAGAGGTCGCGGCAGCGGCTCCACTTGAAGGCCAGCAACTCGGCTGCGGGGCGGCCCAGCAAGGTTGCCGCGGCGTCATTCAGGCTCAACAGTTCGAGCGCGCCCGTCTTGTGCTCGAGCAGCAGCAGCGACGGCCCCGGCAGGGCCTGCAGCCATGGAACGGGGCCGGCCGCCGCTGCAGCGTCGGATGCGAGCTCCGTGGCAGCCTTCATCGGCTGCGCCGTACCGAGGTAGCCGCTGAAACGCCCGGCCGAATCAAAGCGTGGCAAGCCGCTCAGGCGCCAGCTTCCGGAAAACTGCGCCGCTGGTGCGTCGTCGATTTCGGCGCGCACCCACACGTCACGCAACGGCGCGCGCTCGTCGAGCCGCACCTGCAGGCGCGCTGCCTCGCCCGTCGCCGGGTCAATCCCGGGCCCTTGCAGAACAAAGCGCTCCCACAATGTCTGGGTCGCTGCCGCGCCAATCCAGCTCGATGCCGGTGCGCCCAGCGGCGCCTGCCAACGCACCAGGTGGTGCTGTGCATCGGTCTGCCACTGCCAGGCGTCGAGCAACTCGGACAGGCTTTGCGCCTGGATCCTTGCTTCGCGCAGGGACTCCAGCAAGCGCTGGCGCGCCGTGCGCACACCCATCTGCCAACCCACGCCGACGCAGGCCAGCAAGACCACACCGGCAAGCGCCAGGCTGAGCGGCAACAGAGCCCTCAGATCCGGGCCGGGGGCGCTCTGCGCGGACAGCGGGCCCGGTTCGGCCAGGCCAATGCCGAGTCGAACCACGAGCAGCAGCGCGGCGGCACATAGCGTCAGCGCCAGGCCCACACCCCACCAGAGGCGGCGCCCACCGCCATCACGCCGTTCACTCGCACGATCCATGCGGGGCATTGTAAGGACGTCGTGACATTTCAAGTTACAGCTAATGGGAAGCCCTGAGCCGTTCGTCTCGCCGCTTGTGCGATATTGCGTCATCGCAAATGAGCGGGGTCGGATGGAAGCTAGTTTTGAACGACAATCAGGGTCGACAGAGAGCCCAATGCACGCTATGGACGAAGGACTGACTGACGCGTCAATCGATGAGACGCAGCCCAGCGCCGAATCGCACCGATCATGGTGGCTGTCCCTTTATAGCGATGGACTGACATGACTTTCACCCATTCGACACCCACCACGGCCGGAGTGCTGGACGCCGGAGCGCTGGGACGGCTGCGCGAGCTCGACCCCACCGGAGCCAATCGCTTGCTGGAGCGTGTCGCTACGGCATTCCTGAGCTCGATCGAACGCCTCATGCCTGAACTGGAGGCCGCCAGTCACACCGCACCGAACTTTGAGGTGATCCGTCGCATTGCACACGCATTGAAGTCATCGGCGGCGAGCATCGGTGGCATCGCCTTGTCACATCGATGTGCTGAAATCGAGCAGCTGGCGTTCCAGGGTCGGGCCGACGGCTTGACGCACTTGCTGGAGGGCATGCAAACCGACCTGGAACAGGTGCGAGTGGCATTGAAGCTGCTTTTGGCGGAGTCCGAATCTCGATGACTGAACCAAGCGATCCCGACGACCAGGGCAAGGAGCAAGCCAGGGTGCTGCTCGTCGACGACGATGAAGTCACCCTGCTGCTGACTGCCATTGCCTTGCGCGAGCGCGGGTTTCACGTCACCGAGCTGGCCAGCGGAGAAGCGGCGCTGGCCGCGCTCAGCACGTGGTCGCCTGACGTGATCGTGCTCGATGCGCTGATGCCCGACCCCGACGGCTTCGAGACCTGCCTGCGTCTGCGCAACATGCCTGGACTGGAATCGGCCCCGGTGTTGATGCTCACCGGTCTGCACGACGAAGCGTCCATCAACCGCGCCTATCAGGTCGGTGCCACCGACTTCTTTGTCAAGTCCAGCCAATGGAGCTTGCTGGCGGGACGGCTGCGCCATCTGCTGCGCTCGTCACGCACGCGCATCGAGCTCGAGCGCAGCAAGGCGCGGCTGGCACGTGCCCAGGATCTGGCCCGGATGGGAAGTTTCGAGTGGCGCCGCGGCAAGGCGGCAGGCTTTCATATGGCCGAAGAAGCCGTGCGCGTGTTTGGCTACGGGACCGGGGTTTCGCTGGATTTCTTCAGTCTGATGCGGCTGGTTTCGCGTGATGATCGACGGCTGTTTCTGCGCTTGCTGCGTGAAGTGATCGCGCTCAACTCGGTGCTGGTCACCGACCTGGCCGTGACGCTGCTGGACGGGCGCGCGCGCGTCATCCACATCGAGGCCGAGCCGGAGTTCAACGAGCAAGGCAACGCCAGCGGCTACACCGGCATCGTGCAAGACGTGACCGACCGACGCGTCGCCGAAGACAAGATCCGCCAGCTTGCCAACTTCGATGCGCTCACCGGCCTGCCCAATCGCCGCCAGTTGATCTGGCGCACCGAGCGGGCCATCGAACAAGCCGATCACATGGGTCATGAGCTGGGCCTGCTGCTGATCGATCTGGACCGCTTCAAGATCATCAACGACACGCTGGGCCACAGTGCGGGCGACGAATTGCTGGTCGAGGTGGCACGGCGCCTGCGCAGCTGTGTGCGCCACTCGGACACGGTGCTGGATGGTCTGCTCGAGTCGGCGGGCAGCCGTTCGCACCGTGCGCTCGAAGCGATGGGGCGCCTGGGCGGCGACGAGTTCGTCGCGCTGCTGCCCGAGGTGATCGGTGAGCGCGACGCCGAGCGTGTCGCAGACCGCGTGCTGGAAGTGCTGCGCGAGCCCTTCTTTGTCGCCGGTCAGGAATGCTTTGTGACCGCCAGCGTCGGCATCGCGATCTACCCGCGCGATGGTCAGACCATGGCCGATTTGCTGCGCAATGCCGACGTTGCCATGTATGCCGGCAAGTCCCAGGGCCGCAATGCCTCGGTGCTGTACAGCCCGCTCCTGCTGGGCCACGGCCGGCGCAAGCTCGAACTCGAGAGCGGCCTGCACAAGGCCATCGAACGCAATGAGTTGGTACTTCACTACCAGCCCAAGGTCGATGTTCGAGCCGGCCGCATGGTCGGCGTCGAAGCCCTGATGCGCTGGCAACGTGGCGCCACGCTGCTTCCCCCCAGCGAATTCATTGCGCTGGCCGAAGAATCCGGACTGATCGTGCCACTGTCGGAGTGGGCGCTGCGCGAATCCGCCCGGCAAGCCAAGATCTGGCAGAACAACTTCGGCTTCAGCGACACCATCGCCGTGAACCTGCCGAGTCGTCTGTTCGAGCGCTCAGACCTGGTCGAGTACCTGCATCAGTGCGCCGCCACCTACGGCATACCGCACAGCGCCATCCAGCTCGAGATCACCGAGACAGGCCTGATGAAAGACCTGCAGAACGTGATCCCCTCGCTGCACCGTCTGAACGAGATCGGCGTGCAGATATCGATTGACGACTTCGGCACGGGCTACTCGTCGCTGGCCTATCTGACGACCTTGCCGATCAGCGAGGTCAAGATCGACCGCAGCTTTGTGCGCGAACTGGGCATCACATTGCAGAGCGCGGCGGTGGTTACCGCCATCATTGCTCTGGCCCGCTCGTTGAACCTGCGCGTGATCGCCGAAGGTGTCGAAACGCCGCGCCAGCTTGAGGCCTTGCACCGGCTGGGCTGCAGCGTGATGCAGGGCTTCCTGTTCTGCAAGGCACTGCCAGCGGATGAACTGGAGCGCTGGCTCGGCCAGGCCAAGCTGCCCCGCAAGACACCCTGGATTGCCGAATCGGGCGCCGCTGATGGTGTCGATCAGAGAGCATTCGCAACGCCTGCCAGCGGCCTGCGCTGAGCTCCACTTCAATCTTTCCGAGACGAGCATGGCCGAGCATCCCCCATCTTCCGATGCCAAACCTCCCGCACAACTTGCCAAGGCCGCGCTGCGTCGCCTGGCGCAGGACAAGCTGGAGCCCACCCCTGAAAACTACGCGCGCGCCTATGCCCAAGAGCAAGGCGCAGGCCAGGCCAACGGCCTGGCGTCGGCGCTCCCCGCCGGCGCGCAGGCGCTGCTCGACAAGCTGCTTGCGCTGGGCATCTCTGATGTGCGCAGACGGCAGGAGCTGTCGCTGGCCCTGCGCAAGGGCGCATGGGACAAGGCCAGGCAGGCGTTGGATCTCGCCCTCGAAACCGACGGACCGGGGCCGCAGGCCAAGGCCCTGGCCGACCTGATCGAGCGCTTGGTGCGCGGTTTGCAGGGGGGCAGCCGTCAATGGACCACGGCGCGCAAGAAAGACAGCTTGCAGCGCGTGCTCGATGGCAGCGCAAGTGACGTGCAGCGCATGCTGCAGCGGGTCAAACAACTGGTAAATAGTTGGGGCGAAGACGCCAGCGATACCAACGTGGGTGATCTGGACGCGCTGCAGAAACCCCAGCCCAGCGCCGATGCAGATGACGATGTGCTAGCGCTGAAGAGTCGCCCGCCACCCCCGGCGGAGCGAGCCGGCGCAGCGCCCGGCGCCGGCAGCGCGCCAGCCCAGCACTGGCCAGCCATCAGTACCAGTCTGCACGCCGCCCTGCAAGTTGCGCTGCCGCGCGCCGATGACGCCAGCGCCGCCGAGTTGTCGCAAGAGCTGTCCGACATGCACAGTCGCTTGCTGCAAGAAGGCGCCAGCGCGGCGCGCATGCAAGAGGCGCAGGCGCTGTGCGAGCGCGCCAGGCTGATGTTGGAACACAGGCATCACTTGTTCGGCGAATTGGGCGGCCTGTGCGCCGAGCTCACCGCCAGCCTGACCGAACTGGCCGAGGACGACAGCTGGGTCGAAGGCCAGGCGGCAGCCATGCGCAATACGCTTGAGCAAGGGCTGAACGCGCGCGGTGTACGTTCGGTGTCTGAACTGCTGGTCAGCACACGCCAGCACCAGCAATCGCTGCGCGACGACAGGGCCAAGGCGCGCGATGCGCTCAAGTCCCTGATTCAGCGCATGCTGCACGAACTGGGCGAGCTCGGACAGCACACCGACCGTTTCAGCAGCAGCATGGGCCGCTACGCCGAAATCGTCGAGCAAGCTGACTCGCTGGAGAGCCTGACCGGTGCCGTGCGCGAGATTGTCGAAGAGAGCCGCAGCGTGCAAGGACTCGTGCATCAGACGCAGGAGCGACTGCACGCAGAGCACGCGCGTGCCACCGAGCTGTCGCAGCGCGTCGATCAGCTGGAGGGCGAGTTGCGCCGCCTGTCCGATGAGGTCTCCACCGATCAGCTCACCCAGATTGCAAATCGGCGCGGCCTGGTGGCGGCCTTCGAGGTCGAACAGGCCAAGCTCGGCAGGGAAGGGTCGGGGCGCGAGAGTCCGCTCGCGCTGGGGCTGCTGGACGTCGACAACTTCAAGAAGCTGAACGACTCGCTGGGGCACAACGTCGGCGATATTGCCCTGAAGTCGCTCGCCGACAAAGTGTTGCAGTCGCTGCGACCCGGCGACATGGTGGCTCGCTACGGCGGTGAAGAGTTCGTCGTGATGCTGCCCAACACGCCGCTGTCCGAGGCGCAGCAGGTGTTGTCGCGCTTGCAGCGCTCGCTCACTGCGGGCCTGTTCATGCACGAGGGCGAGTCGGTGTTCGTGACCTTCTCGGCCGGCGTCACCCTGTACCGTCCGGGCGAGCGGCTCGAACAGGCGCTGAATCGCTCGGATATGGCCTTGTATGAGGCCAAGCGCACAGGCAAGAATCGAACCTGCCTGGCCTGAACATCGCCGCTGTCACGGCTCCTCGTGCGCATCGGCGCGAAAGGCGCGGTCGAGCCGTTTCATGTAGCGCGCATAAAAGCCGATGATCGCCAGGTAGACGATCAGCGCGCCCTGTCCGGCGACCCAGAAGCTGAACGGCCAGCCGAAGAAAGTGAAGTTCAGTTCGGCGGCAAAATAGACCATCACGAAGGTGACGACGAACCAGATCGTCAGCAAGATGCCCGTGACGTTCAGGTTCTTGCGCCAGTACCGCCTTTGTCTGTCGATCAGTGGCATGTGTTGATTCCAGACTGCAGGCACAGCTTGATCTTGACGACTGTCGCGAAAATCCACAGCGCGCTCAGCAGCACAAAGACCACCAGGGGCAGATGTCTGTCGCCAACCCGGCGTGGCACGAGACGGCGCGCCAACTTGACGAAGGGCGAGGTCAGCACGTCAAACAGCTTGTAGAAGACGTTGTGCTCGCGCTTCGCCCCCGCCAGCAGCCCGAGCAGCCCGCGTCCCACCAAGGCCATCAACGCGATCTCGGCAATCATCTTCAGCGCGGTCACGAACAGCAGCATGGGCTTGCCTTGTTTGCTGTGCGCTCAAGCATGCACCGGCGTGATCGATGGATTCTGGCGCAAGGCTCGGCCAACGCAAGCGCTCGCCGTGGTGGTTCGATCCGACGTCGGCAAACCCGACCTCAATACTGGAACGCCAAGCGCAACCCACCCCAGTGCCGCCCCTGCACGTTGATGGGCGCTGCAACTTCCTTCATGACGACGAAGCGGCCGCCCCCCATATCACGGCGGTAGGTCTGCAGCAGAAACGGGCGTTGATTGCGTGCCGACGCCAGTCCGGTGCGATCATTGAAGATGCGACGGTAGCGGCTGTTGGCGGTGTCCCACGCAAGGTCACCGCGCTGGGGTTGCGAATACCGTTTGTTGTGGACGGCAACATAGCCGTTGCGATCCACGGCGATGCCAAACACGACCTTGCTGCTGACTCTGAGCAAGCGCTCCTGGATCTCGGGAAACTGCTTGTCGGCCAGCACCGTGAAACGACTCGTGTGCTGGGCCGGATTCGTGTTGGGAATGGGCTTGTAGTTCTCGTCAAACAGGTCGTTGGCAGAAATCGCCGAACGGCGCAACGCGTCCTCCAGCAATGCCGAAATTTCAGCCGCTGCCTGTTGCGCCGCTTCGATGTAGGGAGAATCCTCGGTCTGGAAACCGCTTTGCGCCACCTTCTCGATCAGATCCTCGGAAATCTTCAAAAAACTCTCGCTGTGCCCCAAGGCCCGACCCAAGGCGTAGCTCGTCTGTTGCACCTGCCCGTGCATGAGGCCCATGGCGCCGCTCAGTTGGGCGCACAACTGCTGGCTGTCGTGCGCCGCGCCGACAATCGCCCCCATGCCCGACTCCACGCGCGCCAATGCAAGGTGCACTGCTCCGGCTTGAACGGTCGTGCCGTGGGCCTGGATCTCGCGCGCCAGTGCTTCGATACGCGCATCGAGTTTCTTCACCGTGCCCAGAATTTCCTTCGACGAGGTCTCGACTTTGCCGGCCAGGTCTTTCACTGCATCGGCAACCACGCTGAATCCGCGCCCCGCGTCGCCGGCGCGTTTGGCTTCGACCGAGGCATTGAACGCCACCAGCCTGGTCTGCACCGCGATCTGCGTGATCTGACCGGCGGCCTCGCCGACTTGCTTCAATGTCTCGACGATGGTGCCAACCTCGTGGCCCACCGCCTCCAGCGCCTGACGCGCCTGGGTCACAGCCTGGCTGCCGCTGCGGGTGTGCTCACCGATGCCAATCTGGGCCTTGTTGACCTGCTCCAGCTGAGCCTGCAAGCCGACAACCTTGTCGAGCTGCTGTTGCGCCTGCCGGCTTGTGTCCTCGATGAGACCGCGCACCTCGGCCGCCTCACGGCCCAGCAAGGAAGCCTGGTGTGACAGCGGGCCGATCAGCTCGCTCGTGAGATCTCGGGCCGCGCTTGAAGGTGCTGTCGCGACCTCGTTCGGGGCACTGCGCTTGAAGAAATCGAACATGTGAGACTGGCTGCAATGGTAGTGGGGATCGACTTCGCGCTGGCCGCGTGCCTCGTTTCTACCACGCGCGCAGCTTGGCGCGCAATCTCGCAATCGATTGGCTGTGCAGTTGGCACACGCGCGACTCGGTGACCTTGAGCACGACCGCGATCTCCTTGAGATTCATGTCGTGCTCGTAGTACATGCTCATCACATACTGCTCGCGCTCGGGCAGGTTCTTGATGGCGTCCACCAAGGCCTGGCGCATGCGCTGATCCTGCAACAACGCGAGCGGATTCTGTTCTTCGCTGGCGACATGGCGATCCAGAAAATCTTCGTCGCCGTCGTCGCCCGACATGTCTTCCAGGCAGACGAGTTGGGTGCCGCGCACCTTGCCCAGTAATTCCTGGTATTCGACCAGGCTCAGACCCATTTCCCGGGCGATCTCGGACTCTTGCGGCGCTCGACCGAGCTTTTGTTCGAGCTTGTGCAGCGCCGTCTCGATCGAGCGTTGCTGGCGGCGCGTGCCGCGGCTCATCCAGTCGCCACCGCGCAGCTCATCGAGCATCGCGCCGCGAATGCGTTGCGTGGCGAAGGTCTCGAACTGCACGCCCTGGTTCGCGTCGAAGCGCGACAGGGCGTCGGTGAGTCCGATCAGGCCCACTTGCATCAAGTCATTGATCTCCACATTGGCCGGCAGTTTGGCGATCATCTGATGCGCCAGACGCCGCACCAGCGGGCTGTATTGCTTGATCATCGAGTTGAGGTCAAGTTGGCCCTTGGCGGTATACATGCTCAGCTCCAAGGTCTCAAAGTGCGGCTAAGCCTGCATCTTGCCACGGCGGGTAAGCCGGGTCACGCAACGGCACGGCGTTGGCGGGCCTTTCCATCACCGCGCCCGCAGGCGCTGCCATCAGCAACTCGCGGGCCAGATGCCGCAAGGCGGCCGACGGCGGCTCGGCGGTCGAAGCCAGCGGATCGATGCTGGCCCAATCGCACAGCACGGCGCCCAGAAACCCGTCGGCGCAAGCTGTCATTTGCTGGGCGATGCGTTCGACACGCGGCGAATTCGCGTCGGCGCCCAGCAGCAGGCTGTGCACCATCAATCCCGAGCGCTGCACCAGCAGTTTCAGACCGGCATAGGCATGCGTCACGCTGAGCGGTCGGTCGTCGGCGAGCAGCACAGGACGCACCTCGCGCCGGGCCACGACGCGACACAGCTCGGGCGCACTCGCGTGCAGCATCACCACATCCGCCTGAGGCGCCGCATCAATCACCGCATTGAGCATCTCGGCAGCCGAACCATGGGCGTTGATGTAACGCATTGGCAAGCCGCGCGCGGCCAAGTACGACACCTTGTCGGACAGCAACTCGACGCAGGCGCCCAGTTCCACCGCCGCCAGCTCATCGGGCGCGGGCGAGTTCTCGCCTGCATCGACCAACAAAGTGTGCAGGCCGAGTTCTCCAAACGCCGCACACAGATGCTCGAGCAGCACGCCGCCATAGGCAACATGCGGGTTGCTGACAACCGGAACGAAACGCACCCGCGAGGCCGAAAACAGGCGGCGCAATCCGTCGGCCTGATCGGACTGTGCGGCAGCGGTGAAGTGGTTGCGCATGTGGCTGGCTGACTTGTGGTGACGCAGGTCTTGGCTTGCCGGATCAGCCGGGTATCCCGGGCTCTAGGCGTGCAGACTGGCGGCTTGGGCGGCTTGCTGCGACGGCGCGCCGGCAAAGATCAGATTGACGTCCGATGCATCGACCCGCCAGGCGCTTGCGCCACCGCCACGCAAGGCGCGCTGAATCAGCGCATGCGCCGACAGGCGGTGCCAGTCCTCGGGCACGCGCTGGCCATTGGCCACGCCCAGCACGCGCAGCCGGTGGCGAATCAATGTATCGAGCGCGGGGCCGAGCTTGACGGCCTCGTCGATCTTGGACAACACCACACCCAGGCATTCGCTGGCACGCCATGACAGCACGACGTCTTCAATCGTCTCGCCCTGGGCCGAAGCATTCACGACCAGCAGCTTGGCGATGCTCGGATGCGCCAGCATGTCGAGCAACTCGCGCGTGCGGCTGTCGCGCTGCGCCATGCCGGCCGTGTCGATCAGGATCATCTTCTTGCCCGCCAGCAGTTCCAGCAGGTCTTCGAGCGAGGCGCGGTCGTGCGCGGTGTGCACCGGCACGCCCAGAATGCGGCCATAGGCGCGCAGTTGCTCATGCGCGCCGACGCGATAGGCGTCCAGCGTGATCAGGCCGAGTTGGCCCGCACCGTGCCGGGTGGCAAAGCTGGCGGCAATCTTGGCGGTGGTGGTGGTCTTGCCGACGCCGGTCGAGCCGATCAGCGCAAACACGCCGCCGCGGTCTTCCAGTGCCACGCCGGCCTCGTCGGCGAGCAAGTTGTGCTGCAGCACCTGGGTCGCCCAGACCGATTCGTCAAGCTGACTGTTGAGCATGTCGGTCGGAAATCCTTCCACCAGCTTGCGCGTCAGCGCGGGCGAAAACCCGCCCTCCAGCAAGCGTTGCGTGAGGCGTGCCTGGGCCGGCTGGCGTTGCAGTTTCTCCATGAAGGCCAGGGCACCGAAGCGCTCTTCGATCAGGCCCTTCATCGAGCGCAACTCGTTCATCATGGCTTGCTGGTCGCGCTTGGCCGTGGCGGGAGCCACATCGACCAGTACCGGTGTTTCCATCAGTCGAGGCTGCAAACGGATCTCGTCGCGCAGCACCGGCGGAGACCGGCGCGGCACCGACGCCGCCTCGCGCGCCTGGGCCGGGCGCTGCGGCCGCACCGGGGCCGCGACAGCAGGCTGGGGCCGGGACGCGTTGATGAGCGTCGCCGACGCCGGGCCCGGGTCGGGTCGGTCGTTCAATTCGGCCTCGCGGCGTTTCAGCATGCGTTCACGCACATAGTCCTGGAACGACAGCGTGCTCATGTTCAGCACTTGCACATCGCGCTCGACGCTGCCGGGCTCGGTCGCCGGCTCGGCGCGCTCGGGCTGACGCTGTGCAGCAGCGCCCTTCTGACGCAGACTGCGCGCTGCCTGCTCGGGCGCAGGCACGCCAGCTTGCGGCGAAGCCGCCGCGCGCGGGCGGCTGGCCTGAGCCGAATTCGGTGCGCTGGCCGAGAAGCGTTCGATCTGCTTGAGGCTCTCCGGCGCCAGGGCCAGCACCTCGATGCCTTCGGCGCAGGGTTTGGTCGATAACACGACGGCGTCTTCGCCAAATGAATGGCGCACCAGCGCCAAGGCTTCGCGCGAGGTGCGGGCGGTAAATCGTTTCACGTTCATAGGAACTCCTGCAGACCTGGCTCACGGGAGGCCGTGCCTCCACTCGAGAGCGGCGAACGAATGTGCGCGTGGCTTGTCATGCCGCGCCGCCGATGACCGAACCGATCCGGATCGAATGGGTTTCCGGAATTTCGCTGTGCGACAGCACGCGCAGTCGCGGCGCCGCGCGCTTGAGCAGACGCGCCATGGCGGAGCGGATCGAGTCCGGCACCAGCAGGCAGGCCGGCACGCCCAGGTCTTCCTGGCGTTTCGCGGTTTCTGCCGCCGAGCGTGCCAGCGTGTCGGCCACGCTCGGATCCAGCGCCGCGCCGTGCGGCGAGTTCAGCGCCTGGGTGACCAAACGTTCGAGTTCGGGGTCGAGTGCGATCACGTCCAATTCCTTCACCGGGCCATAGATCTGCTGCACGATGGACGGTGCCAGAAGGGTACGAATGCGGGTGGCAAGCTCCACCGGATCGGTCACGGTGGGTGCAAATTCGGCCAGGCAATCGATGATGGAACGCATGTCGCGGATGTGCACGCCCTCGTCCAGCAACAATTGCAGCACGCGTTGCACGGTGGTGATGCCTATCAATTTGGGTATCACGTCTTCTATCAGTTGCGGCGCCAGCTTCGTCATGTGTTCCACCAGGGCTTGAGTCTCCACACGACCCAACAGCTTGGCCGCGTGCACTTGCACCAAGTGTGAGAGATGGGTGGCCACCACGGTCGAACAATCAACCACCGTAAATCCGGCCATTTGAGCCATTTCCCGCTGGCGCTCCTCGATCCAGACCGCAGGCAGACCGAAAGCGGGGTCGGTGGTGCGCGTGCCTATCAGTTGCTGGGTGGTATTGCCCGGATTGATGGCCAGCCACATGCCGGGGAAGGCCTCGCCCTCGCCCACCACCGCGCCGCGCAGCGTGATGCGGTAGGCGCTGGGCTTGAGTTCGAGGTTGTCGCGAATATGAACCGGCGGCGGCAAGAACCCGACGTCCTGCGCAAACTTGCGTCGCACGCCCTTGATGCGGCTGAGCAGGTCACCCTCGCGCAGCTTGTCCACCAGCGTGATCAGACGGTAGCCCACCTCCAGACCCAAGGTGTCGATGGGCACCAGATCGTCCCAGCTGGCATCGACATTTGCCTCGGGCGCGGCGACCACCGCCTGCGCCGTGGGTTGCTGCGCCGCCCTGACACGGCGCTGGTGCGTCAGCCACGCCAGGTAGGCAAAGCCACTGGCGATGACCAGAAACACCAGATGCGGCATGCCCGGAATCACACCGAGCAAGCCGACGATGCCCGCCGTGATGCCCAGCGCCTTGGGCGAATCGAACACCTGCTGCGATATCTGCGCGCCCAGGTCTTTTTCCTTGCCCACGCGCGACACCACCATCGCCGCGGCCACCGAAATCAGCAGGGCCGGAATCTGCGCCACCAGCGCGTCACCCACCGCCAGCAGGATGTAGGAGCTCGCCGCCTGGCTGGCCGTCAGATCGTGCTGCGCCACACCGATGATGAAGCCGCCAATGATGTTGATGAACAAAATCATGATGCCGGCCACCGCGTCGCCGCGCACGAACTTGCTGGCGCCGTCCATCGACCCGAAGAATTCGGCCTCTTCGCCGACTTCGGCGCGCCGTCGCTTCGCCTCTTTCTCCTCGATCAAGCCGGCATTCAGATCGGCATCGATGGCCATCTGCTTGCCCGGCATGGCGTCCAGGGCGAACCGCGCACCCACTTCGGCGATGCGCTCGGCACCCTTGGTGACGACGATGAAGTTGATCACCACCAGAATCGCGAACACGATCAGGCCGACCGCAAAATTGCCACCGATCAGGAAATGCCCGAACGCTTCGATCACCTTGCCTGCCGCGCCCGTGCCGGTGTGACCCTGCATCAGCACGACGCGACTCGACGCCACGTTGAGTGACAAGCGCATCAGGGTGGTCAGCAGCAGCACGGCGGGAAAGGCAGCGAAGTCCAATGGCTTGAGCATGTGCGCTGCCACCATCATCACCATCACGGCCATGCCGATGTTGAAGGTGAACAGCAGGTCCAGCACAAACGTCGGCAGCGGCAACACCATCATCGCCAGAATCATGATGATGGCCAGCGGCGCGCCCAGCGAACGCAGCAGCGCGGCGCGCGGCCCCAAGATCCTTTGCAGCTGCTGCATCAAGCCGTTCATGCGTCACGCTCCGGCTCGCCCGACGCGTCAGCCTGGGCTGTGGCCTTGTGATGCGGGTCCAGTTCCAGCGGCACCTCGGGCTCTGGCTGAGCCGCCGGCATCGGCGCCTTGCCCGCCATGGCGGCGCGCAACTGGTAGACATAGGCCAGCACCTGGGCGACTGCGGCGAACAGCGCCGCCGGAATCTCGCGGTCGACTTCGGCATGGGCGTAGAGCGCACGCGCCAGCATCGGCGACTCGAGCACCGGCACTTTTGATCCCTTGGCCAGATCGCGAATCCTCAGTGCCAGCAAGTCGGCACCCTTGGCCACCACGCGCGGCGCGGCCATGGATTTTTCGTCGTACTTCAGGGCCACCGCGTAGTGGGTCGGGTTCATCACGACCAGATCGGCCCGCGGTATGGCGGCCATCATGCGGCTCTTGGCCATCTCGCGCATGATCTGGCGCATACGGCCCTTGACCTCGGCATTGCCCTCGGCCTGCTTGAACTCCTGCTTGGCCTCTTCGCGCGTCATCTTCAGACGCCGCATATGCAAATGCCGCTGCAGCGGCAGGTCGATGGCGGCAAACAGGGCCAGCGCCAGCAGCGGAAACAGCAGGCCCGCCAGCAGCAGGTTGCCGGCGTAAGAAATCGCCGACGGCAGCGGCAGGGACATGATGCTGACGTAATTGGCCAGCCGGTCTTTCATCACCAGCGCGCCCGCGCCGCCCAGAATCAATGCCAGCACGCTGGACTTGACCGCATCACTCGCATGCTGCCAACTGAACAGTCGCCCCACGCCCGCGAGCGGGCTGACGCGTTCGAACTTGGGGCTGATCGGCTTGAGCGAAAAAGTCACCCCGCCAGCAATCGCACCGCTGGCCACCGCCACCAGCACCATGACGATGCCCACCGGCGCAATCACGAACACCATCTTGAGTGCGGCCGCGCCCAGCGCCTCGCCCATGGCGGCGGTATTCATGACCCGACCCGCGTCGAAGGACAGCGCGCTTGTCAGCATGTGCTGCAACCAATCCACCGCGGTGGGTGCCAGCATGGCCAGCATGGCGCCCGCCGCGGCCATGGCGGTGAAATGCCCCAGGTCGCGCGAGCGCACGACCTGACCGTCCTCCCGCGCCTTCTTCAGCTTCTTGGCTGAGGCGGGTAGATTTCGGTCTTGTGCGCTTTGTTCGGCCATGGTGGAAACGGAAATGTGAGCCAGTCCATTGTTTCCGATGACGGCAAGAACTTAAGCCGGATAAGCGGGGTAAAAGGGGGGGTAGTTCCGGTGCGAGGGGCACTGAAACGCAAACGGCGACCGAGAGGTCGCCGTGTTGTCGAGGCGCGCTGTTGGCGGCCGATGCGCGCAGCCGCTGGCCTCAGAAGCCCATACTCGCCAGCAAATCGTCCACCTCGGATTGATCTTTCACGACGTCGGTGCGGCCTTCGTGCACCACCACCGGACCATGCAGGACCACCTCGACCTTGTGCACCTGCTCGGTCGGCATGGCCTGCACCAGCAGCTTCACCAGGCTGTCCTCGAGGTCACCCGCCAGGGCCACGACGCGCTTCACGACCTGCCCGGTCAGGTCATGAAAATCCTGCGCCACCATGATGTCGGTCAGATGCTGGTCGATGCGTGAGGTGCCGGCTTCCACTGCATGCACAAAGTTGAACACCTCGCCCGACGCCACCGCCTTGACCGGATCGGCCACGATGGCGGCCGCCATGGCGCGTGTCTGCGCTGTGATGACGGCGTGTTCGGCCTTCGCCAAATCGACCGAATTGAGCACCTTCTCGGCCGCCTCGCCGGTTTTCTGGGCGATGTACTGCAGCCGGCTGCGGGCGTCCGGCAAGCCTTCGGTCGCCTCTTGCAGCTTGGGCATCACGCCGAGCTGCTTCAAGGTGTCGTGCAACTGGCGCGTGATCTGGCCCAGTTGCTGAAACACCTCAGGGGAAGCCTGGCCGGCCACGGCGGGCGCCAGGGTATCAATCGTCTCGGCCTGCATCAATCTCTCCATTCAAGCGGCGGCAGCCATCTTTTGTATGATTTTTTGAACCTTCTCTTCCAAGGTGGCCTTGGTGAAGGGCTTGACGATGTAGCCGGCCGCGCCCATCTGGGCCGCCAGCACAATGTCTTCCTTGCGCGCCTCGGCGGTCACCATCAGCACGGGGAGATGCTTGAGCGCAGGGTCCACCTTGACCGCCTTGAGAAAATCAAACCCGTTCATGTTGGGCATATTGATGTCGGTCACCACGAAATCGTATTTCGACTGCTTGAGCATGTTCAAGGCGACGACACCGTCCTCGGCCTCGTCCGCGTTCGCGTAGCCGCTCTCCTTCAGGAGACCGCGCACGATGCGCCGCATGGTCGAGAAGTCATCAACAATCAAGAATTTCATTTCAGAACTCATAGCTTTCCTCGAATCAGCTTCAGGCCTCATGGCATGGGGGGCACCAGACTCGGGATACCACTCCTCATGGGTTTCGCCTCGGGCGCTTGTGCGTCCAGCTCCGGCCTGAAAACGGAGTCCTCAGCCTCTCGCGTCATCACGATGATGGAAATACGACGATTGCTCGGACTCAATGGATCTTCATGGTTGAACAAATTGCTCGACGCCAGCCCCTGCACCCGCAAAGTACGGTCTTCCGGCAAACCTCCGGCTATCAACTCGCGCCGCGAAGCATTCGCCCGGTCGGCCGAGAGTTCCCAATTGCTGTACCCGCGGTCGCCGCTGGCGAAGATCGCGGCGTCAGTATGCCCTTCAAGCGTGATCCGATTCGGCACTTCGGCCAGGACTTGACCCAGAACGCGCAGCAATTCACGCATATAGGGTTTCACCAAGGCACTGCCGCTGTCGAACATCGGCCGATTCTTTTCATCCTTGATCTGGATGCGAAGACCGTCGCGCGTCATGTCCATCATGATCTGGCTGCCCATCGAAGCCAGTTGCGGAGTGTTCGCCACCGCCTCCTTGACCTTTTCCTTGAGGTTTTCGAGCCGCGTCATTTCGGCGCGACGCTGCTCGGCCCTGAGCGCCTGCAGATTGATTTGGCGCTTGGGTGCCTCGACGTCGCCGCGCTTGACCTGACCTGAGCTGCGCGTCAAGTCCTGCCCCCCGCCCTTGAGCACATGTGAAGAGTCGCCCGAACCCGACCCGCCCATGAAAGACACCTTCATCGGCGTGCTGAAGTAGTCGGCAATGCCTTTCTTGTCGCCTTCGGAGGTTGATCCCAGCAGCCACATCAAGAGGAAGAACGCCATCATCGCCGTCACGAAGTCGGCATAGGCAATCTTCCATGCGCCCGCGTGCGAAGCGTGGCCACCCTTCTTGATCTTCTTGACAATGATGGGCTGCAGTTTCTTGGCGTCACCAGCCATGCCAGACTCCCCGGCAGACGCCGCCGCACACTTGCGCCGTTGCGTTCATCACTTCTTGCCCTTCACGTGGCTTTCGAGCTCGATGAAACTCGGTCGGTCACCCGAATACAGCACCTTGCGCCCGAACTCGATCGCCACCTGCGGCGCGTAACCCTGCATGCTGGCCAGCAGCGTGGTCTTGATGCACTGCAATTCCTTGCCGGCGTCTTCGACTTTTTGCTCCAGCAGCCCGGCCAGAGGCTCGGCGAACGCGTAGGACAACAAAATCCCCAGAAACGTGCCCACCAGGGCCGAACCGATCATGCCACCCAGCACCGCCGGCGGCTGGCCCACCGAGCCCATCGTGTTGACCACGCCCAGCACCGCTGCCACGATGCCGAACGCCGGCAGACCGCCGGCCAGCCGCTGCAAGGCCGCCACCGCGGCGAACTCTTCCTGATGGTGGGTCTCGATTTCACTGTCCATCAGGCTTTCGATCTCGTGGGCATTGAGATTGCCCGACACCATCATGCGCAGATAGTCGGTGATGAACTCGACCACATGGTGGTCTTTTCCCAGCGTGGGGTACTTTTGGAACAGGGCGGATTCGTGAGGCGTCTCAACGTCATTTTCAATCGACATCAAGCCCTCTTTGCGGGCCTTCTGCAAGATGTCATAGAGCAGCGCGAGCAGGTCCATATAGCGCGCCTTGCTGAATCTGCTGCCCTTGAAACACGACGCCAGACCCTTCATCGAGGCCTTGATCACCTTCATCTGGTTGTTGGCCAGGAAGGCACCCGCCGCCGCGCCAAAGATCGTGATCATCTCGAACGGCAGGGCGTGCAGTACAACCGCAATGCTGCCGCCGTGCGCGATGTACACGCCGAAGATGCACACGATTGCAATGAGCCAGCCGATGATGACGAACATGTTTTGAGATCCGCTCTTCGCGTTGCCGCCCGGCGAGCCCGGCAAAAATGACAGTTTTCAGGATTGGAGGCACGTCACTATATAGGCACGCGCTGTTCAGCTTCATATCGGCGCTTGTGCACCACACTTGAGTCTTGCTTGACAGTGCAAGGGTGAGGGCGATGGCGATGGCGACATCAGCTTGCTCATGCCGAAAAAAACGGCGGATCACTTGCGAGATCCGCCGTTCAAGGCGCATTTGTTGCGCGAGGAAGAGACAAACAAGAATCAGCGGGGCACTTCGGCCCAAGCACGGCCGCTGCCTACCCGCCCGCACACAACTTTACGCCGGGCCGCCTTGCGGCACCCGGTACAAGTGCACAGTTTTGCCGTTTGGCGCTTGGAATCTGGCGGCCGGGTCGACTTGCGCAATTTCAAACTCGAGACTGACCAGCCAGGCGCCCGGGCTGAGCTCGGCCCGGGCCTTGTCCCACGCACGCGCCATCGATTCCGGCCGCTGGAACACATAGACCAGGTCATAGGCGGCCCAGTTCAGTTGCCACATGTCGCCGCGCCGCACCTTGGCCCAAGGGCAGGCCAGGCGCGCCACAAGGCTGAGCAGGCCGCTCCATTCAATGCCCTCGATGCGCGCTTGCGGATACGCGCTGCGCAAGGCACGCAAGCCGTGGCCCAGGCCGCAGCCGGCGTCCAGCACAGCGGCGCCCGGCGTCAAAGGCGCGAGCCGCTCCAATGCATCCAGCGCGCGCGGCGGCGTCGGGTACCAGGGCGCGTCATGCCAGGCATGGCGCGGATAGGCCAATGCCAGCAAGGCCAGCGGCAACAGCCAGCCCCAGGCCGGCAAACCGCCGGCGAGCCCGCTGGCCAACAGGGAAAGTGGAAAACCCAACGCGACGATGAAGCGCCGGGTCCGGGTTGATTGGAACCGGCTCAAGCCAGCCCCCAGCGCGGCGCCGGCCGACAGCGCAGCCCATTTGGGCGCGCCCGCCTGGGCCAGCAAGACGAAGCCCAGCCACGCCAAGCCCCAGGCCAGCAGCGCGGGCAAGGGCCACTGCCGGAGCACTTTCGACCATGCGGGTGTGGGCATGCCTGGCGCATCAATGCATGTGAATGCCGCCCTGCGCCCTGCCCTTGCCGGCGCGCGCGGGCGGGCTGCACAGTCCGCACACATAGTGGCGCGCGATTTCGTGGGGATGCGTGACGAAGTGGCCGCCGCAGCGCGAGCACTTGGTCATGGTGAGCATGCCGTTGTCGACGAACTTCACGAGTCGCCAGGCGCGCGTCACCGACAACAGCTCTTCCAGCCCCTGCGACTGGGTCTGCTCTTTGTACAACTGGTAGGCCTTGATGACGGTGTCGATCTCGTCCATCACGGCCACCTTGTTCAGATATTCGTGGATGTTCAAGAACAGCGAGGCGTGGATATTGGGTTGCCAGGTCATGAACCAGTCGGTCGAGAACGGCAACTGTCCCTTCGACGGCGACTTGCCGGCCACTTCCTTGTACAGACGCAGCAGCCGCTCATAAGACATGTCGGTTTCGGACTCCAACACCTGCAAGCGCGCGCCCAGCTGGATCAGCGTCACGGCACGCTCAATCTGGCGGGCTTCGGTGAGTATGCTTTTTTGGCGTGCCATGGTCACGATCTCCGGGAACTTGTTGTCGGGTACAGGCGCTTGGAGCGGGAGTCAGGCCGCTTCTTGATGGCGGCCGGCCATCAGGATGCTGGCGTGAAGGCGCGACACGCCCTCATTTGCCGCCGTCTTGCTGTGGCTGGTGAGCAGCCCCCAGACCATATCGTCGTCCATGCGGAAGCGGCACAGCAAGGTGTTGCCCGCGGCAATCTTCATGGTCTGCGCCGGCGAGAGCGTGCCCAACAGCAAGGCAGTCTCTTCCGAGATACCCAAACGGTAGAGCGCCTGTTCGCGGTCGCTGCGGATCAGGCTTTGCGCCAGCATCAGGTACGACAGATTGGCTTCGCGGATTTCAGCGAGTATCTGGTCTGCATTCATCTTGTGCTCCTTGGCTTTTCAGCGCCTGGGGTTGGGTATCAACGTGGAGCCGATTGTGAAGACCGGAAGTACACCCCAACATCAGCCCAGTTCCGTGGCTTAAGTCCGCTTTCTTCCATAGCCCCTGTCAGGCTTCTTCCTACAAAGCCCAAGATGCGCCCGAGCCATGGCGCTATTCGGTCGCTACGAGACGGCAGGCTGTGCGTGACATATCGCACACACCCAGCCGCTTTGACTCAATCCCGTTCGACCCTTGCCGAGAACACCTCGGGCGCTTCGTCAAGGCGCTCCGCCCATGGGGCAAACCGCAGTCTGCGCGGCTGTCTTCATCGCAGGTTTGCCAGGGCCAGGCGGCAGCAGCCGCCAAGCAAGTTCTCTTCAAAAGTTTCTAAAGTTCGCCAGGCAATCGGCCGACAACACTGGCAACGGAAACAAGTTTGGATCCGTGGTCCGGAGTAGTCGGACGCTGTTTCGAACCAGAACACGAAACAACGACAGACTGCCGCCGGGCGCAGCAGGCCACCAGCATGGGCTGGAGCCCGTTCAAAGCACAAGCGCTGCCGGTTCATACCCAAACAGGGACCCCAGCACGAATGCCGCGGCGATGTTGGCACGCAAGCCGACCTCACTTCAACCACTCAGGAGTTTGCAACCATGTCCATGAATATCAACACCAATCTCAACTCGTTGACCGCGCAGCGCAATTCGAGCAAGAACCAGACCGATCTGGCCACGGCCATCAACCGCCTGTCGTCCGGCCTGCGCATCAACAGCGCCAAGGACGACGCCGCCGGCCTGGCGATCTCCGAACGCATGACTTCGCAAATCCGCGGCATCAACCAGGCAGCGCGCAACGCCAACGACGGCATCTCGCTGGCGCAGACCGCTGAAGGCGCGCTCGGCTCGATCGGCTCCAACCTGCAGCGCATGCGCGAACTGGCGGTGCAGTCGGCCAATGCCACGAACAGCACCTCCGACCGCGCCGCCTTGCAGCAGGAAGTTGGCCAACTCGCCGCTGAAATCGACCGCGTGGCCACACAAACCCAGTTCAACGGCACCAATCTGCTCGACGGCTCGTTCTCGACACAGAACTACCAGGTCGGCGCCAACCTCGGTCAGGTCATCAGTGTGGCCGGAATCGCCAGCGCTCGGACCGGCGCCCTGGGCCAATATCAGGGCTTTGCAGCCGCCACGCTCGCCGTGACTGCGAACGAGACGCCAGCGGTCACGGCCGTGCAGGTGGGCACCGGCGGTGCCAGTGTTGCCCTGGGTACGATCAAGGCCGACGCCCGTGACATCGCTGCGGCCATCAACGCGTCCGGCGTGTCGGGCCTCTCAGCTACCGCCAACGCGACCACCGTGGGAGCTGCGGCTCAGGTCATCAACACCACCGTTGCCGGCAACGTGACGTTCACGGTCAATGGCATCGCAGTCACTGTCGGCGCAACAACCAACGCAACCACAAACCGCTCCAACGTGGTGACCGCGCTGAATGCACAATCGTCGGTCACGGGTGTAATCGCCACAGACACAGGCTCTGGCGTGAGCTTGGCTGCCGCCGACGGGCGCAACATCACCACCGCGTTTGCGTTGGCCGGTGCTACAGGAACGACCGTGGCTGACTTCGGCATGGCAGCAGCTGGACTTGCAGCCTCGGCAGGTGTGAGCGTGGGCTATACAGCGCCCGCCGGCATCACCGGCAACCTCACGTTTTCGGGTGCATTGGTTTCCGTGAAGGCCATAGGCGCCACCGGCACAGCGATCAGCGCCCTGGACATTTCGACCTCAGGCGGCGCCACCACGGCTCTTACTGCGCTCGACGCAGCGCTCGCTTCGGTGAACAGCAACCGCGCCTCGCTGGGTGCGATCCAGAACCGCTTCAGCTCGACGATCCAGAATCTGCAGATTTCGGGCGAGAATCTCTCTGCCGCCCGCAGCCGCATCCAGGACGCCGACTTCGCCGCGGAAACCGCCAATCTGTCGCGCGCCCAGGTGTTGCAGCAAGCTGGCACGGCGATGATTGCGCAGGCCAACCAGTTGCCGCAGCAAGTGCTGGCGCTGCTGCGTTAAGACTGAGCCGACTCACTCGCCCATAAGGCGACACCTCAAGGCCAGGTCCGGGACCCTCCCGGACCTGGCCTTTCTGCGTTTGCGGCTTTGAATTGAAAGGTCTTTGGGTCTCTTTTCAAACGCTCACCAGATTCAAGTTTCTCCAAAAATGGCGCCACCCACCCTTCGCAAGAGTCAGGGTCCGGATCGACCGGTGCAAGGCCCGCGCTTGATTTAAGCAACGCGGGGTTTTACAGCCACTTTGGAGAAATTTCATGGCCCAGACGATCAATACCAATCTGTCCTCGATGACCGCGCAGCGCAACCAGGCCAAGACGCAGGGCGAGCTTGCCACTGCCATCAACCGCCTGTCGTCGGGCCTGCGCATCAACAGCGCCAAGGACGACGCCGCCGGCATGGCGATTTCGGAGCGCATGACTTCGCAAATCCGCGGCCTCAGCCAAGCGGCGCGCAATGCCAATGACGGCATCTCGCTGGCGCAGGTGGCTGAAGGCGCACTCGGCTCGGTCAGCTCCAATTTGCAGCGCATGCGTGAACTGGCCGTGCAGTCGGCCAACGCGACCAATTCCACATCAGACCGCGCGGCGCTGCAGCAGGAAGTCGCGCAGCTCGCCGCCGAAATCGACCGCGTCGCAACCCAGACCCAATTCAACGGGCTGCCCTTGCTGGACGGTACCTACATTTCGCAGCAATACCAAGTCGGGGCCAACGCGGGCCAGACCATCACGGTCAGCGGCATCTCCAGCGCCCGCTCCAGCGCACTCGGGCAATTCCAGGGTTTCGCGGCCACCACGCTCGCCGTGACTGCCAACGAGACGCCGGCGATCACGGCCGTGCAGGTGGGCACCGGCGGTGCGAATGTCAGCTTGGGCACGATCAAGGCCGACGCCCGTGACATCGCTGCTGCCATCAACGCGTCCGGCGTGTCGGGCCTCACGGCCAGCGCCAACACGACCGTCGTGGGAGCTGCGGCTCAGAACGTCACAACTTCCGGTGTCGGTGGCGCTGTGACGATCTCGGTCAATGGCATTGCCATGACCGTCACTGCCACAACCAATGCAGCCACAAACCGCGCCAACGCCGTGGCCGCTCTGAATGCACAATCGTCGGTCACTGGCGTTGTCGCGACTGACACGGGCTCCGGGGTGAGCTTGGCAGCCGTCGACGGACGCAATATCTTGACGGCGTTCACTGCCGGTGCAGGCGGCGCATCTTCGACGACCATGGCTGACTTCGGCATGGCCGCAGCCGGTCTCGCTGCCTCGGCAGGCGTGACGCTGGCCTATGTCGCTCCCACCGGCATCACCGGCGCCCTCACGTTCACGGGCTCGCTGGTTGCCGCTCCCGTCGTCGGTGCTACCGGCACGGCGGTCAGCGCCCTCAACATCTCGACCGTTGCCGGTGCAAACAATGCGCTCTCGGCCATAGACGCCGCTCTGACAACGGTAAATTCGAACCGCGCAGCGCTCGGTGCGGTCCAGAACCGTTTCCAGTCGACGATAGAGAATCTGCAAACCTCAGGCGAGAACCTCTCGGCATCGCGCAGCCGCATCCAGGACGCCGACTTTGCCGCCGAGACTGCCGCGCTGTCACGTGCCCAGATCTTGCAGCAGGCGGGCACCGCGATGATTGCGCAGGCCAATCAGTTGCCGCAGCAGGTGCTGGCACTGCTCAAGTAAGCGCTTGAGGCACTGGCGCCCGGAGCGGCTTGCGGATGGATTGGCGCGCCTGCACAGTGAGCGATCCGACTTTTTTGCATCACCGGCCTCAACTTTTCCGCCAGTGTGTCGATAGAGGATCGAGGGCTGCATTTGCGGGCCGATCTCGTTGCGAGGTAACAGCATGAGTTCCATCACCAGCGCGACCGGAAGCGGCGGCGCCATCTCCTCTGCGGGCATAGGCTCTGGCCTGGATGTGAACGGCATCATCACCTCGCTGATGAATGTCGAAAAGCTGCCGCTGACCAAGCTGCAGGCCACCGCCACGACGATGCAGACCAAGCTGTCTGCGTTCGGACAGATGCAGTCCTTGGTCTCGGCGTTTCACGATGCCTCGGTGCCGCTGTATGGCGCAAGCTCGTACTCGGTCACCAGCACCAACTCGTCCGACCCGACTTCGGTCAGCGCCGCCTCCACCACGGCGGCCATCCCGGGCAGCTACTCGGTTTCGGTCAGCCAACTGTCGTCAACCCAGAGTGTTGTCAGCGCCAGCGGAGTGGGCCAATTTGCCAACGCCAGCGAAGTCGTGGGCAGCGGCACGATCACCATCAGTCTGGGTAGCTGGAACACCAATCCCAACGGAACCCTGCCCGCTTCCCCCGTATTCACCCCCAAGAGCGGAGCGACCAACATCGTCATTCCGGTGGGCACGGGCACCAACACGCTGCAACAAGTGGCAGACGCCATCAACAAGGCGGCCGGCGGCGTCAGCGCCACGGTGGTGACCGACGCCACGGGCGCTCGGCTGGCCCTGCAATCGACGTCGACGGGCGCCAGCAACGGCTTTCGCGTCGCGATTGCCGACAGCGTGCCCACCAATACGGCGACTCAAGGCTTGTCGCGGCTCGCCTTCGATCCGCAAAACGGTGCCAACGCCATGAGTCTCTCGCAGGCCGCCAACGACACCAAGGCCACCATCAACGGCATTGCGGTCACCACCGCCAGCAATACGCTCACCAACGTGGTCGGCGGCATGACTTTCGTCCTCAGCAAAGTGACCACCGCACCGGTCACCGTCAACGTGACCCAAAATACCGACGCGGTCAAAGCCATGTTGACCAGCTTTGTGGCGTCCTACAACGCCTTGGCTTCTTTCCTGTCGCAGGCGACCCGCTATGACCCGGTTGCCAAGCAAGGCGCGTTGCTGCAGGGTGACGCCACCACGACCGGCCTGCAAAACCAGTTGCGGCAAATCATCGGGCAGGCCGGCAGCGCCTCCTCGGCCTTCGGCACCTTGAGTTCCATCGGCATCGAGTTCCAAAAGGACGGTACGCTCAAGCTCAACGACGTCAAGGTCGCCGCGGCGCTGACGAATCTGCCCGAGTTGACCAAAGCCATGAGCAACCTCGACCTGACCACACCTGCCAACAACGGTTTTGCCAAGAAGATTGCCGACTGGACCGGCGGCCTGCTGGCTTTCAACGGCACATTTCCCGGCAAGACCACGTCGATCCAGTCGCAGATTGCGGCCAATCAGAAAGATCAGGACAGGCTCAACACCAAACTCACCGCGATCGAGGCACGCCTGCGCGCCCAGTACACGAATCTGGACACCGTGATGTCGCGCGCCAATGCACTGTCGCAATATGTGACCCAGCAGATCACAACTTGGAACAAGCCCGTGGCCTGAGAGCGGCCGGCTTGAGCCCTGCAGCGGCCCGCTCCGGGCCGCTCGCGCTTGGGCCACAGCGCTTGTGCCGCAGCGGCCCGTCGATCAGTGAAAATAGGGCGTAAATTCCACGCTGACAAGGGTAAAGATTGCGCTCCTCGCGTCGATAACAAAGGCATAGACGCGAGGAGTCCTTCACAATGTTCACCAGCATGCACAATTTCGGCTCGCGCAGACCCTCCGCCCATGCCTACCGTGAGGTTGGCGTCAACACTGCCGTCGAGGGTGCCACGCCGCACAAGATGGTCAGCCTGCTGTTTGCCGAGTTGTCCAGCCAGATTGCCAGTGCGCGCGGCGCCATGAGCCGCAAGGACATCGCCGAGAAATGCAGGGCCATCGGTCAAGCGGTGCGCATCGTGGAAGAGGGCCTGAGCAACACGCTGGACATGCAATCCGGCGGGGCGATCGCCATCAATCTGCGCGACCTGTACGACTATCTGGTGCGCCAGCTGACCCTGGCCAATCTGAACAACGACGACGCCAAACTGGGCGAATGCGCCGAACTGGTCAAGACCTTGCGCGAAGGATGGGACGGCATCGCCGACCAGGTCCATGCCTCCCATCATGTTTCGACCTGATGCCCGCCCAACCCCACCGAGCACGACTGCGATGAACAGCCAACTCCTGAACTACTACGAAGCCATCGAACGCGCCAGTGCCGACATGCTGATGGCGGCCCGCAGCGGCAACTGGGACGAAGTCGTCAAGCTCGAAGGCGCTTGCGTGCTGCTGATCTCGCAGCTCAAGCATGCCGCCACGCAAACGCAACTTGCCAGCCAGGAAGCACAGCTGAAGTCGCGCGTCATGCAGCGCATTCTGCTCAACGATGCCGAGATCCGCCACCTGGCGGAACCCTGGCTGGAAGACTTGGACAATGTGCTTGCGGGTCGCAGCAAAGTGGTCCACTGATCCAGGCGGAGCACGCTGATGCCGCCGATGTCCGTTTCAGCCCCGCCCGATTTGAGAGTCAACAACAGTGCCGAGATCCTCGGCCTGCTGCGCGAAATTCAGGACAGGAGCCTGCTGCTGACGCTGGCGGCGTCCGACGGGCGCAGCTACAACACCACGCTGTGGCGGGTCGATGCGCAGCAGCAGACCCTGAGTTTCAGTGCCGACGCCGGGTCCGAACAGCTGCGCGCCCTGCTGCAGGCCGAAGACGTGATCGCGGTCGCCTTTCTGGACCGCATCAAGGTGCAGTTCCAGCTCGACAACTTGCTGCTCGTGAACAGCGCGCAAGGCAGCGCACTGCGCACCGATCTGCCGCGCGAGATGTTTCGCTTTCAACGCCGCGACACGTTTCGCGTGCGGCCCTTGGGCGCGGGCACGCCGCGCGTCACGCTGGTCCACCCGCACGCGCCCGACCGCAAACTGCAATTGCGCATCTTCGACGTGAGCATGGGCGGCCTGGCATTCGTCCTGCCCCACGAGACTGCGCCCGCCGCCGACTTTCCCGTCGGCACGGTACTGGGTCATGTGCAATTGCAGCTCGACCGCAGCACGCAGCTTGAGGTGCAACTGCGCGTGCAGCACATCACCGAGTACCAACTGCCATCCAAAGGCGTGCAGCTGGGTTGTGCGTTCGAGTCGCTGCCCGCCATCGAAACCGGCATCTTGCAACGCTACATCGACCACACCCAGAAACGCCAGCGCCTGCTGCAAAAACGCTGACCCGCGCGCCGCGCCAGCACGCCATACCGCCCCATGCCCTCACCTCGCCGGTCGCGTCGGCCCACCCGCGGTTCATCGAGCGGCTTTACGCTGATCGAGGTGCTGACGGTGTGCGCCGTCGTCGTCGTGCTCGCCGCATTGGCCCTGCCTGCGATGGAGTCACAGTTGCGGCGCGGCAAACGCAATGATGCGGTCGCGGCGCTGACCCGCGTGCAACAGGCACAGGACAGCTATCAATACCAGAACGGTCACTACGCTGCACAGCTGCAGCTGCTGGGTCTGTCCGAGCGCAGCCCACAGGGCCTGTACACGCTTCAGATCACGGCCGCCGGCGTCGACAATTACAGCGCGACTGCCGCCGCGCTGGCCGGCAGCTCTCAAGCCAAGGATGGTGTTTGCAGTGCCCTGAAACTCAGGGTGACACCGGGCGGCGCAGAATATGGCCCCGACTCAGCCTGCTGGAACCGTTGACTTGAACCCCAAAGCCCCCGCCAGGCCAGCACACAAGCGCCAGTTCGGTTTGACCCTGATCGAGTTGGTGTTTGCGATGGCCATCATCGCGATTCTGGCGGCCGTCGCCGTTCCCAGTTACCGGGCCTTTCTCGCCCAGCAGCGCGTCAAGGCGGCGGCCAACACCTTGTCTGAAGACCTGCGTTTCGGCCGCGACGAAAGCGTGCGTCTGGGGCGCAATGTGCATGTGAGCTACCAGGGCGGGGCGAACTGGTGCTGGGGCCTGCGCTTTGACCAGGCGTGCGACTGCAGTGGCGCCAACCCGGCGGCCCGCTGCGACATCACTCGCGCCGGCGCCGCAGACTTCAAGGGTGTCGCGCTGCTGGGCAATCAGCCCGCCGTATTCGAGCCCGAGCAGGGGCGGGTCGCTCAGCCGGGTCGCACCGAATTTCTCAGCCAGTCAGGCGACAAGATCAGGGTCGAGTTGATGTCCAACGGGCGCGTGCACAACTGCGTGCTTGCCGGCAACTTGTCGGGAATCGAACCCTGCTGATCGGAATCTGTGCATTTGTACCGCCTGGCATGCCCAAGACCGAAAAATCGTCGAGCCCGCTAAAGTAAATCGAAAAGCTGTCGATATCCATCAGAACCTCCTGTCGGAAGGTGCCGTAACCGGGGTCGGGCCATGGACATCAATATAGGCGCATTGACTGGTCGTGTCGGAGCTCCAAGCTCAACGGCAGGGCTGCTGCCATCGCGCACCAGTGCGCCGGTAGCCAGCTCACCTGCGCCAGCGGCGACCCCTCCTGCATCGACCAGCGCTTCAGTCCCGGCGCAGCAGCCCTCTCGGCAAGAACTTCAGAATGCCGTGGATCATGCCAATACGAGCCTGGTCAACCGGCCGTCCAATGAGCTGCGATTTACGCTCGAAGAGGGCGCCGGGATGTCGGTCATCAAGCTGATCGATATCAAGACCGGCGACGCCATCATGCAATTCCCGTCGCAGGTCATGCTTGAAATCGCCAAGACCATCGACAGCGTGACGGGCGCCATCATCAAGCACAAGGCCTGAGCCGGCCCGGCCCGGCCCGCGATGGTTCAGCGGGCAGTCTGCGCTGCACGCTGCAACATCGCGCGAAACGCCGCAAAGATCTTGCGCATCGCCGGCAGCTTGTAGGGAAACATCTCCTCGGGGTCCATCGAATGCACCACGGCACCCGGGTCCACCTCGAACACCAGCAAGTCGCCGTCAAGGGTCTGAGCGCAATCGATGACCAGGTACTCCAGGCCGAAACGCTCGTGCAGTGTTTGCAGCGCGGCAGCGTGGCGAGGCGCAAAGTCCGAGTCGAAATCGCGCATGAACTGCTCTTCCTCGGCGCGCTTGTCGGCGCTTTGCGTCATGCCTGCATTCAGGTAGTGAATCATCCAATGCCTTGAGACGCCCATATGCCCCGCATAGGGCACGCCGTCGATCAGCACCACGCGGTACTTTCTGAACCATCCGTCGGCACCACGGTAGTCGATGAAGCGCGAAACAAAGAATTCGTCCGTGGCTTGCCCGCTCAGATAAGCCGCCAACGCGGCCGAGTCGTCGACCTTTTCCAGTCCGTGCCCCGCATGCGAATCGAGCGGCCGGATGATGAGCGGAAAGGCAAGGCCGGACCACAAATCGTGCGGTGGCTGCTCGCCGGCGAGCAGGGCCTGCAATTGCGCGCGGCTCGCCTGCGCCGTCTGCGCCACGCACAGGCCCGGCGTGTCCTTCAGCAACTCGTAAGTGCTGGGGCGCGACGTGAGCATGATGCGCTCGGGTCTGATCACCACCGGTTTGCTCCACGAATTGATGCCGGCAGCCAGTTGTTCGAGTAATTCGTGGGTCTGCGCGGTCTCGCCGATGGCAACAAAGGCGACGTCGTGTTCGGGCAGTTGTTCGGGCAAGGGCTCACCGGGCAAGAGGTAGAGCAGGGTCAGGGCGATGTCGGAGTCTTCCAGCAGGAAGGGCAAGGGCGCGTTCACCATCAGGTCGCCCGGCGCCATCAGCGCCAGCAGACGCAGCGTTGGCGGGCGGCTCGCCGGCATTTCGATCACCCGCTTGATCTGCAATGCGAGCTCGAACGCAGCCAGCCCCACGTCCCTGATCCCCTGCAACTGCAGAATCGTGGACAGATCGAACAGTGCCTCGGCATCGCTTTCATCGCGGGCCGCGCGTTCCATCAATGCCTGGGCCAGCGGCATCAGGTCTTCACCGCGAAAGGCCGCGCGCATCAGGTGCGCGAGCCCGAGCAGTCGATGGCCTGAATGCCCGGACGCCGCGTCGCCCGTCTGGACCGTGTTCATTGCGCCGCCCCGCAAACCAGGGCACGCGCCCGGCCAAAAACCAGGACCGCGTCGAGCAGCGCATCGATGTCGCCCGCCACAGTGCGGTGATTCACGATGGCAGCGCGAATTGCCGTGTGCTCGCGCACGCGGGTCGCCGAAGGCACGGCAATGCCTGATTCGTGCAAGTCGGCGACGATCTCGGCATTCACCGCGTCGGCCGCGTGACAGCGGAAACGAAAGCACACGATATTGAGCGCAACGGGCGCCATCAGCTCAAGTTCGGGACAGGCCTCGATGCGACCCTTCATGTAGCGCGCCAGTTCGCATGACCGCGACATGGCAGCACCCAGTTTTTCAGTGCCGTGGCTGACGATGGTGAACCAGGTCTTGAGCGCCCGAAAGCCGCGCGACAAGTCGGGACCCAGATCGCAGGGCCAGGGCGAGCCGGCCGCCAATCCGCGCGCGTGACGCGTCAAATACGCCGCCGGCGAGGCAAAGGTGTCAAGCTGATCGGCGCCGTCCCGCACCAGAAAGAAGCCTGCGTCATACGGCACCTGCCCCCATTTATGAAAGTCCAGCGCGATCGAATCGGCCCGCTCGATACCTTGCAGTCGGGGCCTGATGTCTGGCGCCATCATGCCCAGACCACCGAGCGCACCGTCGACGTGAAACCAGAGCTGCTCGCGCTGCGCCACCGCGGCGATGGCGCTCAGGTCATCCACCGCACCGGTGTTCACCGTGCCCGCAGTGCCGACGACCAGGAAAGGCTTGAATCCGGACGCCCGGTCGGCCGCGATCATGCGCGACAAGGACTGCACATCCATCTGGTCGGCATCGTCCACCGCAACCAGCCGCAGCGCACGGGTCCCCAAGCCGCTCATGTCCATCGCCTTGCTGATGCACGAGTGCGCGCTCGACGCCGCATACGCGGTGAGCGTGTCCGACTGGCTGCGCAAGCCCTCCTCGCGCACGCCGCGCCCCAGCGCCTTGGTGCGCGCCACCAGCACGCCGACCAGATTGGCCATCGACGAGCCCGTCACGAACAAGCCGCTTGCGCTGTCCGGAAAACCGAACAGCTCGCGCATCCATTGCACGATCTGACGTTCGACCTCGAGCGGCATCTGGTCGCGTCCGCCCAGGTTGGCGTTCAGTCCCGCCGCCAGCATTTCGGCCAACATGCCTTCAGCCGTTCCACCCCCATGCACCCAGCCCATGAAGCGCGGATGCGTGTTGCCCACCGCGTAGGGCAGGACCTGGGTCATGAACTTTTGATGGGCCTGTTCCAGGCTGCCGGGTGCGCGGGGCAGCGATGCGCTGAACGAGCCCCGCACCGAGGCCGGTATCGGCTGCCATACCGGTCGCTCGCGGATGCGCTCGATGTAGTCGAACATGTCGTCGAGCATGCGATGCCCCTGCACGCGCAGCGCCGACCAATCGGCAGGATCAAGGCAAGCGTCGGGGCGGTCAGACATGCGGCTGCGGTCTTTCTGTGATGGGTGTGGGTGGCCTGGCCGTGCGTGCGACGACAAGTGCCGGGTGGCTGCGCCCCGGGGCGCCGGCCTAGATCTGCATGTTCATGATGTCCGAATAGGCCTGCACCAGGCGATTGCGCACCTGCAAGGTAGTCTGAAATCCGATCTGGGCTTTCTGCATCGCCACCATGGTTTCTTCGAGACTCACGGTGGGGTTGTCGAGTTGCACCTCTTGCTGCAGACGTCCCGCTTCGTTTTGCGATTGACTGACCGCGCGCAACGATTGGCTCAGCATCTGGCTGAAATCGGCCGCTTGGGCTGCGCCCTTGCTGGCCAAGGGATGACCGGCGGGTGTCAACCCCGCGCGAGCCACGGCGGCGGCAAAGTCAAAGGGCTTGAGTTTGAGATCCATGGCGCACTCACTGGGAGCATGGCCCCGGTAGGAGCATGGACACAATGGTAGGCAGCCGGGTCGGCATCAAATGCCGGAACTGAACTTGTAAATGCAGGCTGTTCCCGGCTTTCGTTTCGCTTTAGAAACGAATAATCGCTTCATCCGAAACCCTCGGTCAGGGTCTTGCCGGCCCGTCTTCAAGTCATTCACGAGCACCCGATCATCCCCATGGACAACGCCCTGCTCTCCCCGCTGGACATGAACGCCGCTCCTGCCAATGGTTTCGGCGCGCGTCTGGCCGCGCTGCCGGCCCGCAGCAAGATGATGATGGCGTTGGGCCTGGCCGCCCTGGTGGCGGTGCTGGCGGCGATGAGCATGTGGAGCACTCAGGGCGACTACCGACCTGTCTTCACCGGGCTGTCCGACAAGGACGGCGGCGCCATCATCACCCAGTTGTCGGCCATGAACGTGCCCTACAAGAACGAGCCTGGCGGCACGATTCTGGTGCCGGCCTCGCAGGTCTACGACGTGCGCATGAAGCTCGCCTCGGCCGGCCTGCCCAAGGGCAGCGTGATCGGCTTCGAGTTGATGGACAAGCAGTCCATCGGCCAGACCCAGTTCAATGAGCGACTCAACTTCCAGCGCGGTCTCGAAGGTGAACTGACCCGCACCATCACCGCCCTGGCCGACGTTGCCGACGCGCGCGTGCACTTGGCCATGCCGCAACAAAACGGGTTTTTCCGCGAGCAGCAAAAGCCCTCCGCGTCGGTCATGCTGACGCTGCGTGGCGGCCACACGCTGGATCGCGCGCAGGTGGCCGGCATCGTGCATCTGGTCTCGGCCAGCGTGCCCGAGCTTTCGCCCAAGGCCGTCAGCGTGCTCGACCAATCGGGCACGCTGCTGTCCTCGGCCAGCGATACCGGTTCGGGCCTGGACAGTCAACAACTGCAATACAAGCAGCAGATCGAGGCCAATTTCACCAAGCGCATCTATGAACTGCTGGAACCCGTGGTCGGCCGCGACAACCTGCGCGCCACCGTCACCGCCGATGTCGATTTTTCGCAGACCGAGGCCACCAGCGAAGAGTTCAAGCCCAACCAAGGCGCCAACGCGAGCGCCAGCGTGCGCAGCCTGCAAAGCACCGAGTCCAGCAACGGCAGCGGCGCCGCCCCGCCAGCGGGCGTGCCGGGTGCGGCGACCAACCAGCCGCCCACGCCCGCCACCGCACCCATCACCGGCGCAGCCGCGCCCTTGCAGGCCGCGCAAGGGGCCGGTACCGCCATCAGCTCGCGCAAGGACAACACCACCAACTTCGAACTCGACAAGACCGTGCGTGTCACGCGCAACGCCACCGGTGTGGTGAAACGACTCAACGCCGCGGTCGTGCTGAACAACCGGGTCATCACCGACGCCAAGGGCAAGACCTCGACGCAGCCGCTCGCGCCTGAAGAGATCGACAAACTCACGGCCCTGGTCAAGGAGACCATGGGCTTCAACGAGGCGCGTGGCGATTCGGTCAAGCTGATCAATACGCCGTTCAAGATCGAGACTGTCGATGTACCCGTTGTGCCGTTCCTTCAGCAACCCTGGCTGATCGACATGCTGCGCGCAGGTGCCGTGCCGGCCAGCCTGGTACTGGTGGCCTTGATCGCGGTATTCGGCATGGTGCGTCCGGCCCTGCGGGCTGCCATGCAGACGCCGCCAGCGCACGAAAAAGGTGGCAAGCTCGACGCCATGGTCGACGAGGACAACCTCCTGCCCAGCCCCGGCGACCGGCCGGCCCTGCAGGCACCCGAAACCGACCCCCGGCTGACCGTCATGCGTGCCATGGCCAAGGAAAACCCCGCTGCCGTGGCAAATGTCGTGAGCGGCTGGGTCAGCGGCGAGTCCAAGTGACAAAATGGCCGCGCAACGGACTACCCTATGAGCATGGAAGACGACGGCGTAGAAAGCGCAGCTATCCTGCTGATGTCACTCGGCGAGGAAGATGCTTCCGAGGTGTTCAAGCACCTGGCCCCCAAGGAAGTGCAACGCCTGGGTGAAACCATGGCCAAGCTCAGTGTCATCACACGCGACCGCATGAGCGCCGTGCTCGACAAGTTCGTGGCGGTTGCGGGCGAGCACCATTTGCTGGTGCCGGACTCGGACGAATACGTGAAGGCCGTGCTGCGCCGCGCGCTCGGCGAAGAAAAGGCCGGTCTGCTGATCGAACGCATCATGCAAGGCAGCGATGTCAGTGGCATCGAAAGTCTGAAGTGGATGGACAGCGCCTCGGTGGCCGAGCTGGTGCGCAACGAACACCCGCAAATCCTGGCAGCCATCCTGGTGCACCTGGACTTCGACCAGGCCAGCGAAGTACTCAAGCAGTTCACCGAGCGTCAACGCAACGAGGTGCTGATACGCATTGCCACGCTGGACGGCATCCAGCCTTCGGCATTGAAGGATTTGAACGAGGTCATGAGCCAGTTGCTGTCGGGCGGTGACCGCCTGAAGAAGTCCTCGCTGGGAGGCGCCAAGACAGCGGCCGAAATCATCAACTTGCTGGGCTCCAGCATCGAGACGTCGGTGCTCGACTATGTGCGCGAGGCCGACAGCGATCTGGCGCAGAGAATCATGGACAATATGTTCACCTTCGACGACCTCGAAAAGATCGACGACAAGGGCTTCCAATCGCTGCTGCGCGAAGTGCAGTCAGAGTCGCTCATCATTGCCCTCAAGGGCGCCACGCCAGAATTGCGCGAGAAGGTATTCAAGAACATGTCGACACGCGCCGCCGAGACGCTGCGCGAAGATCTCGAATCGCGTGGCCCGGTGCGGGTTTCCGAAGTCGAGGCCGAGCAGAAAGAGATGCTCAAGACCGTGCGTCGTCTGGTGGACGAGGGTCAGATCGTGCTGTCCAGCGGCGGCGAAGACGACTATCTTTGATGGTCTGAACGGCATCGAGATCAAGCTTCATGAGCGCCTACCGACCCCCACGCCAGGTTCCTCCGCCACTCGATGCGGACGGACAGCCGCGCAGCCCGAGCAACTACGGCCGTTTCATTCCGCGCGAGGAGCTGCAAAACGTATCGGCCTGGAAGCCGGGGTCGTTTCAGGACAGACGCGCCTCCAAGCCGCAGCCCGAGACCAAGCCCGAGCCGCCCAAACCTGATCTCCCCGAACAGTTGCACCAGGCGCGCCAGTCGGGCTACCAGGACGGCTACCGCGACGGCATGGCGGCGCTGGATGCCTTCAAGAAGACCTTTGCGCAGCAGATGAACAGCCAGATCGGCACCTTGCTGCGCAGCTTCAATGTCGAATTGCAAGGGCTGGAGCAGGCCATGGCCAGCGCGCTGGCGCAGACCGCGGTCGAACTGGCACGCCAGGTGGTGCGCAGCGAGATCACGCAGCGCCCCGAACATGTGGTGCAAGTCGCCCGCGAGGCGGTCGAGGCGCTGCTGCTGAGCGCCCGCCACACGCGGGTGCGCGTGCACCCGGCCGACATGCCCTTGGTGAACGAAGGCGCGGGTGCGGAGTTGCATGCGCGCGGCGCGCAGCTGATGGGAGATGCCAGCATCGAGCGGGGTGGCTGTCTGATCGAATCGGACATCAGCGTGATCGACGCGCGCATCGCCAGCCGCTGGTCGCGCGCGGCCGCCGCACTCGGGGACACCTCGGCCTGGTCCGCCGCGGACGCACCAGCTGCCGATGCCGCCTCGACGGAAGGCCCGACATGAGTGCCCGCACCGAAAAATGGCAGACCTATCTGGATGATCTGGTGGCGTTTGCCAAGGCGCCGGTGGCACTCGAATCACAGGGCACCTTGGTGCGTGTGGCCGGCCTGGTGCTCGAAGCCGCCGGGGTGCGCGTGCCGGTGGGATCGGTGTGCGAGATCCACGCGCCGAACGCCCGTCCGGGCGAGCGCCCGGTGCACGCCGAGGTGGTCGGTTTTTCGGGCGACCGCGCCTATCTGATGCCCACCGACGAGGTGCAGGGGCTGGCCAGCGGCGCACGCGTGCAGCCGCGCGCCCTGCCGGCGACCGGCCCCCTGTTCGGCCAGGCCAACTACCCGTGGCGGCGCAACGAAGACCGGGGCCTGCATCTGCCGATGGGCGACGGCCTGCTGGGCCGCGTGGTGGATTCGCACGGCGTGCCGATGGACCGCAATGGTCCGCTGCAGGCGGTGAGCAGCGAACCGATGGTGCGCCGTCCCATCAATGCCATGGACCGCGATCCGGTGCGCACGCCGCTGGACACCGGCATACGCTCGATCAACGCCATGCTGACGGTGGGCCGGGGCCAGCGGCTGGGCCTGTTTGCCGGCACTGGCGTGGGCAAATCGGTGTTGCTCGGCATGATGGCCCGCTACACCCAGGCCGACGTGATCGTGGTCGGACTGATCGGCGAGCGTGGCCGCGAAGTCAAGGAATTCATCGAGGACATCCTCGGCGAAGAAGGCATGCGTCGCTCGGTCGTGGTGGCGGCGCCCGCCGACGCGCCGCCGCTGGTGCGCATGCAAGGTGCCATTTACGCCACCGCGATTGCCGAACATTTTCGCGATCACGGCAAGCATGTGCTGTTGCTGATGGATTCGCTCACGCGCTACGCGATGGCACAGCGCGAAATCGCCTTGGCCATCGGTGAGCCGCCCGCCACGAAAGGCTATCCGCCTTCTTGTTTTGCCAAGCTGCCGCAGTTGGTGGAGCGCAGCGGCAACGGGCTCAACGGCGTGGGGTCGATCACCGCCTTCTATACCGTGCTGTCCGAGGGCGACGACCAGCAAGATCCGATCGCCGATGCGGCCCGCGGCATTCTTGATGGCCACATCGTGCTCTCGCGCGATCTGGCCGAGAGCGGTCATTACCCGGCCATCGATGTCGAGCGTTCGGTGTCACGGGTGATGACGAATGTGGCTTCGAAATCCCACCTGGAAGCGGCGCGCCGTTTTCGCCAGTTGCTGGCCAAGTACAACAAGGCGCGCGACCTGATACAGCTGGGCGCCTATGCGCCGGGCCACGACGCCGAGCTCGATCTGGCGGTGCGCCTGCACGGCCAGATGACCCAGCTGCTGCAACAAGACATGCATACGCCCGCGCCGCTGACCCACAGCGTGCGGCAATTGACCTCCTTGGTGGGTGACCCAGAGCACGCCACGACCGATTGAATTCATAGAGCCGGAACGCATCAGTGGATACCAACAGCCTGCAAACCCTGAACCTGCTGCTTGAGCACGCACAGACCGAGCGCGACGCTGCCGTGCGCGACTTGCAAGACGCCACCGCGCTGGCCGAACAGGCCAAGACGCAGGCCACGCAGCTCGAGCTCTACCGAGGCGACTACCGGCAACGCTGGAACAACCAGTTTGCGCGCCAAGGCACGATGGACATCGTGATGTGCTACCAAAGCTTTGGTGCACGGCTGGACCAGGCCATTTCGCACCAAAGCCAGGTCACGCAGCAGGCGGACAGCCGCGTGGCAGTCGCCCGCGAAATGCTGATGCAGCGTGAACTGCGCGTGCTTTCAGTGCGCAAGCTGATCGAGCGCAGGCGCCAGGAAATGCAGCGCGGCTTGAACAAGCAAGACCAGAAATCTACCGACGAGCAGGCCTCCCGAGCCGGCTGGGGTGTCAGTCACCCGCTCACGCGCGCCATCGCGCATCCCTCCTGACACCGAGCGAGGATCGCATCATGTCCGTCTCCAGCAATGCTGCGCTCGGCGCGCAAGCCACCGGCAACAAGTCCAACACCCTGCTCGCCGTGCTGTCCGGCGACAACGGCGCGGGCCACCAGGCCGGGCAGAGCTTTTCGCAGGTCCTCAAGGACACCTCGATCTCGCCACTGCCCACGCCCACGCCTGCGCCGCCCAACCGCGTCGAAGCCAAGTCCGCGCCCGCGCCAGCCAGTCACCCTGAGCAGGCGTCCGACGCCACCGGCAACGCGAGTCCATCCGCGTCGACCCCCGCCGCTGTGTCGAACGCGTCCAAGGCGCTGGCCGCGGACAAGGCCGCGTCCAAGCTGACGAAAGAAGTCAAACCATTGGCTGGCGGCAAGGCGGCCCTCCCAGGCCAAGCCATCGACCTGATCGACAGCGCCGACCAGAAGACTGCCAAGTCGACCAAGACCCGGCCCGAGGATGCGCAAGACTCGAGCGCCGCTGGCCTGGCACCAGTCGCCCTCGCCGCAGACCCGCAACGCCCCGTGGCGCTGGCTGGCGTGCCTGAAGCCGGCGCCGCGGCGCTGCAGTCACTGGCCAGTCTGATGCCCAGCGTCGCACAGGCCGTGTTTCGACCGGAGCCGCGCGCCCAGACCGCTGGCGCAGGCAAGCTCGACGCAAAGTCAGGCGTGCCCACCAGCACTGAAGCACGCGCCAAAGCCTTGTCAGCCAAATCGCAGGAATTGCTCGCACTGACGAAGGCCGACGCGCCACCCGTCGACGCGCCGGCGCAAGACCTGTCGGCGTTGCACCCGGACCTGGCGCGTCCCTTGGCCGACGACAAGACCCAAAGCGGCAGCACGCCGGGTTTCAGCAGCGTCATGCAAGCCACCCATGCGGCCATGGGAGCGTTCGCGGCGCCGCTCAACCCAAGTGTGTCGCAGACACCTGTCCCCAGCACCGCAGTGCACGTGAAAAGCGAGCTGCAGGGGCCGGGATTTGCCCCCGAAATGGCGGCGCGCCTGACCGTGCTGACAGGCGCAGGCGTAGAAAGCGCCGAACTGCATCTGAACCCGGCCGACATGGGTCCGGTATCGGTGAAGATCACGCTCGACGGTCAGGACGCCCAAGTGCAGTTTCATGCCCAGCATGCGCTCACCCGCGAAGTACTCGAGCGCAGCCTGCCCGAATTGGCCGCCGCCCTGCGCGACGCCGGGCTGACCTTGAGCGGTGGTGGCGTGTTCCAGCAGCAGCAAGACGCAAGGCCCGACGGCCAGGCACAGCGTTCGAGCGCGCCGGGCCCGGGGCGCGATTTCGGGGCGGCGGTCGGCGCGGGCGATCCGGCGCCGGTCACGCTACGCCGCACCCAGGTGGGCGTGCTCGACATGTACGCTTGAGAGGCCATTCGTTTTTCCCCCGCTTTTCGGGGCATTGAAAATGAGGGGGGTCCCAATAATGGGACCATTCAAGACCTAGCGCGCACGCGCATTGCGGGCGTGCCCGGTCAAACACAGAGCAGTCCGAGGAGTTCAGATGGCGACAGCAGCACCGGCCCCTGCGACCGAAGCCCCGGTGGTGGCACCGAAGGGGAAGAAGAAGCTCATCATCATCATCGCGGCCGTGCTGCTGCTCGTGCTGATCGGCGGCGGCGCCACCGTGTTCGTGCTCAAGAAGAGAGCGGCCAGCGCGCTGGCGGCCGACGAGGGCGGCACCGCTGCACATGCCCCCGCCGCACATGCCAAGGCAGACCCCAGCCATCCGCCGGTGTTTCTGGCGCTCGATCCTTTCACGGTCAATCTGGCCGACAAGGAGACCGACCGCTTCGCCCAAGTCGGCGTGACCTTGGAAGTCAAGGACGCGGCTGCCAGCGATGAATTGAAGGGCTTCATGCCCGCCATTCGCAACAATGTGCTGATGATCCTGGCCCACAAGACCTCGGCGGAGTTGCTGACACTGGAAGGCAAGGAAAGACTTGCCCGGCAGATCCTGCGCGCGTCGGTGCTGCCGATGGGGGTCGAACTCGATCCGGATCCGCGCGACGTCCCCGCCGACGCCCCGCCCGCGAAGAAGACCAAGTCGAACAATATGTCGGAGAGCCCGGTGACGAAGGTGCTCTTCTCCAACTTCATCATTCAATGAAGCACATCGAAGCGGGGCGCATCCAGATTGTGTGAGTCACGATGAACCAGCAAATACTTTCGCAAGACGAAGTCGACGCACTGCTGCAAGGCATCACTGGCGAGAGCCAGAAGATCGAGGCCGAAGTCGAGCAGCAGGGCGGCACGCGCGACTACAACCTCGCGAGCCAGGAACGCATCGTGCGTGGGCGCATGCCCACGATGGAAATCATCAACGAGCGTTTCGCCCGCAACGTCCGCATCGGTCTGTTCAACTTCATTCGCAAGAGCCCCGAGGTTGCCATTGGCGGCGTGAAGGTGCAGAAGTACAGCGCCTTCCTGCGTGAAATCGTCGTGCCGACCAACTTCAACATCGTGTCGGTGCGGCCGCTGCGCGGCTCCGGGCTGATCGTGTGCGATCCGACGCTGGTCTTCTCGGTGATAGACGCGCTGTTCGGCGGCGGCGGCAAGTTCCATGCACGCATCGAAGGGCGCGACTTTTCGCCCACCGAGCTGCGCGTCATCACGCGCCTGGTCGAAGTCATCACCACCGAATACAAGAAGGCATGGCAGGGCATCTATCCGCTCGAGCTCGACTATCAGCGCTCCGAGATGCAGCCGCAGTTTGCCAATATCGCCACGCCCAGCGAAATCGTTGTGTCGACCTCGTTCACGCTCGAAATCGGCGACTCCAGCGGCACGATCTATTTCTGCATTCCCTACGCGACACTCGAACCGATTCGCGACGTGCTGTATTCCACGGTGCAAGGCGACTCCAACGAGCCCGACCGGCGCTGGGTGACGCTGCTGACGGCGCAGATACAGGCCGCCGAGGTCGATCTGGTGGCGCAGCTGGCCACCGCTCCGGCGACGGTGGAGCAGTTGCTGTCGTACAAGCCGGGTGATTTCATCGAACTCGATCTGGATCCGCTCATCCAGGCCAAGGTGGATGGCGTGCCGGTTCTTGACTGCCATTACGGCACCTCGAACGGCCGGTATGCGATCAAGATCAACAGCATGTTGTCCAGCTCCGGTGCGAGCTGGCTAGGAGAATCAAATGTGTCCTGACGAACCCAGCTCCACAAGCGAACAAGACGCGATGGCCGCCGAGTGGGCCGCCGCCCTGGAGGAGTCCAGGCCGACTGAAGTCGCCAACGAGGTGCAGCAACCCAATGAACAGGTGTCGCCCGCACCCTTCGCCAGCTTTGCGCCGACCGCTGCTTCGGCGGCGGGCAACGACATCAACATGATTCTGGACATTCCGGTTCAGTTGACCGTCGAACTCGGGCGCACACGCATCCCGATCAAGAACATCCTGCAACTGGCACAAGGCTCGGTGGTGGAACTCGACGCGATGGCCGGTGAGCCGATGGACGTGCTGGTGAACGGCTACCTGATCGCCCAGGGCGAGGTGGTGGTGGTGAACGACAAGTTCGGCATTCGATTGACCGACATCGTCACACCGTCCGAGCGCATGCGCCGACTCAGCAAGCTGGGTTGACTGGCCGGGCCGAGCCCCGCCTGGCCGAGAGCTCGCGCCCCGAACTGATCAGATGCATTTCGTGCCCTGACCGACCGCAATTCGTGCAATTGGACAAGACCTGACCCCATGGGCTCGACGCTGTTCCCGATTCTCTGGTTTGTTGCCATCCTGGCGATGATTCCGCTGGCGCTGTGGCTGCTCAAGCGCACGCCACTGGGAGGCGGCGCCGCCAGCGGCGTGATGCGCATGGTGGCGGTGCTGCCGCTGTCGCCCAATCAGCGGCTGATCACGGTGGAGGTCGGCAGCGGCGACGATCGCCGCTGGCTCGTGTTGGGCGTGACCGCGCAGCAGATCAGCTGTGTGCACCAGATGGCGCCGCAGGGCGAGCCGATTTCGGCGGGCATGACGCCCCCCGTCTCGCCATTTGCCAGCGCCTTGTCGCGTTTCCTGCCCGCCGCAAAACCCCGTGGAGGGCGTGATGCGCCCTGAAGCCGGCATCTTTTCGAGACCCGGCAGGCTGCTCAAGGCCGTGCTGAGCGTAGCGGTGTTGGCGACGCTGTCGACGGCAGCTTTGGCCCAAAGCGCGGGGGGCAACGCCAACCTGCCGCTCATCATCGGTCAGGGCGCGGGGGGGACCAGCTATTCGGTGCCGATCCAGACCCTGCTGTTCTTCACGGCCCTGGGCTTCTTGCCCGCGGTGCTCTTGATGATGACGGGCTTCACGCGCATCGCCATCGTGCTGTCGCTGCTGCGTCAGGCGCTCGGAACGCAGGCCGCACCGCCCAATCAGGTGATTCTCGGCTTGAGTCTGTTTCTGACCTTCTTCGTGATGAGTCCGACACTGGACAAGGTCTACAGCGACGCCTGGCTGCCCTATAGCGCCAACCAGATCGGCACCGAGGAGGCGCTCAAACGCGCTGAGGCGCCGATGCGCAGTTTCATGCTCAAGCAGACACGCCAGTCCGATGTGGCCTTGTTTGCCAAGCTGGCCAAACTCGACGCGAGCGTCAAGGCGCAGGACGTGCCGTTCAAGGTGCTGGTGCCGTCTTTCGTGACGAGCGAGTTGAAAAGCGCCTTCCAGATCGGCTTTCTCATCTTCATCCCCTTCCTGATCATCGACATGATTGTGGCCAGCGTGCTGATGAGTCTGGGCATGATGATGCTGTCGCCCGTCCTGGTGGCGCTGCCTTTCAAGCTGATGCTGTTCGTGCTGGCCGATGGCTGGAACTTGCTGATCGGCTCGCTGGCAGCGAGCTTTGCAACCTGATGACTTTGTGGGACAGACCTTGAGACCCGCGCAGCGGCCGAAAGCTCTGTCACCAACTGAATGACTTTGTGGGACAGACCTTGAGACCCGCGCAGCGGCCGAAAGCTCTGTCGCCAACTGAATGACTTTGTGGGACAGACCTTGAGACCCGCGCAGCGGCCGAAAGCTCTGTCACCAACTGACTAGGACCTCGATGGACGCACAACTTGTCTTCACCTTCGGCCAGCAGGGCTTGTACATGCTGCTGCTGGTCGCTGCCCCCGTGATGCTTTCGGTGCTGGCGGTGGGCGTGCTGGTCAGCGTTTTCCAGGCCGCCACGCAGATCAACGAGGCCACCTTGAGCTTCGTGCCAAAAATGCTGGCCGCTGTGGCGGTGTTGATCCTGGCGGGTCCGTGGATGATGTCCACGCTGGTCGAATATATTCAACGCACCTTGCTGTCGATTCCACAGATTGTGGGCTAGGAAGCTCGCGTGTTCAGCGTCACCGAAGCGCAACTGCTGGCATGGATCACGCCGCTGGTATGGCCATTCCTGCGCACTTTGGCCATGTTCACCGCGATGCCAGTGTTCAATCAACGCAATATGCCGATGCGCGTGCGCATTGCCCTGGCCGGACTCACGGCCTATGCCGCGCAGGCCTCGATACCGGACATGCCCTTGGTCGCACTGGACTCGGCGCCCGCGCTGCTGCTGGTGCTGCAACAGTTGCTGATCGGGTTGAGCCTGGGCTTTGCAGTGCGCATCGTATTTGCTTCGCTCGAATTTGCCGGTGAATTGGTCGGCCTGCAAATGGGCCTGAACTACGCCGGCTTCTTCGATCCCTCGACGGGCGGTCAGGGCACGGCCACGAGTCGATTTTTCGGCACCTTGGCGGCGTTCCTGTTCATCGTCAGCAACGGGCATTTGCTGCTCATCAACGCGGTGGTGCAAAGCTTTCAGAGCTTTCCGGTGGGCGCCGATCCGTTTGCCTTCTTGCGCACGGCGCAGCCCCAGGTATGGGGGGCCGAGATCTTTCGCATCGGCCTGTGGGTCGCCCTGCCCTTGATCACTATGCTGCTGTTTGTGAACCTGGTGCTGGGCATCATTTCGCGCGTGTCCAGCCAGATCAATATCTATGCGGTCGGATTTCCGATCACCATCAGCGTCGGCCTGGTGGGCATGCTGATGACGCTGCCGCTGATGCAGATGCCGTTCACACTGGCGCTGGAAAAGATGCTGGCAAACTTCTAGAGTGAAGCCGCCTGACACCGTGGTCTAGGAACCCACCAGTCCATTGCGGATCGCATACACCGTCATCTCGGAATTGTTCGCCAGGTTGAGCTTTTCCAGCACGCGCGCGCGGTACACGCTCACCGTCTTGGGGCTCAGCATCAGCTCTTGCGCAATGTCCGTCAGTCGCTTGCCCGAGGCAATCATCACCAGCGTCTGCAGCTCGCGATCCGACAGTTTTTGATGCGCCTGCTCGGTCGCCGAGGCGGTCAGGCTTTCCACCAGCATCTGTGCGATCTCAGGCGTCACGTACTTGCGGCCCTGCGAGACGGTACGCACCGCCAGCACGAGCGACTGCGGATCGCCGCTCTTGTTGACATAGCCATGCGCACCGGCGCGCAAGGCGCGTATCGCGTACTGGTCCTCCGGGTACATCGAGACAATCAGCACGCGCACCTGCGAGCCTTCTTCCTTGAGCGCATGCAGCACGTCCAGCCCCGAGCGACCCGGCATATTGATGTCGAGCACCAGCACATCACAGCCTTGCGTGCGCATCAGCGTGCGCAGTTCGGGGTAGTCGCTGGCCTCACCCACCACTTCGATGTCGGGCGCGTCCGACAAGGTATCGCGGATGCCCCTGCGTATCAGCGCATGGTCGTCACAAAGTATCACTTGGATCATGCTGGGCCCCATGCGGCTGGGTCGTGGTCGGTCGATGGCAAGGCACCCTCTTCGGCGCGCCGGGCGGCGTCAAGCGTGAGCGGAACCGACAGGATCAAACTGGTACCGTGACGCGTGCTGCTCAAGTCGACCCAGCCTTGCACGGTGGCGGCGCGTTCGTGCAAGCCGCGGATGCCGAAGCTGCGCTGCTTGGTCAAGTCCGCAGGGTCGATGCCACGGCCATTGTCCTTGACCTCCAGCGTGAGCACATCGCCCGCCACGCTCAGATCGATATCGACCTTCGAGGCCTGCGCATGTTTGCTGACGTTGGTGAGCGCCTCTTGCGCCATGCGGTAGGCGACCAGCGACACGCCGGGCGGCAATTGCATCTGCTCGTGGCTGGTGCTCACCCGCGTCTTGATGCCGGTGCGATTTTCGAAGCGACCCGCCATCCACTGCACCGCCGCCACCAGGCCCTGCTCCAGGATCGCGGGGCGCAGATTGTGCATGATGCGCTGGCTTGACTCGATCGCCGAGGTCACCGTATCGAGTGCCTCCCGGGCGCGCTGCAAGACGCCGTCCGACTTGGCGTGACGCGCGATCCAGGCCAGATCGAACTTGAGGGCCGTCAGCGACCCCCCGACATCGTCGTGAATCTCGCGGGCAATCGCGGCGCGCTCCATCTCCACACTGGTTTGCAGGTGGCCGGCCAGTTCGTGCAGGCGCTGTTTGGAGCGCAGCAACTCAGCGTCGGCGCGCGTGCGCGCCTTTTGCGCCTCGGCGGCAGCAATGGCCTGCAGCAGCGCGGGCGCCAACCGGGCCAGGTTGTTCTTCAGCAAATAGTCGTTGGCGCCATTGCGCATGGCCGCCACCGCCGTGTCTTCGCCAATCTCGCCCGACACCAGGATGAAGGGCGTCTGGTAGCCACCTGCCTTGAGCATGTCCAGCACCACCAGTCCCGAAAATCCCGGCAGGTTGAAGTCCGAAATGATGGCGTCCCAAGGCTCCTGCAAAGCCAGCGAGACGGCCGCCGTGGTGTCGACGCGCTGGGTCTGTATGTGCAAGCCGCCGCGCCGCAACTGCGCCAGCATGAGCTGATGGTCAAGGTCGGAGTCCTCGACATGCAGCACGCGCAAGCTGCGTTGGGCGATTAGACTGGGCTCGGTTGACATATGAGCGAGTATGCCAAGGATGGCGGCCTCGCTTTACGGGCCTCAGCCACACCGAAGCCGCCCGATTCGTGACTCATTGGGTGTTTTGCAGGAGTACAGGCATCAATTCGGGACGGGCTTGCCGCCGATCTGAGAAAATAATCCGGCTCTTGGGGAATGTGATCAAAGTGGTAAATGTTTGAGCCCTGTCGAATCTCTTTCGGTCAAAGATGGCGTTGCCGCCTGGCCCTCGCTCCATCCTTTGGCTTCGGGGTGCGAGGACCCGCGCCAGCGATGGCAATTTCGTGAGCCCGAGATGTTAGAAGAACCGTACTCCACGCTGCCCGGGTCTGATGCCGCCCCTGCGCTGTTTCCGCTGCTGGCCGCTGCGGAGCTGCAGGATCATCTGATGACAGTGTCCAACGATCTGGATCGGCTGCAGCGCTTGCTGGACGATTCTGTCGAATCACTGACGGGATATTTTTACGGTGCCACCGACCACGTGAAGCGCCTGCTCGAGCGCGCGGCGGCGACGCCGGGCTTCGAAGGCCGGGAGTTGCACAAGGTGATGGAGCAAATGGCGGGGGCGGTCACGGCCCTGCAGTTTCACGACATGGCAAGCCAGTTGATTGCCCATACCAGCCAACGCTTGCGCAATTGCTCTGACCAGTTGGCCCGCGATACCTTTGGCGACGACGAAGACGGCACCACGGTGGTCGAATCGGCGCCCCTGAAACCCAACCCGGTGACCCAGGACGAGATGGACGCAGGTTCCATCGAGCTCTTCTGAGTACCGACTCGATTCATTCGAAAACCCCAAGACCCCGGGAGATACCAACAATGTATTCCATCCTTGCTGTGGACGACTCGGCGTCGATGCGCCAAATGGTGAGTTTCACGCTGAAGAATGCTGGCTTCAACGTGGTGGAAGCGGTCGACGGGCAGGACGCTTGGGAAAAGGCGGGGAAACTGAGCTTCGACCTGGTGCTGACCGATCAGAACATGCCGCGCATGGACGGCATCAGCCTGACCAGGAAGTTGCGCGAAAGTCCGAAATTCAAGAACACCCCGATCCTGATTCTGACCACCGAGTCGAGCGACCAGATGAAGCAAGCCGGTCGTGCCGCTGGCGCCACGGGATGGCTGGTGAAACCCTTCGATCCTGCCAAGCTGATCGAAGTGATCGGCAAGGTCATCCGCTAATTCAATCTCACCAGGAGCCGTTGATGAGTGAGACGTTCACTGACGACGCAAGCATGAGCGCTGGCATTGACTTGAGCCAGTTCTACCAGGTCTTTTTCGAGGAAGCCGCCGAAAATCTGGACAGCATGGAGCAGTTGCTGCTCAATCTGGACATAGAAAGCGCCGACGACGAAGAGCTCAACGCCATCTTTCGCTGCGCGCATTCAATCAAAGGCGGCTCTGCCACCTTCGGTTTCACTGACGTGGCCGAACTGACGCATCAGATGGAAACGCTGCTGGACAAGCTGCGCCGCCACGAGCTGGAACCCACTTCCGACATGGTCGATGTGCTGCTGCAATCGGGCGACGCCTTGCGCGCCCAGTTGGCCCGCCATCAAGGCTCGGGCGGCACGGTCGTCGACACCAGTGACTTGCTGGTCAGCATACGTGCGATGGCGGCTGGCCAGGCCCCCAGCCGCGCCGCGTCGCCTTCAGTCTCTGCCGGCGCACCGGCACCTCAGAAGGCAACGACGCTTGCGCCCGGCATGCGCGAGCTGGAGTTGGTGGTCGGTCCGCTGCATGACACTTCGATGGCCGACAACCTCATCGAGCTGTTCAGGGAAATTGTCGATCTGGGCAGTATCGAGCCGCTCGATGGGGGTCAGGCCGCAGACGGCATGCGCCGCTTCAAGATCACCACCGGCTGCAGCGACAACGACTTGCTGGACTTGTTCACCTTCCACGTGGCCAGGGAGGAAGTGATGTTGATGCCGCTGTCGGCCGGCTACGGGTTTCACGCCGGTGCGCCCGGTGCGCCGTCCGAGCCAGACCCCGATCAGGGCAATGGCTACGGCTTCTTTGAAAATGCGCCAGGCATGCCCGCGCCGGCAGCGCCCCCACCGGCGTCCAGCGACGCCAGACAAGGTGCGGTGGCGCCGACGCCGAGCAGCGGTGCGGTGGCCAAGCCAGCGTCTGCCAAGGCCGACAAGGCAGCGCCCGCCGGCATGGAATCGACGACGCTCAGGGTGTCGATCGAAAAAGTCGATCAGCTCATCAACCTGGTGGGCGAACTCGTCATCACCCAAGCCATGCTGGCGCAGAACAGCCTCAGCGTCGATCCTGGGCTGTTCAAGCAACTCAGCTCAGGTCTGGCCGATCTGGAACGCAACACGCGGGACTTGCAGGAATCGGTGATGTCGATCCGCATGATTCCGATGTCGATGGTGTTCAGCCGCTTCCCACGCATGATGCGCGACCTTGCCGCCAAGCTGGGCAAGAAGGTCGAGTTGGTGACGCAGGGCGAGTCCACCGAACTGGACAAGGGGCTGGTCGAGAAGATCACCGATCCGCTCACCCATCTGGTGCGCAACAGCTGCGACCACGGCATCGAAATGCCGGCCGAGCGCGTCGCCAAAGGCAAGCCTGAGCAGGGCACGGTCACCCTGGTGGCTTCGCATCAGGGCGGCTCCATCGTGATCGAGGTGCGCGACGACGGCAAGGGCCTGAACCGCGAAAAATTGATCGCCAAGGCGCGCGAGCGCGGCATCGATGTGCCCGACTCGATCACCGATTCGGAAGTCTGGAACCTGATCTTCGCGCCCGGATTTTCCACCGCCGATGTGGTCACCGACGTGTCGGGGCGTGGCGTAGGCATGGACGTGGTGAAGCGCAATATCACGCAGCTCGGTGGCACGGTCGAGATCGAGTCGGCCGAAGGCTACGGCATGAAGGTCTCGGTGCGATTGCCGCTGACGTTGGCCATCATGGACGGCATGAGCGTCGGCGTGGGCGAAGAGGTCTATATCCTGCCCTTGTCGTCGGTGATCGAATCGTTCCAGGTCACGCCGGACACCGTCAAGACGGTGGGCGGCACGGGCCGCCTGGTCGAGGTGCGGCAGGAATACATGCCGGTGGTCGAGCTGGAGCGCATCTTCGATGTGCCGCGTTCCGACCCGGCGGGGGCCAGCGCCATCATGGTGGTGGTCGAGGCCGAGGGCGGCCGCGTCGCCTTGATGGTCGACGAGCTGCTGGGCCAACAACAAGTGGTGGTGAAGAACCTCGAGGCCAATTACCGCAAGGTGCCCGACGTGTCCGGTGCCACCATCATGGGCGATGGCCGCGTCGCCCTCATTCTCGACATCGGCAGCCTGGTGCGAAGGTCCAGACACTGACGCAGGCGAGGCTTGAAATTTGCCGACCCGCTGCCTGCAACGAACTGAACACCTTGCCGTACACCGACAAGTCCCATCCCGATTGACCAGCAACTCACCGAACCACAGCCGAGGTACAGAATGGAAATCATCCAAGAATCCAGCTCCACCCAATTGGCACATCCCCACAGCGGACGTGCTGCGCTGCAAACACGAGGCCCAAGCGGCGGCGAATTCCTGACCTTCCGGCTGGGCTCGGAGGAATACGGCATCGACATCCTGAAGGTGCAGGAAATCCGTTCCTACGAACCGCCCACGCGCATTGCCAATGCGCCCAATTTCATCAAAGGTGTGGTCAATCTGCGCGGCGTCATCGTACCCATCGTCGATTTGCGTCTGAAGCTGGGCTGCCCTACGGCCGAGTACAACGACTTCACCGTGGTGATCGTGCTGAATGTGCGGGGCCGGGTGGTGGGCGCCGTGGTCGACTCGGTGTCCGACGTGTTGGAGCTGACCAAGGACGCCATCCGCGCCGCGCCTGAATTGAATGCCAGCGCCGTCGACACCAGCTACATCACGGGCATCGGCAGCGTCGCTGACCGCATGCTGATACTGATGGACATCGAAGGCCTGATGAGCAGCGCCGACATGGGCTTGATGGAGCAACTGGCCGTGTGACCCGGTGCGCCGCGGCCGCAGTGCGCGGCGGCGCCGCTCAGACGTCCGCCGCTTCGCGCAGCGTCACCACCACCGGTCGGCGCAGCACGCCGCGCAAGCCCCACCAGCCCGCGGCCACGGCCAGCAAGGCGCCCGCCAGCATGCTGGCCAGCGGCACCCAGGCCGGTGCGGTCCATGCAAACTCGAACACAAAGTGCGCCAGCAAGCCGCCGATGCCGACCGCTGCCGTGCCCGCCAACAAGCCGGCCAGTGCGCCCATGCCGGCGAGCTCGGCGCGCTGCACCTGAGCCAGCAACTGGCGGCTCGCGCCCATCGCGCGCATCAACGCGAATTCGCGCGTGCGCGCCTCGCGCGTCGTGCTCACGGTTGCCAGCAACACCACCACGCCGGTGGCCAGCGTGAACGCAAACAGCAGCTCGACAGCCTGTATCACCTGGTTCAGCACGGCCTGCACCTGGGCGATCTGCGCCGACACATCGACCAGCGTGATGTTGGGGAATTCCTGGCTCAAGGCCTTGTCGAATCCGGGTGTTGCCGGCGCCCGAAACGCCGCGATGTAGCTGGCCGGCAGATCGGGCATTTGCGCGAGCGGAAACATGACAAAGAAGTTGACGTGCATCGAGGTCCAATCCACCTTGCGCAGATTGGCAATACGCGCGTCCACCAGTTGGCCGGCCACGTCAAAACGCAGCGCGTCACCGAGCTTCAGACCGAGCGTCTGCGCCAGACCCGCCTCGACGCTGATCGCGCCCGGCTCGTTCGCCGTCCACTTGCCGTCCACCAGCACGTTGTGCTGCGGCATTTGCGCGCTATGGCTGATATTGAACTCGCGCTCGACCAGGCGGCGCGCCCGCTCGTCATTGAAGAATGACGGCCCGGTCTGCTTGCCATTGATGGCCACCAGGCGGCCGCGGATCATCGGGTACCAGTCGTAGCGACGCACGCCGGCACGGTCCAGCGCGGCGCGAAATGCTTGCGCTTGCTCGGGCTGCACATTGATGACGAAGCGGTTCGGCGCGTCCGGCGGCGTGGCATTGCGCCAGCTGTCGATCAAGTCGGTGCGCAACAGCACCAGCAGCGCCAGCGCAAGCAAGCCCACGCTCAGCGCCGCCACTTGCAGCACCGCGTAGAGCGGACGCGCAGCCATCTGGCGCGTCGCCAGCAGCAGCCAGCGCGGCGCGCCGGCCTCGGGCACGAGCCGCCGCAACAAGCTCACAGCCAACCAGGCCAGCCCGGCAAACACCAGCGCCGCCGCGGCAAACCCGCCGCTGGCGATCAGCCCGAGGGTCAGGTCTGAAGACACCGCCATCAGCAGCCCTGCAAAGCCCGCCGTGCCGCCGCCCAGCACCAGCCAGGAAGCTGCCTTGAGGCCGCCCACGTCGCGGCGCATCACACGCAGCGGCGGCACGCGCGCCAACTGCAGCACCGGCGGCAAGCCAAACCCGAGCAACAGCGTCATGCCCACGCCCAGGCCGAACAGCGCCGGCCACAGGCTCGCCGACGGCAGGCCGTCTGCGATCAGGCCTGCCAGCAGCCGCACAAAGCCAAGGTGCAGCACAAAGCCCAGCAGTGCGCCGAGCAGACTTGCTGCCAGCCCGACGGCAGCAAATTCGAGCCCATAGGCCCAGGCGATGCGGCGCTGCGACTCGCCGAGCACGCGCAGCATCGCGCAGTCGTTCAAATGGCGCGCCGCAAAGTCGCGCGATGCCAGCCCTACCGCCACTGCCGCCAGCAGCGCCGACAAGAGTGCCACCAACTTGAGGAATTTGCCGGCGCGGTCCAGCGTCTGGCGCATCTCGGGCCGGCCCGACTCAAGCGACTCCACGCGCACGCCGCGCAGGCCGTCTTGTTTGATCATTGCCTCAGCACGCTGCACGAAGGTGGCGACGGCGCGCTTGCTGTTCAAAGGCCCGGCCACGGCCAGCCGATAAGTCACGCGGCTGGCGGGCTGAATCAGACCGGTGGCGCTCAGATCATCCAGATGCAGCATCACGCGCGGTGCGAAGCTCATGAAGCCCGCTCCGCGGTCGGGTTCGGTGACGATGATGCGCGCCAGTTTGAGCCGCGCATCGCCCAGCATCAGCGCATCACCGATGTGCAAACCCAGGCTGTCGAGTACCGCCGCATCGGCCCACACCGTGCCACGCGCCGGCGCCGCCCTGAGCGCCTGGCTGGGGCCGCCCGGCGCGCTGCTCAGCGCGATCAGTCCGCGCAGCGGGTAGCTGCTGCCCACCGCCTTGACGGCCACCAGACGCGTCGCGCCGCCGTTCGCCTCTGGCGCCCTGGCCATGCTCGGAAAGCTGACCGAGTGCGTGGACTGCAACTGCAATGCGCCCGCCAAGGCCTCGATGCTTTGCGGCAGCGGCTGATCGCTGGCCACCACGGCGTCGCCACCGAGCAGTTGCGCCGCGTCGCGGCTCAGGCCCTGGTCGAGCCGATCCGCCAGGAAGCCCACCGCGCACAAGGCCGCCACGGCCAGACTCACCGCCAGCACCAGCAAGCGCAACTCGCCCGCGCGCCAATCGCGCCACAGCTGGCGCCAAGCCGTCGCCGCCACGCTGGGGCGGCGCAAGGCGGGCGCGATGACTGCGTTCATGAAAGTCTCCGAGGCAAGCGTAGGTTCACAGCCGCCACGGTAGCAGACGCTGGCGATAGGCGCCCAATTTGAGGACGACTTGAGACCTGCTTGACAACGGGGGCATGCACGCGCGCTGACCGAAGTGATCAAATGCCGACATGAACAAGCTCGCTCTGCCCTCGCTCTTTCTTTCGCACGGCTCACCGATGACGGCGCTGGAGCCGCGCGAGGCCGGCGCCTTCATGCAAGCACTCGGCCCCGCGATCGACGCGCAATTCGGTCGACCTCGGGCGATGCTGGTCGTCTCGGCGCACAGCACCGCGTCGGACGTCACCCTGCTGGCGGGCGACCAGCACCATGCCGTGTACGACTTCGGCGGCTTTTCGCCCGAGCTGTACACACTGCGCTATGACGCACCGGGCGCTCCGGCGTTGGCTCAAGAGGTGGCTGCGCTGCTGGCGCAGGCCGGCATCCGTGCTCACAGCCTGCCGCAGAGCGGACTCGATCACGGCATCTGGACGCCGCTGCGCTACCTGTATCCGCACAGCGACGTGCCGGTGCTGCCGCTGGCCTTCGTGCCGACCCAATCGCCGACTCAGCAGTTTGCGCTGGGCGCGGCACTGGCGAGCCTGTCCAGAACTGGCGTGCTCGTCATCGGCTCGGGCAGCATCACACACAATTTGCGCATGGTCTTCGGCGGCGCCGGAATGACCCCGGTAGACAAGCCCGAAATCCCCGAGTCCAGCGCGTTTCGCGACTGGGTGAGCGCGCGCAGCTTGGCGCGCGACTGGGACGCGCTGCTGGACTACCGCCGGCAGGCACCTCACGCGGCGCTGATGCACCCCACCGACGAGCATTGGCTACCCTGGTACGTGGCGGCAGGCGCGGGCGGCCTGACCGATGCACCGCAACGCCTGCATGAGAGCGTCACTTACGGCTGCCTGGGCATGGACGCCTATGCCTTCGGCCCCGAGGCGGCGCGTCTGCTCACAAGCTAGAATCGGCCCCGATGCGGGTGTAGTTCAATGGTAGAACTTCTGCTTCCCAAGCAGATAGCGTGGGTTCGATTCCCATCACCCGCTCCACCTCTCTATAAGGTGTTTAGCTGATTCAATGAATCGCGTCTGCTACAGCACACTCCGGCATCAGCGCCACCGATCTATTCAGTGCCACAGAACGCCGTCTGAGCCTGCTTTACCGAGCAGGGCCTGGAGTTGAAGTATCTCCACCATGGCAGAACAGAATGACGTTGTCATTACGTCATGTTAAGATCGGCTTTTGCCAGGAGTTCACTCCATGAGCACGACTACTGAAGCCAAACGCGAAACCCTCAACATCCGCATCAAACCCGAAGAGCGCAACCTGATCGATCGCGCGGCCAAGACCCGTGGCAAGAATCGTACTGATTTCATCCTGGATGCGGCGCGGCTGGCAGCCGAAGATGCTTTGCTCGACCAAACCATCATCTCGGTCAGCCCTCAAGCCTATAAGCAGTTCTTGGCCAGGCTGGACATGCCGCCCAAGGCCAATGAGCGCTTGCGCAAAACGATGCAGACCTCGGCACCTTGGGATCGTTGATGAGGTTATCAGCGCCGGTGCCGCTGTCAGATCAGCACCAGACAGAAGGATTTTCTTGCGGAGCCGAAAGTCTGGACGCATGGCTAAAGCGTCGCGCTCTGAAGAATCAGATTCAGGGCGCCTCACGCACTTACGTGGTATGCCAAGACGATCATGTCGTGGCCTATTACGCAATCGCTTCCGGCGCTGTGGTGTGCAACGAGGCCACTGGCCGCTTGCGCCGCAATATGCCCGACCCCATTCCCGTGGTCGTACTGGGTCGCTTGGCTGTTGACAGCCGTCTTCACGGGCAGGGTTTTGGACGAGCATTGGTGCGCGATGCTGCGCTGCGCGTACTGCAAGCCGCCGACGTTATCGGCATTCGGGGCATGACTGTGCAAGCCCTGACTGATGAAGCCAAACTTTTCTACGAGCATATTGGATTCGAGCCGTCGCCCATCGACCCCAAACTGCTGATGATCACCTTGGCTGACCTCAAACTTTGCTGAGACTGTGGCATCGGCAACCATGATACAAAGTGGCTCTCCGCTGCCGTGCTGCATAGGGGTAGAGAGAAGACGAGCGGGCTGCTCCGAGTCGTCTGGAACTTGGGCCACTCGCCCGTCATTCAAGGCCACGTTAGGGTGATCGTGCCGCAGAACGCTATGACAGCGAGACGGACGAAGGCAGCGCGCTACCTGGCGCAAGCATGAGGATACTGGTGGTCAAGGATGACACGGTGCTTGCCGCGGCGCTCACGCGGGCGCTGACCCAGGCGACCTACTCGGTCGATCTGGCGCAAAACGGCGAGGATGCCAACAGCGCCATCGCAAGCACCACTTACGATCTGGTGGTGCTCGATATTGCCTTGCCCGGGATGGACGGGCTGTCCGTGTTGGAGCCGCTCAAATTGCGCAGCTCGTGCCGGGCAAACCAGACCAACCCGCTTCGGCGGGCTCCTTTGTTAGCGTCAGCCGGCAAGTACATCCATTGGCACCGAGAACCTGGCCGCCAGCGCTTTGACTTGGCGCAGATTCAGCGCCCGTTTACCCGCCAACACCTCGGACACCACCCCCTGCGAACCCACCTCGGGCAGCTCGGACTGTTTGATCCCGTGCTCCTGCATCAAGCTGGCCAGCACGGTCGCGGGCGTGCTGGTGCTAGGCCACGGGTGCGTACGGTCTTCATACTCCCGGATGCGACCGGCCACCAGGTCAACCAGCGCAAATACGGGGTGCGCGTCGTCGGCCCCAAAGCGCTCGAAGCACTCATCCACGAAGGCCAGCAACTCGGCATAATGCGCCGCGTCACGCACACCCGCTCCCAAGCCCAATGCTGAATTGACGGCCGCCCACGGGGCCAGAACCTTGGTCACATTCATTTCCACGCCCCTTTGTCGTAGTCGCCGTGCGTCACCACCGCCTTGACCCATACCAAGCGGGGCGCGAACGCAATCGCCGCCACCAGCCTGTACTTGTTGCCGCCAATATTGAACACATAGCGCTCGCCCACCTTGTCCACGCTGGCAAAGGTGGCAAGCAACTGCGCAAAGTTGGCAAACGTGCCCGCCTCGATCAAGCGCCTGAAGTCCTGCAAGGGCTGCGCAGCATCCGCGTGTATCTCAGCAAATTCGCGCAGCGCCTTGTTGGAGATCAGCTTCATGGGCATGGTCGCATCATATCTCAAAGTGAGATAACACCTGAACGGCCGCGACCCTCAAGGCACGCTTGCGCGCGTCCGGGGGTCAGGTCATCACCCGGCCCGCGTGTCGCCAAGGCAGCCGTTTCACAAGCCCATGCACCATAATCAAATTTTTTGGAGACACGATTGAAAAGAGGAAAGCTTCTTGGCACTTGCGCACTTGCAGTTGCTGCGCTGTCTTGTGCAAACGTGATGGCGCAGGCCGCCACCTTCAAGATCGGGTTGATCCTGCCCCTGACGGGTCAGTTGGCCTCTTCCGGGCGCCAGATCGAAGCTGCCGTGCGCCTGTACATGGCACAAAACGGCGACACCGTCGCGGGCAGGAAGATCGAGCTCATCATCAAGGATGACACCACCGTGCCCACCGTCACCAAGCGCCTGGCGCAGGAACTGGTGGTGAACGACAAGGTCGATGTGCTGGCCGGATTCGGCATCACGCCCTCGGCGCTGGCCACCGCGCCGATCGCCACGCAATCGAAGACGCCCGAGGTGGTGATGTCGGCCGCCACGTCCAGCATCACGCAAGCTTCGCCCTATATCGTGCGTACCAGCTTCACGCTGGCGCAGGTGTCGGTGGCGCTGGCCGACTGGGCGCCCAAGAACGGCATCAAGACTGTGGTGTCGCTGGTCAGCGATTACGGCCCGGGCATCGATGCCGAAAAATACTTCAATGAACGCCTCACCCTCAACGGCGCTCATGTCATCGAGGCCTTGCGCGTCCCGATGCGCAATCCTGACTTTGCCCCCTTCCTGCAAAAGGTGCGCGACCTCAAGCCCGATGCCTTGTTTGTGTTCGTCCCCGCTGGCGCCGGAGCGGCGGTGATGAAGCAGTTTCTCGAGCGCGGCTTGGACAAGGCCGGCATCAGACTCATCGCCACCGGCGACGTCACTGATGACGACCAGCTCAATGAGATGGGCGACGGCGCCTTGGGCGTGGTCACCTCGCACCACTACTCGGCCGCCCACCCTTCCGCGGTGAACAAGAAATTCGTGGCCGCTTTCGAGAAGGCCAACCACGGCATGCGCCCCAACTTCATGGCTGTGGGCGGCTACGACGGCATGCGGGTGATCTATGAGGCACTCAGAATCACCAAGGGCAAGGGCGGCGGCGATGCGCTGCTGGCGGCCATGAAGGGCCAGATCTTCGAGAGCCCGCGGGGACCCATGTACATCGACGCGCAAACACGCGATGTAGTGCAGAACGTCTACCTTCGCAAGGTCGAGAAGGTGGACGGCCAGCTGTACAACGTCGAGTTTGGCGTCATCAAGGACGTCAAGGATCCGGGCAAAGCCAACTGATCTTGCCGGGTGTGCCGCTCGCCAAATGCTGGCGCTGCGGCGCACATTTCTAAACGTTCGGACCGCACGGAAGTCTGCATGCTGACCCTCCTTTTCGATGGCGTGGCCTACGGCATGTTGTTGTTTGTGCTCGCCCTGGGCTTGGCCGTGACAATGGGCTTGATGAATTTCATCAACCTCGCGCATGGCGCGTTTGCCATGGCCGGGGGCTACATCACGGTGCTGCTGATGCAGGACGCTGGAGTGCCCTTCCTGCTGTGCCTGCCGCTGGCTTTTCTGGGCTGTGCCTTGATCGGCGGCGTGCTCGAGCGCACGCTGTACCGACCGCTGTACCACAAGCCGCATCTGGACCAGGTGCTGTTCTCTATCGGGCTGACCTTCATGGCGGTGGCCAGTGCTGACTATTTCATCGGCTCGTCTCAGCAGCTCATCCAGTTGCCGGCATGGTTGCAGGGCCGCAGCGAGTGGGGTCAAGGCGCCTGGACGCTGGGCGTGGGCCACTACCGTCTGTTCATCATCGTCGTGTGTGCGGCGCTCGCCGCGGGCCTGCAATATGTGCTGACGCGCACGCGCTTTGGCAGCCGCCTGCGTGCATCGGTGGATGACCAACGCGTGGCCGCCGGTTTGGGCATCAATGTCAATGCGGTTTTTCTCTCGACGTTTGCGGTGGGCTCCGGTCTGGCCGGATTGGGCGGCGCGCTAGGCGCCGAAGTGCTCGGGCTGGACCCGAGCTTTCCGCTCAAGTTCATGATCTATTTTCTGATCGTGGTGGCGGTCGGCGGCACCTCGTCGATCACCGGCCCCTTGCTGGCCGCCTTGCTGCTGGGCGTTGCCGATGTCGCCGGCAAGTACTACATCCCCAAGCTGGGCGCTTTCATTGTGTACACGGTGGTGATTGCGATCCTGATCTGGCGTCCCCAGGGTCTGTTCGTGCGCCGGGGCGCCAAGTCGTGAAGGCCGCCTTGAACGCGCTGGTCGACAAGCGCCGCTGGAAGCGGTCGGAATTCGTGTTGTGGCTGCTGGCACTTGCCTCGCCGCTGCTGCTATCAAGCCACGCGCTCATCATCAACGAGATTGCCATCGTCGCCTTGTTCGCCGTGTCGCTGGATCTGGTGCTGGGCTACACCGGCATCGTGTCGCTCGGACATGCGGCGTTTTTCGGCATGGGCGCCTATGCGGCAGCGCTGTTTGCCAAGCTCGTCATGCCCGATCCGCTGGTCGGGCTGGCGGTGGCCATCGTCGCGTCCGCGGCATTGGGCGCCTTGTGCAGCCTGACCATCATCCGCGGCAACGATTTGACCCGACTCATGGTGACGCTCGGTGCGTCCCTGATCCTGCTGGAACTCGCCAACCAGCTCGACTGGCTGACCGGCGGCGCGGACGGCCTGCAGGGTGTGGTGATGGGCCCGCTGCTGGGACGGTTTGAATTCGACTTGTACGGCCGCACGTCGGCCTGCTACTCGCTGTGCGTTCTGCTGATACTTTTTGCGCTGGCACGGCGCCTGGTGAACTCGCCGTTTGGCGCGACGCTCAAGGCGATTCGCGACAACCGGCTGCGCGCCATGGCCATCGGCATTCCGGTGGCCTCCAGGCTGATGCTGATCTACACGGTGGCCGCGGCAATGGCAGGCGCCGCCGGCGCACTGGCGGCGCAGACCAGCGGCTTCGCATCGCTCGATCTGTTCGAGTTTCATCGCTCTGCCGATGTGCTGCTGGTGCTCGTGGTGGGCGGAACCGGATGGCTCTACGGCGGCGTGGCGGGCGCGGTGGTGTTCAAGCTGCTGGAGGATGTCATCTCGGGCATCACGCCCCAGTACTGGATGTTCTGGATCGGCCTGTTCCTGGTGGTGCTGGTCACGCTCGGTCGTGAGCGGCTGATTCGCCCCTGGCGCTGGTTTTCTGGGGGGCGCGGGTCATGAGCCCAGGGCCTTCAGACAACACATCGGACGTGGTACTGGCTGCCGACGGCCTGATCAAACGCTTTGACGGCATCACGGCCACCAACCATGTGAGTCTCAAGCTGCGGCGCGGCGCGCGCCATGCATTGATCGGGCCCAATGGGGCCGGCAAGACCACCTTGATCAATCTGCTCACCGGCGTGCTGGCGCCCGCGCAAGGGCGAATCACACTCGATGGGCACGACATCACCCGCTTGGCGCCCCACGCGCGCGCGCGTCGCGGCATGGTGCGCACGTTTCAGATCAACCAGTTGTTCGACACGCTCACACCGATGGAAACCTTGGCGTTGACGATCTCCCAGCATCAAGGGCTGGGCGGCAAGTGGTGGCAGGCGCTGGGGTCGAACCTGAAGGTGATGCGGCGTTGCGAGCAGTTGCTCGAGCAGTTCCACCTTACCTGCGTGATGAACCAGGCCACCAGAGAACTGGCCTACGGCAAGCGCCGGCTGCTTGAGATCGCCATTGCGCTGGCCTGCGAGCCACGCGTCTTGCTGCTCGACGAACCGGTGGCCGGCGTGCCCGCGGGCGAACGTGAGGAACTGCTGGAAACCGTGGCGAATCTGCCGGCCGATGTGTCGGTGCTCCTGATCGAACATGACATGGATCTGGTGTTCAGCTTTGCCAAGCGCGTGACGGTGCTGGTGAACGGCGCCATCCTGACCGAAGGCGCGCCGGATCAGATCGCCAATGATGCGCGGGTCAAGGCCGCGTATCTGGGCTACGGGGAGGAGCAAGCTCGTGGCTGATCTGCTGCAAGTGCAGGGCTTGAGCGCCGGTTACGGCCAAGCCGTGGTGCTGACCGACATCTCGCTGTCGCTGGCCGAGGGCCAGACGCTGGCGCTGCTGGGGCGCAACGGCACCGGCAAGACCACCCTGATCAACACGCTGGCCGGAGCGACACGTCAGCACTCGGGGCGCATCCTGTTGGGCGGCGTCGCCCTGCACAGACTGGCGTCGCACGAACGCGCCGCGGCGGGCATCGGCTGGGTGCCGCAGGAGCGCAATATCTTCAAGTCGCTCAGCGTGGACGAAAACCTCACGGCGGTGGCCCGACCCGGACGCGCCGGCAAAGCCACCAGCCCATGGACGCCGGCGCGCGTGTACGAGTTGTTTCCGAGCCTGGCGCAGCGCAAGTCGGTACTCGGCACACAACTGTCGGGGGGTGAGCAGCAGATGCTGGCCGTGGGCCGCGCGCTGGTGCTCAATCCCACCCTGCTCTTGCTCGACGAGCCGCTCGAAGGGCTGGCGCCGCTGATCGTGCAGGAGTTGCTGCGTGCGATTCGCCGCATCACCCGCGACGAGGGTCTTTCGGCCATCATTGTCGAACAGCATCCGCTGGCCATTCTGGCGATCTCGGACCGCGCTGCCGTGCTCGACCGCGGCACCGTGGTCCATTGCGGCACGGCTGCCGGCCTGCAGCAACAGCCCGAACTGCTGGATCGTTTGCTTGGCATTGCACGTTGAGGGCGGTGGCCTTTGCCTGCCGTTCGACTCTTGATCTTCAGCCCATCGCGCCAAGCGCCCAGAACAAGACCTGCTTACGAAAGGACTCCATGTACACACCGCCAATTGCTCTCATCGCGACTGCCAGCCTGTGCCTCGTCGCCAACGCGTGGGCCGGTCGGCCGCTGGGCAACGATGATGCAAGTACTACGACCACGGGCACTTGCCAGGTCGAGAGTTGGGTTGAGCGGGAGGCACGTCAACATGCCGTGATCGTCGCTCCCGCCTGCGGCGTGGCGAAGGACATGGAACTCGACCTCGACTACACCTTGCCTGAACAGAGAGATGTGCAACTTGCTGCCAGTGGCGTCGCGTTCAAGTGGGTGCCGCAGTCCTGGCGCGCCGACACCTCGATAGGTGAGCTCAACTTCGGCCTCAAGCTGAGCGCCATCTTCGAGCATCCGGCCGGCGCCAATTGGCGTGGCACGCAAACCAGCTTGCTGGGATTGGCCACGCTCAAGCTCAGCGACGCCTGGGCGGCACACGCCAACCTGGGCGCGGCGCGCGAGCACGCCAGCGGCACGGCAGTGACGCTGTTGAACTTGAGCCTGGTCTGGACACCGAGTGCGCCAGGCCTGCTGTTTGCAGAAACCAGAACCAACAACCGGCACGCCGTGTTCGGCGGCACGGTGAACTCCGTCGGCGGCCGCTGGTGGTTGATCAGCGACCGCTTTGGCCTGGACCTGAGCGCCAGCCGCGAGGCAGGCAGCGCGCGCCCGACGCTCTGGTCGGTGGGTTTTGGCTGGTATGAGCTGAGTTTTTGAGGGCTGGGGCAAGACCTGACCCTCGCTCCAGTCAGTCGAAGCCAGAGCTGCTGCGCAGGTCTGGCACCGAAGTCATCATTTCAGTCGAGGCCAGAGCAGCTGCGCAGGTCCGGTCCCAAGGTCACTATTTCAGTCGAGGCCAGAGCAGCTTCGCTGGTCTGGCACCTCCCCTCTATTGATCTTTTCATAAATCACGACACTCTTCTGCCGAGGCCACCTTTCAGTCACCTGGTTCCTGGTGCGCGCACGATGCCAAGAAGGCTGGGCAAGTAACTACGTTCGTGTCCCCCGCCCTACGGGCTCCTCCTTTACCTCACTACGTCACTTACCCAGTCTTCTTGGCGCAGCGGTATCGGTATTGCCGCGCGCATACCGACCGCTTTGCCAAGCAGGAGGATGGGGTGCTCTGCGCAGCGAAATAAAGGGGGAGCCCGCAGGGCGGAGGACATTCGCGGAGCAGAGTGCCGCATCCTCCTGCCCACCAACAACCTTGTCATGAATTTTGGA
>CAVUEF010000021.1:0-138236 GCA_963740455.1 uncultured beta proteobacterium
CCAGCTGAGCTAATCCCCCGGGACCTTTTCCAAGCATAAAGCTTGATCCGTGGTGGGTCTGGTTGGATTCGAACCAACGACCCCCGCCTTATCAAGACGGTGCTCTAACCAACTGAGCTACAGACCCACGCATTCTTCTTGAACACGAGCCCTGCACTTCGCGCCAGCCTGTCTTGTCGAGGCCACTTTGACGCTCACCAGGCTCACGCTCAGTCATCAGTCACAACTGACCAGTTACTCACTGTTGTGATTCACAGCCGATAAGTGTGGGCGCTCAAATTAGAGTGCCATTTTGCCTCCGCTCGCTCTGCATCTGACCTGGCGAACCAGATACCAACATAAACCGCGCTTTGTCATTTTCCAGAAAGGAGGTGATCCAGCCGCACCTTCCGATACGGCTACCTTGTTACGACTTCACCCCAGTCACGAACCCTGCCGTGGTAATCGCCCTCCTTGCGGTTAGGCTAACTACTTCTGGCAGAACCCGCTCCCATGGTGTGACGGGCGGTGTGTACAAGACCCGGGAACGTATTCACCGCGGCAAGCTGATCCGCGATTACTAGCGATTCCGACTTCACGCAGTCGAGTTGCAGACTGCGATCCGGACTACGACCGGTTTTCTGGGATTGGCTCCCCCTCGCGGGTTGGCAGCCCTCTGTACCGGCCATTGTATGACGTGTGTAGCCCTACCCATAAGGGCCATGAGGACCTGACGTCATCCCCACCTTCCTCCGGTTTGTCACCGGCAGTCTCATTAGAGTGCCCAACTGAATGTAGCAACTAATGACAAGGGTTGCGCTCGTTGCGGGACTTAACCCAACATCTCACGACACGAGCTGACGACGGCCATGCAGCACCTGTGTTCTGGCTCTCTTTCGAGCACTCCCAAATCTCTCCAGGATTCCAGACATGTCAAGGGTAGGTAAGGTTTTTCGCGTTGCATCGAATTAAACCACATCATCCACCGCTTGTGCGGGTCCCCGTCAATTCCTTTGAGTTTCAACCTTGCGGCCGTACTCCCCAGGCGGTCAACTTCACGCGTTAGCTTCGTTACTGAGAAGGAACCCTCCCAACAACCAGTTGACATCGTTTAGGGCGTGGACTACCAGGGTATCTAATCCTGTTTGCTCCCCACGCTTTCGTGCATGAGCGTCAGTGCAGGCCCAGGGGATTGCCTTCGCCATCGGTGTTCCTCCGCATATCTACGCATTTCACTGCTACACGCGGAATTCCATCCCCCTCTGCCGCACTCCAGCTATGCAGTCACAAATGCAGTTCCCAGGTTGAGCCCGGGGATTTCACATCTGTCTTGCATAACCGCCTGCGCACGCTTTACGCCCAGTAATTCCGATTAACGCTTGCACCCTACGTATTACCGCGGCTGCTGGCACGTAGTTAGCCGGTGCTTATTCTTCAGGTACCGTCATCCTCCCGAGTTATTAACCCAGAAGATTTCTTCCCTGACAAAAGCGGTTTACAACCCGAAGGCCTTCTTCCCGCACGCGGCATGGCTGGATCAGACTTTCGTCCATTGTCCAAAATTCCCCACTGCTGCCTCCCGTAGGAGTCTGGGCCGTGTCTCAGTCCCAGTGTGGCTGGTCGTCCTCTCAGACCAGCTACAGATCGTCGCCTTGGTAGGCTTTTACCCCACCAACTAGCTAATCTGACATCGGCCGCTCCAATAGCGCGAGGTCTTGCGATCCCCCGCTTTCACCCTTAGGTCGTATGCGGTATTAATCCGGCTTTCGCCGGGCTATCCCCCACTACTGGGCACGTTCCGATACTTTACTCACCCGTTCGCCACTCGTCGCCAGGTTGCCCCGCGTTACCGTTCGACTTGCATGTGTAAGGCATGCCGCCAGCGTTCAATCTGAGCCAGGATCAAACTCTACAGTTCGATCTTGTAATTTACTCAAAGAATTGAAGTGAACTTCACTTCCATGAGCATTTAAAGTCCGGACTCAGCACCCCAGGTCTCCCCAGGCATCTCCGCACTCACCTTCAAACGCCCACGCTTATCGGCTGTTACTTGTTAAAGAGCAGAAGTCTTGCGACTTGTTCAACTTATCGCTGAAGGATGGGATCATAGCACGATCTCATCATTCAGAGATAAAAACGCCGGACAAAAGCCCGGCGTTTTACTCGGATATTAGCCTGACGATGTCCTACTTTCACACGGGAATCCGCACTATCATCGGCGCTGAGGCGTTTCACTGTCCTGTTCGGGATGGGAAGGAGTGGGACCACCTCGCTATGGTCATCAGGCTTAAACGGGTTGGCTGACTGGTCGAACTTTCTTGCGAATCAGCCCGCCCAAATTCAAGAGTCTTTAGATTCTATTTAGAAATCTATGTTCAACATATCAGTATACAGTCTGAACTAGCTTATCGACTGCGCCACATTCGGCGTAACTTGTATTCATACTCAACCAGTCCATTACTTTGACGACATTGACTTTCATTTACATGGATTCCAACTACATCAAAGTTATAGGGTCAAGCCTCACGGGCAATTAGTATTGGTTAGCTTAACGCATTACTGCGCTTCCACACCCAACCTATCAACGTCCTGGTCTCGAACGACCCTTCAGGGGGCTCAAGGCCCCGGCAAGACTCATCTTGAGACGAGTTTCCCGCTTAGATGCTTTCAGCGGTTATCTCTTCCGCACTTAGCTACTCGGCAATGCCACTGGCATGACAACCGATACACCAGCGGTGCGTCCACTCCGGTCCTCTCGTACTAGGAGCAGGCTCTCTCAATCTTGCAGCGCCCACGGAAGATAGGGACCAAACTGTCTCACGACGTTTTAAACCCAGCTCACGTACCTCTTTAAATGGCGAACAGCCATACCCTTGGGACCGGCTACAGCCCCAGGATGAGATGAGCCGACATCGAGGTGCCAAACACCGCCGTCGATATGAACTCTTGGGCGGTATCAGCCTGTTATCCCCAGAGTACCTTTTATCCGTTGAGCGATGGCCCTTCCATACAGAACCACCGGATCACTTTGTCCTACTTTCGTACCTGCTCGACATGTCCGTCTCGCAGTCAAGCACGCTTATGCCAATGCACTATCAACACGATTTCCGACCGTATCTAGCGTACCTTCGAACTCCTCCGTTACACTTTGGGAGGAGACCGCCCCAGTCAAACTGCCCACCATACACTGTCCCCATCCCGGATAACGGGACAAGGTTAGAACCTCAAACACACCAGGGTGGTATTTCAACGTTGGCTCCACGACAGCTAGCGCCACCGCTTCAAAGCCTCCCACCTATCCTACACAGATCTGTTCAAAGTCCAATGTAAAGCTACAGTAAAGGTTCATGGGGTCTTTCCGTCTTTCCGCGGGGAGATTGCATCATCACAAACATTTCAACTTCGCTGAGTCTCTGGAGGAGACAGTGTGGCCATCGTTACGCCATTCGTGCAGGTCGGAACTTACCCGACAAGGAATTTCGCTACCTTAGGACCGTTATAGTTACGGCCGCCGTTTACTGGGACTTCAATCAAGAGCTTGCACCCCATCATTTAATCTTCCAGCACCGGGCAGGCGTCACACCCTATACGTCGACTTTCGTCTTTGCAGAGTGCTGTGTTTTTAATAAACAGTCGCAGCCACCGATTCTCTGCGGCCTCATTGGGCTCACCAAGTAAATGGATCACCTACTAAAGGCACACCTTCTTCCGAAGTTACGGTGTCAATTTGCCGAGTTCCTTCTCCAGAGTTCTCTCAAGCGCCTTAGAATACTCATCTCGCGCACCAGTGTCGGTTTGCGGTACGGTCAATCTATAGCTGAAGCTTAGTGGCTTTTCCTGGAAGCAGGGTATCACTCACTTCGTCTGCAAGCAGACTCGTTATCACACCTCAGCTAAGTCCCCCGGATTTGCCTAAGGGATACGACTACACGCTTGAACCGGGACATCCAACACCCGGCTGAGCTAACCTTCTCCGTCCCCACATCGCACTATAGATCGGTACAGGAATATTGACCTGTTTCCCATCAGCTACGCATCTCTGCCTCGCCTTAGGGGCCGACTCACCCTACGCCGATGAACGTTGCGTAGGAAACCTTGCGCTTTCGGCGAGGGGGCTTTTCACCCCCTTTAACGCTACTCATGTCAGCATTCGCACTTCTGATACCTCCAGCAGCCTTCACAAGCCACCTTCACAGGCGTACAGAACGCTCTCCTACCACGTGCAATAAATTGCACATCCGCAGCTTCGGTAACTGGCTTAGCCCCGTTACATCTTCCGCGCAGGACGACTCGATCAGTGAGCTATTACGCTTTCTTTAAATGATGGCTGCTTCTAAGCCAACATCCTGACTGTTTTAGCCTTCCCACTTCGTTTCCCACTTAGCCAATTTTAGGGACCTTAGCTGGCGGTCTGGGTTGTTTCCCTCTTGAGTCCGGACGTTAGCACCCGGTGCTCTGTCTCCCAAGCTGTACTCATCGGTATTCGGAGTTTGCAATGGTTTGGTAAGTCGCCATGACCCCCTAGCCATAACAGTGCTCTACCCCCGATGGTAATACTTGAGGCACTACCTAAATAGTTTTCGGAGAGAACCAGCTATTTCCAAGTTTGTTTAGCCTTTCACCCCTATCCACAGCTCATCCGCTAATTTTGCAACATTAGTCGGTTCGGACCTCCAGTAAGTGTTACCTCACCTTCATCCTGGCCATGGATAGATCACTTGGTTTCGGGTCTACACCCAGCGACTAGACGCCCTATTCGGACTCGATTTCTCTACGGCTTCCCTATTCGGTTAACCTTGCCACTGAATGTAAGTCGCTGACCCATTATACAAAAGGTACGCCGTCACCCCTTTCGAGGCTCCGACTTTTTGTATGCATACGGTTTCAGGATCTATTTCACTCCCCTCCCGGGGTTCTTTTCGCCTTTCCCTCACGGTACTAGTTCACTATCGGTCGATTACGAGTATTTAGCCTTGGAGGATGGTCCCCCCATATTCAGACAGGATTACACGTGTCCCGCCCTACTTGTCGCACGCCTAGTTCCACAATCTACATTTTTCATACGGGGCTATCACCCGCTATGGCCGGACTTTCCATTCCGTTCTGATATGCAAACTGCTAAAACGTGCAGGCTGTTCCGATTTCGCTCGCCACTACTTTCGGAATCTCGGTTGATGTCTTTTCCTCGAGCTACTGAGATGTTTCAGTTCACCCGGTTCGCCTCGCATGACTATGTATTCATCATGCGATACCCCTAAGGGTGGGTTTCCCCATTCGGAAATCTCCGGATCAAAGCTAATTTGCCAGCTCCCCGAAGCTTATCGCAGGCTATCACGTCCTTCGTCGCCTGTAATCGCCTAGGCATCCACCATATGCACTTATTCACTTGACCCTATAACTTTGACGTCTCGCCGCACTGACATGCAGACTACTGAGACATCGTCAAGGAACGTTTGAGTATTTCACGCGTTATGCCGAACTTCAATACTCGCTTAAATCTCGAATCACTCTTTCAAGCAATCCTTCGAACTTCGCAAGTTGAAGTCTATGTTGACGCAATCAAATATGTCGCCGACGGCACGGCGCTCAACCCCCTTTACGAAGAAATTGAACTTTCCGTCGACAACGCTAATTCGACTCTACAAATTGTTAAAGAACAACAGCCAGTTTTGAACTGACAAACCAGAATTTCCGCGTAATCTCTCGATCCGCGGCCAACTTTGGTTTGCCATCTCAATGAAGTGATTTGGTGGAGGATGACGGGATCGAACCGACGACCCCCTGCTTGCAAAGCAGGTGCTCTCCCAGCTGAGCTAATCCCCCGGGACCTTTTCCAAGCATAAAGCTTGATCCGTGGTGGGTCTGGTTGGATTCGAACCAACGACCCCCGCCTTATCAAGACGGTGCTCTAACCGACTGAGCTACAGACCCACGCATTTGTTTGCGTGACACCTGCAACTACTACGCAAAGCCTCTTCCAGGCTCGCCCGGCAGGCTCACGCCGTATTTCTACGATCAATCACTCACTGTTGTGATTTACAGCCGATAAGTGTGGGCGCCCAAATTTGAGTGCCATTTCGACTCCGCTTTTGATTCATCGAAGCAAGCTTCAATAAATCAACGCCTTGTCATTTTCCAGAAAGGAGGTGATCCAGCCGCACCTTCCGATACGGCTACCTTGTTACGACTTCACCCCAGTCACGAACCCTGCCGTGGTAATCGCCCTCCTTGCGGTTAGGCTAACTACTTCTGGCAGAACCCGCTCCCATGGTGTGACGGGCGGTGTGTACAAGACCCGGGAACGTATTCACCGCGGCAAGCTGATCCGCGATTACTAGCGATTCCGACTTCACGCAGTCGAGTTGCAGACTGCGATCCGGACTACGACCGGTTTTCTGGGATTAGCTCCCCCTCGCGGGTTGGCAGCCCTCTGTACCGGCCATTGTATGACGTGTGTAGCCCTACCCATAAGGGCCATGATGACCTGACGTCATCCCCACCTTCCTCCGGTTTGTCACCGGCAGTCTCATTAGAGTGCCCAACTAAATGTAGCAACTAATGACAAGGGTTGCGCTCGTTGCGGGACTTAACCCAACATCTCACGACACGAGCTGACGACGGCCATGCAGCACCTGTGTTCAGGCTCTCTTTCGAGCACTCCCAAATCTCTCTGGGATTCCTGACATGTCAAGGGTAGGTAAGGTTTTTCGCGTTGCATCGAATTAAACCACATCATCCACCGCTTGTGCGGGTCCCCGTCAATTCCTTTGAGTTTCAACCTTGCGGCCGTACTCCCCAGGCGGTCAACTTCATGCGTTAGCTACGTTACTGAGAAGAAACCCTCCCAACAACTAGTTGACATCGTTTAGGGCGTGGACTACCAGGGTATCTAATCCTGTTTGCTCCCCACGCTTTCGTGCATGAGCGTCAGTACAGGTCCAGGGGATTGCCTTCGCCATCGGTGTTCCTCCGCATATCTACGCATTTCACTGCTACATGCGGAATTCCATCCCCCTCTACCGTACTCTAGCTATGCAGTCACAAATGCAGTTCCCAGGTTGAGCCCGGGGATTTCACATCTGTCTTGCATAACCGCCTGCGCACGCTTTACGCCCAGTAATTCCGATTAACGCTTGCACCCTACGTATTACCGCGGCTGCTGGCACGTAGTTAGCCGGTGCTTATTCTTCAGGTACCGTCATTACCCCAAGGTATTAACCCAGAGCGTTTCTTCCCTGACAAAAGCGGTTTACAACCCGAAGGCCTTCTTCCCGCACGCGGCATGGCTGGATCAGACTTTCGTCCATTGTCCAAAATTCCCCACTGCTGCCTCCCGTAGGAGTCTGGGCCGTGTCTCAGTCCCAGTGTGGCTGGTCGTCCTCTCAGACCAGCTACAGATCGTCGCCTTGGTGGGCTTTTACCCCGCCAACTAGCTAATCTGATATCGGCCGCTCCAATTGCGCGAGGCTCTTGCGAGTCCCCCGCTTTCACCCTCAGGTCGTATGCGGTATTAGCCACTCTTTCGAGTAGTTATCCCCCACAACTGGGCACGTTCCGATATATTACTCACCCGTTCGCCACTCGTCGCCAGGTTGCCCCGCGTTACCGTTCGACTTGCATGTGTAAGGCATGCCGCCAGCGTTCAATCTGAGCCAGGATCAAACTCTACAGTTCGATCTTGATAAATTACTCAAAGAATTGAAGTGAACTTCACTTCCATGAGCGTTTAAAGTCCAAGAGACTCGGATGCCCAGTTTTACCCAAACATCTCCGCACTCGCCTTCAAACGCCCACGCTTATCGGCTGTTAATTTTTAAAGAACATCGCTCACAAGAGCGCCGCTGACTCTGACCTGCAGTCGTTAGCGAAGACCGCGATTATCGCTGCCTTTTTAAACCCGCGTCAACACCTTTTTTTGCTTCCCGCTGCCAGATCTTCCGAATCGGCCTTTGGCGGAGGCACTTCCTGCGCCAGCGAAGCCTTGAACTGTAGCACGAAATGAGGGCCTCAAGCCGCTCGCTCAATGCCGACGGGCGGAGATGGTCGAGATAGAGATCCACCATCTATAGCTCTTGAGGACTGACCATGGCTCAGCCTTGATGCCTCAACCCTCATGAGTTGGCTAATGCTTATAGACAGTTGAGCCGCGGCTGACGGTAAACAAGGCTTGCGCCGCTTGCTGTGGATCTTCGCTGGCGAGCACGCTGGGCAGAAACTGTGCCACGCGCGATGCATCAACTCGCAGCAAGCGCTGCTTGACAGCCGGGATCTGCGACGGATGCATGGAGAAGCTGCGCAAACCCATCGCAAGCAGCAATTCTGTGAAGACCACGTCGCCAGCCATCTCGCCGCAGACGCTGACGTCTTTGCCCATCGCATGCGCATGTGCAATTGACTGGGCGACGAGTTGCAGAACGGCCGGGTGCCAGGCGTCATACAAATGAGCGACCGATTCGTCTGCACGATCAATCGCCAGAGTGTATTGAATCAAGTCGTTCGTGCCTATGGAAATGAAGTCCACATGCTTGAGCAACAGGGGCAGCATCATGGCCGCCGCCGGCACTTCGACCATGACGCCGATCTCGACATTTGAAAATGCGTGCCCAGACTCCGTAAGTTGCTGACGGACCCGTTGCAGCGCCTCATGAATCATGCGCATCTCGCTAAGATGCGCAACCATGGGCACAAGGAGGCGTACTTTGCCGTAGGCGCTCGCACGATAGATGGCGCGCAGCTGCCGTCGGAACATGCTGGGCTCTACCAGACACCAGCGAATCGCGCGCAGACCCAAAGCAGGGTTTAGCACGTGATCGTGACGCAACTCGCTGGCCGACATTCGTTCCATGGGTTTGTCCGCCCCCACGTCAACCGTGCGTATCGTGACCGGCATGCCCTTCATGGCTTCAACAGCAGCGCGGTAGGCCTCAAACTGTTCGTCCTCACTGGGCAGCTCACCATTGCGATTCATGAACAGGAATTCGCTGCGAAACAGCCCCACACCTACCGCTCCGGCATCCAACGCGGCACTCGCATCTGAAGGCAATTCGATGTTGGCCAGCAACTCGACTCGTTCGCTGTCCAAGGTGACCGCAGGCGTGTGGCGAAGTCGCGCCAGGCGTGCACGCTCAAGTTCGCTCTGACGCTGCCGGAACCGGTACTCCTCCAACATGATGGGCGAAGGGTTGACTATCACGGCGCCGACGTCGCCATCGATGATCACCCAGTCGTCTTGTCGAATCAGTCGACTGGCTTCCCGGGCGCCCACCACAGCCGGAATGTCCATGCTGCGCGCGACAATTGCCGTATGCGACGTCTTGCCGCCGATGTCCGTGATGAAGCCGTGAAAGACGCTCCGTTTGAACTGCATCATGTCGGCCGGCGCAATGTCGGCTGCCACCAGCAGCAACGGATCTTCGCCACCAAAATCTCGCGCCGACACATCTACGACCCCGCCCAGGTGGCCAGAAATCGGTGCGGCCGGATCTCGACCCAGTGCGCGTAACACTCGCTCGACCACTTGTTCCAGGTCGGCCTTACGTTCACGCAGGTATTCGTCCTCCATCTCATCGAATTGGCGTGCCAGCACTTCCAACTGAGCTGAAAGCGCCCACTCGGCGTTGTAGTGACGTTCGACAATCCAGTGCTTGGCCGCGCCAGTGAGCGCGTCATCGCGCAGCAGCATCAAGTGCACGTCCAACAGGGCCCACAGTTCTTGTGGTGCGTCTTCAGGCAAGTCGCGTTGCAGCGCTTCCAACTCGTGGGCAACCACATCGCGCGCATGCAGGAGGCGAACAACTTCGACATCAGTGTTTGCGCCATCAATGAAATAGTGCGCCACATCGACACGCCCGGACGCCACCAGCACGGCACGGCCGATGGCCACGCCCCTGGACACTGGAATACCGAAGACCTGAAAGCTCATGGGCTCACTGTAGCAGCGCTCACACGCACCGCACCGCTTGCGGCTGGTCTTTCGTATTGGGATAGGGGGTGAGTCAGTGTGACTCACTCCCCTCCCACACCACCTGGCATGCGGGTCCGCACCGGGCGGTTGGAATGGTTGAGGTCATGCAGACGTTTGCACTACTACACGCCTGGCTTCGCTGATTCGGGTTCGGCGAGATCGGTTCACTCGCTGCCACGCCCTTGCAAGATTCACCTGCTCCGGCATTGTGGCGAGCTTCACTTGCGTGAACATCTGAGGCACTCCTCTCTCGATAACCCAAGGCCTATACCTTCCATTCCTTCGGCCCTTCGCTTTCGGTCCACAGCCTCTGCGGCCTTGCCTACGACTACTACGGCCTCTGCTGACTTCTCGCTCCGGCTTTCACCGTCGCCCTTTCAGGCACGAGGCGAGATCTCCCCAGGTAAGGGTCGCACTCCTTCATCACACAACCGCCAGATTTACGCCGCCTGAGCTTTGACCACGAGAGCTTTGCAGTCTTTGGCCTGCTCGCCCTGCTCGGCACCGCCTTCTATCTGGTTCTTGTCCATCGGCTCATGACTTACGCTCCACGCTTCCTTCCCACAATCGGTCACCCTCATGCAGTTGCGCTTCACTTCGCTCACTGTGGTCAGCTTGCGGCGGGACTTGCACCCACAGGAGTGCGCCCATGCTGGGCGCACCAAAAGAAGCACGCCGGCGCGCGCAGGGTTTTCACTGTCCAAGCCCTTGTCAAACGGCGCGCCACGAAGCAAGCGCTGCTTGCGTCTCGAATCGCAGCAAACGCAGGCGCTACTGACCTTCGCCGAACTTGTCGTTCACCAAGGCCAGAAGTGCATCCATCGCGGCCTGTTCGTCTTCGCCGTCGGCTTCGATTTCCACAGTGGTGCCGATGCCTGCAGCCAGCATCATCACGCCCATGATGCTCTTGGCATTCACGCGCCGCCCATTGCGGCTCATGAACACTTCGCTCTTGAACGTGCTGGCCAACTTGGTGAGCTTGGCTGAGGCTCTGGCATGCAGGCCCAGCTTGTTGATAATCGTGATTGCAGTCTTGATCATGATGCTGAAGTATCTGGCGCGCAGACCGGAGCAATGCCCTGAACTCCGCCGCTGCTGGCACGCGGAATCAGTTGCTCCAGCGGTAAATTGGAATAACACAGGGCCCGCCACAGCATCGGCACATTCACCCCGGCCAACAAGCGCACATGAATGTCGTCTACCAAGCGCGACGCCGCGTTGGATGGCGTCGCGCCAAACACATCTGTCAGTATCAATGTGTCGCGCTGCCCCATGCGCGCCAGCAACCTGCGTGACGCTTCCAGCACGTCATCCACCGACATCTCTGGCGTGACATCCAGTGCCTCCAACTGCGACGTGCAGTCAGGAAATGTGTGACGCGCGACCGCCTGCAGGGCCGTGGCCAAAGGAGCATGAGCAATGAGCAATAGACCCGCCATGGCTCAATTATGGTCAGTCTTGAAACCAGCCGTGCCGTGCCGGCTGTCCGGCGCAACTTCTGGTTCGTCGCCACGCCACCAAAACCACAGATACGACAGGATGCTTGCGGCAGCCATCAAGCCGAAGGCGCCGCGGTAGGACATCAGGGTTGACCATCCCCAGCTCCGAAACAAGTCCAAGGCCAAACCAATTCCCCACTGCACCATGAATACACCCAAAAATATCAACAAGTTGAAGGCTGAGAGGGCGCGACCGACCAGTCGCGCTGGAAATGCCTGACCCACCCTCGGTTGCGACAAGGCCACGACGGTGCTGGTCACGCAAAAGAGTCCCCAGGCCCAGGCACTGGCCTGCTCGCCCAACAGCAGTATCAGCACAAGTACCGCGCTGCTCACCGGCAAACCGCGTGTCAGCAGGATCTGCGCCGTCCAACCTTTTGCGTACAGGCGTGGCAACACCAGTCCCCAACCCAGGAACGTCAGCAACATCGCCACGTTGATGAAAAACAATCCCTGCGCGGCCTGCGCCTGCGTCCAGCCACAGACCTCGGTCAACCAAGGGCCTGCCCATAAGGTCTGCACAGCCAACAAAGAGCCGTATTGCACCACGCCCAGCGGCCACATGCGTACAAAGGTGGGGTGTCGAAAAACGGCCGCATAGGCGCGCAGCCCAGACTCTTGCGATTCAGACTCCGCCAGCACCGGGTCGCGCGGGACCATCCATGCAATGCCCAGCATGGCCACCAGCAACAAGGCCGCCACTCCCCAGAACAGGCCGCGCCAGCCCAGCAAGGGCAGCAAGTACTCGACGGGCAAGGTCGAACCCACCATGCCGAGCGATCCTGTCATCAACATCCAAGAGGTGCTACGCATCTGGGTGCGTTCATCAAAACGCTTTCGAAATGCCGTCATTGGCGCCATCAGGCAAGCCGAGACGCCCACGCCGCACAACACGCGCGCCGCCACCAGGCCAACAAAACTGGTGGCCGAGGCGAACGCTGCACAGCCCAGCACCGCCAGACTCAGCAGCACCAGGAGCACCCGTTTCGGGCCGAAACGGTCAAGCCCGATGCCAAGCGGCAACTGCATTGCCGAAAAACCCAGAAAAAATACGCCCGCCAACAAGCCCAGGTCAGCCGAATTCAACTGCAACTCGACACTGAAAGTAGGCGCCAGAGTGGCGGTGATCGCGCGCAGCAGCGTCGAAAAGAAATACGCAAACGCAAAACTCAGGAACAGCGTCATCGCTGCGCGATCCATACGCAAAGTCGACGCCCGTGGAGAGGCCATCATGAAAGAAACTTGATGGCGTTCACAAAGCCTTCCTGAGCGACGGCATCGTGCTGAGGCCCCAGCACGACCGCCTGATACACGACCGTGCCACGCGCAAACACGGCCACGATGCCCGACACCGCCGAACCGTCGGGCATTTGACCCGACAAGGGCTGCGCCAGTGCCTGCGGATTGGGTGTCATGCCGCTCACCTTCAGCGACGTGGCCGATGCCACTGGTTGCACCGCGCTGGGCAACAACTTGGCGGTCAGCGACTCGCGCATCTGCTTCAATGCCGCGCCGACGAGTGCCGGATCGCCGACATCCGCGTACGACAGCGAAAAGCTTTGGTCCGCGGTCTTGCAGGCAATCAAAAACGTTCGAACTTGCCTGCCCTGCATGTCGACGTTGCGCGCATTGCTGGCAGGTTTGCAGGGAAACATCAAAGCCAGATGAGCCCCGTCCGGCCGCACCTCACGCCAATCCAGCGCGGGCGTGCAGGCCGACGCCAAGCCGAGCAGGCTCAACGACAAGCATCTGGCGCGACGAAGACTTCGGGGGCGAGCGGGACTGCACGGCATGCCGCCATTATCCCGTGATCGCCGGACGCGCTGTCGCACAATGCCCGCCATGCAACCATCAAACAACTCTCAAGCCATGGCACTCGCGGGCGTGCGTGTGCTGGACCTTTCGCGCGTGCTGGCGGGCCCCTGGAGCACGCAAACCCTGGCCGACCTCGGTGCTGACGTGATCAAGGTGGAACGCCCGGGCGCCGGTGACGACACGCGCGGCTGGGGCCCGCCCTTCATGAAGAACGCCCAGGGCCAGGACACCGGCGAAGCCGCCTACTATCTTGGCGCGAACCGCAACAAGCGCTCGATCACGGTGGACATCGCCAAGCCGGATGGTCAGGACTTGATACGGCGCATGGCCGCGCACAGCAGCGTGCTGGTCGAAAATTTCAAGGTGGGCGATCTGGCCCGCTACGGGCTGGACGCTTCAGCCCTGCTCGCACTCAACCCTGGGCTGATCGTTTGTTCCATCACCGGCTTTGGCCAGACGGGTCCGTACAAGGACCGCGCCGGCTACGACTACGCGATCCAAGGCATGGGCGGATTGATGAGCGTAACCGGCGAACGCGACGACCTGCCCGGCGGCGGACCGCAAAAAGTCGGGGTGGCCGTAGCCGACTTGTTCACCGGCCTGTATGCGACGGTTGCAATATTGGCGGCGTTGCGCCACCGCGATGCGACCGGTCAGGGGCAAGTCATCGACATGGCCTTGCTTGACACGCAGGTAGCGATGCTCGCAAATCTGGCCTCCAACTACCTCACGACCGGCGTGGCGCCCAAGCGCGTCGGCAACGCGCACCAGAACATCGTGCCGTATCAGGTGTTCGAGACAAGCGACGGTCATCTGATACTGGCAGTGGGCAACGACGCACAATTTGCGCGCTTTTGCGACGTGGCGGGCTGCTCGGAACTGGCCCGGGACACGCAGTTTTCAAGCAATGCCAACCGGGTGCGCAACCGCGACTTGCTGGTGCCCCGACTCGCGTCGCTGATGAAGACCCGGCCACGCGCCACATGGCTGGCCGCACTCGAAGCCGCCAAGGTTCCTTGCGGCGCCATCAACAACTTGCAGGAGGTATTCGACGACCCGCAGGTGCTGGCGCGCGAGATGGTCGTCCCCATGCGTCATCCGCTCACCGACACCTTGCGCCTGGTGGCCAGCCCGATGAAACTCTCGGCCACGCCAGTCACCTACCGCCAGGCCCCGCCGCTGCTCGGCCAGCACACGGATGAAGTGCTCGCCGAGTTCGGTTTGCGCCCCGATCAGGTCGCGCAATTGCGCGCCCAAGGAATTGTCTGATTGCCAGGCATGACCTGACCCCCATCCTGCGACAAGAAAACGCAACGACCCATGGCTGCCCACTTGGACACACTCGACTGAGGGGTCTGGCACGCCGTCGCGCGACTCCATGACGCCTTGAAAACCTGTTGAAACATGCACTTTGCCGAGTCGACTTGGTGTGTCACGAAACCTTGCATTGCCAGCGAAAGCCCCCACTTCGGGGATGGACGAAGAGGGACAGCAGCCGCACCATGCGATGCGCGTCTTCTCAATAACCCACAAATGTCTGAACTGAAGTCCGGGCTCAAAACTCCCTTGCCCGTGGCTGCCGACGCAGCTGCGAGCGGGGTCGGGCGTGCCGATTGGCCAGACATCATGCAGCTGCTCGGAGCTGAAATCTCCGGTCCCTTGAGTTCGGCGCTGGAGCGCATACAAAACCTCATCGTCACAGGCCAGATCGACCGTCAGAGCCTGCGCGCATTGCGCGAAAGCGTGGCGCATGCGCGCGAGGCGGGGATGGTGGGCCAGCAACTTGCGCGACTCGCCTCGGGTCGACTGCAGCAATCACGCGAGCGCCTGCATCTGACCCAGATGCTGCGCAGCGTGCTTACCCACCGCGCACGCGAGGCGCAGGCGCGCGGCATACAGATTCGCCAGGCGTTCAAGCCGGCCGAAGTGATGGGCGACGGGTCGCTGCTGTTTGCCCTGCTCAATGCCTTGGTGGACTGGGCCTTGTCGAGCACGCATTCACCGATCGAGATGCGCGTCGAGTTGACTTCCGGTGTCATCCGCGCGCGCTTGACATGCCGGTTCGCGCATCGCGCCATCGACACCTTGGACGATCAAGCTTTGGACGTCTTTGCTGCGGGTCTGAACTCGCTGACCTGGTGTCTGGTCGAGCGCACTGCCGAGACCATGGGTTTGAGTCCGATCCGAAACCTCGACGGAGGCATCACCACTTTTTCGGTCGAGTTTCCCAGCACCATCGCGTCCGAAACTGACACGCTGGATGCAGGCTTCGATGTCGATCAGGACTTCGAGCGCTCGATCAACGCCAAGCCGCTGGCCGGCAGCCACTTGCTCATCATCGCGTCAAGGCGCGAGCTTCGCATGCAGGTGCAGGACGCGGTTCGCCACATGGGCTTGATCATTGATCAGGTCGGCTCCATGGATGAGGCCATCGCCTTTTGCCAGGATGGCCTGCCGCATGGCATCGTGTTCGAATCGGGTTTGCGCGGCGCGTCCTTTGATGCACTGTTCGCGGAACTGCGCAACGAGGTCGCCAACTTCAGTTTCGTCGAGATTCACAAGGACGGACGCAGCACGCAACTCTCCAGCGCCAGCGCAGACAGCTTGGCCCACCTCGATGCAAGCGCATTGGACGACGCTTTGCCAGCCATCCTTCAATTCGAACTGACCAAAGGCTTCTAGTACTGCGACCCAGAGATTTCGAAACATGAACGCGCGTCTTCGACCCGGTGGCGGCGTTGCAAATCCTCGCAATACCAATCGGTATTGCTGCGGTTTCCGCCTTGCCACCGGGCCGAATCCATCGCTTTCATCTTGTTCCGAAACCTCTGCGCCGCAGTACTGGCCCGCGGCTCAGCTCGCGCCGGACGCTGCATCGGCGGCCGTCTGCAAGGTCTGATGCGCCTGCTGATCCGCGTGGTAGCTTGAACGCACCAACGCTCCGACTGCGGCGTGACTGAAGCCCATTCGGTAGGCCTCGGTCTCGAGCATCCTGAAGGTGTCGGGGTGCACATAGCGCCGCACCGGCAAGTGATGTCCCGAGGGCGCTAGGTACTGGCCAATCGTCAGCATGTCTATGCCATGGGAGCGCATGTCGCGCATCACCTGCAGGATTTCTTCATCGGTCTCGCCCAGGCCGACCATGACGCCGCTCTTGGTCGGGACGCCCGGCACCTGCTCCTTGAAACGCTTCAGCAAGTCGAGGCTGGTCTGGTAGTCGGAGCCCGGACGCGCCTCCTTGTACAGGCGGGGCGCGGTCTCCAGATTGTGGTTCATCACGTCGGGTGGGGCGGTCTTCAGGATGTCCAGCGCGCGCTCCATGCGTCCACGGAAATCGGGCGTGAGAATCTCGATGCGCGTGACCGCAGAGCGCTCGCGTATCGCCCGTATGCAGTCCACGAAGTGCCCAGCACCCCCATCGCGCAGATCGTCCCGATCGACGCTGGTGATGACCACGTACTTGAGCTTGAGCGCGGCAATCGTCTTGGCGAGATTGACTGGCTCGTCGATGTCCAGGGGGTCCGGTCGACCGTGACCCACATCACAGAAGGGACAGCGGCGCGTGCACTTGTCGCCCATGATCATGAAGGTTGCCGTGCCGCCGCCAAAACATTCGCCGATATTGGGACACGAGGCCTCTTCGCAGACCGTGTGCAAGTTGTGCTCGCGCAGGATCTTCTTGATCTCGTAAAAACGCGTGCTGGGGGAGCCCGCCTTGACGCGTATCCAGTCAGGTTTCTTCAACACCTCGGCCGGGACGATCTTGATCGGAATGCGCGACGTCTTCGCCTGCGCCTTCTGTTTGGCGTTGGCGTCGTAGCCCGACCCGGACTTGGGTTCAAACGTATTGTTTTCGTGAGTCATCGGGAGTTGCTGTTGACGCTGCGATCAAAGGCTCAGTTGGGACTCGAGCCGGCTGCCGAAGCGCTGGGCCGCAGTCGCCCAATCCGTGTGAACGCCCAGTGTAGCGAGGTCGATGGTGGCCAAGCCTGCATAGCCGCAAGGGTTGATGCCTGAAAACGGCGTCAAATCCATCGCCACGTTGAGCGCCACCCCGTGATACGCGCAATGCCGACTGACCTTGATACCCAGGGCGGCGATCTTGCCCAGGCCTCTGAACGGATCGCGCGGGTCGGTCGGACCGGCCAGCGCCGCGTGGCCAAACGGATCATTCAGCTTCACATAGATGCCGGGAGCACCGGCCACGCGATGCCCGGTGACGCCAAACTCTGCCAAGGTCTGAATGACCGCCGTCTCCAGACGATAGACATATTCGCGCACGTAAAAGCCCAGGCGCGCCAGATCCACCAGCGGGTATGCGACCACCTGCCCCGGTCCGTGATAGGTGACCTGGCCGCCACGGTTGCTCTGCACGACCGGAATGCCCGCCGGATCGAGCAAGTGCTCCAGTTTGCCCGCCAGGCCCTGCGTGTATACAGCGGCATGTTCGACGAGCCAGAGTTCGTCTTCGGTGTGCGGGTCACGCGACTCGGTGAAGTCGCGCATCTGCTGATAGGTGGCCTCGTAGTCGACCCGTCCCAAGATCTTGATTTGCATATCCGCCATCCTAAACGGGTCGCAAGCGCGGCACGCGCGCACCGCGACCAGACACTCTATAGTTCGCCGACGTTGACGCACTTCGCCGTTGCCGCGCCGGTTGGGGAACTCGTATGAAGCAGCATGACACTCGATGGTTGATCTCCGGCTTGTGGCTCCTGGCTTGCCTGACGGTTGCCGGATCGAGCCGGGCACAGCCGGGCGACGCTGCATACGCCCCGATCGACCGCGCCGTCGCCGCCTATGCCACCGGCGATCTGCCCACCGCGCTGGCCGGCTTCGAGCGCTTGTCCAGGCAAGGTCTTGCTTTGGCTGACTACAACTTGGCCATGATGCACTTGCGCGGCGAGACGCCCAAACCCAGTGTCGCGAAGGCCTTGCGGCTGTTGGAGCGTGCGGCCGCCAAGGGTCTGGTGGTGGCGCAACTGAGCCTGGGACATATCTATGAGCAGGGCCTGCTGGGCAAGCCGGATCAAGTGCTTGCGGTGCGCTGGTTCGGGCTTGCTGCAACAGCGGGCGAAGTGGAGGCGCAGCTCGAACTGGCCACCGCGTATTTTCTGGGCCGCGGCGTGGCCAAGGACTGGGTCATGGCCGCGCGCTGGTACCGGGAGGCAGCCAATGGCGGGGATGTCGGTGCGCAGTACATCCTGGCCTCCATGTACGAGCATGGCGACGGCGTGGCCAAGGACCTGCGCCTGGCGCGCTACTGGTACGACGTGGCAGCGCGCAACGGTGATGAGGCGGCCCCTGACAAGCGTGCCGAACTCGATGCCCTGCTCGCCGCGTCGCCCCATTGACGCGGGTCCGATCAGAGCACCATCTTCACCATCGGGTGGGTGCTCAAGGTACGGTAGAACTCGTCAAGTTGTTCGCGGCTGGTGGCCGTGATGGTGACGGTCAGGCCCAGATATTTGCCGCCTGAGCTGAGGCGCTGCTCGACCGACTCGACATCGAACTCAGGATCGAACCTCAGCGTCAACTCGACAATCGCCCGGGCGAACCCCTCGACGTTGGCGCCCATCACCTTGATCGGAAAGCGCGAGGGGTACTCGATCAACGACTGCTCGGGCGGGATGGGCGTGTGCATAGGACTGCTGCTGTCGGTGCCGAGAGTCAAACCATCGTTCCGGCTCAGATTGCCTGCGCCTTCTTCGCGCGCTGGTAGGCCTCGTACAGCATGGCATACACGGGGCCGGGCTTGCCTCGCAGCGCACCATGGCCGACCGCTTCGCCATCCAGGCTGGTGACGGCCAACACCTCCTTGGTGGCCGAACTGAGAATGATCTCGTCGGCAGCGCGCACATCAGCCTCTGCGATCGGGCGCAGGTTGTAGGCAATGCCGAGCTCTTCGCAGAGTTCGCGGATCAGGTTGTAGCGAATGCCTTCCAGCACATGCTCGCTCTTGGGCGCGCCGAGCAGCGCGCCTTCGTGGGCGATCCACACATTGCTCGCCGACGCCTCGGTCAAGAAACCGTCACGGAACATGATTGTCTCCAAAGCACCATGGTCGGCCGACATCTGGCGTGCCAGCACATTGCCCAGCAGCGAAATGCTCTTGATGTCGCCCCGCTCCCAGCGAAAGTCGCGCGCGCTGATACAAGCCGCACCGTGGTGGCGCAATTCGGCCGGGACTGAGGCCATGGGCGTGCACATCACAAAGACGGTCGGCACAACATCGTCGGGCATGACATGGTTGCGCGGCGCCACGCCGCGGCTGATCTGGATGTACACCACCTGGTCGTCGAACGCCTGTGCCGCGACAAGCTTGCGGCACAAAGCCAGCCACTCGAGGCGCGACAGCGGATCGGCAATGCGCAGCTTGGCCAAGCTGCGGCCCATGCGCTCCATGTGTTCGTCAAAGCGGAATATGCGTCGCTCGTAGACGGGCAACACCTCGTAGATGCCATCGCCAAACATGAAGCCGCGATCCATGACCGAAACCTTGGCCTGGCCGATCGGTCCGATCTGTCCATTCAAGTAACACAGCGAGGAAGCCAAGCTCTCGGGCAATGAACTCATACGTATTTCTCCTTGAAGCGCGCGTCCGCCGCACACATTGTGCGTCTACTTGATCCAGAGCCGGATTGAGTCCCAGGCCCGGCCAAAAATGCCGGCCAAGGGCACGGCCTCCAGCACCACCAGCGGCACCTCGGCCACTGGTGTGCCCGCGCTGGTCGTGACCTTGATCGAACCGACGCGCTGGCCCTTGTTCAATGGCGCCACCAACGGGTCGGTACGCTCAAGCTGGGTCAACAACTTGGCACCTTCACCTCGCGGCACGCTCACGAACAAGGCGCCCTGGGCACCGAGTTTGGCTTGACTCGTCGCGCCTTTCCAGACCATGGCCTCGCTGACAGTTTGCCCAAGCTCGAACAAACGCACGGCATCAAAGGCCTGATAACCCCAATTGAGGAGCTTCTGACTCTCGTTGGCGCGTGCCTCGCGAGAATCGGTGCCCATCACGACGCTCAACAAGCGACGTTTGCCGTTCGGAAAGTCGCGTTGTGCGCTCGCGATCAGGCTATAGCCCGCCGCATCGGTATAGCCGGTTTTCATGCCATCGACGCTGGGATCACGGCGCAGCAGAAGATTGCGGTTGTCCTGGCGGATCTTGTTGTAAGTGAAGTCCTTCATCGAGTAATAGGGGTAGTACTCGGGGAAGTCACGAATGATATGGGCTGCCACCACCGACAGGTCGCGCGCCGTGGTCTTGTGGCCAGGATCGGTCATGCCCTCAACGTTCTTGAAGGTGGTGTTCGTCATGCCCCAGGCCTGCGCCTGACGATTCATCATGGCGACAAACTGCTCGACCGTGCCGCCCACCGCTTCGGCCAGCGCCACCGACGCATCATTGCCCGACTGCACGATCATGCCGCGCAGCAACTCATCAACCTTGGGATGCATGGTGGTGTCGATGAACATCACCGAACTCCCGCCCTTGCGCGCATCCCAAGCCCGCTGGGACACCGCCATGGTTTGCTCAAGCGTGATTCTCTTTTCGCGCAAGGCCTGGAACACGATGTAGGCAGTCATCAGCTTGGTCAGCGACGCCGGGTCGGTGGGTGTGTCGGCGCCACGCTCGGCCAGCACCTGGTTGGACGTCATGTCCAGCAGCAGGAACTGGCGCGCCGCGATTTCAGGGGGCTGGGGCGTTTGCGCCCAGACACCAAAACCGAACAAGGCCAGCACAAGAGCTATCAGGAGTTTCATCGGGACTTCAATCGCAACTGGAGAGGGTGAAATTTCGGGAGGACTTCAGTGTTGCCAGGTGCGCAGCAGCAGGTTCTTGAGCAAGGGCAGTTGCCCATGGAAAAAGTGCCCGACACCAGGCACCACGACCAGCGGCAGCGCTTGCGGCCGTGCCCAGTCGAGCACCGCGGCAAGCGGCACCACGTCGTCGACCTCACCATGAATCACCAGCGTATCGGCAGGCACGGCGGCGGTGTCGAAACGGCTGGTGGCGGGCGCGACCAGCAACAGGCGCTCGGCGCGCTGGTCGCCAGCCAAGCGCGACGCGGCTTGCGCGGTCACGTAGGCACCGAAGGAAAATCCCGCCAAGGCCAGCGGCAAGTGCGGTTCACGCAAAGCCTTGACCACGGCCAAGGCATCGTCAACCTCGCCGCGGCCCTCGTCCCAGACCCCTTGCGACAGGCCCACGCCACGGAAATTGAACCGCACCGCGCGGTATCCCATCTGCACAAACGCGCGCGCGATGGTCTGCACCACCTTGTTGTCGAGCGTGCCCCCTTGCACCGGGTTGGGGTGGCAGATCACGACCACGCCGCGCGGCGCCTGCTCGGGCTCGTCCACCGCGCATTCGATTTCGCCGGCCGGACCGACCACTTGCAACCGTTGGGTTTGTGCGTTCACTGAATCGGCTCAGCGACCCACGTCGGGCGGCAACAGCAGCCGCTCGACCACTTCTGCGCCGATCAGATGCCTGTCGACGATCTCGTCGATGTCGTTGTTGTCAACATAGCTGTACCAAATCGCGTCGGGATAGACCACCGCCACCGGTCCACCGGCGCAACGATCGAGGCAGCCTGACTTGTTGACACGCACCTTGCCCGCGCCGCTCAGGCCCGCCGCCTTGACACGCGCCTTGCAATGATCGAAGGCCTGTTGTGCGCCGTGCAGTGCGCAAGCGTTTTCGCCCTCGTCGCGCTGGTTCAGGCAGAAAAATATATGGCGTTCGTAATAGCTCATGCGCGAGATTGTAGGCAGTGCGCGGCTTGCTCTTGGTCTCATGGTCGGTCGCGCCGGCTCACGCGCGCCAGCAGCCAAGCCAGCGCGACGAAAGGCCACAACCAGCCCACCCATTGCGCCACCCCATGGAATCGAATGAATTGCCCCTGCTCCCAAGACGCCAGGTTCTGCGAAAAGTAGGGGTTGGGCGGTGCCATATTGATCAACACAATCAGGGTCGTGATGCTCACCAGACCCAGGGCTGCCACCATGCGGGCAGGCACCCAACACAGCACAATGGCAGCCAGCAATCCGACCATCAGGCCCACGACAGCAGGCCCCGTCATCCACGCCAACGCATGCTGGGGTCCGAAACTCATGGCGGTGGACAAGGCCGTGACCGACACGCCCAGCGCCACGCCCCCCAGTACCAGGCCCGGTTTGCGCCAGCCCGGCTTGGCCACCACCAGGGCGACCACACAGGGCGCCACCACGCCAAGCGCAATTGCAAGTGCCTCCAAGCCGGGGGGCAGCGCGCGGGCAAGCTCGGCAGCGGCGGCGCCGCTGTTGTCGAGCATGTCCAATTGCCACGGCGTGTCTTGCAGCAGCGTTGCGACGCCTTCCCTGATGCCTGACCAAAACGATGAAACCTGTCCCAAGCCGAGTGGCATGGGGGCCGGAAACAGCAGGCCGACCGGCCACAGCATCAGCAGGGCGACGCCTCCTTCGCTGGGGGACTCGAACCATCGGTCACGCAGGGTTTCCCAGCGCTCCAATCCGCCCAGCGCATGAACGATGAGCGCCAGCAGCACGCCCAATGCAGCGCCCGCCGTGTTGAGCACCCAGTCACCCAGCGACGGCACGCGGGTGGGCAACAGGTGCTGCACTGTCTCCATCGCAAACGACAAGGCGCCGGGCAGGAGCACGCCCAACAGCAAGGGCAGGAGCACGCCTTGCCCGCGACGCACCAGAGCCACGAACAACAGCGCACCCAAGGGCAGGTAGCCGAGCAGATTGGCGGCAACGTCAAAGCCTTGCCACCACCGTGGCCAGGGCAGGCTCAGCAACTGAGGGAAGCTGGCCAGAGGCCAGCGCCATCCGCTGAACGGATACAGACTGGCATAGACCACCAGCAATCCGTAGGCGAGCGCCAGTAGCGAGGCCAGGGAGCTGCGGCGGCGCTGCATGCTGGGGCAGTTACGAGGTCAAAAAGGCTTCACGACCACCAGCATCACGGCCGCGGCAAAAAGCAGCACCGATATTTCGTTGAAGACACGAAACCACTTGTGGCTGTGTCGGTTCGCGAGTTTCTCGAAGCTGCGCAGCAGGCTGCGGCAAGCATGATGGAACCCCAACACCAAGGCCACCACCACCAGCTTGGCATGCAGCCAGCCATTGCCCGCCCCGCTGCCCACGCCGTAGTAGAGCCACAACGCGAAGCCCAGTCCGACTGCGGGGATCATCAAGAGCGTCATGAACTTGTAGAGCTTGCGCGCCATCAAGAGCAGACGTTCACGCTCGGCATGACTGTCGGCCGGCACCATCGCCAGATTGACGAAGATGCGCGGAAGATAGAACAAGCCGGCAAACCAGCTGGCGACGAAAATGATGTGAAGGGCTTTGATCCAGAGCATGCGGCATTATCCATGCCGAAATCGTCGCGGCGCGGATCGCGAAGCGCGCTGCCTGGTCGGCGCAGGCTGAAAAAAAGCCCCGGCCATGGGCCGGGGCTGGAAAGCCTTATCGCTGTCATCACTTTAAGGCTCCTGCTCAGGGAGGAAAAGCAGGGGACGACCACCTCACGGCTATCATCCAGGATAAATCTTAGCAGATACTCGCCTTCAATTGTTGCAAGTAAAGTTCCCAAGAAATTGATCGTTTGCCACCCAATTGCCATGACCCAGGAGACCCGCTCGTGCGCACCCCCCCCCCCTTCCCTGCCAGCCGCCCACGCCGCCTGCGGCGCGACGCCTTCACGCGCGCTCTGGTGCGCGAAAACCACCTGCTGCCCAGCAATTTGATTTTGCCGATCTTCCTGCTCGACGGCGTGGACCGGGTCGAAGACGTCAAATCCATGCCCGGCGTACAGCGCCTGAGTCTGGATCGACTGCTGCCGGTTGCGCGTGAGTGCGTGGCCCTGGGCATTCCGCTGCTGGCCTTGTTTCCGGTGATAGACCCGGCACTCAAGACGCCTGACGGCGTCGAGGCCACCAACCCGGACGGCCTGGTGCCCCGCGCCGTGCGCGCGCTCAAAGAGCAGGTGCCGCAACTGGGCCTGTTGACCGACGTGGCGCTCGATCCTTTCACCTCGCACGGCCAGGACGGTCTGCTCGACGAGAGCGGCTACATCCTGAACGACCAAACCGTCGCCATGCTCACCCGCCAGGCGCTGGTGCAGGCGCACGCCGGCGTCGATATCGTGGCACCAAGCGACATGATGGACGGGCGCATCGGAGCGATTCGTCAGGCTCTCGAGAACGCCGGCCTGATTCATACCCGCATCATGGCGTACAGCGCCAAGTACGCGAGTGCCTTTTACGGCCCGTTTCGCGAAGCCGTGGGGTCGGCCGCCAATCTGGGCAAGAGCGACAAGAAGACCTACCAGATGGATCCCGCCAACAGCGACGAAGCATTGCGCGAAGTCGCACTCGATCTGGCCGAGGGCGCTGACATGGTAATGGTCAAGCCCGGCATGCCCTACCTGGACATCGTGCGCCGCGTCAAAGACGAGTTCCACGTGCCGACCTTCGCCTACCAGGTGAGCGGCGAATACGCGATGTTGAAGGCCGCCACCGCGAATGGCTGGCTCGACCACGACGCGGTGATGATGGAGTCGCTGCTGGCGTTTCGCCGCGCCGGCGCTGACGGCGTGCTCACCTACTTCGCGCTCGAGGCGGCACGCCTGCTCAAGGCCGGCGCCTGACGCTGTTGGGTGATCGGCCATGCGCATCTTCCATCTCAGCGGCGACCACTTCAGCGAGTTGACTGGCCTGCCCGCGCAATTGCCAGCGACGGGCTTCTTGTGGGTGGGTTGCGCACGCCACGAGTTCGAGCTCAATGCAGCCGACATCCAGGCCACCCTGCAGCGCTGGACCGGGAGCCAGCTGGTCGACCTGCATGTGTCCGACCTGGCGAACAATCAATTGCCGTCGCACTTCGATTACACCTCGTGGTACGACCTGCTGGTGTTCCGCCGCCTGGCCACCAGTCCGGGTGGCGCCGAGCCGTCTGTCGATAGCGCACAAGGCAGCGCGGCGGCGGCCCAACGCGCGCTCGACTCCATTGACACCAGCCCGGTGGGTTTTGCCGTGTTCGACCGGGTCCTGCTCACCGTGCATCCGGCCGACTGCCAAGTGCGCGAGTTCTTTGCCGAGAAGCTCAGCAAGTTCACGCAGGCGACTGACTTGCGTGGCGGCAACCGGCTGCCCACTGGCAGCGCCGACCTGATGCTGCGCATGGTCAATCACATGGTGGACGGCTATCTCGAACTGCGCCGTCTGCTGACACGTCAGCTCGGCACGCTGCAGCAAAGGCTGCTCGATCCGCGCAGCCATTTCGACAACTGGCCGCTCTTGCTGGAGTCGCGCAACGCCCTGCATCTGCTCGACGACACTTGCGAAGACCAGCGTGCCGCCATCCAGGAATGGATTGACAGTCTCGACGAATGGCCTGTCGAGGCCGATGCGCAGGCGCGGCGCGAGCGCGAACTGCTGCGCGTGCGCTCGAGCGATGTGCTGGAGCATGTGGAGCGCGTCCTGACCCATGTGCGGCGCCTCGAATCGTCCACCGAAGCGGCCGTGCAAATGCATTTTTCGGCGCTCGGTCACCGCACCAACAGCATCATGCGCACGCTCACCGTGCTCACTGCCATCTTCATGCCTCTCAATCTCATCACGGGATTCTTCGGCATGAACTTCGATGCGCTGCCCATGATCCACAGCGCGACCGGCTTCCTGGAAGCCTCGCTGCTGATGCTCGCCTTGGGCCTCGGGATGGGCGTTTTCTTCTGGCGCAAACGCTATCTGAGCACGCAGCGCTAGGGGCGCGCGTCAGCCCTTGCGAAGTCGGTACGGGTCAGCGAAACCGAGCTCCAGCAGCAAGGCAGTTTCACGCGCCTCCATGCGCGCGGCGTCGCCGTCCAGTTCATGCTCGTAGCCTTGAGCATGCAGCGCGCCATGCACCAGCAAGTGGGCATAGTGACCTGCCACATCGACGCCCAACTCTTGCGCCTCTTGTGCCACCACCGGCGCGCACAGCACCAGATCGGCCGCCACCAGCGGTGCATGGCTGTAGTCGAAGGTCAGCACATTCGTCGCATAGTCCTTCTGCCGGTAGTCACGGTTCAGCGCCCGCGCCTCTTCGGCGCCCACCACCCGCACGGTGATTTCGGCGGACGCCTCGAGCGCCGCGCGTATCCAGCGCGCCACCTTGTGGCGCGCCAGCACGGCGCGATGGCTGGCATCGGCAAACTGCAGCGACAAGCTCAGCTCGGGCCGCTTGATGCGACTCATGACGCCTGCTCCCTGGCCTTGGTCTGCGCCTCGTAGGCCTCGACGATGCGCGCCACCAAGGCGTGGCGCACCACATCGGCCGAGGTGAAATGGGTCATGGCAATGCCTTTCACCTGCCGCAGCACACGCTCGGCGTCGACCATGCCGCTGAGCATGCCTTTGGGCAGATCGACCTGACTGGTGTCACCGGTCACCACGCATTTGCTGCCAAAGCCGATGCGCGTCAGGAACATCTTCATCTGTTCCGGCGTCGTGTTCTGCGCCTCGTCCAGGATCACGAAGGCATGGTTGAGCGTGCGTCCGCGCATGAAGGCCAGCGGCGCGATTTCAAGCAGCCCTTTTTCGAAGGCTTTGGTGACGCGATCAAAGCCCATCAGATCGTAGAGCGCGTCGTACAACGGCCGCAAATAGGGGTCGACCTTTTGCGCAAGATCGCCGGGCAGGAAACCGAGTCGCTCGCCCGCCTCGACCGCCGGACGCGTCAGGATGATGCGCTGCACGCTGCTGCGCTCGAGCGCATCCACCGCGCAGGCGACCGCCAAAAAAGTCTTGCCGGTGCCCGCCGGCCCCAGACCGAAGGTGATGTCGTGCGACAAGATCTTGCGCAGATAGTCGTGCTGGTTGGGCGTGCGCCCGACCAGTTCCGCGCGGCGCGTGCGCAGCACGATCTCAGGGCTCTGCGCCGGGGCTTCGCCGGCTGCCTGGGGCACGCCTTTGCCGACGCGCACGACGCGGCGTCGGGGCTTGATCAGGGCCATCTCGCCGACCGCCTCGAGCAAGGCCAACTGGAAAGACTCCGGTGCAATCGGCTTGCGGGCGCGCTCGTAGAGGCTTTGCAGCAGTGCCAAGGCGCGTTCAACCGAAGCTTTGGCGCCACTGATGCGAAAGCTCTCGAAGCGGCGTGCGATGCTCACCTCCAACGCCGCTTCGATCTGCCGCAAGTGCTCGTCGAAGATGCCGCACAAATGCGCCAGCCGCGTATTGTCCAAAGGAACGAAGGCGTGTCTGAGAATCACAATCTGCCTGCTTGTCGGTGAAGCCGTATTGTCGCCCGAGTGCGTTCCCGGCGTTGCAATCTCAGGCTCCGGCACAATCGTTCCCCATGCCAATACCGTCGCCTCACTCCGCCCACCGGCACTTCAGGCTGCTGAGCCACTTATTTCGCCTGTTGTTGGCGGTCGCGACGCTGGCAGCGATGGTTCCGGCCCAGGCACAAGGCCTGAATCTTGTGCAGGCGGCCGCAGTGCAAAGCGACGCAGCCGTGTTTCCGGTGGGTGCCGACGCAAGAATGCAGCCGCTTCCCGACGACTGGTCGCTGAGCCGCCCCGACTACAGCGGCGTGGTCTGGTACCGGGTGAGGTTCGATGCCGATGCTTCCCTGCGGGATCAGGCGCTGGGTCTTTACTTGAGAAGAGCCTGCTCCGGGTACCGGCTGGTGCTCAATGGCGTGCGGCTGCCCGGCACAGCCGGCCAGGCAGGGCTGCCGAGCTCGCCTTGCTATGGAGCGCAGGTGGTCGAGGTACCGGTCGGCCTGCTGCAAGCCCAGAACAATGTGCTGGACATCAAGGTGGATGGTCTTGCGCTGCAGCGCGTCAATGCAGCGCGACGCGCGGGAGGTCTGTCCGCGCTCGAGTTGGGCCCGCTGGAGGCCTTGCTGGAACGCCAGCAGAACAACAATTTCTGGCGACTCGTCTTGCCGGCACTGCTGTCGGCCATGCTGATCGGGATGGCCGTGTTCGCTGCCGTCTACGCTTCAGTCAGCAAACAGGAACGCTACCTGGGCTATTTGGCGGGCATGGCGCTGGTCAGTGCACTGTTGAGCTTGCGCATCTTCGTGCCAGACAAGGTGCTCGCAAGTGCCACAGCCGAGTGGCTGATGGCCAGCCTCGCACCGCTGTTGCTGCTGTGCGTGGTGCAGTTCCTGCTGCGCCACCTGCACTGGCGCCACCGCGCGCTGGACATCGCGCTGGCCCTGCAATGCGTGTTGGCGCCGCTCAGCCTGTGGTGGGCAGGTGCGACGCAACACCACGCGCTCGCGGGCGCGTGGTTTCTGACACTGGGCACACAGGCGCTGGCCGCTGGCGTGTTCTCTCTCTGGTTGACCTGGCACTCCAGGCGCGAGGAGTTCTGGCCGATGGCCACCCTCCTGGGGCTGGCAGCCGCCATGTTGGCGCTGGAATTGCTGAGCCAGCATCGTGCGTTGCCAGAGTCGGCGCGCGTGCTTGCCCTCGCCGGGCCACTGAGCCTGCTGCTGATCGGTCTGCGCCTGGTGGTCGTGCATGCACGCGACCGCAATCGCTACGAGCTTGAACGATCCGGGCTGGAGCAGCGCATTCGCGATACCGTGTCCGAGATCGAACGCAATTATGCCCAGCTGGCTGAAGCCAAGGTGGAGCAAGTGACCGAGCGCGAACGCAAGCGCATTGCTGCCGACCTGCACGATGACCTGGGCGCCAAGCTGCTGACCATCGTGCACACCAGCGAGTCCGACCGCATATCGACGCTGGCGCGCGAGGCGCTGGAAGAGATGCGCTTGTCGGTGCGCGGTCTTACCGGCAAGCCGGTGCAGCTGCTGGATGCATTGGGCGACTGGCGCGCCGAGGTCGTGTCGCGCCTGGGGCAGGCCAATATCAAGGCCGAGTGGCGGGTGCCATCGGAAGACCTTGCCCACACCTTGCCGGCGCGCGCCTATGTTCAAACCACGCGCATCGTGCGCGAGGCGGTCAGCAATATCATCAAACACAGTGGCGCCACGCACTGCACCGTCAATTGTGCGGTGCTGGGCACAGACTTCCAGATCATGATCCAGGACAATGGGCAAGGTATCTCGCTGGAGCTCGATGGCCGGCTGGACCGCGGCCACGGCATGGCGAGCATGAAGTCGCGCGCCAAGCAAATGCATGGCCAGTGCCTGGTCGAATCGGGCCCGGGCTGGGGCACCGTGATCCGACTTACGATTCCGCTGTGAGCACGCGACGGTCCGACTTTGATTGCACAGTGCGTGTGTGTCCTTAACCCCATCCTTAGAAGGCGAGTGAAATGAACAACATCCTGCTGCTCGAAGATCTTCCCGAGATCCGCGCCTGGCTCAAGGCTTTGATCCAATATGTCTTCCCGACTGCGACGATCGTCGAATGCGCGCGCGTGCACGACGCGCTGCAACTGGTCGCCGCGCAGAAGTTCTCGCTGGCCCTGCTCGATCTGGGACTGCCCGATGGTTCGGGGGTCGATGTGGTGGCCGCATTGCGCGAGGCTCAGCCCGAGGTGCAGTCGGTCATCGTGACCATCCACGATGATGATGAACACTTGTTCCCCGCCTTGCAGGCCGGCGCTTTCGGTTACCTGCTGAAAGAGCAATCGCGCGAATTGCTGATCGAGCAGTTGCAGCGCATGAGCGGCGGCGAGCCGCCACTGTCGCCGTCGATTGCGCGCAAGGTGATCGCCTATTTCACCGGCCAGCAGCATCGCCCCAAGCCCAACGACAAGTTGCTCCCCGAGGTGTCGCTCACCGAACGCGAGACCGAAGTGCTGCTGCGCGTGGCCAAGGGCTACACATTGCCTGAAATCGGCGTCCAGCTCGGCCTGTCACGCCACACCATCGCCGACTACGTCAAGCAGATCTACCGCAAGCTCAATGTGTCCTCGCGTGCCGAGGTGGCCCTCGAAGCGCAGCGCCTCGGCCTGTTCGGTCGCGGCTAAGTCAACGCATGATAGGCAGGCTGACTGGCGTCATTGCGGAGAAATCGCCCCCGCTGGTACTCATCGACGTGAACGGCGTCGGCTATGAAGTCGACGTGCCGATGAGCACCTTCTACAACCTCGGCGCCTTGGGCGAGCGCGTCGCCTTGCTGACGCACCAGGTCGTGCGCGAGGATGCTCATCTGTTGTTCGGCTTTCTCACGGTGGAGGAGCGCAGCACCTTCCGCCAGCTGATCAAGATCAGCGGTGTCGGACCCCGCATGGCGTTGTCGATCTTGTCGGGGCTGAGCGTGGGCGAGCTGGCGCAGGCGATCACGCGCCAGGAAGCCGGCCGCCTGGTCAAGGTGCCCGGCATCGGCAAGAAGACCGCCGAGCGACTGCTGCTCGAACTCAAGGGCAAGCTGGGCGCCGATCTTGCGCTGCCCGCCAGCGTCGGCAGCGACGATCAGGCCGACATCCTGCAGGCGCTGATTGCGCTGGGCTACAGCGACAAGGAAGCTGCCGCCGCACTGAGGGCGCTGCCCGCCGAGGTGAGCGTGAGCGAAGGCATCAAGCTGGCGCTGAAGGCGCTGGCGAGGTAGCGCTGACGCTGGCCGCTGTATGCCCAAACAGTCCATGCCCATAATGCGCCCATGAGCATTCAAACCGACGAGTTCGAACCCATCAAGCGCGTGGTCAGCGCCGCGCCCACCTCGCCCAGGGAAGAAGCCATCGAGCGCGCGCTGCGCCCGAAAGGCCTGCAGGAATATGTCGGCCAGATCAAGGCGCGCGAGCAGCTGGAAATCTTCATCGGCGCGGCCAAGATGCGTGCCGAGGCGATGGATCATGTGCTGCTGTTCGGCCCTCCGGGCCTGGGCAAGACGACCCTGAGCCACATCATTGCCAATGAGCTGGGCGTGAACCTGCGTCAGACCTCTGGGCCGGTGCTGGAAAAGCCCAAGGACCTGGCGGCGATCCTCACCAATCTGGAGCGCAACGACGTCCTCTTCATCGACGAAATCCACCGCCTGAGCCCGGTCGTCGAGGAAATCCTCTACCCGGCGCTGGAGGACTATCAGATCGACATCATGATCGGCGAAGGACCGGCGGCACGCTCGATCAAGCTCGACTTGCAGCCGTTCACGCTGATCGGCGCCACCACCCGTGCGGGCATGTTGACCAATCCGCTGCGCGACCGCTTCGGCATCGTTGCGCGCCTGGAGTTCTACACGCCGACGAGCTGACGCGCATCGTGCACCGCTCGGCCGGCTTGTTGAAGGTGCACACCGACGCCGAGGGTGCGTTCGAGATCGCGCGCCGCTCACGCGGCACGCCTCGCATCGCCAATCGACTGCTGCGGCGCGTGCGCGACTATGCCGATGTGAAGGGCGATGGCCACATCAACAAGACCCTTGCCGACCTGGCGCTGGCCATGCTCGACGTCGATTCGCAAGGCTTTGACGTGATGGACCGCAAACTGCTGGAGGCCGTGATTCATCGCTTCGACGGCGGTCCGGTCGGGCTGGACAATATGGCCGCGGCAATTGGCGAAGAGCCCGGCACCATCGAAGATGTGATCGAGCCTTATCTGATACAGCAGGGCTTCCTGCAGCGCACGCCGCGTGGCCGCATCGCGACGCTGGCGGCCTTCAGGCACCTGGGTGTGACACCGCCGAGCGCAGCCGTCGACCTGTTCGGTGATTAGGGGCCAAGCCCCGCGGCACTGAGCTCAAACGCCCCACATCACCTGATGCTGATGCGCGTGAGCGCGGCGCATCATTTCCAGCAGCGGCCAGGCACGCTGGCGCAGGGTGACGCCATGGCGCGCCGGCGCCGGCTTGGCGTCGGCCTTCGCGTCAGCCTGGACTTGCGCCCAGGCGGCTTCGTCATCGGCGATGGCCCGCTCCAGCGCCGCCATCGCCGCAGGCATATCGGAGACCTCGACAATGCCCTGGGCGCTCGGGGCGCGGCCCAGGACACCGAGCAATTGGTCGCCGGCCGCGCCGAGCATGATTACGTCGGCCGAGTCTTTGGACTTGAACTTGTAGAGCATGGTGGATCCTATGTGGGCCGTGCATGGGGGCTCGCTCCTGCAGTATGCCGCGCTGACAAGCGCTCGCTTCATGCTGGCCAAGCGCGGCGTCGCACCAGCGGGCCGGATCAGTGGCCGACGGCTTGACGCACCAATTGCCCGGAGTCGGCTGGTTTGATGCGAGACGGGGCAAACACACGCCGCTCGAAGCTGGTGACGTCGAGTGCCGGCGAATACAGGAAGCCCTGGAATTCATGGCAGCCCGCACCGGCAAGAAATTCGCGCTGCGCGATGGTCTCGACGCCCTCGGCGATGACCTGCAACTTGAGTGCGCGCCCCATCTGGATGATCGCGTTGGCAATGCCGACGTCGCTGCCATCTTCTGGCAGACCCTGAACAAAGCTTCGGTCGATTTTCAGGCGGTGGATGGGGAAACGCTTCAGATAGCTGAGGCTGGAATAACCGGTGCCGAAGTCATCGATGGCCAGGCGCACCCCCAGATCGGCCAGGCTTCGCAGACGCAGCATGGCCTCTTCGGCGTCGTGCACCAGAATCGACTCGGTCAACTCCAACTCCAGCAAGCTTGCCGGCAAACCAGCCGCCTGCAACACCTCGGCCACCAGTTCGACAAAGCGCGGCTGCTGGAACTGCAGCGCCGACACGTTCACCGATATCGGCATGGCCACACCACGCGCATGCCACAGCGCGGCCTGGCTCACCGCCTCGCGCAATACCCATTCGCCGATGGCGACAATGAAACCGCTGTCCTCGGCCACCGGGATGAATTCGCCGGGCGAGATTTCGCCACGCACCGGATCGTGCCAACGGATCAGGGCTTCGGCACCGACGACACGCCCATATTCGAGATCGACCTGGGGCTGGTAGTGCAGGCGAAACAGCCCGCCATTGACGGCGCCCGCCGACCCGCCGCTTCGCGTCAGACTCCCGGCGCGTGCCCAAGCCGGATCAGACCGGGCTTTGGTTGACTCGAGCGCTTGGCGCATGCTGTGGTCGAGGTGCATGCGCGACAGCAAGTCGACGTCCTTGCGCGGTTGGTGAAAACGAAACCCCGCGCGGCCGCTGTCTTTGGCGCGGTGCATTGCGCGGTCGGCGCTGGCCAGCAATTCGTCGCTGTTCATGCCGTCATTGGGATAGAGCGCAATGCCGACACTTGCGGTGACCGTGAAGATGAGTTTATCCAGGCAAAACGGTTTGACCAGCGCGTCAAGTACGCGCCGTGCCGTGACCTCCGCACCTTGCGCATCGGCCTGATGCACCAGCAGTGCGAACTCGTCGCTACCGAGTCGCGCCACACTGTCAACCTCGCGCAGGCAGCGCTTGATGCGCTCGGTCACTTCCACCAGCACGCGATCACCGAACGAATGCCCGAGCGTGTCATTGATCTGCTTGAATCGATCAATATTGATGCTCAGCAAACCAAAGCAGGCCGCCTCACGGCGCGCCATGGCGACGGCGTAGTCGATACGCTGTGCCAGTGCGTGCCGGTTCGGCAGCCCGGTCAGCGCATCGGTGTGCGACAACTCCTCGATGCGCTGCGTCGCGGCCAGCTTCTCGCTCAGGTCGCGGAATGAATAGACCCGCCCGATCGGTCGGCCCTTGCTCCATTGCGGCATCGACACGCGCTCCAGCACCCGGCCACAGTTGAGCTTGATGACGTCGCTGGCCTGCATCAACGGCGCCTCCTGGATGGCCGACAAGCGCAGCTTGTATGCGCCGCTCTCGACCACGCTGCGGCGCATCCAGGCTTGCACAGCTTCGTCGTTGCGCTCCACCAGCAAGTCGTCCGGAATGCCCCACAGCGTTGCGAAGCGTTGATTGAAGGAGCGGATGCGCCCGCTCAGGTCGGTCACCAAAATGCCATCGGTGGTGGACTCCAGCGTGGCGCGCAGCTCGGCCACCAGGACTTCGCGCTCGTCGTCGCTCTGGCGCTGGCGCGTCTGGTCGTGCCAGGCCACCAGCCAGAAGCCGGGGCCACCCATCCCGGTCAGATCAGGCAGGTGAGTGATGCGCCGCGTCACCCACAGGGTGTGTCCCGACTTGTGACGCATCAAGGTGTCCGAAAACAGTGGCTCGGTCTCGCCGGCGCTGACGGCCGACCAGAACAACATGTCCTCGGGCGTGCACACCAGGGACTCAACGCTGGCGCCCAGCAAGTCCGCCGCATGCATGCCCAGCAGTTCAGCTCCGGGGGCGTTCAACGCAACGATGGACAGTGTCTTGGCGTCCACCACCCAGACTGCCTCGAGCAGGGCGCCAATCACTGGCGCCCAACGGCACTCCGCGCCGAACTTGTCGGCAGACCGAGAGTGCGGGACCGTTGTCATGCGGCCCATTCCTGATAGGTCTCGGGCCGAGCCGTCATCGGTTCGAAAAAATAAGCAACCCGCTGCCGCGGTGAGAGATAACTCTGCGCATCGGCGGGCAGCATGGCCGGTTTCAGACTGCGGCGTATCCCCAAGTGGGTCTTGTGTTCCAGGTTCAGTATCAACGCCTCTTCCCGCGGCACCAGCGGGTCATGCACCATCACCCGCGGCTTGAGCGGGCGCGAGGAATTGACCGCCACCACCAAGGCGAATCGATCGTCGGTCAACTGGACGGCCGAGCCTGGCGGGTAGACGCCCATCATGCGGATGAAGGCATTGAGCATGGCGCCGTCAAAGCGGCTGCGCCACTGGGCAAACATCAGCGACAGGGCTTCATGTGGGGTCAGACCCTTGGACGGCACCGCCGGATTGCACAGCGCGTCAAAGCGGTTCACGAGGGACACGATGCGGGCCGCCGCGGTCATTCGATGCGCGTCCAGGTGCTGCGGGAACCCGGTCCCGTCGGCGTTCTCGTGATGCTGCGCTATCACCAGCAAGGGGCCCGCCGCCAAGCCCATCTTCTGGCCCAGCGAAACGCCGTGGGCAACGTGGGTCTGGTACAGGTCCAGGTCAGCGCTGCCCAGGCTGTCGTCGCGGTTGCGTACGCGCGCAGGCAATTCCAATTTGCCGATGTCATGGAGCATGGCCCCCACGCCGAGGTCCCGAATTTCGTCGGCCGGCATGTTCAGCGCGCGCGCCAACAGCAGCGAAATGATGGACACATTGAGCGCATGCGCGGTGTTTCGGTCGCCAGCACCTTCACCCAGCAAACGGATATTGAGATCGGTGTCGCCCAGCATCTTGTCGAGCAGGGCCTGGGTCAGCGTCTGCGCCTGGTCGCGCGTCTTGGTTGGCTGCTGCGGCACCATATCCATCAGTTCGCGATACGCCACCGAAGCTTCGGCGTACTGTTTTTCGCAAAGTTTCAGCGCGTCGCGCTGCGCCCTCAACGCGTCACGGCGGGTTTGCCTGGCCGATTCGGCGGACGCCGAAGCTTGTACGCCGGCAACCTCGGCAGTGGCAACAACGGGAGCGACCTGAATCGGCTCGGCGTCTGCCTGCAAATCACTCTGACTCGGACTCCAGCGCACCTGCTTCAGATTGAGGCCGCGTATCTGGGCGATCTGAGCCTCAGAGCTGAGTTTGAAACTGCTCAGCGAAAACGGGTGCGACATCCAGCCCAAGTCGAGATGAATATACATGCCGACCTTCAGTTGGCCGACGTCGATCAAGGGATCGGAAGAGTTGCCAGTCATTCGATTTGGGTGGCCCCGCCGAGAAGCACATCCTGAGTTGTCGGAAGTAAAGTATGGCCACAAGTTAACTGCCGCTCACGGGCGACAAGCGCAATTTCGTGCACTCGTTCACGGCGTTCGCCAATTCAGCCCTGCGACGCATCGAAAAGGCGTATTCCTGCTCCGTGGTATGCGCTTACATTCTAGCTTGGCTACATGCATTGATGAGGCTGCATGTACTTGAGACATTCGTCACAACAATATCGGCACAAACCCGTGTCTCGAACATTTGATATACAAGCTGTTACGTATTCTCGAATTTCGAGATAGGGCGCGCAAAGCGCCAATGGTCGGCCGACTCGGCATGGGCCCAATTGGCCGCAAGCCGAGCAGCCGGAAGGAAGCTTGGGCAGACTTTGCAGCAAGGCTGACCAGACCGTTGCGAATGCCATCGCGGCGCCACGAGCGGACTTTTTCCGCATCTCTGGCAGCCAATCCTCGCCTCGGCAGTGGGATGATGCGCAGCTGACATGTCCAATGCCGTCCTCCCCCACTCGTCTCACGACCCCGCCGCGCTGCCGCAGGACGGCAGCACGGCCTTGCCGACCCATATCGGCAAGTACCGCATCGTGCGCCGCTTGGGCGAAGGCGCAACCAGCGAGGTGTTCCTGGCGGTCGACGAATTCAGCCACACCGAGGTCGCAATCAAGCGCGTGCGGGCGGGCGCTGGCGAAGACGGCCCGGCGGGGCATTTTCCGAGTCGGTTCTTCGCCAACGAGGCGGCGCTGGCCGGACAGCTGAAACATCCCAACGTCGTGCAGATGCTCGACGCCTATCCCGACCCGCACGCGCCCTACCTGGTGATGGAATATGTTCCCGGTGTGACGCTGCGCCATTTTTGCCAATCCGACCGGCTGCTCCCGCTGGATGTGATGGTGGAGGTGGGCTTCAAGTGCGCCATGGCGCTGTCTTATGTGTTCCGCCAGGGCGTGATCCATCGCGATGTGAAGCCCGCCAATGTGCTGGCGGTGCTGGACGCGCAAGGCCATGTCACCGACGTCAAGGTGAGCGATTTCGGCAGCGCGCTGAACTTGAAGTCGGATCGCACGCAGATTCATCGCGTCGGATCGCTGGCCTATATGTCGCCCGAGCAGCTCGAAGGCGCCGATCTGGATTGCCGCTCGGACATCTACTCGCTGAGCGCCGTGCTCTACCACTTGGTGGCGGGTCACCCGCCGTTCGAGGGGCAGACCCAAGCCAGCCTGATGCACCAGATCTTTCATCAGGTGCCGGCCTCTCTCAAGGGGCAGCGCAGCGGTGTGACGCCGGAGCTGGACTTCGTCATCCTGCGCGCCCTGGCCAAGAAGCCCGCGGACCGTTATCCCGACTGGGACAGCTTTGCGCGTGCCCTGTCCGACTTGGTGGCGCGCCGCTTCGTGCCGATGGCCCAGCGCCAGGAAGTGATGGACTCGGAGCGTTTCAACTTGCTGCGCAGCCTGGACTTTTTCCTGGGCTTCGACGATGTGCAGCTTTGGGAAGTCGTGCACCGCGCGCGTTGGCGGCGCTACAAGGTCGGTCACGCCCTGTACAAGAAGGGCCAGGAAGGCAACACCTTTCACATCATCGCCCACGGCGAACTCGAAGTGTTTCGCGATGGTCGGCGTGTCGCTCAATTGGGCGCTGGCACCTCAGTGGGAGAAATGGCCTATCTCGCGCCCAACCCCGAATTGCGCCGCCACAGCACCGATGTCTTCGTGACTTCGCAGTGCACCGCGATCTCTTTCACGCCCGAATCGATGGGTCAGTTGAGCCAGCCGTGCCAGCACCGCTTCGACAGCGCCTTTATCCGGGTGCTGGTGCGCCGGCTGCATGCGGCGCACGAGGCGCTGGCGCATCCGCGGCGCATTCTTTGAGTGTCGGAAATCTCGGTCGCCACCGCCCGTCCAAGCCGATCTAGCGCGGCACCCGCCAATAGGCGTCATCGCCGTAGCGCTGCTTGATGAAGTCGATCCAGAGCCGTACCCGCAGGGCCAAGTGCTTGCGCTGCGGGAATACCGCGTAAATGCCATTGGGCGGCGCAGCGAAATCGTTCAATACGGCTTGCAGCCGACCTTCGGCAATGTCGGTCTCGACTTCCCAGGTGCTGCGCCATGCCACCCCCAGACCGGCCAGACACCAATCGTGCAGGACCTGGCCGTCGCTGCAGTCCAGGCGTCCGGTGGGACGCATATGGGTCAGTTGCGCATCGATGACGAAGACCCAGCCGCGCGTCTGGCTCGCGTCCGAACTGAGCGTCAGACACGCATGGCGCGCCAACTCGGACGGATGCTTGGGCGTGCCGGCACGCTTGAGGTAGTCGGGCGCCGCCACGCACAGACGCCGGTTGTCGGCCAGGCGCACGCTGACCAGACTGGAATCAGGCAAATCGCCCACGCGGACCGCGCAGTCAAAACCCTCATTCACGATGTCGACGACGCGGTCGCTGAGATTGAGCGAAATGCTGACATCGGGATGCTGCGCCAGATAATCAGGCACCAGCGGCGCCACATGGCGGCGGCCAAATCCGGCGGGCGCCGTGATGCGCAAATGGCCGCTGGCCTTGACCCTGCCAGCACTCACGCTGGCCTCGGCACTGGCAAAGTCCGCCAGCAGTCGCTGCGAGTCCTCCAGAAATGCCGACCCCTCGTGCGTCAGGCTGATGCGCCGCGTCGTGCGCACCAACAGCTTCACGCCCAGGCGCTCCTCCAGCGCATCGATGCGCCGGCCCATCACGGCGGGTGCCACACCCTCCGACTTCGCGGCGGCGGTGAGGCTGCCCTTGGTGGCCACCGACACAAAGGACTCGATTTGCTTGAAGCGATCCATGGTCGTGGATTGTGCTCCAGGCGGGCAAAGCCGTCACGAAATCACCCAATCGAACTGTTTATGGACTTGATTGCTGCATAAAGGTCAATTAACTAGCGCTTGTCAGCACAGGAATCACGGCCCGTCATTCGATTAAATTGAATGCATGGAAAAGTCACCTCGACCTCAAGCCGTGCTGTTCGATGCTTATGGCACGCTGTTCGATGTCTACAGCGTCATGCAGGCGGCCGAGCGCTTGTTCCCCGGCCACGGCGAGCGCCTGACCCTGCTGTGGCGTGACAAGCAGATCGAGTATTCGCGCCTGACTTCAATGAGCGGCCGCTATCAGCCCTTCTGGCAAATCACCCAGGCCGCGTTGCGCTATGCGGCGCAACGCCTGGGCCTGAACCTGAGCGAGGCCGGGCAGGACAGCTTGATGGGCGGCTACCGCCAGCTCGATCCGTTCCCGGAAAACCGTGAGGTGCTGCAAGAGTTGCATCGCCGCGGCGTCCGTGCAGGCGTGCTCAGCAACGGTGACCCCGACATGCTCGGCGCAGCAGTCAAGAGCGCGGGGTTTGAGACGTTGCTGAGCCCTGTGCTCAGCGTGCAAGCGACGCGCCGCTACAAGACCGACCCCGCTGCCTATGCGTTGGGTCCGGACGCTCTGGGGCTTCCAGCGCAGGACATCTTGTTCGTCTCCAGCAATGCCTGGGACGCGCTTGGCGCCACTTGGTACGGCTACGCCACTCTGTGGGTGAACCGCGCCGGCCTGCCACCCGAGCAACTCGACCCGCCGCCGCACCGCATCGCGCAAAGCCTGCGCGAGGTGCTCGACTTCTTTCCAGACACCCATTGAATCAAGCAAAGGACTCATGATGAACGCTCGCACCACCGTCGGCCGCCTGCAAGTCGACTCCACCCTGCATCGCTTCATCAACGATGAAGTGCTCCCGGGAACAGGTGTTGCCCCAGCGCATTTCTGGGCCGGCTTTGACGCCATCGTCCACGATCTGACGCCCAAGAACCTGGCCCTGCTGAGCGAGCGCGACCGGCTGCAGTCCGAGCTCGATGCCTGGCACCAAGCGCACCCCGGCCCGATCACCGACATGCCCGCCTACCGCGCCTTCCTGGAGCGCATCGGCTATCTGGTGCCGCAACCTGATCGGGTACAGATCACAACGTCCCATGTGGACGCCGAACTGGCGACGCAGGCCGGCCCGCAGTTGGTGGTGCCCATACTGAACGCCCGCTACGCGCTGAACGCCGCCAACTCGCGCTGGGGCTCACTTTATGACGCACTGTATGGCACCGACGCCATCGCCGAGACGGGCGGCGCCGAGCGCGCCGGCCGCTACAACCCGGTGCGCGGCGCCAAGGTGATCGCCTTCGCGCGTCAGGTGCTGGACCAGGCCACCCCGCTGGCGGGTGCTTCCCACCGGGACGCAGCGGCCTACCGGGTTGAAGACGGCCGCCTGACCGTCACATTGACGAACGGATCAACCGTGCAGTTGGCCGATGTCAGCCAGTTCGTCGGCTATCAGGGCGATGCTGCCGCGCCCGCTTCGGTGCTGCTGCGAAACAACGGCCTGCACCTGGACATCCGGATCGACCGCAGCACCGCCATCGGCAAGCTTGACGCTGCGGGCATCTGCGACGTCGTGCTGGAAGCGGCCCTGTCGACCATCGTCGATCTGGAGGACTCGGTCACCGCGGTGGACGCACAGGACAAGGTGCTGGCCTACCGCAACTGGCTGGGCATTCAGCTGGGCACCCTGACCGAGGAGGTCAGCAAGGGCGACAAGGTCTTCACGCGCAGCCTGAATCCGGATCGGCGCTACACCTCGCCCACGGGCGGCACGGTCGCACTGCACGGCCGCTCATTGATGTTCGTGCGCAATGTCGGCCACTTGATGACCAACCCGGCGATGCTTGACGCGCAAGGGCGCGAAGTCTTCGAAGGCATCCTGGACGCGGTCATCACGGTGACAATTGCCCTGCATGACTTGCAGCGCCACGGCAAGGACGGTCTGTGCAACTCGCGCGAAGGGTCGATCTATATCGTCAAGCCCAAGATGCATGGTCCCGCCGAAGTGGCTTTTGCGGCAGAACTGTTTGGCCGCGTCGAGCAATTGCTCGGCCTGGCCGACAGTACCGTCAAGCTCGGCATCATGGACGAAGAGCGCCGCACCAGCGTCAACCTGGCCGCCTGCATCGGCGCCGCCGCCAGCCGCGTGGCCTTCATCAACACCGGTTTTCTGGACCGCACCGGCGACGAAATGCACAGCGCCATGCTCGCCGGCCCGATGCTGCGCAAGGGCGACATGAAGTCCAGCAAGTGGATTCAGGCCTACGAGCGCAGCAACGTGCTGGTGGGTCTGGCTTGCGGACTGCGCGGTCGGGCCCAGATCGGCAAAGGCATGTGGGCCATGCCTGACCTGATGGCTGACATGCTGGCGCAGAAGATCGCCCACCCGAGAGCCGGCGCCAACACCGCCTGGGTGCCCTCGCCCACGGCCGCGACGCTGCATGCCTTGCACTACCACCAGATCAACGTGGCGGCCGTGCAGCAGGAATTGGAGAGAATCGACGCGCACGCCGAGCGCGACAGTCTGCTCAACGACCTGCTGACGATTCCGGTCGTGGCCCGGGCGAACTGGAGCGACGCCGAGCGTCAGCAAGAGATCGACAACAACGCGCAAGGCATCCTGGGCTATGTGGTGCGCTGGGTCGACCAGGGCGTGGGTTGTTCCAAGGTGCCCGACATTCACGATGTGGCCCTGATGGAGGACCGCGCCACGCTGCGCATCTCGAGCCAGCACATTGCCAACTGGCTGCGCCATGGCGTGGTCAGCGAGGCGCAAGTGCGTGCCACGTTCGAGCGCATGGCTGCGGTCGTCGATGGGCAGAACGCTGGCGATCCGCTTTACAAGCCGATGGCCGGGCATTTCAATACCTCGGCCGCCTATCAGGCGGCGCTCGACCTGGTGTTCAAAGGCCTGGCCCAGCCCAGCGGTTATACCGAGCCGCTCCTGCATGCTTGGCGCTCGAAGGTGAAGGCGCAAGCGGCGCGCTGATGACTCTTGGGGGGCCGCACGCGGCCCTTTGCAGATGGCCGCCCGGCAAGGTGCTGTCGGCAAGACAGCCCTTGCCTAGAATCAGCGCTCTTGCCAAGGAGCATCAATGCTTGAACATGGGGTCGCGCCGCTGCGTTGTGGTGTGCTGGTGGTGGGCGCCGGCCCGGCCGGAAGCGCTGCCGCGCGCGTGTTGGCCCTGGCCGGCTTCGATGTGCTGCTCATCGATCAGCAGCCGCTGGGCCGCGACAAGGTTTGCGGCGATGGCTTGATTCCGGACGCGCTGGCCGCGCTCAAGCGGCTGGGTCTGCTGGATGCCGTGGCGGCAAGCGCCAAAGCCGTCGCCCATGTGGCTTGCATCGGGCCGCGCGGCGGCCGCGTCGACGTGCCTGGCCGCCTGGCCGTGCTGCCGCGGCGTGAACTGGACCGCTTGCTGGCGCAAGGCGCGATTGACGCCGGCGCGCGCTGGCTGGCGCCGGCGCGTTTCGACGCGCCGCTGCAGGACGACGCAGGCCGCGTCATCGGCGCCGTGATCAAGCAAGGTGACGCCGTGCGTGAAGTGCATGCCGACTGGCTGCTGCTGGCCACCGGCGCGGTGCCCAAGGCCTTGCTTGCGGCCGGCATGTGCACGCGCCACACGCCCAGCGGCGTGGCCTTGCGCGGCTATGTGCATGCGCCGTCCATGGCGGGGCGCATCAAGGCCATGGAGGTGGTCTGGAGCAAGGCAGTGCGGCCCGGTTATGGCTGGATCTTCCCGGCGCCCGACGACTGTTTCAACATCGGCGTCGGGGTCACCGACAGCCACCAGGCACTGGCGGGTGCTGATGGGGGAAAGCATGGCGCCAAGAAGGACGTCAATCTGCGCGCCCTCTTCGACGCCTTTTGCACGCATTACCAGCCCGCCGCCGAGCTGATGCGCGAGGGCAGGCTGCTGGGCGAACTCAAGGGCGCACCGCTGCGCTGCACGCTGGACGGGGCACGCTGGTCGCGCCCCGGCCTGATGGTGATCGGTGAGGCCGCCGGCAGTACCTATTCGTTCACCGGCGAAGGCATTGGCAAGGCGATGGAGACCGGCATGCTGGCTGCCGCTGCGCTGATGCAGGGGCGCCAGCAGCAACTCGCCGAGGCCGACGTGCGCGCGCTCTATGAAGCCGGTCTGCGCACACTCAAGCCGAGGTTCGACCTCTATGCGCGCGCCAATCGCGTCAACGCCATGCCCTGGCTGGCCGATTTGCTGATCTGGCGCGCCAACAAGAGCCCGCGCCTGCTGGCTCGCATGAGCGGCGTACTCAATGAAACCAGCAATCCCGGCCATCTGTTCAGCCTGAAGGGCTTTTCCCGACTGTTTCTCGAATGAAGCGGAAGGTGAGTGCCCGGCCGGGTGCTTGTACGGATCGCAAATGCCGCCAAGTCCTGACACACTCGTGCGGTCATCCATCGGCGCGCACAGTCGGCGCCGCCGCTTCAACCACCAACTTCGGGCCCAGTCATGTCAACGTCCCCATTCGTCGCGCCACGCTTTGATCTGTTCCATCGTTATGACGCGCTGACGCAGATCGTCTTCGACTATGCCGAAGCCTTTCCCGAGCTGGTGTCGGTGCGCAGCATCGGCAAGAGCCACGAGGGCCGCGACATCTGGCTGGTGGTGGTGACCAACACCGCCACCGGGCTGGACTCCGACAAGCCCGCCTTCTGGCTGGACGGCAATATCCACGCTGCCGAACTGACTGCCAGCACGACCTGCCTGTACTACTTGAACCACCTGGTGTCGAGCTACGGCGCCAAGCCCGAGGTCACGCAACTGCTGGACACGCGCTGCGTCTACATCGTGCCGCGCCTCAATCCCGACGGCGCCGAGCTGGCGATGGCCGACCGGCCGCGCCATATCCGTTCGTCGACCAAGCGCTATCCGTTTGAAGAGGACCCGGTCGATGGGCTGACCATGGAAGACGTCGATGGCGATGGCCGCGTGCTCTATATGCGCGTGCCCGACCCGCATGGCAGCTACAAGAAGTACGCCGCCGATCCGCGGCTGATGGTGCCGCGCGAACCCGGCGAGTTTGGCGGCGCGTACTTCCGGCTGATCCCCGAAGGACTGATCAAGAATCACGATGGCCTGACCGTGCGCGTCAACAAGGATGCCGAAGGGCTCGACCTGAACCGCAACTTCCCCAGCGAATGGCGTCAGGAATTCAAGCAGGTCGGTGCCGGCGCCTACCCGACCAGCGAGCCCGAGGTACGCGCCATGGTCGACTTCATCGTCAGCCACCCCAACATCGGTGCGGCCATCAGTTATCACACCCACAGCGGCGTCATCCTGCGCCCCTTCGGCACGCAGAGCGACGACGAAATGATTCCCGAGGACTTGTGGGCCTACCAGCGCTTCTCGGCACTGGGCGAGAAGCTCACCGGCTACCCGGCCATCAATATCTTCAAGGACTTCAAGTACCACCCCAAGGAGGTCATCACCGGCACGCAGGATTGGGTCTACGAACACCTCGGCGCGCTGTTCTGGGTGGTCGAACTCTGGTCACCGAACAAGGAAGCCGGCATCACCGACTACAAGTGGATCGACTGGTTCCGCGAGCACTCGGTCGAAGACGACGTGAAGCTGCTCAAGTGGAGCGACGAGCAATGCGCCGGCCAGGCCCATGTGGCGTGGAAACCATTCCAGCACCCGCAACTGGGCGCGGTCGAAATCGGCGGCTGGGACAAGATGAACTATTGGCGCAACCCGCCGCCGGGCTTGCGTGAACGCGAAGCGGCGCGCTTCCCGGCCTGGATGAACCAGATCGCGCTGAGTCTGCCCAGGCTGGAGCTGTTGCGCACCGAGGTGCGCGCGCTCGGACCCGACACCTGGCGGGTGCGATTGGCGGTGGCCAACAGCGGCTGGTTGCCGGCCTATGTGACCAAGCGCGCGCTCGAGCGCAAACAGGTGCGCGGCGTGATGTTCGAGATCCATTTGCCGACCGACCCCGGCGCCGGCGTCAGCCTGGTGAGCGGCAAGGAGCGCATGGAAGGCCCGCAACTCGAAGGCCACGCCCCCAAGAACAGTCTGCACGCCTTCATCGGCAACCGCGAACTCACGGCCGACCGTGCCGTGGCCGAATGGGTGGTGCGCGCGCCCAAGGGCACAAGATTGGCGCTCACTGCGCGTGCCGATCGCGCCGGCGTCGTGCGCACCGAAGTGGCGCTCGATTAGAAAATCCCGGCGCGGTCGCGGACCAGGCCTGGCAGGCCCTCAAGGTCTCAAAGCGTCGCCTCGAAATCCTTGTCGCTCATCAGGTCGGTCAGCACCTGACGCAGGCGTTGCGCATCGATCGGCTTGGTGAGGAAATCGTTCATGCCCGCGGCCAGCGCTTCATCGCGCTCGGACACCAGCGCCGCGGCCGTCAGCGCGACGACGGGCAAGGCCCTGGCGTCAAAGTGTTCGCGAATCCGGCGGGTCGCCTCGTGGCCGCTCATCACCGGCATCTGCACGTCCATCAACACCACGTCGTAGGGCTTGCCGGTTCTGGCTGCGGCCAGCACCGCTTCCACCGCTTGGGCGCCGTCGCTGACCTGCGTCACCTCCATGCCCCATTGCTCGAGCAAGGCCACGGCAATCATCATGTTCACCGGGTTGTCCTCGACCATCAGCACGCGCACGCCTTGCAGTGCATTGAGCAATTGCGCCGAATGCACCAGCGCCGAGATGGGCGCGGTGGTGGCTTGCAGCGGCAATTCGGCCCAGAACAGGCTGCCCTCCCCGGGCTGGCTCTGCACGCCAACCGCGCCGCCCATCAGCGCGGCGAGTTCGCTGCAAATCGACAGTCCGAGTCCGGTGCCGCCGTAACGCCTGGTGGTCGATTCGTCGGCCTGCGTGAAGGGCTGGAAGAGTCTGGCGCACATGGTCGCGTCGATGCCCGGGCCGGTATCGACCACCTCGAAGCGCAACCCGCCTCCGTGCAGACGCTTGACGCGCAGATGCACCGATCCCTGCGCGGTGAATTTGATCGCATTCGTCAGGTAGTTGCTCAGAATCTGCCGCGTGCGCACCGGGTCTCCCACCACCCAGGCCGCCACTTCGGGGTCGATCTCGATGCCGAATTCGAGTCCGCGCGACTGTGCCAGCGTCGTATAAGCGATGCGCATCGTGCCCAGCATGTCACGCAGCGCAAACGGCAGCTGCTCCAGGCTCAATCGACCCGCCTCGATCTTGGACAAGTCGAGCACGTCCGAGATCAGGCCGGACAGGCTCTCGGCGCTGCCCAGCATCTGGTCCAGGTAATGACGCCGCGTGGCTTCGTCCAGGTCGGGCTGCTGCGCCAGTCGCGCCAGACCGAGCAAGCCGTTCAAGGGCGTGCGGATCTCGTGGCTGGTATTGGCCAGAAATGCGCTCTTGGCGCGATTCGCCGACTGGGCTTCGTCCTTGGCCTGCGCCAGCGCCGCCTCGACACGGCGCCGTTCGGTGATGTCTTCCAGAATCCAGATCGTGCCGCCACGGCTGGGATGGGTGGGGTCGACCGCCTTGGCCAGGATGCGGCACAAGAAGGTGCTGCCGTCGCGCCGTCGCACCATGCGTTCGGTCTCGACTTGCTCGCCACCGGCCAGACGCAGCCCCAGGTCCCGACTGACGCGCAGATAGTCTTCGGGCGTCGGCCAGATCACGCTGTCGGGCTCTCCGGCCAAGCCTCCACGCGGCCAGCCGAACATGTCTTCGACGGCCGGGTTGGCCTGGATGAAGCGCTGGTCGCGCGTGAATGCAATGCCGATCGAAGCGTTTTGCAAAATGGCCTCGTGCGCCAGCCGGGTGCGCTCGGTCTCGGTGACGTCGCGGCCGTTGATGACCAGATAGTCCTTGCCGTCCATCTTGAAAGGCGCGGCCGACAACATCAGCGAGAGGTTGTTGCCGGTCTTGCTGTTGAAGCTCGCCGGCATCTCGGCAACGCGCCCGTGTTGACGGACCGCCTGCACGAGTCGCTCGCGGTCGCCCTCCCTGGCCCAGATGCCGATCTCGCCTGAGGTGCGACCGATGACCTCTTCGGCCGTATACCCCGACAAACGCTCGAAGGTCTTGTTGACCATCGTATAGGTGCCGGTCTGCATTTCGGTCAAGGTGATCACGTCCGGGCTGGTGGCCACCAGATGCGAGAGCAGCCCCTCCGAGCGGCGCAGCGCTTCCTGGGCGCGGACCTGCTCGGTTTGATCGACAAAGAAGGTCAGCGTGGCCGGGCCGCTGGTGGCGTCCACGCGCACACTGGTGGCCTGCGCCAGCAGCAGCCTGCGCGTCAAGGTGCGCAAGCGGAATTCGGCCATGGGCATCATCGTGCCGGTGGCCATTGACTCGATTTTCGCCGCGCGTTGGCGTGCCCGCTCGTCGTCTCCGGCCTCATAGTGGGAGAACAGGTCCTGTCCGACCATGCTGGCGCGCTTGACATAGCCGAACATGGCCATCGCGGCCGGATTGGCATCGATGACCCGGCCAAATCGATGCAAGACAAGCGGCGAAGGCGAACGTCGGAACAGTTCGCTGTAGCGACCTTCGGTGGCCTGTATGGCATGGTCGGCCTGTACTTCGCGAGTCACGTCTCGGCCCACGCCCCAATAGCCCAGAAAGCTGCCGCTCGGGTCAAAACGCGGTTCACCGCTGATGCTCACATGGCGCGTACGGCCATCGCTTTGCAGGCGGCGCGCCACCAGCGCATAGAAGGCCCGGTGCGATTCCAGGTCGGCGCGGTGGGCGTCGAGTTCGTCTTCGGTGAGACCGAAATTTTCGACCTCCCAGGGTTTTCTTCCCAGGCGCGCATCGAGGTCCAAGCCACTCGCGCCCGGCTTGTCTTCGATCAGCTGGGTGAAGCGAAATTCGCGGTCCATCTCCCAGTACCAGTCGGCAGCCATGGCCAGCAACCGGCGAAAACGGTCGCTGCGGTCGGCCACCTGCGCCAACGAGCGCGTGATGATGTGCAAGCTGCCCAGACCCACCACCAGGCCGGTACCCAACAGCAGCAGGTGCGCGCCCATCCGGGTCGCGAGATGGCGGATCAGGCCCAGGTCGACACCTGCTTGAACCGTCGAACCGCCCAGGTATTCGAGGCCCGCCATGCCGGTGAGCAGCAACAGGCTGAAGCCGGCCATCAACAAACCCAGGCGCAGCCCGTTGAGCGCGGTGGTCAAGGCCACCATCAAGCCCATCAAGCCCAGTGTGATGGAGTCCAGTCCCTGATGGCGCAGCATGGCCACCGTCACCGCCAACACCAGCACCAGTGCCATCAGCAGGGTCACTACGCTGCGGCAACGCGTCGGCGGTACCAACCACATCCCCAGCAGACTCAACAGACTGATGAACAAGGACAGTGCGGCCGGTGCCCAGGCGTCCACCGACAGCATCGACGCCTCCGAGCCGAGCAGCAACACGGACGCCGCCAAGGTCAGCGCCGAGCAAGTGCCCATCAGCAAGCGGCACGAGTACAGGTGCACCGCACCATCCAGCGCGATGCCGGGAGGATTGGCGAGGGCAGCTGCGCCTCCCAGATACTCCAAGTCTTCCAGTTGTCCTGCGTTCACGGTGCTATCGACCTCTCAGCGGCCAGGACCCGATCCCGGCGCAGACCACAGTCTTGACCAGAACCGGGGGCGGCGTCAGCCCTGCGGGCTTCCCAATCGGGGGGTCAGTGCAATCTATTGCCCGATTCCGGAAGCACTTGGCATTGTGTGTGCAGCGAATCAGCCACACTTGGCAAGATTGAGTTCAGCGCGGGTGCGCATCGCCACGGCGCGGGCAGCGCTGGCGAAGTCTTCGTCAGCGGATGCATACAGCACCTGACGCGACGAGTTGACGATCACCGGGCCGGTGGTTTCACCCCCCCGGCCACGCCATCCGGCCAGCACGGTGGCGCGGGCGTCGCCCCCCTGGGCACCGACGCCCGGAATCAATAGCGGTAGGTTGGGTGCGAGTTCGCGCACGCGTTCGATGTCGGCCGGATAGGTGGCGCCGACCACCAAGCCGAGCTGGCCGTTGCGGTTCCAGTCGGTTTGCGCGAGCCGGGCCAGATGCTCGTACAAGCGGGGTTGACTAGGAACGTCGGCGAGGCGTTGATTCTGCAGATCGCTGCCGCCGGCGTTGGACGTGCGGCACAGCAGGATCGCGCCCTTGTCCGGATAGCGCAGATAGGGCGCAATCGAATCAAAGCCCATGAAGGGCGACAAGGTCACCGCATCGGCCTGGTAGCGCATATAGGCCTCGCGCGCATATTGCTCGGCGGTGCTGCCGATGTCGCCGCGCTTGGCGTCCAGAATCACCGGCACGTGCGGCGCGACACGCTTGATGTGGGCCATCAAGCGTTCCAACTGGTCTTCAGCGCGCTGCGCAGCGAAGTAGGCAATCTGCGGCTTGAAGGCGATCACCAGGTCCTTGGTGACGTCGACAATGGCGCTGCAAAAATCAAAGATGCGGCCCGCGTCGCCCTGCCACGCGCCCGGAAATTTGGCCGGTTCCGGGTCCAGTCCGACACACAGCAGCGAGTCGTTGAGCCGTTCGGCCCGGTTCAGCATCTCAATGAAATTCATGCCCTTGTCCTGGGTTTTCCTGTGTTGTGCTGGGCCTGACGGCGTCGCATGGCTCAGATGCGCCGCGCCAGCTCGGCCGCCTTGCCGATGTAGTTGGCCGGGGTCAGTGCATGCAGTCTGGCCTTCTCGGCCTCGGGCAATTCGAGCGTGTCGATGAAGGCCTGGATCGCTTCGAGCGTGATGGTCTTGCCGCGCGTCAGCGCTTTGAGTCGCTCGTAGGGGTTGGGCAGGGCGTAGCGGCGCATCACGGTCTGGATCGGCTCGGCCAGCACTTCCCAGGCCTTGTCGAGATCGTGCGCCAGCGCCGCCTCGTTGATCTGCAACTTGTCCAGCCCCTTCAGCAGCGAGTCGTAGCCGAGCACCGCATAGCCCAGCGCCACGCCCATATTGCGCAGCACGGTCGAGTCGGTCAGGTCGCGTTGCCAGCGGCTGATGGGCAGCTTCTGGCTGAGGTGGGTGAGCATCGCGTTGGCGAGGCCAAAATTGCCCTCGGCGTTCTCGAAATCGATCGGATTGACCTTGTGCGGCATGGTCGATGAGCCGATCTCGCCTTCGCGCGTGGCCTGCTTGAAGTAACCCAGCGACACATAGCCCCAGACGTCGCGCGACCAGTCGATCAGAATCGTGTTGGTGCGCGTCACCGCATCGAACAACTCGGCCATATAGTCATGCGGCTCGATCTGGATCGTGTAGGCGTTGAAGTTGAGCCCCAGTTGCTGCTCGATGACGCGCCGCGAGAACGCCTCCCAGTCGAAGTCGGGCCAGGCGCTCAGGTGGGCGTTGTAGTTGCCGACCGCCCCATTCATCTTGGCCAGCAACTTCACCTGGGCGATGCGCTCGCGCGCTGCGCGCAGGCGCGCCACCACATTGGCAATCTCCTTGCCCACGGTGGTGGGGCTGGCGGTCTGGCCATGGGTGCGGCTCAGCATGGCCACATCGGCCAGCGTGTGGGCCATGCCAACGAGCTTGGCGATGATGCGCTCCAGCGCGGGCAGCAGCACCTCGGTGCGCGCCGCCTTGAGCATCAAGCCATGGCTGGTGTTGTTGATGTCTTCGCTGGTGCAGGCAAAGTGCACGAACTCACCCGCCGCCAGCAGCTCGGGCTGACCGTCGAAGCGCGCCTTGAGCCAGTACTCGACCGCCTTCACGTCGTGGTTGGTGGTCTTTTCAATGTCTTTGATGGCTTGCGCGTCGGCCTCTGAAAAGTGCGCCACCCAACCTCGCAGCAGCGCGCGCGCGCCCTTCGAGAGCGGCGAAAACTCAGTGAATCCCGCGTCCGACAGGGCGATCAACCACTCCACCTCGACTTGCACGCGCCGGGCAATCAAGCCGTATTCGGACAGCAATGGGCGCAGCGCGGCCACTCTTGAGGCGTAACGACCATCCAGGGGCGACAGGGCAGAAAGTGCGGAAAGGTTCATGGTGGTCCGAAAGCGTTGGTCGACAGCTTGTCGTCGGCGGGGCGGGGTCGATTTTAAGCGGCACACCCGACTTGCCCGCGTGAAGCACACAATCACAGCAACTGCAAGTCGGGGCGTGGCCGAATTGAATCGCTTGCAGCGACACGCCTTGGCTAGAATGCCGCCATCAGGGTAAGCCCGCAATAAAGACTCGACATCATGAAACTCATCGGATCGCTGACCAGTCCTTATGTGCGCAAGGTGCGCATCGTGATGGCCGAGAAGAAGCTCGACTATCAGCTGCTGCTCGAAGACGTTTGGGGCAGTGACGAAATTCTCAAATTCAACCCGTTGGGCAAGGTGCCCTGCCTGGTCATGGAAGGCCAGGACGCCATCAGCGGCGCCTTGTTCGATTCACGCGTGATCGTCGAATATGTGGACACCTTGTCGCCGGTGAGCAAGCTGATCCCCGAGCGCGGTCGTGAGCGCGCCGAGGTACGCACCTGGGAGGCGCTGGCCGATGGCCTGCTGGATGCGTCGATACTGGCGCGGCTGGAAGACACCTGGAGCGGCCGCACCGATGCGCAGCGCTGCCGGGCCTGGTCCGACCGACAAATGGACAAGGTGAGTGCCGCGCTCAAGGCCATGAGTGCCGGCCTGGGCGAGAAGGCCTGGTGTTCGGGCATCCACTTTTCGCTGGCCGACATCGCGGTCGGCTGCGCACTGGCTTATCTGGACTTCCGCTTTGCCCACATCAACTGGCGCGAGGCTTACCCGAATCTGGCCAAGCTGCATGAAAAGCTGGCGCTGCGTCAGAGCTTCATGGACACCGCGCCACCGGTGGCCTGACCGCTCCTTTCGAGCAAGGCAAGGCGCGCCGCTGGGACTCAGGGCGACGACCCGCTCAAGTGCCCTTCTGTTCTTGCTCAGGCGGACCGGCCGCCTGCCAGCAGACCCGGGGTCGCACACCGCACCTGGTTGCGCCCGCCGCGTTTGGCAGCGTAGAGCGCTTCGTCGGCGGCCACCAGCAGGGCCGCGCCACTGGCATGCGGGAAATGTGTCGAGGTCGCCAGTCCCGCCGAGAACGCACAGGTGAATATCTGCCCGCCGTGGCTGAACATCACGGCGGCAAAGCGTTGGCGAATATCTTCCAGCAAGCGCTCCGCCGCGGCCTCGTCGCATTCAGGCAAGACCGCCACGAACTCCTCACCCCCATAGCGGCCCACGAAGTCGCTCTGACGCAGGCGCTGGCGCAGCAACATGGCGACCGAAGAAATCACCAGGTCGCCGGTCGCATGACCATGGCTGTCGTTCACCGATTTGAAGTGATCGATGTCGAGCATCGCCACCGTCAGTGGCGTGCCCAAGCGCCTGGCGCGCACGACCTCGATTTCAAGCGTGTCCTTGATGCTGGAGTGCTTGAGCAGGCCGGTCAGGCTGTCGCGGGTGATCTGGGCGTCGAGTTGGCGGGCGCGGTCGATGCGGGCGCGCACGGCAGCCACCAGGCGGGCATCCGAGATGGGCTTGGTGAGAAAGTCGTCACCGCCGCGCCCCATTGCCTCGATCTGCATGTCCAGGTCGGTCTCGGCCGACAGATAGACAATGGGCAAGCTGGCCCAGCGCTCGTACTGGCGTATCACCCCCGCCAGCTCCGGCCCCGAATAGTCGGGCATGTGCATGTCCATCAACACCAGCTCCGGGCGCAGCGACGCGATCGATTCGACGATGGCTTGGGGCTGATGCAAGACCTCGACCTGCATGCCCGCAGCGAGCAGCGCCAACTGGTAGTGGGAGGCGAGCACGACGTCGTCTTCGACGATGAGCACGCGCGGCCGCGGCGCACGGCGCTGATCGAAAATATGCGCCATCCGATTCACCAGCCTGGGCACATCCAGCGGCTTGAGAAAGTAGCCCTCCGCCCCCAAGCGCGCGGCGCGCACCCTGGAGGGAAATTGGTTGTCCGTTGAAATGAACAGCAAAGGACAGCCCAGGGCACGCAAGGCGGGCCGCATGCAGAGCACTTCGGTGGCGTTCTCGCCCTCTTGCGGAAACAGCACATCCATGATCAGCATGTCGGGCCGCCGCGTCTGGGCGGCAGCTTCGGCGTCCGCGATCCGCTCGAACACGCGCGTGTCATAGCCGAACGATTCGAGCTGGTGTTGCAGTTCCTGGCCAAGCGCCTTGTCATCTTCGATCAGCCAGACAAGCGCAGCGTGGCCCGCCTGCGCGGGCGGGTCGCCAAGCGGCACGATGCGTGCCTGCGCGTCGGCCACGTCGCCCAGGGTGTCGCGCAGCGCCGCCAGGTCCGCGGCAAGCCTGTGACTTGCCTGGAGATCCGTATCCGCCAAGTCACCGGCCAGCCACGTCTGGATACGCTGCTCCAGCGCATGCGCCTGCGTGCCCAGCGCAGTCAGGCCGAAGGTGCCGCCAGAACCGGCCAGCTTGTGCAGTGCCTGGTGGAGTTCCTCCAGTCGAGTGCGGTCGGTTTGCGCGCCACGCAGCCCGTTGGCCAGCGCCTCCAGCACGTCCAACTGGGCCGGCAGGCAGGCCCGATAGTCATCACGCAAACGCGCCAGTTGCCCGGCGACAAGCTCGGCCCTGGATCGGTCACTCGTCACTGCGTCGCTCCCAGATGGCACACAGCTGACTGGCAAGCGCCATCGGATCGAAGGGCTTGGGGATGACATCGCGTGCGCCCAGCGACTTGAAATGCGCGACCTCGGCCGCCTGCACCTTGGCGGTCATGAAGACCACGGGCACTTCTGCCAGTGCCGGCAGTGCACGCAAGGCCTTGAACGTGCCCGGTCCGTCCATGCCCGGCATCATCACATCGAGCACGATCATGTCGGGGGCAAAGGCCACTACCTCGCGCAAAGCCTGTTCGCCTGATGAACAGATTTTCACCGTGAAGCCTCCCACCAGTTCGAGGGCAAGCTTGGCGACGGCCTGAATGTCGTGCTCGTCTTCCACGTAGAGAATGCGCTGCAATGTGCTCACACATCGTCCAATCTCATCGAAGCAGCTTGAAGACGGACATTGATGGCGTCCAGCAACTGGCGTGGCGAGATATGGGACTTGAGCAGCACCGCGTCCACCTTGCCTGCTTCGTCAGCCGTCATGTCGATGCCGGTCAGGATGACCACCCGCGCCTCGGGCTGACTGGCCCGGATCTGCGGCAACAGATCCCAGCCCGAGCCATCCGGCAGCGCGAGGTCCAGGATCACCACGTTAAATTGTTCGGTCGCCACGCGGGCGCGGGCATCTCGCAGTGTGTTGGCCAACACGAAGTCGAAGCGCTCGCCGACCATCGTGCGGATCACCCGATGCAGGTCGCAGTCGTCCTCCACATGCAGCACGCGAGGAAATTGCTCGTCTGACTCTGACGCCATCTTTTCCAAGTCGCCCAGCAGGTGGGCGATGCCCGGCTCATCCTCGACCACGAGGATGCGCGGGGCATCATGCGGCAGCGGCTCTTCCCGATCAAAGTCGGGATGGGTTGCTCCCACCACTGGCAGATCGAAATGGAAGCTGGCGCCCGCCCCGTCCACCGACTCGAAACCAATCTGTCCGCCCATGCGTTCCACCAGCTCGCGGGTGATCGCCAGTCCCAGCCCGGAGCCGCCCTTTTGCCTCGTGTCCGAGGCATCGGCCTGGGCGAATTTCTGGAAGATGCGGGCCCGAAACGCGGCCGGGATGCCTGGACCATGATCGGTCACCGTGGTGCGCACCGATTGGCCGCGCAGTGCCACGCTGACCTCCACCACGCCCCCTTCGGGCGAAAACTTGACGGCGTTGGACAGCAGGTTAGACAAGACCTGCATCAGCCGCTGACTGTCCACCCGCACCTCGGCAGCGGTCGGCGCGCCGACCAGGGCCAGCTTGATCCGGCGTTCGGCGCCGTAGGACCGGTTCGCCTCCAGCGCGTAGGTGATGAGCGGCATCAGTGCTTGCGGCTGCATATCAAAATGCAACTTGCCCGCGGCAATCTTCTCCATGTCCAGCAAGTCGTTGATGAGATGGGTCAGGCGTTGGCTGTTCTTGTGGGCAATGGCGATCATCTCCCGCGCCTTGGCCGGCACCTCGCCCAGTGCGCCGCCGGCGATCAGCCCCAGCGCGCCCGAGATCGACGTCAACGGCGTACGCAGCTCGTGACTTACCGTCGCAACGAACTCCGTCTTCATGCGGTCCACGCGCTTGCGCTCGGTGATGTCGCGCACGATGGCGACAAAGCGTGCCGCTTCGTCCTGCGGCGCAACGTATTGCAGAAATATTTCCACCGGCACAAGCTGGCCGTTCTTGTGCCGATGCACGGTATCGAAGATCAACGAGTCGGTTTCTCCGGCCAGCAACGGGGCGATGAAGGCACGGAACTGCGCCTCGGTGAGGTCCGGCTTGATGTCATAGGGGTGCATGGTCAGCAGCTCGTCGTCGCTATAGCCGACCTGCCGTCGTGCCCCGTCGTTGACGTAGAAGAAGCGCAGGCTGGCGGCATCGAACATGAACACGCAATCGAGTGCAAGGTCGAGCGTGCTCTTGAACTGACGCAGCGTCCGGCCCTGCTGCGCCAATTCGACCCGGCTGATTTCAGCCTCTACGCAATCGGCGAGGTCGCGCAGTGACCGGCGCTCCGCGATCGACAACTGCCGCGCCACGGTGTCGATGATGCACAGTGTGCCCAGTCGATAGCCTTCGGGGTCGCTCAGTGGCGCACCGGCGTAAAAGCGGATATCGGGCGGCCCGGTCACGAGCGGGTTGTCGGCAAAGCGCGAGTCGAGCAGGGCGTCGGTGACCTCGAAAATTCCCTGGCCCAAAATGGCGTGACCGCAAAATGAAATGTCTCGCCCGGTCTCGCACGCGTCCAGCCCTTGGCGCGACTTGAACCACTGGCGACCGTCATCGACCAGCGACACCAGGGCGATCTTGACGCCGAACAGATCCTGCGCCAGTCGCGTCAGACGATCGAAGCGCTCCTCGGGCGGCGTATCAAGAATCGCGGCTTCCCGCAGCGCCATCAGGCGTTTGACTTCATTGGCGGGAAACGCCGGTGTTTGCATGGTGATTACGTTTTTGATTCGGAACAAGGTTCACGGATTTGCACGATGCCGGGCAACCCCGCTGCGCGCAGCGTCCGATACCGACTGCCGCCAAGGTACCCGCCGAACCGGCCCTTCCCGATTCCATTATGGCTTGTCGCTTCCCTGCGCACAGTGCGCTGCGCCGTCCCTGCGTGACAAGGCCCTAAAATCGCCGCCATGATTCAAGCCAAGCAAGACCTGCTCAAAGCCCTGGGCGAGGCGATCCAGGAACTGAGCCCCGACAGCGGCCTGGCCGCCGCCTTCGAGTCCCCCAAACTTGCCAGCCATGGTGACCTGGCCTGCACCGCCGCGATGCAACTGGCGCGTCCGCTCAAGAAAAACCCGCGCGAACTGGCCCAGGCGCTGATCAGCGCCTTGCAGCGCCGCCCCGCAGTGCAGGCCTGGGTGGCCAGCATGGAAATCGCCGGCCCGGGCTTCATCAATCTGCGACTGACCAGTGCCGCCAAGCAAGCCGTGGTGGGCGAAGTGCTGGCTGGCGGCGACCTCTTTGGTCGCCAGGCTCCCAACGGCCAACGCGTGCTCGTCGAATTCGTCTCGGCCAACCCGACCGGACCCTTGCATCTGGGCCACGCGCGCCAGGCCGCCTTGGGCGACTCGATCTGCCATTTGTTCGAGACCCAGGGCTGGACGGTGCTGCGCGAGTTCTACTACAACGACGCCGGCGTGCAGATCGCCACGCTGGCGTCGAGCACGCAAAACCGCATCTTGGGACTCAAGCCGGGCGACCCGGAATGGCCCGAGGCCGCCTACAACGGCGACTACATTGCCGACATCGCACGCGACTTTCTGGCCAAGGCCAGCGTGAAGGCCGATGACCGCGAGTTCACGGCGTCGGGCGACGCGGACGACATCGACAGCATCCGCCAGTTCGCGGTGGCCTATTTGCGCCACGAGCAAGACCTGGATCTGCAGGCCTTCGGTCTGCACTTCGACAACTACTTTCTCGAATCCAGCCTGTACCGCACGGGTCGCGTCGAAGCCACGGTCGCCAGACTGGTGGCCGCGGGCAAGACCTTCGAGGAAGGCGGCGCGCTGTGGCTGCGCACCACCGACTACGGTGACGACAAAGACCGCGTGATGCGCAAGCAAGACGGCAGCTACACCTATTTCGTGCCCGACGTCGCCTATCACATCGAGAAGTGGGAGCGCGGCTTCACCAAGGTCATCAATGTGCAGGGCACCGACCACCACGGCACGATCGCGCGCGTGCGCGCCGGTCTGCAGGCCGTCGGTGTCGGCATCCCCGAGGGCTACCCCGACTACGTGCTGCACAAGATGGTGACGGTGATGAAGGGCGGCCAGGAGGTGAAGATCTCGAAACGCTCGGGCAGCTATGTGACCTTGCGCGATCTGATCGACTGGACCAGCCGCGACGCGGTGCGCTTCTTTCTGATCAGCCGCAAGGCCGACACCGAATTCGTCTTCGACGTCGATCTGGCACTCAAGCAGAGCGACGAAAACCCGGTCTTCTACGTCCAGTATGCGCACGCGCGCATCTGCTCTGTCATCCGGCAGTGGGGCGGCGACCCGGCAACGCTTGCGCAGGCCGATGTGTCGCTGTTGAGCGCGCCGGTCGAAAGCCAGCTGATGCTCAAGCTGGCCGACTATCCGCGCATGCTCTCAAGCGCCGCGCAAGACCTGGCCCCGCACGACATTGCCTTTTTTCTGCGCGACTTGGCGGGCCTGTTTCACAGCTACTATGCCGCTGAGCGATTCTTGACCGATGATGCACACTTGACGCTGGCCCGGCTGAGCCTGTTGACAGCCACGCGCCAGGTACTGCGCAATGCGCTGGGTCTGCTCGGCGTCAGCGCACCCGAAACAATGTCGCGTGACATGGAGACCGTATGAGACAGGCTTTCAACCGCATCAGCACCGCCCGCCAAGGCAGCGCACAGAAGGGCGGCTTCTTGCTCGGCATGATCGTCGGCATCTTGCTCGGTCTGGCCGCAGCACTGCTGGTGGCGCTCTACATCACCAAGACACCCGTGCCCTTCTTGAACAAGGTGCCGCAGCGCACGGCCGAACAAGACGCCGCCGAGACCAAACGGAACAAGGACTGGGACCCCAATGCGGCACTCGCCGGCAAGGCCGCCAGCGGCGTGGTCGGTGCGGCCAAGCCGGCCCCATCGGCTGGCGTCGCGCCGGCCACTTTGCCCGCGCCTGTCGCCCCCGCCAGCGCCGCCCGCACCGATAAGCCCGGCAGCCCTGCCACTGCCACTGCCGCCGCCACCACCGCTGCCGGTGCCGATCCCTTCATCTATTTCATCCAGGTCGGTGCCTACAACAAGGCCGATGACGCTGAAGCGCAGCACGCCAAGATTGCCATACTGGGCTTTGAAGCCAAGGTGTATGAATACCAGCAGTCGGGTCGCATCGTCTATCGGGTCCGGGTCGGGCCCATAGCCAAGAAGGAAGATGCCGACGCGCAACAGAAGAAGCTTGAAGCGGCCGGTGTGGCCTCGCATATGGTGCGCATCGAACGCTGAAGCGCCGGCATCGGCAGAGCAGCATTGAACCAAGCGCTTGAATCCGGCTCCACTCAGCACAACTTTCATTGATAGGACTTCGAATGAACCGTCGCGACTTCTCCTCTTGTCTTGCCTTGGCTGGTGTGGTGGGATCCCTGCCCGGCGTTGCCCTGGCCCAGGGTGTGCCGGTGGAGGGCCGCCATTACCTGCTCGTGAACCCGCCGGTCCCGGTGAGCGCCGGCAAGATCGACGTGATCGAGTTCTTCTGGTACGGCTGCCCGCACTGCTACGCATTCGAGCCGGTGGTGGAGCCCTGGAGCAAGCGTTTGCCGGCCGACGTGGCGTTTCGCCGCGTGCATGTGATGTTTCGTGAAAACACCCGGACGCACCAGCGCACCTTCTTCGCGCTCGAAGCGCTGGGCCGCGAAGCCGAGTTCCGGCCGAAGATTTTCAACGCCATCCACCAAGAACACCTGAGCCTTGACAACCCCGACAGCATGGCCACGTTCCTGGCCAAGCAGGGCCTGGACAAGGCCAAGTTTCTGGAGGTCTACAACTCCTTCAGCGTCCAGTCCAAATGCATGCAGGCGGTGAAGCTGTCCGAGGCTTATCACATCGACGGCGTGCCCTCCATTGGCGTGGGCGGACGGTTCCTGACTTCGCCCAGCATCGCGGGACAGGGTGCGCCGGAAAACTTGGCCTTGCAGCAAGGCGTGGCGGTGGCCGACTACCTGATCGGGCGCATTCGAAGCAAGAAGTAGGCATGGCGCCTGCCACCCTTGCAAAGGGACGCCACGGGTGTCCCTTGTTTCCTGGGTCTGCATTGCAAACGCTGGTCTAGAATGCACAGCAAGAACTGTGCCGTCATGACAAGCCTTCAAAAATACTTTTCCACTCTGCTGGTCTGCACCGCATTGCTGGCGCCATGGGCGCAGGCGGAAAAGGCTGATCGTCTGAAAGATCTCGTCATCGACGGCGATCAACGCGTCGTGCTGGACCGCATCCATAACCGTTATCTGGCCGTTGGCAATGTGGTGATGCGCCAGGGCACGCTGGAGATTCGGGCGCACCAGGCCGAGGTCAGCGAAACGACCGACGGCTATGCGCTGGCGGTGCTCACGTCCAGCCCCGGCCAGAAGGCCAGCTTTCGGCAAAAGCGCGATGGCGTCGATGAATACATCGAAGGCTCGGCCGATCGCATCGAATACGACAGCAAGCTCGATACCGTGCGCTTCATCGGCAACGCCGTGATGCGGCGCATGCGCGGTGCGGTGGTGGCCGACGAGGTGACCGGCGCGCTGATCACCTACGACAATCTGGCCGAGGTGTTTTCGGCGGCGCCGGACGCCGCCGGCGGCGGCCGCGTCAGGTTGATCTTTTCGCCGCGCAGCGTGCCCGCCTCTGCGCCTGGCGCGGCCAAACCGGCCAGCGGCCGATGACCCCGCGCCCATGAGCAGCGCCGATCCGAATCACCCGCCGATCGGCAGCGCTGGCGCGGACACAAGCTCGAGCTGCCTGGAGGCGCGGGGGCTGCAGAAATCCTACGGGATGCGCAGGGTCGTGACCGACGTGCATCTGGCCGTGCACAGCGGCGAGGTCGTGGGCCTGCTCGGTCCCAATGGCGCGGGCAAGACCACCAGCTTTTACATGATTGTCGGTCTGTTGCGGGCCGATGCCGGCGAGATCAGCATCGACGGCAAGAGCGTGCAGCACCTGCCCATCCACCAGCGCGCCCGGCTCGGTTTGAGCTATCTGCCCCAGGAAGCGTCGATCTTCCGCAAGCTCAGCGTCGAAGACAATATCCGCGCCGTGCTGGAGCTGCAATTTGGCAGCGACGGGCGCGCACTGCCCAAGCGTCGCATCGACGAGTTGCTCGAAGGACTGCTGCGCGACTTGAGCATCGAGCGGCTGCGCGACAGCCCGGCGCCGGCGCTTTCCGGTGGCGAGCGCAGGCGCGTCGAAATTGCCCGCGCACTGGCCACGCAACCGCGTTTCATCCTGCTCGACGAGCCCTTTGCCGGGATCGACCCGATCGCCGTGCTCGAGATCCAGCGCATCATCCATTTCCTGAAAGACCGCGGCATCGGCGTCCTGATCACCGACCACAATGTGCGCGAGACGCTGGGCATTTGCGACCGCGCCTACATCATCAGCGAAGGTGCGGTACTGGCCGAGGGCACACCGCAGGACATCGTCGCCAACGCCGATGTTCGCAAGGTCTATCTCGGCGAACATTTCCGCATGTGATCGGCGATGAAACAGACCCTGCAAGTTCGCCTGAGTCAGCATCTGGCACTGACGCCACAGCTGCAGCAATCGATCCGGCTGCTGCAACTCTCCACGCTGGAACTGCACCAGGAAGTCGAGCAGATGCTCGAACAAAACCCGCTGCTCGAAACCGACGACGACGCGTTTGAGCCTGGCGCCCTGCCCGAGCGCATCGAGCCCATGCACAACAGCGCGGGCGACTCCGACGAATTTGGCGCCGGCGATGGATCGGGGGACGAGGCCAGCGCTGAACTGCAGGGGGGCGACTTTGGCGGCACCGAGCGCGAGGATTGGGAAAACGGCACCGAGCGCGAGGATTTCGACGGCATCCGTGAGACCCCCGGCACGAGCTCGAATTCAAACGCCAACGGCGACGCCGACGACGCCTCGGACCATGAGCGGCAAAGCCCGGGCCTGAGCCTGCCCGACCATTTGCGCGCGCAAATGGCGGGCATGCACTTGAGCCCGGCCGACCGTGCCGCCCTGCTCTACCTGATCGAGTCGCTCAGCGACGACGGCTATCTGCTCGACTCGCTGGAAGAGCTGGCGCAAGGCCTGGCCGCCGACGACGCCGATGCGCTGGAAGAGATGCTGGGTCAGTTGCGCTGTGCGCTCAAGTGGCTGCAGAGCCTGGAGCCGGTGGGGGTGGGTGCGCGCGATTTGTCGGAATGCCTGCTGCTGCAACTGCGCACTCTCCCCGCCAGCCAGGTGCAATCGATCGCCATGCAGATCTGCGAGCAGCATCTCGACTTGATGGCGCGACACGACCACAAGAAATTGATGGCCTTGACCGGTGCCGACGAGCCCCTGCTGCGTGAAGCGCAACACCTGATCATCTCGCTGGAGCCCAGGCCCGGACGCGCTTTTTCGTACACCGAGGCGGCTGCGATCCAGCCCGATGTGCTGGTGCTGCCCGCGGGGCGTGGCTGGAAGGTCGTGCTCAACCCCGACGTGATGCCCAAGCTGCGCATCAACGACTTGTACGCCCGCGCGCTGCGTCAGCAGCGCGGCGGCATCAGCGGCTCGGGCCTGGGCACACATCTGCAGGAGGCGCGCTGGTTCATCAAGAATATCCAGCAGCGCTTCGACACCATCTTGCGCGTCTCGAAAGCGATTCTGGAGCGCCAGAAAGCCTTCTTCACGCATGGCGCTCTGGCCATGAAACCGATGGTGCTCAGAGAAATAGCCGACGAGCTCGGCCTGCACGAATCGACCATCTCGCGCGTCACCACGGCCAAGTACATGGCCACGCGCTTCGGCACCTTCGAGCTGAAGTATTTCTTCGGCAGCTCGCTCAACACCGAGGCCGGCGGCAATGCGTCGAGCACGGCAGTACGCGCGTTGATCCAGCAATTCATCGCCGCCGAGCTCCCCTCCAAACCCTTGTCCGACAGCCAGCTCAGTCTGATGCTCGAAGAGCAGGGCATACAAGTGGCGCGCCGCACTGTCGCCAAGTACCGCGAGGGGTTGAGAATCGCGCCAGCGAATCTGCGCAAACAGTTCTGATGGATGGCGGTCCGGACCACCTGCTGCGCTGAGCCCGGACGGGGCAGCTCCTGTCGGCGCTGAACTTTGCTTGCCATGATCGCCGACAATCTCCCTCATGAACGAACCCACCCCCAGCTTTCCCCTCTTCCTGCCCTGCGCTGCCGGCGTCGAAGCCTTGTTGGCCGATGAAGTGCAAGGCCTGCTGCCCGCAGCGCCGGTGCAGACGCGCAAGGGCGGCGTGAGTCTGACCGGTGACCTGGACGTGGTGATGCGGCTCAATCTGCACAGCCGCCTCGCCCAGCGCGTGCTGATACAGCTCACCGATGGGCCCTACTTCGACGAGCAGGCGCTGTACGCCCTGGCCTGCCGCATCGATTGGACGAAGTGGATCACGCCGCATCAGACGATCCGCGTTGACACCACCGCGCACCGCTCGCCGCTGCAAAGCCTGAACTTCGCCACGCTGCGCATCAAGGACGGCATTTGCGATGTTCTGCGCGATGCGACTGGCGAGCGTCCCAGCGTCGACACACGTCACCCCGATCTGTCGGTGGTGCTGCACCTCGGGCCCGAGCACGCCACGCTCTATGTCGACAGCTCGGGCGAGCCGCTGTTCAAGCGCGGCTGGCGCGAGGACAAGGGCGACGCACCGCTCAAGGAAACGCTGGCCGCGGCGATGCTGGCTGCTGCCGGCTGGCGCGGCACAGTCGAGAGCGGCGGCGCGCTGCACGACCCCTGCTGCGGCTCGGGCACGATCGCCATCGAGGCCGCGCAGATTGCCTGCGCGATGGCGCCGGGCATGCAGCGGCGCTTTGCCTTCGAACGCTTGCTGCCGTTCAGCGCTCAGCGCTCACGTTTCCAGCAAATGAAAGATCAGGCGCGCCAGCTCGTGCACGCCAGCGCGGTGCCCATCTATGCCAGCGACGTGAGTTTTCGGATGGTCGATTTCGCGCGCCGCAATGCCGAACGCGCCGGCGTCGCGGCCTACATCCAGTTCAACGGCGGTGATGCATTGGAGCGGCCCGCGCCGGTGCTGCTTGAGGGCATGGCCGGCACGCTGGTGGTCAATCCGCCCTACGGCGAACGTATCGACGTGCTCGGCAAGGCGGCCCCGGCCGCCAGCGAGCAGCGCGACGCGCCCGACGACTTTCTGCCGCGCCTGGCCGCGCATTGGAAGCGCGCCTACACGCAGCAATTGCCCGGCTGGACCGCGTACATGCTGAGCCCCGACATGAAGCTGCCGGGCAAGCTGCGACTCAAGGAGTCGCGCCGCATTCCGCTCTGGAACGGCCCCATCGAATGCCGCTTGTTCCGCTTCGATCTGGTCAAGGGATCAGCGCGCAAGCCCCAAGCCTCGGCCGAGCCCGATTATTGAGAATTCCAAAATTCATGACAAGGTTGTGGGTGGGCAGGAGGATGCGGCACTCTGCTCCGCGAATGTCCTCCGCCCTGCGGGCTCCCCCTTTATTTCGCTGCGCAGAGCACCCCATCCTCCTGCTTGGCAAAGCGGTCGGTATGCGTGCCGCAATACCGATACCGCTGCGCCAAGAAGACTGGGTAAGTGACGTAGTGAGGTCAAGGAGGAGCCCGTAGGGCGGGGGACACGAACGCAGTTACTTGCCCAGTCTTCTTGGCATCGTGCGCGCACCAGGAACCAGTTGACTGAAAGGTGGCCTCGGCAGAAGAGTGTCGTGATTTATGAAAAGATCAATAGGTTGAACCATGCGCAAAATTGCTTGGGCCGCAACGCCAACCAGCCAAGCGCCAAGCCCACCGCCAGCAACGGCAGCAGCGATCCCAGATTCATCCAGGTCCAGCCGCCGGTGGTGACCAGCGCCCCTGAGCTGAACGACGTGACGGTCATGGTCGAGTAGATGCAGAAGTCCATCGCGGCTTGCGCGGTGGTGCGTTCCTCGGGACGGTAGGCCCGCGTGAACAGCGTGGTGCCGCCGATGAACAGGAAGTTCCAGCCCACGCCCAGCGCGAACAAGGCGCCGGTGAAATGCATCAGGTCGGTGCCCGACAAGGCAAAAGCCACGCAGGCCAGATTGAGCAGCACGCCCACGCCCATGATGGGCAGCGCGCCGAAGCGCTTGATCAGATTGCCGGTGAAGAAGCTCGGCACGAACATGCCCAGCACATGCCACTCGAGCACCCAGGCGGCGTTGTCGAACGGGTGGCGGTGTTGTGCCATCGCGATCGGCGTGGCCGCCATCAGCAAATTCATCACGCCGTAGCCCAGCGCCGCGGCGATGATCGCCACCACGAAGACCGGCTGGCGCGCCAGCTCTCGCAAGCGGCGCCCCGCTGGCGCGCCGTGCGCCGCCACCGGCAGCGGCGGAAAGCGGATGAATGAGATCACCGCAAACGACAAGAGCGCGACGCCTATCAACACCAGGTAGGCGCCGGCAAAGGGTTGGTCGAGCAGCGACTTGCTGGTCTTGGCCAGATTGGGGCCGGCTACGGCGCCCAATATGCCGCCGGCCAGCACCCATGAAATCGCTTTCTCCTTGTGCGCCGGGTCAACCAGCTCGACCGCGGCAAACCGATAAAGCCCCGCGTTGGCGTTGTAATAGCCGGCCAAAACGGTGGCAGCCACGACCCACCAGAACTGCTGGTGCGCTGCCGCCCAGGCCGCCAGACCGCAACTGAGCATGGCCACCACCAGGCCGAGCTGAAAACCGCGCTTGCGTCCCCAGGCACGCTGGTGGCGCGCGACGATGGGCGCGAACATCGCCCCGCCGGCCACATAGCCGCACACCGGCAGCGTCGCCATCCAGGCCTGCGGCGCCAGCGCCAGGCCAACCAGCCCGTTGATGGCGATGAAGGTGACGTTGTTGGTGAGGAACAGGCCCTGGCAGAGGGTGAGCAGCAGCAGTTGCGGGTTCATGAGGCGATCAAGGTCAGATAGGCCAACACGGCCAAGGGGGCGGTGTCGGCGCGCAGAATGCGCGGCCCGAGCGACGCGGCTTCGAAGCCATGCGCTCGCGCGTCGGCTTCCTCCGCAGCGCTGAATCCGCCTTCGGGGCCGCTCAGCACCAGGGTGGATGCAGCACTGCGCAGCGCCAACTCGTGCAAGGGCTTGGCCGCGCCGGGACTGAGCAGCCAGCGGCGCTGGTGGGCCGATGCGCTGTCGAGCGACTGCAACCAGCTTGCCAGGTCTTGCACCGCGGCGATGTGCGGAATCCGGGTGCGCCCGCTTTGCTCGCAGGCGGCAACGGCCACACCGTGCCAATGCGCAAGCTTCTTCTGGGCGCGCTCGCCCGCCAGGCGCAGCACCGAGCGCTCGCTCATCAAGGGCTGTAGGCCGGTCACGCCCAGCTCGGTGGCCTTCTCGACCAGGCTGTCCATGCGGTCATTGGCCGGCATCACCAGCGCCAGGGTCAGGTCTTGCCCGAGTTCGCGTTGCACTGCTTGGCGCGCGGCGACGTGCACGCGGACCTCGCTGCGCCCCATCGCCAGCACCTCGGCCTGCCACTCGTCGCCCGAGCCGTCGAACAAGGTGAGGGCGTTGCCCGGCTGCAAGCGCAGCACCTGCACGTGGCGCGCCGCCGCGGGCGGCAGGGACAGCTCACCTGGCGCCGCGAGGGTTTGGTCGACGAAGAAACGCGGTGGCATGGGGCGCAATTGTGCCCCACGCTACCGACTTGCGTGGGCCTGCGCCGCACCAGCCTATTTGTCGCGCAACTCTCTGCGCAGGATCTTGCCCACCGGGGTTTTCGGCAGATCGGTGCGGAATTCGACAATCTTGGGGCGCTTGTAGCCGGTCAGATTGGCCTCGCAATAGGCGCGCACGTCGGCCTCGGTCAGCGCGGGATTCTTCTTGACGATCACCACCTTGACCGCTTCGCCCGACTTCTCGTCCGGCACGCCCACGGCGGCGCACTCGAGCACGCCGTCGAGCTGGGTCAGCACATCCTCGATCTCGTTGGGATAGGCGTTGAAACCGCTCACCAGAATCATGTCCTTCTTGCGGTCGATGATGCGGAAATAACCGCGTTCGTCGACCGTGCCGATGTCGCCGCTGCGAAAGAATCCGTCGGCCGTCATGACCTTGGCCGTTTCGTCCGGTCGCTGCCAATAGCCGGCCATTACCTGCGGGCCGCGGATGGCGATCTCGCCGGGCGTCCCCGGCGCCGCCTCGTGTCCGTCATCGTCGAGCAGGCACAGCTCGGTGCCCGGCAAGGGCAGGCCGATGGAGCCGCTGTAGGACAGGCTGTCGGCGGGATTGCAGGTGACCGAAGGCGAGGTCTCCGACAGGCCATAGCCCTCGCAAATCGGGCACCCGGTTTTTTCCAGCCACAGCTTGGCGGTGGCCTGTTGCACCGCCATGCCGCCGCCCACGCTGATGATGAGTCCGCTCCAGTCGACCGTGTTGAACAGCGCATGGTTGGCCATTGCGTTGAACAAGGTATTGACCGCCGGGAAACTGTGGAAACGGTGCTTGGCGAGCTCCTTGAACATGGCGGGCAGATCGCGCGGATTGGGGATCAGCACATTGGTTGATCCCATATGCATGCCCAGCATCATATTGGTCGTGAAGCCGAAGATGTGATACAGCGGCAGCGCCGCTATCGTCACCAGTTGCTCGCCTGGCGGAATCTTCTTCAGCGCCGGCCCGTACCAGGCCTCGCTTTGCAGCAGATTGGCCACCAGGTTGCGATGCAGGAGCACGGCACCTTTGGCCACGCCGGTCGTGCCGCCCGTGTATTGCAGCACCGCGATATCGTCCGGCCCCAGCGTCGGCGCCTTGTAAGGCAGCTTGGCGCCCCGCGACAGCGCTGCGCGCAAGCCCACGGCCGTGGGCAACTCGAAGGCGGGCACCAGCTTTTTGACCTGGCGCACCACGTAGTTGACGATCAGGCTCTTCGGGAATCCGAGCAAATCGCCCATGCCGGTGAGCAAGACATGCTTGACCGCCAGATGCGGCAAGACCTGCTGCAGGACGGCGGCAAAATTCTCCAGGATGATGATGGCCTTGGCGCCCGAGTCCTTCAGCTGGTGCTCGAGCTCGCGCGGCGTGTAGAGCGGATTCACGTTCACCACCACATAGCCCGCGCGCAGAATCGCCGCCACCGCCACCGGGTATTGCGGAACGTTGGGCAACATCACTGCCACACGGTCGCCGCGCTCCAGACCCAGGCTCTGCAAATAGGCCGCCAGCGCCTGCGAGAGCTCGTCCATCTGGCCAAAGCTCATCGAGCTGCCCATCATCTTGTAGGCCGACCGGTCGCGGTACTTCTTGAAACCCGATTCCAACAAGGCTCCCAACGAGGGGTAGAGCCCGGTATCTATTTCGGCCGGCACACCCGCCGGGTATTGCTTGAGCCAGATCTTCTCCATCGCATGTCTCTCCAAGTGCGAGCGACTGTCGTGGACAGCCTGCCGCCATTGTGAACACTCTTTGCGCCAGCGCCATCAGGGGATTCGCTAGCGCCACGCGGGCCAAGCATGGTGCAGGCAAGGCGAAATCACCCGTCTCAACGCCAGGCAGGCCGGGCGTCCCGGACCATCAGGCGGTCCCTCCCTGGGTCGGCGCCCGGCTGAAACCCTTTGATGCCAACATCAGGCGCTGCGTGTAGTCGTCTTGCACCCGGCTCGCGGCCAGATCGTCGGCCGACAGCAGTTCGACCGTGCGGCCGCCCTGCATCACCATCAAGCGCTCGCACAGATGCGTGACGACCGCCAGATCGTGGCTGACCATGACAAAGCTCAAGGCCCGTGTGGCACGCAGCGCTTCGAGCAGGTTCAGCACCTCGGCCTGCACCGAGGCATCGAGCGCCGAAGTGGGTTCGTCGAGCAGCAGGATTTGCGGCTCCAGAATCAAGGCGCGCGCAACAGCGACGCGCTGGCGCTGGCCGCCCGACAGCTGGTGCGCAAAGCGAAACCGGAAGCCCTCGCCCAAGCCGACTTCGTCGAGCGCGCGCGCGATGCGCGCTTCGGCGTCGCCGATGCCATGAATGGCGAGCGGCTCGGCCAGGATCCGGTCCACCGTCTGGCGCGGATGCAGCGAGCCGTAAGGGTCCTGAAACACCATTTGCACACGGCGCCGGAACGCCTTGTCGCCCGGCGCCGGCAGCACGCCATCGCCAAGCAGCCGCACGGCGCCGCCGGCGCGTTTGTTGAGCCCGCAGATGGCGCGCAGCACGGTCGATTTTCCCGAACCCGATTCGCCGACGATGCCGAAGCTCTCGCCCGGCCGGACCACGAAGGAGGTGTCTGCCACGGCGACGAAGTCGCCGAACTGCACGCGCAGGTGACTCACTTCCAGACCGAGCGGTTGATGGGCACTCATAGCAGCCACCCAGCTTGTCGATCGAGCGTGGGCAGCGGGTGGCGCAGCTCGCCCAGCACCGGCAGGCAATTGAGCAGGCCGCGCGTGTAAGGGTGCTTGGCTGCGTGCAGCGCCCTGGCCTCGATCTCTTCGACCACGCGCCCGGCGTACATGACGAGGATGCGATCGCAAAAGCTCGCCACCAGCCGCAAATCGTGCGAGATGAGAATCAGGCCCATGCCGCGGGGGGAAACGCCGGGCCGCCCCAAGTTTTCCCGCTCCCCCTGGGGGACGGACCTCGCATCGCGATGGCCTAGAGGCATACCACTGACGAGTTTGTCCAGAATCGCCAGCACCTGCAGTTGCACGGTCACGTCGAGCGCCGAGGTCGGCTCGTCGGCGATCAGGAGCTCGGGGTCGGCGATCAGCATCATCGCGATCATCGCGCGCTGGCCCATGCCGCCCGACACTTCGTGCGGATACAGGTCGTAGACGCGCTCGGGGTCGTCGATGCTGACCGCCGCCAGCGCCTGCAAGACCTTGCTACGCGCCTCGGTCCTCGATACTTCTTGATGCGCACGCAGTGTTTCGCTGATCTGCGCGCCGATGCTCATCACCGGGTTCAGCGAGTACTTGGGGTCTTGCAGGACCATCGCGATGCGCCCGCCGCGCAAGCTGCGGCGCTGCTGGTCCGAGCAGCGCAGCAAGTCCGTCCCCTTGAATTCGAGCCGCCTGGCACTGATCTGCGCTTCGGCAGCACTCAGGCCCAGAATCGCGCGCCCGGTCTGCGACTTGCCCGAACCCGATTCGCCGACGATGCCCAGGCGCTCGCGCCCCAGAGTGAACGAGACGCCGCGCACCGCCTCGGTCAGTCCGCCGTCGCGACTCGGGAAGCTGACGCGCAGGTCTTCGACGATGAGCAGAGGTTCGTTCACTTCACCCCCTTGGGGTCGAGCGCGTCGCGCAAGCCGTCGCCGAGCAGATTGAACGCCAGGCTGACAACAAAGATGGCAAGACCTGGCCCCGCGGCGACCCACCACTGGTCGAGCACATATTGGCGGCCCGCGGCGATCATCGCGCCCCACTCGGGGCTGGGCGGCTGGGCGCCGAGCCCCAGAAAACCCAGGCCGGCCGCGGTAAGGATGATGCCGGCCATGTCGAGCGTGACGCGCATGATGACCGAAGACACGCACAGCGGCATGATGTGGCGCAGCACGATGCGCCAGGGCGACGCGCCGATCAGCCGCACGGCGGCAATGTAGTCGGCCTGGCGGATCGTCAGCGTCTCGGCGCGCGCGATGCGCGCATACGGCGGCCACGAAGTGATGGCGATCGCCAGCACTGCGTTCTCGATGCCGGGGCCTAAAGCGGCGACGAAAGCCAGCGCCAGGATCAGGCGCGGAAACGCCAGAAAGATGTCGGTGATGCGCATCAGCACGCCGTCCACCAGTCCGCCCGCGTAGCCCGCCACCGTGCCGACGACGAGGCCCACCGGCGCGGCCAGCACGGCCACCAGTCCGACCACGAACAAGGTGATGCGCGAACCGAAGATGATGCGCGAGAGAATGTCGCGGCCCTGGTCGTCGGTGCCGAACCAATGCGCTGCGGACGGCGCCAGCAAGCGGGTCGTGCGCAGATCGCCGACATTGGGCGCGTAGGGCGCCAACTGGTCGGCGAAGATCGCCATCAGCACCAGCGCCAGCACCAGCGCGAGGCCGAACAAGGCGAGGCGGTTGCGCGTGAACGTGCGCCAGCCGCCGTACCAGCGCCCGAGTGCGGCTTGGCGGCGCGACGTCGGCCGGTCCGACATCAGCCAGTCATGCAAGGTCTGCGGGTTCGCCACGGCGTTCACTGGATGCGCGTCCTCGGGTCCAGCACTCGGTAGAGCAGGTCGGACGCCAGGTTCAGCCCGATGAACACCGAGCCCACGACGATGGTGCCGCCGAGCACCGCGTTCATGTCGGCGTTCTGCAGCGAGTTGGTGATGTACAGGCCCAGTCCCGGCCACGAGAATACGGTCTCGGTCAGCACCGAACCCTCAAGCAGACCGGCGTAGGAGAGCGCGATCACCGTGACCAGCGGCACCATCGCGTTGCGCAGCGCGTGACGCCAGATGACGCGCGCCTCCGACAGGCCCTTGGCGCGCGCCGCGACAATGTATTCCTGCGCCAGCTCGTTGAGCATGAAGGAGCGCGTCATGCGGCTGATATAGGCCATCGAGAAATAGCCCAGCAGCGCGGCCGGCAGAATCAGGTGCGAAAAGGCATTGCCGAAGGCCTGCCACTCGCCCGCCATCGCGGTGTCGAGCAGCAGCAAGCCCGTGACCGGCGTGAGTGAATATTCAAACGCCACGTCGATGCGCCCCGGACCCGCCACCCAGCCCAGCCGCGCATAAAAAACGACGAGCGCCATCAGCCCGAGCCAGAAGATCGGCACCGAATAGCCCACCAGCCCCATGATGCGCACGCCCTGGTCGGCCAGGCTGCCGCGCTTGACCGCCGCCCACACACCCAGCGGCACACCCAGCCCCGCGCCGATCACAATGCCCAGCGTGGCCAGCTCGAGCGTGGCCGGGAAGGCGCGGCGAATGTCTTGCATGACCGGGTTCGAGGTCAGCACCGAGGTGCCGAAGTCGCCGGTCAATACTTTGCCGACGTAGCGATAGAACTGTTCCCACAGCGGCTTGTTGAGCCCCATTTCCTCGCGAACGCGCGCGATCACATGCTCGGGCGCGTGGTCGCCCACCACCGCCAGCACCGGATCGACCGGGATCACGCGGCCAATGAAGAAGGTCACCGCCAGCAGACCCAGATAGGTCAGGACGATGACAAGCAGGAAGCGCGCGACGGCCTGCGCACGCCTGGCTGCCGGCGCCGACCCCATCAGTTCTTCTTCACCCTGAACATATAGGTCGTGTCGGACGTGGGACCGATCTTCAAGCCCGACACATTGGCGCGCAGCGCCGCCACTTCGTTTTGCTGGAACAGCATGACGAAGGGGCTGGTGTTGCGGAACTCCTTCTGTATCTCCAGATACATGGCCTTGCGCTTCGTTGCGTCGCGCTCCAGCGCCGCCGCGTCAGCCTGCTTGGTCAGCTCCGGAATCACCCACGCGTTGCGCCAGGCCAGCGGCTTGGACTTGGCGTCATCGCTGTTGTCGGGGTTGCGTGCAAAGGTGTCGGCATTGGTGTGCGGATCCCAATAGTCGGCGCCCCACTGGCCGATATACATGTCGTGCGTGCGGGCCCGGTATTTGGTCAGCACCTGTTTGCCGTCGCCGGGGATAATTTCCATCTCGATGCCGGCGCGTTTGGCGGTCTGCTGGACCGCCTCGACAATGCCTTGCACCGGCTGGATGCTGCGCGTGTCTATCGTCACCTTGAAGCCGTTCGGATAGCCCGCCTTGACGAGCAAGGCCTTGGCCTTGGCGACGTCGAGCTTGTAGGGGTTCTCCGTGCTCGCGCCCAGCAGCCCCACCGGCAGGAAGTTCTGGTGCACGACGCCGATGTGCTTGATCAAGGTGTCGCCGATCGCCGCGTAATCAACCAGCCATTTGAAGGCTTCGCGCACCTCGGGCTTGGCCAGGATGGGATTTTTCTGGTTCAGGCTGATGTAGTAGACCGTGCCCTTCGGTGTCGATGTCGTCCGGATGTCCTTGTTGGCGGCCAGCGCGTCGAGGTCTTGAGGCGAGAGATTGCGCGCGATGTCGACATCGCCCTTTTCGAGCAGCAGGCGCTGCGTGGCCGACTCCTTGACATGGCGGTAGATGACGCGTGCCAGCGCCGCCTTCGGTCCCCAGTAGCTGTCGTTGCGCTCGAGCGCGACGATTTCGTTGGCGCGCCACTCGCGGATCTTCAGCGGGCCCGATCCGGCGTAATGGGTCTTGAGCCAGCCATAACCGAGGTCGCCGTCCTTCTCGTTGGCGAGCACCAGTTTCTTGTCGACCACGGCCGCGACATTGGCCGTCAGGCAGTTCAGCACCAGCGTCGGCGCATACGACTTGTCGGTCTCGAACGTGAGCGTCAGCTTGCCCGTCGCCTTCACCTTGTCGGCCACATTGGCCTTGTTCAAACCGAACTGCGTCAGGATGAAGGCCGGCGACTTGTCGAGCCGCACCGCGCGCTGCAACGAGAACACCACGTCCTCGGCAGTGAGCGGATTGCCGGAGGCAAACTTCAGTCCTTCCTTCAACTCGAAGCTGAAGGTCTTGCCGTCGCTCGACACGCTCCAGTGCCTGGCCAGATCGCCGATCAGCTTGGACGGATCGTTCACGTCGAAGCGCACCAGGCGGTCGTAGGTGTTGCCCATCAGCTCTCCGCCCGAGATCTCGAACACCTCGGCCGGGTCGAGGGAGATGATGTCGTCGAACGCGAACGCCACCACCAAGGTGTCCTTCGGCGTGGCGGCCAGCGCCGGCGTCAGGCCATAAGCGGCCCAGAGGCTGGTGGCCAGCAGCGTGGCTGCGGCACGGCGTGTCATCGAATTCAACATGGGCGGTACTCCTGCTTGTCGGGTCTGGGCTGACTACCGGCCGATTGTGGCATCGCCGCGCACACCCGGGCCGTCGGACGCGCCGGCGCTGGCTTGAGCCATTCAGACTCAAGGTGCCAGGCTGACGCGCAATTGCAGCTCGCGCATGTCAACGCTTTGGGCGTCGCGGCTGCGCAGCACGCCGCGCTCGCTGGCCTGCAACTGCTTGCCGCTGCGCGCCACCACGCTCCATTCGTTCATCGGCATCGCCACCGTGCTGAGCACCTGGCTTTGTTCCGCAGCGGAGCGCCTGTGCGTGCTGAACTGCACACGCACCGGCGTCGCGCCGCCTGGCCAGAGCGGACTGACACTGAAGCCGCTCGATCGCTCGACCAGCGTCGTGCGCGGCGCGGCAAGCAGCCTGGCGCCGCCGCCTGCACTTGCGCCCGAGGCCGGCAAGTCCACCGCATAGTCCAGCCATTGCACCGGCGTCGATTCGCCCAGGCTGATGCTGGCGGAATGGCCGTTGAGCACCAACAGGCGCTGGACGGCGCCTTGCTTGTCCTGGTGGTCTTGCGTGCTGAGCGTGACGCTGCCGCGCGGCGACACCGATCCGGCCGTGCCGACGACGACGGCACCTTCGCGCAGCCCCGCCACCACGCTTAAGCTCACGCTCGATTCGACCCAGCGCAACTCGACCAGCAGATTGCGTTGCGGACCACCGAGGTCGCGCGCCAGCAGCGAGCCTGCCGGCAGGGCGAGCAGCAAAGCATGGAGCACGACGCGCCGCATTTTCATGACGCCAGCATACCTGCGCGCAGGTCGGCGCTGCAATCGCATAAAGTGCCGGCATGCACAAGGACCGTCTGATGAACATGCACTATTACGAACCCCGACACGGCCACGGCCTGCCGCACGACCCGTTCAACGCCATCGTCGGCCCGCGTCCGATCGGCTGGATCTCCAGCCAGAGCGCCGCGGGGCTGATCAATCTCGCGCCCTACAGTTTCTTCAACGCCTTCAACTACACGCCGCCCCTGATCGGTTTTTCAAGCGTCGGCTACAAGGACACGGTGCGCAATATCGAGGAGACCGGCGAGTTCGTCTGGAACCTGGTGACGCGTGACTTGGCCGAGGCGATGAACCAGAGCTGCGCCAGCGTGCCGCCCGAGGTCAACGAATTCGAGCTGGCGGGCCTGACGCCGCAGGCATCAACACTGGTGGGGGTGCCGCGCGTGTCCGAGGCGCCGGTCGCCTTCGAGTGCCGCTTGAGCCAGTTGCTGCAGTTGCGCGGCGCCGACGGCGCGGCCGTGAACAGCTGGCTGGTGCTGGGCGAGGTGGTCGGCGTGCATATCGCAGCCGAACTGCTGGTCGATGGCGTGTACGACACGGCCGCGGCCAGGCCCGTGCTGCGCGGCGGCGGCGCCGCCGATTATTTCGAGATCAAGGCCGAGAACCGCTTTCGCATGTTCAGGCCGGCGTGATCGTTCGGCTCAGGCCCTGAAGCGCTCGCGCAGACTCTGCGCGGTGGCCAGTGGCCGCCCCAGCAGATCGGCGATTTGCGCCGCCTGCGCGACCAGCGCCGCGTTGTCGGGTGCGAGAGCGCCGTTCTTCAGATACAGATTGTTCTCGAAGCCGACGCGTGCATGGCCGCCGAGCGCCGCGGCAGCCGTCATGCAAGCATGTTCGGTGGCGCCGAAGGCGCACACGGCCCAGGGTTCAATCCCGTCATGCGCCTGCACAAACGGCAGCAGATCGCGCGGGCTCGATGTCTGGCCTGCGCTGTAACGGCCCAGCACGAAGAGCAGGAACCATGGCGCGCTCGCTATGACGCCGGCGCGTCGCAGCGTCTGCCAGCGTTCCAGGTCGGCCACGTCGTAAAGAATCACCTGCGTCATGACGCGCTCGGCCGCCAGCCAGTCGAAGAATGCGGCCAGGCCCTTCTCGCCGATTTCGGGCTGGTCGAGTTCGCGCAGCCCCACCGACACCGCTTCGGGCCGCAGCTCGCGCACCATTGCGATCTGCGCGGGCGCCTGATAGACCTTGGCTGCCTCGCTCGTGACTTGCAGCACCAGCGCGTCGCCGACGGCCGCGCGCACCACGCGCAAGGCCTCGCGATAGCCATCCACATCGAGACTGTGGCGCCCCTGCGCGTCGCGGATATGCAGGTGCAGCATGGCCGCGCCGGCGTCCAGACAACGCTTGGCCGTCACGGCCAGTTCGGCCGCCGTCAGCGGCACAGCAGCATGGTCGGCGTGCTGCTTGTAGGCGCCGTTGGGCGCAACCGTAACGATCAATTCGTTCATCACATGGCTTCCTGTCCAGTCTTCAGCGCCTTGCTGCCGGCCACAAGAGATTGATGGCCAGGCCGCTGAGCACCAGTGCGGCGGCGATCAGCTTCCAGGCCGGCATGGTCTCGCCCAGCCACCAGGCCGCGCTGCTCATGCCGAACACCGGCACCAGCAAGGCCATGGGCACGATGGTGGCGGCGGCGTGGCGCGCCAGCAGCCAGCCCCAGATGCCGTAGCCGAACAAGGTATTGCCCCACGACTGCCACAGCACCGCACCCCAGGCTTGAGCGCTCATCGCCTGCAAGCTGTGCGCGATGCGCTCCGGCCCTTCGAATGTCAGCGACAGGACCAGCAGCGGCGGCACCGCAAACAAACTGGTCCACACCATATACGACAGCATATTCACGCGGCCCGCCTGCTTGCCCACCATATTCGCGACCGCCCACGACAGCGCCGCGCACAACACCATCAACAGGCCCAGCACCGTGGTGCTGGCGTCGGTGTGCCAGGCGATCACGGCCAGACCCGCAGCGGCCGTCAGCAAACCCGTCCATTGGTGGCTGCGCAGGCGTTCATGCGTGAGTCGCATCGCCAGCAGCACGGTGAAAAACACCTGGGTCTGTATCACCAGCGAGGCCAGGCCCGGCGCTATCTGCGTGCGCATGGCCAGGTAGAGCAGACCGAACTGGCCCACGCCTATCAACACGCCGTAGCTGGCCAGATTGCGCCAGGGCACGGCGGGGCGCGGCAGAAACAGCAATGCAGGAAGCACCGCGAAACAAAAACGCAGCGTGGCGAACAGGAATGGCGGCAACTCGCCCAAGGCCAGCTTGATGACGACGAAGTTGCTGCCCCAGATGGCCACCACCATGAGCGCCAGCAAGAAGTGCCGCAAGGGCAGTGCTGCTGCCATCAATCGGCAACCACGCGATTGCGGCCCCGCTTCTTGGCTTCGTAAAGCAGCCGGTCGGCGCGCTCAATCGTCTGGGCGAGCGTCTCATCGGGCCTGTGTTCGGTCAGACCGGCCGAGAAGGTGACGCTGAGCTCGACCCCTGCGACCAACACCTCATGCTGCTGCACCAGCTCGCGCAGCCGCTCGATGCCCGCCAGCGCCAGCGGCAGGTTGGTATTGGGCAATACCGCGACGAACTCCTCGCCGCCCCAGCGCGCCAGCAGGTCGGAGCCGCGCAAGGCGCCGAGGCACACTTGCGCAAAGGCGCGCAGTACTTCATCGCCGGCGCCGTGGCCATACAGGTCATTGACCCGCTTGAAGTAGTCGATGTCGAACAGACCCACACAAAACGAGTTGCCGCTGCGCAGGTTTCGCTGCACTTCCATTTCAAGCAGCGATTGCATGTGACGGCGGTTGAACAGACCGGTCAGATCGTCGTGCGTGGCCAGCACCTGGATCTTGCCCAGCGCTTCGGCCAGTTCCTCCTTCTGCCGCGCCAGGCGATGGCGGATCTGGCTCAGGCGCCCGGCCAGCAGCGAGATCACCGGCAGCGTCGCCAACAGCATCAGGAAGTGGCCCAGTTCAACGGCGGGCACGTACACATCGGGCCGGAGCTTGACCATCACGGCCATCACGACGGTGAACAAGAGCAGGGCATAAAAGCTCAAGAACACCGTATTGCGCAAGCGCATCTGGAACATCGTGAACACCAGCACGGTCATCAGCACCGGGAACACCGCACCGCGCAAGGGTCCGGCCAATCCATAGGCAACGGCCCCGCACACAATGGCGAAGCCCGTTTGAAACCCGGTCAGCGAAGGGTCTGAAAAACGCGCCGACATGCCGCTGCGAATGAAGACGTAAGCCAGCAACATGCCGCCCACCGAGACCGTTGTCCACAAGGAGACCCATGCGGGCTGCACCACGCCGGCCCAGACACCGTAGTTCATGATGGCAGCGCCCATCGTCATCAGCGACACGGCCAGGCTGCACTGGAGCAGGCGCACGCGCTTCACGCGGTCGGTGGTCAGCAACAGGTCGGCAAGACGTCCGAGCGCGACAGCTTCAGATCGAGCTTTCATGCCCGCTAGCCTAACGCATGTCAGGTGTCTGGCCGCCACGGACGGGTTGCAGATGCGTCAGCGGCATGACCGCCCCCGCCTTCACCTCGCCCAGCGAGAAACTCGTGTGCATGTCCTTGACATTCGGTAGGTGCAGCAAGGTGTCGATGGAAAAACGCGAGAACGCATCGAGGTCGGTGGCCAGCACCTGCAGCTCGAAGGTGCCGGCCCCCGAGATGTAGTGGCACGAAATCACCTCGGGCAATTCGCGTATCGCCTCTTCAAGCTGTTTGGTTGCCGCACCGGTGTTGCGCTCGGCGTCCAGGCGCACGAAGGCCAGCACCCCGAGGCCCACCTTGCGCCGGTCGATCTCGGCACGGTAGCCGGTGATATAGCCCTGCTCTTCGAGCCACTTGACGCGCCGCCAGGCGGGCGCCGCCGACAAGCCGATGCGCGCCGCGAGCTCGGCGTTGGACAGGCGTGCGTCGAGCTGCAACTCGTGCAGGATGGCAATGTGATACCGGTCCAGCGCTTCGACCGCAGCGTCGGCGCCGGGCGCATCACGGTGCGTCTTGACGACCGGACTGCGTCTAGTGGTTTGCCCGGATTTTGGGTTTTTCGATGTCATCTTGCATTTCAAATCGTGTTTGAAGAAAGATTATTGCGCACAGACCCTGGTTCCGGCCACATATAGAAAGCACTGCGCGCAGCGCTTTGCCTACACTCGCGCAACGCCCTGCCGATGCTGCGCCGCGCCGCGAGCCAGGGCCGCCGGACCCGCCCCCAAGGAGCTTGAATCCATGAATGCCCCGCTACCCGATTCCGTCCGCCTTGCCCTTGAGCAGGCCTCGCTCGACGACAAATACAGCCTCGACTCGGGCCGCGCCTTCATGAGCGGCGTGCAAGCCTTGGTGCGCTTGCCGATCCTGCAGCGCCAGCGCGACGCGCTCGTCGGCCTGAACACCGGCGGCTTCATCAGCGGCTACCGCGGCTCGCCGCTGGGCGGCTACGACCAGGCCTTGATGGCAGCCAAGAAGCATCTGGATGCGCACAACATCGTGTTCCAGCCCGGCGTCAACGAAGAGCTGGCGGCCACCGCCGTGTGGGGCACGCAGCAGCTCGATCTGTATCCGGCGACCAAGAAGGTCGACGGCGTGTTCGGCATCTGGTACGGCAAGGGGCCAGGTGTTGACCGCAGTTGCGACGTCTTCAAGCACGCGAACATGGCGGGCACCTCCAGGCACGGCGGCGTTATCGCGGTGGCCGGCGACGATCATGTCTCGAAGAGCAGCACGGCGGCGCACCAGAGCGACCACATCTTCAAGGCCTGCGGACTGCCGGTGTTCTTCCCGTCGAACGTGCAGGACATCCTCGACATGGGCTTGCATGCGATCGCGATGAGCCGCTTTTCGGGTGTCTGGTCAGGCATGAAGACGATCCAGGAAGTGGTCGAATCGTCGGCCTCGGTGTCGGTCGATCCGGACCGCGTGAAGATCGTCATGCCCGAGGATTTCCAGATGCCTGCGGGCGGAGTGCACATCCGCTGGCCCGACGCGCCGCTCGAGCAAGAGGCGCGGCTCATGAACTACAAGTGGTACGCGGCACTCGCCTATGTGCGCGCCAACAAGCTCAACCACAACGTCGTCTCGACACCGCACGATCGCTTCGGCATCATCGCCAGCGGCAAGGCCTTCAACGACACGCGCCAGGCGCTCGCCGACCTGGGGCTGGACGACGCCAACTGCCAACGCCTGGGCGTGCGTGTGCACAAGGTGAATGTGGTGTGGCCGCTCGAGGCCACCATCACGCGCGACTTCGCCCTGGGTCTGCAAGAAATCCTGGTGGTCGAGGAAAAGCGCCAGGTCATCGAATACCAGCTCAAGGAATCGCTCTACAACTGGCGCGCCGACGTGCGCCCGCGCGTGCTGGGCAAGTTCGACGAGAGCGAGGGCGCCGACAACAGCGGCGGCGAGTGGAGCCACCCCAATCCGGGCGGCACCTGGCTGCTGCGCGCCAACGCCGATCTGACGCCGGCGCTGATCGCCAAGGCGATCGCCAAGCGACTCAAGAAACTCGGCGTCGACGCCGACACGAGCGCGCGCATGGACGCGCGTCTGGCCGTGATCGAGGCCAAGGAGCGCGCGCTCGTCGAGCTCAAGACCGACACCGGCGAGCGCGCGCCGTGGTTTTGCAGCGGCTGCCCGCACAACACCAGCACGCGCGTGCCCGAGGGCTCGCGCGCGGTGGCCGGCATCGGCTGCCACTTCATGGCGGTGTGGATGGACCGCAGCACCGTCACCTTCAGCCAGATGGGTGGCGAAGGCGTGTCGTGGATCGGCCAGGCGCCGTTCACCACCGACCAGCACATCTTCGCCAATCTGGGCGATGGCACCTACTTCCACAGCGGCCTGCTCGCGATACGCCAGAGCATCGCCGCCGGCGTCAACATCACCTACAAGATCCTCTACAACGACGCCGTCGCGATGACCGGCGGCCAGCGCGTCGGCGAGCGTGCCGAGGGCCACACGGTGCTGCAGATCATGGGCAGCCTGGTCGCCGAAGGCGTGACCAAGCTGGTGATCGTGACCGACGAGCCCGACAAATACGCCGGCGTCACGCTCGCCGCCGGCGTGACCGTGCACCACCGCGACGAGCTCGACCGCATCCAGCGCGAGCTGCGCGAGATCAAGGGCACGACCGCACTCATCTACGACCAGGTCTGCGCCACCGAAAAGCGCCGCCGCCGCAAGCGCGGCACGCTTGCCACGCCCGACCAGACCGTCGTCATCAACGAGCTGGTGTGCGAAGGCTGCGGCGACTGTTCGGTGCAGAGCAACTGCCTGAGCGTCGAGCCTGTCGAGACCGAGTTCGGCCGCAAGCGCCGCATCAACCAGAACACCTGCAACAAGGACTATTCGTGCGTGAAGGGCTTCTGCCCGAGCTTCGTCACCGTCGAGGGCGGCACGCTCAGGAAGCCGAAGAAAGAGAAGCGGGGTGACCTGGCCAGCATGCAGGCAATACCTGACCCCGTGCTGCCGGCTTGCGAGCAGGCCTGGGGCATCGTGGTCGGCGGCGTCGGCGGCACCGGCGTCATCACGATAGGCCAGTTGCTCGGCATGGCCGCGCATCTGGAGGGCAAGGGCGTCGTCACCCAGGACGCCGGCGGTCTGGCGCAAAAGGGCGGCGCCACCTGGAGCCATATCCAGATCGCGAACCGGCAGGGCGCGATCCACACGACCAAGGTCGACACCGCCAAGGCCGACCTGGTGATCGGCTGCGACGCCATCGTCGCCGCCAGCAAGGTCACCCTGGGCGTGATCGCACCGGGCCGTACTTTCGTGGCGCTCAACAACCACGGCACACCGACCGCGGCCTTCGTGAAGAATCCGGACTGGCAGTTCCCGGCCGAAGGCTGCGCAGCCACGCTGGCCGCGGCGACCACGCCCGACTTGCTCGGCGCGTTCGACGCCGAGCAAGTGGCGGTGCAGTTGATCGGCGACTCGATCTACACGAATCCGCTGCTGCTGGGCTATGCCTGGCAAAAAGGCCGCGTGCCGATCAGCCTGGCGGCGCTGATGCGATCGATGGAGTTGAACGGCGTGCAGGTCGACAACAACAAGGCGGCGTTCGATTGGGGCCGCCGCTGCGCCCATGATCTGGCGTCGGTGCAGGCGCTGTTCAAGGCAGCGCAAGTCATCGCCTTCGTCAAGAAGCCGGGGCTTGCCGAGATCGTGGCCAGGCGCGTCGAGTTCCTGAGCGACTATCAGAACGCAAACTACGCCACGCAGTACCAGCTCTTTGTCGAGCAGGTGCGCGCGGCCGAGGCCAAGCTGGGCAACAGCACGCGCCTGAGCGAAGCGGTGGCGCGCTATCTGTTCAAGCTGATGGCCTACAAGGACGAGTACGAAGTGGCGCGCCTGCACAGCTCGACCGTGTTCACCGACAAGCTCTCAGCCATGTTCGAGGGTGATTACAAAATCAAGCACCACCTCGCGCCGCCGCTCACCGCGCAGAAGAACGACAAGGGCGAACTCGTCAAGAAGCCCTTCGGCCCCTGGGTGCGCCCGATGTTCGGCGTGCTCGCCAAGCTCAAGGGACTGCGCGGCACCGCGCTCGATCCGTTCGGCCGCAGCGACGAAAGAAAGACCGAGCGTGCCTTGATAGGCGAATACCGCGCCTGCATCGCCGAGCTGCTCGCCAAGCTCAGCGCGCAAAACCTCGACCAGGCGATTGCAATCGCGCGCATCCCCGAAGAGATCCGCGGCTTCGGCCATGTCAAGGCGCGCCATCTGGTCGCAGCGCGAGCCAAGTGGCAGGCATTGATGCAGCAGTGGCGCGGCGCCTGAGGCGGAGGTAGTGCAAGGCCGGGCCGTCTCGCCATGGCCGCGGCGCTGGGTCGCCTCGCTTCGCCTTCACTTCAAGGCAAGATGCTCATCCGCATCTTGTCGCTTGCTTGTCGTCAAAGCTTTGTCATGAGAAATGCACGCCCGACACGCGCAGCCAGGGCAGGCACCAGGCGCCGGTGTCGATGCGCTCGCGGCTGACCGCCACCACGTCGAGCAGCATGCGTGCGACATTGGCCGAGATCATGGTCTCGGACAGCGCCGTCGTGGTGGCGCCGTCCATGATGGCGAAACTGTTCTTGATGATGCCCGAGAAGTCGCCGTTGGAGGCCGGATTGCCCATTGACAAACGCCCGACCAGCGCGCCGCGCGGCACACCGCTCAGAATTTCGCTCAAGGGCGTCGCGCCCGCTGCCAATTGCCAGCCGCCGGCGGCGGTCGGCACATGCGCGATGCCGGTCTTGCGGCTGCCGTAAAGACTGGGCGTCAATGCCAGCAGCTTGCCGGCGTCGAGCAATTGCACTGGTGGTGTGACGAAGGCATCGCCCGAGATCGCTGCGATGCCGGGCGCATCAAAGCGGCTGCTCAATGAGAGTAAGTCCGAGGCAATGCTTGTACCGACCCGGTCGCGGTACAGCGAGCTGCCCGAGATCAGCTGCACATCGCCCAGCTGCGCGTGCAGCCAGCCCAATAGCGTTGCCACCGCGGGTGGCGTGAGCACCACGTCGCCGACAAACTTGCCACCGAAACAATCAAACACGCCTTGCGTGTCGATCGAGCGCGTCAGCGCGCGCATCATCGCGCCGATGCCGAACCGTTCGGCGCCGGGAAGGCTGCGCAAGGCTTCGCACTGGCCGCCGGTGTAATCGAAGGAACTGGTGCGCTCCTTGCCGTCGCGCCCGGGCCCATGCGCGGTGCCGAACACGCTCAACTCATACCAGCCGAGCTGGCAGGCGAGATCGCTGCCCTGGCTGGTCAGCACCCGCGAGTCAAAACAGGCGTGCGAGGCCACGCCTTCCTCTATCGTCATCGACGGCGTCTCGCGCTCGCGAAATTCGAGCAACTCGCGTGCGCTGTCAAGCAAGGCGTCCAGATCGCCGTCGAGCGGCCCTTGTTTGATGGCGATCTGCTGGCCGGCCGATACTGCATTCGCATCGTCTTGCGGCGCTGCTGTGGCGTCAACGCGCAAAGCCGCCGCCGCAGCGGCAATCGATGCCGGCTGCAAATCGGACAGCTCGGTGCTGGCCTTGCGGCCGCCCCACAGCCCCACCAGCGCCAGCTTGTGGTTCTCGGTACTGCGCAGCAAGCTGGGCTCGCTCAAATTGATGTTCACCTCGGTGAGCACGCGCCGGCTGGCGCCGGCCTGCGCCGCATCAGCGCCCTCGCGCTTCAGCGCGCGCAAACCTTGATCGGCCAAATCTTGCAGGTTCATGGCTGTGCTCCCTATTCGCCGCCGAGGTGGGCGCGCGCGCGCAAGGCCGGCCCGCCCATCGCCACCACCATCGGCTGCTTCTTGCCGCAGTAGCCGGCCGAATCCCAATGCATGTCGTCGGATACCGCGTCGACGCTTTGCAGCACCTTGATCGCGGAACCCGAGACCGTCGTGTCGCGGATCGCCGCGCCGAGCTTGCCGTCCTTGATCTCGTAGCCGAGCGTGATGCCGAACATGAATTCGGTCGTGCTGTCGGCCTGGCCGTTGGCGGTCTTCAGCAGCAGATAACCTTGTTCGATGCCCGCCACCATGGCGTCGAGCTTGGACTGGCCGGAGACGATCACCGTATTGCGCATGCGCACCAGGGGCTCGTCGCCGGGCGCGTAGGCGCGCGCGCTGCCGGTAGGAGTCTGGCCGAGCCGCTCGGCGGTCTCGCGGCTGTGCATGAAGCCCTTCAGAATGCCGTTCTCGATCAGCACCGCATCAGTCGCCGCCGTGCCTTCGTCATCCACATAGACCGGCATCAGCGCCTCCTGGCCACGCCAGCTGTGCGCCACATCGATCATCGTCACCAGCGGGCTTGCTACCGGCTGGCCGAGCAGCTTGGAAGTGACCGCGCCACCCAACACGATGTCGCCCTCGCAAGGGTGGCCCATCGCCTCGTGCGCCAGCATGCCGGCCAGGGCCGGCGCCAACACCATGGTGTGCTGTCCGCCGCGCGCCGGCACCGCGTGGCGCTTGGCCTGCACATGCTGGTGCAAGGCGTCGAGTTCGTCGCGCAAGGCTTCGGGCGACAGGTCGAAATCGGCCGCGCTGCCCTTCCAGGAAAACGGATGATTCAACTCCACCGGGCTGCCGTCCGCGCCCTCGGCGATGAAAGTCACGTAGCACAGCGCGCGCTGGATGCTGGCCAGCGAATTGCCGCCGCGGCTGGTCGTCAGCCACTTGCTGTGATGCTCGTCAGCCAGCAGCAAACGCGTACTCTTCAGATCCGGATAGCGTTGTTTGCAAAACGCGTGCAAGGCTTGCAATCGATCAACGCACTGCGCGGGCGTGAGCGCTGGCTTGCCCTGAAACACATGCTCGCCGACATAGCCGTCCCCGCCAAGGGCCAGCGCCTTGCGCGCGCCAAAGCGCCCCATGGTGCCGGCATTGTTGCGCGCTTGGGTCACCACCTGGTCGATCTGCGCCGTGCTGCCGGCGCCGGGCAGCGCGGCGAAGCCCCAATAGCCGGCGCCGTAAGCCCGGGCGCTGACGCCGCCCTCGCTGCTTCGCAGATTCTGGGTCAGGCTGCCATCAATCATCTGCATGCGCATCTTGCGCAGCTCATGACGACGCGTTTCGAGATACTCGGTCGCCGCTGTCGCAGCCATGCCTCGATTGGACATCGCGCCCCCTGAGAGTTTGGGCTGGCATTGTAGGGGCCAGCTTCGATTTCCCCCGTTGCGAAAGGGGTCGGCTGCGCACATGCCCAACGGCGACGCACCGCCCTCTTGCAGCTCTCACGATCCGGGATCTGGGTGCAGCAGCAATGGCCCTGTCCCTGACCCAGGTCAAGGACACTGCCCGCTACTCTGCCTAGAGTGCGCGCACTTCCCTGGAGAATTGACGCGATGTCCGCGATCCGCAAACCCGAACTCGTCTGCCCCGCCGGCTCGCTGCGGGCCCTGAAACTTGCCATCGATGCCGGCGCCGACACCGTCTACATGGGGCTGCGCAATGCCACCAACGCGCGCAACTTCGCCGGGCTGAACTTCGACGACGATCAGATGCGCGAGGGCGTTGCCTACGCTCACGCACGCGGCCGCAAGGTGCTGATGGCGCTCAACACCTTCGCGCGCGCCGATGATGTGGCCACCTGGTACCGCGCGGTCGACGCCGCCGTGAACCTCGGCGCCGACGCGATGATCACCGCCGACGTCGCGGTGATGGCGTATGCGCGCGACCACCATCCCGATCTGCGCCTGCATCTGTCGGTGCAGGCATCGGCCACCACGCACGAGGCGATCGCCTTCTATCGCGAACGCTATCGAATTCAGCGCGCGGTGCTGCCGCGCGTGCTGACGCTCTCTCAAGTCGGTCATGTGCTGCGCCACACCGATGCCGAGATCGAGGTGTTCGGCTTCGGTAGCCTGTGCGTGATGGTCGAGGGGCGCTGCGCACTCTCGTCCTACGTCACCGGGCAGTCGCCCAACAACGCCGGCGTGTGCTCGCCGCCATCGGCAGTGCGCTGGGAAGACGCTGCGGACGGCGTCGAGGCGCGCCTGAACGGCATGCTGATCGACAAGTACGGCAAGGACGAGCCGCGCGGCTACCCGACGCTGTGCAAGGGCCGGTTCGACGTGAACGGTGCGCGCGACTACGCGATCGAGGAGCCGACCAGTCTGAACTCGCTGGCCATCCTGCCCGAGCTGATCGAGATGGGCATCAGCGCCATCAAGATCGAAGGGCGCCAGCGCAGCCCGGCTTATGTCGAGCAGGTGACCAAAGTGTGGCGCCAGGCGATCGACGCCGCTGCCGCCGCACCCGCGCGTTTTCGCGTCGAGCCCGGCTGGACCGCAGCGCTGGGCCATCTGGCCGAAGGCCAACAACACACGCTGGGGGCATACGACCGACCATGGCGCTGAACACCGACTCCACGCAGCGCATCGCCTTGAGCATAGGCCCGGTGCTGTATTACTGGTCGCGCGAGACCTTGCTGAATTTCTACGCCGAGGTCGCCGAATCGAAGGCCGACAGCGTCGTGCTCGGCGAGCTGGTGTGCTCGCGCCGCTATGAGATGAAGATCGCCGACTGGCTGGCGCTGGCGGCCGACCTGGTCAGCGCCGGCAAGGAAGTGGTGCTGGCGACGCAGGCCCTGATCGAGTCCGAGAGCGACCTGCGCACCCTGCGCCGCATCGCCGAGCAGGGCGACTTCATGGTCGAGGCCGGCGACGCGTCGGCGCTGCACGTGCTGGCCGGCGTGAAAGCACGCTTTGTGCTGGGCCCGCATATCAACGTCTACAACCAGCCGGCGCTGCAGCAGTTCATCGCGATGGGCGCGGCGCGCTGGGTCGCGCCGGTCGAGCTGCCGTTGCCCGATGTGGGCATCATCAGCGCCCAGGCGCGCTGCTGCCGACCGAAGTGTTTGCCTATGGCCGCATGCCGCTGGCGTTCTCGGCGCGCTGCTTCACTGCGCGTCACTACCGGCTGAGCAAGGACCAGTGCGAATTCCGCTGCCGCGACGACGCCGACGGATTGCTGCTGTCGACCAGCGACGGCGCGCCCTTCTTCGTGCTGAACGGCATCCAGACCCAATCGGCCGCGCAGCAATGCCTGATCGCAGACCGTGCCGCGCTGCTGGCGGCGGGCGTGTCACGCCTGCGCCTGTCGCCTGCATCGCAAGGCTTTGGCGAGGTGATCAAGGCCTTCGACGCGGTGATGAACCAGGGCGCCGACGCTCAAGCAGCACTGACCGAACTGAAAGCCGCCAGTCTTCCCGGCGGCCTGGCCAACGGATTCGCGCATGCGCGCGCCGGCATGGCCTGGACGGCCGGCGAAGCGAGCCCCGCATGACGCCCCCCTTCGGCGCGGCCGATGTCGCGGCCAAGCTGCGCCCGGTGCTGCAGCGCCTGCCGATGCAGCCACCCACCTTCGCGCTCAAGCTGGCGCTGAATCACTGGCTGCTGCCGCGCCTGCCCAAGGACGCGCGCGCTGCCTTGTCGAACCGCACCGTTCAGGTCGACGTCACCGACCTCGGCCTGACGCTGAAGCTGCAACTGCAGGCGCGCGGTTTTGTGCTGGCGCCGAGCGGCTCCAAGGTCGAACTGCGCATTGCTGCCGCGTCGCAAACCTTCTGGCGCCTGATGCGCGGCACCGACGATGCGGACCGACTGTTCTTCGAGCGCGCGCTGGTGATGGAAGGCGATACCGAGCTCGGCCTGATCCTGAAGAACACGATAGACGCGATAGGCCCCTTGTGGTGAAGACACTGACCGAGCGCCTGCTCGAGGCTTTGAGAGCACGCGGCGCGACCGAGATTTTTGGCATCCCCGGCGACTTTGCCCTGCCGCTGTTTTGCGAGATCGAGCGCAGCGCGATCCTGCCGCTGTACACGCTGTCGCACGAGCCCGGCGTGGGCTTCGCTGCCGATGCCGCCGCACGCATGCGCGGGGGCTTGGCGTGGCAGCCATCACCTATGGCGCGGGCGCTTTCAATCTGGTCAACACAGTGGCCAGCGCCTATGCCGAGCGTGTGCCGATGGTCGTGCTGTCGGGTGCACCGGCGGCTGCCGAGGCGGTGAGCGGCTATATGCTGCATCACCAGGTGAAGACGCTCGACTCGCAATGGCGCGTGTTCCAGGAGCTGACGGTCGCGCAAGCGCGGCTCGACGATGTGCGCAGCGCGCCGGACAGAATCGCGCGCGTGCTCGACGCCGCGCTGCATGCCTCAAGGCCCGTGTATCTGGAGATTCCGCGCGACATGCCGCGCCGACCCTGCGACGCGGTGCCAGGTCTTGCCACGCTGCCAGCGCCCGATGCGCTGGCCTTGGACGCCTGCGCCAAGGAGTTGTTGACGCGCTTGAAAGTCGCCAAACGTCCGGTGCTGATGGTGGGTGTCGAAGTGCGGCGCTACGGCTTGGAGGCCAAGGTGGCCGAGCTCGCACGGCGCCTGGCCATTCCGGTCGTCACCAGCTTCATGGGCCGCGGCCTGCTCACCGACAACGACATCGCGCTGCGCGGCACTTATCTGGGCCTGGCCGGCGACCCGGCCGTATCGAGCGAGGTCGAGAACTCGGACGCGCTGCTGCTGCTGGGCGTGATCGTCTCGGACACCAACTTTGCCGTGTCGCGCCAGCGCATTGACCTGCGCCTGGCGATCCAGGCGCTGGGCGGCGACGTCGAGATGGGCCACCATGTTTACCCAGACATCGCGCTCACGCATCTGGTTGACGCCCTGCTTGAACGCGTGCCACTGCAGCTTCAAGCGCTGGCTGCCGCGCCAGGCACGCCTGCGCCGCAGCCATCCGATCTGCCGCCCATAGACGACACGGCATTGCAGCCCGCCGACATCGCGCGCGCCGTCAACCAGCTGATGAAGCAGCACGGCAGCATGCCGATCGCCAGCGACGTCGGCGACTGCCTGTTCACCGCGATGGACATAGACCCCACCGCGCTGATCGCTCCCGGCTATTACGCGACGATGGGCTACGGCGTGCCCGCCGGCCTGGGCCTGCAGGCCGCCACCGGCGAGCGCCCCATCATCCTGGTCGGCGACGGCGCTTTCCAGATGACGGGTTGGGAACTCGGCAACGCGCGCCGCTACGGGTGGGATCCGATCGTGCTGGTGTTCAACAACGCAAGCTGGGAAATGCTGCACGCCTTCGAGCCCGATGCCAAGTTCAACGCGCTCGACGCATGGAACTTCGCGTCGATGGCCGTCGGGATGGGGGGCGATGGGCAGTGCGTGCGCACAAGGCTTGAGCTGACGCGGGCTTTGGAGCTTGCCCATGCGACGCGCGGGCGGTTTCAGTTGATCGACATCCGGTTGGCGGCGGGGGCGAGGTCGCCTACCTTGACGCGCTTTGTCGAGGCGGTGAAGAGGTTGTCGACGCCGGGTTGAAATCGGGTTGACCGCCCGGCTGTAGCGAGTCGGCGAACTCCAGTGCCTGTTGTGCTGCGCAGAGATTGCCGGGATATGCGCCCGGCAGCGCAGTCACTTTCTTTCGCTTCGCCGAAAGAAAGTAACCAAAGAAAGGGCGACCCGGATGCGGCACCCCTTGGGTACAAGGGGTTCCTTGCGGTGCTCACAAGCTGGGGGGCTTTCACGCAAACTCGGGCTTGGTTACAAGCCCTCAGACATGCGTGAAAGTCGCGGGAATACCGCTCCGACCCCAGCTTGCTCCGCTCCTCAGCGCCGCATACGGGCAACACGCCCCGGCTCGCCTTCGGCATCGCGCTCGGTCGAGGCGGTACGGTCAGGCAAGACCTGACCCTTTCGAATGTTGCTGGAGTTGCCGCACCGACTTACCGGACAGATGTCAGGGCCGTCCCTGAGTGTCTGCCATTCACTTGTTGCGCAGTCTTAACGTCGAAGTTCAGCCGCGGCTGTCGGCTGGAACACAGGGTTAGCTTCTATTTCACCACTGCACAGACGAATGGCAGTAGCGCGGCAGAGACCTTGAACAAACCGAACGCCCCGAGCGCAATGGGCAGCGCAGCCTCAACAACGATGACCCGGAACCATTGCAACCAGTTGAGCCGCTGCAGCGCCGAACTGAGCGAAACTAACGTTGCTTGCGATTGAGGAAGGCGGTTGGCAGCCGTTTCGACGGCTGCGCGAATCGAAGATTGAAGCGGTTGATCTGCCGTCAGTTTGTCGAGGTGCTGCGAGATCACAAAGAGATCGTTTCTTGAATTCAGAATGAGATCGAACGATCCGTGGACCAAGTGCAATTCCCCTGCCAATCGCCAACGGCGGAAGTCTTGCCATGCATACAAGACGAATACAAAGAGCAAGTAGCAGAGGGCCACCGACAGTGCTCCTTCTAGGACTTGCGGTGCGTTTGTAGGAACGTCTAGATCAAGCCAAGGTGCCTTGGTAATCTTTAGGTCGTATGTCTTTACGAGAACAGCAAGCGCACCGACGAACAGCAGGTGTGTTCTCACTTTGCGAGTTTCCTCGGACAGCGGATCGCGGAACGCGATGTCGCTTGACTTCGTGCGATGTAACTCAGGCGCGTCCATTTCAACGTGCATTAGTTGGGAAGAAGGCCAAGCTTTCCGTCAACGCTATAAAACGGAACTACTTGAAGGACGCGGCCCGTTGTAGTTCCTTTTTCATCTGTCCGCTCCACGATTTGCCAAAGGCGGCCTGTCTGGGTGTCCAGCATATATTGGTCGCTCCGGAAGTCGGAAATCTGCCCGAACACAAATCTGCCATTCGCTGAGCCCAATGTCTTCTGCTGGTCCTGTGCAACCTTGTTTTTTTCTTGAGCGTTCGCGGCGACTACAAGCACCGTCAAGCTCAGCATGCAAATAAGACGTCTCATGCGGCGCTCCTAAAATTTATTTGATATGTGACGACCGTTTTGCGGCATAACTCCCGAGGCTGTCCGCAGAACTCAGCTTGGCTGAACCGCGTCGAGGTGGTTTGGAACCTGAATTGCTTGCGCATCATGTGTTTATATCCGGCAATATCCAAATCGCCAAATGCAGCACGCAAGAGCTGACCCCGCAAAGCGTGTCGCACCGATACAGTTTGCTGACGGATCTCGTCCATGTCGATCACCATGTGGGAAATGATCGATCCGGAACCGTCGCTCAGGCTCATGACTACCAGCTCTTCGGCGGGCGGCGTGAGGTATGGAACACGCGCAAGATCTCAATCACCTCGCCGTGTACGCGATAGGGCACGATGTAGCGTGTCTTGAGCACGACCAACTCGCGCGTGCCGGGCACGCGTCCCGGCCGCCCGATGCCGGGTTGAGCCTCAAGCGCTGCCACCGCTTGCAAGACGCGCTCAACGACCAGCCTTGCAGCGACAAGATCGTCAAGAGCAATGTAGCTGGCCTCGTCGTCGAGATTGCGCAGGGCCGTGCGCAGCCATCTAACGCGCATTCACCTGCCACTTTTTGGCCAGTGCCGCGGCATCCTTGTCGCTGGCGAAGTCGCCGGCGTCCGCCTCGGCCAACGCGGTGTGGATTTCGGCGATCTGCCACTCGTTGTTTTCAACGTACTCACGGATGGCCTCGGCAGCCAGGAATGACTTGCTGCGCTGAGTGGATTCGGCGAGGCGGTCAAGCCTGTCTTTGACCTCGTCTTCGATCCGCACCGTCATGGTGGTGGACATGGGCTGGCCTGTCGTGATGAGATGTGTACATGCTAACACTGGCTGTCCACCGACATCCGCCGCCCAAGCGGCTGATCGGGTTTCTCACGCCGCAGGACAAGGGGGAAAATGCTTCGGGAGCGAGAATCAAGACCTGACCCTGGTACCCGCTTGCAGCGACGAGCTTGCCGGGATATGCGCCCGGCAGCGCAGTCACTTTCTTTCGCTTCGCCGAAAGAAAGTAACCAAAGAAAGGGCGACCCGGATGCGGCGCCCCTTGGGTACAAGGGGTTCCTTGCGGTGCTCACAAGCTGGGGGGCTTTCACGCAAACTCGGCCTCTCAGCCAGAGGGGACAGAGCGCTTCGCGGTCTGTCCCCAAGATATCAACGCCTCAAACAGTGCGTGAAAGTCGCGGCCATACCGCTCCGACCCCAGCTTGCTCCGCTCCTCAGCGCCGCATACGGGCAACATGCCCCGGCTCGCCTTCGGCATCGCGCTCGGTCGAGGCGGTACGGTCAGGCAAGATCTGACCCTTTTAGATGCCGTTGGAGTTGCCGCACCGACCTACCGGGGTGATGTCAGGGTCGTCCTTGAGTGTCTGCCATTCACTTGCTGCGCAGTCTCAATGTCGAAGCTGAGCCGACCCGCGGTGGCAGGATGCGGAAGGCCCAGAATGAAATGAAGGCCCGTAGCGGCATGCCGGTGTGGGTCCGATCGAAGGACGGGTTATGCCTCACGTTCCGGCTACTGGAATTCGACATGAGCAATCTCGCCATAGGCACCTGCTGACCATTTCGATAGGAGAGTTTCCAGCTTCTCGCTGTACATACGAAAGACCCGGTTGTACTCGGTCCAAAACTCTGGCGTGACCGATCTCTCCTCGGACTCGCGCTCGACGGAAGTACTGCATTGGTAGCGCGCCCAGGAGCTAACACCGACTTCTAGCGTCTCGAACACGTGACGCGTGCGCTTTGGCGAAGGTACAGCCTTGCACTTCATCTGAAGTGCGCTCAAGCGATGGCCATTTAGCAGCTCTTTCGACAACTTGCCGCCCTCAATGTATTCGGGGTGCTCATGAACGAGAAAGGCCTTTAGCAGATTCTCCATCGCGAAGGCGGCCAGCAAGAATACCGGTCGATTTGATGTTCTTCTCGTTTCGGACTTCGTTCCCGTGGAGTAGGTGATCGTGCCTTGAGGGGAGTTGTGTAGTACATGCGCGTTCTCATGCATGAGTTTGGCAACCTCATACCAATTGACAGGCGAAGCAGCCCTCGCAAATTCTCTGTTTATTGCGTTGTCCGTGCTCATGAGGCCTGACCTCAATATCGGGAGACAGTATTGCTGCATAACTCCCGAGCCTGTCCGCTTAACTCGGCGTGGCTGCCCCGCGTGGAAGTGGCTTGGAAGCTGGATTGCTTGCGCATCAGGTGTTTATATCGGCAATGTCCCGAGTGCTGTTGAACGCGGCCGGATGACGGCTCCTTGTTCGTGATACTACGCGGCCTTTCGGTGAGCGTTGGTGGCGGCATTGGCCGGGGCTTTCAATACAGCTAATAGGTCCTTCATTTCGCGGTGTCCGCGCAGCTTGCGGAAGCGCCCTTTGGAGTCGCTCAGTGCGGCAGCTGCCCAGCGCAGCGTCATCTGTCCGTCCTTCCATCGTTTGACGTTGCGCGTGAAGTGAGCGATCAACCCGTTCAGGTTCTCGATCGGGTTGGTCGTGCGCAGCGTGCGGTATAGCGCCCCGGTGATCCCCAGTGTCTGCACTGTCAACGTCTCCTCCAGACCCTCTCGCAGGCTAGCGGCCGCGCCGGGGTGCTTGGCCTGCAGCGACGTCGCCAGCCGCGCCAGCTGCTTCTTGGCCAGCTCAGCGTTGGTGCTGCCCCAGGCATCACGCATGGCACGGCCTACGCCGGCGTGCAACTCCTTGGGCAGGTGCTCGATCACGTTTCGCCGCTTGTGCTCCTGGCACCGCTGCACCAGCGCCAGTTCGCCGAAGCAGTCCAGGATCGCGCGGCGCAAGGCCTTGCCGCCGTCGATCACCCACAGCCTCTTGCGATCGGCATCGAGCCCTCGCTCGACCAGGTCGCTCAGCAGCGAGCGCACGACCCGCGTGCTCTCCGTGGAGCCTTCACGCAGCCCCAGGATGTGCTTGTTTCCCTGGGAGTCGATGCCCAGGGCCACCAGGATCACACGGTCACGGAAGTGGATGCCGTCGATCATCACCACCGGCAAATCCAGCTCCTTGATCGAGCTCGACAACCACTCCTGCAGCTGCTTCTCGCTCAGCGCGATCCAGCGCCGCGACACCGAGCTCTTGGACACCGACAGCGCCTCCTCCGGCTCGGGAAGTCGATCCAGGGTGCCGGCGTATCGACGGGTGGAGACGCCGGCGGCCATCGATGCCATCGTGGCCATGTCCAACGGGTCCGTATGCGCCGCCCACGCGAACGTGGGCAGTTCCAACTCGCCACGTCGCAGGCTGCGTGCCCGTGGCTTGTCGATGGCAATGCGCTGGCCTCCCAGCACGACGCTGGATCGCGTGGTGCCGCCACGCACTGCCTTGCGGGCCGCGTTGGGCACATTCATCGGACCGCACATCACCTCCCTGTCGGCTTCCATCATGGCTGCCAGAACTTGCTTGCCGGCGTTCACGCACAGACCGTAGAACGCGTCCTTCACGTCACGAAGGACGGTCTGGACATTGAGGGAGAGCTGCACTTGGGCAGCAGGTACTACCCGCAGCGCGGGCTTCGTGCGAGACTTCATTTCGGTGGTTCCTTTCTTTGCTTGCAAGGCACCCGCATGTTCACATGCGGGCGAAAGGAACCGCCACCCTCAGCTCATCAGTTCAACAATTTCTGGGACATCGCCTGTTTATATCCGGCAATATCCTAACCGCCAAATGCAGCACGCAAGACCTGGCCCCGGGAAGTGTGTTGCACCCATACAGATATACCCCGGGGTCAGGCCTTCACATCCCGGCAGTCAGCTATGGCGGCGCGTGCCCATCAAGACGATGCCGCAGGCGAGCCGTGGCGTGTTGCCCGTATGCGGCGCTGAGGAGCGGAGCAAGCTGGGGTCGGAGCGGTATGGCCGCGACTTTCACGCACTGTTTGAGGCCTCGTACGCGGGGCCGAGTTTGCGTGAAAGCCCCCCAGCTTGTGAGCACCGCAGGGAACCCCTTGTACCCAAGGGGCGCCGCATCCGGGTCGCCTTTCTTTGCTTACTTTCTTTGGCGAAGCAAAGAAAGTGAGGCGGCCGCCGGGACGCAATCCCGGCAATCCCACGCTCACGCCATCTCGGCCTCCACCAACTCGGCACTGCCAAGAAACGCCACCAACTCCTCAATCGTCAGCATCGGATAACCGCACCTGCGCTAGAACTCGACGAGCGCGTCGCCGCGCATCACGCCGCCGTCGGCGTGCATCAACTCGCACAGCCGGGCGCAATGTCGCAGAATGCCATCGTGCCAGCCAATCTTGACCCCACATCTCAAGCCAGCAAGGTTCAAGCATCACCATGAACACCAAGTCCTCACCCGAATTCGTCGTCCAGCGCCAGCTCGACGCCTACAACGCGCACGACCTTGATGCGCTGCTCGCGTGCTACGCGCATGACGCCAGGCAATACGAGCATCCGGCCACGCTGGTCGCCGAAGGTCACGCGCAAATTCGCTCGCGCATGTCGCAGCGGCTCCAGGAACCTGACTTGCACGCCCGGCTGATGCACCGCGCGGTGATGGGCGATGTCGTGGTCGACCACGAGAAGGTGTCGCGCACGTTTGCCCAAGGCAAGGGCAGCATCGAAGTGGTGGCGATATACGAGGTGCGCGAGGGCAAGATACAGACCGCGTCCATCGTGCTGGGCTCCAAAATCATCGGCCCAAGCCCTTGAGCTGCCCCTCAAGGCGGCCCCACAGAGCGGCGCTGCGTTGACAAGCCGGTTTGCCGCGCGCCCGACGCAGCGACTGCGGGTTTGTGCCTATGGGTGTGGCATGCCTGGCAAAGTCAAATCGAGCCGCGCCGCGCCCCCCAGAACCGTGAACGTTTGTTGAGGACAACCATGAACAAGACCTTCTTCCTCGCCTGGCTGATCGTCTTCGTCGTCTGGATGACGGGCAGCTTCATCGTGCATGGCGTCCTGCTGCAGGCCGATTACGCCGCGCTGCCTGCCCTGTTTCGAGCCGAAGCCGACGCGCAGCAGTACTTTGCGCTGATGCTCCTGGCCCACATCATCATGTCGGGTGCGCTGGCGTGGATTTACGCGCGTGGCGCGCAAGCCAGGCCGTGGCTGGCCCAGGGTTTGCGCTTTGGCGTGGTGATCGCTTTGCTCAGTGTGATACCAACCTACATGATCTACTACGTCGTGCAACCGATGCCGGGCTGGGTGGTGGTCAAGCAGATCGTCTTTGACACTGCGCTGCTGCTCCTGCTGGGGGCGTTTCTCGGCTTCGTGTACCGCCGCCAAGGCTGAGCCCGAGCGCAAGCACGCACTTGGATTGTCGATGTACCCGAACGTTCTCAAGTTCTGGTTCGAAGAAGTCGCGCCCAAGCAATGGTGGACGGTTGACCCGGCCTTCGATGCCTTGATAGGCCAGCGCTTTGGCGACCTGCTCGGCCAGGCGGCGCAGGGCGAGTTGTTCGATTGGCGCGACACTGCCAAGGGGCGGCTGGCCGAAATCATCGTGCTCGATCAGTTCTCGCGCAACATCCATCGCAACACGCCGCTCGCGTTTGCACAGGACGCCATGGCGCTGGCGCTGGCGCAGGAGGCCGTCGCGTCGGGCGCCGACCAGAGCCTGGTGCCGCCCGAGCGCAGCTTCGTGCTGATGCCCTTCATGCACAGCGAGTCGAGAAAGATCCACGTGCAGGCAGAACGCCTGTTCCGCGCCAACGGCGCCGCGGACAACTACTCGTTCGAGCTCAGGCACAAGGCCATCATCGATCGCTTCGGCCGCTATCCGCACCGCAACGACATCCTCGGGCGCAGCTCGACCCCGGAGGAAATCGAGTTCCTGAAACAGCCCGGTTCGCGCTTCTAGACGACTTGCAGCGCAGCTCAGCGCAGTGGCTTGCCGAAGCGCTCGAGACGCGGCAGCCAGTTGCCGGTGATGTTTGCCGACACCAGCAGCCGCTGCGTCTGACCGATCAACAAGTGGCGCGGCACCAAGCCGATATAGCGCGAGTCGGCGCTGTTGTCACGGTTGTCACCCAGCATGAAGTAGGCGTCGCGCGGGACCGTGATGGGCTCGAAGCTGCGTCTTGCTGCGACTTCCGGAAGAAACTGGACCTCGCGATCCGAGCCGAGAATTTGTTCGACGCTGCGCACTGCCGTGACCGTGGTCAGGCTGTTGACTGGCTCGGCAACAAGCGTTCTTTGCAGATACTGTGCCGGCAGTCCGTTCACGAACAGCGTCTCGTCTTGCATCTCCACCCGGTCGCCGGGAACGGCGACGATGCGCTTGATCAGACGCACGCCGTCCTTGGGCGACGAGAAGGTGACGATGTCGCCCCGCTCGGGTTCGGCAAGCCGAGCCAGGATGATGTCGGTCAGCGGTAGCTTGAGGTCATAGGCGAGGCGATTCACGAACACGACGTCGCCTTCCAGCAAGGTGGGCCGCATCGATCCCGACGGGATCGGGTTCCAGTCGGCTACTGCCGAGCGAAACACGCCGAAGCAAAGCAAGAAGACCAGAAAACCGCGGTTCTCCTTCAGCCAATTTCTCATCTGAGCCTCGCCTGGTGAATCTCGTGAATGATCGATGCCAGTCTACATGGCGTCACCAAGCCAGCCGTTTCTTGAACTCGATCAAGGCCGCCTTTCGATGCGGGTCCTAGCATAGGTGTATTCTCAATACACCTTCAAGGACCCCATGACTCAAGCCAACGTCACCACCATCGATGTGCGCACGATTCCCCCGCAGCAACGCCATCCGCTGATCTTCACGACCTTCAACAAGCTCGCCACCGAGCAGGCCATCGAGCTGGTGAACGACCACGATCCGAGGCCGCTGCGCGCTCAGTTCGAAGATCTGCTGCCGGGCAAGTTCGCGTGGACTTATCTCGAGTCGGGCCCCGACCTTTGGCGCGTCAACATCACCAAGCTCGAAGCGCCGCAACGACAGGGCCAGTGCTGCGGGGCTTGCGGCGGCGCGTGAGGCCTGCCGGCGCTCCGCACTTGAAGCCAGCGCCATGAAGCTGAGCACCTTCACCGACTACAGCCTGCGCGTGCTGATCTATCTGGCGGCGCAGCCTGGCAGGCGCGCCACCATTGCCGAGATCGCGGCCTCGTTCGAGGTGTCGCAACACCATCTGACCAAGGTCGTGCATTTTCTGGGCAAGCAAGGGTGGCTCGCGACGGTGCGCGGCAAGGGCGGCGGCCTGGGGCTGGCGCAGGCGCCGCAGGCGCTCAAGGTCGGCCAGGTGGTGCGCGCCACCGAGGGCGCGGCGCTGCCGGCCGAGTGTTTCGGCGACGCCGCCGGCAGTTGCTGCATCGAACGCATCTGTCGCCTGCGCGGCGTGCTGGGCGAAGCGGTCGACGCCTTCTACGCCGTACTCGACGGCTATACCATCGCCGATCTGGTTCACAACCGCGCCAAGCTGGCGCGCGTCTTGTTCATCCAAACAGGCCATCACAGCCCATGACCCCATTCATCTCGATTGAAGAGCCGCAGCCCCCGAAGGCCACGCCCCCCGCATTTGCACTCTGGGCGCTGGGCTTTCGGCCTTTCTATCTGCTTGCCAGCGCGTTCGCCGCCTTCTCCATCGTGCTGTGGGCCGCGCAATTCTCGGGCTGGCTGACGCACCCCTATCTGTCGGGGCCGCTGTGGCACGCGCATGAAATGCTGTTCGGCTTCACGCTCGCGGTGGTGGTCGGCTTCCTGTTCACCGCCGGGCGCAACTGGACCGGCCGGCCCACGCCGACGGGCGCCTGGCTCGCCGCTCTGGCCGCACTCTGGCTGGCCGGTCGCGTGCTGGTCTTGACGCCGTTCGGCTGGACTGCGGCGATCGTCGACTCGGCGTTTCCGCTGGCCTGCGCGGTGGCTCTCGGCATTCCGTTCTGGGCCGCGCGAGCCAAACGCAACTACTTCTTCGTGGGCTTGCTGGTCCTGATGGGCGCGGCCAATTTCAGCATCCATTTGTCGCAACTCGGCGTGACCACGCTGCCCGGCTGGTTGGGCCTGCAGATCGGCCTGGACGCGGTGCTCTTCATCATGGCCGTGATGGCGGGAAGAGTCGTGCCGATGTTCACCAACAACGGCGTACCCGGCGCCAACGCGGTGCGCAACGAGCTGGTCGAGCAGGCCGCACTCGGTGCGGTGCTGCTGGTGCTGATCAGCGACCTCGCGCAACTGCATGGCCCCGCGTATGCCTTGCTGCTGTTGGCCGGCGCGGTCGCGCATGGCGTGCGCTGGCTGCTGTGGAAACCCTGGCGTACGCTGCGCACGCCGCTGGTCTGGGTGCTGCACGTCGCCTATGCCTGGATTGCGCTGCATCTGGGCTTACGCGCCGCGTTCGAGATGGGCTGGATCGGCAGCTCGGTGGCCAACCATGCTCTCACGGTGGGCGCGATCGGGGGCCTGACGATGGGCATGATGACGCGCACCGCGCGCGGCCATACGGGCCGACCGCTGCGCGCCGATCGCTTCGATACCGCGAGCTTCGTGCTGGTGCTGCTGGCGGCCATCGTGCGCGTCGCGCTGCCGCCGCTGCTGCCCGAGTGGACAATGGTCGCCATCATCGGCTCGGCCTTGCTGTGGTCCACCGGCTTTGGGATCTATGCGGTGCGTTTCTGGCCGCTGCTGAGCCGGGCCCGGCCCGACGGCAAGCCGGGTTGAAAGTAAACTCGGCCGCATGGACTACCTCACTCTCAAGACGATTCACCTCAGCGCCGTGGCGTTGTCGATCAGTGGCTTTTTCGCGCGCGGCATGGGCGCGCTGCTGGGCGCACGCTGGGTGCGCGGACGCGCCGCGCGCAGCCTGCCGCATGTCGTCGACACAGTGCTGCTGGCTTCGGCCATCGCGCTGGCCTGGATGGCGGCCATCAACCCCCTGCACGCGCCGTGGCTGATGGCCAAGATCATCGGCTTGCTGGTCTACATCGGCTTGGGACTGGTGGCGCTGCGACCCACGTTCCAGGCCCGCACCCGCGCTGTGGCGTGGCTGGCCGCGCTCGTCACCTTCGGCTACATCGTGTCGGTGGCCATCACCAAGAACGTGGCGGGTTTTCTGGCCTGGCTTTAGCAGCGACAGACTGCGGTCCGGGCTCGAAATGTCCCGCGTGGCGCAAGACCCCGCGCACTGGCCGTGCGCCAGGGCATGCCACACTAACGCCTCGTCACAACGAGGGCTTCAATGAGTTCAAACCCCAGGCTGTCCACCCGCTACACAGCGTTGGCGATCGGCTTTCACTGGCTGCTGGCGCTGTTCATTGCGGGCGCATTCGGCGTCGGCCTCTACATGGTCGACCTGCCGCGCTCGCCCGGCCGAAGCCAGCTTTACGACTGGCACAAATGGGCCGGTCTGACCATCCTCGCGCTCTCGGCGCTGCGCCTGGCGTGGCGCCTGACACATCGGCCGCCCCCCGAGTTGCCCGCGCCGGCCTGGCAGGCCTGGGCCGCGCGTCGCACGCATCAAGCCATGTACCTGCTGTTCTTTGCCGTGCCGCTGGTCGGCTGGGGCTACAGCTCGGCGGCAGGCGCTTCCATCGTCTGGTTCGGCGTGCTGCCGCTGCCCGCGCTGCTGGCCCCCGACAAGGCCCTGGCAGAGACCATCAAGCCACTGCACGGGCTGCTGGCCGACGGCCTGATCGTGCTGGTGGGCCTGCACATTGCTGCGGCACTGAAACACCACCTGATCGACCGCGACGGCCTGCTCCAACGCATGCTGCCGGGGCGCGACTGACCGGCCTGCAACTGCACACACTGCAGACACGCAGGGGAGTGTGGTGCGCTTGAAGTGCCAGAACTTTCATGGGCGCCGGCCGGGGCCGCTTCACCTGGATCGAACTCACCTTGCCGGCTGACGTTCATGCCGGCAGACAGAACAGTCGACGACGACGGCACCGGTGTGCGCCGGACCGCGCCATCAGGGAGCGCGTGCCGGCGCAGGCTGGTAAACCCGCACGTAGTCGACCTCCATGGCCACGGGAAAGATGTGATCGTCAACCTCGCCACCGAGGTAGCCGCCAATCGCGATGTTGAGCAGCATGAATTGGGGTGCGTCGAAGGGCCAGGCCTGTAGTCCCAGCTTGAGATTCGGGTAGCTCAGATGGACGAAGCCGTCGACCGCGAACATGACGCCCTCGGCGGTCCAGAGCATCTGGTAGTTGTGGAAGGCCTGGCAGGCGTCGGCAACGCGCGACGCGCCGAAGATGGGGTGGGCGCCGTGGGCCGAAGTCATGTGGATGGCGCTGGACACCCGCGTTGGGTCGCTGCCCACCTGCTCCATGATGTCGAGTTCACCGTCGGCGGGCCAGGCCCCCTTGCTGCCGAGCATCCAGATCGCCGGCCAGGTCCCCTTGCCGCAAGGCAGCTTGGCGCGCACCTCGAAGAAGCCGTAGGTCCAGTCGGCCTTGCCGCGAGTCAGCAGGCGTGCCGAGGTATAGCGCTGACCACCCCAGTCCGGGGCCGCGGACATCGACTCCCGGCGCGCTGTGATGATGAGGCGGCCGCCCTTGACGATGGCGTTCTCCGCACGAGGCCCGGCGTAGTATTGCAGTTCCTTGTTGTGCCAGCCCTGCTTGTTCATGACCGTGTCGTTCTGCCACTTGTCCGGATCAGGCAGGCCATCGGCGTCGAATTCGTCGGCCCAGACCAGCCGATAGCCGGCTGGCGGCTTGAGCGGCTCGGCGCGCGCTGCGGACGCAACGGCCAGCGCAGCCGCGAGGCCCAACAGGCCAAACCTGAGGGCCTTCAAGTGGCTCTGGAGGGGACGGTCGGTGCTCCTTGCGCCGGTGCTGGAGTTGGTCATGGGCCGTCCTGGTCAGTTCAGCCGGCGGCCGTCAGCGTCGAACGCCAGGGCCCACGCGGCGTCGGGAAGCAGACCCACGCTATCGCCAGCGATCAGCTGCGCGTTCTCGGGTCCGACCTTGGCGTGCAGCAGGTCGCCCAAACCCTGGATACTCAGGTGCAGGATCGAGGTGTCGCCGAGGTGCTCGGCCAACACCACTGTCGCGGAAACGCCTTCGCCGGCGGAGACCACGCGCAGGTGTTCAGGACGAAGTCCCAGTCGTCGCGCCTCCAGGTTCGATGACGACAGCATGCCTTCCCAAAGTTGGCGTTGCGGTCCTGGCGCGCTGGCGTCCGGGCGCTCAATCAAGTTGATGCGCGGCGCGCCGAGAAAGCCGGCCACGAATTCGTTGGCGGGGCGGTTGTACAGATCCAAGGGCGCGCCCAGTTGCTCGATGCGCCCTGCATTGAAGACCGCGATGCGGCTGCCCATGGTCATCGCCTCGACTTGGTCGTGGGTGACGTAGATCATCGTCGTGCCCAGTTCCTTGTGCAGCCGCGACAACTCGATGCGCATGTTCACGCGCAGCGCCGCATCCAGATTCGACAGCGGCTCGTCGAAGAGGAACACCTTGGGCTTGCGCACGATGGCACGGCCTATGGCCACACGCTGACGCTGGCCGCCCGACAGTTCCTTGGGAAACCGATGCAACAAGTCGGTGATGCGAAGCACCTCGGCCGCGCGCTGTACCTGCTCCTGGCGCGACGCCCGGGACGCGCCGGCCATGCGCAGGGCAAAGCCCATGTTTTCGGCCACCGTCATGTGCGGGTACAGGGCATAGCTCTGGAACACCATCGCTGCGCCTCGTTCGGCCGGGCCGACATCGTTCGAACGCAGGCCGTCGATCAGCAAATCACCCGTGGTGATGTCTTCGAGGCCCGCGATCATTCGCAGCATGGTCGACTTGCCGCAACCCGAGGGTCCGACGAAGACCAGGAACTCGCCGTCGCGGATCTCGAGGTCGATGCCGGCAATGACCTCGACATTCCCGTACGACTTGCGTATGCCGCGCAGGCTCACAGCGCCCATGTCAGTCTCCCGCCGCGCTCGAACGGGCGGCGCGGCACTCGGCCAGGAAGCGGCGGTACCAGTGGGCGCTGTCCTTCAGGGTACGCTGCTGGGTCGCGTAGTCGACGTGCACGATGCCGAAGCGCTTGGCATATCCGCTGGACCATTCGAAGTTGTCCATCAGGCTCCAGACCATATAGCCCGCCACCTGCACACCTGCGCGCATTGCCTCGGCCACGGCGGCGATGTGCGTCTGAAGGTAGTCCGTGCGATCCGCGTCGTGCACCCGGCCATCGGTCATCGGATCTTTGAAAGCGCCGCCGTTCTCGGTGACGTAGATCGGCGGCAGGTTCGGGTAGTCGCGGTGCAGCGTCAGCAGCAGCTCGGTCAGGCCGCGCGGATAGATCTCCCAGCCCATCTCAGTGAGCGGCAGACCACTGGTCTTGACGTCGAACGGCTTGCCGTCGCTGGAGACCACGCGTGTGTAGTAGTTGACGCCGAGGAAATCCATCGGCGTGGCGATGTGCGCCATGTCGCCAGCCTCGACGACCGGGGCGTCGGCGCCGATTTCATCCAGCACCTCCTGCGGATAGGCGCCCTTGAAGAGCGGGTCGGTGTACCAGCGCCGGCCGCGCGCATCGTCCATTCGCATGCACTCGAGGTCGGCCGGCGAATTGGTCGCTGCCGCCGCCGCGCCAAGGTTCAGCACAATGCCGAGCTTGGCGTGGGCGCCGTCCGCGCGCAGTGCCTGCACGGCCAGGCCGTGGCTGAGCAGGAGATGGTGCGCGACCTGGTTCGAAGTCTTGCGGCTCTTCAAGCCGGGCGCAAACTGGCCCTTCTCGTGGCCGAGCACGGCGATCACCCACGGCTCGTTGTGGGTGATGATGGCGGCAAGGCGATCACCGAGTCTGCGCTGCACGCCGCGCGCGTAATCCACGAAGCGATGCACCGTGTCGCGCGCCGGCCAGCCGCCTTTGTCCTGTAGCGCCTGCGGCAGGTCCCAGTGATTGAGCGTCAGATAAGGCTGCACGCCGCGCGTGAGCAGGCCGTCGACGAGGCGGTCGTAGAACGCCAGGCCCTGCTCGTTCCACTCCCCGCTGCCCAGCGGCTGCACGCGCGGCCAGGAAACCGAGAATCGGTAGGCGTCGACGCCAAGCGCCGCGATCATGTCGAGGTCGCTTTCCAGCCGGTGGACATGGTCGCAGGCGATGTCGCCGTTGCTGCCGTCGGCGATCGCGCCAGGCACGCGACAGAAGCGGTCCCAAATCGATTCGCCCTTGCCGTGTTCATGGGCGGCGCCCTCGATCTGGAACGAACTGGTGGCCACCGCCCAGACGAAGTCGGACGGAAACTGGTGATGAAGGTCGGTAATGGAGGTCATGGGTTCGATACGATTTTGCTTATTTCACGGCACCGGTGGTCAAGCCGGCGATCAATTGTCGGGACGAGATTGCAAACAGAATCAGGAGCGGGATCGTTGCGATCGCCGAGCCGGTCATCAATGCGCCCCATTCGGTGTTCATCGTCGTCTGCAGGCTGCGCAAGGCCAGCGGCAGCGTGTACTTATCGGCGCTGCGCATGACGATCAGCGGACCGATGAAGTTGTTCCAGGAGGCGATGAAGGTGATCAGCCCGAGCGTGCCGAGGGCCGGTTTGAGCAACGGCAGCACGATGCGCCAGTAGATCGTGAATTCGCCGCAACCGTCCATGCGCGCGGCCTCGATCAGTTCGCGCGGCACCGCGGACAAGGCGAACTGGCGCATCAGGAAGATGCCGAAGGCGCTGGCGGCGCCGGGAATGTAGAGTGCGCGGTGGGTGTCGATCCAGCCCAGCGCGTCCATGATCAGGAAGGTCGGGATCATGCTCATGAACGAGGGCAGCAGCATGGTGCCCATCACCAGCACGAACAGCGCCTTCTTGAAGCGGAATTCCATCAGCGCGAAGGCATAGCCGGCCATCGAACAGAACAGCAAGGTGAGCGCGGTCGAGGCCAGCGCAACGTAAAGGCTCCAACCCAGGTTGCGCCAGAACGGCAGGCGCTCGGTCAGGATCTTCAGGTTGGCCAGCAGGTCGTCGCCGAACCACAGCGGCGGAGGCAGGTTGAAGATCTCGGTGCGCGAATGGGTCGCGAACACGAACATGAAGTAGAACGGTGCCAGCATGGTCAGGCAGCCGACGCCGACGATGGCGTAGGCGGCCCAGGGCGCGAGATGATCATTCTTCATGCGGAGGTGCCCTTCATGCCGATGGACCGCGCGGCCGGAAGGCGCGGTTGGTCAGCCAGGTCATCAGGGCCACGACGACGAACAAAAGCCAGGACATGGCGCTGGCACCGCCGAAGTCGTTGAAGTCGAAGGCCATGCGGTAGAGGTAGACCGCCGAGGTCATGCCCGACTGATCGGGACCGCCCCGCCCCCCAGTGAGGATGAAGGGCTCCTCGAACAGCTGCAACCCGCCGATCACCGTCAACGTGACACCGAAGTAGATCATCGGCCGCAGGCTGGGCAGCGTGATGCACCAGAACTGCTGCCAGCGTCCGGCGCCGTCCATAGCGGCTGCTTCGTAGAGCTCCTTCGGGATCGTCTGCAGCGCGGCCAGGTACAGCACCATATTGAATCCCAGGTAACGCCAGAAGACGATCAGCGCGATCGCCGGCTTCACGTACTCGGGCTTGCCCAGCCAGTCGATGTTCTCGCCGCCGAACAGCGCGTGCAACCCGGCGTTGACGAGTCCGAAGTCGGTCGAAAACAGCGAGCTGAACATGATTGCGATAGCCACCGTCGAGGTGATGTACGGCGCGAAGTAGGCTCCGACGAGACCGTCGCGAAAGCGTCTGACAGACGCGTGAATGAACGCCGCCAGCGGGATCGCCACCAGGTGCTGCGGAACGCCGGACATCAGCGCCAGCCAGCCGGTGTTCTTCAGCGCCTTCCAGAACCACTCGTCCTGGAGCGCGAAGGCGAAGTTCTCGAGGCCGACGAAGCGCATCGCATCAAGGCCGCTGGTGGGCTCCCACGACTGGAACGCGATGTAGAGCGAAAACCCCAACGGGAACACGCCGAACACCGCAAACAGCAGCAGAAACGGGCTGATGAAGACGTAGGGTGCCCAGCGGGGCGACAGGCGAAGGAACTTGGGCAGACGCATGTTCACCGGTGCGCTCGGCGTTGCAGAAGTCGGTCAGCGTCGGCCAGCGCGAGGTGTATGTCTTTGCCCCGTTCGAGCACGTTGTCGAGCTCAGTGCCGATCACCTCGTCGGCAAAGTTGTTCTGCTTGTGTACTCGCACCGCAGTGATGCGTCGGGCCGCATCGCGCCACAGCAGGCGGGCCGGCTGACCGCCCAGAAAAGGCAGCGGCTGGTCGAAGAACGGAGCGTCGTAGGTTTCCAGCAAGGCCGGGAAGGCATCTTGCGACTTGAAGGCCGCCAACTGCAATTCGGGACTGAGCGTCAGCAGCTGGATCAGGTCCCAGGCCAGGGCCTTCTGTGCCGGCTCGGCGCGGCGCGGGATGGCATAGAAGGTGCCCCCGTAACTGACGAACGTGGCGCCGGGCAGTTGCGCAGCGCGCCAGAGTCCGCGTGTCGATGGCGCCACCCAGTTGGCCATTTGGCCAACCATCCAGGCCCCCGACAACTCGGTGGCGAGCTTGCCGCGCCGAAAGCCCTCGGCCCACTCGTTGGACCACGCGTTGACCCGGGCGTCGAGCTTCTGGCGCCGAACCTCTCGCGCCAGCTTGAAGGCGCGCACGAACCGTGGCGAGCTCACCAGCACGTTCGAGTCCTTGTCGAAGTACAGGCCCTCGCCGGGCGCCACACCTGTGCGGATCAGGATGTCCTTGATCGCCTGCGCGTTCGAAATTAGGTACGCGCCGGTGGCGGCCTTTATCTGGGCGCCCGCGGCCACGTAGGCTTCCCACGAGGGTGTCAGGTCCGCCTCGGTCAGGCCCGCCTTTTCCAGCAGGTCGGTCCGGTACAGCATGGTGCCGGGGCCGATGTCGGTCGGCATGGCCACGAGCTCGCCGCGTGGGTTCAGCGCTGTTTCGTAGGCGAACTCGACGAAACGTTTGCGGAACCGTTCGGCCCGGTAGGGCTCTTGCGACAGCTTCTCCAGGCCGCCACCGGACGAGAAACGCCCGACATAGCTGGCCTCCAGCGCCATCACGTCAGGCAGGTAGACAGAGGTAGACAGGGCAGTCGTCATGGCCGTGTGATGGTCCACGTACTGCCGGCTCACCACCTGCAGTTCGACGTCGGGATGCAGCCGTCGCCACTGCGGCATGGCGTCCTTGATGATCTCGTCGACCAGTGGATAGGCCGCTACGGACAGCGTGCGGCCCACCTTGGCCCGCACGGGAAGCGCGCAAGCCAGGCCGGCGGCAAGCAGCGCCCGCCGGCTGTGCAGTCCACCTCGATCAGATGGACTGCTCATGCCGCGTTGGCGGCGCAATGCGCGGCGATGAACTCGGCCTGCGATGGCATCACGTTGACGCACTTGGCGATGACCTGCTCGACGTTGCGCACGTAGGCCAGCACTTCGGCTTCGGGCCGCAGGTCGGCAAACGGGTGGTAAGCGCGTGGCGCGATGCGCTGGCCGACCATCACCTGCAGCCAGTTGGCTTCGGCGAACAATTCCAAGCCGTCGCGGTAGATGCGGCCATTGCTGCGGAACAGGTCGATCTTGCGCTGCAGCGTGTCGGGGATCGGCATCGTGCGACAGTAGTTCCAGAAATCGGAATCGTCGCGCTCGGTGGCCTTGTAGTGCAGCACCAGAAAGTCGCGGATGCGCTCGTATTCCCAATGCGTCATCGCGTTGTATTCAGCGATGTCGGCTGCGTCGAACCCGGCATGCGGGAAGAAGCTGATGAGGCGCGAGATGGCGGTGTTGATGAGGTGGATGCTGGTTGACTCGAGCGGCTCGAGAAAGCCGCTCGACAATCCCACGGCGACGCAATTGCCCTGCCAGAAGGTCTTGCGCCGCCCGGTCGTGAACTTCAGCAGCCGCGGGTCGGCCAGCGGCTTGCCGTCGAGGTGCTTGAGCAGGACGGCCGTGGCTTCGTCCTGCTCCATGAAGCTGCTGCAATAGATATGGCCGTTGCCGGTGCGGTGCTGCAGCGGAATACGCCATTGCCAGCCGGCCGAGTGGGCAGTCGAGCGCGTCATCGGCAGCAAGGGCCCGGCCGACTCACAGGGCACCGCCAGGGCTCGATTCACAGGCAGCCAATGCGACCAGTCGTCGAACCCTGCATGAAGCGTCTGCTCGATCAGCAGGCCGCGCATCCCCGAGCAGTCGATGAAGAAGTCGCCCGCGATGCGCTCGCCGCTTTCCATCACCACGGCATCGATGAAGCCATCGGGCTCGCGCTGAATCACCCGAGCGATCTTGCCCTCAGTGCGTACGACGCCGCGCTGCTCGGCATAGCGGCGCAGGAAACTAGCGTAGAGGCCGGCGTCGAAGTGGAAGGCATGCGAGATGTCGGCCACCGGTGAGCCCGGCATGTCCTTGCGCGCGCGCATGAATTTGGCCAGCCGCGGCGCAGCGGTATTGATCGAGTACGCCTCCAGCGGGGCGGCCTTGCCCAGCCGTGCCAAACGCAGCCAGAAATGGTGGAAGGGCAGCGCCTCGGTCGCCTGGCCGACGCGGCCGAAGCCGTGGATGTAGCGGTCGCCGATCGCGCCCCAGTTGACGAACTCGATGCCGAGCTTGAACGTGCCCTGCGTGGCGCGTAGAAACTCGTCCTCGTCTATGCCAAGCGCTTGATTGAACTCCGCAATGTGCGGGATGGTCGCCTCGCCAACGCCGATGATTCCGATCTCGTCGGACTCGACGAGCCGGACTCGGTAGGGGCCTTCCAGCACCCGGGCCAACGCGGCGGCGGTCATCCACCCCGCGGTGCCGCCGCCGACGATCACGATGTTGCGCACTGGTTCGAGGCTCATGGTGTCAAGGCTGTGCATGCACCGGGGTGCTCGTCATCGTGCGCATTCATCCCCTGCCTGCTCGGGATCAGAACTTGTAGTTCACGCCCGCCAGGATTTGACGCCCGAACTGGTAGGTGTAGTTCGGAATCAGCTGGGCGGGATCGGGCACGTCCACGTTGCCCGGCGACTTGTAGTTTCGAGTATAGGTGTCGGTCAGATTGTTGACCTGCAGCATCAAGGACAGCCCCTTGTACGGGCCCTTGTCATCGAAGTTGTACCCGAACTGCAGATCGATCACCTTGTCCGAACCCTGGGACCGCGTCGTTGGCCGGAAGAAGATGTCGCGCGTGGTCGCAGTGAACGCCGAGCGGTAGCGCTGGCTGACCCGGGCCGAGAAGCCGTGCTTCTCGTAATAGAAGGTCAGATTGTTCGACAGGCCCGACAGGCCGTCGATCGACATTGACGATCCAGCGATCACCTTGTTGCTGTTCTGGTCCACCTTCTGGTCCCTGATCGAACTGTCGAGTTTGGTGGCGCTGATCACGACGCCAAAGCCGTCCAGCGCTGGGGTGAGCAGTGCGCCTTCCAGTGATGCCGAGACTTCGAGCCCCTCGAGCCGGCCGCCGCTGCCATTGAGGGGCTGGAAGACCGGACCGAACTGCTGGACCACCATGCCCGCTGGCGCGTTTGCCGGAAGCGGGACGCCGGAGTTGTCGCGCGCGCTGGTGCCGTAGGTGATGTAGCTGACCAGGTTCTTGCGGAATGCCGCGAGGGAAACATAGCTGCGCTTGCCGAAGTACTTCTCGATCGACAGGTCGATTCCGTGCGCCTTCCAGGGCTTGAGGTCCGGGTTGCCCGCATAGGCGGTGGACCAGTAGCCCTGGTTCGGCCCGGGATTGAGGTCGATCGTTGGCGTGCTCGTGCCGGCACGCAGATCATTGATCTCGGGCCGCGCCGTCGTCGTGCCCAGACCGAAGCGCACGATCAGGTTGTTCTTCAACTCGCCCACCAGATTCAGGCTCGGCAGCACGTCGGTGTAACTGGTGCCGCCCGTGCGCTTGTAAAGCAGGTTGAAGTCGACGTTGTCGTTGTTGCCTCGGTATTCCCAGCCCTCGGAGTTCTGCTTGGTCTGAACCGCCTGGAAGCCGACGTTGCCGCGGATCGGCACGCCTGCCATCTTGGTGTCGATGTCGAGCATCGCGAACGCCGTCGTCACTTTCTCGTGCACGGTCGAGTCGTTGGTCTTCAGCCCCAGCTCGGCCACCTTCTGGCCGAGCGCTCCCGAATTGACCAGATAGGGAATGTCCAGGCGGATGAACTGGGGTACGCCCATCCACGACATGTCGAAGGGCGCCTGGACCGCACCAGCGGGGATGTCGCGGATGACATTGCCCTGGGCGTCTAACGGCATGATCAGGCGCGTCTCGTTCTTCGAGACGATCTTGTCGCGTTGGGTGTAGTTCACGCCGCCGGTAAACGCGCTGAATATGCCATCAAGGGTACGTTTGGCCGACAGACGCAGGGACTTGATCTCGTCCTCGACATGCGGATCGCGAATCACGCCCGTCCAGCGCGGATCGCCGGGTACATAGTCGAAGCCGATGACATCGCCGAACTTGATTCCTGCAGGATTGGACAGGAAGCCCGATTGCAATGGCGTGAACGACTGTGCGTTGCCGTTCACAGGCACATTCCACTTGAACGGCCCGTAGGCCCAGGTGTTGGCGGCTGAGTTCCAGGGGCCGGCATAGACCTCCTGGTACTTCTCGTCGCGCACGTCGCGCGAGTAGGCGATGTCAGACATCGCCGTCCAATTGTCGGCCAGCTTCAGCGAGTTGTTCCAGCCGATCGCCGAGATCGTGTCACCGCGTTTGGTGTCGTAATTGGTCGTCGTGGTGGGCAGCGCGCTGGCGGTGGCGCTGGTCGCAAAGGTGTTCTGGCCGACCTGGGTCGTGCCCACGTTGGACAAGGTATTCCGGGTCTGGGCGGGCCCATAGAACTCACCCCAGCTGGCGAACATGTTGGAGGTGAGTTTTCCGCCCACTTCATGAGTGTCGAACTTGGAGTAGTACAGGTCCAGCTGACTGTGCAGATTCTCGTTGGGTTTGTACTCCAGCACGGCCATCAAGCCATCGCGGGTATTTATTTTGGTCGATTGCGAACCGGTCCAGAACATCGGCAGCAGGGCGCTGTTATTCGGGTGACCGCAACAGGTCTGGGGAGGATTGGCGTTGTAGAGCGACGCCGGGATGCCATCGATGGGCACGCCGTAAACCGTGTAGTCGCCGTAGTTGTCCAGCTCGGAAACCTTCAGCTGCGTGGTCGATTCCAGGTGCGCGAATCCCACCGCGACACCGACCGTATTGTTGGCGAATTGGTTCAGGTATGAGGCGCTGAAGCGCTTGCCCAGCGGGCTGGCCACCCCCGGCACCTGGGTGCCGTTGGAGTTGCCTTCCAGCCTTGCATTGAGCGCGACTTCGCGGCCTTTGGTGTCGAGCGGACGTCGCGACATCAGGTCGACCGTGCCCGAGAGTCCCTGCCCGATCAACGTGGCGTTGGGCGTCTTGTAGACGGTGGCCGCGCCGATCAACTCCGAAGGGAACTGGTCGTATTCGACCGCACGGCCATCGTTGGAGCTGACCATTTCGCGGCCGTTCAACAGCACGCCGGAGAATTTGGGCGACAAGCCGCGGATCGAGATCAGGTTGACTCGTCCGTCGGACCCGCGCTGGCCCGTCAGCCCGGGCAGGCGCGCCAGCGACTCGGCAATGCTTGAATCGGGCAGCTTGCCGATGTCTTCGGCCGAGATCGCCTCGACGATCGAATCAGAATTGCGCTTGGTGGCGATCGAGGTTTCTATCGAGTGGCGGATGCCGGTGATGACGACGGTGTCGAGCGTCGCGGCCTGCTGCGCGTGGGCAAGGTTCGGGCCGAGTGCCAGCAAGGCGCAGGCAGCCGCGACGGGACGCAGGCGCAGGCGGCGAGCTGCGGCGGAAGAATTCGGGGTCGGCATCGAGAGTCTCCTTGGGGCAATGAATGATGGCGATCAATGATGAGTCGCCGCGTTGCTGAAAGCGCTTTCATAAGTATGCCGATTTTCTTTCATCAAGACGACCTATCGTTAACCCGAACGAGTTGCAACTATTCGACCCCCATAGGTGGGTTGGCCAGCAGATACCGCTTTGAAAGCGCCTTGAAAGCGATTTCAGCGCTGCAGGCGACGCGTCGATTCTCGCGGGATCAGTTGCAAGGGTGGCAGCGTGCATTGCGGTGTCGCCCCGCGCAGCAGGCCGAGCATCGCCGTCGCGGCCTGAAAGCCCATGTCGTAGACCGGCTGGCGCACGGTCGTCAGTGGCGGAATTGCGAAGCGCGCCAAAGCGAGGTCATCAAAACCGACGAGCGAGACATCGTCCGGCACCCGGACGTTGCGCCGGTGCATCCCCAGCGCGGCACCGATCGCCATCTGGTCATTCGCCGCGAAGATAGCCGTGAACGGCACCCGGCTGTCGAGCAGACCGTTCACCGCCAGCAGCCCGCTGGCTTCGGTGTAGTCGCCCGGTATCACCAGTGACGGGTCGAAGTCGATCCCCGCACGGTCAAGCGCGAGGCGGTAGCCCGCGAACCGGTCGTGCGCGTCGTCGTGGCCCGGCTCGCCGGCGATGAACGCGATGCGCGTATGGCCGCAATCAACGAGGTGCTGCGTCGCCATGAAGCCACCCTCTCGGTTGTCGAAGCTCAGGCCGAAGAGTTGCGGCCCTTGGATCTCGCGTCCGACCACGATCATCGGCACGGTCTTGGCCACCGTTTGCAAGGCCCGGTTCGTCATGCGCCCCGCCAGCACAATGACGCCGTCCACGCGGCGTGCCAGCAGCGCCTCGAGGGCCTTGCGTTCGCCGGCTTCCTGCCAGTGTCCGCTGACGAACAGGGGAATGTAGCCAGCGGCGTCCAGCCGGTCCTCGATGCCGTGCAGCGCTTCGCCGTAGAAGGGACTGCTGATGGTCTGGGTCACCACGCCGATGCTCAAGGTGCGGCCACCAGCGAGTCCGCGAGCCACCGGGTTCGGGCTGAATCCGAGTCGACTGATCGCCGCATCCACTGCCTGCCTCTTGGCCTCTTTGACGCCGGCAGTGCCATTGAGGATGCGCGACACCGTACTCGGCGAAACACCGGCGTCTTTCGCAACCATCTCAAGCGTGACCACGCCATCAGCGCGAGTGACGCCAGCAATTGAGGTTGATCTCTTTCGTCGTGGGGGCTTGGTGATCATGGGTTACTCAGGCTGTGTGCGCCGGCAGTGTAAGACCTCGCGCGAGGCGAGTGCACGAGGGCAAGCGGCGCCTTGCACCGAAGGCCGAGATCAGCTCCGGGCGCCAAGGGATGGCAGGAGGGCGACTTTCTTATGAAGCATCGTCGCATGCGTATGGTTTTATCGGCCCGTATTCGACGACAGCTATCAAGGGAAGGACCCGCATACGGTCGAAATGTTGAATAAGGACGTTTTCACAAGGCCTGAGCGGAGAGCCGCCCTTCGTCCCGAGCCAGCGAATGCACAGCGCCGCCGCGAATTTTGAGGATGTGTGTGTAAATCGTCATGGTCGCCACTTTCGCATGCCCCGGTCGATCCTACGCGGGGCGAATGTCATAGCTCACGTGCAGCAAGTACGTGGCAAAAGCGTGACGCAAGGTATGAGGGGTAGCCGGATTGACAATGCCGGCCAACCCTCATACCTCGCAAGAACGACGCGCTCCGACCGTCGACAGAATAAATTTTCGCAAATGTGTTACCCCGCGAGGAGACCCCGCCCATGTTCACGAAGACCGTTTCGGTCCTGCGTCCGCTGCTATTGGCTGCGGCCCTGATCTTGCCCGGCGCCCAGGGCCTGGCGGTCGGGCCGACTGTCAAGGCTCCCCAAGTCGAGAATCCGACCCGTGTGCTGTTCGTTGGCAACAGCTACTTCTATTACAACGACAGCTTGCACAATCACGTGCGACGCATGGTCGACGCGGCGCAGCCCGGTTTCCTGAAGAAGGCCCAGTTCAAGTCGGCGACGATCGGCGGCGCCGACCTCGACCACCACCCGATAGAGCACCTGACGACGCCCGGCAAGATCGGCGTGAAGGAACCGTTCCAACTCGTCATCCTGCAGGGCAACAGCGGCGAGCCGTTGACGGACAAGGGGCACGCCAGCTTGCTCAAGACCATCGTTGCCTTCGATAGGGTCATCAAAGAGCGCGGTGGCAAGACCGCGCTCTACATGAACCACAGCTTCGTCGTGCCGCACAAGAAGGTCAGCCCCGACAACATCCGCATGACCGAGGACTCCTACGTCTCGGCCGGCAATCAGATTGGCGCGCTCGTGATCCCGGTCGGACTGGCTTTCGAGGAGGCCTACAAGCGCAAGCCCGACCTCAAGCTTCAGCAGGACTACGACGGCTCGCACCCCACGCTGATCGGCACGTATCTCGCGGCCTGCACCGTGGTCGCCAGCGTCTATGGTGCGTCACCGGTTGGCAACTCGTACGACTATTTCGGCCGGGTCGACAAGGAGACAGCGGTCTTCCTGCAGCAAGTGGCGTGGGACACGGTGAAGAAGTTCCAGAGCCAGTGAAGCCCGAGGCCGGGTGCTGATAGCTGAAGACGCCGAGGTGCGGTGTCACAAAGCACCTGCTGATGTCGCCGCCGGAGTTCAGGCAGCGGCTGGCTGCACTGGTGTAGCAGTCGCGACTGCACTCGCCAATGACTGCTTCGCGGCTGCAAATCTCGGCAGTCGGATGCCCGGGTTTGGTCGTGAAGAGCCACTCGGCCTGACACCCTAAAGCCGACCACCGCCCTTGCTCAGTCATGATGGACACCGGTCTGGTCTGCAGTTGGTCACCCCGATGAGCACTGCCGCGATCAAGGTCCAGGTCGAGGTCGGGAGGTATCTGGAGATAGGTACCGACCCATGTGGCGCACCACACTGGCGCCGAAACACCGCAAGCGCGCTGCGCATAAGATCTGCCTCGAACCGAAACCTGCAAACCGAGGACAGATTGCGATGACATCGTCGAATGGCTGGTTTTTCTGGGCGGCCCTGTCGGCCGTGTTCGCGGCGCTCACCGCCATCTTTGCCAAGATCGGCATCAAGGGCGTCGATTCCGACCTGGCGACGCTGGTGCGCACCGTCATCATCATCGTCGTCCTTGGCGGTTTTGTCTGGTTCGCCGGCAAATGGAGCAACCCGTTCGAGTTGCCGGGCCGGACCTGGCTGTTCCTCGGCCTGTCGGGGCTGGCCACCGGCGCGTCATGGGTCTGCTATTTCCGCGCGCTGCAGATCGGCGATGCGTCCAAGGTCGCGCCGGTCGACAAGTTCAGTCTGGTGCTGGTGGCGCTGTTCGCCTTCGCCTTTCTGGGCGAGCGCCCGTCGCTGCGCGAATGGGCGGGCATTGCGCTGGTCGCCAGCGGCGTGCTGGTGCTGGCGATCAAATTCTGATCGACAAGCCACCGCCCTGCCAGCACGCCTGCCGCCTGTCAGCCGCCGCCTGTCAGCCGCCATTGCAGCCTGTCCGCCGGCCCGTGCACCGCGTCGCCTGCCCGTGGCGGCCTGATCGTCGTCTCGGTACAGTGCAAACCATTCCCACTTATGCGAGTCGCTGGCTTGCGGTAAACAAATGAACGCGCAACCCAACACCCTCCCGACGGCAACTCACGGCTGGCAGCGCTTTGCCAGCGCTGCGATGCGCACTTTTCACGTCTATGCGAACTGGCTGGTCGGCATCAGCTGGAAGCGCTTTTTTCTGCTGTCACTGGCGCTGCTGATCGGCGCGGCGATTCTGTCAGACCTGCCGCCGTTCACCTGGCGCATCGACGAGCAATTCGAAAGCGTGCCGCCCACACCGCCCAAGACGCCCAAAGAGCCCAAGGCAGCCAAGCCGGCAAAGACCCCGTCCGTCCATTACGAAGTGACGATAGACGAGCGCGGCATCCGCGTGCTGCCACGCGGCGCTGCCAGCGCGGCCAGCGCGGCCAGCGGTGTCGCCCAAAGCGCTTCGGATGCAGCCAGCGCCGCAGCGCCCGAGTCTGGAATGCCGTCCATACAGATCGACTTGCCCAACCCCGCCAGCCGCGAAGCCGTCAAGCAAGTGGTTGAGGAGGTGCGTCAATCGGTTGAGGCAGCGATGGACGAAAAGCGCCAGGCACTCGACGAAGCTCAAGCTGCGCTGGACGAGCAACGCAACGCCGACCCCACACCGCGCAAGCGCGTGCGCGTGGTGCGCATGGGTGACTTTCTGCCGCAGCTGGCCTTTCTGCTGATCCTGAGCTCGGCCATCATCAAGGGGACCTACAAGGGACGCGTACAGGCCGAGGTCAAGGCAGCGCAGGCCACCGAAACCGCCGAGGCCGAATCGCTGAAACGCCAGGTGGTCGAAGCGCGCATGGCCGCCATGCAGGCGCAGGTCGAACCGCACTTTCTGTTCAACACGCTGGCGTCGATCGATCACTTGATCGAGACCGACCCGCCGCGCGCCTCCATCATGCAAAAGAACTTGATCGCGCTGCTGCGTGCCTCGATGCCCACGCTGCGCGAGGCCAATGGCGCAGCCAACGGCGTGCGCGATCTGGGCAGCGAACTGGCCATGGTCAAGCCCTATCTCGAAATCCTGAAAGTGCGCATGGAAGAACGCCTGACGACTGACGTCCAGGTGCCCGACGGTTTGCTGTCGGCCGAGTTTCCGCCCATGATGATGCAGAGTCTGGTCGAGAACGCCGTCAAGCATGGGCTGGAACCCAAGGCGGAAGGCGGCACTCTCAGCGTCAAGGCCGAGATCGTGCACGGCAAGCTGCGCGTGACGGTCGCCGACACCGGCCTGGGATTTGGCAAGGCGGCCACCGCAGGCACCGGCGTCGGTCTGGCCAATATCCGCGAGCGTTTACACCTGCTCTATGGCAACCGGGCCACGCTGGTGGTGACCGAAAACACACCCACCGGCACGGTAGTGAGCATCAGCGTGCCCTATAGCGCAGTGCAAGGAACATCGGCATGAAATCATTCTTCAAGTTCATTTTCGTGGCGGTCCTGGTGCTGGGCCTGCTGAGCATGGCCTTCGGCGTGCTGGTGGCGCTGAATGTGCTGACGCAGCCCGATTTCAGCATCAACGTGAATGGCAACGAGCTGCCCTTGGCGGAGTTGCATGCAGGTCAATGGGTGCTGGGTACGCTGGGCTTGGGCGTTGCCGCCGTGGTCGTCGTGGTCGTCGTGCCGCTGGCGCTGCTGCTGGGGCTGGCGATGCCGCTGCTGATGCTCGCCCTGGGCCTGAGTCTGGGTCTGATGGCCTTGCTGGGCGTGGGCGCGCTGGTGCTGTCGCCGCTGCTGGTGATCGTCTTGCTATTGGTCTGGTTGGCGCGGCGCAAAAAACCGAAGCCACCGACCAGGTGAAGCTGGCGTAGCATGCCGCCATGAACGACACCGCCGCCACGCCCCCCATGCAAAATCCCGGCCCGCGCGCCGTGCTGGCCGACGATGAGCGCTTGATGCGCGACCAGTTGCGCGCACGCCTGGCCGAGGTCTGGCCCGAGCTGCAAATCGTCGCCGAGGCCAAGAACGGCATCGAGGCCGTCAAGCTGGTGTCCGAACACCAACCCGATCTGGTGTTTCTCGACATCCGCATGCCGGGCATGACCGGCGTCGAGGCGGCGCGCGAGATTGCGCAATTGCCCGACGACGACGGCGACTGGCCGGGCTGCGAGATCGTCTTCATCACCGCCTACGACCAGTATGCGATCGAGGCCTTCGAGCAAGGCGTGGTCGACTATGTGCTGAAACCCGCCGAGCGCGAACGCCTGACGATCACGGTCGACCGCATCAAGCAGCGGCTGGCGCGGCGCGGCGCCGCAGACGATGCAGGCGCGCCGCATTTGCAGCAACTATTGCACCAATTGGCGCAGCAACTCAGACCCGCAGGCACGCAGCCCTTGAAGTGGATACAGGCCAGCGTCGGCCAGGCAATCCAGATGATTCCGGTCGACGAGGTGCTGTTCTTCATTTCCGACGAGAAATACACGCGCGTGCAGACCGCCAGCGTCGAGGCGCTGATACGCAAGCCGATCAAGGAACTCGTCGACGAGCTCGACCCCGAGCAGTTCTGGCAGATCCACCGCTCGACGCTGGTCAACACCAAGGCCATCGCCGGCGTGACGCGCGACATGCGCGGCCGCCAGATGGTCGGTATCAAAGGCCTGAGCGAAAAGCTCGAAGTCAGCCGCAGCTACACGCATTTGTTCAAGGGCATGTAGAGCCGCTGCCGCCAGGTCTGCACTCATTTCGGCGAGGCGCCCGGCGCCAGCGAACTGGCGATCAGCCACTGCGCCGTCCAGTAGCTCGCCAGAATCCACAGCGACGCCGCCGGCAGCGACACGGCAAATCTGTCGATCGCCAACAAGCTGTCCGAACCGAGGAAGAGCAGCCCGCCGAGCGCCGCCCAGCGCGCCTGCGGATGGCCAGGTGCGCTGCGCCACCATGCCGCCGATTGCGCAGCCATGGCGGCCAGACACAGCACATAGACGATCACCGGCGGGCGCAGTGCGGCCGGAATGCCGGGCCACAGCGCACTGAGTACCACACCGGCAAGTGCGGCATAGCCGGCAAACGGCAGCCACTGCCTTGCAAAGCGCGCCGGCATGCTGAAGGCCGCGATGTAGAAAAGGTGCGCCAGTAGAAAGCTCACCAAGCCCGGCAGAAAACCCTGCTGCGGCCAGAGCAGGAACACGTCGCCGACCAGCGACAAAGCCAGTCCCGCCAGAATCAGACGCCGCATAGGGGCGCTGGCCGCGCCGCGCCCCCATGCGTACACGATGATCAGCACGGTGGTCAGCGGCTTGGCCACAAAGCCCAGCGCAACAGGCAGTCCCAGACCGCCCAGCGCGATGATGGCCGTGGCTGCACTGAGCAGCGTCAGCAAAGGCAGCGAGCGTTGCATTGACATGCCCCATTGTGACCGCGCCGCTCGTCGTGCATTTCGCCACTGAGCAATTGCAGGCAGGGTCCCAGGAGTGGGACTGTTGCTGAGGGCCGATGCCTTGCTGCGCAGTCTGCAGGGCTCAAGTTCAGCCGATACACACAGGTTTTCGATCTGGCTCGACCGGATGGTGATCACTCCCGCGCAACGGGCGCATGAAACGCGGTTCAGTCGCAGCAGCTGAAGCATCCTTCAGTCTTGCGCAGCGCGCGCAGCCGCACCAAGCGCCGCCTTGGCAGCCATCTCGGCGCGCTGGCGCTTGAGCCGTTCGCGCGGGTCTTCCTTGGTGCTGGCCTCGTGCAGCTTCATCTCCTGCACAAAACGGCTCGGGATGGCGGTGACCGTCTCGCGGCCCTTCTTGCGCCGGCGCAGCACGCTTGCGGCCAGCGTGGTGCGCGCGCGCGTGATGCCCACGTACATGAGGCGACGCTCTTCTTCGAGACGCTCGGGCGTCATGTCGTCGTCTTCGCTCTTGAACGGCAACAGGCCCTCGTTGACGCCGGCCAGCAGAACATGCGGCCATTCCAGCCCTTTGGCGGCGTGCAGCGTCGAGAGCGTCACCACATCGAGGCTGTCGCCGCGTTCGGCCAAAGAGATGATCACGCTGATGGTCTGCGCCACTTGCAGCACGGTCTGCTTTTCGCTCTCGAACGTGCCGCTGTCGTGCGTGACCTGGCCGCCGCAGCGCTTGGCCATCCAGTCGACGAAGTCCAGCACATTGCCCCATTTGATCGCGGCGACCTTTTCGCTTTCCTCGCCATCGTGCAGATGCTGCTCGTAGCCGATGTCCTTCAGCCAGCCCATGAAGAACAGCTTGGCATCGTCGAACCCACTTGTGTGGCGCGCGCGGTATTCGAGGTCGTTCACATAGCGGCCGAATTCGTGCAGCGAGCCGACGGCGCGCGTGCTCAGCGCCGTACCGAGGCTCTGCGCGAACAGCGCTTCGAACAGGCTGAGCTTCCACTTCGACGCGAACTCGCCCAGCGAGGCCAGCGTCTGATGACCGATGCCGCGCTTGGGCGCGCCCACCGAGCGCAGGAATGCCGGGTCGTCGTCCTGGTTCACGAGCAGGCGCAGCCAGCCGCACAAGTCCTTGATCTCGGCGCGGTCGAAATAGCTCTGTCCGCCCGACACCTTGTACGGAATCTCGGCGCGGCGCAGCGCCTTCTCGAGCACCCTGGCCTGGTGATTCGCGCGATACAGGATGGCGAAGTCGCCGAACAAGACCTGACCCCCTTGTGCGCGCAAGGCCTGGATGCGCGCCACGGCACGCTCGGCCTCGTGCTCCTCGCCATCGCATTCGAGCACCGCCACCGGGTCGCCGTCGCCGAGCTCGCTCCACAGCTTCTTCTCGAAGATCTTCGGGTTGCCGGCAATCACGTTGTTGGCGGCGCGCAGTATCGATCCGGTGGAGCGGTAGTTCTGTTCGAGCGCAATCACCTTGAGCGTCGGATATTCGATCGGCAGGCGTTTCAGGTTGTCGATGGTCGCGCCGCGCCAGCCGTAAATGCTCTGGTCGTCGTCGCCGACCGCGGTGAACATGCCCGCCTTGCGGTCGTCCGGGTGATCGACCAGCGCCTTGAGCAGCTCGTACTGCACGGCGTTGGTGTCCTGGTATTCATCGACCAGCACATAGCGCAATTGGTCCTGCCACTTGGCACGCGCCTGCGCGTTGGTGGTGAGCAGATGCAGCGGCAGGCTGATCAGGTCGTCGAAGTCGACCGCCTGGAAGGCGCTCAGCCGCTCTTCATAGCGCTGCATCACGCGCACCGCCAGCTGCTCGTCGTCGCCGGCGGCGACACGCGCCGCGCGCTCTGCGTTGAGTCCCTGGTTCTTCCACAAGCTGATGGTCCACTGCCAGCGCTTGGCCTGGGCCAGATCGGTGGTGCCACCGGCGTCCTTCAGCACATTGAGCACATCGTCGCTGTCGAGGATGGAGAACTTCTCTTTCAGCCCCAGATGCACGCCGTCGGCGCGCAGGATGCGCACGCCCAGCGAGTGGAAGGTGCTGATGGCCAGGTCCTTGGCGGCCTTGGCGCCGACCAGCCCCTTGGCGCGCTCGCGCATTTCCTGCGAGGCCTTGTTGGTGAAGGTGATGGCGGCGATGTGCTTAGGCAAGTAGCCGGCCTGCAGCAGCTTGGCGATCTTGTGCGTGATCACGCGCGTCTTGCCCGAACCCGCGCCGGCCAGCACCAGGCAGGGGCCGCCCAGATAGTGGACGGCTTCGAGCTGCGCGGGATTGAGTGAGGGAGGTGCTGCGTCGGCCATGGCGTTCCTGAAGGGCCGCGCATGATAGCGAAGCTGCTGCGGCGCGCTTGTGCTAGGCAGGAGGACGCCGGGGCCGCGGCACGCCGGTAGGCCATACTTGGCACTGATGACAAGCGAACTCTGGATCAAGCTGGCCGTGATGCTGATGGTGGCGGCCATCGGCTGGGGCGCCGGGCGGACACGACTGCTGGGCGGCGCCGACACGGTTCAATCCGTGTCCAACCTGGCTTTCTATCTGTTCACCCCTGCGCTGCTGTTCCGCACCACGGCGCGGCTCGACTTCCACACCATGCCCTGGGGCACGCTGATGGCCTTCTTCGGGCCGGCCGTGGGCTGGCTGCTGCTCGTCTATGCGTTCAACCAGTGGCGCGCCCGCACGCGCAGCCCGACGCCAGTGCCCGAGCCCGCCTTGCCCGCAGTGCGCGCCGTCACCGCCAGTTTCGGCAACACCTTGCAGATCGGCCTGCCCTTTGTGGCGGCGGTCTATGGCGATGCGGGACTGAGCATCCACGTCACCATCATCAGCCTGCACGCGTTGACGCTGCTGACCTTGGCCACGCTGCTGGCTGAGTTGGACATCGCGCGCGCCGCACATCGCACTGGCCAGGGCGCGGCGCTGCTTGTCACGCTCGGCCAGACCGCCAAGAGCACGCTCATCCACCCCGTCATCCTGCCGGTGCTCGCCGGCCTCATCTGGAATCTGCTGGACTTGCCGCTGTGGCCCTTGCTGGACGCCGTTCTGCAATCGCTGGGCGCGGCGGTGGTGCCGGTCTGCCTGGTGCTGATCGGTCTGTCGCTGGCGCATTACGGCGTGGGCGGCGCAGTGTCCGGTGCCTTGGCCCTGGTGCTGGGCAAGATGCTGTGCATGCCCGCGCTGGTGCTGCTGGTGGGCCATTGGATGCTCGGACAAAGCGGCATGCCGCTGGCGGTGATCGTGATGGCCGCGGCACTGCCGGTGGGCTCCAACCCGCTGCTGTTTGCGCAGCGCTACCGCACGCAGGAAGCCCAGACCACGGCGGCCATCGTGATCTCGACGCTCGCCTTTGTCGTGATCGCGCCGCTGTGGTTGATGGTGCTGGCCAAGGTTTAGATTGCCGGGATGGCGCCCCGGCAGCCGCCTGGCACGTTCCGAACAGCATGTCGGGATGGCGTCCCGACAGCCGCCTCACTTTCTTTGCTTCGCCAAAGAAAGTAAGCAAAGAAAGGCGACCCGGATGCGGCGCCCCTTGAGTACAAGGGGTCCCTTCCGGTGCTCACAAGCTGGGGGGGGCTTTCACGCAAACTCGCCCTTGGGTACAAGGGCTCAAACAGTGCGTGAAAGTCGCGGGAATACCGCTCCGACCCCAGCTTGCTCCGCTCCTCAGCGCCGCATACGGGCAACACACCCCGGCTCGCCTTCGGCATCGCGCTCGGTCGAGGTGGCACGGTCAAGCAAGACCTGACCCTTGCAAATGCCGTTGGACTTGCCACACCGACCTACCGGTGGAGATATCAGGACCGTCCCTGACGGCCTGCCATTCACTTGTTGCTCAGTCTCAACGTCAAAGTTGAGCCGCGCTGTGCGACGCCGGGCCGCGAGGCGCAACATGAGCCGAGGCGCCTCGCGGCCCGGCGTCGCATAGCGTCGGTTCCAACGACATGTTAGGCCTCATTGCTTTCCGCACTGAGGCGGAAGAACGGTTTGGTACACAAGCTGCTTGTAATCGCCAAGGTTTGGCCAACCCAGCGCCTTCCGACGTTGTTCAACATGTTCACGGTCATCGAGCGTAGCGAACTCAAATTCACACGGCGCAACCTGCTTGAGTTGCGTCCCATATTTCTGAGGGATGCCGTCGGCCACGTCTAGTCGATCGGAGAGATACGCGAACTGCGTCTCCGATCCTTCCCCGACCGTAAGCTTGCGCCGAACCTCCTGAAGGAACGCACGTTGAAACGCACGGTCATGATCGGCGTGCTGGGCAATCAGCCACGCATCGTCCACCGCTGACTGACCATGTTTGACTTTGTCGGGCCATCCGCAATCATGAACGAGTTGCTTGAGGCGCTCGGTGTTTCCACGATCAACAATCTCGGCGATCTCGATGAATCTTGGAGGATTCGAAGCTGTCCTATTTTGTAGTTCGCCCAAGTCCCAGCCTGTCCGCACCGCTTGATCAGTGCCAACCATTGTCGACAAATGCGCTGCGTATTCGTGGCACTTTGCCTTCGGTGCGGCATGCGTGGAGCAGCAAGCAATCAGCAGGAGTGCAATGGCGAAGGTGCGTTTCATGAGGCCTAACGAATAGCGTTTATCTGACGCCAAGCCAAGGGTGAACGAAGGCACAGTGGTGCATGGCGTCAGATAAACCTTGTTGGACTGAACCGCCGCTCGAATGGCAGCTCGTAAATTGGATAGGGCAATATACGTTTTCAGGGCGATGGCAGGCTATCGGGGTTCACCCTTTGGTGATGCCTTTGGGTGCATCGGGTACCCACTAGGGGTCAGGTCTTTACTATTAACTTCTTGCGATGACCGCTCAAGTGGCCTTTTCGCTTGGATCAGAAATCCAGCGCTTCGCGTGCCATGCACGCGAAGCCACACAAAGCGATGCCGCAGGCGAGCCGTGGCGTGTTCCCCGTATGCGGCGCTGAGGAGCGGAGCAAGCTGGGGTCGGAGCGGTATGGCCGCGACTTTCACGCATGTTTGAGGCGTTGATACCTTTGGGGACAGACCGCGAAGCGCTCTGTCCCCTCTAGCTGAGAGGCCGAGTTTGCGTGAAAGCCCCCCAGCTTGTGAGCACCGGAAGGGACCCCTTGTACCCAAGGGGCGCCGCATCCGGGTCGCCTTTCTTTGCTTACTTTCTTTGGCGAAGCAAAGAAAGTGAGGCGGCCGCCGGCACGCCATCCCGGCTCGCTGTGGCTCAGCCAAGCATCTGGGAGAATAGCCGCACCATGAGCAACCCGCCCGTACCCGTCGACCTTCAGCAGTACATGGCCAAAGTGGGCCAGGCCGCGCGCCTGGCCGCCGGCCAGATGGCCGCGGCGCCCACCGCAGCCAAGAACGCCGCACTGCTCGCCTTGGCGCGACGCCTGCGCGCCCAAGGTGCAGCCTTGCAGGCCGCCAACGCCAAAGACCTTGAAGCAGCAATCAAAGCCGGCCTGGACGCGCCGATGGTTGATCGCCTGCGCCTCACGCCGCAGGTGCTGGAGACGGTGGCGCTCGGCTGCGAGCAGATTGCCGCCATGCCCGACCCCATCGGCGAAATCACGGGTGTGAAGCGCCAGCCCAGCGGCATCAGCGTGGGCCAGATGCGCGTGCCATTGGGCGTGTTCGGCATGATTTACGAGAGCCGCCCGAATGTGACGATCGAGGCCGCGTCGCTGGCCATCAAGAGCGGCAACGCCTGCATCTTGCGTGGCGGCTCCGAGGCGATGCAGTCCAATCTGGTGCTCGCTGCGCTGGTGCGCAATGCGCTGGCCGAGGCCGGATTGCCGTCCGATGCGGTGCAACTGGTCAACACCACCGACCGCGCCGCGGTCGGCCATCTGATCACCATGCCCGAGTATGTCGACGTGATCATTCCGCGCGGCGGCAAGGGCTTGATTGCGCGCATCAGCGCCGACGCCAAGGTGCCGGTCATCAAGCACCTGGACGGCAACTGCCATATCTATGTCGATGCCGAGGTCGATCTGGCGCAGGCGCTGGCGGTCACCGACAACGCCAAGACACAGAAGTACAGCCCCTGCAACGCGGCCGAATCGCTGCTCGTGCACGCAGCCCAGGCGGCAAGCTTCCTGCCAAAGATTGGCGCGCTGTTTGCCGCCAAGGGGGTCGAGATGCGCTGCTGCCCGGCCAGCCTGCATATCTTGCACGCAGTGGCGGGCGCCAAGCTGGCGACGGCGACCGAAGCCGACTGGAGCGAGGAATACCTGGCGCCCATCATCAGCATCAAGCTCGTCAACGATCTTGACGCGGCCGTCGCGCATATCAACCGCTATGGCTCGCACCACACCGACGCGATCCTCACCACCAACCACATCAACGCGATGCGGTTCTTGCGCGAGGTCGACTCGGCCAGCGTGATCGTCAATGCCAGCACACGCTTTGCCGACGGCTTCGAATACGGGCTGGGCGCCGAGATCGGCATCTCGACCGACAAGTTCCACGCGCGCGGGCCGGTCGGCCTGGAGGGCCTGACCTCGATGAAATGGATCGTGCTCGGGCAGGGCGAGGTGCGGCAGTGACGCCGATCGATCCACGCACCGCCATCGTGCTGTTCAGCGGCGGCCAGGACTCCACGGTCTGCCTGGCCTGGGCGCTGCAGCGTTATGCCAAGGTCGAGACGCTCGGTTTCGACTACGGCCAACGCCACCGCATCGAACTGCAGTGCCGGCAGACGGTGCTGATTGAATTGCGCGCGCAGTTTCCGCACTGGTCGAACGCGCTCGGCCAGGACCATCTGCTCGATCTGAAGCTGCTGGGCCAGATCTCGGACACGGCGCTGACCGACGAGCGCGCTATTCAAATGCAGGCCAACGGACTGCCCAACACCTTTGTGCCAGGGCGCAACCTGTTGTTCCTCACCTTCGCCGCTGCGCTGGCCTACCGCCGGGGCGCCAGCGTGCTGGTGGGCGGCATGTGCGAGACCGATTATTCGGGCTACCCCGACTGCCGCGACAACACGCTGAAGGCCTTGCAGGTGGCGCTCAGCCTGGGGCTGGACGCGCCGATGACGCTGGAGACGCCGCTGATGTTCCTGACCAAGGCGCAGACCTGGGGCTTGAGCGAAACGCACGGTGGCGCGGCGCTCGTTGAGCTGATCATCGAGCACACGCACACCTGCTACCTCGGCGAGCGCGGCGCGCGCCACGCTTGGGGCCACGGCTGCGGCCACTGCCCGGCGTGTGCCTTGCGGCAACGCGGCTTCGACGAGTTCGTCGCGGGCTCCAAGCCAGGTGTCGCCAGCTGATGGGTTGGACCTGGCTCGGCGTGTTGCTGGCGTGCGTGCTGCTGTTCTGGACGATCGGCGCCTACAACCGCGTCACTCAATTGCGCAACGGCATCGACGCGGCCTACGGCAAGCTCGACTTGCAACTGGCGACGCGCGCCAAGCTCGTCCAGCGCTTGATCGACTTGCTGCACCCCGAGCTGGTGACCGAACAAGCATCGTTCGACGCTCTGCACGCCGCGCAACAGGCCGTCGACGCCGCTGCGGCGCAGGTGCGTGCAAGACCTGGCGCACCCCATGCGGTAAAGCAGCTGACCTTGGCGGGGGCCGTGCATGCCGCGGCGCTGGCGCGGCTGTTGGCTTTGCTTGACCAGCATGCCGAGTTGCACAGCCGCGCCGACCTGCAGCCGCTGCTCGAAGCGCTCAAGACGACCGAAGGCCAGTATTCATTTGCGCGCCAGGTGTTCAACGAGGCAGTGCGCATCTACAACGAGGCGCTCAATCAATTTCCGACCCGCGTGCTGGTCAGCTTGTTTGGCTTCAAACAGGCCCACCCGCTGTAAATTCAGCTCGAGACGATCGCGCCCGAGCTCACCAACTCGTTGAACAAGGCCATCAAGGCGTGGCCCGTCATCTCGTAGGGGTCGAGCTTGCTCGACTTGCAGTACTTCAACACCAGGCCCGGGTTCAGCCTTGACAGCGTGACCTGGCCCATGGACCAGCCGGCGAACTGGCGCTCCGGGATCTCCTGGTACTTGACGATCACCACGTCGCTATGGCGCGGGTCCATGACGATCTGCCTGTACAGGCCGTTCACCACATCGCGCCCGCCCTCCAGCACCTGCATGAAAACGCCATCGGCATAGCACAGCACACCAGTCACGCCATGCTCGGGGTTGAAGGAGCGCGATCGTTTCAGGATCACACCCAACTCGTCGGTGCTGAGGCCGGCGACGGCGCGGCTGGCATAAAGAAGTCGGACAAGCATGCAGAACTCCTCTTGGGTTGGCTGATGGCAGCGCGCTTCGCGGGCTGCCAACAAATCAGGATCAACGGATGAGCGACAAGAATTCCCGTCTCAGATTGGCGTCTTTCAAGAAGGCGCCGCGCATCACGCTGTTCGTCATTTTTGACTCATCGTCCTTCACGCCGCGCCAGTGCATGCAGAAATGGTCGGCCTCCATCACGATCGCCAGGCCGTCGGGCTGCACGCGCTCCTGCAGCTCGTTGGCCAGCATGGTGACGGCCTCTTCCTGGATTTGCGGGCGGCGCATGATCCATTCGCAGATGCGCGCGTACTTGGACAGTCCGATCAGATTGGAATGCTCGTTGGGCAGCACGCCGACCCAGACGCGCCCCATGATCGGACACAAATGGTGTGAGCAGGCGCTGCGCACCTTGATGGGCCCGACAATCATCAGCTCGTTCATGCGTGAGATGTTGGGGAACTCGGTCACCTCTGGGGCGGCCCGGTAGCGCCCCTCGAACACCTCGCGCACAAACATCTTGGCCACGCGCTTGGCGGTCTCGTGGGTGTTGTGGTCGCTTTCGGTGTCGATCACCAACGCCTGCAGCACGCCTTGCAAATGCTGCTGCACCTCGGCCTGCAACTCATCGAGCTCGCCGTCCTCGATGAAGGCGGCGATATTGTCGTTCGCGTGGTAGCGGCAACCCGCGTTCACGAGTCGGTAGCGGATGCGCTCGGAAGCGGGCAACCTGTCGGTCCCGGTCGCGCTTGCGGAAGTGGAGTCGCGTGTATCGCCAGTCATGGGCGCCTCGGTGGTTTTCTATTGACTCGTCATTGTGACCGCAACACCAAGCCCCCTACACTCGCCGGGTGACTCAAGCCAGCTTTCCCTCCACATCGCAGCCGCTCGCGCAGTTGCTGGGACACACCGCGGACGCCGTGCAGGCCGTGCGTCAAGGCCGTTCGCTGACCGAGTGGCTGGCGCGCTGCCCGGCCGAGCTGCGCGCGGGCACGCAGAGCTTGAGTTTCCAGGTGATGCGCTGGATGGGCTCGGCGCAAGCCGCCTGCGCGCTGATGGTGCCCAAGAAACCGCCGCCTGCGGTGGATGCCTTGCTCACCACCTGCGTCGCGCTGCTGTGGCCCGTGCCCGAGCCTCCTTATCCCGATCACACCCTGGTCGATCAGGCGGTGACGCTGGCGCGCCAGCGCCACCCCGCGAGCGCAGCCTTCATCAACGCTGTATTGCGACGCTTCGTGCGCGAGCGCGCGGCGCTCGTGAGCGCGGCCGGCCAGAACCCGCAAGGCGCCTTCAACCACCCGCCCTGGTGGATAGAGCGGGTGCGCCAGGACTGGCCCGAGCAGTGGCAGGCGCTGCTTGCCGCCAGCAACGAGCATCCGCCGATGACGCTGCGCGTGAACCCGCATCATGGTAGCGCCCAGGCCTATGTGGAGCGACTCGCAGCGCAGGGCATGGCAGCGCGCGCGCTCGGACCCAAGGCGCCGCAGGCGGTGCTGCTTGAGCGTGCCGTGCCCGTCACGCAACTGCCGGGATTTGCCGAGGGCCAAGTCTCGGTGCAGGACGCTGCCGCGCAGCTCGCCGCGCCGCTGGTCGTGGGGCAAGACCTGCCCCCGCAGGCCGGCGCGCCACTCACCAGTGGCGCGCGCGTGCTCGACGCCTGCGCCGCTCCGGGCGGCAAGACCTCGCATCTGCTCGAACTCTGCGCGCTCGACATGCTGGCGCTCGACAGCGACGCCCAGCGTCTGGCGCGGGTGCAGGACAACCTGACGCGCATGCGGCAAAGCGCCCGGCTCATGTCGGCCGACGCGCGCCAGACTTCGCTGTGGTGGGACGGCAAACCCTTCGACGCCATTTTGCTGGACGCGCCGTGCAGCGCCTCGGGCATCGTGCGCCGCCATCCCGACATCCGCTGGCTGCGCCGCAGCAGCGACATCGCCGCGCTGGCCGCCACTCAAGCCGAACTGCTGGAGGCGCTATGGCCACTGCTCAAACCCGGCGGGCGACTCGTCTATGCAAGCTGCTCGGTGTTCAAGGACGAGGGCGAGCATCAGGTCGATGCATTTTTGCAACGGCACAGTGAGGCAAATTGGGTGCAATGTCCCCCCGCGACCGGGCATTTGCTGCCCCTGACCGAGAATCCAGGCATGAGCGCCGACCCGGCGGCTTACGATGGTTTTTTCTACGCCTTGCTGGTCAAGGCCTGACCCTTCAGTGCCTGCCCACACTTGTTCACGACTCCATTCACACCCGTCCTGTCTGCGCGCTCGGCCTTGCGTGCAGTGCAAGCGCTGCGCGCGTGGCGCTGCCTGCTGACCCTGCTGGCGTTGCTGCTTGGCATGTGGCTTGCCCCGGCGGCGCATGCCCAGGGCATTGTGCTGAGCAGCCTGCAGACCGAGCGTGGCGACGAAGCGCTGCTGCTCAACTTCAGCGCCGCCTATGAGCTGACCCAGCCGGTGGAGGACGCGCTGCAAAAAGGCGTGCCGATCTACTTCACGGCCGAGGTGTCGGTGTTTCGCAAGCGCTGGTACTGGCGTGACGACCGCATCGCGCACCTGACTCGCAGCTGGCGCCTGGCCTGGCAGCCGCTGACGCGCCAATACCGCGTCAGCACGGGTGGACTGAGCCAGAGCTACGCGTCGCTGCACGAAGCGCTGGTGTCGATGCGAGGCGTGCAGGGCTGGCGCATCGTCGAGCTGAGCCAGCTTGACGATGCCTCCAAGCACTATCTCGAGTTCAGCTACAGGCTCGACACGGGACAGTTGCCGCGCCCGATGCAGATCGGCTTGAGCGCGCCCGAGGGCTGGGTCATGAGCGTGTCGCGCAGCATCAACATCGACCCGGCGACGCACACGACGCCATGAAGAAATCGGCGCGCTGGGCGTGGTTCGTCGCCGTGGTGGCCGTGACCGGCGCCTGCGGCGTGCTCGCCTTTTTGCTGTCGATCGGCACGAGTGCCCAGCGCGGCACTTTCGAGCGGCACTACGTCTGGCTGTTCTGGGTGAATCTGGCGGTGGCCGTGATCCTGGTGGTGGTCATCGTGCTGGCTGCCATCCGTCTGGCGGTGAGGGTGCGCAGCGGCAAGTTCGGCAGCCGCTTGCTGCTCAAGTTGGCGGGCATTTTCGCCTTGGTAGGCGTGGTGCCGGGCGTGCTGATCTACACCGTCTCGTACCAGTTCGTGTCGCGCAGCATCGACAGTTGGTTCGACCAGCGCCTTGCCACGGCACTGGACGCCGGACTCAATCTGGGCCGCGTCACGCTCGACGCGCTGGTGGCTGACATGGGCGACAAGACACGCACCGCAGCCGAGCGCCTCGGTGAGCGTCCCAGCCAGCGTCTGGGCGTTTCGGTCGAACCGCAGCCGCTGCAACTGGAGCGCATACGCGAGCAGATGTCGGCACGCACCGTGTCCTTGATCGGCTCGGGGGGTCAGGTCTTGATGACTGTGGGTGGCGACGCCCTCTCGCTGGCGAGCGACCGCCCGACGGCGTCCCTGTTGCGGCAGGCACGCGCCAACGGTGTGGTCAGCCAGCTCGAAGGTCTGGACGACGAGGCCGGCGGCGCCGCGCAAAGCCGCGCGCTGATTCGCGCCATCGCCTGGGTGCCCAATCCCGAACTCTCGCTGGGTGGCGCCGAACGCTACCTGATGGCGGTGCAGCGACTGCCGCTCAGCGTCGTCAACAATGCACTGGTCGTGCAGACCGCGTTTCGCGAATACCAGCAACGTGCGCTCGAGCGCGACGGCCTGCGCCGCATGTACTTCGGCACGCTCACGCTGGTGCTGATACTGGCCGTGTTCGCCGCGCTGCTATTGGCCGTCACGCTGGGCAACCAGCTCGCGCGCCCACTGCTGCTGCTGGCCGACGGCGTGCGCCAGGTCGCCAGCGGCGACCTCACGCGCAAGCCCGTGCTCGCATCGCGCGACGAACTCGGCGGCCTGACACGCTCGTTTGCCGACATGACCGAGCAGCTTGCCGATGCGCGCGGCATGGTCGAGCGCAGCGTCGCCGAGCTGGAAAGCGCGCGCACCAATTTGCAGACCATTCTGGACAATCTGACGGCTGGCGTGATCGTCTTCGACCATGAGCGGCGCATCGAAACCGTCAACCCGGGCGCCACCCGCATACTGCGTCTGCCACTGTCGGCCTACCGCGGCCGCAAGCTCGACGACCTGCCCGAACTGGCGGCCTTTTCGCAAGCCGTGTGGCAGCGTTTCGAGATGCACAAGTCGAGCCCCGAGGACGGCGAGCGCGACCATTGGCAGGACTCGTTCGAACTTCGCACGCAGGCCGACCGCGACGAGCTGACGCTGCTGGTGCGCGGCGCGGCCTTGCCGCAGGACGCGCGCCTGATGGTGTTCGACGACATCAGCGAAGTCGTGTCGGCGCAGCGTTCGGCGGCCTGGAGCGAGGTGGCGCGGCGTCTCGCACATGAGATCAAGAACCCCCTCACGCCGATCCAGCTCTCGGCCGAGCGCCTGCAGCACAAACTGCAGGCCAAGCTCGAAGGCGCCGACCAGGCCATGCTGGCGCGGTCGGTTGCGACCATCGTGAACCAGGTGCAGGCGATGAAGCAGCTCGTCAACGAGTTCCGCGACTACGCACGCCTGCCCGCTGCCAACCTCAAGCCGCTTGAGCTGAACGCGCTGGTCAGCGAAGTGCTCACCCTGTACGCGCCGGCGCAAGAGGCGGGTCGATTGACGGCGGAGCTAGCGAGCGAGCCTCCGCACATCGTTGGCGACGCCACCCAACTGCGCCAGGTGATTCACAATCTGGTGCAAAACGCGTTGGACGCGACGAGCGAATTCGAGCATGGCCGCGTGCGCGTGCGCACCGAGGTGGCAAGCAACGACGCCGGTGAGGTGCGGGCCTTGCGATTGCAGGTGATAGACAATGGGCACGGGTTCCCGGAAAAGGTGCTAAAACGTGCCTTCGAACCCTATGTCACAACCAAGGCAAAAGGCACGGGTCTCGGTTTGGCGGTGGTCAAAAAAATCGCTGACGAACATGGCGCTCGCATCCGCATCACCAATTTGCATAACCGGGGCGACGAGGCCCAGCCGGTAATAGGTTCTCAAGTTTCGTTATCATTTTCAAAGCTCGCGACTGCACCGAACCTCGCCGCCACCGGTGACGAGACCCGACCCGCGTGAATACCAGGCACTCATGGCAACCATACTTGTAGTCGATGACGAATTGGGCATACGTGCCCTGCTCTCCGAAATTCTGAGTGACGAAGGTCACACGATCGAGCTCGCCGAGAACGCCGCGCAGGCACGCGCCTGTCGCGAGCGCATACAGCCCGATCTGGTGCTGCTCGACATCTGGATGCCCGACGTCGACGGCATCACGCTGCTCAAGGAGTGGGGCGCATCGGGCCAACTCGGCATGCCCATCATCATGATGAGCGGCCACGGCACCATTGATACGGCCGTCGAAGCCACCAAGTTCGGTGCCAGCGCCTTCCTCGAAAAGCCCATCACGCTGCAAAAGCTGCTGCGCGCCGTTGAGCAAGCGCTGGTCAAGGTCGCGCCGCGTCCGGTGCTGGCAGCGACCAACCACGCCCGCGTCGAGCTGAGCCATCTCGACCACAACCACAGCCACAACACCATGGTCATGGCCAGCCAACCCGTGGTGATGAGCCTGGGCCTGCAGTCCGAACAGCTGTTTGAACTCGACCGCCCCTTGCGTGAAGCGCGCGACGCTTTCGAGAAGTCCTACTTCGAGTTTCACCTCTCAAAGGAACACGGCTCGATGACCCGCGTGGCCGAAAAGACCGGGCTCGAGCGCACCCACCTCTATCGCAAGCTCAAGCAGCTCGGCGTCGACCTGACGCGCAACAAGAAGCTCATTTGAGCTTGTTGTAGAATTCGCGGCTCGCGTGCTGGTGGACACCCCACTGACACGCCGAAGAACGAAGGCCAAGTAGCTCAGTCGGTAGAGCAGCGGATTGAAAATCCGCGTGTCGGTGGTTCGATTCCGCCCTTGGCCACCAAACGCAAACGGCTCCCTTGACGGGAGCCGTTTGCGTTTGGTGGGTGGGGGCGGATGAGACCCACCGAGTGGTTCGCTCTGCAGAAGTCCGGGGGACTGATGCAGGACGTTGCGCAGCAACGGTCCGCAGCGCCTCAAGGCGCGAAGGATGACTGGATCGGCCTGAGCCGAGACAGGCACATTCCGCCCTTGGCCACCAAACGCAAACGGCTCCCTTGACGGGAGCCGTTTGCGTTTGGTGGGTGCCCCTTTCTTTCGTCGGCTTCCAGGTCAAGTTTGCAGGACTCAAGCGCATGGTCCATAACATCCTGGTCAGCAACGATGACGACCAGCTGCGCAATCACGGCTTCGTCTGGGAGCCGCGCCTGGCCGGCTGGCGATTGAGCCCGCTCTACGACCTGCTGCCGCGCGCAAGCCACGCTACGCAGCGCTTCCTGCACCTGGGCGTTGGCCCACAGGGGCGCCTCGCCACGCTCGACAACGCCCTCGATTCGCACCAGATGTTCACCCTGTCGCGCGCTACGGCCTGCGAGATGATCGCGGGTATCTGGCGCGTCGTGCGCGAGTGGCGGAGCCAACTTCGAGAGCTTCGGTGTCCCGGCGGCTGAAATCGAGAAGATTGCACCTGCGTTGCGCCACATCGACGACGTCTCTACGTCGGAGCTGCGCAAGCTGCTGCCCTGACTGACTGGCATGCCGCGCATTGGGTGCTGCGGGACCAGGACCCGCACGCATTCGTGCTGTGACACTCTTGGCCAGGTGAAAGGCTTGTGGCTACGGATCTGCCCAACCGGTGTGATCGGGCACAGCGCGAGTCAGGAGTGTCAAGACCAAGTGGCGTCCCAACTCGGAGCCATGGCACGGGCCTGGTCGCAATGTGAGGTGCTGTCGAGCAGTGCGCCATCAGCGCCGCACGCTGCTGCCGTGGCTCCTTTAGACATTGCCCATCATCACGCCTGATCGCCTCATCGCTTGGAGCCAGCCGATCGGGCAAGCTGCCTTGCCGCTCGGGCTGAGTCACAGGAGAGTGTGAGCGGATCGGCAACATCACGCCGGTCAGTTCGCCACCGAACAGAAGTTCGACCGGACCCAGCGTAGATTTTCCAACCGGGACCTGCAGATTCTGCGCGTGTTGGTCTTGCTTGAACACATCCCGCGCAGGCAAGGCTTACCATCATGAATCAACTGATCTGGCTTGTCGGTGCGGTTGTCATCGTTCTGTTTGTATTGGGCTACTTCGGCCTACGTTGAGCGCGGCAATGCCTTCCTGCGTGCGCGACAGTGCCGAACTTCAATGAAGTTCGAACTGTGGATGACAAGGTATCCCTCCATGAACATCTGGATCTGTTGCGTGAACAAAGTGACGGGGCCGCACTTGGCCGGACAACGATCGCAGCGTACTGTCAAGTGGCGTCGATTCCGGACCGACACGTCCACAGTGAACGACGCGGACCAATGAGTGCCCTGCCAGTGCGCTCATCACTGGAGAGCCAATCACACAGCCAAGCACGCGTGCCCCGGCACATCGGTTTCATTCCGGACGGCAACCGGCGCTGGGCAGTGCAACATGGCCTCGCCAAGGAGCAAGGCTACGCCAGCGGCATTGCGCCAGGGCTGGCGCTCTTCGAAGCGTGCAAGGCGCTCGGCGTCGAGGAGGTCTCGGTCTACGGGTTCACTCAGGACAACACGCGGCGGCCAACGACGCAGGCCCATCAATTTCGGGCCGCGTGTGTTGCCTTTGCGGGCGAGATCTCTCGCCGCGATGCCGCCCTGCTGGTACTGGGCGACGAAAAGTCCAAGCAGTTTCCTGTGGAACTGGCGGCATTTCGAACCCGCCAGGGCAAGGGCATCAAAGTTAATTTGCTCGTGAACTATGGCTGGGAATGGGATCTGGATGGCCTGAAGGAAGGCCGACTGCGGTCGGCCGATGTCTCGCGCCTGGATCTCGTCGTCCGCTGGGGCGGTGGGCGGCGCTTGAGCGGCTTCTTGCCGGTGCAGTCAGTCTATGCCGACATTTTTGTGCTCGACGCGCTGTGGCCCGATTTCGAGCCTCAGCACCTGGACGCTGCGCTGGCTTGGTTTGGCCAACAGGACCGGACGCTCGGAGGCTGAACGCGGCGCACCACCGCAGCGCCGCCATGTCGGCATCGGCAACGACGCCGCACCCTGGCGCCTCAGGCTATTGATATTTTCATAAATCACGACACTCTTCTGCCGAGGCCACCTTTCAGTTACCTGGTTCCTGGTGCGCGCACGATGCCAAGAAGGCTGGGCAAGTAACTGCGTTCGTGTCCCCCGCCCTACGGGCTCCTCCTTTACCTCACTACGTCACTTACCCAGTCTTCTTGGTGCAGCGTTATCGGTATTCCGGCACGCATACCGACCGCTTTGCCAAGCAGGAGGATGGGTGTTGGCGCCGATCGAATATTGACCCACCCTGCCGATTGAATATTGACCCAGGGCGGGTAGCTGCTTTTTGAATTGGCAACTGTGGATAAGTGTACTCAGTGGCTGCTTTTGAACGGTCTCCTGTCTTGGCGGTTTTGAATTGGAAGAAACCAGGGGGAAAGGCGCGTAGGGCGTAGCCCGTAGCGGATTCCCCCTTGCTGCCCTTCAGAATGGTTCGTCCGCCGCTGCCGCGCTGAGACCCTTGCGCTTTTGCTCGCGCGCTTTGATGCGCGACTTGGCCGCCATGCTGCTGTGCTGGAAACGGTATGACTCGTTTCCTGTCTCCACGATGTGGCAGTGATGGGTCAGCCGGTCCAGCAACGCCGTCGTCATCTTGGGGTCAACAAACACGGCCGACCATTCGGAGAAGCTCAGGTTGGTGGTGATGACCACGCTCGTGTTTTCGTACAGCTTTGACAGCAGGTGGAACAGCAAGGCGCCACCCGCCTGGCTGAACGGCAAGTACCCGAGCTCATCCAAAATCACGACGTCCATGCGCATCAGCGACAGCGCAATCCGCCCCGCCTTGCCCTGCGCTTTCTCCTGTTCCAGCAGATTGACCAGGTCGACCGTGGAATAGAACCGCACGCGCTTGCCCCGAGACGCGATTCCCGACACCGCCATGGCTGTTGCCAGGTGCGTTTTGCCCGTGCCCGGCCCACCGATAAGCACCACGTTCTGTGCCGTGTCGCTGAACTCCAGCGTGGCAAGCCGCCCGACCAGGTCTTCGTCAACCTTGCTTGATGCAAAGTCAAACCCGGCCAGGTCCCGGTGCAGGGGGAACTTGGCCGCCTTCATCTGATGGCTCACTGACGCCATCGCACGGTAAGTGTGTTCGGCCTGCAGCAGATGCTCGATCAGCCACTTTGAGGACGCGATTCCCGTGTCCCCCTGGGCCGTCAAATCCTCCCAGGCGCCCACCATGCCGCGCAGGCGCAGCTCCTTGAGTTCGGTGATGACATCACTGCGCATGGCTGACCTCCACAGTGTCGCTGGCCAGATCCATCGCACCGCGCAGGCTGTCGTAGCGGCTGGTGTTGGCCAGCGGCACCTCCTTGAGTTGCAGGGTGGTTTCCACCGATTGCGGCGTTGGCGTGGCGTTGAGCCGGGCCAGTACATTGAGAACGTGTTCGGCGCTGAGCGCGCCGGATTCGATGACCAATTCAACGGCCACCAGCACGGCGTCCAGCCCCGCCGTGGGCACGGCGGCGAGCACCTGCGCCATGACCCTGTCTCCGCCCGCGTGGCGCAGCAGGCCCTGCCTCAATCGCTGCAGCGGCGCCGGCATGTCGGCAAAGGGCGCGCCGTTGCGCAGGGCCCCAGGCTTGCGCTGGACCAGGTCGATGTAGTGCTGCCAGTCGTAGCCGATGCGGCCACGACAGATGAGCCGCTCATGGCTGGCGACGACGGCGTCATTGGCCACGATGCTGACCCGATCCGGATACAGCCGGGTGCTGACCTTGTGGCCCGCCAGTTCACACGGCACCGAGTAACGGTTGCGTGCCACCGTGACCAGACAAGTGCTGCTGACGCGTGCCGGGTTCTCGACATAGCCGTCGAACGCAGTGGGCATGGGCATCAGCTCGGCGCGCTCTTGCTCCAGCATTTCCAGCACACTGAATTCTCGGAACTCCGGGTGACGCAACTCGCTCCACAGGGCGCGACAACGCTCGCCCAGCCAGGCGTTGAGCTCGGCAAACGATCCCCACTGGATCTTCTGCGCATCCAGCCAGATACGCCGACGGCTGTCCTGCACGTTCTTCTCCACCACCCCCTTCTCCCAGCCCGAGGCGACGTTGCAAAAGTCAGCGTCAAACAGGTAGTGCGCGCACATCACCGCAAAGCGCGCATTGACCACGCGGCCCTTGCCCTTCTTGACCTTGTCCACGGCCGTTTTCATGTTGTCGTAGATGCCCCGACGCGCGACCCCGCCCAGCGCAGCAAACGACCGGGTGTGCGCATCGAACAGCATTTCGTGCCCCTGTCCAGGGTAGGCCACCAGCCAGAAGGCACGGCTCGCGCACAGCTTCATGTGCGAAACCTGCAGCTTGTAGTAGATGCCGCCGACCACCAAACCTTCATCGCTCCAGTCGAATTGAAACGCCTCACCGTGCTCAAACGTCAAGGGAACAAAGGCATGCGGCGTCTTGCCCTCGTTCACCCGCCACTCGCGGATGAAGTCGGTGACGCGGCTGTAGCAGCCGGTGTAGCCGTCGGCCTTGATCTGCGCAAACAAGGCTTTGGCCGTGCGTCGGTTTTGCTTGTTGCGATGGGCATCGGCCTTGAGTGCCAGAACCAGCGCCGCATTAAACACGCTCAGCTTGCGCGTGCCGGGGGTACGCTGGTAGGTCGGCACCGCCGCCTCATCCGGCTCCCTGAGCCACCTCCTCAACGTGTTACGCGACAAGCCGGTCTGCTTGGCAATGGCATGCAGCGACATCTTGTCGCGCAGGTACATTCGTCTTATTTTTCCCAACATTTCCATGGTGATCACCTTTGTTGCTCCTGCCTAAAAATAAGGCAGAGCCAGTAAAACACCTGGGTCAATTTTGGATCGGCATAACCTCTATAAGTGGGTCAGTTTTCGGTCGGCGCCAACACTTCGTGACGTGAAGGACGCGTTCTACGGTCTGTGCGTGAACGCCGGCAAGCAAGTTCTGGCAGCCATGATGGAAGCCGACAGGGAGGTGATGTGCGGTCCGATGAATGTGCCCAACGCGGCCCGCAAGGCAGTGCGTGGCGGCACCACGCGATCCAGCGTCGTGCTGGGAGGCCAGCGCATTGCCATCGACAAGCCACGGGCACGCAGCCTGCGACGTGGCGAGTTGGAACTGCCCACGTTCGCGTGGGCGGCGCATACGGACCCGTTGGACATGGCCACGATGGCATCGATGGCCGCCGGCGTCTCCACCCGTCGATACGCCGGCACCCTGGATCCACTTCCCGAGCCGGAGGAGGCGCTGTCGGTGTCCAAGAGCTCGGTGTCGCGGCGCTGGATCGCGCTGAGCGAGAAGCAGCTGCAGGAGTGGTTGTCGAGCTCGATCAAGGAGCTGGATCTGCCGGTGGTGATGATCGACGGCATCCACTTCCGTGACCGTGTGATCCTGGTGGCCCTGGGCATCGACTCCCAGGGAAACAAGCACATCCTGGGGCTGCGTGAAGGCTCCACGGAGAGCACGCGGGTCGTGCGCTCGCTGCTGAGCGACCTGGTCGAGCGAGGGCTCGATGCCGATCGCAAGAGGCTGTGGGTGATCGACGGCGGCAAGGCCTTGCGCCGCGCGATCCTGGACTGCTTCGGCGAACTGGCGCTGGTGCAGCGGTGCCAGGAGCACAAGCGGCGAAACGTGATCGAGCACCTGCCCAAGGAGTTGCACGCCGGCGTAGGCCGTGCCATGCGTGATGCCTGGGGCAGCACCAACGCTGAGCTGGCCAAGAAGCAGCTGGCGCGGCTGGCGACGTCGCTGCAGGCCAAGCACCCCGGCGCGGCCGCTAGCCTGCGAGAGGGTCTGGAGGAGACGTTGACAGTGCAGACACTGGGGATCACCGGGGCGCTATACCGCACGCTGCGCACGACCAACCCGATCGAGAACCTGAACGGGTTGATCGCTCACTTCACGCGCAACGTCAAACGATGGAAGGACGGACAGATGACGCTGCGCTGGGCAGCTGCCGCACTGAGCGACTCCAAAGGGCGCTTCCGCAAGCTGCGCGGACACCGCGAAATGAAGGACCTATTAGCTGTATTGAAAGCCCCGGCCAATGCCGCCACCAACGCTCACCGAAAGGCCGCGTAGTATCACGAACAAGGAGCCGTCATCCGGCCGCGTTCAACAGCACTCGGGACATTGCCGGAACTTCTGTTGCCGCTGCTCAGGGCGCAAGCTCAGTCTAGATCACTGGGATATGCGCTCTGACCGGAACGGCGATGCCCATGTATCCAGGCGGGGTACAAGTCTAGATCACTGGGATATGCGCTCTGACCGGAACTTGGGTGAAACCGAATATGAGTATGACAGCAGTCTAGATCA
>CAVUEF010000022.1:0-16744 GCA_963740455.1 uncultured beta proteobacterium
GCGCGACGCAATGGCCTTGGCGATACGCGCCTTGCCGTCGGCCTGCAACGCTTGACGCTGTCGATAGGCAATGTTTTCGGTGGTGCTGGCAGGGACCCTCACGCCACCATGGAAGCGCGCCACCAGGCCCGCTTCGGCCAGCCGCTGCACATCGCGACGCACGGTTTGCAAGGTCACGCCGAACCGCTCCGCCAGCGCCTCGACGCTGATCGCGCCGCGCGCGCGCACCTCCAGCAGCAAGTCGCTTTGTCGAGGATTCGGGGTCATGTTCTGAAGTTTAGGGCCGGCGGCCAGACACGGAAATCAGCATATAACGAACCATAACGAAAGCACATTCGGGTATTCCATGCTTGATTTCGCGCCATATAGCGCTACAAAGGAACAATTGCGAAAACATAAAATCGCCGATTCTGCGATCAGGAAGCCCGCCTTGAATGCCCTTTCATCCGCTTCGTCGGCGCGCTTGGACGCCGCTGTCGAACCCGCCACTTACGACCTGCTGGTTGTCGGCGGCGGCATCAATGGGGCGGGCATTGCGCGCGATATGGCAGGGCGGGGCTGGAAGGTCTTGTTGGTCGAGCGCGATGACTTGGCCGCGCATACCTCGTCTTCATCGACCAAGCTGATCCATGGCGGGCTGCGCTATCTGGAGTACTACGAATTTTCTCTGGTACGCAAGGCGCTGCAAGAGCGCGAAGTGCTGCTCAGAAGCGCGCCGCACATCATGTGGCCGCTGCGCTTTGTGATGCCGCATGACGAGGCGATGCGCCCCGCCTGGTTCATCCGCCTGGGCTTGTTCTTCTACGACCACCTGGCGCGGCGCGAGTTGCTGCCCGGATCAAACGGCGTCGATTTGACTGCAAGCCCGCTGGGGGCGCCGCTCAAGGCCCACTACCGGCGCGGCTTCGAATACTCGGACGGCTGGGTCGACGACGCACGGCTGGTGCTGCTCAACGCGCTGGATGCGCGCGACCACGGCGCCACCATCCTGACGCGCACCGCCTGCGTGCGCGCGCAGCGCGACCTCAAAGGCTGGACCGCCACCTTGCAAGACCGGCAAGGTGTGCAGACGGTGGTGCAGGCGCGCGCGCTGGTGAACGCCGCCGGCCCATGGGCGGAGGCCTTCCTGCGCGGTGTGGCCTGCGCCGCGCACGGCGAAGCCTTGGCCACCCGCAGCCTGCGACTGGTGAAGGGCAGCCATATCGTGGTGCGCAAGTGCTTCGAGCACGACCATGCCTACATCTTCCAGAACCCCGACAAGCGCATCATCTTTGCGATTCCGTTCGAGCGCGATTTCACGCTGATCGGCACCACCGATGTCGAGCTGCAAGGCGAACCCGGCGCGGCCTGCATCACGCCAGATGAACAGCTCTACTTGTGCGAACAGGCCTCGCGCTATTTCAAGCGCCCGGTGACAGGCGCCGACGTGGTGTGGAGCTATGCCGGTGTGCGCCCCTTGCTGGAAGACGAGGCAGGCGACCCCTCGGCCGTGACGCGCGACTACCTGCTCGAACCCAACCACGATGGTGCACCCTTGTTGAGCGTGTGGGGCGGCAAGATCACCACGTTCCGCAAACTCGCCGAGGATGCTTCGAACCTGCTCGGCGACATGCTCAAGCAGCGTCGCACGACGTGGACGCGCGGCGCCCACCTGCCCGGGGGCGACTTGTCGGCATGGATAGGCGCGTCGCGCGACCGTCGCCCCAACCCCGGCGGCGACTTCGAGCGCTTCGTCGGCGCCGTGCGTACGCGCTATCCATGGCTGGGCGCGCCGCTGGCCTATCGGCTGGCACGGGCCTACGGCGCCCGCATCGAGATCGTGCTGGCGCAAGCGGGCAATCTGGCAGCACTGGGGCAAGAGGTGGCCCCCGGCCTGTACGAAGCCGAGCTGCGCTACCTGCAGCGTGAGGAGTGGGCCGAGAGTGCCGACGACGTGCTGTGGCGTCGCTCAAAACTGGGTCTGCATCTGAGCGAGACGCAGCGGGCGGCGGTGGCGCAATGGATGAATTCAGAGCAAGGAAGAGCCGCTTGAACCGGCTTGTGCAATCGACATGCTTCTAAGTCTGCAAGCTATCAGCAAGAAGGTCGGCGCCTCGGACTGGCTTTACGAGATGAGCCTGGACCCGGTGCCGGGGGCGGTGACTGTGTTGCTCGGCGCCACGCAAGCGGGCAAAACCAGCCTGATGCGCGTCATGGCGGGTCTTGATGCACCCAGTCTTGGCAAGGTCAGCGTCGATGGCATCGATGTCACGGGCAAGCCGGTGCGCACACGCAATGTCGCCATGGTCTATCAGCAGTTCATCAATTACCCGTCGATGACGGTGGCCGACAACATTGCCTCGCCGCTCAAGCTCAGGGGCGAGCCCAACATCTCCGGCCGCGTGAAGGAACTGGCAACCAGACTGCACATCGAGATGTTTCTGGACCGTTACCCGGCCGAGTTGTCGGGCGGTCAGCAGCAACGCGTGGCGCTGGCACGCGCACTGGCCAAGGCTGCGCCGCTGATATTGCTCGACGAGCCCTTGGTGAACCTCGACTACAAGCTGCGCGAAGAGCTGCGCGACGAGCTCTCCCAGTTGTTCGCCGCCGGCGACGCGACCGTGGTCTACGCCACCACGGAGCCCAGCGAAGCCTTGCTGCTGGGCGGCTACACGGCCGTCATGGACGCCGGCGAGCTGCTTCAATACGGCCCCACAGCCGAAGTCTTCCATTTCCCGAAATCACTGCGCGTGGCGCGCGCCTTCAGCGATCCACCGATGAACTTGCTGAGCGCCTCGCCCCAAGCTGATGGCGTGGTACTGAAGTCGGGCGCCATGCTCAAGATGGGCGCGCTTGCAGCTGCCACGCAAGAACTGACCCTTGGCGTGCGCGCCAACGCGCTGCGCCTGAGCGCCGCGCCGGGCGACTTGCCCCTGACGGGTCAGGTCGAGCTGGCCGAGATTTCGGGGTCGGACACCTATGTACATCTGTCCACACCCGTGGGTGAACTTGTGGCCCAGCTGACGGGCGTGCATTTCTTCGATCTGGGCGCAGCCCTGACCTTGCACCTCGACCCGGCCCAGGTCTATGTCTTCGATGCCAACGGCAAGCTGCTGCTGGCACCCGATCCGGCGGGAGCACGCTGATGGCACGCATAGACCTCGACATCGCCCATGCTTATGGCGCCCATCCGCAGCGCGACGAGGATTACGCGCTGCTGCCTTTGAAGATGAGTTTCGCCGACGGCGGTGCCTATGCGTTGCTGGGTCCATCGGGCTGCGGCAAGACCACCATGCTCAACATCATGTCGGGCCTGCTGCGGCCATCGAGCGGCACGGTCAAGTTCGACGGCATCGACCTCACGCACGCTTCACCGCAGGCCCGCAATATCGCGCAGGTCTTCCAGTTTCCGGTCATCTACGACACGATGACGGTGGCGCAGAACCTGGCCTTCCCGCTGCGCAATCGCAAAGTGCCGCAAGACCAGATCACGCAGCGCGTCGGCGTGATTGCCGAGATGCTGGAGTTGAGCGCACAGCTTGACCAGCGCGCCGCCAACCTGTCTGCCGACGCCAAGCAGAAAATCAGCCTGGGCCGCGGCCTGGTGCGCTCGGACGTGTCGGCCGTGCTGTTCGACGAGCCGCTGACGGTGATCGATCCGCACCTCAAGTGGCAGTTGCGGCGCAAGCTCAAGCAGATCCACCACGAGCTCAAGCTGACGCTGATCTACGTCACGCACGACCAGGTGGAAGCCTTGACATTCGCCGAGCAGGTGGTGGTGATGACGCGCGGCCGCGCCGTGCAGACCGGCAGTGCCGAGGCCCTGTTCGAACGTCCTCAGCACAGCTTTGTCGGTCACTTCATCGGCTCGCCAGGCATGAATTTCCTGCCTGCCGCCGTCTCGGGCGAGGTATTGACGCTTGCCGGGCAAGACCTGACCCTTCAGGCGGATCTCAATTTGCCCGATGGCGATCTGAAGCTGGGCATTCGCCCCGAGTATTTGCGGCTGGTCGACCCCGGCACGGCGGGCGCCTTGCCAGCGCAGGTGAGCCAGGTGCAGGACATCGGCACCTATGTCTTGGTGACGGCCGTCATCGGCACCTATTTTCTGAAAGCCCGACTGACGCCGGAGCAGCCAAGACCGCGCACCGGAGAACAGGTCTGGCTTCAGGTGCTGGGGGCCCAGACCTGCTTTTACAAGAATGAGGAGTTGCTGGCATGAGCATCACCGTAAAGCCCGTCAATCAGAAAGCCTGGTGGTTGATCCTGCCGGTGATTCTGTGCGTGGCGTTCTCGGCCATCCTGCCCTTGATGACGGTGGTCAACTACTCGGTGCAGGACATCATCTCGCCCGAGCGCCGTGTGTTCGTCGGTACCGAATGGTTTGCCGCCGTGATGCGCGACGAGGACCTGCATGAGGCATTGTGGCGTCAGTTGGTGTTTTCGTTCTCGGTGCTGGCGCTCGAAATTCCGCTGGGCGTGCTGCTTGCGCTGGCGATGCCGTCGCGGGGCTGGAAGTCGTCGGCCGTGCTGGTGATCGTCGCCTTGTCGCTGCTGATCCCCTGGAACGTGGTCGGCACGATCTGGCAGATTTTCGGTCGCGCCGACATTGGCCTGCTCGGAATGGCACTGGCGCAACTCGGCTTTGACTACAGCTACACCGGCAACGCCTTGCATGCCTGGTTGACGGTGCTGGTGATGGACGTCTGGCACTGGACGCCGCTGGTGGCCTTGCTGGGCTACGCGGGCCTGCGCTCGATACCCGACGCCTACTACCAGGCCGCCAGCATCGACGGCGCATCGAAGTTCGCGGTGTTCCGCTATATCCAGCTGCCCAAGATGCGCGGCGTGCTGATGATTGCCGTGCTGCTGCGCTTCATGGACAGCTTCATGATTTATACCGAGCCCTTTGTGCTGACCGGCGGTGGGCCCGGCAATGCCACGACCTTTCTGAGCCAGTACCTGACGCAAAAGGCCGTCGGGCAGTTCGATCTGGGCCCCGCGGCGGCGTTCTCGCTGATCTACTTTCTGATCATCCTGCTGCTGTGCTTCATCCTCTACAACTGGATGCAGCGGGTCGGCACGGCCGACAAGTCGGAGGCTGCTCATGCTTAGTCCGGCGAGGTTTCAAAAGCGCACGGTCTTCCTGATCGTCTACATCATCTTCGCGCTCCTGCCCATCTACTGGATGGTCAATATGAGCTTCAAGACGAACGAGGACATTCTTTCCAGCTTCAGCCTCCTGCCCCAGCATTTCACCTGGGACAACTACAAGACCATCTTCACCGACGCGTCGTGGTACTCGGGCTATGTGAACAGCCTGATCATCGTGGCCATCAATTCGGTGATCTCGATCAGCGTCGCCCTGCCTGCCGCCTATGCGTTCTCGCGCTATTCGTTTCTTGGCGACAAGCATGTGTTCTTCTGGCTGCTGACGAATCGCATGACACCGCCTGCGGTGTTTCTGCTGCCGTTCTTCCAGCTCTATTCGACGCTGGGTCTGATCGACACGCATATTGCGGTGGCGCTGGCGCACTTGCTGTTCAACGTGCCGCTGGCGGTGTGGATTCTGGAGGGCTTCATGAGCGGCATTCCACGCGAGATCGACGAGACGGCATATATTGACGGCTACTCGTTTCCGCGCTTCTTCCTGACCATCTTCCTGCCCCTGATCAAGGCCGGCGTGGGTGTCGCGACCTTTTTCTGCTTCATGTTCTCGTGGGTCGAATTGCTGCTGGCTCGCACGTTGACGAGCGTGGACGCCAAGCCCATCGTGGCAACCATGACGCGCACGGTTTCGGCCGCAGGCATGGACTGGGCAACGCTGGCGGCAGCCGGGGTGCTGACGATTGTGCCGGGCGCCATCGTGATCTGGTTTGTACGCAACTACATCGCCAAAGGCTTTGCGATGGGGAGAGTGTGATGTTCAATTGGATGGCCTGGACCACGCCTGTGGCCGTGTTCTTCAGCTGCATTGCCCTCATGCTGGTGGGCATGACGGTGTGGGAAATCAAGTCGCCCACCACCACCCGCAAAGGTTTCCTGCCGATGCAGACCACGCGTGGTGACCGCCTCTTCATGGGCTTGCTGGCGGCCGCCTACATCAACCTCATTTTCATCGGGCTGGCGGGCAAGTTCATGGAATGGTTTGCGCTCGAGCAAGAACCCAGCATCTGGATCAGCTTCGTGATTTCGATGTTCGTCGTGGCCCTGGTCATGAAGAAGGGTTGAGTCGTTTCGGGGGTCCGGCCCGGTACTTCCCCGGGGCCGTGGGCACCCTCACCGCACCTTGGGGAAGGCATTTGAGGAGACTGACAATGAGGATGCGTTACACAGCAATGGCATTGGCTGCCGCTTGCACGTTGGGCGGCCATGCCTGGGCAGGCGAAGCCGAGGCCAAGAAATGGATCGACACCGAGTTTCAGCCGTCGACGCTGAACAAGGCCCAGCAGATGGCCGAGATGAAGTGGTTCATCGAAGCCGCCAAAAAACTGGAGGCCAAGGGCGTGAAGGAGATCTCGGTCGTGTCGGAGACCTTGACGACGCACGAGTACGAGAGCAAGACACTGGCCAAGGCCTTCGAGGAGATCACCGGCATCAAAGTCAAGCACGACATCATCCAGGAAGGCGATGTGGTCGAGAAGCTGCAGACCTCGATGCAGTCGGGCAAGTCGATCTACGACGGCTGGATCAGCGACTCCGACCTGATCGGCACGCACTATCGCTACGGCAAGATCCTGTCGTTGACCGACTACATGGCCGGCGCCGGCAAGGAGTACACCAACCCGGGTCTGGATCTGAAGGACTTCATCGGCACCAGCTTCACGACGGCGCCGGACAAGAAGCTCTACCAGTTGCCTGACCAGCAGTTCGCCAACCTGTACTGGTTCCGCGCCGACCTGTTCGCGCGCAAGGATCTGCAGGACAGGTTCAAGGCCAAGTATGGCTATGACCTGGGTGTGCCTCTGAACTGGAGCGCCTATGAAGACATCGCCCAATTCTTCACCGACGATGTGAAGACGATTGACGGCAAGCCCATCTATGGCCACATGGACTACGGCAAGAAAGACCCGTCGCTCGGTTGGCGCTTCACCGACGCCTGGCTGTCGATGGCCGGCGCCGCAGACAAGGGCATCCCGAACGGGCTCCCGGTCGACGAATGGGGCATCCGCGTCGCTGCCGACGGCTGCACGCCGGTCGGTGCGTCGGTGTCGCGCGGTGGCGCCACCAACTCGCCGGCTGCCGTCTATGCGCTGACCAAGTACGTCGACTGGATGAAGAAGTACGCACCCAAGGAAGCCTCGGGCATGACCTTCGGCGAAGCTGGCCCGGTGCCTGCGCAGGGGCAGATCGCACAGCAGATCTTCTGGTACACCGCCTTCACCGCCGACATGGTCAAGCCCGGCCTGCCGGTGGTGAACGCCGACGGTACGCCAAAGTGGCGCATGGCGCCTGGCCCCAACGGCCCGTACTGGAAGCAAGGCATGCAGAACGGCTACCAGGACGTGGGCTCGTGGACCTTCTTCAAGGACCACGATGCCAACAAGGTGGCAGCCGCCTGGCTGTACGCACAGTTCGTCACCGCCAAGACGACGTCGCTGAAGAAGAGCATCGTCGGTACGACCTTCATCCGCGACAGCGACATTCACAATGAGTACTTCACCAAGAACGCGGCCAAGTACGGTGGTCTGATCGAGTTCTACCGCAGCCCGGCGCGCGTCGCCTGGACGCCCACCGGAACCAATGTGCCCGACTATCCGAAGCTGGCACAGTTGTTCTGGAAGAACGTCGCGGTGGCGGTGACGGGCGAGAAAACGCCACAGGCTGCGATGGACAATCTGGCCGAAGAAATGGATCAGGTGATGGCCCGTCTTGAGCGCGCCGGTATGGCCAAGTGCGCGCCCAAGCTCAACAAGAAGGAAGATCCCAAGAAGTGGCTCTCCGACAAGGGTGCGCCGTGGGCCAAGCTGGCCAATGAAAAACCGAAGGGCGAAACCATCGCCTATGAGAAGCTCCTGGGCGCCTGGAAGGCAGGCAAGGTGCGCTGAGCACAGCGCGTGAGCTCGAACCAGGCCATCGGCCTGGTTCGAAGCGAGTTTGGCCGCGTACTCCATCGGGGGGGCGCGGCCATTTTTTCGAGCCGTCCTTCGATCACCCCTTGTCGCGCGCTGCCGCCTCGCGCAGCTTGTCCTTCTTGCTCTTGCGCGTGCCTTTCACGCCGCCTGCGGCTTGGTCGGGCGAGGCGGCAACAAGGGGCTCGAAGCCTTTGATCTGTTCGCGCGCCACGCGCAGCCCCTGACGCTTTTCGATCAGACGGAAATGCGCCTCGGTGGCGGCGCTGACAAAGCTTACTGCCAGGCCGGACGCGCCGGCGCGGCCAGTGCGGCCGATGCGGTGTATGTAATCGGCGGTCGAGCGCGGCAAGTCGTAGTTCACCACCACCGGCATCTTTGGCAGGTCCAGGCCGCGCGCGGCCAGGTCGGTGCACACCAGCACGCGCAGGCGGCGCTGCTTGAAATCATCCAGCGCCTGGCTGCGTGCGCCCTGGCTCAAATCGCCGTGCAGCGCGGCAGCGTTGATGCCAGCTCGGCCGAGTTTTTCAGCCACCAGCTCAGACCCGTATTTGGTGGCGACGAACACCAGCACCTGGCTCCACGGCTCGGTCTCGATCAGATGCCGCAAGACTTGGGTGCGGCGTGGGGCGTCCACCGCAATGGCGCGCTGGGTGATGGCGGGCGCAGTGTCCGCGTCGCTTTCGATCTCGATGCGCGCCGGCTCATGCAGCAAGGCGTCGGCAAGTGCCTGCACGGCGGGCGGGAAAGTGGCCGAGAAGAACAGGTTCTGGCGAAGCGTCGGCAGCAATGCCTGGATGCGCGCCCACTCGTCGGCAAAGCCCAGATCGAGCAGGCGATCGGCCTCGTCGAGCACCAGCGTGCCGACCCCGCTCAGACTCAAGGCCTTGTGTTCGATGATGTCGAGCAAACGCCCCGGCGTGGCCACCACGATGTCGGCGCCGCCGCGCAAGGCCATCAGCTGCGGATTGATGGAGACGCCACCGAAGACCACCGCCAGCTTGGGCGGACTCAGCATGAAACGGTTCAGCTTCTCGATGAACTCACCCACCTGCGCGGCCAGCTCGCGCGTGGGCACCAGGATCAGGGCGCGCGTCGTACGCGTGCGCTCATGGCGCTCAGCCTGCAGCAGGCGCTGCAGAATCGGCAAGACAAAAGCCGCCGTCTTGCCCGAGCCGGTCTGCGCCTGCCCGCGCACATCGCCCCCCGCCAGCGCCGCCGGAATCGCCCGCATCTGAATCGGTGTCGGCTCAGCGAGCCCAAGCTCGCGCGCGGCACGCACCAGCGCCGAACTCAGACCCAGCGATGCAAATGTCATGTATGTCCTGTCGAGGCCGAGCGATCAGCGGAGCCTCATTGTGTCAAACGCGATGACAGTGCTGGAACTGCCCTGAACAATGAGAAAAGCGTCCTGACGGACGCTTTTCTATGCACAGGTAAGGCTCTGGCCTCAGATTCTGCGCTTTCTCAATCCGAGCAGGCCCGCCAAAGCAAGGCCCGCCAAAGCAAGGCTGGACGGCTCGGGCACCCCATTCGCAGGCGGCGAAGGTTCCAATGCCTCGGTGGTCCGGATCCCAAACGTAAAGCCGTGCCAATACTCATACAACGGCGCTGTCCAAGAGAAGGTCGTGTAAGTACCGATGAATTGGATGGTCCCTGCGCCTTCGTAACCTCGCAATGTATTGCCTGTCTTCGTCAGCGTGCCAGATCCCCAGCAGCAGGTTGGTCCTTGGCTCACGATAGTGAACGGGGAGTCAAAGACATAATCTTCAGCAGTACCGCCTGAACCCAATGACACAACCGCCATGATTGGATCCTTGATGGCCGCGGACAGCGTAACCTTGTAGGTGATGTCCTTCACCCCGCCAGTAAGCTGAAGGGCCTGATAGGTCGAAGCGTTGTCAACTTGGGCGCTGGTGTAGGTGGACGTTGGACTCCAGATTCCACTAGTCACACCCAAGTATGAATCATGCGTTCCGCCTGGTCTGAGCGCATCAAACTGGACAGTCACCGCCGGGCCACTACTTGGCGCAATCACCCCGGATGCCGTGCCTGCCCCTGGATTTGTATTGGTCCAGTTCACATAGTAATAGGGTGCCGCCAGTACCCCTTGCGAGGCCGCCGCACCGACGATGGCCAGAGCACCCCCGGCCAGGTGTTTCTTCAAGAAATGAACAATCGATTTCATTTTTTTCCTCCATTCCGTTATTGGAAATCCTGTCGGCTGGTGAACTCCCCACCCCTGACCAGAACTGATAGCAACATGCATGCCGAGAAGGTTTTTTGCAACAAATTCAACATCTTTCAGTTCCATCGAAGAATTGATACGGCTCCAGTGTAAAAATTTTCGACAACAGCTTCGCACTAGTCAGACCATACAGACGTCCACCCAACCAACGTATTCACGGCAGGCCAAATCACTCCTTCACGCTCTCAGCAGCAGCGTTGCTTGCGGCAGATTAGCGGCCAGGTGTTACGCAGCCGTTATATGCATCCGGATGTGCTTGGGTCGAGCGCGTCGAGCGCTGAGTGATACTGCCTTCATGTGGATAGGAACTCTGTTTGCGCTGGCCGCGGGCCTGATGTGGGGCCTGGTGTTTGTCGCGCCGCTGCTGCTGGCCGACTATTCGGCGGCCGTGCTGTCGGTCGGGCGTTATCTGGCATTCGGCTTGATTGCGCTGCCGCTGGCATGGCTGGACCGCAAGAATCTGCTGCGCTTCGAGCGCGGCGACTGGATCGAGGCGCTCAAGCTCTCAAGCATCGGCAATCTGCTGTACTACCTGTGCCTGGCGGCAGCCATCCAACGCGCCGGAGGGCCGCTGCCGACGATGATCATCGGCACCCTGCCGGTGGTGATTGCGATCGCATCGAACCTGCGTGACGGTGCACGCGATGGCCGCCTGCCGTGGGCGCGTCTGGCGCCTTCGCTGCTCTTGATCGCAGCGGGCATTGCCTGCGTGAACCAGGTCGAGTTGGCGCAGTTGCGCAGCCAGGCGAATCTGGACATGGCGCGCTACGCCAGCGGCGCGCTGCTGGCGCTTGCGGCTGTCGCCTGCTGGACCTGGTATCCGCTGCGCAACGCCGATTGGCTGCGCACGTATGCCCAGCGCAGCCCGCGCAGCTGGGCCACTGCGCAGGGACTGGCGACCTTGCCGCTGGCGCTGCTGGGCTACGCGGGCTTGTGGCTGTGGAGCGCCACCGCGGGCACGCAGCCGTGGAGTGGCGACGCTGGTTTTGTGATGCCGCTCGGTCCGCGTCCGCTGCCCTTTGTCGGCCTGATGCTGGCCATCGGCCTGTTCGCATCGTGGCTCGGCACCTTGTGCTGGAACGAAGCGAGTCAGCGCCTGCCCACCACCGTGGTGGGCCAGCTGATCGTGTTCGAGACCCTCTCGGCGCTGGCCTACGCCTTCATGCTGCGCGGACAACAGCCCGAGCCCCTCACGGTGCTGGGCATCGTCCTGTTGGTGGCGGGCGTGATGTGGGCGCTGCGCGTCAAGCCGGTGGCGATGGAGGTCGCTCATTGACAATTCAGTTGGGGCCAGAGCTTTCGGCCACACTGCGCGTGGGTCTCAAGGTCAGGCCCACAAGGGCTAGAACTTCGGGGCCAGAGCTTTCGACCACTCTGCGCGTGGTTCTAAAGGTCTGACCCGCAAGAACTAGAACTTCGGGATGCGTATGCGGCTCACCATCAGTGAGCCCGAGACGGCGAACATCAGCGCCAGTGGATGCAGCATGAAGCCGCCGATATGCACGACGCCCAGCCACAGCTGATCGCCCAAAGCGCCCTGCCAGGCAGCCACGGCCAGCACCAGCACCAAGAGCATCGAGGTGGGGATCGGTGTGCCCTCGAAGTATTTCACCTTGCCATCGTCGCCGGCCAGCGCTTCGGCCGTGATGTTGTAGCGCGCCAGGCGCGACACGCCGCAGGCCACGAAGAAGACCAGGATGATGCGGTCATACAGGCCTTGCATGCCGCAGGCATAGGCAATCGCTGCGGGCGCGACGCCGAACGAGATCACGTCGGCGAGCGAATCGAGCTCGCGTCCCATCGCCGAACTCTGCTGACGCCAGCGCGCAATGCGGCCATCGAGCACGTCGAAGACGAGCGCCACCGGAATCAGCGCGCAGGCAAAAAACAGATGCAGCACCGCGCCGGTCTGCAAATAAGTCATGGCAGAAAACAGCGCGCCGACGCCGCAATAGGCATTGGCCAGCGTGAACCAGTCGGCGAGCTGGAACTCGCGAATCATCGCAAACGGTTTCGGTCGGTTCATGCTGCAAGCATAGTGCAAGCCGCGCTGGCCGGGTAGCGGCGCGTTGGCAAGAGGGTTGGATGCGCGTGAACGTCAAGCCACGACAGAAGTCTGCTCGTGTGGCAGATCGGTCATCAATGCCACACCCCTATTGCGCGGCCACCAGCAACTGCACGAACAGCTGGATGTTCATGTTCGTGTCGGGGTTCACTGCGGTGAATTCCAGGCCGGCGAAGTAGCCGTCCTTGTCGCGCCCCACCTTGACCACCTTGGCATAGATGTCGGAGGCGTGGTAGTCGACCAGGTGCAGGTCGAATTCGAGCTTGATGTCGGCGTGCAATTCCAGTCCATGATCGGGTTTTGCCAGTTCGACCAGCACGCCGTGGTAGCCGATGTCGCGTATCTTGGCCTTGATGGCATGCGGCAGCACGATCTTGTTCTGGATCAGGTAGAGCACGCAACGCAGCTTCACGTCAACGCGGTGGCTGCGACGGGTTTCCTGACGCGGCACGGTCAGACTGAGCGACGGGATACCCAGCAGTTCGCGCAGCCGCACGACCTCGGCCTTACCTTTGACGAACACTTCCATCGGCTCGCTGACTTGGATGTAGTCGGTGCAACGCTGGAAGGTGGTCTCGCTGATCAAGACCTGACCCCGCAGGCTGAAGGCCTCGATGCGCGAAGCCAGGTTCACTTCGTCGCCTATCACCGTGTATTCGGAATACGCGGCCGAGCCGAATTTGCCCGCCATCACCGTGCCGGTGTTGATGCCTATGCCCATGTACAGCTCGGGCAGGCCTTGTTGCATATGCTCGTCGTTGAGCGCGTGCATCGCCACCTGCATTTCGATCGCACAGGCCAGCGCCCTGCGCACATCGTCGGCATGCTCGAGCGGCGCGCCGAACAGCACCATGATCGAGTCGCCCATGAACTTGTCGATGGTGCCGTGGTGGCGGTACACGATCTCGCTCATCAGCCCCAGGCAGCGATTCAGGATGCCTATCACCACGCCTGCGGGTTGCGTCGCCGACATCGAGGTGAAGCCGCGCAAATCGGCCAGCACGATGGTGACCTCGCGGCGCTCGAACGAAAAGTCGGCGCCGTCCAGCGACTCGCCGCCGCAGGCATGCCGCACCGCCGTCTCCATCTCCATGGCGGCGCGATGCGCCAGCGGCGCGCCGGTCTCGCGCGCGATGATGGCTTGCAAATGGCGCACCGCTTCCTTGCTGGGATCGTCTCTCATGCCTGGCTGTCTCGTTTCAGAAAACTCGGGGCCTGCAAGGCTTCGTCAAGTACTTCGATCCAGTGCATCACCGGTATCGACGTGCCGCTCTGCAAATGCTGGATGCAACCGATATTGGCCGACACAATGGCCTGCACTTGCCGGTTTGATGATGGCGCAATCAATTGGGCGAGTTTACGGTCGCGCAGCTGATAAGCCAACTCGGGTTGCAAAACCGAATAGGTGCCTGCCGAGCCGCAGCACAGATGGCTCTCGCTGGCGGCCAGCGTCACGTCGAAGCCCAGCGCGTTCAACTGCGTCTCGACGACGCCGCGCAATTGCTGTCCGTGCTGCAAGGTGCAGGGCGGATGGAACACCAACTGCCTGCGCTTGATGGCGTTCAGCTGGGTCTTCAACCGAGGCACCAGATCGGGCAGCAGCTCGCTCAGATCCCGGGTCAGCGCGCTGACGCGTTTGGCCTTGTCAGCGTAATCGGGGTCATGTGCCAAGGCCTGCCCGTATTCCTTGACCGTCACGCCGCAGCCCGACGCGTTCATGACAATCGCCTCCACCTTGCCCGCGTCGGTGAGCCCTTGCACGAGCGGCCACCAGGCGTCGATATTGCGGCGCATGTCGGCCAGCCCCCCTTCGTGATCACCGAGGTGCGAGCGGATCGCTCCGCAGCAGCCCGCGCCATCGGCCACCAGGGTCTGAATTCCCGCGGCGTCGAGCACACGTGCGGTGGCGCTGTTGATATTGGGTGCCATGGCCGGTTGCACGCAGCCCATCAGCATCAGCACCTTGCGCTCATGGCGGCCATGGGGCCAACGGTGCGCGTTTGCCCCCAGCTTGGCCGGCACCTTGTTCTTGAGCGTCCTGGGCAGCAGCGGTCGCAGCCACTGACCCAGCTTCATGGCGGGGGCGAACAGCGCTGACGTGAGCCCCTCCCTGAGCAACCAGCGCGTGGCCTGCTCAAGCGCCGGGCGCTGCACCTTGTGCTCGATGATTTCCCGGCCGATGTCGAGCAGCTGGCCGTATTGCACCCCCGAGGGACAGGTGCTTTCGCAACTGCGGCAGGTCAGGCAGCGGTCCAGATGCAGTTGCGTGCTGCGCGTCACCTCACCGCCCTCCAGCATCTGTTTCATCAGGTAGATGCGGCCGCGCGGACCATCGAGCTCGTCACCCAGCAATTGATAAGTGGGGCAGGTGGCGGTGCAAAAACCGCAGTGCACGCAGTTGCGCAGAATCGCCTCGGCGAGCTGACCTTGGCGTGTGCCTTTGAATTCTGGGGAGAGAGTCGTTTGCATATTGTTTTGGTGGGCGAATGTTCGGCTCGGTTGTGCAGCGTCACAGCCCCGGATACAGACGCCCCGGGTTGAAGATGCCGGCCGGGTCGAACGCCTTCTTCAGCTCCTGGTGGATGCGCGCCAGGCCGCCCGACAGCGGCGCAAAGACTTCGACCGACTTGTCGCTTGCGCGAAACAGCGTGGCGTGGCCTCCGGCGCCACGTGCCGCTTCGCGCACTTGCGCCGCGGGCAAGGCGGTGGCGAGCCAGCGCTGGGCGCCGCCCCATTCGATCAGTTGTTCGCCAGCGAGCTGCAGCGGCGGCGCGGTCTGCGGCACGCTCAGCCGCCACAGGCCCGCGCCGGTCTGCACGGCACGCGCGGCGCCCACAAAGAAATCGTCGCTGTGATGGCGCAGCCCGTTCCAGAACTGCGCCGCCAGCTCGGCCTCGATCAGCTCGCCGCCGAGCTTCTCGCGCGCCGACGTCACGGCAGCATGTGCACCCGCCAGGCGCAGCACCAGCGCGCCGTCCCACCAGGCGCTGGCATGCAGCGGCAGCGGCTGACCGGCCCAGGTGTTGAGCTGCACCAGGGCGTCGGCCTGGGACATCTCGAAACGCAGGGTGGCGCTGGCCGCGGCTTGCGGCAAGACCTTGAGCGAGACCTCCAGGATCACCCCCAGCACGCCCATTGACCCGGCCAGCAGGCGCGACACGTCATAGCCCGCCACGTTCTTCATCACCTGGCCGCCAAAGCTCAGCACTTCGGCGCGTCCGTTGAGCAGCGTGGCGCCGAGCACGAAATCGCGCACCGATCCGGCCACGGCGCGCGCCGGTCCGGCCAGGCCCGCCGCCACCATGCCGCCGACCGTGCCGCGCCCGTCGAACCGGGGCGGCTCGAAGGGCAGGCACTGGCCCTGCTCATGCAGCGCCGCCTCCAACTCCGCCAGCGGCGTGCCGGCGCGCGCGGTCACCACCAGCTCGCTGGGCTCGTAGCTGCTGATGCCGCTCAATGGGCTGGTGTCGAGCGGCTCGCCGCGTGGCACGCCGCCATAAAAGTCCTTGGCTCCATGGCCGCGCACGCACAGCTGGGTGCCGCTCGCGATGGCCGTCCTGACCTGATCGATGAGCGCGTCCTGCGCCGGGTCTTGAGATTGCATGAGATCAGAACCTGGGTATGTCGGCAAAGGCCAGCATGCCGCGCTTGACACGCATGCGGCCGTATTCGGCGCAGCGGTTCAGCGTCGGCAGCACCTTGCCAGGATTGAGCAGCTCAGACGGGTCGAAGGCCTGCTTCACGGCCAGCATCTGCGAGATTTCTTCCGGAGCAAATTGCACGCACATCGAGCTCAGTTTCTCCACGCCCACGCCATGCTCGCCGGTGATGGTGCCACCCAGCCGCACGCTGGTCTCCAGGATGTCGGCGCCGAACATTTCGCAGCGATGCAGCTGATCGGCGTCGCCCGCGTCGAACAGGATCAATGGATGCAGATTGCCGTCGCCGGCATGGAACACATTGACGCAGCGCAAGCGGTATTTTTGTTCCATCTGCTGGATCGCCAGCAGCATGTCGGCGAGGCGTCGGCGCGGAATCGTCGAGTCCATGCACATGTAGTCGGGGCTGATGCGGCCGCTCGCCGGGAAGGCGTTCTTGCGGCCGCTCCAGAACCTGAGGCGCTGCGCTTCGTCAGCACTCACCTCGCAGCGCGTCGCGCCGTTGCTGGTCAGCACCGCCTGCATGCGCGCGATCTCCTCGGCCACCTCCTCGGGCGTGCCGTCGCTTTCGCACAGCAAAATCGCTGCGGCCTCCAAGTCGTAGCCCGCGTGCACGTAATCTTCGACGGCTGCCGTCATCGGCTTGTCCATCATCTCGAGCCCGGCCGGGATGATGCCCGCGGCAATGATGTTGGCCACCGCCTCACCCGCCTTGCGCACA
>CAVUEF010000023.1:0-32014 GCA_963740455.1 uncultured beta proteobacterium
ACGAAACTTCCTTTTCATATAGTCACCTTTAAATTGAAGTGTTCTGACAAGTACCATCGAGCCGTTTTGATTTCAAGAAATCACAACGTGCGAGGCTGAAAAGAGTGACCTCCCTCGCGCGACTAGACATGCAAAAAGTGAGCCATGTCGAGCTATTTTTTCGTAAGTCATTGATAGACTGGAAAAAAGTCAAAAGTCCGCGGTGTTGTTGCCAGCGATTTCAGCGCTACATGTAAAGTTTTCCGACAAAATCGGTCTACCTTTACACAGAATGGGCTACCGGAAAATAGCGGGTTAACCCTAGAAGACGGGCGACTGCATAGGTCCCGTTTCGATCAATTCAACCCTTGCTGGCGAACATCTCCGCAGCTCATCCTTCGTTCACTTGCTGTTTGACCTTCACTTAGCGCGCTCGGCCAGCAAGCGCAGCACCAACTCGACCCTGGCCTTCACCGGACTCAGCGCGCCGGCCGATGGCAAGGCTTGCTCGTTCTGGCCGACGATCGCGCCATGCGCACAGCGCGTGGCGCGCAGCACCTGCACACCATCCGCCATGGCCTCAAGCAAGGCCGCTTCGAGGCGCCAATGCACGCCGCCATTGCCCGTCGCGGCGACCACAATGCCTAGTGCTCCCAGGCTGCGCACTGCCTGCACCAGCGCGCCGTCCGCTCCCGCATAGCTGGTGATCAGCTCGATCCGCGGCCAATGCTCTGGAGCGGGCGCGACAAGGTCCACGCCCAAGGCCTCGCCCGCAGGCCAGGCGCGCAAGGGGCGCAGCACGCCTTCTTCAAGCAAGGCCAAAGGTCCGGCATCGCCCGAGCTGAAGGCGTCGAGCCGGTAGCTGTGCTGCTTGCTCACATCAAGTGCGCCGTGCACGCGGCCTGCCAGCACCGCCAGCACGCCTTGCGCACCAGGTGCCCGCGCCACGCTCACGGCATCGGTCAGATTCTGCGGTCCATCGGTCTGCAGTGAGGTGGCCGGGCGCATCGCCGCCGTCAGCACGACCGGCTTGCGTGGCGCCAGCAGGCGGTGCAGAAAGTAGGCGGTCTCTTCCAGCGTGTCGGTGCCATGCGTGATGACGATGCCGGCCACATCGGGGCGCGCCAGATGGTGGGCGACGCGCTGGGCGAGCAACTGCCAGGTGGCGAAATCCATGTCCTTGCTGTCGAGTTGGGCGACTTGTTCGCACTCGAGCGGCTGCCCTTTGAGTGGCGGCACGGCCGCCACCAACTCAGCCACGCCGATCTGGGCGGCCGTGTAGCCGGTGTTATCGGTGCTCGTCTGAGCCGTGCCTGCGATGGTGCCGCCGGTGCCCAGGATGACGACTGTTCCCGAAGTTCTTTGCATTTTTCGCTCAACTGGATGAAAATACAGCTACTGGACAAAATGTCAGTCAGCCTGTGCGCATTGTGCCGCGACTGTTTTCGGTACGAGGAGCTCCCATGGAAGACAGCCCCAAACTCACGGCGCGTCAGCAACAGATTCTGGATCTGGTGCAAAGCGCGATCGAGCGCACCGGTTCACCGCCGACGCGCGCCGAAATCGCCGCCGAACTGGGCTTCAAGTCGGCCAATGCGGCCGAAGAGCATTTGCAGGCGCTGGCGCGCAAGGGCGCCATCGAACTGGTGGGCGGCACCTCGCGCGGCATCCGCCTGAAGGCCGACACGCTGCGTGCGCTCAACGCCGCGCGCGGCCGGCAGTACTCGCTGCCACTGTTCGCCCAGTTGACGCTGCCGCTGGTCGGGCGCGTCGCTGCCGGCAGCCCGATCCTGGCGCAGGAGCACATCGACCAGACCTATGTGCTGGAGGCCAGCATGTTCCCGCGCAAGCCCGACTTCCTGCTCAAGGTCAAGGGCATGAGCATGCGCGATGTCGGCATCATGGACGGCGACCTGCTCGCGGTGCAAAAGGCCAGCGAAGCCAAGAACGGCCAGATCGTGGTGGCGCGCATCGGCGACGAAGTCACCGTCAAGCGTTTCCGCAAGACCCGCCACGGCATCGAGTTGCTGCCCGAGAACGCCGACTTCGAACCCATCCTCGTGCAGGCCGGCGTGGACGAATTTGCGATCGAAGGCCTGGCCGTCGGCCTGATACGCAACAACATGATGATGTAAGCGTTGGCGCTGGCGCGCATCGCCGGAGCGACACCGTGAAAGCCCAACACGCCAGCGAGTGTCTTGCGCTTGAAGACATTCCCAACATCGGCCCCGCGCTGGCCGCCGATCTGCGCTTGATTGGCATCCGTCATCCGGACGAGCTGCGCGCTCAAGACGCCTTTGCGCTCTACCAGCGGCTGTGCGCGACGACAGGGGCAAGACATGACCCCTGTGTGCTCGATACCTTCATGGCCGCCACCGACTTCATGCGCGGCGCGCCTGCATTGCCTTGGTGGCACTACACGGCGCAGCGCAAGATCCAGCACGGTCGGCTTTAGGCGCGGTGCCTGGCTCCTGCGTGGGTCAGGCCCGGCCACTCATCGAATCGCGTCCGGAAAGAACAACTGCTCGCCGCCAATCTTGTAATCGGCGATCACGCCCTGCCCGCGCGCCGACACCAGCCAGTCGGCAAAGCGCTGCCCCAGCTCCAGCTTCACGTGCGGATACTTGGCAGGGTTCACGACGATCACGCCATAGGGGTTGAAGAGGCGGGTGTCGCCCTCCACCAGCACCACCAGATCGGCACGGTTCTTGAACGCCAGCCAGGTGCCACGATCGGCCAGCACATAGGCGTTCAACGACGATGCCATGTTCAGCGCCGGCCCCATGCCACATCCACAAGCCTTGTAGCCGGTGGGTCTGTCGGCGGACAAATCGACGCCGGCGATCTTCCAATAACGCAGCTCGGCCTCATAGGTGCCGCTCTTGTCGCCGCGCGACACAAAGGGCTGTCCGGTGGCCTTGAGCTTGAGCAAAGCCGCGGCCACGTCCTTGCCGCGCACCTTGGCCGGGTCCGACTTCGGGCCGATCAGCACAAAGTCGTTGTGCATCACGGGCTGGCGCTTCAGGCCGAAACCCTCGGCCACGAACTTCTCTTCGGCGACCGTGTCGTGCACGAACACCACATCGGCGTCGCCGCGGCGTGCCATGTCGAGTGCCTGGCCGGTGCCCACTGCCACCACGCGCACCTGTATGCCGGTGTCCTTGGTGAACGCCGGCAGCAGATGGCCGAACAGGCCGGACTGCTCGGTCGAGGTGGTCGAAGCCACCACGATGAACGGTGCGTCAGCGCTGGCCGCAAGACCTGGCACCAACAGTGCGGCGGTCAACAGCAAATGGGGGAAGATTCTCTTCAAGTCCAAGGCAGTTCTCCTTTAAGAAAAAGCGCCGCTTCCTGCGGCAGCGCGGTGTTGAAAAATTCCTGCGGCGGCAGGTCCACCAGCACGCGCCCGGCTTCCATGTAGAGCAGCCGGGTGGCCAGGCGCTTGGCCTGGCCGAGGTTGTGCGTGCTCATCACCAGCGTCATGCCTTCTCGTACAAACGCCTCGATTATGTCCTCGACCTCGCGCTTGGCGCTCGGGTCGAGATTGGCGGTCGGTTCATCCAGAAACAGCAATTGCGGATGCAGACCCCAGGCGCGCGCCAGCGCCAGGCGCTGCTGCTGGCCGCCCGACAGCACGCGCGCCGGCCGCTGCGCCAAGTCGGACAGACCCACGCGCGCCAGCGCCTGGCGCGCCCGCTCGCTGCGCTGGGCGCGCGGCACGCCGCCCAGCCACAAGGCCAGCACGAGGTTGTGCCAGACCGACAAGCTGAGCAGGAACGGCCGCTGCGCGACCATCGCCTGACGCAGTGCCGGCTCCGGTCTGGCCACCTGCCGTTTGCCCTCGAAGGCTTGCAGCCCGTGCAGCACGCGCAGCAAGGTGGTCTTGCCCGAACCATTTGCGCCCACCAGCAGCACGCGCTCGCCGGCCCGGATGTCGAGCGTGGTGGGCTGCAAGGCCAGCACCTCGCCAAACCGGACGCTGGCGCCTTCCAGGCTCAGCAAGGGTGGTGCTTCGATCGCGTTCACTGCTGCGTCCCCGGCTGCTTGGCGCCGCCTTGGGCAAGCGTGATGAGAAGATTGAGCAGGCCCACCACCAGCAGCAACACCAGCCCCAGCGCCAAGGCCAGCGGCAAATCGCCCTTGCTGGTTTCCAGCGCGATGCTGGTCGTCATGACGCGCGTCACGCCGTCGATATTGCCGCCCACCATCATCACCGCGCCGACCTCCGAGATGGCGCGTCCGAACGCGATCAGCAGCAAGGTCAGCACCGCCCAGCGCTCGTGCAGCAGCAACAGCACCGCGCTCAGCATCTGTCCGGCCCCCATCGAGCGCAGGGTATCGCCGCCCTCGCCGAAAGCGTTCACCAGCAACTGGCGCGTCAACGCCGCCGTGATGGGCATGACCAGAATGCTTTGCGCCACGACCATCGCCGTCGGCGTGAACAAAATGCCCAAGGAACCCAGCGGGCCGGAGCGCGACAACAGCAGATAGACGAGCAGCCCCACCACCACCGAGGGCAGCGCGAGCAAGGTGTTCAACAAGGACACCAGGCCGCGCTTGCCGGGAAAGCGCACAACCGCGAGCCAGACGCCCACAGCCAAACCTGTCAGCCCGCCGATTGCGCAGGAACTGGCGCTCACGCGCAGTGACAGCAGCACCACATCGAGCAACACGGCATCGGCGTGGACGATCATCTCGAAGGCCAGCGCAAAACTGTCCCTCATCGCAAACCTTTGTCCATTCGGTAGCTCGACGCGCGCAACGTATGATTTCGACAATTCATCAGCGGCAGATTGTGACCCAAGTTCCGCGCACCCCAACCAGAGGAATCATGAATGACCGAGCAAGTCGCCACTGGCGCACCCCGATTGACGTCGCTGTCGCATGGCGGCGGCTGCGGCTGCAAGATCGCGCCCGGTGTGCTGTCGCAAATCCTGCGTGGCCACTCCGGCCTGGCCCTGCCGCCCGAGTTGCTGGTGGGCATCGAGACCTCTGACGATGCCGCCGTCTACAAGCTCAACGACACTCAGGCGCTTGTCGCAACCACCGACTTCTTCATGCCCATCGTCGACGACCCCTTCGACTTTGGCCGCATTGCCGCGACCAACGCGATCAGCGATGTCTATGCGATGGGCGGCAAGCCCATCATGGCCTTGGCGCTGGTGGGCATGCCCATCAAGGTGCTGCCGCTGGAGACCATCGCCCGCATCCTGGACGGCGGTCGCAGCGTCTGCACCCAGGCCGGCATCCCGATTGCAGGCGGCCACTCGATCGACTCGGTCGAGCCCATCTACGGCCTGGTGGTGCTGGGCCTGGTGCACCCCGACCACGTGAAGCGCAATGCCGATGCCAGGGCCGGCGACCTGCTCGTGCTGGGCAAACCGCTGGGCGTCGGTGTGCTGTCGGCCGCGCTGAAAAAAGAGTCCTTGAGCGCAAGCGGCTACCGGCAACTGCTGGAGAGCACAACGCGCCTGAACACGCCCGGGCCTGAGCTGGCGGAAATGCACGGCGTGCACGCCCTCACCGACGTGACCGGCTTCGGCCTGGCCGGCCATGCACTCGAACTGGCGCAAGGCTCAGGCCTGGCCGTGTACATCGACTGGGCCCGCGTGCCGCTGCTGGAGGGCGTGCGCGCGCTGGCCATGAGTGGCCACATCACCGGCGCATCCAGCCGCAATTGGGCCAGCTTTTGTGACAAGGTGGCCTTGCCGGCGGGCTTTGCCGCCGTCGATCAAGCCTTGCTGAGCGACCCGCAAACCAGCGGCGGCCTGCTCGTGTCATGCACTCCGCAGGCGCTCGACAAGGTGCTGGCCTGCTTTGTGCGGCACGGCTTTGACCATGCGGCGGTGGTGGGTGACATGCGCGCCGGCACGCCAAGTCTGATCGTGAGATAGAGCTACTCGCCGCGCACGACGCCTTCGCGGCGCGGGTCGGCGCCGCCGAACCAGCCGCTGGGTGTGCGCTCGATGGCTTGCAAGCCGCTGGTGAGCTCGGTCTCGACGACCTGATGACCGCGCGCCTTCAATGCCTGCACCGTGCTCGCCGGAAAGCGCCCTGCTTCGAGCAGACTCGGGCTGTTGAAGTTGGCGAAATTGGGCAGGCTGATGGCCTGTTGCGCGTTCAGACCCCATTGCTGCGTGCCGATCAAGGTCTTGGCAACGAAGTGAATGATGGCCGGTCCCCCGGGAGAGCCCAGGGTCATCAACAATTGGCCCGAAGCTGCGTCGAAAACCAGGGTCGGGCTCATGCTTGATCGCGGCCGTTTGCCCGGCTCAACGCGATTGGCGACCGGACGCTCCTGCGCATCGGCCGGCGCGAACGAAAAATCGGTCAACTCGTTGTTCAGCAAAAAGCCGCCGGCCTTGCCGGTGCCGCCGTCGGACATGATGCGCGAACCGAATCCCGCCTCGATGGTGGTCGTCATCGCGACCGCCCTGCCCTGCGCATCGACGATGCTGATGTGGCTGGTGCCATGTTCGCTCTGCGCGGCCTGCGGCGCATAGGCGCTGCGCTCGGGCCCTGGCGTGCCGGCCTGCGCTTGACCCATGCTGCGCGGGCCGATCAGCGCCGCGCGCTGGCGCAAGTAGGCCGGCGCCAGCAGGCTCGTCCAACTGCCGGCGGGCGCGGCCACGAAATCGGGGTCGGCCACGTACAGATCGCGATCGGCAAACGCCAGCCGCGACGCCTCCAGATAGTTGTGCAGCCAGTCGGGGTCAGGTCTTGCGTCAGGCTCCGGTGTGACCGGCTGCGCCACGCTCGGCAACTGCTGCATGAGGCCCAGAATCTGCATGATGGCGAGTTGGCCCGACGAGGGCGGCGGAAAACCGCAGACGCGCAGGTCGCGCCCGGGCCGGGGCTGCCACAGCGTGCACAGCGCGTCTCGGCGCCGCGGGGCATAGGCAGCCAGGTCGGCCTCGGTCAAGTGGCCCGGATTGGTGGCGTGCCCCTGCACGCGCCGCGCCATGTCGGCAGCCACCTTGCCGCTGTAAAAGGCCTGTGCGCCCCGGCTCGCAATGGCGCGCAGCACTTCGGCCAGCGCCGGGTTCTTCAGCACATGGCCGACCGGCAGCGGCGCGCCGTTCGGGAGGTAATAAAACGGCCCGGCCTGAGCGTCGCGCTGCAAGGCCGGTTCGGCAGCGAGCAAGGCATGCAGGCGCGGGCTCACCTTGAATCCGCGCTCGGCCAACGCGATGGCGGGCTCGAGCAAGCTGGCCCAGGGAAGTCGGCCCTGCTCGCGGTGTGCCTGCTCGAGCATGCGCAGCACGCCGGGCACGCCCACCGAGCGGCCCCCCACCATCGCCTGCAGCGTGGGCATCGGCGTGCCGTCGGCCTGCAGGAACAGCTTTTCGTCGACGCCGGCCGGCGCGGTTTCGCGGCCGTCCCAGGCGACCAGCGCCTTGCCGTCCCAACTCAGCAAGAAGGCGCCGCCCCCCAGCCCGCTGGACTGTGGCTCGACCAGCGCCAGCACCATCTGCACGGCCACCAAAGCGTCCACCGCCGAGCCGCCCGCCTTGAGCACCTGATAACCGGCATCGGTGGCGAGCGGATTGGCGGCAGCCACCGCAAAGTGTTGCAGGGCCCAGCCCGGCTTGGCCTGGTAGCCGCTGGCACTTTCTGGCAACTCGGGAATGCGGTAGTGCAGCGCCGCCGGCGGTGCCGGCTGGGCACAGCCGAACAACAAGCCCATGCCGAGCAGCGCCAGCCAGCGCATCCAAACTTGAGGTTCGGGGGTCATGTCTTGCCTTTATGCTGTGTCATGCGGCCAGCGCGTCCGCGTTCATCACGTCGAGCAAGCGCTCGGCCATGCGCTGGGCCGCACCGCGGTGTTGCGACGCAAATTTGACGGCCGCTTCAGAGGCTGCCGCCTGGCTGCCGGCGTGGCTCAGCAGTTGCCGCGCGCGCGCCAGGCCCGCAGTCATGTCGGCGACGCGAAATGCCGCGCCGGATTCAATCGACAGTTGCGCCGCCTCGGCAAAATTGAAGGTGTGCGGACCCATCACGACCGGGCAGGCACAGGCCGCGGCTTCGATCAGGTTCTGCCCTCCCAGCGGCGCAAAGCTGCCGCCCAGCAAGGCCACTTGGCTGAGGCCGTAATACAAGGCCATCTCGCCCATCGAGTCACCCAGCCAGACATCAAGCTCCAGCGCCTCGCTTGAGGGTGTTTCCTGCCAACTGCTGCGGCGTGCCAGCGTCAATCCACGCGCCGCCACGAGCGCCGCCACTTCGTCGAAGCGCTGCGGATGGCGCGGCACGAGCAGCAGCAAGGGCCTGAGCTCAGCGCGCACGGCATCCAACGCACACCACGCATCGAGCAGCTGCGCCTCTTCGCCCTCGCGCGTGACGGCCGCCAACAGCACCGGGCGGATGAGCTGGCTGCGCCAGCGCCGGCCCAGCGCGACCAACGCAGCATCAGGCGTCATGTCGAACTTGAGATTGCCGACCACCTCGACCGCGCGCGCGCCGCGCTCACGCAAGCGCCGCGCGTCGGCCTCGGTCTGCGCCAGCACCAGCGCAAAGCTTTGCACGGCAGGGCGCAGGATGGCGTTCAGTCGCTGGCCTTGTCTGCGGCTTTTTTCGGACAGGCGCGCATTGGCCAGCACCATGGGCACGCCGGCCCGGCTGGCCGCCATCAGCAGATTGGGCCAGATCTCGGTTTCCATCACCACGCCCAGACGCGGCCGGAAGTGACGCAGGAAGCGCCGCACCGCGCCCGGGCTGTCATAAGGCAGCCAGGCCTGGGCGTCGCCTGCGCGCAGCAGGCTGTGGCCCGCCTCGCGGCCGGTGGCCGTGCCGTGCGTGAGCAGCAGACGCAGCCCTGGCTGGCGCACGCGCAGGGCTTCGATCAGGGCCTGCGCCGCGCGCGTTTCGCCCAAGGACACCGCGTGCACCCACAGCCAGCCGGGGTCGGCGCCATCGCCGGCGGCCTTTGCATAGCGTCCGAAACGCTCGCCCAGCGCATGCCGGTACAGCGGTTCGCGGCGCCCGCGCAGCCACAAGCGCAGCGCGTAGGCCGGTTGCAGCAAGCGCAGCAGGCTCGAGTAGGCGCCGCGACTCAGACGCTGCTGCCATTGACTCATCAGTGGCCGGCCTGCACCTTGGCGTCGGGTTTCACCAGACGCAGCTGCTGCATCATCAAGATCTCGATGCGCTTGAGCGCTTCGGGCGTCTTGCCTTCGAAGCGCAGCACCAGCACCGGCGTCGTGTTGGACGCGCGGATCAGGCCGAAGCCGTCACCGAACTCGGCGCGCAGACCGTCGATGGTGATCACCTCCAGGGCGCCCGGAAATTCGGCCGTTTGCTGCAGGCTTTGCACGACCGCGTGGTGCTCGCCTTCGGCGCACGCCACGTTCAGCTCGGGCGTGCTGAAACTGGTGGGCAAGGCGTTCAGTGCGGCACTCGGGTCAAGCTCCCGGCTCAGGATCTCGAGCAGCCGTGCGGCCGTGTAGGTGGCGTCGTCAAACCCGTACCAGCGCTCGCCAAAGAAGATGTGGCCGCTCATCTCGCCCGAAAGGGGCGAGCCGATTTCCTTCATCTTGGCCTTGATCAGCGAGTGGCCGGTCTTCCACATCAGCGGCACCCCACCGGCGGCGCGCACCAAGGGGGCGAGTTGCTGCGTGCACTTGACGTCGAAGATGATGGTGCCGCCCGGCTGGCGCTTGAGAACGTCGCGCGCGAACAGCATCAGCTGGCGGTCCGGGTAAATGATATTGCCCTCGCGGGTGACGACCCCCAGGCGGTCGCCGTCGCCGTCGAACGCCAGGCCCAGGTCGGCCTTGCTGGCCTTGACGGTGCTGATCAACTCGGCCAGGTTTTCGGGCTTGCTGGGGTCGGGGTGGTGGTTCGGAAAATTGCCGTCGACGCTCGAGTAAAGCTCGATCACCTCGCAACCGAGCGCACGCAAGGTGGCCGGCGAGCTTGCGCCCGGAATGCCGTTGCCCGAGTCGACCACGATCTTCAGCGGGCGCGCGAGCTTGGCGTCGCTGACGATGCGCTGGCGGTATTCGGCCTCGATGTCCATGCGGCCGATGCGGCCCGGCCGCTTGCCCACCACGTAGTCCTCGGCCTCGATGCGTTGGCGCAGGCGCTGGATGTCCTCGCCATAGATCGCGCGGCCCGCCAGCACCATCTTGAAGCCGTTGTAGTCCTTCGGGTTGTGGCTGCCCGTCACCTGTATGCCCGACGTGCAGCCATGCTTGTTGCGCGTGGCTGCCACGTAATAGAGCATCGGCGTCGTCACGGCGCCCAGATCGACGACGTCCAGACCGGTCGAGGCCAGCCCGCGCAGCAGCGCCGCAACCAGCCCCGGCCCGGACAGGCGCCCGTCGCGCCCGACGACGACGGCGCGCTCGCCCTGCCTGACGGCCTCGCTGCCGAAGGCACGGCCCAGGTGTTCGGCCAGGGTTTCGTCTAGCGTCGTGCCGACCACGCCGCGAATGTCATAGGCCTTGAAGATGGACGCTTGAACTTGCATGAAAACACTCGTGGTTGGTGATGACGTCATCGCATTGTAGGTAAGGGTTGACACCGGCCCAACCGGACCGGCGTCGCGGCTTGCAAGTCAGAGGTCCGAAAACGGCGAGCCCCGGATCGGGCGAGGCCTATCATCGACGTCATGGACAGCTGTTGCGCTCCGCCCAATCTCTCGCCCGAGCACTGCTACGCCGCGCTGCTGGCACGCGACGCCCGCCTCGACGGCCGCCTGTTCGTCGGCGTCACCTCGACCGGCGTGTATTGCCGGCCGATCTGCCGCGTGCGCACGCCCAGGCGCGAGCACTGCCGCTTCTTTGCCAACGCGGCGCAGGCCGAGGCAGCCGCGTTCAGGCCCTGCCTCAAATGCCGGCCCGAGCTGGCGCCAGGCAGCGGCTTGCGCTGGTCGGTGATGGACGCCTCGCGCACCTTGGCCCAGCAGGCCGCCGCGTGGCTCGACCGGCAGAACGACGCCCAGGCCAGCATCGAAGCGCTGGCCATGCACCTGGGTATCACGAGCCGACACTTGCGCCGCATCTTTGCCGCCGAGCACGGTGTCACGCCGCTGCAATATCTGCAAACAAGGCGTCTGCTGCTGGCCAAACAATTGCTCACGGACACGACCTTGCCCATCATCGAGGTCGCCATGCAGGCCGGCTTTGCGAGCCTGCGCCGTTTCAACGCCGCGTTTGTCGGGCAATACCGCTTGCAGCCGAGCGCCTTGCGCCGCGAAGGCAAGAAGGCAACCGGCAGCGGCGCGGCACGACCCTCGGACCCGGCCGCGGTGCTGCTGCTGGCCTACCGTCCGCCCTATCACGTCAGGGCCATGCTCGAGTTCTTGCAGCGCCGCGCCATCCCCGGCATCGAGCAGGTCGATCTGGACACCCGAAGCATCCGCCGCAGCTTGCGCATCACGCAGGGCGGCCAGACCTGCCAAGGCTGGCTGGACGTGCAGTTCGACGCGGATCGGCCGCTGCTGCGGCTGCGTCCCAGCGCGGGCTTGCTGCCGGTCATGGCCACCTTGCTGCCGCTGGTGCGGCGCTGGCTCGATCTGGACGCAGACCCGGTGGCGATCGACACCGCCCTGCAGAACCTGCCAGCCCACGCCTGCCATCAGCCCGGCGTGCGTCTGCCCGGCTGCGTCGACCGGTTCGAGCTGGCCGTGCGCGCCGTGCTCGGCCAGCAGGTGAGCGTGGCCGCGGCGCGCACCTTGGCCACGCGCTTCGTGCAGCGCTTTGGCAGCGCGCTGGCCGACAGCGGCGCGGCCGGCCTGGACCGCTTGTTTCCGCTGCCCGAGGCGGTGGCCACGGCGAGCCGCGACGAGATCGCCGGCCTTGGCATCATCGCGCGCCGCGCCGACGCGCTGCGGCTGCTCGCGCAAGTCTGGGACCGGCTTCAAATCAGCCAGCCATCGACCGATCTCGACACGGCGCTGGCCGAACTGATCGCCCTGCCCGGGTTCGGTGCGTGGACGGCCCATTACATCTTGATGCGCGCCTCGAGCTGGCCCGACATCTTTTTGCCCGGCGATGTGGTCTTGCGCAAGCATCTGACCGATCCCGGTGAACCACGGCCCAGCCCGAAGCGGGTGCTGGGACTCTCGAACGCCTGGCGACCTTATCGCAGTTATGCTGTGATGCGCCTCTGGCGTGCTTCCGACCTTTCCCCCTAAGACTTCACAATGAACACCAGCCATCACAGCAAGCAAAGGCAAGTCCTGACCCCATTGGGTATCCTCACGGTGGCGCGCAGCGCCCAAGGTCTGTCGGGCATCTGGTTCGAAGGGCAAAAACATCACCCCGGTCCGCTGCAAGCCGAAGTCGACGAGATGGACCCCTTGCTGCAGCAAGCCGCGGATCAGTTGCAGGACTACTTCGCCGGCAAGCGCAAGGTGTTCGATCTGCCGCTGGCGCTCGAGGGCACAACCTTCCAGCAAGCGGTATGGGCAGGCTTGCTGAAGATTCCGTTCGGACAGACGCTGAGCTACGGCGAGTTGGCCGAGCGCGTGCGCGCGCCCAGCGCGGTGCGCGCGGTCGGCGCGGCTGTCGGCCACAACCCGGTCTCCATCATCGTGCCCTGCCACCGCGTGATCGGTCGTGACGGCGATCTGACCGGCTATGCCGGTGGCGTGGACCGCAAGACCGCGTTGCTGCAGCTGGAAGGCGTCAGTCTCAAGACCGAGGCATGAAACCCTTCGACCTGACCGAGCTGACGCTGCTGGCCGCGATCTGGGGCGCCTCGTTTCTCTTCATGCGGCTGGGCGCGCACGAGTTCGGTCCCATCGTGCTGGCTGCCCTGCGCGTGATTGGCGCCAGCCTCCTGCTGCTGCCGCTATTGAGCCTGCGCGAGGGGCTGACCGGGCTGCGTCGCGAGTGGCGGCTGCTGCTCGTGCTGGGCTTGCTGAACAGCGCCTTGCCGTTTGTGCTGTTCAGCTATGCCGCCCTGTCGATCACGGCGGGCCTGTCGAGCATCCTGAACGCCACCACGCCGCTATGGGGCGCGCTCGTCGCCTGGGTCTGGCTGAGCCAGCGCCTGAGCCCGCTGCGCCTGGTCGGACTGGCCTTGGGTTTTGCCGGCGTGCTGTTCCTGGTCTGGGACAAGGCGCGCTTCACGCCGGGCGGCAGCGGCTGGGCCATCATCGCCTGCCTGGCGGCGACGCTGTGCTACGGCATCGCCGCGAACTTCACGAAACAACGCCTGAGCCACATCAGCCCGTTGACCGTGGCCACCGGCAGCCAGGTCTCGGCCGGCGTAATCCTGGTCGTGCCGGCGTCGCTGCTGTGGCCCGCCGCCCTGCCAGGGCTGCAAGCCTGGGTCAGCGTCGTCTTGCTGGCCGTGCTGTGCTCGGGCGTCGCCTACATTCTTTACTTCAGATTGATGTCCCGCGTGGGCCCCACCAACACCATGGCGGTGACCTTCTTGCTGCCCGTCTTCGCCGTCGTCTGGGGCTATCTGTTCCTGGGTGAAGTCTTCACCTTGCAGATGGCGCTGGGCTGCGCAGTCATCTTGATGGGAACCGCCTTGGCGCTCGGGCTGGTAGGACCCAGCGAACGGCATTGAGTCGGATGCGGCGGCAGTTGCCACATCGGCCCCGCAAGCACCGGCACTTGCATGACGGGGCAGCGACTCACCGGTCGGGTGCGAACGCTACCTATTGAGCTTTTCATAAATCACGACACTCTTCTGCCGAGGCCACCTTTCAGTTACCTGGTTCTTGGTGCGCGCATGATGCCAAGAAGGCTGGGCAAGTAACTGCGTTCGTGTCCCCCGCCCTACGGGCTCCTCCTTTACCTCACTACGTCACTTACCCAGTCTTCTTGGCGCAGCGGTATCGGTATTTCGGCGCGCATACCGACCGCTTTGCCAAGCAGGAGGATGGGGTGCTCTGCGCAGCGAAATAAAGGGGGAGCCCGCAGGGCGGAGGACATTCGCGGAGCAGAGTGCCGCAGCCTCCTGCCCACCCACAACCTTGTCATGAATTTTGGAATTCTCAATAGCTGATCTCAGCGGGTGGCCGGTGGCTTCATCGTGGCGCAAGGATCGCTGCGCGGCTGCGCCGGCGTGAAGACGGCCGAATCGTAAGCCTGCGCATTCTCGTTGCCGTCTTCCAGCACGCCGATGGCTTGGGTGCGCGCGCGCGTTGCGGGGCTCAGCCATTGGGCGACGCCGATATCCTTGCGCACATGGCCGTTGCCCGCGAGCAGCAACACCTCGCCGCCACCCTGCGCTTCGATGGCGCGTGCCATGAATTGGTCGCGAGCCACCTGCGCCAGGGCCATGCGGGCCGCCATCTTCGCGTCGATCATGCCGCAGTGGCTGTTCTGCACGGCCGTCGTCTGAGCTTGCAATACCTGCGGCGGTACGCGATCGTCAAAACCTGCGGCTGACAAGCCGTCTCGAATCACCCTCAGCGCCTCGTCGCGACCGACATTCACCGCGACGATTGGCAACTCGTATTTCAGCGCCAATTCGATGAAGGGCTGGTAGTACGCCCAGTCCCAGCCCTGGCGGCCGGGTCGGCCGGCATCGATCACTGCATCGGCGCTCGGCGGCGTGGCGTGCGTGCGCAGCCTGTCGATGTCGGCCTGGCGCGTGCGATCGAATTGCTCCATCAGCAACGCCGGACGCGCGCCCTGCGCCAGCCAATCCCGCACGGCACGCAGCCGCAAGGCATGCTGCGCAGCGTTGTCGTGAACCTCGCCGAGCAGCACGACCGGCCGCGTAAAAGCCAGTGGCGACGCGCAGCCGCCAAGGGCCAGCGTGAATGCGGCCAGTGCGATCGAGATCCAGACCTTCATGGGGACGATCATGCAGCGATTCGTTTTCTCATTCCGGACAGCGATCTGGGCACCGTCCGTCACGGCACGTCGCGGTACATCTTGCCGCGCGCGCGCACGGGTGCCAGCAGCGCCAGGTCGCCCTGCAAAACCTGGTAGCCCTTCGGGAAGGGCGGGCGCGCCTCCAGGCCCAGCCCCTCGAGCACGCGGTCGTGCTGGTAGTAGCAGGCCAGCAGTTCATGCGCCAGGCGGCTCATGAACAAGGGGGCTTGCGCACGCATCGCATCGATCAGCGACTTGCGCTCGATTGCATCCAGCTCGGCAAAGCCGCGCGCAAAGCGCTCGCGCGAGCGCTGTTCGAGTGCCTCCAGCTCGCGGCGCAGCTCGGGCAAGGCGTCCGGTGCTTCGGCGGCGAGGTAGGCGGGCACGCCGACTTCCGCCGCGCCCGGCAAGCGGGCGTCGGCGCTGGGCGGCACGATCAGGTCGAGCACCAGATCCAGGCTGGCGCGCTGCGCGGAGGTGAGCATCGGGTCTGCTTCGCCGGGGGTCATGCTGGTTCCTCAGTCGAACAGATTGGCAAGGCGCTGCTTCATCGCATCGGCGATGTAGAGCGCGACCGCCTGGATGGTCGTCGTCGGATTCACGCCCGACGAGGTCACGAACACGCTGCCGTCGATGATGAACAGGTTCTTCACGTCGTGGCTGCGGCCCCAGCGGTTGACCACCGAACGCTGCGGATCATCGCCCATGCGCGCCGTGCCCAGCAAGTGCCAGCCAGTCTGGCGCAGCGGGCCTTCGCTGTAGACGTCCCACGCGCCTGCCGCCTGCATCGCCTCGGTGCCGCGCGCCAGACCGTGGCTCAGCATGCGCTGGCTGTTCTCGCTCAGCCGGTAGGTGATCTTGGGCGCGGGAATGCCGTTCGAGTCGGTCAGCGTCGGGTCCAGCGTGACCGTGTTGCACTCCTCGGGCAGATCCTCACAGCAGATGCCGATGTTGACCGCGTGATTGTGGCGGCGCGCAAACGCCTCGTGGTGGCCCTCGCCCCAAGGGATGTCGCCGCGCGCTACCCCCATGCGAGCGGTTGCCACCGGCCCCAGGCCGCGCGTGACCTGCATGGTGTAGCCGCGCACGAAACCGCGGCTCAAGTCGGTTTCGTAGAACTGCTGGCTCAGGATGCAGCAGCTCATCGGGCCGTATTGCGACGCCAGCGGGGCATCGAATGCGCCGCGCACCATGCCCCAGGGATGGATCATGAGGTTCTTGCCGACCAGTCCGGACCGGTTCGCCAGGCCGTCGGGAAAGCGTGCCGACTTTGAATTGAGCAGCAGGCGCGGCGTGCCCACGCCGTTGCAGGCCAGCACCACCACCTCGGCGCGCTGCAGATGCTCGACTCCGTGCTCGTCGTAGTAGATGACGCCGGTGGCCATGTCGTTGTCGTCGACCAGGATCTCGCGCACACGGCAGCGCGTGCGCAACTGCACGCCGGCGCGCCGCGCGTTCGGCCAGTAGGTGACGTCGGTGCTGCTCTTGGCGCCCTGCGCGCAGCCGGCCTTGCACGGGCCCAGATTGATGCAGGCGGCGCGGCCTTCGTAGTCCTTGGTGGCAATCGCGATGTCCGAGGGCCACCAGTGCCAGCCGAGCTTGTTGAAGCCGCGCGCCAGGGTCTCGCCGGCCAGTCCCAGCGGCACATGCGGCAGCGGCAATTCGTGCGGCGGATAAGCCGGGTCGCCGGCGAGGCCCGCCACACCCATCTGGCGGTCATTCAGCGCGTAGAACGACTCCAGGCTGGCGTAATCGATCGGCCAGTCGTCGGCCACGCCGTCCATGGCTTTGACGCGAAAGTCCGACGGGTGCGGGCGCGGAAAATGCGCCGCATACAAAATCGTGCTGCCACCCACGCCATTGAAGTTGAGCACCGAGATCGGTGAGTCGTCATCGTTGACGGGGTAGTCCTCGGGTCGGCGCCGCAGGTTCGGATTGGGCGAGAACTCGCGATCCATGCGCACTTCCCAATCGCGCCGGGTGCTCGGATAGTCGGCCGGGTTGACCCAGTCGCCCTGCTCCAGGCACAGGATGCGCATGCGCGTATCGGCCAGACTCCAGGCAAAAGCCGCGGCCGAGGCGCCAGCGCCGATGATGAGCACGTCGACTTCCGTCGTCATTGCAAGGTCTCTGATGAATGTCTGATCATGAAAGTCGATCGCCGCCGTCTACGGCCACCGACGTCGAAATTTCCAGCCTTACGCCGCCTTCATGGTTTGACCGCCTGCACGCCCATCACCGCATCAGGAAGCGAAGTGGCGATGCCGGGGAAAATGCAGATCAGCACCACGGCGATCAGCATCAACACGACGAACGGCAGCACGCCCCAGATGATGTCGGAGAGCGAAATATCCGGCGCGATATTCTTGATGACGAAAATGTTCAAGCCCACCGGCGGATGTATCAGGCCTGTTTCCATCACGATGGTCATCAACACGCCGAACCAGATCAGATCGAAACCCGCCACCTTCAGTGGCGGCAGGATGATTGGCGCCGTCATCAAGATGATGCTCACCGGCGGCAGGAAGAACCCGAGCACGATCACCATCGACAAAACAGCTGCCAGCAGCACCCACTTGGACAGCTGCATGCCCACGATCCACTCGGCCGTGGACTGGCTGATGTGGAGAAAGCTCATCACGTAAGAGAACAGCAAGGACATGCCGATGATGAGCATCAGCATGGTCGATTCCCTGAGCGTGGCAGTCAGAATCGGCGCCACATCGCGCGGCCGCCAGACGCCGTAGATCACGGCGATCAGCGCGAGCGCGAGCAGCGCGCCCAGACCGGCGGTTTCGCTTGGCGTTGCAAAACCGCCGTACAGCGCCACCATCACCCCCAGCAGCAAGATCACGAAGGGGATCACACGCGGCAGCATCTCGAACTTTTCACGGGTCGTGAAGGTTTCGGTGCTCAACAAAGCCGAGGCAGCACCCGAGCGTTCGAATTCCGCCTTGGCCAGCTTGTGTTCCTTGCGATAGCGCATGACCGCGTAGACGGAGAACAAGGCCACCAGCAGCACGCCGGGGAAAATGCCCGCCAGGAACAAGCGCCCGAGTGACTGCTCAGAAGCCACCGCATACAAGATCATGGTGACCGATGGCGGCAACAGGATGCCCAAGGTGCCGCCCGCCGCAATGATGCCTGCGGCAAAGCCCGGCGAATAGCCGCGCTTGCGCATTTCAGGGATGCCGGCGCTGCCAATGGCCGAACAAGTGGCAGGGCTGGAGCCCGCCATTGCCGCAAACAAGGCGCAGGCAAACACATTGGCAATGCCCAGGCCGCCCGGCACACGTCCCATCCAGACGTGCATCGCGGCGTACAGATCCTGGCCCGCGCGGGATCTGCCGATGGCTGCCCCTTTCAGAATGAAAAGAGGAATCGAGAGCAGCGTGATGCTGGCCATCTCCTCGTACACATTCTGGGTCACCGTGTCGAGCGCGGACGCCGGCATGAACAGGTACATGAACAGCACCGCCACGCCGCCCAGCGCAAACGAAATCGGCGCCCCCGAGAACATGAAAATCAGCGTCACCGCGCCGAAGAACAGGCCCAGCGTCAGCATGCTCATGCTGCATGCCCCGCACGGTGTTTGTTCATCGAGTTCAGGCGCGCCGTGAGTTGCACCAGCAGTTGCAGGGTCAACAGCGTCATGCCTGCGGCCATCAAGCCATACGGTATCGACAGCGGCGGCGCCCAGGATGACGACGTGGTTTGCTGCTCGACCCAGGCCTCATGGAACAGCGTCCACGACTTCCAGGAAAAGAAAGCACAGAACAGCAGGCCCAGCAAGTCCACCAGCATCAGCCTGAGGTGATTCAGCGATCTGGGCAACAAGCCGGCGATGGCCTCGATACCGACATGTCCGCGAATCGATTGCACATAAGCGCAGCACAGGAAGATCGCGCCCACCAGACAGAAGACCGCCGCTTCGTCCTGCCAGTCGGTGGACGACTTCATCACGTAGCGAGACACCACGCTGTAGGTGAGCACGGTCGAGGCCACCAGCAACGCCACCATGCCGATAAACACCATCGCCCGGTTGACCCACAACAGCCCTCTGGCCAAGGGCTGGATGAAACTCGGCGTGTCGGGATCGAGCCCCAGGATTGCGGGCCCCTTGTCGATACCATGGCTCATAGCAGTTTTTTCGCCGCCTTGAGCAGAGCGGCGCACGACTCGTTCCGGTCGCCGAAGTCTTTCCACGCGGTGTCTTGCGCGATGACCTGCCAGCGCTTGAGCGTGGCTTCGTCCATGTCGTACACCTTGGCGCCGGCCTTGGCATAGATTTCCGCCGCCAGCTTGTCGTCAGTACGCGCCGCATCCCGGGCAAACACTTCAAGCTCGGCGCCGACCGCCATCACCACATCTTGCTGGCTCTTGGGCAGCTTGTTGAACACGTCCCTGGAGATCATCAAGGGCTCCAGCATGAACCAATAGGTCTTGTTGCGCCCGGTCGTCAGATGCTTGGCAATCTCTTCGAGCTTGAACGAAATGAAACTGGTGCTCGAGGTCATGGCAGCGTCCATCGCGCCGGTCTGCATCGCCGCGTAGATTTCATTGGACGGCAAGGTGATCACCGAGGCGCCGGCGGCTTTGAGCATCATGTCCATCTCGCGGCTGCCGCCACGCACTTTCAAGCCCTTCGCGTCCTCGGGGGTCAGCAGGGGCCGGGGGCGACTGGCCACACCGCCGGCCTGCCAGACCCAGCTGATGATCATCACGCCCTTGTCATGGAGCACCTTGGAGAGCAACTGTCCGACCTCGGAGGTCTTCCACAGCGCGCCCTGCTCATAACTGGGCACCAGGGCCGGCATCAGGCCGATATTGGTCTCGGCCACCTCGCCGCCGGCGTAGGACACCGGCACCAGACTCATGTCGAGCGCGCCTTTGCGCATCGACGAAAACTGCGCATTGGTCTTCATCAGCGAAGCGCCGGGATAGACCGATGCCTTGAGCGCGCCCGCCGTTCTCTTCTCGACTTCGACGGCAAACATTCTGCACAAGCGGTCGCGGAAATCCCCTTCGGTGATGGTGCCACCCGGAAACTGGTGCGAAATCTTCAGCACCGTGCCACTGCTCTGGGCCCAGGCCCCACCCACCATGGCACTCACAGCGGCACCGCCGGCGGCGTTCATGAGATCTCGTCTGGTCAAAGTCATCTTCATCTCCAGGTTGATGGCCATGCTTGCTTACGGCCTTTTTGCGAATGGATCGGGGTGATTAGATCAGATGAAAAATTCTTTGCCATCTCTGGAAACCCGGAGATCGCAGCCTGACAAAGTGCGCCCGCCGCCCGCACCACGCGAGGCCCAGACGTAGAAAAGCCCGTCACGAGGACGGGCTTTCGGTCTACTTGGCGGAGCCGGAGGGATTCGAACCCTCGATGCAGGTTTTGCCCACATACTCCCTTAGCAGGGGAGCACCTTCGGCCACTCGGTCACAGCTCCAGCACAGCGGCGTATTCTAAGCGCAAATGGCCGGTTCTCAGGACTTGGGCTGATCCAATTCGAAAGTCTTGTGCAGCGTGCGCACCGCGAGCTCCATGTACTTTTCGTCGATCACGACGCTGGTCTTGATCTCGCTGGTGGTGATCATCTGGATGTTGATGCCCTCTTCGCTCAAGGCCCGGAACATCTTGGACGCCACGCCGACATGCGAGCGCATGCCAATGCCGACGATGCTGACCTTGCAGATGTGGTTGTCGCCCACCACCGACGCGGCCCCGATGGCGAGCGCCACGCGCGATTTCAGCAGGTCCATCGTGCGCTGGAAGTCGTTGCGATGCACAGTGAACGAGAAATCGGTGCGGCCTTCGTTCGAGACGTTCTGGATGATCACGTCCACATCGATATTCGCTTCGGCCACCGGGCCGAGAATCTGGAACGCGATGCCGGGCTTGTCGGGCACGCCGAGCAGGCTGACCTTGGCCTCATCGCGGTTGAAGGCAATGCCCGATACGACGGCTTGTTCCATTTTCACTTCCTCTTCAAACGTGATCAGGGTGCCCGACCTGGCTTCCTCGTCGATGTCAATGTCCCATGGCGTAAAGCTCGACAGCACGCGCAAGGGCACATGGTATTTGCCGGCAAATTCAACCGAGCGAATCTGCAGCACCTTGGAGCCGAGCGACGCCATTTCAAGCATCTCTTCAAAGCTGATGCGCAGCAGGCGGCGCGCGTCGCTGACGATGCGCGGGTCGGTTGTGTAGACGCCATCGACATCGGTATAGATCAGGCACTCGTCGGCCTTCATGGCGGCAGCCACGGCCACCGCCGAGGTGTCGGAGCCGCCGCGGCCCAGTGTCGTCACGTTGCCGTTCGAATCCAGCCCCTGAAAGCCGGTGATGATGACCACCTTGCCGGCCGTCAGATCGGCGCGCACGCGGGTGTCGTCGATGCTCTCGATGCGCGCCTTGGTGAAGGCCGAATCGGTCATGATCGGCACTTGCCAGCCCGCATAGCTGACGGCCTGCATGCCTTCGCTTTGCAGGGCAATCGCGAGCAGGCCGACCGACACTTGCTCGCCGGTAGCGGCAATCAGGTCCAGCTCGCGATCAAGCTCAGGGCTGCTCTTCTCGGGCGAGAGTTCCTTGGCCAGCGCCAGCAGACGGTTCGTCTCGCCGCTCATGGCCGAAGGCACGACCACCAACTGGTGACCGGCGCGCGCCCATTTGGCGACGCGCTTGGCTACTTGTCGGATGCGTTCGGTCGAACCCATCGAGGTGCCGCCGTATTTGTGAACGATCAGTGCCATGAATTTGTGGATAAGCGCGGTGGTCGGGGCCCGGATGGGAAGCTTGCGCCGCGGTCGCAGTCAGCAATTCTAGCTGCTGCAGTGCAGCAACTCAGTCGGCGCTCGGCAGCGCGCCCGGATCGGGCAGCCAGCTCAAACGCACCTGCGCCACGCCCGGCGCAGCCAGCGCCCGGGCATCGATGCCAAGGCCCGGCACAAACAGCAGCTGTCCGCCTGCGAAGAGCAAGGGTCCAGCGCGTTCCCAGGCCGCAAGGCCGGCGCTCTGATAGGCCTTTTTCAGACTGCGCGGCGTGCTCTTGGGGGCACGCTGAAAGAGTTCGCGCCCCTCGCGTTCGCGCAGCTCTGCACCCATCAACAGGGCCAGCGGCACGCCGCCTTCGCGCACGCGCTGCACCAGCAAGCTGCCGCCCCAGGCCGGCAGGGGGTAGCGGCCGGCGCGGCCGATGCTGATCGCCGCGCTGCGAACGCCAGCTGCGCCGGCCGCGGCTGCCGGTGTGAACTTGAAACGCCCGCGATAACGTCTGAGCTGCCCGCCGGCCATCGGCCAGCTCGCCGGGGTCAGGTCTTGCGGCAACTCGCGCAGCAGGCGCTGCACCAGGCTTGCCGGGGCGCTCTGACCCGTGACTTGCGCAACCAGGCACGCAAGGCATTGCTGCGCCGCGCGGGGGGCAGCTTCAGCCACTCCTTGATGCGCAAGCCCTGCGCGTCGCACAGCATCGCCAGATCGGCCTGCGCTACCTCTTGCTGCAGCGCCAAGGCCTCCTGGGACCAGGTGGCCGCCATCGCCAGCGCGACTTCGGCCTGCGGGAACACGGCCAACACCTGTGGCCACAGCGCCAGGCGGATGCGGTTGCGTGCAAAGCGCGCATCGGCGTTGCTGTCGTCCTCGATGCAGCTCAGGGCGTGGGCGCGCAGATAGGCTTCGACCGCCTCGCGCGGATGGTCAAGCCACGGTCTGGCCCAGCTCAAGCCGGCACGCCGCGCCAGCGCGGGCATGGCCGCCAAACCGGCGACGCCGGCGCCGCGCAGCGCTTGCAGCAACCAGGTTTCGGCCTGGTCGCGCCGATGCTGGGCGAGCAAAATCAAATCGACACCTGGCCTCTTGCGCCATCGCCTGCAAGGCCAGATAGCGCGCGTCGCGCGCCCAGGCTTCGACACTTTCGCCCTTGGCAGGTTTGCCGCCGAGTCGCACAAACTGCAAGCGTACTGGCAGGCCCTCGGCCTGCCAGGCCGCACATTGCTGCTGGCAATGCAGCAACCAGGCATCTGCGAACGGGCTCAGGCCATGATGCACATGCAGTGCCACGACCTGCACGCCCAAGTTCAGCGCGCAACGGGCCGTCGCATGCAGCAAGGCCGTCGAATCACGCCCGCCGCTGTAAGCGACCGCGACGCAAGGCTTGCTCACCGGCGCGCGCGTCTCAGCGCGCTTTGGTGTTGCCGAAGCGGCCGTAGGACTGCAAGCGTTCATAGCGGCGCTGCAGCAATTCTTCGGGCTTCAAGTCGCTCACCTGGCGCAGTGCGTCGCCCAGGGCGCGCTTCAGGAACGACGCCATCTGTTTGGGGTCGCGGTGCGCGCCGCCCACCGGTTCACTCACGATCTTGTCGATCAGGCTCAGCGCCTTCAGCCGGTGCGCCGTGATGCCCAGCGCGTCGGCAGCGTCAGACGCGCGCTCGGCGGTTTTCCACAGAATCGAGGCACATCCCTCGGGCGAGATCACCGAATACACGGCGTACTGCAGCATCAAGACCTGGTCGCCCACTGAAATCGCCAACGCCCCGCCCGACCCGCCCTCGCCGATGATGGTGGCGATGATGGGCACTTCGAGCTGGGCCATCTCGAAAATATTGCGGCCGATGGCCTCCGACTGGCCACGCTCCTCGGCACCGATGCCGGGGTAAGCGCCGGGTGTGTCGACAAAGGTGAAGACAGGCAGGCCGAATTTTTCGGCCAGCTTCATCAAGCGCAAGGCCTTGCGATAGCCCTCGGGGCGTGCCATGCCGAAGTTGCGCGCCGAGCGCTCCTTGGTGTCTCTGCCCTTTTGATGACCCAGCACCATGCAGGCCTGACCGTTGAAACGGGCCAGACCGCCCACGATAGACAGATCGTCAGCGAAATGGCGGTCACCGTGCAGTTCCTGGAACTCGGTGAAGATGTCGTGCACATAGTCGAGCGTGTACGGGCGCTGTGCATGACGCGCGATCTGCGTCACCTGCCAGGGCGTCAGGCTCGAATAAATGTCTTTGGTGAGTTGCAGGCTCTTCTTGCTGAGCCGGTCGATCTCTTCCGAGATGTCGACTGCCGACTCGCTTTGCACATAACGCAACTCTTCGATCTTGGTTTCGAGATCAGCCACGGGCTGTTCGAACTCCAGAAAGTGCTTCTTGCTCATCCTGCTGGTGTCTCTCTCAGAGATGAAGGCGGAAATCATGAGGTGCATCGGGCTGCCCGCTGGCAGTCGCCTCGACTCAGTATTCCACCGGCAAAGGGTCCAAGCTGCGCCAAATGTACCATGTGGCCACGGAGCGATAAGGGTTCCAGGCGTCGCCAACTTCGCGCGCTTCGGCGCGTGATACGGGCTCTCCGCTGAAGTAATTGCGGCTGATGCCCTTGAGCAGCCCGAGGTCGTCCAAAGGCATCACATTGGGCCGCATCAGATGGAAGATCAGGAACATCTCGGCCGTCCAGCGACCGATGCCGCGAATCGCCACCAGCTCGTCGATGATGGCCTCGTCGTCCATCTGCTGCCAGTCGTTCACATGCACGCTGCCCGACTGGAAATGTTGTGCCAGGTCGGACAAATACTCGACCTTGCGCGCCGACAGCCCGACGCCGCGCATCTGCTCAACGCTCAAGCCCAGCACCGCGCCCGACGGCACACGCGTACCCGGCACCGACATCACGGCGACGAACTTCTCCCACACCGATTGCGCGGCCTTCACCGAAATCTGCTGGCCGACCACCGAGCGCGCCAGCGTCGTGAAGGCGTCGCCCCGGCTTTGCAGCCGGGCCTCGCCGAACTGCGGGATGAGCTTTTTCATGACGCGGTCACGCTTGGACAAATGGCGGCAGGCCTCGTCCCAATAGGCGGGCGTGATGCACGCGGGCACCGCCTCGGCGGCCATTGCGTCGGTCTGTGCAGCGCGCGTCACATCAAGCCCTCACCCAGGTCGTGCCCTGCGGCGAATCCTGCAAGACAATGCCCTGCGCGGCCAAGTCCTTGCGGATCTGATCGGCGCGGGCAAAGTTGCGTGCAGCCTTGGCCGCCGCGCGCTCGGCAATCAAGGCGGCAATGTTCGACTCATCGACCTGGCTGCCGCCTTGCAGATACTGGCGCGGCGGCAGTTGCAGCACACCCAAAGTACCGCCCAATTGCTTGAGCAAGGCGGCGTCGCCGGCCGATCCCGTGCGGTTCACGGTATTGGCCAGCTCGAACAGCACCGACACCGCCAGCGGCGTGTTGAAGTCGTCGTCCATCGCAGCGCGAAACGCCGCAGCGCTCGGATGCGCCCAGTCGATCGCGCCATTCGCCACTTCGACGCCGACCAGCGCGGTGTACAGGCGCCGCAGCGCGTTGCGTGCATCGTCCAGATTGACGTCGCTGAAGTTGAACGGGCTGCGGTAATGCGTGCGCAGCATGAAGTAGCGCAGGGTTTCGCCGTCATAGCGCTTCAGCACGTCCTGGATGGTGAAGAAATTGCCCACCGATTTGGACATCTTCTCGTTGTCCACGTTGAGCAGACCGTTGTGCGCCCAGATGCGTGCTGGCGCCAGGCCGTTGGCGCCCTCGCTTTGCGCGATCTCGTTCTCGTGGTGCGGAAACTGCAAATCGGCGCCGCCACCATGCAAGTCGAACTGTTCACCCAACAGCGCGCACGCCATGGCCGAGCACTCGATATGCCAGCCCGGTCGACCCGCCCCATAGCCTGAGTCGAACTTCGCATCGGCGGGCTCATCAAGCTTGGCGGCCTTCCACAGCACGAAGTCGAGCGGATCGAGCTTGCCGTCATCGACGGCAATGCGCTCGCCGGCGCGCAGGTCGTCGAGCGACTTGCCCGACAGCTTGCCGTAGCCGGGAAATTTGCGCACCGCGTAGTTCACATCGCCGTTGCCCGCGCGATAGGCCAGGCCCTTGCCTTCCAGCGTCCGGATCATCGACAGCATCTGCGGCACGTATTCGGTCGCGCGCGGCTCATGCGTCGGACGCTCGACGCCGAGCGCGTCCAGGTCGGCGTGCATGGCTGCAATCATCTCGTCGGTCAGCTGTCGAATCGGTATCTGGCGCTCGAGCGCCCTGCGAATGATCTTGTCGTCGATGTCGGTGATGTTGCGCACATAGTTCACCCGATAGCCCAGCGCACGCAGCCAGCGGTAGATCAGATCGAATGCCACCATCATGCGCGCATGGCCGACATGGCACAGGTCATAGATGGTGATGCCGCACACGTACATGCGCACCTGATCGGGTTGAAGCGGAACGAACGGCTCGACCGCGCGGGTCAGCGAGTTGTAGATGCGCAAAGACATGGGATTGATCGTGTCGCCCGTAGGCCTGAATCCAAGCAGCCGGGCCAATTTCGTCGTGGTCAGTGGTGGAGGGTGTCAGTGGCCAGACCTGGCATACACCCGTTCTCAAATTCAGTATAACGGGCCGCGGCAGACGCGCTGCTCAGGCCGGCTCGACCCGGCTCGAACCGGCGGCGCCAAGCTTGGGCGACAATAGCGCTGCCCCCAGCGGGGCGCCACGATTTGTGACTCCCCTCGTCACCCTCAACCGGAACATTGCCCAACAATGAACACCTATTTCACTGCGCTGCGCGCCACTGCGGCCCTGGCCGCCTGTTGTGCCTTGGCCAGCGGCCCCGCCTTGGCACAGACCGTCAAGCTCGCCACGACCATGGGCGACATCCGCATCGAATTGAACGCCGAGAAAGCGCCCAAGTCGGTGGCCAATTTCTTGCAATACGTGAAGAGCGGCCATTACGACGGCACCGTCTTTCACCGCGTCATACCGACCTTCATGATTCAGGGCGGTGGCTTCACGTCGGCGCTGGTGCAAAAGCCCACGCTCGCGCCGATTCCGCTCGAAAGCAAGAACGGCCTGAACAATGTGAAAGGCAGCGTGGCCATGGCGCGCACCGGCAACCCCAACTCGGCCACTTCGCAGTTCTTCATCAACGTCGTCGACAACCCTTTCCTCGACGCAGCCAACTCGCAAGACGGCAACGGCTATGCCGTGTTCGGCAAGGTGGTCGCCGGCATGGATGTGGTCGACAAAATCAGAACCGTGCCCACCGGCTCCAAGGGCGGCAATGAAAATGTGCCCGTGCAAGCCGTCGTCATCAACCATGCCACGATCGAGAAATAAATGAGCAAAACCGTAGAACTGCACACCAACCATGGCGTCATCCGCATCGAACTGGATGACGTAAAAGCCCCCGTCACGGTGGCCAATTTCCTGTCGTACGTGGCCAAGGGCCACTATGACGGCACGGTGTTCCACCGCGTCATCAAGGGCTTCATGGTGCAGGGTGGCGGGTTCGATGCCAGCATGCAGCAAAAGCCCACCGATGCGACGATCCAGAACGAAGCCAACAACGGCCTGACCAACGACCACTACACGCTGGCCATGGCGCGTACCAGCGCGCCGCATTCGGCCAGCGCACAGTTCTTCATCAACACGACCCACAACGGCTTTCTGAACTTCAAGGCCGAGACGGCTTCCGGCTGGGGTTATGCCGTGTTCGGCAAAGTGGTGGCCGGCATGGACGTGGTGGATGCGATCGAAAAGGTGCGCACCGGCAACAAGGGTGGTCACGACGACGTGCCACTGGAAGACGTGCTGATCGAGCGCGCGGTGCTGGTGAGCTGAAGCCATGAACGGGGCCGCCGCGGCGCAGGAAGGCCAGCGCGCCTGCGCCCTGCCCCGGTTTGACGAGGTCTGCGCTCCGCGGGCGTGGGAGCAGATCGACTTTGTGTCCGATCTGCACCTCTCGCAAGACACGCCTGCCACCTTTGACGCCTTCGCCGCCCACTTGCTGCACACCCGCGCGCAGGCGGTGTTCATGCTGGGCGACATCTTTGAAGTCTGGGTCGGTGACGACGCGAGGTTCGGCGGCTTCGAGGCGCGCTGCGCAGCGCTGCTGCGTGAGGCGAGCCTTCGCACCAAGCTCTTCTTCATGCCGGGCAACCGCGACTTTCTGGTCGGCCCGGCGCTGCTGAGCGCGGTCGATGTGCAGGGATTGAACGATCCGACCGTGCTGCTCGCGTTCGGCCAGCGTGTGCTGCTCAGCCACGGCGACGCGCTGTGCCTTGGCGACACGGCCTATCAGCAGTTTCGCGCCGAAGTGCGCGGCAGGCCTTGGCAAGAGGCATTTCTCGCCAAGTCGCTGGCCGAGCGCAAGGCCCTTGCGCGGCGCATGCGCGACGCAAGCGAAAACATCAAGCGCTCGCATCTGCCGGCCGACTGGATCGACCTGGACGCGCCGGCCTGCCTGCAGTGGCTTGCACACGCGCAAGCCGACTGCCTGATTCACGGCCACACGCACCGGCCCGCCACGCACGCTTTGAGTTCGAACGCACAGCGCTGGGTGCTGAGCGACTGGGATCTCGACGGCCCGCACGGGTCGGCGCGCGCCGAGGTGCTGCAACTGAGTGCCGCGGGGCTGCGGCGCGCCAGCCCTGCAGGCCGCTGATGTGGCCTGGCAGCGCATGGCGTGAGTGGCGTGAAGCACGCGTCCTGAGGCGACGCGCGATCGCTGAGCCGCTGTGGCGTTTGACGCTGGCGCGCTATCCCTTCCTGCAATTGCGCGACCCGACCGATCAGGCGCTGTTGCGTCGGCTCAGCACCCTGTTCCTGGCCGAAAAAGAGTTTCACGGCATCGACGGTTTCGAGGTGAGCGACGAAGTGGCGGTGGCGGTCGCGGCGCAGGCTTGTCTGCTGGTTCTGCACCTGGGGCTGGAGCGCTACCGTGGCGTCAAAGGCATCGTCATGCATGCCGATCAGGTGCTGGCCCGGCGCGAGGTGATGGACGAAGACGGCCTGGTGCACGAGTACGACGAGGTACTGTCCGGCGAAGCCATGGAGGGCGGGCCGCTGATGCTGTCCTGGGCCGACGTACAGGAAGCCGGGGCCGCCGAAGGCACCGCCTACAACGTCGTCATGCACGAGTTTGCCCATGTGCTGGACATGCAGGACGGCCAGGCCAACGGCATGCCGCCGCAGGCCAGCAGCGCTCGTCGAGCCGTCTGGGTCGAGACCATGGCGGCCGAATATCAGGCCTTTTGCCGCCTGCTTGAACAGGGCCGCGAGACTCCCATCGACGGCTACGGCGCGCAAGGCCTCGACGAGTTCTTTGCGGTTGCGGTCGAGGCCTTCTTCGTCACGCCGCGCTCGCTGCGCTCAGACCATGCGCGGCTCTATGCGCTGCTGGCCGACTACTTCGGGCAAGACCCGGCCCGGCCCAGCGCGCACAGCTCATAAAAAAGAACAGGGCCTCGCGGCCCCTGTTCATGCGTCGATCCAGACCCCAGCGTCAGACGGTCGCCTTCTCTGCCTTGGGCCGGTCGCTGCGCTTGCCACTGGGCTGGATGTCGAGCACCGTCTTGCCGTCAGCGTCCACATCGACACTCAGGCGGCCACCATCGACGAGCCGGCCGAACAGCAATTCGTCGGCCAGCGCACGGCGAATCGTGTCCTGGATCAAACGCTGCATCGGACGCGCGCCCATCAATGGATCGAAGCCCTTCTTGCCCAGATGATGGCGCAAGGCGTCGCTGAAACTGACCTCGACCTTCTTCTCGGTCAGCTGGCCTTCGAGCTGGAGCAAGAACTTGTCGACGACGCGCAGGATGATGGCCTCGTCGAGCGAACGGAACGACACGATGGCGTCCAACCGATTGCGGAACTCGGGCGTGAACAGCCGCTTGATGTCGGCCATCTCGTCGCCCTGGGCGCGCGAGTTGGTGAAGCCGATATTGGCCTTGCCCAGCGCCTCGGCGCCCGCGTTGGTCGTCATGACGATGATGACATTGCGGAAATCGGCCTTGCGCCCGTTGTTGTCGGTCAAGGTGCCGTGATCCATCACCTGCAGCAGCACATTGAACACGTCCGGGTGCGCCTTCTCGATTTCATCGAGCAGCAGCACGCAGTGCGGTTTCTTGGTCACGGCCTCGGTCAGCAAGCCACCCTGGTCAAAGCCCACATAGCCGGGAGGTGCGCCGATCAGGCGGCTCACCGCATGGCGCTCCATGTATTCGCTCATGTCAAAGCGGATCAGCTCGATGCCCAGGATATAGGCGAGCTGCTTGGCAACCTCGGTCTTGCCGACACCCGTCGGACCACTGAACAGGAAACTGCCAATCGGCTTGTCGGGCTTGCCCAACCCCGAGCGCGCCATCTTGATGGCCGCGGCCAAGGCCTCGATGGCGGGCTCCTGTCCGAACACCACGCTGTTGAGGTCGCGGTCGAGATTTTTCAGCTTGCTGCGGTCGTCGTTGGACACACTGGCCGGTGGAATGCGCGCGATCTTGGCGACGATCTCTTCCACCTCGGTGCGCGTGATGGTTTTCTTCTGCTTGTTCTTGGGCAGGATGCGCTGGGCCGCGCCGGCCTCGTCGATGACGTCGATTGCCTTGTCGGGAAGATGGCGGTCATTGATGAATTTGGCCGACAACTCGGCCGCAGCCTGCAGCGCGCCGAGCGCGTACTTGACGCTGTGATGCTCTTCAAAGCGCGACTTCAGCCCCTTGAGGATCTCGACCGTCTGCTCGATCGAAGGTTCGGCCACATCGATCTTCTGGAAGCGCCGGCTCAAGGCCGCGTCCTTCTCGAAGATGCCGCGGTACTCGGCGAAAGTGGTCGCACCAATGCACTTCATGGCGCCAGAGCCGAGCGCGGGCTTGAGCAGATTGCTGGCGTCCAGCGTGCCGCCCGACGCTGCACCGGCACCGATCAGCGTATGGATTTCGTCAATGAACAATATCGCATTGGGCTGATCCTTGAGGTTCTTCAGCACGCCCTTGAGGCGCTGCTCGAAGTCGCCGCGGTACTTGGTGCCGGCCAGCAAGGCGCCCATGTCGAGCGAATAAACGGTGCTGTCGGCCAGCACGTCGGGCACCTGCCCTTGCGTGATGCGCCAGGCCAGCCCCTCGGCGATGGCGGTCTTGCCGACCCCGGCTTCACCCACCAGCAGCGGATTGTTCTTGCGGCGCCGGCACAGGATCTGCACCACGCGCTCGACCTCGTGCTCGCGGCCGATCAGCGGATCGATCTTGCCGTCCTTGGCAAGCTGATTGAGGTTTTGCGTGTATTGCTCAAGCGGCGAAGCCTTGCCGCCGTCGGCCTCTTCGCGCTCGACCTCGCCGCTGCCCTGCCCCTCGGGCTTGGCCGACTCGGGCGGCTCGGATTTCTTGATGCCGTGGGCGATGAAGTTGACTACGTCGAGCCGGGTGACGCCCTGCTGGTGCAGGTAATAGACGGCGTGCGAGTCCTTCTCGCCAAAAATGGCCACCAGCACATTGGCGCCGGTCACTTCCTTCTTGCCGCTGCCGGTGGACTGCACATGCATGATGGCGCGCTGGATGACGCGCTGAAAGCCGAGCGTCGGCTGGGTGTCCACCTCCTCGGCACCATCGACGGTGGGTGTGTTTTCCTTGATGAACTGCGACAAGCTCTTGCGCAGATCGTCGATATGGGCCGAACAGGCGCGCAGCACCTCGGCGGCCGAAGGGTTGTCCAGCAGGGCCATCAACAGATGTTCGACCGTGATGAACTCGTGGCGCTGCTGGCGCGCTTCCACAAACGCCATGTGCAGGCTGACTTCAAGCTCTTGCGCAATCATGCGGCCTCCATCGTGCACTGCAAAGGATGACCAGCGCGCCGGGCGGCGGCCAGTACCAATTCGACCTTGGTCGCGGCCAGATCCTTGGTGAACACACCGCAGATGGCACGACCCTCGTGATGGATCTTCAACATGATCAGAGTCGCCGTCTCCAGCCCATGCTTGAAATACTCTTGCAAGACCATGATGACAAACTCCATAGGGGTGAAATCGTCGTTCAGCATGACGACCTGATACAGGCGCGGTGGTTCGGTCTTGAGTGGCGAACGCTCAGCCACGGTCGCCCCGTCCGGCCGGTTGGGGCGCGGATCCGAGCTTGGTGGCAAAGCAGGTTCGTCAGGCATGGAATGATTCTATAGATTTGCGTCGGGCGTTGCGGTCTGACCCCTGCCATGTTGTGCCAACTGCGTCACTGTGCAATACCCGATGCGCGGAAATTTACCGGGGCTGTTCCCAGTCTCATCGAAATCGGCGTCCGACACAGCGTGCAGGTTCATGACCTCAATCTGTCGGAGGGCTTTATGCGGGCGACTTGTGGTCACGGGAGAAATCACTCAGCCCGGCGTCAACCCAGCAAAAAGCCCCTGGACTTTGCGAGAAGGCCAGGGGCTTGGAGGTCATCGTCTGACCCGACGCAGGGCAATCACATA
>CAVUEF010000024.1:0-18790 GCA_963740455.1 uncultured beta proteobacterium
CCATGCAGAATCGGGCTGACGGGCGTCGTTGGCGAGCATGATATACCTCAATCGAGACAATCCCGTTGACCAAGGTCCCTGAATCGTTCTTGATGCGAGTCAATTCGAACCTCCCCGACTTGAGGCAAAGTCAGCACACTATGCAAGCCACTCCCCCCATTGTTTCCGGAACAACACCGGACCTCGTCCCCGACTTCATTACCGAAGAGGCGCTGCGCCGCTTTGATGTGCCGGGACCCCGCTATACGTCCTATCCCACGGCCGACCGTTTCGTCGATGCCTTTGGCGAAGAGCAGTACCTCCAGGTGCTTGCCCAGCGTGCCCAAGGCGCCATGGTGGGCGGAGAGGCGCCGCTGTCGGTCTATGTGCACATTCCGTTTTGCGAGTCGGTCTGCTACTACTGCGCCTGCAACAAGGTGATTACGAAGCATCACGAGCGCGCCGCCGAGTACCTGGACGCGCTGCGCACCGAAATGGATCTCACGCTGGCGCTTTTGAAGCGTCCGCCCCAGGTCTCGCAGTTGCATCTGGGCGGCGGGTCTCCCACCTTTCTGAGCGACGCCGAACTGACGCGCTTGATGGCCGACTTGCGCGCCTGCTTCCGCTTGATGCCCAATGCAGAGGCGTCGATCGAAGTGGATCCGCGCACCGTCACGCCGCAGCGCCTGGCGCATTTGCGCAGCATTGGTTTCAATCGGATCAGCTTCGGTGTGCAGGACTTTGATTCGGACGTGCAAAAGGCGGTCCATCGCCAGCAAAGCTACGAGAGCGTGGTGACCTTGATGACCGAGGCCAGGGCGCTCGGTTTCGAGTCGATCAATGTCGATTTGATCTACGGCCTGCCGCTGCAAACGCCGGAGTCTTTTGCACGCACCGTCAACCAAGTGAGCCAGTTGCGGCCCGATCGCATTGCGCTTTATGGCTATGCCCATTTGCCGCAACGTTTCAAGCCGCAGCGGCGCATCGACGGCACGACGTTGCCGCCCGCTTCATCCAAGCTGCGCATGCTGTCGGGCGCCATCAGCGGGTTCTTGTCGCATGGCTACACCTACATCGGCATGGACCACTTCGCCCTGCCTGACGACTCCTTGGCAGTGGCCAAGCGCCAGGGCCGTTTGCAGCGCAATTTCCAGGGCTACAGCACGCAGCCCGACTGCGATCTGATTGCCTTGGGGGTGTCGTCCATCGGGCGGGTAGGGGCCACCTACAGTCAAAATGCCAAGAGCCTGCCCGAGTACTACGACGCCTTGCGGCGTGGGCACTTGCCGGTGGTGCGCGGCATGGCGATGACACGCGACGACCTGGTGCGTCGCGCCGTCATCATGGCCTTGATGTGCCAGGGACGGGTCGAATTCGAATCCATCGAACTGGCGCATTTGCTGAAGATGCAGGACTACTTCGAGTCCGAAATGAAGCAATTGCTCGGTCTGGCCGAGTTGGGCCTGGTGGTCATGGAGCCCGGTGCGATTCAGGTCACCGCCATGGGTTGGTATTTCGTGCGCGCCGTGGCCATGGTCTTTGACCGGCAGTTGCAGGCGGATCGCAATCGGGAGCGCTTCTCACGGATCATCTGACGCTGCTGGGCTCAGCGCTGCTGATGGGGCTGGCCGGCGCGCCGCACTGCGCGGCGATGTGCGGTGCAGCGTGTGCGGGCATCTCGCAAGGACAAGACTGGCGCGCACGCCTGGTCTTTCAGCTGGGCCGCATTATCAGTTATGCCGTTGGCGGCGCCGTTGCTGCCGCCGGCGTGTCGGCCCTCGGGCAACTCGGAGAAACCAGCGCCGTGCTGCGGCCGTTCTGGACCCTGTTGCATGTGGCCGCGCTGTTGCTGGGGCTGAGCTTGTTGTGGCATGGTCGCCAGCCGGCCTGGCTGATGGGGCTGGGGCAGAATCTGGCGCGTCGCACCCCTGGGGCAGTGCGCTGGGCACCGCAAGGCGCGCCGCTGCGCTCGGGCCTGGCGGGGCTGGCCTGGCTGGCATGGCCCTGCGGTCTGCTGCAATCGGCGCTCGTGCTCGCGGCCTTGGCCTCCGGCCCGGCCTGGGGCAGCGCCGTCATGGCCACCTTCGCCGTCAGCTCCGGTGTCGGACTCCTGATCGGACCCGCCGCCTTGTGGCGTTTGCTCGGGATTGCGCGCGCCGAGCAAGGCATGCGTTGGGCGGCGCGCCTGGCGGGCTTGCTACTGGCCGGAGCATCGGCCTGGGCGCTAGGCCACGGCCTGTGGGCGCAGTTAGCGCCGTATTGCACGGTGTGACGCTGCCGCATCGCACCGGTCGGCCCGCCATCAGGCACACAAGCACGGCACACAAGCACGGCACTTGTTCGCCTACATCAAGACACTGCGTTTCTGGTCACGCCCGCGCAGTCCGTTGACTCATCCGCGGGATTAAAATCTGCACGTTCACACCATCTCCTATAACGCATCGCGCGAAAGACGCCTCACCATGTACCAACACATCAAGGTTCCCGCAGCTGGACAAAAGATCACGGTCAACGCTGACTACTCTCTCAACGTGCCGGTCAATCCCATCATTCCGTTCATCGAAGGCGACGGCACGGGTCTGGACATCACGCCGGTGATGATCAAGGTGGTGGATGCCGCGGTTGCCAAGGCCTATGGCGGCAAGCGCAAGATCCACTGGATGGAGGTCTACGCGGGCGAGAAGTCGACCAAGATCTATGGCCCCGATGTGTGGCTGCCCGCCGAGACGATGGCGGCTTTGAAGGACTATGTGGTCTCCATCAAGGGCCCGCTGACGACTCCGGTGGGTGGTGGCATCCGCTCGCTGAACGTGGCCTTGCGTCAGGAACTTGACCTGTACGTCTGCCTGCGCCCGGTGCGCTACTTCCCCGGTGTGCCCTCGCCGGTGAAAGAGCCCCACAAGACCGATATGGTGATCTTCCGCGAGAACTCGGAAGACATCTACGCCGGCATCGAGTTCGAGGCCCAAAGCGACAAGGCCAAGAAGTTGATCAAGTTCTTGCAAGACGAATTGGGCGTCACGAAGATCCGCTTCCCCGACACCTCAGGCATTGGCATCAAGCCCGTCTCGAGCGAAGGCACCGAGCGCCTGGTGCGCAAGGCGCTGCAATACGCCATCGACAACGACAAGCCCAGCGTCACCATCGTGCACAAGGGCAACATCATGAAGTACACCGAGGGTGGCTTCCGTGATTGGGCCTACGGGCTGGCGCAAAAGGAGTTCGGCGCGCAACTGATTGACGGCGGCCCATGGTGCAAGTTCAAGAGTCCCAAGACGGGCAAGGACATCATCGTCAAGGACATGATTGCCGATGCCTTCTTGCAGCAGATCCTGCTGCGCCCGGCCGAGTATTCGGTCATCGCCACGCTCAATCTGAACGGCGACTATGTGTCTGATGCCTTGGCCGCACAAGTGGGCGGCATCGGCATCGCGCCGGGGGCCAATATGAGCGATTCGATTGCCATCTTCGAGGCCACCCACGGCACCGCGCCCAAATATGCGGGCAAGGACTATGTGAATCCGGGCAGTGAAATCCTGTCGGCCGAGATGATGTTGCGCCACATGGGCTGGATGGAAGCGGCTGACCTCATCATCAGCTCCATGGGCAAGTCCATCCTGAGCAAAAAGGTCACCTACGACTTTGCGCGTCTGATGGATGGCGCGACCCAGGTCTCATGCTCGGGCTTTGGCCAGGTCATGATCGACCATATGTGACGAGCTATCCAGGCGCTGCCTGGTGTCACATGCTCTGGCCCCGTTACCTGTGAAGGAACGGGGCTTTTCTATCGCCCGCTGTCACCCGCTTGGCTCATCACGCCGTCTGGTTCCGACCAGCGACCGCGCTGACGGCGCAGCCCTTTTGATTCAGGTCGGCGCGTGCGGCACCGGCGTGAGAGACACCTTGAAGCCGAGCGCGCCGGCCACCTTGACCACCGTGGCGAAGCTCGGGTTGCCGTCTGCCGACAGGGCCTTGTACAGACCCTCGCGCGTCATACCGGTGTCGCGCGCGAGCTGCGCCATGTTGCGCGCGCGCGCGACCACGCCGAGCGCTTGTGCGATGAAAGCGGGGTCGTCGCCGGCCTCATCCATGCAGGCCGCGATGTAGTTCGCGATGTCTTCCTCGGTCTTGAGGTAGTCGGCGCTGTCGTAGCGGCTGAATTTTTCACTCATGATCTTCACTCCTTCCACTCTGCGGCGATGCGCTTGGCCGCCTTGATGTCCGCGTCCTGCGTGGACTTGTCGCCACCACAAAGCAGCACGACAAACGCCACGCCCTTGCGCATTCAGTAGACCCGATAGCCGGGGCCGTAGTCGATGCGCAACTCGCTGATGCCTTCACCGACCGGCTTCACGTCGCCAAGGTTGCCACTCGCGAGCCGCTCAATGCGAACCTGCACACGCACCGCCGCCTTGCGATCACGCAGCCCGCAAAGCCATGCGTCGAAGGTGCTGCTCTTGATGATTTCGACCATGTCTGAACCTAGAAACCGCAGTTGACCGCTTGTTTCCCGCTAGAGAGTCCCATGGTTGCTGATGTTGTTGACCACGAAGCTGTTCACCACTTGGGTGAGAGCGCTACACACCCGATTGAGCCGCCCTGCGGCGCGCTGGGTGCGTTGCTCGTTCTTGCAGGCATGAGCCTGCCGCGTCCTCGCGCCTTCCCAGCCCACCCCATGACGGCCCACTCGGGCGTGTCCAACTGCGGCTTCTATTGAGAATTCCAAAATTCATGACAAGGTTGTGGGTGGGCAGGAGGCTGCGGCACTCTGCTCCGCGAATGTCCTCCGCCCTGCGGGCTCCCCCTTTATTTCGCTGCGCAGAGCACCCCATCCTCCTGCTTGGCAAAGCGGTCGGTATGCGTGCCGGAATACCGATAACGCTGCACCAAGAAGACTGGGTAAGTGACGTAGTGAGGTAAAGGAGGAGCCCGTAGGGCGGGGGACACGAACGCAGTTACTTGCCCAGCCTTCTTGGCATCGTGCGCGCACCAGGAACCAGTTGACTGAAAGGTGGCCTCGGCAGAAGAGTGTCGTGATTTATGAAAAGATCAATAGGTTGAATCGTAGTTGGCATACACCATGGTGTCAACTATGGTTAACATGCCGCCACGCAAGCCCTTGACCCCGTTTTACGAAGTTCAGTGGCTTTGGTTTTGGTACATGCCATGCCTGGCCGCGATATCGCCTCAGCCACGCACCTCAAGTCGCCAGCTCGGCAGACAGCAACCGGTCGTATTCGCTCTTCACGACCGCGTAACACTCGCAGCTGCGTTGCTCCAGCCCCTTGCGGTCCATCACCGAGATGTGGCCGCGCACGTAGCGGATCAGCCCCGCCTCCTGCAGCTTGCGCGCGGCCACTCCCACGCCTTCGCGGCGCACGCCGAGCATGTTGGCGATCAGTTCTTGCGACATCACGAGTTCGTTGTCGCGTGAGCGGTCCAGGCTCAGCAGCAGCCAGCGGCACAGTTGCTGGTCCAGTGAATGGTGGCGGTTGCACGCCGCCGTCTGCGCCATCTGCTCCATCAGCGCCTGCGTGTAGCGCAGCAACAGGGGCAGTACCGGACCCGTGCTGATGAGCTTGTCGTGCAGGCACCGGGCACTCATCCGAACGCCTTGGCCGGCGCCTTGCACCACGGCACGGCCGGTCGTCGACTGCCCGCCCATGAACAGCGAGACGCCCACCATCCCCTCGTTGCCGACCACCGCGAGTTCGGCCGTTGCGCCGTCTCCCATCACGTACAGCAGCGAGACGATTGCCGTGGTCGGAAAGTACACGTGGATCATCGTTTCGCCCGATTCGTACAGCGCTTGCCCCAGCGGCATCTCGACCGGTTCGAGTTGCGGCAGCCAGCGCTCCAACTCGGCAGCGGGCAGCGCCGCAAGCAGTTGGTTCTTCCTCGCAACGACGGACATCATGGCGCTGCGGCGCGCCTGTCTGGCGCTTCCAGCGAAAGTGGGTAGGGCATCGAAGTGGCCTCGTCAGCGTGGATCGTGATCGGCGTGACTGCCGTTGGGGCTCGATCCGATTTATTTTGTACGAATATAATACATTGCATTCAATAGATTAGATACACTTTTAGCCACGCGACTTGATGAGGCATGGATGAAGACTCTGATCACGGGCGACAAGCCCACCGTGGCGCGACTGGCCGAGCGGCTCAAGAGTGCGGGCAGTCTCGCCGAGTACCAGCGGATTCAGTGCATCCTGATCCGCGCGACGCTGGGGAGTTCGGCGGCGCAGATCGCTGAGTTGCTCGGTTGCTCAACCGCGACCGTGCATGTATTGCATTCGCGTTGGGCCAAGGAAGGTGACGCGATCTTCGACTTGCGTGGTCGTGGCGGCCGACGGCGCCAGCACCTGAGCGTCGAGCAGGAGCACTCGTTGCTGGCGCCGTTCGTCGCGCGTGCCGACGCCGGCGGGACGCTCACCGTCAGCGAGATCCAGCAGGCCTACGCGGCGCAAACGGGCCGTCGGGTCGCGCCGTCAACGGTTTACCGCTTGCTGGACCGGCATGGCTGGCGCAAGGCGGTTCCCCGCCCCAGGCAAACCAGTGCAGAGGTCGCGGCGCAGGCCGTGCTCGATGAGACTTCGCCGCGCGGTACGCCAAGAGGTCGATCGCCAAGCTGAGCAAGGTCGCCGGGTGGCGTGAGGGGCAGGCGGTGTTGCCCTGGGTGAATGCCGAATCGATGCCGCTGTTCCTGTCGCCGCACAGCCCGGCGCCGAACCCGGTCGAGCGCCTGCGGAAATCGCTGCGCGAAGACGCCGTGGCCCACCCTGTTTGCAAGACTCCTGATCGAGTCGAGCAGAGCGTGGCCGCCGTGCTGGTCGCGTTCGAAGCTGCCGCGCCTCCAAGCTGTCCAACGACAGAGTTCGGCGTGGCAAACATTTATATATTTGAACGCGCATTGGTATTGGTTCGGGTTCGGACCTGCCGTTTGTTCCCATAAGCGCGTTGGCGCTCAGACAGCGCGACGGAAAGAGTGCCCAATGAATTCAAGATGACAGGCACTGGGAGGCCCGTTGGAGCAACACGTCAGATTCGAAACCCGGATGTTCGGCGCGTTTGCTGCGGCCGTGCTGGTGGTCGTGGCGCTGGCGGCCACCACCTGGGAAGTGGCACGCCGTGCGGACGAAGCGTCGCGATGGGTGGCGCACACCCACGAGGTTCTGGACAGTATCGCCGACGTCAGAGCGAACACACTTGCAATCGAATTGATTACGCAGAGCTACCGGATTTCGGGAGATGCAGCACACTTGGCTGATCGCGATGCGGACATTGCGGCGCGCGAAGCCTCGCTGCAAAGAATCAAGACGCTGACGGCAGACAATGAGCGTCAGCGGGATCGCTGGCGTCGACTGCGCGAGGCAACAGATCAACGCCTTGCCATTTCCAACCACGTGGTGCTGCTGCGCCAGACGCAGGGCCTGGCAGCGATGAACGCTTACTTGGCAAGTGTCCCGTTGCGCGTGACGCGCAAGCGCGTGTCCTCACTGCTTGGCGAGATGGAAGCAGAGGAACGCCGGCTGCTGGTGGAACGCAGCGTTGACCAGGCACGCGCGCGTCAAGGGGTGGTGCTTGCCGGCGCGCTGGCCGCACTGGCGCTGGTTGCGCTGCTCACGGCCACCTTGGTTGTGATCCGGCGGCAGTTGCGGGCCACCGAGGCCAGCCGCCAGGCACTGGCCAAGAGCGAAGAAAATCTTTCCATCACGCTGCATTCGATCGGCGACGCGGTGCTGGTGACGGATGCCAAAGGCTGCATCACCCGCATGAACCCGGTGGCCGAGCGGCTCACCGGCTGGCCGTTCGCCCAGGCGCAGGGGCGAGCAGTGGACGAGGTGTTTCGCATCGTCAACGAGCAGTCCCGTGCACCTGCCGTGGTGCCGGTGGCGGCAGTGCTCGCCAGCGGCCAAGTCCAGGGTCTGGCCAACCACACGGTGCTGATCGCGCGCGACGGTACCGAATGTCCGATTGCCGACAGCGCGGCGCCGATTCGCGAGGCCGGCGGACGGGTGTGCGGCGTGGTGCTGGTCTTTCGCGACGCGAGCGTCGAGCGGCAGGTCGAACGCGTGATCCGTGATCAGAATCAAGTGCTGGAGCAGCATGTACTCGAACGTACGGCGCGCCTGCGCCAGAGCGAGGAGCAGCAGCGCTTGATTGTCGAAAGCGCGACCGACTACGCGATTGTGATGCTCGACCCGGACGGGCGCATTGCCACCTGGAACCTGGGGGCCGAGCGCATCAAGGGCTACACCGCGCTTGAGATCATCGGCCAGCATTTCGCGTGCTTCTATCCGGCGGCGGACATCGCCAGTGGCAAGCCCGGTGCCGAACTCGCAATCGCGGCAAGGGACGGACGCTTCGAAGAGGAAGGATGGCGGGTGCGCAAGAATGGCGCCGCGTTCTGGGCCAACGTGGTGATGACACCGGCGCGCGATCCAGCGGGCGTTCTGCGCGGCTTTGTCAAGATCACGCGCGACATCTCCGAACGCAAGCTCGCCCAGCAGGCGATCCACGAGCTCAACGCCTCGCTGGAGCTGCGTGTGGCCGCGCGCACCCTGCAGTTGGAAGAAGCGAGCCGTGCCAAGTCGGATTTTCTGGCCAATATGTCGCACGAACTTCGCACGCCCTTGAACGCGATCATCGGGTTTTCCGAGATGCTCAAAGACGGCCTGCTGGGCGAACTCGACGGCAAGCAGCGCGGTTTCATCACCGACATCTTCGACGCTGGCAGCCACCTGCTGGCGCTGATCAACGACGTTCTCGATCTCTCCAAGGTCGAAGCCGGTGCCTTGCAGCTCGACGCGGCTGCGGTGGACCTGCCGGCGCTGTTCCAGGCGAGCATGCTGGTGGTGCGGGAAAAGGCGCACGCGCACCGTATCGGGCTCGATGTCCGACTTGATCCGGCGCTCGGCACCATGCTGGCCGACGCGCGAAAGCTCAAGCAGATCGTCTACAACTTGCTCTCCAACGCGGTCAAATTCACGCCCGAAGGCGGCCGGGTGACCCTGCACGTGCGCCGCTGCGCGCGTGCCGAGGTGGGATTTGACGCCACGCTGCCGGCGCGCCTCATCGCGCTGCCGCCGGGCGCGCACGACGAGTTCCTGGCGATCACGGTCCAAGACACTGGCTTGGGCATTGCCGAGGAAAACTTGCCCAAATTGTTCGAGCCCTTCATGCAGATCGACAGCTCCATGGCCCGGCTCCACAGCGGCACCGGGTTGGGGCTGTCGCTGGTGCGCCGCCTTGCCGAGCTGCACGGCGGTGCGGTGGGTGCGGCGAGCCATCCGGGCGCCGGCAGCCGCTTCTGCGTCTGGCTGCCCTACTACGCGGTCACCCCGAACCCACCCATTGCGTACGCGCTCGCGTCGGCGCCCGCAGCCAGCGGCACCGCCGTGCCGGCGGTGCCGCTGGCGCTGGTGATCGAAGACGATGACCGGATGGCCGACCTGATTGCGGCGCAATTGCGGTCGGAGGGTTTCGAGGTGATGCGCGCCGCAACGGCCGAGGAAGGGCTGGTGCGTGCCGCCAAGCACCGGCTGCAACTCATCACGCTCGACATCTTTCTGCCCGCCATGGACGGTTGGGAGTTCATGCGCCGTTTGGCGGCCGATCCGAAGCTGGCCGATACGCCTGTGGTGATCATCACCGGATCGGCCGACCTGGACCGGGCCCAGGCGCTCGGTGCGCTGCGCGTGCTGCAAAAGCCCTTCCGGAGCGAAGAGCTGGTGGCCGCGCTTGCCGGTCTGGTTGACGCGCGGCCCAACGGCGCACCGCTGCGTGTGCTGGTGGTGGACGACAACGTGCAGGCGATCGAACTGGTGACGACGATACTCGAAGCTGAGGGCTACTTCGTGCTGCGCGCCTATGGCGGCGCCGAGGCGATTCGCGTGGCGCGCAGCGCGCTGCCAGACCTGATGATTCTGGACCTGCTGATGCCGCAGGTCAGCGGCTTCGAGGTCGCGCTGGCGCTGCGCGAATCGGAGGACACCGCGCGCATCCCGATCGTGGTGCTGACCGCAAAGGACTTGAGCGCCGAGGACAAGGCCCGACTGCACGGCGCCGTCAGCGCCACCCTCGCCAAGGCGAGCTTCAGCCGAGGCGGGCTGCTCGCCGAACTGCGCCGCGCGATGTCCGGGCGCGCCAGCCATTGAGAGGATAGGCCATGGCAAGGATTCTGGTGGTGGACGACGACGCGACAAACCTGAAGCTCGCCGTCACCGTGCTCGAACGGGCGGGTCACGAGGTGCTGGCCGTGCTGAGTGGCGCCGAGGGTGTCGAGGTCGCGTTCACGTGCGCGCCTGAGCTCGTCTTGATGGACGTGCAGATGCCTGGCATGGACGGCCTGACAGCGCTGCGTTGTCTGCGCGCCGACCCGCGCACCGCAACGCTCAAGGTGGCCGCGTTCACCGCGCTGGCGATGAGTGGCGACGCCGAGCGGCTGCTCGCCCAGGGCTTCGACGCCTATCTCGAAAAGCCGATCCGCTACCGGGAATTTCAGGCAACGGTGGCAGCGCTGTTGAGCGAGGCGGTGACATGACGCAGCCCACCGATCCGGCCAAGCAAGCTGTTGGCGTGATCGAGGACCACAGCGACCTGGCGCAGATGCGGTCGGCGCTGCGCGAGCGCAACGCGCTGATCGAAACCCTGGTAAGGCATCTGCCGGCCAGCGTGTTCGTGAAGGACGCGCGCACCTGGCAGTACGTGCTGTGGAACCCCGTGAGCGAGGCCATGTACGGCGTGGCGCGCGAGCAGGCGCTGGGCAAGACCGACTTCGAGTTGTTTGACCTCGAGTTCGCCCAGGCCTTGCGCAGATCGGACGAGGAAACCCTCGCAGGTACAGGCGTGGTGGAGATCCTGAACCGGTGCATGACCTCGCGCACCGGCCGGCAATCGGTGGTCCACACGCGCAAGGTGGCGGTGTGCGATGACGCGGGCCTGCCGCGTTGGGTGGTCGGCATGTCGCTGGACGTGACCGCTGCCAGGCGCACGGAAGACGCCCTGCGCACCGCTGAGGCGCGCCATCAGGCCATCCTCGAATCGGCGCTGGACGCCATCGTCGTGAAGGACGAACAGGGTCGCATCACCGAGTGGAACCCGTCGGCGCAAAGAATCTTCGGCTGGAGCCGCGAGCAGGCCCTCGGCAGGAATGTCGCCGAGCTGATCGTTCCCGAACGGGTGCGCCGCATCCAGCGGGACGATCGGGTCAAGGCCGTGGCGCGTTTCCAGGGTCGTCGCGTCGAGACCGTCGCGTTGCACGCCGACGGGCACGAGTTTGCCGTGGAGATGACCGTGCAGCGGATCGACGAGGCCGATCAGACTCTCTACGCCGCGTTCATGCGCGACATCAGCCCGCGGCTGCAGGCGCAGAAGCAGTTACGCGAGCAGGAGGAAACCTACCGCGTGCTGTTCGAGGGTTCTCAGGACGCGATCATGACCTTGGACCCGCCCGCGTGGCACTTCACCTCGGGCAATCCGGCCGCGCTGAAGATGTTCGGCTTGCAACACGAGAAGGCGCTTGCCTGCCTCAGCGCGTGGCAGGTGTCTCCGGCAACGCAGCCCGACGGCAGGCCTTCCCTCGACAAGTCGCTCGAAATGATCGCGACGGCCTTGCGCGACGGCAAGCACTACTTCGAGTGGACGCACCAGCGAGCGAACGGCGAGCGCTTTCCGTCGACGGTGCTGTTGTCGCGGGTCGCCCTCGGTGAACGGGTGTTCCTGGAAGCCACCGTGCGCGATGTTTCAGCCGAGAAGCGGGCGCAGGAGGAACTGAACCAGATCAACGCGACGCTCGCCGGGCAACACCATCTGCTCGAGCAGGCAGACCGGGCCAAAAGCGAGTTCATGGCCAATGTCACCCATGAGCTGAGAACGCCGCTGAATGCCGTGATCGGCTTTGCCGAATTGCTGAAGGACGAGGTGCCGGGGCCGCTGAACGCGAAGCAGGCCGAGTACGTCGCCGCCATCCTGGCCAGCGGTCAGGACCTGCTCGCGCTGGTGCAGGGCATCCTGGAAATGTCGCGGCTCGGTGCTGCGGCGGGTGGCACGCTCGAGCGCGAGGCGCTGGTGATCGGTGCCGCGCTCGCCGAGTGTGTGGCCGCGTACCGTCCGGCGGCTGCAGCGCGCGGCGTGACGCTGGCGCTGGAGGTGGCGGCCAACGTGGGCAGCGCCGAGCTCGACGCGAAGGCGCTGCGCCGCATGCTCGACGTGCTGCTCGACAACGCGCTCAAGTTCAACCGCGAGGGCGGCAGCGTCGCCGTCAGCGCCCGCCGGCTTGGCCACTGGCTGGAAATCGCGGTGTCCGACACCGGCATCGGCATTGCAAGCGCCGACCTGCCGGCGCTGTTCAAGCCGCTCACCCAGCTCGACAGTGGCCTGGCACGCAAGCACGGCGGCATCGGCCTGGGGCTTGCGCTGGCGCAACACCTGGCCGAGCTGCACGGCGGCGCGATCCAGGTGCAAAGCGAACCCGGCAAGGGCAGCACGTTCACGCTGCGCTTGCCGCACGGGAGTCAACAATGAATGAATTGAAAAGTCCGGCACGGATACTGGTTGTCGACGACGAGGAGCGCAACCGCAAGCTGCTGGTTGCCATGCTCGAAGCCGAGGGCTATGCGGTGGTGCAAGCGGCCGGCGGCGAGCAGGCGCTCGAAATGGCGCGTCAGAATCAGCCGGACCTGATCCTGCTCGACATCATGATGCCAGGCATGGACGGCTTCGAGGTGGTCCAAGCGCTGAAGGAGAGCGCGGCGACACGCGCGGTGCCGGTGGTCATGGTGACCGCGCTGGACGACCACACGTCGCGACTGCGCGCACTGGAGGCCGGGGCCGAAGAATTTGTCAGCAAGCCGGTGAACCGCAGCGAGTTGCGCATCCGCGTGCGCAACCTGCTGCGGCTCAAGGAGTACAGCGATTTTCTCGCTGACCACAACCGCATCCTCGATACCTTGGTGAATGAGCGCACGCGCCAGTTGACAGCGAGCTTTCGCGAAACGATCACGACCATGACGCGCGCCGCTTCGTACAAGGACGAGGAGACTGGCGAGCACGTGGCACGTGTCAGCTTCTACAGCGTGGAGCTGGCACAGACGCTGGGCATGGACGCGGCGTTCTGCGACATCATCCACTACGCCAGCCCGATGCACGACATCGGCAAGATCGGGATTCCCGACGCGATTCTCGGCAAGCCGGGCAAATTCGAGCCGCACGAATGGGCGATCATGCAGACCCACGCCGCGCTGGGCGCGAAATTGCTGGGCGGCACCGATTCGCCCTACCTGGTGATGGGTGCCGCGATCGCGGGTGGGCACCACGAGCGCTGGGATGGCGGCGGCTACCCGCTGGGGCTGGCGGGCGAGGCGACCCCGCTGGCGGCGCGCATCATGCAGATTTGCGATGTGTACGACGCGCTGCGCTCCAGGCGCCCGTACAAGGAGGCGTTCAGCCATGAACGCAGCGTGGAAATCATCATGGGCGGCGACGGGCGCACCCATCCTTCCCACTTCGACCCGGTCGTTCTCAATGCGTTCAAGACCCGCGCCGAGCGCTTCAACGACATCTTCGAAATGCACAAGGACGCAGGCTGACGCGGCGCGTCACCCCGGGCGCGCGTCGAACTGCGCGCCCGCTGCGTTTGCACAACCCGAGTGGATGCAAGGGCCATGATCCCGAGTCAAGGCGAGTCTTGTGCGCTGACCTTGCGCGCTGACCTTGCGCATTGCGAGCGCTCGACCTTCAGGTGAGCGGCAAAGCCCTCTGACAATCCGAGGCATTGAAGCTGAGCGCTGTGCCGGACGCCGATTTCGATGAGACTGGGCCAAGCCCCGGTAAATTTCCGCGCATCGGGTATTGCACAGTGACGCAGTTGGCACAACATGGCAGGGGTCAGACCGCAACGCCCGACGCAAATCTATAGAATCATTCCATGCCTGACGAACCTGCTTTGCCACCAAGCTCGGATCCGCGCCCCAACCGGCCGGACGGGGCGACCGTGGCTGAGCGTTCGCCACTCAAGACCGAACCACCGCGCCTGTATCAGGTCGTCATGCTGAACGACGATTTCACCCCTATGGAGTTTGTCATCATGGTCTTGCAAGAGTATTTCAAGCATGGGCTGGAGACGGCGACTCTGATCATGTTGAAGATCCATCACGAGGGTCGTGCCATCTGCGGTGTGTTCACCAAGGATCTGGCCGCGACCAAGGTCGAATTGGTACTGGCCGCCGCCCGGCGCGCTGGTCATCCTTTGCAGTGCACGATGGAGGCCGCATGATTGCGCAAGAGCTTGAAGTCAGCCTGCACATGGCGTTTGTGGAAGCGCGCCAGCAGCGCCACGAGTTCATCACGGTCGAACATCTGTTGATGGCCCTGCTGGACAACCCTTCGGCCGCCGAGGTGCTGCGCGCCTGTTCGGCCCATATCGACGATCTGCGCAAGAGCTTGTCGCAGTTCATCAAGGAAAACACACCCACCGTCGATGGTGCCGAGGAGGTGGACACCCAGCCGACGCTCGGTTTTCAGCGCGTCATCCAGCGCGCCATCATGCATGTGCAGTCCACCGGCAGCGGCAAGAAGGAAGTGACCGGCGCCAATGTGCTGGTGGCCATTTTTGGCGAGAAGGACTCGCACGCCGTCTATTACCTGCACCAGCAGGGCGTCACCCGGCTCGACGTAGTCAACTTCATCGCCCACGGCATCAAGAAGTCCGAGCCGCCCGAGTCGGCCAAGCCCGAGGGGCAGGGCAGCGGCGAGGTCGAGCGCGAAGAGGCCGACGGCGGCAAGGCTTCGCCGCTTGAGCAATACACGCAAAACCTCAATCAGCTTGCCAAGGACGGCAAGATCGATCCGCTGATCGGCCGCGAGCACGAGGTCGAGCGCGTGGTGCAGATCCTGTGCCGGCGCCGCAAGAACAATCCGCTGCTGGTGGGTGAAGCCGGGGTCGGCAAGACCGCCATCGCCGAGGGGCTGGCCTGGCGCATCACGCAAGGGCAGGTGCCCGACGTGCTGGCCGACAGCACCGTTTATTCGCTCGACATGGGCGCCTTGCTGGCCGGCACCAAGTACCGCGGCGACTTCGAGCAGCGCCTCAAGGGCGTGCTGAAGAACCTCAAGGATCAGCCCAATGCGATTCTGTTCATTGATGAGATCCATACGCTGATCGGTGCCGGCGCGGCGTCGGGTGGCACGCTGGACGCGAGCAATCTGCTCAAGCCCGCGCTCGGCTCTGGCGCCATGAAGTGCATTGGCGCGACCACTTTCGCCGAGTACCGCGGCATCTTCGAGAAGGACGCGGCCTTGAGCCGGCGCTTCCAGAAGATCGATGTGGTCGAGCCTTCGATCGAGCAGACCGTCGAGATACTCAAGGGGCTGAAGTCGCGCTTTGAAGAGCATCACAGCGTCAAGTACGCGCTCGGTGCGCTGCAGGCCGCGGCCGAGTTGTCGGCCAAGTTCATCAATGACCGTCATCTTCCCGACAAGGCAATCGACGTCATCGACGAGGCCGGCGCGGCCCAGCGCATCCTGCCCAAGAACAAGCAGAAGAAAACCATCACGCGCACCGAGGTGGAAGAGATCGTCGCCAAGATCGCGCGCATTCCACCGGCCAGTGTGTCCAACGACGACCGCAGCAAGCTGAAAAATCTCGACCGCGACCTCAACAGCGTGGTGTTCGGACAGGAGCCCGCCATCGAGGCCCTGGCCGCGGCCATCAAGATGGCGCGCTCGGGTCTGGGCAAGCCCGACAAGCCGATTGGCAGTTTCCTGTTCAGTGGTCCGACGGGTGTCGGCAAGACCGAGGTTGCCAAGCAGCTCGCCTATATCCTGGGCATCGAGCTGATTCGCTTTGACATGAGCGAATACATGGAGCGCCATGCGGTGAGCCGCCTGATCGGCGCGCCGCCCGGCTATGTGGGCTTTGACCAGGGTGGCTTGCTGACCGAGGCCGTGACCAAGAAACCGCACTGCGTGCTGCTGCTCGATGAAATCGAGAAGGCGCATCCGGATGTGTTCAACGTGCTGCTGCAGGTGATGGATCACGGCACCTTGACCGACAACAACGGGCGCAAGGCCGATTTCCGCAATGTCATCATCGTCATGACGACCAACGCGGGCGCCGAGGCGCTGGGCAAGGCCAATATCGGCTTCACCAACTCGCGCGCCCAGGGCGACGAGATGGCCGACATCAAGCGGCTGTTCACGCCCGAGTTCCGCAATCGGCTGGACGCCATCGTGTCGTTCCGTTCGCTCGACGAGGCCATCATCCTGCGCGTCGTCGACAAGTTCTTGCTCCAGCTCGAAGGCCAGCTGACCGAGAAGAAGGTCGAGGTCAGTTTCAGCGACGCCTTGCGCCATCACCTGGGCAAGAAGGGTTTCGATCCTTTGATGGGCGCGCGCCCGATGCAGCGTTTGATCCAGGACACGATTCGCCGTGCGCTGGCCGACGAATTGCTGTTCGGCCGGCTCGTCGACGGTGGCCGCCTGAGTGTCGATGTGGACGCTGACGGCAAGACGGTGCTCGACATCCAGCCCAGTGGCAAGCGCAGCGACCGCCCCAAGGCAGAGAAGGCGACCGTCTGACGGCGGGACCGGATCAACGCATGAACAGGGGCCGCGAGGCCCTGTTTTTTTATGCGCTGTGCGCGCTGGGCCGGGCCGGGTCTTGCCCGAAGTAGTCGGCCAGCAGCGCATAGAGCCGCGCATGGTCTGAGCGCAGCGAGCGCGGCGTGACGAAGAAGGCCTCGACCGCAACCGCAAAGAACTCGTCGAGGCCTTGCGCGCCGTAGGCGTCGATGGGAGTCTCGCGGCCCTGTTCAAGCAGGCGGCAAAAGGCCTGGTACTCGGTCGCCATGGTCTCGACCCAGACGGCTCGACGAGCGCTGCTGGCCTGCGGCGGCATGCCGTTGGCCTGGCCGTCCTGCATGTCCAGCACATGGGCAAACTCGTGCATCACGACGTTGTAGGCGGTGCCTTCAGCGTTCCCTGCTTCCTGTACATCGGCCCACGACAGCATCAGCGGCCCGCCCTCCATGGCTTCGCCGGACAGCACTTCGTCGTACTCGTGCACCAGGCCGTCTTCGTCCATCACCTCGCGCCGCGCCAGCACCTGATCGGCATGCATGACGATGCCTTTGACGCCACGGTAGCGCTCCAGCCCCAGGTGCAGAACCAGCAGACAAGCCTGAGCGGCGACCGCCACCGCCACTTCGTCGCTGACCTCGAAACCGTCGATGCCGTGAAACTCTTTTTCAGCCAGGAACAGGGTGCTGAGCCGACGCAGCAGTGCCTGATCGGCCGGGTCGGGCAGTTGCAGGAAGGGATAACGCGCCAGCGTCAGACGCCACAGCGGCTCAGCGATCGCGCGTCGCCTCAGGACGCGTGCTTCGCGCCACTCGCGCCATGCGCTGCCAGGCCACATCAACGGCCTGCGGGTCTCACGCGGCGCAGCCCCGCGGCGCTCAGTTGCAGCACCTCGGCGCGTGCCGACCCGTGCGGGCCGTCGAGCTCCCAGTCGCTCAGCACCCATCGCTGGGCAAGCGCACTCAAGGCGTGCGTGGCGGGCCGGTGCGTGTGGCCGTGAATCAGGCAGTCGGCTTGCGCGTGTGCAAGCCACAGCAGGCAGGCCGGCGCGTCCAGGTCGATCCAGTCGGCCGGCAGATGCGAGCGCTTGATGGCTTCGCTGGCGTCGCGCATCTGCCGCGCAAGCGCCTTGCGCTCGGCCAGCGGCTTGGCCAGAAATGCCTCTTGCCAAGGCCTGCCGCGCACTTCGGCGCGAAACTGCTGATAAGCCGTGTCGCCAAGGCACAGCGCGTCACCGTGGCTGAGCAGTAAGCGCTTTCCGAACGCGAGCAGCACGGTCGGATCTTGCAAGCCTTGCACATCGACCGCGCCCAGCAGCGCCGGGCCGACCAGAAAGTCGCGGTTGCCCGGCATGAAGAAGAGCTTGGTGCGAAGGCTCGCCTCACGCAGCAGCGCTGCGCAGCGCGCCTCGAAGCCGCCGAACCTCGCGTCGTCACCGACCCAGACTTCAAAGATGTCGCCCAGCATGAACACCGCCTGCGCGCGGGTGTGCAGCAAGTGGGCGGCGAAGGCGTCAAAGGTGGCAGGCGTGTCTTGCGAGAGGTGCAGATCGGACACAAAGTCGATCTGCTCCCACGCCCGCGGGGCGCAGACCTCGTCAAACCGGGGCAGGGCGCAGGCGCGCTGGCCTTCCTGCGCCGCGGCGGCCCCGTTCATGGCTTCAGCTCACCAGCACCGCGCGCTCGATCAGCACGTCTTCCAGTGGCACGTCGTCGTGACCACCCTTGTTGCCGGTGCGCACCTTTTCGATCGCATCCACCACGTCCATGCCGGCCACCACTTTGCCGAACACGGCATAACCCCAGCCGGAAGCCGTCTCGGCCTTGAAGTTCAGAAAGCCGTTGTGGGTCGTGTTGATGAAGAACTGTGCGCTGGCCGAATGCGGCGCGCTGGTACGCGCCATGGCCAGCGTGTAGTGGTCGTTGGTCAGGCCGTTGTTGGCTTCGTTCTGGATCGTCGCATCGGTGGGCTTTTGCTGCATGCTGGCATCGAACCCGCCACCCTGCACCATGAAGCCCTTGATGACGCGGTGGAACACCGTGCCGTCATAGTGGCCCTTGGCCACGTACGACAGGAAATTGGCCACCGTGACGGGGGCTTTTACGTCATCCAGTTCGATGCGGATCACACCATGGTTGGTGTGCAGTTCTACGGTTTTGCTCATTTATTTCTCGATCGTGGCATGGTTGATGACGACGGCTTGCACGGGCACATTTTCATTGCCGCCCTTGGAGCC
>CAVUEF010000025.1:0-85682 GCA_963740455.1 uncultured beta proteobacterium
CCTAACCGCATCGTTCCTTATGCAGCCGTCATCGCTGCCCTCTTATGCCGAGTTGCTGTGCACCAGCAACTTCAGCTTTCTCACCGGTGCCTCGCATCCGGAGGAGTTGGTGACGCGCGCGGCCGAACTCGGTTATGCGGGCTTGGCCATCACCGATGAATGCTCGGTCTCCGGGGTCGTGCGCGCGCATACCGAGGCCAAGCGGTGCGGCCTGCATTTGATCGTGGGCACGCAGATGCGGCTCTCAAGTTGTTCGCCGGGCCGCTCCCAAGAACAACTTGGCCCCCTTGGGGGGCCGCTGGCGTACCCGCGGGCGGGGCTGAGCATGCGGCTGGTGCTGCTTGCGCAATCGCGCCGCGGCTACGGCAATTTGTGCGAGTGGATCACGCTGGCACGGCGCCGCGCGCCCAAGGGGCAATACCTGGCGCATGCGAGCGATGTGCAAGGGCGCGTGCCGCACCTGCCTTATATCGCTGGACTGCCCGACTGCCTGGCGCTGCTGGTGCCCGAGCCCGGCGACAATTTCGAGGCCCTGTTGACGCATGCCTTGTGGCTCAAGACGTGGTTTGGCGACCGTGCCGGCCTGGGGCTGCCGCTGCTGCACCGTGCGCATGACAAGCTATGGCTGGACTGGGTGCCGCGCGTGGCCGAACTGACCGGGCTGCCGGTGCTGGCGCTGGGCGACGCACTGATGCATGTGCGCTCGCGAAAGCCCTTGCAGGACATGCTGACAGCGACCAGGCTGCGCCAGACCGTGGCGCAAGCGGGTTATGCGTTGCAAGCGAACGGCGAGGCGCATTTGCGCTCGCGTGCGCGCCTGGCTGCCTTGTACCGACCCGCCTGGCTGGCAGCCACCGTGCAGTGGGCGGCGCGCTGCGCTTTTTCGCTGGACCAGTTGCGCTACGAATACCCGCGCGAGATCGTGCCCGAGGGTCAGACGCCGGCCAGCTACTTGCGCGCGCTCACCGAGATGGGCGCGCGGCGCCGCTTCCCATCCGGTGTGCCGAGCAAGGTGAACGGACAGATCGAGCATGAACTCGCCCTCATCGCGCAGCTGCAATTCGAACCTTATTTTTTGACCGTGGCCGACATCGTCGATTGGGCGCGCGCGCAGGGCATTCTGTGCCAGGGCCGCGGCAGCGCTGCCAATTCGGCCGTGTGCTACTGCCTGGGCGTGACCGAGGTCGATCCGTCGCGCGCTGAAGTGCTGTTCGAGCGCTTCATCAGCGCCGAGCGCGACGAGCCGCCCGACATCGACATCGATTTCGAGCACGAGCGCCGCGAGGAGGTGATCCAGTACATCTATCGCAAGTACGGACGCCACCGCGCCGCGCTCACCGGGGTCATGTCTTGCTACCGGCCACGCAGCGCCTTGCGTGACGTCGGCCGCGCGCTCGGTTTCGACCTGTCGGTGATAGACAGCGTGGCCAAGAGCCAGCATTGGTTTGATGGCAGCCGCATCGCGCCCGAACGCCTGGCCGAGCTTGGCCTCGATGTGGATGCGCCCGGCACCCGGCTGTGGATGGAGTTGACGCAGACGCTGATCGGCTTTCCGCGGCACCTGAGCCAGCACCCGGGCGGCTTTGTGATCGCACGCGACAGAATAGCCCAGCTGGTGCCGGTCGAGAACGCCGCGATGGACGGACGCAGCGTGATCCAGTGGGACAAGGACGACCTCGACGCATTGGGGCTGATCAAGATCGACATCCTGGCGCTTGGCATGCTCAGCGCGATACGCCGCGCGCTGCTGCTTGTCTCGCACAAGCTGGGACGCCCGTTTCGCATGCAGGACGTCCCCGCCCAGGACGCCCCCACCTTTGAAATGCTTTGCAAGGCCGACTCGGTGGGCGTGTTCCAGGTCGAAAGCCGCGCCCAGATGAGCATGCTGCCGCGCATGCAGCCGCGCTGTTTTTACGATCTGGTGATCGAGGTGGCGATCGTGCGGCCCGGGCCGATCCAGGGCGGCATGGTGCATCCCTATCTGCGCCGGCGCTGCGGCGAAGAAGCCGTCGACTATCCGAGCGACGAGGTCAGGCAGGCACTCGGGCGCACGCTGGGCGTGCCGATTTTTCAGGAGCAGGTGATGCAGCTGGCGATTCTCGCCGCCGACTTCACGCCCGGCGAGGCCGACAGCCTGCGCCGCGCCATGGCGGCCTGGAAGCGCAAGGGGGGACTCGGGCCGTTCCACGAGCGGCTGGTTGGTCGCATGCTGCAAAAAGGCTACACGCTCGAGTTCGCCGAACGCATCTTCAAGCAGATCCAGGGCTTTGGAGAATACGGATTTCCCGAGAGCCACGCGGCGAGCTTTGCGCTGCTGGTCTATGTCAGCGCCTGGATCAAGTGCCACCACCCGGATGCCTTTCTGGCCGCCTTGCTCAACAGCCAGCCGATGGGCTTTTATGCGCCGGCCCAGCTGGTGCGCGACGCGCGCGCGCATGGTGTGCAGGTGTTGCCGGTGCGCGTCGAGATCAGCGACTGGGAGTCGACGCTGGAAGGGTTGGGTGCCGACTCGTCATTGCGGCCGGTGCGCTTGGGGCTGAACCGCATCAGCGGCTTGTCGGCTCAGGTAGCCGAGCGCATTGTCCAGGCCAGAGGCGAGGCAGCGCTGGGCACGCTTGAAGACCTGAGCCGGCGCGCCGCGTTGGATAGGCATGACCTGACCCTGTTGGCCCAGGCCGACGCCTTGCAGACCCTCACCGGGCATCGTCATCAGGCGGCCTGGACGGTCGCCGGCGTGGACACGCGAGCGACTCCGCTGCTGCGCGATGCACGCACCGACGAGGCCGCCGTGGAGCTGGTGGCGCCCGATGAAGCCCAGAACCTGCTGAGCGACTATCGCGCGCTGGGCTTGAGTCTGGGCCAGCACCCGCTGGCGCTGCTGCGCGGGGCCCTGAACGCCTTCAAGGTGCAGCCCGCCCGCGTGCTGCACACCTATCCGAGCGGGCGGATCGCGCGCGCCAGCGGTTTGGTCACGCACCGCCAGCGGCCCGGCACGGCCAAGGGAGTGGTGTTCGTGACGCTCGAAGACGACACCGGTTTCGTCAACGTCATCGTCTGGCCGAGTGTGGCCGAAGCCCAGCGCAAGCCCTTGCTGGCGGCGCGCTTGATGACGGTGTTCGGGCAGTGGCAATGCGAAGGCGAGGTCAGGCATCTGGTGGCCGCCAAGCTGATCGACCATACCGATCTGTTGCAGGGATTGACCAGCAGCAGCCGAAATTTCCGCTAGTCAATCACTTGAGGACAGCGCTTCTCGCTGCGCTCCAAGGTCTGTCGCGCAATACCCGAAGTCTCTTGCGCTACAGTTCCGCCCATGTCAGAACAAGCCATCCAACTCCAGGGCAAGCACATCGTGCTGGGCCTCTCGGGCGGTATCGCCTGCTACAAGGCCGCCGAGCTGACACGCTTGCTGGTCAAGGCCGGCGCCAGCGTGCAGGTGGTGATGAGCGAGGCGGCCGAGCATTTCATCACCGCGGTGACGCTGCAGGCGCTGTCGAATCGCACCGTCTACACCAGCCAGTGGGATGCGCGCGAGGCCAACAATATGGCGCATATCAATCTGAGCCGCGACGCCGATGCGATTCTGGTGGCACCCGCCAGTGCCGATTTCATGGCCAAGCTGGCGCAGGGGCGCGGCGACGATTTGCTGAGCCTGATGTGCCTGGCGCGGCCGATGGTGCGCTGCCCCTTGCTGGTGGCGCCGGCCATGAACCGCGAGATGTGGGCGCATCCGGCCACGCAGCGCAATGCGGCCCAGCTGCGCGCCGACGGCACGCAGCTGTTGGGGCCGGATGTCGGCGCGCAGGCCTGCGGTGAAGTCGGCGACGGACGCATGCTCGAGGCGCAGGATTTGCTCGATGAACTGATCAGTTTCTTCCAACCCAAGCTGCTGGCGGGCAAGCGTGTGCTCATTACCGCCGGGCCCACTTACGAGCCGATCGACCCGGTGCGCGGCATCACCAATCTGTCCAGCGGCAAGATGGGTTTTGCCGTCGCGCGCGCGGCCACCGAGGCGGGTGCGCAAGTCACGCTGGTGGCCGGCCCTGTGCATTTGGCTACGCCGCGTGGCGTGCAGCGCATCGATGTGCAGACTGCGCAACAGATGCACGACGCGGTGCTGCCGCTGGCAGCCCGTCACGATGTGTTCGTGGCCACCGCGGCCGTGGCCGACTGGCGTGCGACCTCGGTGTCCGAACACAAGATCAAGAAGAGCGGCAAACAGCAGGTGCCGACGCTCGACCTGACCGAGAACCCCGACATCCTGGCCGCCGTGGCGCAGCTTCGGCCGCGCCCTTATTGCGTGGGCTTTGCCGCCGAAAGCGAAAACCTGGTGGCACACGCGCGCGACAAGCTGCAGCGCAAGCAGGTCGAGCTGGTGGTCGGCAATCTGGGTCCCGCCACTTTCGGCCGCGATGACAACACGTTGGTGCTGGTCGATGCCCAAGGCCAGCGCGAACTGCCGACGGCCGACAAACTCAGCCTGGCGCGCGAGCTGGTGCGCGAGATCGCGGGCCGGCTCAAGTCATGACGACCATCGACATCAAAGTGCTCGACTCCCGCATGGCCGAGCAGCTGCCTCACTACGCCACGCTCGGCAGCGCAGGCCTCGATCTGCGCGCCTGCCTGGACGAGCCGGTGACGCTGGCGCCCGGCCAGACCTTGCTGGTGCCCACGGGACTTGCCATTCACGTCGCCGATCCGGGGCTGGCGGCCATCATCCTGCCGCGCTCGGGTCTGGGCCACAAGCACGGCATCGTGCTCGGCAATCTGGTTGGTTTGATCGACAGCGATTACCAGGGCCAGCTGATGGTGAGCTGCTGGAACCGCGGCCCATCGAGCTTCGTGATCCAGCCGATGGAGCGTATCGCGCAGATGGTGATCGTGCCGGTGGTGCAGGCCAAGTTCAGGCGCGTGGACGAATTCGGCGAGTCCGAGCGCGGCGAGGGTGGGTTCGGGTCAACGGGCAAGCATTGAGCAAACTATCGCGGCGGAATCATCTGCCGGCCGCGAACACTTGCTCCATTTGTCGCATTTGCTTTACTGTATGCATTTGCTTAGAATCGCTCCATGAGCACCGACCTCAGTACCCCAGTCCTGCTGCGCCGGATCGCGCAGCTCGAAGCCGCCATTGGTCGCCTCAGCGACGACGTCGGCAGCCTTCGCTCGGTGGTGAGCAAGCAAGGGCTGAAGACGCCGGGGACGCGAGACGTCCGCGTGCGGGCGGCACATGCCAAGTCCTCCACCACGAACACCCAGCAAGCTCAGGCTACCGGCGGTCTGGCTGGCGCCACCGCGCGTGGTGAGGCAGCGCGTGTCCAGTGGGTGAAGGATGGCCTCGTCGTACCCGGCGAGCAGCTCGCGCATGCCTGGGGGCTCACACGCCAGGCCTTGGCGCCGGCAGCAGAACGGGGCGAAGTGTTCGCTGTGAAAGTCGGCAACCGGCTGTACTACCCCCAAGCGTTCCTGGGCATGGACCGCGAGACCGTGGCCACGGTCTGCCGTGCACTCGGCGACCTTGGCTCCAGCGAGAAACTGATGTTCTGGCTGCGCGACCACGGCAGCCTGGCAGGCAAGAGCATCGCCGCCGCCTTGGAGGCGGGGCTTCCCGTGGCAAAGGTGGAACGCCTGGCTGCTGCCTGGGCGCGTGAGCGGGGAGCCGCGCATGGCGCCAGAAATGCAGCTGCGGCTGCCTGAGCCCGGCTCGTTCGAAGGCTTGCTTCGTCCGGTCAGGATCGAGGTGGCGTCTCTCGTGCGCTTGAGTCGGCACCCGGCCACGGAGCCGTACTGGTCCGCCGGCGTCTACCGCTTCGACGATCCTGAGCCAGACTGCGCAGGCGCATTCGGCACCTGCTACACCGCCAGCTCCATCGAGGTGGCGTTCGCAGAAAGCGTCATCCACGAGTCCGGGCGGTTCGTGGGCGGTAGCTACGAGGTGCCGGCTGCCGAGCTGACCGAGCGCTCGGTCGTGCGCTTTGCCTGTGAGCGGCGCAAAACGCTGGTGCTGGCCGACCTGACCGGGGAGGCACTCAAGTCCCTGGGCCTGAACAACGACATCAGTGCTTCCGCCGACTACTCGACGAGCCAAGCCTGGGCGCAGGCGATTAACGGTGCGAGCACGCGCTGGGACGGGATCCGATACGTGTCGCGCCAGATGAACAAGGGGTTTGCCTACGCCATCTTCGAGCGTAGCGGGCTTCGCAAACTGCGAGCGGACAAGCTCAAGGCGCGGCAGGTGGATGACCTCTGCGATCGGTTCAATGTTACTGCGGTGTGACCACGCAGCACGTCCGTCCTGAAGGACGGCAAGTTGGTGAGGACCGGCCGTTCGTTGGTGAGATTCAGTCGGGTCCACTCGTCCAGTTCCAGTCGTTCCAGCAGCAGGGTCAGGTCTTCAGTTTGAAGTCCGACTCAAGCTACGCAAGAGTGCCGATGTCCCGTCCTTTGCGCATCGAGTTCCCAGGTGCCGTGTACCACGTGACTTCACGGGGCGACCGGCGCGAGAGCATCTTCGCGGACGACCAAGATCGCGTTGCGCTGCTGGCCGTCGTCGAGCAAGGGCTGAGTCGGTTCGATGCAGGTGCTGTCTTGTGCGCGAGATCAGCCCGTCCGCTGGTAGGCGGCCGGTCCTTCGCTAGCCACAAGACAGCACGCAGGTGCTGTCTTGTGCGCGAGCTCAGTGCATTTTCTGGCTGGGCGGCAGGATGTTGAGCAGGTTCAGCACCGGCTCGCCGACGCTCCCCGTGCCCACTTCGTCAACGGTGGCTTCACGCACTGCCACCACCGTGAGGTGCATGCGCAAGGCGATGCCGGCCAGCGGATGGTTGCCGTCCAGCACCACATGCTCGGGGTAGACCTCGGTCACGGTGTACAGCATGTCGGCAGGCATGTCCGGGGTGACGGCGCCTTCGGGCAGGCCTTCGAGCTGCATGCCTGTCTCCAGTTCGGCCGGGAACAGGCTTCGTGCCTCGAAACACACCAGGGTCGAGTCGTAGTCGCCGAACGCATGCTCCGGATCCAGGTGCAGGTGGGCCTCGAAGCCGGCCTCTTTGCCGACCAGGGCCTCTTCCACTTTGGCGAGCAGGTCGTCGCCGCCATAGAAGAATTCCAGCGCTTCGGCCAGCTCGTCGATCAACTGGCCTTGGGCGTCGTCAAGACGCCATTTCAATGAAACAACACAGGGGGCTGAAATTTGCATGGCCGGCATGATCTCACAGCCGGGTTTCACCATTCGGTATGGGTACGCTGGTCCGCTGAGGCGGCGACGCAAGCACAATATCGTCCATGAATATCAAACAAGCCACGCCGCTGCTGGGCGGCCTCACGCCAGAGCAATTCATGCGCCGCCATTGGCAAAAAAAGCCCTTGCTGGTGCGCCAGGCGATGCCTGGAATCGAGCCACCGGTGAGCCGCACCGAGCTTGCGGCACTGGCGGCGAATCAGGACGTGGAGTCGCGCCTGGTCTCGCAGTTCAACGGCCGCTGGGCCTTGCGCCAGGGACCCATTGCCAAACTGCCGCCTTACAGCAAAGCGCACTGGACCGTGCTGGTGCAGGGTTTGAACCTGCATGTGCCGGCCGCTCACGAACTGATGGCGCAGTTCCGTTTTGTGCCCGAGGCGCGGCTGGATGATTTGATGATTTCCTACGCCACCGATGGCGGCGGCGTCGGCCCGCATTTCGACTCTTACGATGTTTTTCTGATCCAGGTGCACGGCCAGCGCCGTTGGCGCATCGGCCGCCGCGGCGTGGCCACCAGCGGGGCCTTGCGCGAAGGCGTGCCGGTCAAGTTGCTGGCCGATTTCGAGCCCGAGCAGGATGTCGTGCTGGATCCCGGCGACATGCTCTATCTGCCGCCGGGTTGGGCGCATGACGGCATCGCCATCGGCGAATGCATGACCTGCTCGGTGGGTTTTCGCACGCCCTGGCGTGCCGAGCTGGCGCGCGAGCTGCTGCAGCGCCTGATGGATGAAGACGATGAGCCGCGCAGCAACCGCATCTACAGCGACCCGCACGAGCCCGCCACGCACAGGCCCGGCTTGATTCCCAAGGCCTTGCTGGAGTTTGCGCGCGACGCGGCGCAGCGCGCGCTGGACGAGCCGCGGGCACTCGAGCGCGCACTCGGTGAGGCGTTGACCGAGCCCAAGCCGCGCGTCTGGTTCGATGCCGGTGAAACGCTGGCGCAGGGACAAGCGGCGCAGCTCGACCGGCGCAGCCGCATGATGTACGACCAGGCGCATGTGTTCATCAACGGCGAGTCGTACCGGGCGGCAGGCAAGGACGCCCTCCTGATGCGGCGCCTGGCCGACGAGCGCTGGCTGAAGGCTGCCGATGTGGCGCGCTTGTCGCAGGGCGCGCTTGATCTGCTCAAGCAGTGGGCCGAAGATGGCTGGGTGCGAGCGCTATGACTTTGCTGGCCCAGGACCCCTGCTGATCGGAGCTGTTCATGTCTGACCCCAGTCACCGCATTTTGACCACCCGCGCCGACTTTGTTCAGGCATTGCGTGATGGCCTGTTCCAGGCGGCGGAACAGGGCTGTCGCGAAATGTGGTGGTGCGACAGCGACTATGCGCATTGGCCGCTCAGCGAGCCCGAGGTGCTGGATGCACTGACGCGCTGGTGCATGCCGCATCGGCGGCTGGTGATGGTGGCGCAGACCTTTGATGAGGTGCGTCATTCACACAGCCGATTTGTGCAATGGCGCGTGCGCTTCAGCCACGTTCTGGACGCGCGCCGCTTTGGTGACGAGGCCGACGACTCGCACGAGGCCCTGCCTACGATGCTGCTGGCGCCTTCGGTTGTGACCGTGCGTTTGTTCGACAAGCAGGTGTGGCGGGGCAGCGTGTCGCATGAAAAAGCGGACGAAGTGCGCGCAAGGGACTTGATTGATGCAATTGCGCAACGATCGCTGGCTTCATTTGCGACTACCACCTTGGGCCTCTAATGGTAAACCTGGACTCACGCTACAATTTCGCGTCAGACGGTGGAATCTTTCCTTTTTTCTATCGTCTCGCCATGTTGGGGCTCTGCAATTCGGAGGGACCCCTCAATTCCCGGTAATTGATCGAATTTAAAAATTGAGGTTGAGTATGAATAAGTCGATTCTGATGGCCACGCTGATCGCTGCTGTTGCCCTGACGGCCTGTGGCAAGAAGGAAGAAGCCGCTCCTGCTGCTCCGGCTCCCATGGCTGCTCCCGCCGCAGCTGAAGTCGCTGCTGCTGCTTCTCAAGTCGCTGCAGGCGCTTCTGAAGTCGCCGGCATGGCTGCTGCAGCTGCTTCCGAAGCCGCCAGCAAGTAATCGGTTTTCCGATCACGTCAAAAGCCGCCTTCGGGCGGCTTTTGTTTGGTGCGCCCAGCATGGGCGCACTCCTGTGGGTGCAAGTCCCGCCGCAAGCTGACCACAGTGAGCGAAGTGAAGCGCAACTGCATGAGGGTGACCGATTGTGGGAAGGAAGCGTGGAGCGTAAGTCATGAGCCGATGGACAAGAACCAGATAGAAGGCGGTGCCGAGCAGGGCGAGCAGGCCAAAGACTGCAAAGCTCTCGTGGTCAAAGCTCAGGCGGCGTAAATCTGGCGGTTGTGTGATGAAGGAGTGCGACCCTTACCTGGGGAGATCTCGCCTCGTGCCTGAAAGGGCGACGGTGAAAGCCGGAGCGAGAAGTCAGCAGAGGCCGTAGTAGTCGTAGGCAAGGCCGCAGAGGCTGTGGACCGAAAGCGAAGGGCCGAAGGAATGGAAGGTATAGGCCTTGGGTTATCGAGAGAGGAGTGCCTCAGATGTTCACGCAAGTGAAGCTCGCCACAATGCCGGAGCAGGTGAATCTTGCAAGGGCGTGGCAGCGAGTGAACCGATCTCGCCGAACCCGAATCAGCGAAGCCAGGCGTGTAGTAGTGCAAACGTCTGCATGACCTCAACCATTCCAACCGCCCGGTGCGGACCCGCATGCCAGGTGGTGTGGGAGGGGAGTGAGTCACACTGACTCACCCCCTATCCCAATTGACCGCACAAGACCGCTCAGTTCAAACGCAGCCAGCCGATACCCTCAAGCGGATCGGCCACGGCCATCTCAAGCGCGGGTCGGCCCAGTGTCTGGGCCATCAGCGCGCGCACCTGTGCCGGGTTGTTGTTGCGCTCGCTCAGGTGCGCCGCCACCACGTGGCGCAGTTGTGGGTGATTGATGGCAGCGAGAGCTTGCGTCGCCGTGTCGTTCGACAAGTGGCCGTGTGAGCCCTGAATGCGTCTTTTGAGACTGGCCGGATAGCTCGACTGTTTGAGCAACTCCAGATCATGGTTGAACTCGAGCAAGAGGGCGTCGCACCCCTTGAGTTGTTCGAGCATGCCTTCGGTGATGGAGCCTGCGTCCGTCAGCACGCCCAGGCGCAAGTGACCGTCGTTGCAGGTGAGTTGCAAGGGCTCGTGCGCGTCGTGCGGCACTGCATAGGGACTGAGCTGCAAATCGCCCACGGCAAAACTGTCGCCGTCCTGCGCAAAGTGCAGCTGACCGGCGGGCAGCTCGGGCGCTCCGATGGCCCGCCAGGTGCCTCGACTCAGCCAGACCGGAACTCGGTGCTTTCTGGCGAGCGTGAAGGCACAACCCACATGGTCGCCATGCTCATGGGTGATGAAGATGCCGTCGAGTTGGGTCAGTTCGGCACCCACGCGTTGCAGGCGGCGTTCGAGTTCGCGCATCGAAAATCCGCAGTCGATCAACACCCTCGTGGTGGTGATGCCTTGCGAGGCCTCGACCAGTGTGCTGTTGCCGGAGCTGCCGCTGCCCAAGCTGCAAAAGCGCATGGCCTACTGCCCGCTGCCGCTGCGCAAGCCGACCGGCCCGGATAGAGGGCGTGGCTTTTGCGCAGTCCCGGGGGCAGCGCCTGCTGGCGTCAGAGCGGCCGCGCAGCAGCCGGTCTGACGCTGGTTCACTTCAGATCATCCATCATCAAACTGATGATGCGCTTGGCGATGTCATCGGTCTGCACCACGCCCTTGTCGTCCTGCACTTGCACGGTGCTGATGTCGCCGACCGACTTGACCGAGACGCGATAACGACCCGCACTGGTGTCGATCTTGGCGCCGAACAGCTTCTGGAAGAAGTTCGGCTCTTCCTTGCCGGCCTTGGTCGGGTCGGCGTAGCGCAGGAAGTACAGGCCTTGCACGCGGTCGCGATCTTCGATGGTGAAACCGTTGCGGTCCAGACTCTGCCCGACGCGACGCCAGGCACGGTCAAAGCCATCCTTCACTTGCAGCGAATTGGGGACCATGGCCAGCGTGCGCGCCTCGCCTATGCCGGCAGCTGGCGGCGTGGCGGGCGGCGCCTTGGCAACGGCGACGGTCGAAGCCTCTTCCTTGCCCCCGAGCTTGAGCATCAGCCGCGACAGCATTTCGGCCTCGAGTTGAGGATCGGACGGGCGTGCTGCCCAACGGTATTCGTCGCCGGTTTTTGAAGTCGCAACCTCGATCAAACCCTTGTGTGCGATGTAGACATCGGTGCCTTTTGCGGTGCGCTCCACGCGCGTGCGGTACTGGTCGCGCTCACCCGACGAAAACAGACCGTCGGCGAACGAACCCAGGTATTTGCGCAGGCCGGTGGCCGGAACCTTGGCGCGGTTTTCGGCCCATTCGGTTTCCATCACACCGAGCTGCGGCTGGTCCAGCGCCAATCTGAGGCCGCGTTCGTCCCAGAAACTCTTAAGCAGCGGCCACAGCTGTTCGGGGGACATGCTGGTATGGAGCCAGCGCGTGTCACCGGCGCGTTCGATACTCAGGTCGCCAAGCTTGGTCAGCGCCACTTCGGCTTGCGACTTGACCGCGGCAGGCGCCAGCGCGGCGCTTTGCTGCAGTGAGGAGGCGCTCACCACGCCGCCTTGCACCTGGGCGCGATTGTCGCGGGCCAGCTGGGTCAGGTCAGGCGGCACGTCCAAGCCATTGGTTTGGCGCGCACTGGTGCGGTAATCCACCTTGCTGCCCGAGAGCACATTCTCTACGGAGCTGCATCCCACCAAAGTGGCAAGAAGCAGGGTGCAAGCCACACGCGTGGAAGTGGCCTGAGTTGATTGGGGCAAGGAAGCTGTCACGCTAGAAATCTCCGAGGATCTGGGCTCGTTGGGAGCACCGGGGTTGGATCTGAACAAGAAACAGGGCCAGTCTCACAACAGGGCTGCTTCGCGCATGGCTTGTTCCACGTCCGCCTGGCCGGTTGCGGAAAGCGGCGTGATGGGCAGACGCACGGCAGCACCGCAACGACCCAGGCGCGACAGCGCCCACTTGGTCGGCGCGGGACTGGGTTCGACGAACAAGGCCTTGTGCAAGGCGAGCAACTGCAGGTGAATGCGTGCGGCCTGCCTGGTATCACCGGACAAGGCGGCACGGCACAGCTCGCTCATTGCGCGTGGCGCCACGTTGGCAGTGACGCTCACATTGCCGTGACCGCCCAGCAGCATCAGCGCAACGGCCGTGCCGTCGTCGCCCGAATAGATGGAGAAGCCCTTGGGTGCCTGCTTGATCAGCCAGGCCGCCCGCTCGATATTGCCGCTGGCTTCCTTGATGCCAACGACACCGGGCAGTGTCGCGCAGCGCAGCGCGGTTGCGACCTGCATATCGGCCACCGTGCGGCCGGGCACGTTGTACAAGACCATCGGCATATTGACGGCTTCGGCAATGGCCTTGAAATGCTGATAAATGCCTTCTTGCGAGGGCTTGTTGTAATAGGGCACGACCGACAGCGTGCAGTCGGCACCAATCTTCTTTGCATAGGCCGAATGCTCGATGGCCTCGCGGGTGGAATTGGCGCCGGTGCCGGCCATGATGGGCACACGGCCGGCCGCATGCTCGACGGCCACGCGGATGACTTCCCAGTGTTCTTCGACATCGACGGTGGGTGATTCGCCCGTGGTACCGACCACGCCGATACAGTTCGTGCCTTCGGCAATGTGCCAGTCGATCAAGCGACGCAGGCCGGGGTAATCGATGTTGCCGTCTTCAAGCATGGGCGTGACCAGGGCCACGATGCTGCCAACAATGGGTGTCATGACAAGTCCTCGCAATCCGTCGATTCTACCCAGGCGCGGCCGGCGCCCGGTTCACGGCAGCAGGTAGCGGCCAAAGTCGGACGCGGCCCGGGCCGGCGCATCGGCGTCACGCATGGCCGTGATGCGTTGTACAAAGCGCTCGGGCGACGGCAGAAAGCCGTCTTCATAAGCGAGCACGCGCAGGCCGTTGGCCGCATCGAGGAGCTCGCGCGGGCGCAGCAGATAGTCCGGGTTGCTGGGCTTGCCGAGCGCCTGGTTGCCTTGCGCGAAGGTCTCGTAGATCAGGCTCCCGCCGGGCGCCACCGCGGCGACGATTCTCGGCAGCAAGGCGCGCCACAAATAGTTGGTGACCAGCACGCAGTCGAATTGACGCGCTTCAAACGGCCAGGGGTCGGCCTCGATGTCGGCCAGCACCAACTCGTCAATGCCTGCCACACCTTGCAGACCCTGCAGCGCGTTGGCATCCCGGTCCACACCGGTGACGTGGTGGCCCAGCTCGGCCAGGAAGCGCGCGTGGCGGCCACTGCCGCAGGCGACGTCCAACACGGTGCTGCCCGGCGCCAGATTGGCGACCCAGCGGCGTACCCACGGCGACGCGGCCAGGCTGTTGGGGGTGGCTTCATGGCTGCTCATCTCGGACGTTCCTCTTTCTTCAGTGCTTTCAGGGCCAAGGCATCGACCCACTGCGGCGCCAGCAACTTGAGCCAGCGACCGAACTTTCCTTTGGCGCTCATCACGATCTCACGCTTTCTGGCGAGTGTGGCTTCGAGTATCAATCGGGCGCAGGTGTCGACCGACATCGCACCACGCTCGTCGAGCCCGCTCTTGCCCGCCGACTGGCCTTGCGCGTTGAAGCCGCGATAGCGGATGTCGCGTGGCCACCACGCCGGGATAGACAATCGTCACACTCACACCTTTGGCGATCAGCTCGGTGCGCAGGGCCTCAAAAAAACCGTTCATCGCAAACTTGCTCGCGCTGTAGGCGGTGCGGCCCGGCACGCCGACCAGTCCAGCCAGGCTCGAGACGGCAACGATGCGGCCGCGCGTCTTGGTCAGATGCGGCAGCGCGGCGTGCGTGCACCATACGGCGCCCCAGTGGTTGATGCGCATCAGCTCTTCATACCAGCGCAGGTCGCTCACGTCGGACAACAAGGCATGCGCCGACATGCCGGCGTTGTTGACCAGCACATCGATGCGGCCGAAGTGATCGACGCTGTGGGCGATCAAGGCGCGGCAATCGCCTTCTTGCGCTACGTCGCAGCGCTGCACCAGCACCTGGGCGCCGAGCTTGCGGCATTGTTCGGCCACCGCCTCCAGCTTGTCCTGGCTGCGCGCGGCCAGCACCAGGCCGAGCTTGCTGCCTTCCTTGAGCGCCCACTGGCGCGCCAGTTCGGCGCCTATGCCGTCCGATGCGCCGGTGATGATGACCACGCTGTCCATGCTTGCCTCGGTTGATTGGGCAGCATCGGGCTGCCCATCTGTCGCGTCAAAAACAGGCCCAGACGCGTGTGGCCAGATCGACGATCAGGTCGGGCCGGGTATAGGACCAGCTCACCAGCGCCAGCGCCAGTATGACGGCGGTCCAGCCAACAACGTGGCGCGGCTTGAGTTTCATGGCGGCGATTCTCACTCAGGCCAGCGCGGGCGCGCTGCGCTGAATGCTTGTTTCGCGCACCGGCAGGTTGATCAAGGCGGCAAAGATACCCAACGCCACCACCAGCCACCAGACGACGTTGTAGCTGCCGCTGCTGTCGTACAGCTTGCCGCCCAGCCACACGCCCAGAAAGCTGCCGATCTGGTGGCTGAAGAACACGAATCCGCTCAGCATCGACAGGTATTGCACACCGAACACCTGGGCCACGACGGCATTCGTCAGTGGCACGGTCGACAGCCACAGCAGGCCCATCACGGCAGAGAAAAGATAGACGCTCGCCGGTGTCAGCGGCGCCCACAGGAAGGCGATCACCGCGATCGAGCGCAGCAGGTAGATCGCCGACAACAGGTATTTCTTGGGGAAATGCTGACCCAGCACGCCGGCGCCATAGGTGCCGAACACATTGAACAGGCCGATCAACATCAGCGCATAGGTGGCCACCTCGGGCGAGAGACCTTTGTCCCTCAGATAGCTGGGCATGTGTACGCCGATGAAGACCACTTGGAAGCCGCACACAAAATAGCCCGCCATCAAGAGCAGAAAGCTCGGATGCGCGAAGGCCTCACGCACCGCGTGACCCACGCTTTGATGGTGGCCGTCGAACGCGAGCTGGCGCGGCTCCTTCAGGCCAAAGGCCAGCGGAATGATCGCCAGCGCCGCGCAACCGAGCATGAACAGCGCGCTCTGCCAGCCCAGGCTGTTGATCAGGAAGCTCTCGACGGGCACCATCGCGAACTGGCCGAACGAGCCTGCCGCCGCCGCCACGCCCATCGCCCAGCCGCGCTTTTCGGGCGGCACATTGCGCGCCAGCACGCCATAGATCACCGCATAGGTCGTGCCCGATTGCGCCATGCCGATCAGCAAGCCGGCGCTGCTGGTGAACGCCAGGCCCGAGGTCGACAAGCCCATCAACACTAGGCCCAGCGCATACAGCAGGCCGCCGACAATCAAGACCCTGAACGCGCCGAACCGGTCGGCCAGCATGCCGGCCAAGGGGCCCGCCACGCCCCAGGCCAGGTTTTGCACGGCAATCGCAAAGGCGAAGGTCTCGCGCGACCAGCCGCGGTCCATCGTGATGGGCTGCAGCCACAGGCCGAAGCCGTGGCGTATGCCCATCGACAGGGTGACGATCAGTGCGCCGCAGATCAAGACCTGCTGCATCGTCAGTTGGGGTGCCGCAGGGCTGCGAGTTGAGTTCATGTCAGCAATGTAGCCAATCTGCGGCGGCCTTGCCGCGGGGCGGTCTCTGCCCGCACTTGCGGCGCGCCTTATAGCCGAAGTCCGGTCGCGGCGGCGGCGGCCGGCATCCTAGAATCGCTCGCCATGGCAACCAGCAAATCCAACCATTCCTACGGAGAAGCCTCGATACGCGTGCTCAAGGGCCTGGAGCCCGTCAAGCAGCGTCCGGGCATGTACACGCGCACTGAAAGCCCGCTGCACATCATTCAGGAGGTGATAGACAACGCCGCCGACGAGGCCCTGGCCGGACACGGCAAGCGCATTGCCGTCACGCTGCACAGCGACGGCTCGGTGACAGTCGATGACGACGGCCGCGGCATTCCGTTCGGCCTGCACCCCGAGGAGCAGGTCTCGGTGGTCGAGATCGTGTTCACGCGCCTGCATGCCGGTGGCAAGTTCGACAAGGGGTCGGGCGGAGCCTACAGTTTTTCGGGCGGACTGCACGGGGTCGGGGTGAGCGTGACGAATGCCTTGTCCAAGCGCATGAACGTGACGGTGTGGCGCGACGGCCAGGCAGCGAGCCTGGCCTTTGCCGGCGGCGATGTGATCGAGCCCGTCAGCATCCGCAAGGCCCTGGGCAGCGAGCGCAAGCACGGCACCTCGGTGCGTGCCTGGCCCGATGCCAAGTACTTCGAGAGCACCGAACTCCCGCGCCACGATCTGGTGCACCTGCTGCGCAGCAAGGCCGTGCTGATGCCAGGTGTCACGGTCACGCTCACGCATGAGAAGACCGGCGAGACGCAAGTTTGGGCTTACAAGGGCGGGCTGAGCGACTACCTGATGCAGACGCTCAACGCCGAGCCGCTGATCCCCTTGTTCGAGGGCTCGCAATACGCCGACGGCAGTGAGTCCGAGAACTTTGCTGAAGGCGAGGGCGCGGTCTGGTGCGTGGCTTTCACCGACGAAGGCACGGCGGTGCGCGAGAGCTATGTGAACCTGATCCCGACGGTGGCCGGAGGCACGCACGAGTCGGGTCTGAAGGACGGTTTGTTTGCCGCGGTGAAGGGCTTCATCGACATGCACAGCCTCTTGCCCAAGGGCGTGAAGCTGATGCCTGACGATGTGTTTTCGCGCGCCAGCTTCGTGCTGTCGGCCAATGTGCTCGATCCGCAGTTCCAGGGCCAGATCAAGGAACGCCTGAACAGCCGCGACGCGCTGCGCCTGGTCTGCGCCTACGTGAAGCCAGCGCTCGAGCTGTGGCTGAACCAGCATGTCGACTACGGCAAGAAGTTGGCCGAGATCGTCATCAGGCAGGCGCAGACACGCCAGCGCGCTTCACTGAAGGTCGAAAAACGCAAAGGTTCGGGCGTGGCCGTGCTGCCAGGCAAGCTGACCGATTGCGAAAGCCGCGACCTCTTGCACAACGAGCTGTTCCTGGTTGAGGGCGATTCGGCCGGCGGCAGCGCCAAGATGGGCCGCAACAAGGAGACGCAAGCGGTGCTGCCGCTGCGCGGCAAGGTACTGAATTCATGGGAGGTCGAGCGCGACCGCCTGTTTGCCAACAACGAAATCCATGACATGGCGGTGGCCATCGGCGTCGATCCGCACGGACCGAACGACACACCCGACATGAGCGGCCTGCGCTACGGCAAGGTCTGCATCCTGAGCGACGCCGATGTCGACGGCTCGCACATCCAGGTCTTGCTGCTCACGCTGTTCTTCCGCCATTTCCCCAGGCTTATCGAGGCCGGCAATATCTATGTCGCCAAGCCGCCGCTGTTTCGCATCGACGCACCGGCGCGCGGCAAGAAGCCGGCCGCCAAGATCTACGCGCTCGACGAAGGCGAATTGACGGCGACGCTGGACAAGCTGCGCAAGGAAGGCGCGCGCGAAGGCAGCTGGGCGATCAGCCGCTTCAAAGGCCTGGGCGAAATGAACCCCGAGCAATTGTGGGAGACCACGCTCAACCCCGATACGCGCCGTCTGCTGCAAGTCGCCTACGGCCAGCTCACATTCGGCGACACCGAAGGCCTGATGAACAAGCTGATGGGCAAGGGCGAGGCGGCCTCGCGGCGCGAGCTGATGGAGCTGCGCGGCGACGAGGTCGAAGTGGACATCTGAATGGGCACTCCCCTGCTGCGCGCGCGCTTGCGTCCGACCATGCTGTCCGACCTGGACTTCGTGGTGTCGGTCGAGCAGGACGGCCGCAACCGCCCGTTCATCACGCCCTGGGCGCGCACCCAGCACGAGGGCGCGCTGCGCTTTCCCGATTCGCGCCACTTCATTGTCGAGGCGGGGCAGGACTATGAACGCTGCGGCTTCGTGATCCTGCAGGGCTGCCGCAATCCGAACGGCTCGGTCGAGCTCAAGCGCATCGTCTTGCAGCCCAAGGGGCAGGGGCTGGGTCGCCTGTGCGTGGGCTTGCTCAAGAAAATGGCGTTTCGCGATTTGCACGCGCACCGCTTCTGGCTCGACGTGAAGGGACTCAACACGCGCGCGCATGCGCTGTACGCCAGCGAAGGTTTTGTCGAAGAAGGACGCCTGCGCGAGAGCGTGCGCGTCGATCTCGACGGCGCCGACGGCTATGACAGCCTGATCGTGATGGCCATGCTGGACCGCGAATACCAGGCGCGTGTGGCGCTGGGCCAGGAGCGGGCATGATCGGTCCTTGGCTGAAGCATGGGGTCATGTCTTGCCTGCTGGCGTGTTGCGGCTTGGCGCAGGCCGAACTGTGGGGCTATGTAGACGGCGCGGGGGTTGCGCATTTCGCCAGCTATGCGGTCAACTCCAACTACGGCCTGGTGATGGGTAAGGCGCGCGGCGGCAGCGGCCGCGTGCCGGGCAAGACCGACGCTTGTCTGGGCATGCTGACCTGGCTGGAGATATCGCCCGCGGTCAAGTCAGTGCAGCCTTGGTTGCGTGAGGCCGCGCAGCGTTATGGGGTGGACATCGAGCTGCTCCAGGCCGTGATCGCCGTCGAGTCCGGCTTCGATGCCACAGCTGTGTCGCCGCGCGGCGCGATCGGCCTGATGCAAATCACCGCCGAGACGGCCGACCGCTACGCCACCCCGGCCGAGGCCAGGCTGCCGGCCGAGCAGCGCCTGCTGGACGCGCGCACCAATATTCGGACCGGCGCGCGCATGCTGGCCGACCTGACACGGCGTTTCAACCGCATCGACGAGGTGCTCGCCGCCTGGAATGCCGGCGAGGGCCGGGTGCGCCGCCATGGTGGCGGCGTGCCGCCGATTGCCGAAACCCAGGCCCATGTGCAGATGGTGCTTGAGCTTTACTGGGCCTTGCTGCAGCGCAGCCTGCCGCGCCGGGCACACCTGTTGGTGATGCATGCCGCGGCTGCTCCGGCAGCGCCTTGAACCGACCTTGGCTGACCGAGCCGTCAGCACCTACCCACGCGAAATTCCATGACTCAGACCTTGATTGAATCTGCCGGCGCACCGCCGGAAAACCCCGACGCGCTGACGCTCGCGCATTACGCCGAACGCGCCTATCTCGAATACGCGCTCAGCGTGGTGAAGGGCCGCGCCTTGCCCGATGTCTGCGATGGCCAAAAGCCCGTGCAGCGGCGCATTCTTTACGCGATGGAGCGCATGGGGCTGCTCTCCACCAGCAGCGGCGGTGTCAAACCGGTGAAGAGCGCGCGCGTGGTGGGCGACGTGCTCGGCCGCTTTCATCCGCACAGCGACCAGGCCGCCTACGACGCCCTGGTGCGCATGGCGCAAGACTTCAGCCTGCGTTATCCGCTGATCGACGGCCAGGGCAATTTCGGCAGCCGCGACGGCGACGGCGCTGCGGCGATGCGCTACACCGAGTCGCGGCTGAGCCCGATTGCGCGCTTGCTGCTCGACGAGATCGATGAAGGCACGGTCGACTTCGTTCCCAATTACGACGGCTCCACGCAAGAACCGAGGCAGCTGCCGGCGCGTCTGCCCTTTGTTCTGCTCAACGGCGCCAGCGGCATTGCCGTGGGTCTGGCCACCGAAGTGCCGAGCCACAATCTGCGCGAAGTCGCCGCCGCCGCCGTGGCCTTGCTGAAGAACGAGAAACTTGGCGACGAGGATCTGTATGCCTTGCTGCCCGCGCCCGACTATCCCGGCGGCGGGCAGATCATCAGCCCGATAGCCGACATCCGTGAAGCCTATGCGAGCGGCCGCGGCAGCCTCAAGGTGCGGGCACGCTGGAAGATCGAGGAACTGGCGCGCGGCCAATGGCAGATGGTCGTCACCGAGTTGCCGCCCGGGACCAGCGCGCAAAAGGTGCTGGAAGAGATCGAGGAACTGACCAATCCCAAGATCAAGACCGGCAAGAAGGCGCTCACGCAAGAGCAGCAACAGCTCAAGGCCAGCGTGCTGGCCGTGCTCGACGTGGTGCGCGACGAATCGAGCAAGGACGCCGCGGTGCGCCTGGTGTTCGAACCCAAGAGCCGTGCCACCGAGCAGCAGGAGCTGATCTCGACGCTGCTCGCCCACACCGGCCTGGAGGGCTCGGCGCCGATCAACCTGACCATGATCGGCGCCGACGGCCGGCCGACGCAAAAAAGCCTGCGCCAGGTCATCACCGAGTGGCTGGGCTTCCGGCAGGCCACCGTGCAGCGCCGTACCCAACACCGCTTGACCAAGGTGCTCGAGCGCATCCATGTGCTCGAAGGGCGGCAACTGGTGTTGCTCAATATCGACGAGGTGATACGCATCATCCGCCAGGCCGACGAGCCCAAGCCGGCGCTGATCGCGCGCTTCAGATTGAGCGACCGGCAGGCCGACGACATTCTCGACATCCGCTTGCGCCAGCTCGCCCGGCTGGAAGCGATCAAGATCGAACAGGAGCTGTCATCGCTGCGCACCGAGCAAAAGAAGCTCGACGAAATCCTGAGCAGTCCGGCCGCCTTGAAGCGCACCGTGGTCAAGGAAATCGAGATGGATGCCAAGCAGTTTGGCGACGCCAGGCGCACGCTGATACACGAAGAAAAGCGCGCCAGCGCCGAAGTGAAAGTGGTCGATGAGCCCGTCAGCGTCGTCGTCAGCCTGAAGGGCTGGGCGCGCGCATTGAAGGGGCATGAGGTCGACGCAGCAGCGCTGGCTTTCAAGTCCGGCGACGGCCTGTACGGCGTGTTCCCATGCCGCAGTGTCGATACGCTTGTCGTGTTCGGCTCGAACGGCCGCGTCTACTCGGTGGCGGCGTCCCTGCTGCCGGGCGGGCGCGGTGACGGCGTGCCCGTCACGAGCCTGATCGAGCTCGAACCCGGCACCCAGATCGCGCATTATTTTGCGGGTCATGCCGCGCAAACACTGGTGCTCGCCCACACCGGCGGCTTCGGTCTGCTGGCGCAACTGAGCGATCTGGTCAGCCGTCAAAAAGGCGGCAAGACCTTTCTCAGCCTGGCGCCTGGCGAAAAGCCTTTGCCACCCAGCGCCATGCCGGCCGCCGAGTTGCTGGGCGCGCAGCTGGCCTGCCTGAGCCTGGCCGGACGTCTGCTCGTGTTTCCGCTCGAAGAGCTCAAGCACCAGGCCAAGGGCGGCCGCGGCCTGACCTTGATGGATCTGGACGCCAAGGACGCTTTGGTCAGCGTGAGCGCCTTCACGCAAGGCTTGCAGGTGCTGGGCACCGGACGCGGCGCCAAACCGAAAGAAGAGACGCTCAAGGGCAACGCGCTCGCTGCCTATGTCGGCAAGCGCGCGCGCAAGGGCAAGCTGCTCGAAGGCATCAAGGCTTTGAGAGTGTTGGCGGCGTAGTCGCTGAAGGGGCTAGCCCTTACACTGCGGGCCGTGCCTCGATGGTGAAATTGGTAGACACAGCGGACTTAAAATCCGCCGCTTTCCCGAGAGGGGGCGTACCGGTTCGAGTCCGGTTCGAGGCACCACGGCAGCAAATCAGAACGGCCAGGACTTTCTTGACGAAGACTGCCTGCATGGCTGTCAGCCAAGCAAGCATCGATGAATGATTCGCCCAAGCTCGGTGCAGAGTCGGACGATGAATTGCTGGGGAGGCACGCGCAGTGTTTGAGCAAACATTCAAGAACATCGACGACATCCTGCACAAGGATGCAGGCTGCACCAGCGAGCTGGACTACACCGAGCAATCGAGCTGGCTGCTGTTCCTCAAGTATTTGGACGCGCTGGAGCACGACAAAGCCTCCGAGGCCGCGCTCGAAGGCAAACGCTACAGCCACATCTTGGCCGAGGCGTATCGCTGGGAAGCCTGGGCCGCGCCCAAGACGCTTGACGGCAAGCTCGACCACAACGCCACGAGCACCGGCGACGACCTGCGCGACTTCGTCAACACCAAGCTGTTCCCCTACCTGGCCGGCTTCAAGCAGCGCGCCAGCGGACCCAACACCATCGAATACAAGATCGGCGAGGTCTTCAGCGAGATCAAGAACAAGGTCCAGAGCGGCTACAACCTGCGCGACGTGATCGAACTGGTGGATGAGCTGCGCTTTCGCTCGCAGACCGAGAAGCACGAGCTCTCGCACCTGTACGAAGCCAAGATCAAGAACATGGGCAACGCCGGGCGCAATGGCGGCGAGTACTACACGCCGCGCCCGCTGATCCGCGCCATGATCAAGGTGCTCGACCCAAAGATCGGCGAGCGCATCTACGACGGCGCCTGCGGCTCGGCCGGCTTTCTGTGCGAGGCTTTCGACTACCTGCTGCCCAAAGCCACCAAGGCCGATGACCTGAAGACGCTGCAGACGCGCACCTTCTACGGCAAGGAGAAAAAGAGCCTGGCCTATGTGATTGCGATCATGAACATGATCCTGCATGGCATCGAGGCGCCCAACGTCATCCACGCCAACACGCTGGCCGACAACATCAGCGACATCCAGGACCGCGACCGCTATGACGTGATCCTCGCCAACCCGCCCTTTGGCGGCAAGGAGCGCAAGGAGGTCCAGCAGAACTTCCACGTCAAGACCGGCGAGACGGCGTTTCTGTTCTTGCAGCACTTCATCAAGACGCTGCGCGCCGGCGGCCGCGCGGCCATCGTCATCAAGAACACGTTTCTGAGCAACACCGACAACGCCTCGACCAGCATCCGCAAGCTGCTGCTGGAGGGCTGCAATCTGCACACCGTGCTCGACATGCCCGGCGGCACCTTCCAGGGTGCCGGCGTCAAGACCGTGGTGCTGTTCTTCGAGAAGGGCGCGCCCACGCGCAAGGTCTGGTTTTATCAGATGAACCCGGGCCGCAATATGGGCAAGACCAACGCCCTGAACGACGCCGACCTGGTTGACTTTGTTGATCGGCAGAAGACCTTTGCCGAGTCAAAGCAGAGCTGGTCGGTGGATGCGGCCGGGATCGACGCGGCGACCTTTGATCTGTCGGTAAAGAACCCGAACGGCGGCGACGCGGTCGCGCTGCGCACGCCGCAGGAGATCCTCGACGAGATTGTGGCGCTGGATGCCGAGAGCGCGGAAGTGCTGGCGGCCATCAGGGGTCTGGTATGAGCCAACTCGCCAACACCGCTGCGGGCATGCTGGTCGAAATTCGTCGGCTCATTGACAACGCACGACAGAGGGCCGCAGTGGCGGTCAATCAAGAACTTTCATGGCTCTACTGGCAAATTGGTAAGCGCCTTCAGGTCGAAGTGCTGGGTGGCCAGCGGGCTGAATACGGCAAGCAGGTCATCGACACCCTGGCCCGGCAACTGACATTGGCCTATGGCTCCGGCTGGAGCGCCCAGCAACTCAGACATTGTCTCCGCGCTGCGGAGACTTTCCCTGACGAAGCCATTTTCTCCCCGCTGCGGAGAGATTTGAGCTGGACCCACCTGAAGGCGCTCATCTACGTTGACGAGCCACTGAAGCGCGACTTCTATGTGGAGATGGTTCGGCTCGAAGGCTGGTCTTCGCGACAGTTGCAAGAGCGCATGCAGTCCATGCTGTTCGAGCGCACCGCCATCTCCCGCAAGCCCGAAGAAACCATACAGCGCGAGCTGACCGCGCTGCGTGAGCAAGGCACCCTCAGCCCCGATCTGGCGTTTCGCGATCCCTACGTGCTCGACTTCCTGGGCCTGGCCGACAGCTTTGCCGAGAAAGACCTGGAAGCGGGCATCGTGGCCGAACTGCAGCGTTTCATCACCGAGATGGGCAGCGACTTCGCCTTCATGGCTCGGCAAAAGCGCATCACCATCGACCAGCGCGATTACTACATCGACCTGCTCTTCTACCACCGCCGCCTGCGCTGCCTGGTGGCCATCGACCTGAAGATTGGCGAATTCGAAGCCGCCTACAAAGGCCAGATGGAGCTGTACCTGCGATACCTGGAGAAGTACGAACAAGTTCCCGGCGAGAACACACCCATCGGTCTCATCCTGTGCGCTGGCAAGAACGACGAGCACGTGGAACTGCTGCAACTCGACCAGAGCAATATCCGCGTGGCCGACTACCTCACGCTGCTGCCACCCAAGGAAGTGCTGCAGGAAAAGCTGCACCGCTCGATTGCGCTGGCCCGCGAGCGCTTGGCGGGCAAGGGGGATGGGGCGTGAAGTGCGGCCGACTCTGCATGATCAGCAACGCGGTCGCGCTGCGCACGCCGCAGGACATCCTCGACGAGATCGCGGCGCTGGATGCCGAGAGCGCCGAGAGCGCCGAGGTGTTGGCTGCGATACGGGGGTTGATATGAGACACAAGCAAGCCAAGCCTGAGACCGTCACTACAGCCGCAGCCAGCGAAATGGCTTTGTTGGGGCGCATACGCGAGCTGATTGCTGTGGCCCGGCTGAGCGTGGCGCGCGGGGTTGATCTGGTACAGGTTCACACCTCGTTCCAGATCGGCCAGCACATGGTTGAGCACGAACAGCAGGGCCAGGCCCGCGCTGGCTACGGCAAGGCGCTGCTGGTCACATTGGCCGAGCGACTTTCAGCCGAATTCGGCAGCGGCTTTTCGCGCAGCAATCTGGCGTATATGCGCAGCTTTTACCTCGCCTACCAGGACCGTGCGCCCATTGTCCAGACGCTGTCTGGCCAATCGATGGCCACCCTTGACGGGCCCGCGCGGGCGCCGAAAATCCAGACGCTGTCTGGACAATCACATCGGCCCTTTGGCTTGAGCTGGTCGCACTATGTATTTCTGCTGGGCATCCGCAACGCGGACGAGCGCAGCTTCTACGAGATCGAAGCCACCCAGCAAGGCTGGAGCCTGAAGCACCTGCGCCGTCAATTCGACAGCGGCCTGTATGAGAGGCTGGCCCTGAGCCGCGACAAGGAGGGCATTCGGCAACTCGCACGCCAGGGCCACGTCGTCGCGCAGCCGCAAGACCTGCTGAAAGAGCCGCTGGTGTTGGAGTTTCTGGGTCTGGACGCGCAGGCTCGCTACTCCGAATCAGACATGGAAGGCGCCATCATCAACCAGATCGGTGCCTTCTTGCTCGAACTCGGCAAGGGCTTCCTGTTCGAGGCGCGGCAGAAGCGTTTCACCTTCGACGGCGACCACTTCTTTGTGGACCTGGTGTTCTACAACCGGCTGTTGCGCTGCTATGTGCTGGTGGACCTGAAGCTGGGCAAGCTGACGCACCAGGACCTCGGCCAGATGCAGATGTACGTCAACTACTTCGACCGCCACGTGAAGACCGAAGGCGAGAACGCCACCGTCGGCATCGTGCTGTGCAAGAAGCGGAACGAGGCGCTGGTGGAGATTACGTTGCCGGTCGACGCCAATATCCATGCGCGGGAGTACAGCTTGTATTTGCCGAGCAAGGAGGAGTTGCAGAGGAAGTTGCAGGAGTGGACCCGGGAGATTGGCGAATGAGGCAATGCGCTGGGGCCGAGATCGCGGCGTTCGATGCTGAGAGCGCGGAAGTGCGGGCGGCGATTCGGGGGCTGGTGGCGTGATGGTGGATTGGCAGTCTCTGCCCTTCGAGGAGTGCATCGAGCCGGTCGTCTACACGCCCAAGGTGCAACGCAAGGACTTTCTCGCCGACGGAGCTTACCCGGTCGTATCGCAAGAGGAAGCCTTCATAAACGGGTTCTGGGACCAAGAGGCCGACGTCTTCCGAGTCGAGCGTCCACTGGTCGTATTCGGCGATCACACCCGGGCGTTCAAGTACATTGATTTTGATTTTGTGCTCGGCGCGGATGGCGTCAAGGTACTCAAACCGAAGCCGTTCCTTCACCCGAAGTTCTTCTACTACCAACTCCATACCGCCAAGCTCGACTCCCTGGGCTACGCGAGGCACTATCGCTTGCTGAAGGAACACCACGTCGCCTACCCGGCGTATGCCGAACAGCAGCGCATCGTCGCCATCCTCGACGAAGCCTTCGAGGGCATCGCCACCGCCAAGGCCAACGCCGAGAAGAACCTGCAGAACGCGCGCGAGTTGTTCGAAGGGCACCACCAAGCGGCGTTCGCACGCGCACGAGAGAGATCGAACGATCAGCGGCTCGGTGACATTGCCAGCTTCCGAAACGGCATCAACTACACCAAGCAGAGCAAGGGGCGGCTCGTTCGCATCATCGGTGTACGGAACTTCCAAGACCACTTCTGGGCTCCGACCGACGATCTCGATAGTGTCACGCTGGATGGCGAGTTGAGTGCGGCCGATGCCGTCGAAGAAGGTGACATCCTGAGCGTCCGGTCCAATGGCAACCCTGAACTTATCGGGCGGTGCATGCTGGTCGGGAAGTTCTCAGGCCTCGTGACCCACTCCGGCTTCACCATCAGGATAAGGCTGCACGGCCGTGACTGCCTGCCGCAGTACGTGTGTCAGTTCCTGAAGTCTCGTGAAGTGAGACGCAAGCTAGTTGACGGCGGGACCGGTTTGAACATCAAGAGCCTGAATCAAGGCATGCTTTCGGACTTGGTGATTCCATTGCCGCCGGCTGAAGTCCAGCAGGTAGTGGTTGAGCAGATCGAAGCGATGAAGGAGGCGACCGCCGAGATTGCCGAGATTGCGACACACAAACTCGCCGCCCTCGACGAACTGAAGAAATCCCTGCTCCACCAAGCCTTCAGCGGCGCCTTGTAGCCAGCGCAAGGCAGTGCTACCATTGTGCTTACATTGAGGCCGGAGCTGAATCATGGAAGTTGCGATCCGCAAGATGGGCAACTCGCAAGGCGTGTTGATCCCCAAACCCATCCTGGCGCAGGTCGGCCTGGAGGGCACGGCCGACTTGCAGGTGCGCGACGGCGTGATCGAGATTCGCCCGCTGCACCGCAACCCGCGTGAAGGTTGGGCCGACGATGCGCGTCGGCTGGCCGCGCTGGGCGGCGACGCGATGGTGTGGCCCGAAGTGGCCAATGAAGGCGACGCCGAACTGGTGTGGTGATGAAAGCCGGTGAAATATGGCTGGCGCAGCTCGACCCCACCGTGGGCAGCGAAATCCAGAAGACGCGGCCCTGCGTGGTGATTTCGCCGGACGACATGAATGCCCACCTGCGCACGGTGATCGTGGCCCCCATGACGACCGGGTCGAGGCCGGCAGGGTTTCGCGTGCCGCTCACCTTCCAGGGCAAGCAGGGCCTGATCGTGCTGGACCAGATTCGCACGCTCGACAGGACGCGCCTGGTCAAGCGCCTGGGGGCGCTGCGGGCACCCACGCTGGCGTTGACCCTGCAGACCCTGCAGGCGATGTTCGCGCCGTGATGGAGTCGATTGATGAGAATCCTGCCCGCTGCATTTGACGGTCAAGCCATCCGCCGCGTCTATGACGAGGCGACCGACACCTGGTGGTTTTCGGTCATCGATGTGGTGCAGGTGCTGACCGACAGCAGCAACGCCAGGCGCTATTGGTCTGACCTCAAGCGCAAGCTGGCGCAAGAAGCCGGCTCCGAGCAACCGTACGAGAAAATCGTACAGTTGAAAATGCCCGCCCCGGACGGCAAGCAGCGGCTCACCGACGTGGCCACCGCGCAGACCCTGCTGCGCGTGGTGCAAAGCATCCCCAGCCCCAAGGCCGAGCCCATCAAGCTCTGGCTGGCCAAGGTGGGCCATGAGCGCATGCAGGAAATGGCCGACCCGGCCTTGTCGCTGGACCGAGCGCGCCAGACCTGGCAGCAGCATGGCCGCAGCGACAAGTGGATCCGGCAACGCATGACCGGCCAGGAAACGCGCAACAAGCTGACCGATTACTGGCGCGAGCATGACATCAAGGAGGGGCAGGAGTTCGCCATCCTCACCAACATCATTCACCAGGAATGGACTGGCGTCAGCGTCAACGCGCACAAGAAAAAGAAGGGCTTGAAGAGCCACAATCTGCGCGACCACATGACCGAGGCCGAGCTGATCTTCACCGCGCTGGCCGAGCTGTCCACGCGGCAGATTGCCGAGAACACCCAGGCCACGGGCATGCCCGCCAACAAGGCGGCGGCGCAGGCGGGCGGCGGCATCGCCAAACGCGCACGTTTGCAGTTGGAGAGCCAGACCGGCAAGCCGGTGGTATCGGGCGACAACTATCTGGCCCCGCCCGCGAAGAAGGCCCTGAAGCCAGCACGCAAACCCTGAGACCCGCACGATGAACGAAGCCGAAACCCGCGCCGAGCATATCGACCCGGCCTCAAGGTCGCAGGGCCGTGGCGTTGGCAGACTGTACGCCGCGCGACGACAAATTGCCTACATCGTAGCCAATTGATCTACACTGTAGCCAATTTACCTACGTCGTAGACAAATAGGCATCACTGTCCGAATGAACGAATCCACCCTCGTCGAAGTGTTCGGCAGCCTCGGCCGACTGCGCGCGCTGCGGGCCCTGTTCGCCGAACCCGAACGCGGCTTTGGCCAGCGCGAGCTGGCGGCCGAAGCGGGGCTGGACCCCGGCGGTGTGGCGCGCCTGTTGAAGCGTTGGACGTCTGCCGGCCTGGTCATCCGCCGACAGCAGGATGGGCTGCCGCGCTACTACGCCAGCACCGACCCTGCCTTGGCGCCACTGGTGACACTGATGCAGCAAGACAGCGCGCTGGTGCGGACGCTGCGTGACGCCTTGTCGGGCCTGACGGGTGTGGACGTGGCCTTGATCTTTGGCTCGGTGGCGCGTGGCGCGGCAGGGGCCGCAAGCGACCTGGACCTGCTGGTGCTGGGCCGGGCGACCGAGCTCAAGCTCAATGCCGCCTTGAAGCCCGTGGGGCGCAAGCTGGGGCGGGCCGTGCATGCCACGGCCTGTACCCTCGATTCATTCAAGAGCCAGCTCGGTGGCGGCGAGAGCTTTGCACGGGGCGTGATGCAAGGGCCACGCGTCCCTTTGATCGGAGATCTCGATGCTGCGCTCCTTCAAGCAACTGGCCAGTGAGCCCGATGCGCCGTTGAAGCCGCTGGCGGCCAATGCCCGTGACGTGGTGGCTTGGCTGCAAGCCGCGCGGGTGAAGCTGGACGATGCGCAGCAAACGGTTGTGTCGGCCGGCACTCGCATGGATGCGGCCTGGGATGCGGTGCTGCTGGCATGCCTGGCGGTGGCCAGTGCGCAGGGCTGGCGCGCCACCAGCGACAAGGGCCATCATGCGGCAGTGTTCGAGGGCGCGGCACAAGCCATGGGTCTGGGCCAGAGCCGCTTTGACGAACTGGATGCGCTGCGCGATTGGCGCAACCGCAAGTACCGTGCGGGCCAGTTCTCAACCCCCGCAGAGGTTGAAGAAGCGATTGCCTTGGTAACGCCGTTTCAGGCCGACATGGCGGCGTGGTTTGCCAAGCATCACCCTGTGCTGATGAAGCAGGGCCTGGGCAGTGGAGGTGCGCAATGAACGAAGCCGAAACCCGCGCCGAGCATATCGACCCTGCCCTCAAGGGCGCCGGCTGGGGTGTGGTGGAGGGCAGCAGCATTCGGCGGGAGTTCCGCATCACCGAGGGCCGGCTGATCGGTGGCGGCAAGCGGGCCAAGGCAGAGATCGCCGACTATGTGCTGGTGTATCGCAACACCAAGCTGGCTGTCGTGGAGGCGAAGGCGTGGGATGAGTTCTGCACCGAGGGCGTGGGCCAGGCCAAGAGCTACGCGGCGAAGCTGGCCGTGCGCTACACCTATGCCACCAATGGCCAAGCGATCTATGGCATCGATAGGGTCACTGGTGACGAAGGCGAGGTGGCCGCGTTCCCGAGCCCCGATGCCTTGTGGGCGCAGACCTTTGCCGCAGCCAATGCCTGGCGCGACCGCTTTGCCGCCGTGCCTTTCGAGGACAAGGGCGGCACCTGGCAGGGGCGCTACTACCAGGACATCGCCGTTGCGCGGGTGCTCGAAGTTATTGCCGACGGGCCGAAGCCCGCAAACGCGCGCATCCTGCTGACGCTGGCCACCGGCACCGGCAAGACCTTCATCGCCTTTCAGCTCGCATGGAAGCTGTTCCAGAGCCGCTGGAATTTGAACGACTGGAAGAGCGGCGATGAGCCGAAGCGCCGCCCGCGCATTCTGTTTCTGGCCGACCGCAACATCCTGGCGGACCAGGCCTACAACGCCTTCTCGGCCTTTCCCGACGATGCCTTGGTGCGCATCGCGCCCGACGAGATCAAGAAGAAGGGCCGCGTGCCCAAGAACGGCAGCATCTTCTTCACGATCTTCCAGACCTTCATGAGCGGCACTCCAGTGGACGGCAAACCTGCGCCGTACTTCGGCGAGTACCCGCCCGACTTTTTCGACTTCATCGTCATCGACGAATGCCACCGAGGCGGCGCCAACGACGAAGGCACTTGGCGCGCCATCCTCGACTACTTCGCGCCCGCGGTGCAGCTGGGGCTGACCGCCACGCCCAAGCGCACCATCAACGCCGACACCTACGCCTACTTCGGCGATCCGGTGTTCACCTACTCGCTCAAGGAGGGCATCAACGACGGCTTCCTGACCCCGTTCAAGGTGCGTCAGATTGCCACCACGCTGGACGAATACGTCTACACGCCCGATGACCAGGTGGTGGAAGGCGACATCGATGCCGGCAGGCGCTACGAGGAAAGGGATTTCAACAAGATCATCGAGATCAAGGAGCGCGAGGCCTACCGCGTCAAGCTCATGATGGGCATGATCGACCAGCACGAGAAGACGCTGGTGTTCTGCGCCACGCAGGCCCACGCGCTGGCAGTGCGCGACCTGATCAACCAGGCCAAGACGCTCGATTCCCATGGCCGCGACCCGCTTTACTGCGTGCGCGTCACGGCCAACGACGGCGCGCTGGGAGACCGGCATCTGCGTGACTTCCAGGACAACGAGAAGACCATCCCGACCGTGCTGACCACGTCGCAAAAGCTCTCCACCGGGGTGGACGCACGCAACGTGCGCAACATCGTGCTGATGCGGCCGATCAACTCGATGATCGAGTTCAAGCAGATCATCGGCCGGGGCACGCGCCTCTATGACGGCAAGGACCACTTCACGATCTACGACTTCGTGAAGGCGCATCATCACTTCAACGATGCGGAGTGGGACGGTGAGCCGTTGGCGCCTGAGCCTGCAAGCGAGCTGCGCACCGGCAATGGTGCGACCGATGTGCCGGCAGGCGAGCCCACGCCTGGCCCTTATAAAGATTCACCACCAGCCAAGATCAAGGTCAAGCTCGCCGACGGCAAGGAACGCAAGATCCAGCACATGTCGGCGACTACGTTCTGGAGCGCCGACGGGCGTCCAATGTCGGCGGCGCAGTTCCTGGAGGTGATGTACGGTGCGCTGCCCGAGTTCTTCAGGGACGAGGACGAACTGCGCCGCTTGTGGAGCGCGCCCGAGACGCGCAAGGCCTTGCTAACAGGTCTGGCCGACAAGGGCTTCGGCCGCGAACCGCTGGCCGAGATGCAGAAAATCATCGAGGCCGAGAACAGCGACCTGTTCGACGTGCTGGCCTATGTGGCGTTTGCTGCCGAGCCGGTAACGCGGGTCGAACGCGCAGCAGCGGCCCATGCTGCCGTCGCGACCGAGTTCACCGACAAGCAGCAGGCCTTCGTCGATTTCGTGCTGGCGCAGTACGTGAAGCAGGGCGTCGATGAGTTGGATGCCGAGAAGCTCTCGCCACTGCTCAAGCTCAAGTACAAGAACGCGATCGCCGACGCCTTTGCCGATCTGGGAAGCCCCGACCAAGTGCGACGTGTCTTCTTGGGTTTCCAAAAATTCCTGTACCAGGGCGCATCCGACGGGCGAGCGAGCCACTGGCCGAAGGCGTAGACGCAGCACGCTAGACTGCATCGCATGCCACACGCCGTAGCGCGCCTGCGCAGCGCCCGCCTGGCGCGCAGCACCAGACCCTTTCTCGACCGTGGCGGCCCGCGCAAGGAGCGCTGCGCCGGTTGCCGCCTGATCCCGAGTCACTGCATGTGTGCCTTGCGCCCGCTGCTGTCTACGCGCGCCGGGGTGTGCTTGATCATGGCTGACTTCGAGCCGCTCAAGCCCAGCAACACGGGATGGTTGATTGCCGATGTGGTGGCTGACACGGCAGCCTTCGGCTGGGCACGCACCGAGACAGACCCCGCGCTGCTTGCCATGCTGGCCGACCCGCAGTGGCAGCCCATCGTGGTGTTTCCGGCCGAGTTTGTGGCGGCCGAGCGGGTGATCACGGAGCTGCCGCCTTGCCGTGCCAGTGCTGGCGACGGCTGGGCAGGCAAGCGCCCGTTGTTTGTTTTGCTCGACGGCACCTGGTCCGAGGCGTGCAAGATGCTTCGCAAAAGCCCCTACCTGAACCACCTGCCGGTGCTGAGCCTGCAGCCCGAACAGCTGTCGCGCTACCGCCTGCGCCGCTCCGCACGCGAACACCACTTTTGCACCTCCGAGGTGGCCGCCTTGTGCCTGGCGCTGGTCGGCGAGCTCCACGCGGCGCAAACGCTTGAGGCCTACCTGGATGTATTCACCCACCACTATCTGCAGGCCAAGCAGCAGTTGCCGGTAGACACCGACGACGCGGCGCACCGGCGCTTGCGGGGCTTGTGCTTGGCGGGCTCTGTGGCGACACCGGTTGTTGTGTAGCACTGCGTCGCGGCATCAAGGACCGGGCGCGCCAGCCATAGGTCGTGCAGCCACTCGCAGGCGGCAGGTTATTGAACTGTGAGGCATCGCTTTCATTTTTTGAGCAACTCCTCAAGCGATTCGCGAAGGCGCTTCACTTCCTCGGCGATAGGATCTTGAATCGCGGCACTGTGAAGCATGGGCCTGAGGTCGATCGTATTGACTTCCTCGTATATGTGTCTGGCGTTCTGGTACCAAGCCTTGACGGAAAAGACCTTCGGGCACAGCGCTTCATCAACGCCAGGTGCGAATATGGTGCCGCCGACACCAAGTAGGAACTGCATGCGTGCGCCAGGGGCAAGGGACTCGATGGGTTCCGTGAAGGCGGGCAACTTGGAAATGTTTTCCTGCTCGCGGCGTTCTGCATTGGGAAAGAAGTCCTTGTCCATCTTTAGGCGCACATTGATTGCCGGTGATCGACCGGTGTTTTGGACATCAAGGAGTAGTAGAGTAGTTCCAATCCGGGGTGCGACCGAGACAACAACATATGGCCGTAACTGTGCTTCGGTTTGAGTCTCCATCGCAGCGACGACTGCTTCATTTGCCCGAAGAATCTTGAACGTGGCCCATGCGTAGAACCCCGTGATAAGGACCAGGGCAAACGTCAGCCAATCAGTGCTCGAAAAGTTCATGATCGTGGGCGTGGAGTTCGCGATGCCGAACGAATGGCGCATATCTGACGCCGAGCGAAGGAGTGCGCAGGTGATGCATGGCGTCGGAAAAACCTTGATGGACTGAACCGCCGCTCGGTGGTGGCAGTTTGACCAGGGCAGTGTAAGTTGCAAAGCCTTCGCTGAGTATCCATCCCGGGCAGGTGGCGTCTGTTGAAATCGATAGCTTCAGATCTGGGTCGACTCGACTCAGGCGCCCATCATCCGTCCCACCCATTCGTGCAGCGCCAGGTAGGTCAGCGCGAAGCCCTCGCGTGAGGGCAGCCAGTCGCCGAAGGTGATCGGGCCGTCGGCGCGCAAACCCATGGGCGCGGGCACGATGGTGATGCGGTGCTGAGAGGCATGCTGGGCGCGTTCGAAATTAGCCAGGGCGCGCTGCATGTGAAAGCCGTGCGTCACCAGCACGATGCGCTCGATGCCTAGCGGCGCCAGCAGCGCCAGCGTGCGGATCGCGTTCTCGTTGGTGTCGCGCGAGAGCCCCTCGGTCCAGCGCAGCGCAAGGCCGAAGTCGTGCTTGGCCACGCGCGCGGCCACCTCGGCTTCGCTGGGGCCGGGCTCGCTGCCGTAACCCACGCCGCCGCTGTAGGCGACCGGCAGATCGGTCTGGCGCGCCAGCCACAGGCCGTAGCGCAGTCGCTCGATCGTCAAGGGTTTGAGCGTGGGCCCGCCGTATTCGGGGGCGAGCAGTGTGCGGCCGGCGCCGAGCACGACGATGGCGGTTCTCGGTGCCTGTTTGAGTTGGGCGATCCGGGCGCTGTCGAGCGCGCGCGGCGTGGTCAGCAGCGCATGCATGAGGGCGTCCCCCGCGGCGGTGGTGCACATGGCCCAGAGTCCGAAGCAGGCCAGCAGCACACCGAGCCAGCCCAGCACGCGCCGGCGCGCCATCAGCCGCACGCTCACCAGCAGCAGCACCAGCAAGGGCACGGGCGGCAACAGCAAGGCACCAAGCGCGGGCTTCAAGCCCTCGATCCCGAGCAGGTGGAAGAGGTCGTTCATGGCCTGCGTGATCTGTGCAGGCCGGTGGCGCGTGGCGTGCCGGCGTGGGCTCTAGCGAGCGGAATTTCAGCTGTCATCAGAGGTGCCAGTCTAGTTGGCGGTCGGGAGGCATCAGCTCAGGCTAAAATAGCACGGTCGTTCTATTTTGTTGCAATGCAGCTTGCGCGTCGGTGCGGCCGCCTGCGGCCACTAGAATCTGACTTACGTTAACGTCAATCAGCTGGAGTGCTTCGATGAAGGTACTGGTCGCAGTCAAACGAGTCGTCGATTACAACGTCAAGGTGCGCGTCAAGAGCGACGGCAGCGGCGTTGACATTGCCAACGTCAAGATGAGCATGAACCCCTTTGACGAGATCGCCATCGAAGAAGCGATGCGCCTCAAGGAGAAGGGCGTGGCGACCGAAGTGATCGCGGTGTCGTGCGGCGTCACGCAATGCCAGGAGACGCTGCGCACCGCCATGGCGATCGGCGCCGACCGTGCCATTTTGGTTGAGACCGAGGTCGAGTTGCAGCCGCTGGCGGTCGCCAAATTGCTCAAGGCCTTGATCGACAAAGAGCAGCCCGGCCTGGTGATTCTGGGCAAGCAGGCAATCGATGACGACTGCAATCAGACCGGCCAGATGCTGGCTGCCTTGGCAGGTCTGCCGCAAGCCGCATTTGCCAGCAAGCTCGATGTCGCCGATGGCTTTGCCACGGTCACGCGCGAAGTCGATGGCGGTCTCGAAACACTGAAGGTCAAGCTGCCCGCCGTGGTGACTGCCGACCTGCGTCTGAACGAGCCGCGCTATGTGACGCTGCCCAACATCATGAAGGCCAAGAAGAAGCAGATCGACATCTTCAAGCCGGCCGACCTGGGTGTGGATGTGACGCCGCGCCTCAAGACGCTGAGCGTCACCGAGCCGCCCAAGCGCAGCGCCGGCATCAAGGTGCCCGATGTCGCGACGCTGGTGGACAAGCTCAAGAACGTTTCCAAGGTGATCTGATCATGACTTCACTCGTAATTGCCGAACACGACAACCAAGCCATCAAGGGCGCCACGCTCAACACCATCACCGCCGCAGCCCAATGCGGTGGCGAAGTGCATGTGCTGGTGGCGGGACTGAATGCTGGCGCCGCCGCGGCCGCCGCCGCACAGATTGCCGGTGTGACCAAGGTCTTGCACGCCGACGCGGCGCAACTGGCCGACGGTCTGGCCGAAAACCTGGCCGCGCAGGTGCTGGCTGTGGCGTCGAACTACAGCCACATCCTGTTCCCGGCCACGGCCAGCGGCAAGAACACCGCGCCGCGCGTGGCGGCCTTGCTCGACGTGGCGCAACTCTCCGACGTCACCAAGGTCATCAGCGCCGATACCTTCGAGCGCCCGATCTATGCGGGCAATGCCCTGTCGCATGTGCAAAGCGCCGACGCCACCAAGGTGATCACCGTGCGCACCACCGGCTTCGATGCGGCGCCTGCCAGTGGCGGCAGCGCCGCCGTGGAAAGCCTTGCCGCCGTGGCCGACAGCGGGTCGAGCAGCTTTGTCGGACGCGAAATCGCCAAGAACGACAGACCCGACCTGACGGCGGCCCGGATCATCGTCGCAGGTGGCCGTGCGCTGGGCTCGAACGAGAAGTTCCATGAGGTGCTGGAGCCCTTGGCCGACAAGCTCGGTGCCGCGTTGGGCGCCAGCCGCGCTGCGGTCGACGCCGGTTATGCGCCGAATGACTGGCAAGTGGGCCAGACCGGCAAGATCGTCGCGCCCGATCTGTACATTGCCTGCGGCATCAGCGGTGCCATCCAGCACCTGGCCGGCATGAAGGACAGCAAGGTCATCGTCGCCATCAACAAGGACGCCGAAGCCCCCATCTTCAGCGTCGCCGACTATGGTCTGGAAGCCGATCTGTTCACGGCGGTTCCCGAGCTGGTCAAGGCGCTCTGAGAGGCGCATGGCCCAGGCTGATTCGAGGGCGCCCGGCCATCGTCGCGGCGCCCTTGTCGTTATCGAAGAGATTTTCCGGAGACCACCATGAGCTACCGTGCACCGATCAAGGACATGCTGTTTTGCATGAAGGAGCTGGCCGGTCTCGCGGCGCTGCAACGCATTCCCGCGTTTGCCGACTTCGATCTGGATACCGCGCAGGCCGTGCTGGAAGAATCGGCCAAGCTCAATGAGAACGTGATCGCGCCGCTGAACCTGGTCGGCGACCGCGAACCATCGAGCTGGAAAGACGGCGTCGTCACCACCACGCCCGGCTTCAAGGAGGCCTTCGGTCAGTATGTCGAGGGGGGCTGGCAGGGCTTGCAGCACCCGGTCGAATTCGGCGGCCAGGGCCTGCCCAAGACGATAGGCGCGGCCTGCGCGGAAATGCTGCACAGCGCCAACATGAGCTTTGCGCTGTGCCCGCTGCTGACCGATGGCGCCATCGAGGCCTTGCTGACGGCAGGCTCGCCCGAGTTGCAGCAACGCTATCTGCCCAAGATGATTGACGGCAGCTGGACCGGCTCGATGAACCTGACCGAACCGCAGGCGGGGTCGGACCTGGCGCAGGTGCGTACGCGCGCCGAGCCTCAGCCAGATGCCACCTACAAGATCTTCGGCACCAAGATCTTTATCACCTATGGCGAGCACGACATGGCCGAGAACATCGTCCATCTGGTGCTGGCGCGCGTGGCGGGCGCGCCCGAGGGGGTGAAGGGCATCAGCCTGTTCCTGGTGCCCAAATTCATGGTGAATGCCGACGCCTGCCTGGGTGCGCGCAACGACGTGCATTGCGTCAGCATCGAACACAAGCTCGGCATCAAGGCCAGCCCCACCGCGGTGCTGCAGTTCGGTGACCATGGCGGTGCCGTGGGCTACCTGATAGGCCAGGAGAACCGCGGCCTCGAATACATGTTCATCATGATGAACGCGGCACGCTTTGGCGTGGGCGTGCAAGGCGTCGCCATTTCCGAGCGCGCCTACCAGCTGGCGGTGTCTTATGCGCGCGAGCGCGTGCAGTCGCGCCCGGTGGACGGCTCGATGGCGGGCAGCGCCGCCATCATCCACCACCCCGATGTGCGCCGCATGCTGATGACGATGCGCGCCCTCACAGAGGGCTGCCGCGCGATGGCCTTGGTGGCGGCAAGCGCCTACGACGCAGCGCATGCGCACCCGGATGCCGACGTGCGCAAACAGAATCAGACCTTCTACGAATTCCTCGTGCCGCTGGTCAAGGGCTACAGCACCGAGATGAGCCTGGAGGTCACCGACCTGGGTGTGCAGGTGCACGGCGGCATGGGCTATATCGAAGAGACCGGCGCGGCGCAGTACTACCGCGACGCGAAGATCCTGACGATTTACGAAGGCACGACCGCGATCCAGGCCAACGACCTGGTGGGCCGCAAGACGGCGCGCGATGGCGGGCAGACCGCGCGTGGTGTGGCGCAGCAGATTGCTGCCACCGAAGCACTGCTGGCCAAGCGCAGCAGCCCGGCGAGCCAGGCCATGCTCAAGCGCCTGAGCGCTGCGCGTGCCGCACTCGTTGACGTGATCGCGTTCGTCGTCGCCAACAGCAAGACCCGACCGAACGCCGTGTTCGCGGGTTCGGTGCCCTATCTGATGCTGGCCGGCAATGTGGTGGCGGGCTGGCAAATGGCACGCGCGCTGATGGTGGCCGAGGACCGGCTCGCAGCGGGCGAGGATGCACCGTTCATGGCGGGAAAGATTGCCACCGCGCGCTTTTATGCCGAGCACATCCTGGCGCGCGCCGCTGGCTTGCGCGACAGCATTGTCGAAGGTGCTGACAGCGTCACCGCGCTGGCGCTCGACGCCTTCTGATCACCAGGTTTGCGAATCAATCAAAGCCCGCCTGCGGGTGCCAAGGAGTTGTCTGTGTCACTGCCGCGCGTCTTGCAAAACCTGCCCCTGCCCATCATCGCCTCGCCGATGTTCATCATCAGCACGCCCAAGCTGGTGATCGCGCAATGCAAGGCTGGCGTGGTGGGGTCGATGCCGGCACTGAATGCGCGACCCGCCGAACTGCTCGACGACTGGCTGGCCGAAATCACCGAAGCGCTGGCCGAGCACAGCCGGGCGCATCCCGGCCAGCCGGCCGCGCCATTTGCGATCAACCAGATCGTGCACAAGAGCAATGACCGGCTCGACCAGGACATGGCGGTCTGCGCCAAATACAAGGTGCCCATCGTCATCACCTCGCTGGGCGCGCGCGAGGATGTGAACAACGCCGTGCACGCCTGGGGCGGCGTGGTGCTGCACGATGTCATCAACAACAAATTCGCGCACAAGGCGATCGAGAAGGGTGCCGACGGCCTGATCGCGGTGGCGGCTGGCGCCGGTGGTCATGCGGGCGTGAAGAGCCCGTTTGCGCTGATCCAGGAAATCCGCGCATGGTTCGACGGCCCGCTGGCCTTGTCGGGTGCCATCGCGACGGGCGATGCCGTGCTGGCGGCGCAGGCTTGCGGCGCCGACTTCGCCTATATCGGCTCGGCCTTCATCGCGACCGAGGAAGCGAGAGCCGACGCCGCCTACAAGCAGATGATTGTCGACAGCAGTTCGGACGACATCGTCTACAGCAATCTGTTCACCGGCGTGCACGGCAACTATCTGCGCGGCTCGATCGCGAATGCCGGACTCGACCCCGATCACCTGCCCGAGAGCGACCCCAGCAAGATGAACTTCGGCGCTAACGCGAAAAAGGCGTGGAAGGACATCTGGGGCAGCGGCCAGGGCATTGGTGCGGTGCACGAGGTTCTGCCTGCGGCCCTGCTGATCGAGCGCCTGAAGCGCGAGTATCTGGCGGCGCGCGTGCGCGTGCTGGGCGCCTGAGCGCTCGACTTGCCCGGATCGAAGTAGCGCTGCGGCGTTCGGGTCCACCCGGATAGCCGAGGCGCAAAGACTCGTTAGCATCGCTGATGCAACTATCCTGCACACCCCAATGCAGTCGTCCGGCCAATTTCAGGAGATGAGCCATGCAAGAACGTGATCTGCGCAACCTGATCGAGAACGTGCGCGAGGGCAAGCTGCCACGCCGCAGCTTTATCCAGCAAATGGTGTCGCTCGGCCTGACCGCGCCAATGGCGTCGATGATGCTGATGCATTCGGGCCTGACCCAGGCGTCGAGCCTGCCGGCCTACAAGCCGACCAAGCGCGGCGGAGGCGGCACGCTCAAGCTGATTTACTGGCAGGCTGCGGTGCACCTGAACCCGCACTATGCCGGTGGCACGAAAGACCAGGACGCGAGCCGGATCTTCTACGAACCGCTGGCCGGCTGGGACACCGAAGGCAATCTCGTGCCCCAACTGGCGGCCGAGATTCCTACCCTCGCCAATGGTGGCTTGTCCGCCGATGGCCGCAGCGTCATCTGGAAGTTGAAGAAGGGTGTCACCTGGCACGATGGCAAGCCCTTCACCGCCGACGACGTCGTCTTCACCGCGGCCTATGCCGGCGACCCCGCCGCGGCCATGTTCACGGTGTCCACTTACAAGGACATCAAGGTCGTCAAGGTCGATACCTACACGGTGCGCGTCGAATTCCCCAAGCCCACGCCGTTTTGGGCCGAACCTCTGGTGGGAAGCGTCGGCGTCATCTTGCCCAAGCATGTGTTCGAGCCGTTCATGGGCGCTAAGTCGCGCGACAACCCGGCCAACACCAAGCCGGTGGGCACCGGTCCCTACCGCATCATCGACTTCAAGCCGGGCGACAGTCTGCGCGCTGCGGCCAATACCAACTACCACGTGGCCAACCAGCCGTATTTCGACGCGCTGGAGGTCAAGGGCGGTGGCGATGCGCTCAGTGCCGCACGCGCCGTGCTGCAGACCACCGAGTTCGACTTGGCTTGGAACCTGGCGGTGGAAGACGAACTGCTCAAGCGACTGGAGGCCGCCGGCAAGGGCAAGATGCAGTTCTATGCAGGCAGCGACATCGAGTTCGTGGCGCTCAACGTGACCGACCCCTGGAACGAGGTGGACGGCGAGCGCGCCAGCGCCAAGAGCAAGCACCCCGCGTTCAGCGACAAGGCCGTGCGCGACGCCATGTCCCTGTTGATTGATCGCAAGAACATCGGCGAGGTGATCTATGGCCGCGGCGCGGTGGTCACCTCCAACTTTCTGAACAACCCGCCGCGATTCCGCTCACCGAACACCAAGTTCGAGTTCAACGTCGACAAGGCCAACCAGGTGCTCGAGGCGGCCGGCTGGAGGAAGGGTGCCGATGGCATTCGCGCCAAGGGCACTACCAAGCTCAAGTTCGTCTACCAGACCTCGGTAAGCGGCCCGCGTCAGAAATGCCAGGCCATCATCAAGGACGCCTGCACCAAGGCCGGCATCGACCTGGAGCTCAAGAGCGTAGTGGCATCGGTGTTCTTCGGCAGCGACTTCGCCAATCCGGACACCTATCAGAAGTTCTGGACCGACATGCAGATGTTCACCACCACCATGACGCAGCCGGACCCGCAGACCTTCATGGAGCAGTTCACCACCGACCAGATGTCCCAGAAGACCAACAAGTGGGCCAGCCGCAACCTGGCGCGCTGGAGCAACGCCGAGTACGACAGTACCTTCAAGGCGGCCCAGGTCGAACTCGACCCGGTGAAACGCGCGGCGATGTTCATCAAACTCAACGACCTGGTGGTGGGCGATGAGTACATCATTCCGCTGTTCGCGCGGCCGCGGCCCTACGGCATCGTCAACAAGCTGGTGCCTGCGCTGTCGGCCTGGGACAGCGCCACCTGGGCCCTGGGCTACTGGTACCGCGAGGCCTGACCACCCCGAAGCACCGGCGGCGCCCACACCCGCAAGGTGGCGTTGCCGGGCAGCCGGTCGCACCGCTTGCACGGCAGCTTTGCCTGACCAACTCGCCCCCTGAAGATCCTGAGAGCTACTGCGCTTGCTCAACTACATCCTCCGCCGATTGCTGATCGCGCTGCCCAGCCTGCTGGGCATCAGCGTCGTGCTGTTCACCGTGCTCGCGCTGGCGCCGGGCGACCCGTTCGAGGATCTTGCCAACAACCCCAGTGTGCCGCCAGAGGTGCGCATGGCCTTGCGCGCGCAATTCGGCCTGGACGACCCGGTGTGGACGCGCTACTGGCACTGGCTGTCGAGCATGCTGCATGGCGACTGGGGGTTCAGCTTCGTGAGCCGCATCAATGTCGACCAGCTGATCTTGCAGCGCATCCCCACCACGCTCGCGGTGATCGGCCTGTCGCAGTTGCTGGCCATCTTGGTGGCGCTGCCGGTGGGCATCCTGGCTGCGGCCAAGCCCTATTCCTGGTTTGATCGCATCGCCAGCACGCTGGCTTTCGTGGGCTTCTCTCTCCCCACGTTCTTCACCGGCGTGATATTCATCCTGTTCTTCAGCATCTACCTGGGTTGGTTCCCGTTTGTCTACCGGTCCGACATCTCCGCCACCGGCTGGGAGTGGTGGTGGCTGCAGTTCAAGCAGTCCATCATGCCGATCACCGTGTTGGGCCTGTTCCAGGGCGCCAGCATGATGCGCTACGTGCGGTCTGCGGTGTTGGACGTGATCCGGCTCGACTATGTGACCACCGCGCGCAGCAAGGGCCTGGCCGAACGCACCGTGATCATCAAGCATGTGGTGCGCAATGCCCTGATCCCGGTGGTCACGCTGGTGGCGCTGCAGATGCCGGCGGTGTTTGGAGGCGCCATTGTCACCGAGCAGATCTTCCGCGTCCCTGGCATCGGCAGCCTGCTGATTGATGCCATCCTGCGCAACGACACCCCGGTGATCATGGCAGTCACCTTCGTGTTCAGTTGCCTGGTCATCTTCTTCAACTTGATTGCCGATCTGCTCTATGGCTGGCTCGACCCCCGCATCAGTTACCGCTGAGCCGAACCGGCGTCAGGTCAGCACCTCGCTCTGGGCCGAGGCGTGGCGGCGCTTCAAGCGCCACCGGCTGGCCTTCTGGAGCCTGTGGGTGCTGGGCTTCATGGTGTTGGCGGTGCTGCTCGGGCCGCTGTTCTACAAGGTCGGCATCAACGATGTCGACTTCAAGGCGCGCCTGTCCTCGCCCGATGCCAGTCACCTGTTCGGCACCGACGACCTGGGCCGCGACCTGCTGGCCCGCATGCTGTATGGCGGGCGCATCAGCCTGGCCGTGGGCATGGCAGCGATGCTGATGGCCATCACGGTGGGGGTGATCATCGGCGCGGTTGCTGGCATGACGCGCGGCTGGATCGACTCGGCCCTGATGTGGGTGACCGACCTGTTCCTGAGCCTGCCGCAGCTGCCGCTGCTGCTGCTGCTGATCTTTCTGTTCCGCGAGCCGCTCAAGAAGATGTTCGGCCTGGAGGCAGGCATCTTCATCCTGATCGTGGTGGTGATAGGCGGCTTCCGCTGGATGTCGGTGGCGCGGCTGGTGCGCGCGCAGTTCTTCAGCCTGCGCGAGAAGGAGTTCGTCGAGGCCGCGCGCGCGCTGGGCGCCAGCGTGCCTCGCCAGGTGCTGCGCCACATCCTGCCCAACAGCCTGGGCCCCGTGATCGTGGCCGGCACCATCAATGTGGCCGAGGCCATCATCGCCGAGAGCACCCTTTCCTTCCTGGGTCTGGGCTTCCCGCCCGACATCCCCACCTGGGGTCGCATCCTGTACGACAGCAAGGACTACATGGACATGGCGATGCACTGGGCGCTGTTTCCGGGGCTGGCGATCTTCATCGCGGTGCTGACCATCAACTTCGTCGGTGACGGGCTGCGCGACGCGCTGGATCCGCGCCGCGTGCTCTAACCATGGCCTTGCTCGATATCCGGGGCCTGAAAACCCATTTCAAGACCGACGACGGCTGGCTGCATGCGGTCGACGGCGTCGACCTGCAGATAGACGCGGGCGAAACCCTGTGCGTGGTGGGTGAAAGTGGCTGCGGCAAGAGCGTCACCGCCAAGACGGTGATGAAGCTCATCGACATGCCGCCCGGCAAGATCGTTGCCGGACAGGTGCTGTGGCAGGGGCGCGACCTGGTGCCCTTGAGCAACGACGAGATGCGCAAGATCCGGGCGAAGGAGATCGCCATCGTCTTCCAGGAGCCGATGACCAGCCTGAACCCGGTCTACACCGTGGGCGACCAGATCGCCGAATCGATCCGCTTGCATGAGGGCCTGAGCCGGCGCGAGGCGATGAACCGCGCGGTCGAGATGCTCAAGCTGGTCAACATCCCCACACCGGAGCGTCGGGTGAAGGACTACCCGCACCAGTTCTCGGGCGGCATGCGCCAGCGCGTAATGATTGCCATCGCGCTGGCCTGCAACCCCAAGCTGCTGATCGCCGATGAGCCCACCACCGCGCTCGATGTCACCATCCAGGCGCAGATCCTGGAGCTGATGCTCGAGCTCAAGGAGCGGCTGGGCATGGCGATCATGCTGATCACCCACGCGATGGGCGTGGTGGCCGAGACCGCGCAGCGCGTGGTGGTGATGTACGCCGGCAAGGTTGTCGAAGAGGCCACGGTGGAAGAGCTGTTTGCCCGTCCGCGCCATCCGTACACCCAGGGCCTGATCCGGTCGATTCCGCGCGTCGATACCGCCGCAGTGCACAAGGTCAGGTTGGCGACGATCGCCGGTACGGTTCCGAAGCTGATCAATCCGCCCGAGGGTTGCCGTTTTGCGCCGCGCTGCGGGCACGCCACACCCGCCTGCACCACGGCCACACCGCCGTTGCGCGAGGTGGCCCCCGGGCACAAGGTGGCCTGCATCCTTGAGGCCGCAGTATCGTGAACGCACCGCTGTTGAAGGTCGAGAACCTCGTCAAGCATTTCCCGGTCAAGGGCGGGCTGCTGAACCGCACGGTGGAGAAGGTGCACGCGGTGGACGGCGTCAGCTTCGAATTGGCCGCCGGTGAAACGCTGGGCGTGGTCGGCGAATCGGGCTGCGGCAAGAGCACCACGGGGCGCTGCATCCTGCGCCTGATCGAGCCCACCTCGGGCAGGGTGACGTTCGAGGGCAAGGACGTCACCGCGATGGGCAGGCATGAGTTGCGCGCGATGGCGCGCAAGATGCAAATCATCTTCCAGGACCCGTATGCGTCGCTCAATCCGCGCATGACGGTGGGCGCCATCATCGGCGAGGCGCTGATCATTCACAAGCTCACGAAGACGCCGCGCGAATACAACGACCGTATCGTCGACCTGCTCGAAACCGTCGGCATGTCCGCCGATCACATGCGGCGCTATCCGCATGAGTTCTCAGGGGGGCAGCGGCAACGCATCGGCATCGCGCGGGCCTTGGCGGTGAGCCCGAAGCTGATCGTTTGCGACGAGGCCGTGTCGGCGCTCGATGTGTCGATCCAGGCCCAGGTCATCAACCTGCTGGAAGACCTGCAGAAGCAACTCGGCCTGACCTATATCTTCATTGCCCACGACCTGTCGGTGGTCGAGCACACCAGCACCCGCGTGGCGGTGATGTACCTGGGGCGCATCGTCGAACTGGCGTCGGCGCGCGACCTCTATACCAACCCGCGTCACCCGTATACCGAGGCGCTGCTGTCGGCGGTGCCGATCCCCGATCCGCAGATCAAGCGCCGGCGCATCATGCTGCAGGGCGATGTGCCCAGCCCCATCGATCCGCCCACGGGCTGCCACTTCCACACCCGGTGCCCGATTGCGGAAAAGGGCTTGTGCGACCGGCTCTCACCGGTGCTCAAGCGAGTCGCGAACGGCCACCAGGTCGCCTGCCACTTGCGCTCCTGACGCGCTCCTGAACGCCGTCAGCGGCGGACGTCGGAGCCACGCGTGTGCGACTCGGCCAGCTGCTGAGCCTCCAAGTCGGCATCGCATCCGACATCGGCCGAAATCATGCGCCGCGCCAGGCGCGCCACCCAGGCCGCCATTCTCGGGCCCGTCACGGGCACGAAGCGCCCCGGCGCGCTGACCATGCCGCACTGATAGCGCGCCAGCTCCTGCGACCACAGCAAGGCCTTGCAGCTGCCGTGCAGGCGTCGACTCACCAGGATCCCCACGGGGCAGGGCTCGGCCAGGCAACACAACCCGCAACCATTGCACGGCGCACCGGTTGCCGGCTTGGCGGGGGCGTCAGGTGCGATGTAGATGATGCGGGGCTGGGTCATGAAGGGCGCACCGGTAATGGGGTCGATGCCGGGGCAGGCAGCGCAGAAGATCGAGGATGCTACAGTCTCAGCCTTGTGAGTTCCTTCCCGTCCCCTTTTCTGGTCACAGCAAAGGCGGGTCGCAATCCGCCAATCGGTCAAGCCGTGTCGCGGAAGGTTTTTCAACCAACCAACTCCCTGGAAACCGGGGCATGAGGTCAGCGAAATGATGCAGCAATACAGGTCGAACTCGTACCTGTTCGGGGGCAATGCCCCTTATGTCGAGGAGATGTACGAAGCCTACCTCGACAACCCGGGCTCCGTGCCCGACGGTTGGCGCACCTATTTCGACGCGCTGCAACACGTTCCAGCCACCGACGGCTCGGACGCGCGCGACGTGGCGCATGCCCCGGTGATCGAATCCTTTGCGCAGCGTGCCAAGGCCAATGCCTTCGTCAACAAGGTGTCGGGTGACGACCTCGCGATTGCCCGCAAGCAAGTGCATGTGCAGACGCTGATCGGCGCCTATCGATTTCTGGGTACACGCTGGGCCGACCTGGATCCGCTCAAGCGTGTCGAACGCCCGAAGATTCCTGAACTCGAGCCGGCGTTCTATGACCTGAGCGAAGCCGATATGGATATCACGTTCAGCGCCACGAACACCTATTTCTCCAAGGCCGAAAGCATGACGCTGCGCGAGATCGTGCAGGAATTGCGCGAGACCTATTGCGGCTCGGTGGGCGCCGAGTTCATGCACTGCACCGACCCTGGCGAAAAGCGTTGGTGGCAGGAAAAGCTCGAGTCCTCGCGCACCCGACCCAGCTTCACGGCCGACAAGAAGAAGCACATTCTGGAGCGACTCACCGCGGCCGAAGGCCTGGAGCGCTACTTGAGCACCAAGTACGTGGGTCAGAAGCGCTTTTCGCTGGAAGGTGGCGAGAGCTTCATCGCCTCGATGGACGAACTGATCCAGAGCGCTGGCGAGCGCGGCGTGCAGGAGATCGTCATCGGCATGGCGCACCGCGGCCGACTGAACGTGCTGGTGAACACGATGGGCAAGATGCCCAAGGACTTGTTTGCCGAGTTCGATCACACCGCGACCGAGCACCTCCCGTCGGGCGACGTGAAATACCACCAGGGATTTGCCAGTGACGTGAGCACACCCGGCGGTCCGGTGCATTTGAGCCTGTCGTTCAATCCCTCGCACCTGGAAATCGTCAATCCGGTGGTGGAGGGTTCGGTGAAAGCCCGTCAGGAGCGGCGCGGCGACGACATCGGCGCCCATGTCTTGCCGGTACTGGTGCACGGCGACGCCGCCTTTGCCGGGCAGGGCGTCGTCATGGAGACGCTGGCATTGGCTCAGACACGTGGCTACTTCACCGGCGGCACCGTGCACATCGTCATCAACAACCAGATCGGATTCACGACATCCGATCCGCGCGACACGCGCTCGTCGCTGTACTGCACCGACGTCGTCAAGATGATCGAGGCGCCCGTTTTGCATGTGAATGGCGACGACCCCGAGGCCGTTGTGATGTGCACCCAGTGGGCGATGCAATACCGCCAGCAGTTCAGGAAGGACGTGGTAGTCGACATCATCTGCTTTCGCAAGCTCGGTCACAACGAGCAGGACACGCCGTCGCTGACCCAGCCCTTGATGTACAAGAAGATTGCCCAGCATCCCGGCACGCGCAAGCTCTACGGTGACAAGCTGGTGGCGCAAGCCGTGCTGGGCCAGGACGGCCCCGACCAGATGGTCAAGGACTATCGCTTGGCGATGGACGAGGGCCGTCACACGGTCGACCCGGTGCTGACCAACTTCAAGCGAAAGTACGCGGTCGACTGGTCGGTGTTCATGAACCGCAAGTGGACCGACTCTGCCGACACCGCCTTGCCACTGGCCGAGTTCAAACGCCTGGCCGAGCGTATCACCACGGTGCCCGCGACCTTCAAGGTGCATCCGCTGGTCGAAAAGGTGCTCGCTGATCGTGGGTCAATGGCGCGCGGCGAGATCAATGTCGATTGGGGCATGGGCGAGCACATGGCGTTTGCATCGCTGGTGGCCAGTGGCTACCCGGTGCGCCTGTCGGGCGAGGACAGCGGCCGCGGTACTTTTGGACATCGCCATGCCGTGTTGCACGACCAGAACCGCGAGAAATGGGACGCCGGCACCTACACGCCGCTGAAGAACGTGGCCGACAGCCAGGCGCGCTTCGTCGTCATCGACTCAATCTTGTCCGAAGAAGCCGTGCTCGGTTTCGAATACGGCTACGCCTCTGCCGACCCGAGCACCTTGGTGATCTGGGAAGCCCAGTTCGGCGACTTCGTGAACGGCGCGCAGGTGGTGATCGATCAGTTCATCACCTCCGGCGAAGTGAAGTGGGGGCGTGCGAATGGCCTGACGCTGATGCTGCCGCACGGCCACGAAGGCCAGGGCCCCGAGCACAGTTCGGCGCGACTCGAACGCTTCATGCAATTGGCGGCCGACAACAATATCCAGATCGTGCAGCCGACGACGGCGAGCCAGATCTTCCATGTGTTGCGTCGACAGATGGTGCGCATGTTCCGCAAGCCGCTGGTGATACTCACTCCGAAATCCTTGCTGCGCCATAAGGAGGCCACTTCGCCGCTGGCCGAGTTCACCCGGGGCGAGTTCCGCACGGTCATCGGTGAACACGATGAAAGCATCGCGCCGACCAAGGTCAAGCGCCTGATTGCCTGCTCGGGCAAGGTGTATTACGAGCTGGTCCGCACGCGTGCCGAAAAGAATGCGAACGATGTGGCGGTCGTGCGGATCGAACAGCTCTATCCGTTCCCGCACAAGGCCTTCGCTGCCGAGCTCAAGAAATATCCCAACGCGACCGAGCTGGTGTGGTGCCAGGACGAGCCGCATAACCAGGGTGCCTGGTTCTTTGTGCAGCACTCGATTTTCGAGAACATGGCCGCCGGACAGAAGCTGGGCTACGCCGGCCAAGCTGCGTCGGCCGCTCCTGCGGTGGGCTATATGCACTTGTACCAGGAGCGGCAGAAGGCCATGTTGGAACAGGCATTTGCCAAGCTCAAAGGGTTGGTCGTGACGAAATGACGTGCAAGTCCTGCGCCGCTTCTGGCGCAGGCTCTCTATGTGCTGCGCCGATGGTGGACACCGTTGAAGCGCAGCCCGGCATCAAGAATCGGAGTGAATATGGCGATGATAGAAGTGAAGGTTCCCGAGTTGTCCGAGTCGGTGGCCGAAGGCACGCTGCTGGTGTGGAAGAAGCAGCCTGGCGATGCCGTGGCCATCGATGAAATCCTGGTCGAGATCGAGACCGACAAGGTGGTGCTCGAAGTGCCGGCGCCAAGCGCCGGCGTGCTGGCCGAAATCGTCCGAGCCGACGGCGCGTCGGTGCTCAGCAAGGAAGTCATTGCGCGCATCGATACCGAGGCGGGCGCGAGCGCGGTGCCTGGCAAGCCAGCGCCAACCGTGAAGGCTGCGCCTGCCGCTGCGGCCACGTCGGGCAAGGGCGCTGTGGCCATGCCCGCCGCCGCCAAGTTGCTGGCTGAAAGCAAGATGTCGGCCACCGATGTGGCCGGCTCGGGCCGCGGTGGCCGCGTGACCAAGGGCGATGTGCTTGCTGCCGTGGCCACGCCTGCCAAGGCCGCCGTGCCTGCGCCAGCGGTCCCTGTTGCGCAGGCCAGGCCGCTGCCCGCGGTGGCCGCACCGGCGCCAGCCAGACTGGGCGAGCGACCGGAGCAGCGCGTGCCCATGAGCCGCTTGCGGGCGCGCGTGGCCGAGCGTCTGCTGCAATCGCAATCCACCGCCGCCATCCTGACCACCTTCAACGAGGTGAACATGGCGCCCTTGATGGAGATGCGCAAGCGGTTCCAGGATCGCTTCGAAAAGGAACACGGCGTGAAGCTGGGCTTCATGAGCTTCTTCGTCAAGGCCGCGGTCGCTGCGCTGAAGAAATATCCGGTCATCAATGCCTCGGTCGATGGCAACGACATCGTCTATCACGGCTATTTCGACATCGGCATCGCGGTGGGGTCGCCGCGCGGCCTGGTCGTGCCGGTGCTGCGCAATGCCGACCAGATGAGTTTTGCCGACATCGAAAAGAAAATCGCCGAGTACGGCCAGAAGGCCAGGGACGGCAAGCTGTCGATCGACGAGTTGACCGGCGGCACGTTTTCGATCTCGAACGGCGGCGTTTTCGGGTCCATGCTTTCGACGCCCATCATCAACCCGCCGCAGTCGGCCATCCTCGGCGTGCATGCTACCAAGGACCGTGCTGTGGTGGAGAATGGCCAGGTCGTGGTGCGCCCCATCAACTACCTGGCCATGTCCTACGACCACCGCATCATCGACGGCCGCGAAGCCGTGCTGGGGCTGGTCACGATGAAAGAAGCGCTGGAAGACCCGTCCAGATTGCTGTTTGATATCTGAGCGCCATTGGCGCACAGACCGACCCCAAGGAGCACACCATGTCGATTGCCGAAGAAATCCATCGCCTTGACGAGTTGCGCGCGCGCGGCGCCTTGAGTGAAGCCGAGTTCGCACAGGCCAAGGCGCGGCTGCTTGGCAGTCCGACCGCGTCTGACGGCAACCCGGCTGCCGTGGAGGCGCTGAACCGCTTTCGGCGCAGCCGCAGCGACAGCTGGATTGGCGGCGTATGCGGCGGGCTGGCGCTGCTCACCGGGCTCGAATCCTGGGTCTGGCGGCTGATCTTTGTCGTGCTGTTCCTGTTTGGCGGCACCGGCGCCTTGCTGTATGTCCTGCTGTGGATCTTTGTCCCTTCCGATTGAGTTAACAGACCAAACCTGAACATGTCAAAACACTTCGACGTCATCGTCATCGGTGGCGGCCCGGGCGGCTATATCGCCGCGATTCGTGCGGCCCAGCTCGGCTTCAATACGGCTTGCATCGACGCATGGAAAAGCGACAAGGGCGGGCCGGCACCGGGTGGCACCTGCACCAACGTGGGCTGCATTCCGTCCAAGGCGCTGCTGCAGTCTTCCGAGCATTTCGAGCATGCCGGTCATCACTTTGCCGAGCATGGCATCGGCTTGAAGAATCTCAGCATCGACGTGGCCAAGATGCTGGCCCGCAAAGACCAGGTCGTGAAGCAGAACAACGACGGCATCCTGTATCTGCTGAAGAAGAACAAGGTCAGCTTCTTCCACGGGCTCGGCTCTTTTGTCGCAGCAACCGACGGCGGCTACTCGATCGCAGTGGGCCAGGAAGTGTTGGATGCCACACATGTGATCGTCGCCACCGGTTCGAGCGCCAGAGCGCTGCCGGGAGCGCCCTTCGATGAAGCCAGCGTTCTGTCTAATGACGGCGCGCTGCGCATCGCTGCGGTGCCAGCACGCCTGGGCGTGATCGGGTCGGGCGTGATCGGGCTGGAAATGGGCTCGGTGTGGCGCCGCCTGGGGTCGGACGTGACGGTGCTGGAAGCGCTGCCGACCCTGCTTGGCGCGGTCGACGAAGGTGTGGCCAAGGAGGCGGCGAAGCTGTTCAAGAAGCAGGGCCTGAAGATCGAACTGGGGGTGAGCATCGGCGCCGTCAAGACAGGCAAGGCCGGCGTCAGCGTCGCCTATACCGACGCGAAGGGCGCAGCGCAGACGCTGGCGGTCGACAAGCTGATTGTGTCGATCGGCCGCGTCCCCAACACCGACGGGCTCAAGGCCGAGGCGGTCGGACTCAAGCTCGATGAGCGCGGTGCGATCGTGGTCGACGACGACTGCCGGACGAATTTGCCCAATGTCTGGGCCGTCGGCGACGTGGTGCGTGGACCGATGCTGGCGCACAAGGCCGAGGAAGAGGGCGTGGCGGTGGCCGAACGCATTGCGGGCCAGCATGGGCATGTCGACTTCAACACGATTCCGTGGGTGATCTACACCAGCCCGGAGATTGCCTGGGTGGGCAAGACCGAGCAGCAATTGAAGGCCGCTGGCGTGGCCTACAAGGCGGGCCAGTTTCCCTTCATGGCCAACGGCCGTGCGCGGGCGCTGGGTGACACGAACGGTTTCGTGAAGATGCTGGCCGACGCCAACACCGACGAGATTCTGGGTGTGCACATCATCGGACCGATGGCGTCCGAATTGATCGCCGAGGCCGTGGTGGCCATGGAGTTCAAGGCCAGCGCCGAAGACCTTGCGCGCATCTGCCACGCCCACCCGTCCTTGAGCGAGTCGACCAAGGAGGCGGCGCTGGCGGTGGACAAGCGCGCGCTGAATTTCTGAGTCTGCGAGACCAGGCATTGGGTCGCACCGCGCTGTCCGCCCCGTCTGCAGCGGAGCCTTCGCCTTGACTTCGGTCAGCGACCATTACTGGCAGCTGCTGGCCGAGCGCGGCTACCACAGCGATCCGGCGCAGCTGCGTGCCGTGGCTGCCTTGCAGCGCTGCCAGACCGAGTGGGAGGACTACAAGTCGCGGCGCTCGAACGTCGTCACCAAACTCGTGATGCGCCCGCCGATTCCGCGCGGCGTCTATATGCATGGTGGCGTGGGGCGCGGAAAAAGTTTTCTGATGGATTGCTTTTTCAACGCCGTGCCGCTGACGCGCAAGACGAGGCTGCACTTCCATGAATTCATGCGCGAGGTGCACCGCGAGTTGCAGGACCTGAAAGGCACGGCCGACCCGCTCGACGAGTTGGGCCGGCGCATTGCGCGGCGTTACCGGCTGATCTGCTTCGACGAGTTTCATATCGCCGACGTGACCGACGCGATGATTCTGCACCGCTTGCTCAAGGCCCTGTTCGCGAACCGCGTGAGCATTGTCACGACGTCCAATTTCCACCCCGACGCGCTCTATCCGAACGGCTTGCACCGCGACCGCATCCTGCCCGGCATCGAGCTGTTGAAGGACAAGCTCGAAGTCATCAATGTCGATGACGGCACCGACTACCGGTGCCTGAGCCTGCAGCATCTGAAGCTCTATCACCAACCGCTGAGCGCTGCTGGCGAGGCCGCGCTCGCCCGCGCCTTCGACGAGCTCGCCGAAGCCAAGGACGAGAGTCCGATGCTGCAGATCGAGCAGCGCAGCTTGCAGGCGCGACGCCGTGCCGGCGGCGTGGTCTGGTTCGATTTCAAGGCCTTGTGCGGCGGGCCGCGTTCGCAAAACGACTATCTGGAATTGGCCGCGCAATTCCACACCTTGCTGCTTTCGGGCGTGCCTGAGATGTCGCCGCGGCTGGCCAGCGAAGCGCGTCGTTTCACTTGGCTGATCGACGTGTTGTACGACCGCCGCGTCAAGCTCATCGTGTCGGCCGAGGTGCCTGTCGAAGCGCTCTACACCGAAGGGCCGCTCGCGCACGAGTTTCCCCGCACCGTGTCGCGGCTGCACGAGATGCAATCGGCACAGTACCTGGCGCTGCAGCGCCGCGAGGTGGATACTTCATTGACATGAAAGCTCTTCGCTCCCCTTGGACGATGCTGGTGCTGCTTTGGCTTGCCGGTGCGGCGCTGGCCGAGAGCGAGTCCGAGCGAGAACTGTTGCGCCAGCAGCGGGCGCATATCGAAGCGGGCTATGCGGCGGCTATGCAAGAGTGCGCCGGAAAATTTCAAGTCACCGATTGCGAACTGGTGGCCCAAGCGCAGCGCCGCGCGACGCTGCGCTCGGTGTTGCAGCGCGAGCAGGCGCTGGACCTGGCCGTTCGCCAGCAGCAGGCGCAGGCGCGGCGCGAGCGCGTGGCCGGCAAGCAGCAGGCCAGGGCGCATGAAGCGCGGGCGCGCGCTCAGGCCGTGCAGGAGGCCAGCCTGAGTGCGCCACGTATCGCAGCCAGCGCCGCGACGGGTGGAGTGGCCACGCCACGCCCGCTCGAGAGCGACGAAGCCCAGGCAGTCCGCGCCGAGCAGGCGGCGCGCAAGGCCAGGCAGACCCGAGCCGCTACCGAGCAGCGCATCGAGCAGGCAAGACAGCATGAAATTGCAGTGCGAACGCGCGAGGCCGATCTGGTGGCCAAGGGCAAGCGCGCCGCTCCCTTGCCCCTGCCTGGCGCATCGGCCGTGATGACGGCGCCAGCCAGCACCGCGGGGCGCTGAGCGAGTTCAGCCGCGCGATTCCATGCGCACCACCGCGAGCGACAAGTTGTCGCCGCCGCCCCGGGCGCGCGAGCGCGCCTTGTCCACCAGCAATTCGACGGCTTCGCGCGGCGGCAGCGCCAGCAAGACTTCGCCCATCTCGCTCGCGGTGAAGTAGTGCCAGAGTCCGTCGCTGCAGGCCAGCAACGAGTCACCGATGTCGATGCGGTCGATCACGTGTTCGGACATCGGCGGCTCTTGCAGCGTGCCCAGGCAGCCGGTCAGCAAATTGGACTGCGGGTGGACAGCGGCCTCAGCCTCGTCGATCTGGCCTTCATCGACCAGCCGCTGGACGAAGGAGTGATCCAAGGTGCGGCTGATCATTTCGGCGCCACGGAAGTGGTAAATCCTCGAGTCGCCCGCATGCACCAGATGGCAGCGGCGATCCGGCCCGAGCAAGAAGGCGGCGAGTGTGCTGTGCGGCTCTTCTTCGGCGGTGATGGCGGTGAGCTTGATCATCAGATGCGCTTCGGACACCAATTGGCGCATCAGTTCGGCCGGGTCTTCGCTGTCAGGCGCAAAGCGCTCGAAAAGCTGTTTGGCGGTGAGAATGACCTGGTCCGACGCCTTGCGACCGCCGCTTTTGCCGCCCATGCCGTCGGCCAGCACGGCCAGCACACTGCCAGGCACACGCGGATGCGCGATGATCTCCACCTGGTCTTGCTGATACTGGCGATCGCCGCGGTGCAGACCGGTGGCGGCGTTCAGGCGGTAGCCTAGGGGTGCACGAATCATATTGAAAACTATAATCGCTTTGTTTGTCGGACCCGAGTGCCGAATTCAACGAATGGATGAAAACCTTCACTCACCACAACGTCGCCTGATCGAATTGCGCATGGAACATGCCGATTTGAACGCCATGGTGGATCGCATCGCTAGCGAATTGCCGATCGATCAGATGACCTTGCGTCGTTTGAAGAAGCGCCGCCTGGCACTGCGTGACCTGATCGCGCGGCTCGAGTGCGCCGGTGATCCCCCCGAACCGGCCTGATGAGTGTTTGCGCTTCTGAGCGTCCCAAGGGCCGGGCTGCGCCCAGCCCGCCCCCCGTGGGGGTCAAGGAAGCTTGGGGCGACCCTGCGTTTCCTTGAGACGTGTCCGGCGCAACGCGTCGTTTCGGCAGCTTTGGGGTTGTCCAGGTGAGCGTACAAGAGAAGACCGAACTCGAACAGTTGGTGGCGGCCGCGTTCGATGTGGGGGGGCCGCTGGCCCGGGCCGACGCTGGCTACACGCCGCGCGAACAACAGCAAGACATGACCCAGGCCGTGGCGCGGGCGATTGCCGAGCGCGGCACCTTGGTGGTCGAAGCCGGCACCGGCGTGGGCAAGACCTTTGCGTATCTGGTGCCCGCCCTGTTGTCGGGCAGTCGCACGTTGATCAGCACGGCCACCAAAAGCCTGCAAGACCAGCTCTTCCTGCGCGACTTGCCGCGCTTGCGCGAAGCGCTTCAAGTGCCGGCACAGACCGCATTGCTCAAGGGCCGCGGCAGCTATTTGTGCCTGCACCGCCTGAGTCAGGCGCGGCATACGGAGCCATTGACCGACCGGCGCGCGCTGCTGGCGCTGGCGCGCGTGGAGCGCTGGGCGCCGACCACGCAAAGCGGCGACCTCGCCGAACTCGACGGCCTGGACGACCGCTCACCGGTGATCCCCCTGGTGACCTCGACACGCGACAACTGTCTGGGCAGCGAATGCCCCGAGTTCCGCGCCTGCCATGTGGTGAAGGCAAGGCGCGAGGCGATGCTGGCCGATGTGGTGGTCGTGAATCACCATCTGTTCTTTGCCGACGTGGCCTTGCGCGACAGTGGCGTGGCCGAACTGCTGCCCAGCGTGGACGTCGCCATCTTCGACGAGGCGCATCAGCTCCCCGAGGTCGGTGTGCAATTTCTGGGCACCTTGCTGGGCACGGCACAGCTGCTCGATTTTTCTCGCGACTTGTTGGCCCTGGGGCTGATTCAAGCGCGCGGCTTGCAGGACTGGCAGAGCCTGTGCGCCGCGGTCGAGCGCGCCGCGCGTGAGTTGCGCATGGCCGCTGCCGGCCCGCTGCGCGAGGTGCGTGGCATGCTCAAGCTGCGTTGGGAGGACCGGGCTGAAGGCGACGCATTCAAGGCTGCGCTCGAAGGCGTGGCCGCCAGCCTCGACGCTGCGGCCGCCGGCCTGAGCACGGTGTCCGAACTGGCGCCTGATTTCGTGCGCCTGCACGAACGCGCCTTGCAGTTTGTCGCGCTGGCTGGCGTCTTTCGCGGCACGGTGGCCGACGGGGCGGTGCGCTGGCTAGACCTGACCCCGCATACGGCACGCCTGGTCGAGTCACCGCTGGATATTCGCGCGGCCATGCAGGAGCAGATGACCCTGGCGCCCAAGGCCTGGGTGTTCACCTCGGCCACCTTGGGCGAGGACGAGCGGCTTACATGGTTCACCGAACCGGCCGGGCTGGACGACGCCACCGTGCTGCGCGTGGGCAGTCCGTTCGACTATGTCCACCATGCCCGGCTCTATGTGCCGCGCGGCTTTCCCAAACCCAGCGAAGCCGGTCACCCGCTGGCGGTGGCCGAGTTGGCGGCGTGCTGCGCCAGAGCGCTTGGCGGCCGCACCTTCGTGCTGACCACGACCTTGCGCAATTTGCAGAGCGTCGGTGAGGCCTTGATAGAGAAGTTCGAAGCGGCCGGCGACCACATCGCGGTGCTGATCCAGGGTGGCGCGCCCAAGCGCGTGCTGTTGCAGCAGTTCATGGCGCAGCCGCGTTCGGTGCTGGTGGGTTCGCAAAGTTTTTGGGAAGGCATCGACGTGCCCGGTGACGCGCTGCAATGCGTGTTGATCGACAAGCTGCCGTTCCCGCCTCCGAACGACCCACTGGTCGAGGCACGCGTGCGCAAGCTTGAACTTGCCGGGCGCAATGCCTTCGTCGACTATTTTCTGGCCGAAGCGGCGGTCTCTCTCAAGCAAGGGGGCGGCCGGCTGATACGCACCGAGTCCGACAAAGGCCTGCTGGTGGTGTGCGATCCGCGCATGGCCAGCATGAATTACGGCAAGCGTCTGCGCGCCGCCCTGCCACCGATGAGCCTGGTCGCCAGCCAGGACGAGGCGATGCAGTGGCTGCAAGGATTGAGCGTCGAGCGCGGGGCCGCTGCCGGCGCCGACTTGGCAAAGGCCTGGTCGTGACTTGAAGGTCGGGCTGGGGCTGACCTGCAGCTCACCAGAGCTTCCACCAGGCCTTTTGGTTGCCCAGACCCTGGCGCAAATAAGCGCTGTCCGGGAAGTTCTGTTTCAAGACGCGCTCGGCATCGTCGCTCAAGGTCTTGAGTCCCAGGTGTGCATAGCTTTGCATCATCAGGAACAGCGCCTCTTCGGCCGCTGGCGCATGCTGGAATTCCTGCACCGCCTGTTGCGCCCGGTTGGCGGCCGCCACATAGGCGCCGCGCGTGTAGTAGTAGCGCGCCACATGGACCTCGTATTGGGCCAGCGTATTGATGATGTAGTTGACGCGCAAGGTCGCATCGGCAGCGTACTTGGACTGCGGGTACTGATCGATCAATTGGCGGAATGCCAGCAAGGCATCGCGCGAGGCCTGCTGATCGCGCTCTGCCAGGCTCTGGTTGGCAATATTGCCGAACAGTCCCAGGTCGTCATTGAAGTTGACCACGCCCTTCATGTACAGCGCATAGTCCATCGCCGGACTCGACGGATTGAGCTTGATGAATCGATCCAAGGTGCTCAGTGCCTGCGCGCGTTCGCCGCTGCGGTAGTTGGCCCACGCCAAATAGAGCTGCGCCTGCTGAGCCATCAAGGTGCCTGCGGCGCGTCCCTCGATGCGCTCCAGCGTCTTGATGGCGCGGTCGTAGCCGCCGCTGTCCAGATCGTCCTTGGCGTCTGCGTACAATTTGTCCAGACTCGCCTGGGAGTTCGGATCGTCCTTGGGCTTACTGGCGCAACCGGCAAGCGCGGCCACCAGAAGGGCGCTGACCACGGTCCCGAGACCCAGCCGTCTCATCGTCTGCGCCGCTTGGCGCTTCATCCACATCATGACCATGGTCCCTATGGCGGTGCAGTGCACCGTCCTGTGCTGAAAACGGAGTCGCGATTATATGGTTCAGCCAGGCGCTGACGTTGAAACGCTGGATGAAGCGGACATTTCCGAAGTGGGGCCGGCAGACTTGATCGACCAGCGCCCGGGCGTGGTGGCGCGCGAATGGCACGGCCAGCGACTGGACAAGCTGTTGGTGCAGCTCGCGCCAGAGTTCTCGCGCAGCTATTTGCAGAGTCTGATCGAGCGCGGCCATGTGCAAGTGGATGGCGTGGTCATGACAACCGCTTCTCGCAAGGTGCTGTCCGGCCAGAAGGTCTTGCTCGAATTGGTGCCCACCCTCGAGAGCCGCGCCTTCAAGCCCGAGGCGATGGACTTGAATCTGGTGTTCGAGGATGAACACCTGATGGTGGTCAACAAGCCGCCGGGGCTGGTGGTGCATCCTGCGGCGGGCAACTGGTCGGGCACCTTGATGAACGGCGTGCTGGCGCATCACGCGGCGGCCTCCAGCCTGGCGCGTGCGGGCATCGTGCACCGGCTCGACAAGGACACGTCGGGTCTGATGGTGGTGGGCAAGTCGCTGGTGGCGGTGACCGCGCTGCAGCGCATGATTGCCGCCCGCGAAGTGCACCGCGAGTACCTGGCCATGACGCATGGCGTGGTGCCCAGGACACTCAGCATTGACGAGCCGATACGGCGCGACCCTCAGTCGCGCATTCGCATGGCGGCGTTGCCGGGTGGCAAGCCGGCGCGCACCGATGTCTTTCTGGTTGCCACATGCGAGGCCATGAGCGCGGTGCGCTGCGTGTTGCACACGGGTCGCACGCACCAGATTCGCGTGCATTTGTCGTGCAAGGGCTATCCCTTGCTGGCCGATGCTGTGTATGGCGGACGCCCGATGCTGGGTCTGACGCGACAGGCCTTGCACGCCACCAGGCTCGGCTTCGCGCATCCCGTCACCGCCAGGCCATTGAGTTTCGAGGCCGGGCTGCCGGACGATCTGGCGCCCGCCTGGGCTTACCTCACACAGCGGCACTGACGCAACAGCGCGCCTCGAAATTTTCGCCGCACGGCAAAGCAGCGGTACAATCGGCCGCTAGTCGAACGCTTGCATCCGCTTTCGGTCCGTGCCCTAAGATGGCAGCACCCAAGCTTGAAGGCACAGCGCCGACCACAGTAGCTGCCCGCAAATGCGGGTGCAGCGCCGCCCCTCAGAGCCCGTCAACCGGCCGCCCGCTTCTTTTCAATTGCGTGTGGACCAGTCAAACCGGCAGCAAAGGGCCCGGTGATCAGCCCCAGAACTACCCTGCCGCAATGTCGGCGGAGACTTGATAACAGTCCATGAATACCCAGGATGCAAAGCGCGTCCTTGAGACCGCGCTCATTTGTGCGCAACAGCCTTTGCCGTTGCGCGACATGCGAACCCTGTTTGCCGATGAAATCGGCCCCGATACCTTGCGCGCACTGCTCGATCAGCTGACGCGCGACTGGGACGGCCGCGGCGTGGAACTGGTGGCCTTGTCGACCGGTTGGCGTTTTCAAAGCCGCCCTGAATTGCGTGAATACCTGGACCGCCTGAACCCCGAAAAGCCGCAACGCTATTCGCGCGCCGTGATGGAGACCCTGGCCATCATCGCCTATCGTCAACCGGTGACGCGCGGCGACATTGAAGACATTCGCGGTGTGGCCGTGAGCAGCCAGATCGTCAAGCAGCTCGAAGACCGTGGCTGGATCGAGGCCATCGGCTACCGCGAGGCGCCTGGGCGCCCGGCGCTGCTCGCCACGACCAGGCAGTTTCTCGACGACCTCGGTCTGGCCAGCCTTGCGCAACTGCCTGAACTCGAACATGGAACGCAGGTGACGCCGGCGTTCGAGCTGGCGCTGGCCGATCAGCCTTCGCTGTTGGATGCGACCCAGTCCGACCTGCCCCTGGACGACTTGCCGCTGCCAGACGAACTCGCTGGCGCAGACGCTGGCAGGCCGGCCTCCACCGGCCCCGAGCCGATGGCTTCTCTTTCTCCTGATTCCGGTTTGCCGGAACCCTTCTCCTCCCCACCCGCTGAGCCGGGCCCCGAGTCTGACAACGCTGACAAGGCGCAACGCGACGCATGAAACCTGACCACACCGATCCCACCCTCGACGCCACTGCGGAAATCGCGCCCAAGCGACGCCGTACCAAGGCCGTGGACGAAGCCGCCGTGCAGTTGCCGGATGCGCAGGCCGGGCCAGCGGGCGCGCAAGCTGCGCTGGCACCCAAGCCGCGTAAACCTCGCGCCAAGAAGGTGGCAGTCGAACCTGCGACGCCCAGTCCGGCGCAGGCCACTGTCGAGTCCTCGAGCGAGGTGTCAAGCGTTGCCCCGGCACCAGAGTCTGACCAAGCCCCGGCGGTAAAGCGACCCGCGCGAGCGCGCGCCAAGCCCCAAGCCCCGACTGAAATCGTGGCGGCGCCCGCTTCGGCCCCGCCTGTCTTCAGCCTGGCCCCGGCCGCTCCGACCGGGCCTGATATCGGGTCCGATGCGGGCCAGGTTGCGGCATTGCAAGGCAGTGAGGGTACTGGGCAAGAACAGGGTGAAAACCGTCGTGGCGAAGGCGACGAGGGCGAGCGTGGCCCGCGCTCTGGCCGCAACCGTCGACGTGGCCGCAAAGGCCGCGCTCATGACGGCGATGTGGCGCAAGGCGGCGCGCAAGGGCTGGTGGCGACGCAAGTCGAGCTCGCGCCCGAAGTGCTGGCCCAAGCGGGCGCCTTGTTTGCGCAGGTGCTGACGGGCGACTTTGATGCCGAGGGTGATGCGCCCGAGATGCCGGTCGAGGCACAGCAGGACGACGAACAGGACGAGGACGAAGAGCAAGGCCAGACGAAACGCGTGCTGGCACCCGACCCCGATGCGCCCAAGCTGCACAAGGTGCTGGCGCAGGCCGGCATCGGCTCGCGCCGCGAAATGGAAGAGCTGATTCTGGACGGCCGCATCACCGTCAATGATGAGCCGGCCCACATCGGCCAGCGCATCTCTTACGGCGACCAGATCCGCGTCGGTGGCAAGCCGATCCGGTTTCGTATCGCGCCGCCGGCGCCGCGCATCCTCGCCTATCACAAGCCGACCGGCGAGGTCGTATCGCACAACGACCCGGAGAATCGTCCGACGGTGTTCCGTCACCTGCCCAGACTCCAGCAGGGCAAATGGCAATCGGTCGGCCGGCTCGACTTGAACACCGAAGGCCTGCTGCTCTTCACGACCTCAGGCGATCTGGCCAACCAATTGATGCACCCGCGATTCGGCGTCGAGCGTGAATACGCGGTGCGCGTGCTGGGCACCTTGACCGAAGAGCAGCGCGCGCGCCTGCTCGAGGGCGTGCTGATCGAAGGCCAGAAGGCCGGGTTCAAGAGCATTGAGGAAGGCGGCGGCGAAGGTGTCAACCATTGGTATCGCGTGGTGATCACCGAAGGTCGCAACCGCGAAGTTCGCAAGTTGTTTGATGCGGTGGGACTGACGGTAAGCCGACTGATACGCATACGCTATGGCACGGTGGTGCTGCCGCGTGGTCTCAAGCGCGGCGTGTGGGTCGAGCTGGGCGAGGCTGACGTGAGTTTGATTCGCCGTCTGGCGGGTGGCGACCGGCAATCCCAGGGCCAAGGCCAAGGCAGGCAAGGGCAGCAAGTGCCACAGGGCCGCAACGAAGGCCGCGACCGCAATGAAGTGCGTGGCCCGGCCCGTGGCGGCCAGGGTCCGCAGCATGGCGGCGCCCAGCGTAGCGAGAACAACAATCAGCGAGGTCGGCGCAGCGAGCCGCGACCCGCCGGTCAGGGTCCACGCGAAGACCGGGGTCCCGAGCAGGCGCTTGAGCGCAACCTCGACCAAGGTGTCGACCGCGATCGTGACGACGACTTTGACGATGATGATCTGCCGCGTGGCGTGATCCCCAATCCTCTGGAGCAGACCTTCGACAAGCGGTTTGTGCAAAAGGGGCGCGGCTTCGGTGGCGGCGGCGGCATGGGCGGCTTTGGTCCGGGCGGATCGAGTCCTGTGTACGACCGTGGCGGCCCAGGGCGCGGCCAAGGCCCGAAGCAGGCCAAGGACCAGGGGCCGCGCCAGCCTGACCCGATGCAGACCTCGGTGGGCTATATCGGCGGGGACGCTTTCATGCAGCGTGCGCGCGGTGGCAAGCGCGGCGGTGGTGGCGGCGGCGGTGGTGGGCGCGGCTTTGGCGGCGGTTCGGGCGGCGGCGGTGGCGGTCGTGGGTTTGGCGGCGGCGGTGGCGGCGGCGGTGGTGGCGGTGGAAATAGGGGTGGGCGCGGCCGTTGAGGCCGGGTCCGAGCTGCTTGAAGAGCGTCCGCAGGCGCGCAACCGCAGCGGCCAAGCCCGACGTGAGCAGTGTCTCAAGCTACAATCCAAGGCTTTGCTAAGCCTTTGAATTCAGGAGAATTTCGCCATGGCGATCGAACGCACTTTATCCATTATCAAACCCGATGCCGTGGCGAAAAATGTCATCGGCCAAATCTATGCGCGCTTTGAAGGCGCCGGCCTCAAGATTGTCGCCGCGCGCATGGCGCATCTGTCACGCGGTGAAGCCGAAGCGTTTTATGCCGTGCACAAGGCGCGTCCCTTCTTCAACGATCTGGTCAGCTTCATGATCTCGGGACCGGTGATGATTCAGGTGCTGGAAGGCGAAAATGCAATCGCCAAGCATCGCGACCTGATGGGCGCAACCGATCCGAAGAAGGCCGACAAGGGCACCATCCGTGCCGACTTCGCCGACAGCATCGACGCCAATGCGGTGCATGGTTCCGACGCCGCGCAAACGGCTGCCGCTGAAGTGGCTTTCTTTTTCGCCGGCATGAACGTCTTCAGCCGATAAGACGCACCCAGCCTCTTGCAGCCTCGGCATCAGGAGGTGAGCGAGTCAAACATGGACGCGGTCAACCTGCTTGGATTCGATCTGGAAGGGCTGGCCGCGTTTTGCGAGCAGCTCGGGGAAAAGCGTTTTCGCGCGACCCAGCTGTTTCGCTGGATTCATCAGAAAGGCGCGGCGGACTTCGACACGATGTCGGACCTGGCCAAGTCGCTGCGCGACAAGCTGGCGAGCCGCGCCTGCATCCGCATGCCACCCGTCATCAGCGAGCATGTCTCGCTTGACGGCACCACGAAGTGGCTGTTTGACGTGGGCGCCGGCGATGCGGTCGAGGCCGTGTTCATTCCCGAAACCGACCGAGGCACGCTTTGCATCTCGTCGCAGGCCGGCTGTGCGATGGGTTGCCGTTTTTGCTCGACCGGACATCAAGGCTTCAGCCGCAATCTGACGACGGCCGAAATCCTGGGCCAGCTCTGGTTCGCCGAGCACCTGCTGCGCCAGCGTTTCAACAAGCCGCAAGGGGAGCGCGTCATCAGCAATGTCGTGCTGATGGGCATGGGCGAGCCGCTGCAGAACTATGCGGCCCTCGTGCCGGCGCTGCGGGCGATGCTCGACGACCATGGCTATGGACTTTCGCGCCGTCGCGTCACTGTCTCCACATCGGGTGTCGTGCCGATGATCGACCGCCTGCGCAACGATTGTCCGGTGGCCTTGGCGGTGTCGCTGCACGCGCCCAATGATGCGCTGCGCGACATGCTGGTGCCGCTGAACAAGAAGTACGGCATCGCAGCGCTGCTCGATGCCTGCCATCGCTATCTTGACCGCGCCCCAAGGGACTTCATCACTTTTGAATACTGCATGCTCGATGGCGTGAACGACACGCCCGAGTTGGCGCTCGAGTTGGTCACACTGCTGCGCGGCCATGTGTCATGCAAGATCAACCTGATTCCGTTCAACCCGTTTCCGCAGTCGGGTTTGACACGGTCATCGCACGAGCGCGTTGCCGCATTCGCCAAGATCTTGCTCGATGCGGGCCTGGTCACCACGGTGCGCAAGACGCGCGGTGACGACATTGACGCGGCTTGTGGTCAACTCGCAGGTGAAGTACAGGATAGAACGCGCGCACATATTCGCATGGTGCGCGGTCCGGTGAAGACGCTGGACGTGCAGCAGGACAATCTTCAATAGGCTGGCAATGCGGTTGGATAGGCTTTCGGAAGAGCGGCAATGACATTTTCTGATGCTGGGCAATTGCGGATCGACGCTGGTGTGAACGAGGCTGTCGGCCGGTTCAGGACGCGACACGGCGCAGTCGTGGCCGCAGTGAGCCTGGCGTTGTGGATGAGCGCTGCGCTGTTGAGCGGCTGCACCACAGGCAGCGCGCCGGGAGCAGCGGGCCGACAAATTCGCACCGAATCCGATCAGACCGACAGCGACCGCCGCGCCAAGGTGCGCATGGAACTGGCCGAGGGCTATTTCTCGCGCGGCCAGTACAACACCGCGCTGGACGAAGTCAAGCTGGCTTTCGCTGCCAAGCCCGACATGACCGAAGGCTACAACCTGCGCGGCCTGATCTACGCCGCCATGGGCGAATCGGCGCTGGCCGAAGAGAGTTTTCGCCGCGCCTTGGCGATCAATGAGCACGACGCCGACACCATGCACAACTACGGCTGGTTCCTGTGCCAGCAGCAGCGCTGGGCCGCGGCCATGACACAGTTCGACGCGGCCATTGCGCAGCCGCGGTACCACGGCGTCGCACACACCTTGCTGGCCAAGGGGGTGTGTCAGGCACGTGCCGGACTCTGGCTCGAAGCCGAAGGTACTTTGCAGCGTTCGTTTGAACTCGAGCCCTCGAATCCGGCGGTGGCGGTGAATCTCTCCGAGGTCTTGCTGCGTCGCGGTGATCTGGATCGGGCGCGCTTTTACATCCGCCGTGTCAACAGCCACCCCGAGCAGGTCGGCGCTCAAACCTTGTGGCTGGCGCTGCGCATCGAGCGCAAGCTCGGCAACACGCAGAGCGTGCGCGAACTCGGCGATCAACTGCTGCAGCGTTTTCCTCAATCCCTTGAGGCCCGGGCCTTCGAGAATGGACGTTTTAATGAGTGAAGTCATTGGCATGCCATCGAACAAGGCGCAGATGCATCGCGAAGTGTCCGACCGTCCGGCAGCCGCCGACGCGCAGCGGCCCGCCGTGGACGCGTCGGTGGGGCGCAGCGCCGGGGCCTTGCTGCGCCAGGCGCGTGAGGCCAAGGGCCTGCACATTGCGGCGCTGGCCGTGTCACTGAAGGTGCCACAACGCAAGTTGGAGGCGCTGGAAGCCGATCGCTACGACGAGCTGACTGATGCCACTTTCGTCCGTGCCTTGGCCCAGACCGTGTGCCGCATGCTCAAGGTCGATCCGGTGCCGGTGCTGGCCCTGCTGCCTCAGACGCTGGATACGACTTTGGGCCGGGTCGCAGGCGGGCTGAACCAGCCTTTTCGCGAGCGACCCGGGCGCGAGGAGTTGAAGCGCCTGGCTTGGCTCTGGCGTCCAGGGCCGCTGGTGGCGGCGGCGCTGTTGCTGGCAACCGCGGTGGTCTATCTGGCGCCCGCGAACCTGTGGTCGATTTTTGGTGGGGCCGCTGGTGACCGCGTGACTCCGGACGTCCTTGCCGCATCCTCAGTGTCAGAGAGCATGTTCCCACCCGGCGTCATCGCGCCCGGCAATGCCGAGCCAGCTGCGGCTCCGGTCACGCCTGCGTCTGCCGCTCACGCCTCAGCGGCTTCGGTCAGCGGCCCGCTGCAGTTGCGCGCGAATGCCCAGACCTGGGTGGAAGTGCGCGATGCCAATGATCAAACCTTGATGAGTCGCAATCTGGACCGCGGTGAAGAACTGACCCTCGATGGTGTCCTGCCTTTGAAAGTGAAGATCGGCAATGCAGCAGGCGTTGCCGTGCAATTTCGGGGCCAGGCGGTGGATCTGACGGCCGCTACGCACGCCAACGTGGCGCAGCTTGAACTCAAGTAATCACGCACAGCCATCATGAGTGACTCAGCCCCGGATTTCGAACAAGCCATCAGCCCCGCGATGGTCGCGCCGCGCCACTCGCGCCAGGTCAAGGTGCGCTGGGGCGCCAACGTTGTCACGGTCGGCGGTGATGCCCCCGTGCGCGTCCAATCGATGACCAATACCGACACGGTGGACGTGATCGGCACGGCGATTCAGGTCAAGGAGTTGGCGATTGCGGGCTCGGAGTTGGTGCGTATCACCGTCAATACGCCCGAGGCCGCGCAGGCGGTGCCGCTGGTGCGCGAGCAACTTGACCGCATGGGCATCGCTGTGCCGCTGATCGGCGACTTCCATTACAACGGCCATCGCCTGTTGACCGACTATCCGGACTGCGCCAAGGCGCTGTCCAAGTACCGCATCAACCCGGGCAACGTCGGCAAGGGTGACAAGCGCGACCGTCAGTTCGGCCAGATGATCGAGGCTGCGATCCGTCACGACAAGGTCGTGCGCATCGGTGTGAACTGGGGCAGCCTGGACCAGGAGTTGCTCGCGCAACTGATGGACGACAACGCGCGCCGCGCCACGCCCTGGGAAGCCAGGCAGGTGATGTATCAAGCCCTCGTGCAATCGGCGCTCGGTTCGGCCGCGTATGCCCGTGAGCTCGGCATGAATCCGGATCAGATCGTCATCAGCTGCAAGGTCAGCGGCGTGCAGGACCTGGTCTCGGTCTATCGGGCTCTGGCCAAGCGCTGCGACTACGCGCTGCATCTGGGCCTGACCGAGGCCGGCATGGGCACCAAGGGCACGGTGGCGTCCAGCGCGGCCTTGTCGATCCTGATGCAAGAGGGCATAGGCGACACGATTCGCGTCTCGCTCACACCCCAACCCGGCGAAGCGCGCACGCAGGAAGTGGTGGTGGCGCTCGAAATTCTGCAATCGCTGGGCCTGCGCAGCTTCAACCCCAGCGTCACGGCCTGTCCGGGTTGCGGCCGCACCACCAGCACCACCTTCCAGGAACTGGCCAAGCAGATCGACGATTTCCTGCGCGCGCAAATGCCGGTCTGGCGCGTCAAGTATCCAGGTGTCGAAGCGATGAAAGTGGCCGTGATGGGCTGCATCGTGAACGGCCCCGGGGAGAGCAAGCATGCCGACATCGGCATCAGCCTGCCGGGTTCAGGCGAGGCGCCTGCCGCGCCGGTCTTCATCGACGGCGAGAAGGCGCTGACCTTGCGAGGACCAGGCATTGCCACCGAGTTCCAGACCCTGGTCGAGAACTACATCGAAAAACGTTTTGGCGGCGTGACTGCCTGAAGTGAATGACTGAACAGAACAACAGCGGGCCGGTCCCGGCCGAGGCTGGCAGGAGGACCATGCTCCAGGCCGTGAAGGGCATGAACGACATCCTGCCGCCCGAATCGGCGCGCTGGGAGTGGTTCGAGGAAAAGGTCCGCTCGGTGATGGCGCGCTATGGCTATGCCAATGTGCGCGTGCCCATCGTCGAGCCGACCGACCTCTTCGTGCGCGGCTTGGGCGAGGTGACCGATGTGGTCGAGAAGGAGATGTATGCCTTCGAAGACAAGCTCAATGGCGACAGGCTCGCGCTGCGCCCCGAGGGAACCGCCGGTGTGGTGCGCGCAATGATCGAGCATTCCTATCTGCGCGATGGCGGCAAGCGGCTCTACTACAGCGGGGCAATGTTCCGTCACGAGCGTCCGCAAAAAGGCCGCTCACGCCAGTTTCACCAGTTCGGCGTCGAGGCGCTGGGTTTCGCCGGACCCGATGTGGACGCTGAAGTGATTCTGCTGTGCCGCTTGCTGTGGCGCGAAATCGGCCTAGTCGAAGGCCGCGACTTGCGGCTCGAGATCAACTGCCTGGGTCAGATGGATGAGCGCCGCGCGCACCGCGAGGCCTTGATCGAGCACCTCGCCGCGCACGCCGACTTGCTGGACGAAGACGCCAAGCGCCGCATGTACACCAACCCCTTGCGCGTGCTCGATACCAAGAACCCGGCCATGCAGGCGCTGGCCGATGCCGCGCCCAAGCTGCTGGACTTTCTCGGCGAGACCTCGCTGGCCCACTTCAACGGTGTGCGCGCGATCCTGGACGCGGTGGGTCTGCAGTACACGATCAATCCGCGCCTGGTGCGCGGCCTCGACTACTACAACCTGACCGTGTTCGAGTGGATCACCGAGCGGCTCGGATCGCAGGGCACGGTATGCGGCGGCGGACGTTACGACGGCCTGATCGAGCAGCTCGGCGGCAAGCCCACGCCCGGCGTCGGTTGGGGCATGGGTGTCGAGCGCATGCTGATGCTGCTCGAAGAGGCGGGCGTGCAGGTGCCGGCGGCCGTGCCCACCGTGTATGCCATCGTGCCGTCGGCCGGCGTGCTGACCCAGGCCATGCTGACGCTGGAGGCCTTGCGCGAAGCCGGGGTCTCGGTGCAGATGCATGCCGGGCAGTCGAGCATGAAATCCCAGTTCAAACGGGCTGATGCCAGCGGCGCCACTTATGCCCTGATCTTTGGCGAAGACGAAGTCGCGCAAGGACAGGTGTCGGTCAAGCATCTGCGCGATGCCAGCGTTGCGCAAGTCACGCGCGGGCTGGCGACGGTGTCCGACTGGGCGCCCGGGCTGCGCAACGCATAATCCCTGCTTTCCCTCATTTCTAACCACACAGACTCATGGCGTCCAATCTCGATCTTGAAGAACAGGAACAGCTCGATCAGCTGAAAGCCTTCTGGAAGCAGTACGGCAACCTCATCACCTGGGTGATCACGTTGGCGCTAGCGGGCTATGCCGGCTGGAACGGCTGGAACTGGTGGCAGCGCGATCAAGCGGTGAAGGCGGCCGCCATGTTTGATGAGCTCGACCGTGCGGCGTCGACCGGTGACGCTGTCAAGGCGGGCCATGTGTTCGCCGACATGAAGGAGCGCTTCCCGCGCACCACCTTCACTCAGCAGGGTGCCTTGCTGGCGGCCAAGGTGCAATACGAAAAAGGCCAGGTCGATGCAGCACGCGCCACCCTGGCTTGGGTCAGCGCAAACGCAGGCGAAGATGAATATCGTGACGTCGCCGACTTGCGTCTGGCTGGATTGCAGCTCGATGCCAAGCAGTTCGACGCGGCGCTCAAGACTCTGGACGCCATCCGGGGCAAGGATTTCGCAAGTTTGGCGGCAGACCGCCGCGGCGACGTTCTCCTGGCCCAAGGCAAGCGTGACGAAGCCAGACAGCAGTTCCAGAAGGCATACGACAGCATGGACAAGACGCTCGAGTACCGGCGTCTGATCGAAGCCAAACTGGCGACCTTGGGCGTGGCCGCCGACGCCGGCGCCAAGGCTGGCACAGCCGCCAGCGCAGGAGCGTCCAAATGAGGCGTGCAGGTCATTTCTCGTCAGCATGGCGACTGGCATTGGGCTCGGGCCTGCTGGTTGCGCTGCTCAGCGGCTGCTCGATCTTCAGCAGTTCCAGCAAGCCCAAACCGGCCGCGCTGGAAACCCTTGTGCCGACGATCGCGGGCCGGGTGGTCTGGCGTCAAAACCTGGACAGCGTCAAATTTCAGCTTGCACCTGCCGTGGTGGACGGCAATTTCATCGTCGCCGGCTCCGATGGCACGGTGACTGCCTTGGCCGCCGCCACCGGACAGACGGTTTGGCGTGTGCCGGTGGGTGAGCGCTTGAGCGCGGGTGTCGGCAGCGACGGCCGCCACTCGGCCGTGGTGACGAGCAACAACGATCTGGTGGTACTCGATCATGAGCGCGTCGTCTGGCGCAAGTCGGTCGGTGCGCCGGTGATTACCGCGCCGCTGGTGGCGGGCGAGCGCGTTTTCGTGCAGCGCGTTGATCGTGTCGTGCAGGCCTTTGACCTCATCGACGGGCGCAAGCTGTTTGACCTGCGCCGAGCCGGCGACGCGCTGACGCTGGCGCAGGCCGGTGTGCTGGGCGCTTTCCAAGACACCTTGATCGCAGGCCATGGGCCGCGCATCAGCGGACTCAACCCGCTCAATGGCGAGGTGCGTTGGGAGGCCAGTGTGGCCAACCCGCGCGGCACGAATGAAGTCGAGCGCCTGGCCGATGTGCTGGGCCCGATGGTGCGCGCCGCGGACATGGTTTGCGCGCGCGCTTTCCAGTCGGCAGTGGGCTGCGTGAATGCTGCGCTCGGCACGGCACTCTGGACCCGTAACGTAGGCGGAACCCAAGCGATTGGCGGTGATGCGCAGGCCATTTTCGGCGCCGACGGCAGCGACCGCATCACGGCCTGGAAAACCAGCAATGGCGATGTGCTCTGGAGCGCCGAGCAGTTGTTGCACCGCGACCTGAGCGCGCCGTTGGCCATTGGCAGCAGCGTGCTGTTTGGCGACTTCGAAGGCCAGGTCCACTTTCTTGCCCGGGACACCGGCAAGACCCAGTTGCGCATCGCCACCGATGGTTCGCCCATTGTCGGCCGCCCGGTCGCAGCGGGCACCACCGTGCTGGTGGTGACGCGCAATGGCGGCTTGTTTGCCCTGCGACCGCAGTAGACAGGTTGCCGTGATAGAGAAGAATTTCGCTCGATGAAGCTTGTCATTGCCCTGGTGGGCCGCCCGAATGTGGGCAAGTCCACGCTGTTCAACCGCATGACCAAGAGCCGCGACGCGATCGTTGCCGACTTTGCGGGGCTTACCCGTGACCGCCACTATGGCGACGGGCGGCTGGGCGAGCGCGAGTTCATCGTGGTGGACACGGGCGGGTTCGAGCCCACCAGCACCACCGGCATCGTCAAGGAGATGGCCAAGCAGACGCGGCAGGCGGTGGCCGAGGCCGATGCGGTGATTTTTGTCGTCGATGTCCGCGCAGGCGTGTCGGGGCAGGACCACGACATCGCGCGCTATTTGCGCAGCGCCAACAAGCGCGTGTTCGTCGCCGTCAACAAGGCCGAGGGCATGGCCGAGTCGCCGCTGCTGGCCGAGTTTCACGAGCTGGGCATGGGCGACCCGATCCCGATTTCATCGGCGCATGGCCAGGGCATACGCAGCCTGCTCGATACGGTGCTCGACAGCTTTGTTTTCGAAGAACCGGAAGCGGCCGAAGTCGACCCGGACGCACCGATCCGTCTGGCCGTGGCCGGGCGCCCGAATGTCGGCAAGAGCACCTTGATCAACACCTGGCTGGGCGAAGAGCGGCTGGTCGCATTCGATCTGCCCGGCACCACGCGCGACACCATCAGCGTGCCCTTCGAGCACGACGGCAAGAAGTTCGAGTTGATCGACACCGCCGGACTGCGCCGCAAGGGCAAGGTGTTCGAGGCGATCGAGAAATTCTCGGTGGTGAAGACCTTGCAGGCGATCTCGGACGCGCACGTGGTCGTGCTGCTGCTCGACGCCACCCAGGGCGTCACCGATCAGGACGCGCACATTGCCGGCTACATCCTCGACAGTGGCCGCGCCGTCGTGATCGCCATCAACAAGACCGACGCCATTGACAAGTATCAACGCCAACTGCTGGAGCGCTCGATCGAGCAGCGTCTGGCCTTCTTGAAGTTTGCCCCGGTGCTGGAGATTTCGGCGCTCAAGCGTCAGGGTCTGGGCCCGTTGTGGAAGGCGATTGCCGCCGCGCATGTATCGGCCACCAAGAAGATGACGACGCCGGTGCTGACGCGCCTGATCCTGGAGGCGGTACAGCACCAGACGCCCAAGAAGGTCGGGCATTTCCGGCCCAAATTGCGCTATGCCCACCAAGGCGGCATGAACCCGCCGCTGGTAGTGATCCATGGCAATTCGCTGGAAGGCGTGACCGACAGCTACAAGCGCTTCCTGGAGGCGCGTATCCGTGCCCACTACAAGCTGGTGGGCACGCCGCTGAAGATCGAACTGCGGTCTTCCAAGAATCCCTTCGATCCAAAGGATTCTTGACGTCAGGCGGGTAGAAACCCGCCCCTGTGTTAACGTGCTTTCCTCTATTCACTCTCTCAACACGGAGCATATCGTGAGCAATAAAGGCCAACTCCTGCAAGACCCGTTTCTGAACCTGCTGCGCAAGGAGCATGTTCCGGTGTCCATCTATCTGGTCAACGGCATCAAGCTGCAAGGGCAGATCGAGTCCTTCGACCAATATGTGGTGCTGCTGCGCAATACCGTCACGCAAATGGTCTACAAGCACGCCATCTCCACGGTGGTGCCGGGGCGCGCGGTCAATTTCCACAGCGCCGATTCGCTTGACGACGAGGCTGCCTGAGCCTTGAAGTTGCCACGCAGGGTGTACCCGGTGTGCGCTCTGCGCCAACCACTCGCACCCTCTCGTTTCCTTGAGTTCTTCGCCACTCAACACAGCACCAATGTCTGAGCATGGTGGTTCGCGGGCCATTCTTGTCGGTGTCGACTTCGGCCGTGGCGCCAGTTTCGATCCCACGCTGGATGAGCTGGCGCTGCTGGCGCAGTCGGCGGGTGAAGAAGCCGTGGCGCGCGTGATTGCGCGCCGCAAGGCGCCCGATGCGGCCCTGTTCGTGGGCTCAGGCAAGGCCGACGAGATCAAGGCGCTGGTGCTGGGCCATCAGGCACAGACGGTCTTGTTCGACCAGACCCTGTCACCGGCCCAGCAGCGCAATCTGGAGCAGCACCTGGGCGTGCCGGTGGCGGATCGTACCGCCTTGATTCTGGAAATCTTTGCCGCGCGCGCCAAGAGTCACGAGGGCAAGCTGCAGGTCGAGCTGGCCCGGCTGCAATACATGGCCACGCGCGTCGTGCGACGCTGGAGCCACCTGGAGCGTCAGAGTGGCGGCATCGGCCTGCGCGGAGGCCCCGGCGAGGCCCAGGTCGAACTCGACCGCCGCATGATCGGTGAGCGCATCAAGACCATCAAGGAACGCTTGGTCAAGGTCAAGCGCCAGCGCAGCACGCAACGCCGCGCACGCGAGCGCAGCGGCAATTTCAGTGTGGCGCTGGTGGGCTATACGAACGCCGGCAAGTCGACCTTGTTCAATGCGCTGGTGAAGGCACGCGCCTTTGCCGCCGACCAGTTGTTCGCCACGCTGGACACCACGACGCGCCAGCTCTACCTCGAAGAGGCCGGGCGCAGCGTGTCCCTGTCCGACACGGTGGGCTTCATACGCGACCTGCCGCACAAGTTGGTGGAGGCCTTCCAGGCGACCTTGCGAGAGGCGACCGAGGCCGATCTGCTGTTGCACGTGATCGATGCCGCCTCGCCGCAACTCGACGAGCAAATGGCCGAGGTGGACCGCGTGCTGCACGAGATCGGCGCCGACGGCATTGCGCAAATCCTCGTGTTCAACAAGCAGGATCTGCTCGAACCCAGCCAGCGCCCGCGCGTGGCCAGCGACTGGCTTGAACTGCCTGGTGGGGTGCGCGTGCAGCGCGTGTTTGTCTCGTCGCTGACAGGCGCGGGTCTGGATATCCTGCGCCGCGCCATCTCCGACACCATGCACGAACTTGACGCTCAAGCGCTATTGAATAATAGGGCTGGCGGCCCACATGATGAGGTGGACCCTCGAGCGCGCAGCATCGAACCAGATTTTGACGAGCAAGCCCCTTCAGCGACCGGAACTCCTTCGACAAAGCCATGAATATCAGAACTCTGAAGTCCGTACCCATGCCCGTCGGGCAACGCCTGACGGCGTTGGCAGCTAGCGTGCGCGCCTTGTTTACAGGCCTCGCAGAGCGCGCCGGTTGGCGCGTCGGGCGCCACCTCAGCAACGGCCGCAACGAAGGCCCGCCCGACCTGGATGAGCTGTGGAAGGATTTCAATCGCAAGCTCAATGGCATGTTCGGTGGCAAGGGCGGCAACCGGGGTGGCGGCAATGGCGCCTCGGGAGGCGCTGGCGGACCGAATTTCCAGCCCGACATGAAGAGTGCGGGCATTGGCGCGGGCCTGATAGCTGGCGTGGTGCTGCTGGCCTGGCTGGGCAGCGGCTTCTTCATCGTGCAAGAAGGCCAGCAAGCCGTCGTGACCTCGTTCGGCAAGTACAGCAAGACCGTGGAAGCGGGTTTTCAGTGGCGTCTGCCCTATCCCTTCCAGGGCAATGAGACCGTGGCGGTGACGCAGTTACGTACCGTCGAAGTGGGCCGCAACGCGGTCGTGCAGGCCATCGGACTGCGCGACTCGTCGATGCTGACGCAGGACGAAAACATTGTCGACATTCGCTTCACGGTGCAATACCGATTGAAGGACGCGCGTGACTATCTGTTCGAGAACGCCAGCCCGGACGGCGCCGTCGTACAAGCCTCGGAATCGGCCGTGCGTGAGATCGTCGGCCGAAGCAATATGGACTCTGTGCTGTACGAGCAGCGCGACGCGATCGCTGCCGAGCTGGTCAAATCGGTGCAGGTGCAACTCGACAGGTTGAAGGCCGGTATCCTGATCGTCAACGTGAACGTGCAAAGCGTGCAGGCGCCCGAGCAGGTGCAGGCCGCGTTTGACGATGCCTTCAAGGCCGGCGCAGATCGTGAGCGCCTGAAAAACGAAGGCCAGGCCTACGCGAATGACGTGATCCCCAAGGCGCAGGGCACGGCCGCGCGTCTGCGCGAGGAGTCGCAAGCCTACAAATCCCGCGTGGTGGCACAGGCCGAGGGTGATGCGCAGCGTTTCAAGAGCGTGCTGGCCGAGTACCAGAAGGCCCCTGCGGTGACGCGTGACCGTTTGTACATCGACACCATGCAGCAGGTGTACTCGAACGTCACCAAGGTGATGGTGGATTCGCGATCAGGTTCCAACCTCTTGTACTTGCCGCTGGACAAGCTGATCCAGCAAGCGGGTGGCAGCACGGTGTCCGCCAGCCCACCGGCCGTGGTGCCTTCGACCGCCGAGACTGGCACCACCGCCACGACCGATGTGCGCTCGCGCGAAAACGAGCGCAGCCGTAGCCGTGACGGCCGCTAAACCAGAACGCAGCAGGTATTCAGCCATGAAACGCATTCCACTCATTCTTGCAACGCTGCTGGCCCTGGTCTTGTTGGCCAGTTCCACCTTGTTCATCGTCGACCAGCGTCAATTTGCCGTGGTCTATGCGCTGGGCGAAATCAAGGAGGTGCTGACCACGCCAGGCCTCAAGGTCAAGATGCCCCCGCCGTTCCAGAACGTGGTGTTTCTGGACCGGCGCGTGCAGACCCTGGACAGTCCCGAATCGCGCCCGATCTTCACGGCCGAAAAGAAGAGTCTGGTGATCGACTGGCTGGTCAAATGGCGTGTCTCCGAGCCGCGCCAGTTCATCCGCAACAACGGCGTTGACATGCGCAATATCGAGTCGCGCCTGAGTCCTATCGTGCAAGCTGCGTTCAATGAAGTCGTGACCCGGCGCACCGTGCGCGGGGTGCTGGCCACCGAGCGCGAGCAAGTCATGCAAGACGTGCGCAAGCGCCTGGAAGAGGAGGCCAAGTCCTTCGGCATCGAGATCGTCGACGTGCGCATCAAGCGTGTCGACTTTTCGATCAACATCACCGAGGCGGTGTATCGACGCATGGAGTCCGAGCGCAAGCGGGTCGCCAACGAGTTGCGTTCCACCGGTTCGGCAGAGAGTGAAAAGATTCGCGCCGATGCAGATCGGCAGCGTGAGGTGATCGTTGCCGAGGCGTATCGCGACGCGCAAAAGATCAAGGGCGAGGGCGACGCCAAGGCCTCGGCGCTGTTTGCGGATGCCTTCGGTCGCGACCCGCAGTTCGCGCTGTTCTACCGCAGCCTCGAGGCCTATCGCACGAGCTTTCGCAACAAGTCCGACGTGATGGTGGTCGACCCGAGCAGCGAATTCTTCAAGACGATGCGAGGCAACTCGTTGCCCGGCGCCGGGTCGGCCCCACGCAAGTAGATCGGCATGGGCGCCGATCTGCGGGAGGCCCTGCTCGGCGCCTTCGCCTTGATGTTGGTGATCGAAGGCCTGCTGCCATTTCTGAGCCCCGGCAAATGGCGCGAGGCATTTTCGCGTGCCATGCAACTCAGCGACGGGCAGATTCGCTTTGTCGCGCTCGGCTCGATGCTCACCGGCCTGGCGATTCTGCTGTTCTTCTGGCGCTGAAGTCGCGGTCGCGGTCTGGGGGTGGCGGGCCTGGCCGGTACAATCTGGTTTTTAATCCTCCACGTATTTCATGACTTCTGCTTGGCTGCTGCCTGAGCATATCGCTGATGTCTTGCCAGCCCAGGCGCGCCGCATCGAGGAGTTGCGCCGCGAGTTGCTGGACATGGCGCGCACCTACGGCTGCGAGCTGGTCATGCCGCCCCTGCTCGAACACCTTGATTCGCTGTTGTCTGGCACCGGCCAGGCGCTCGATCTGAAGACCTTCAAACTGGTCGATCAGTTGTCGGGGCGCACCCTGGGCGTGCGCGCCGACACCACACCCCAAGTGGCGCGCATCGACGCGCATTTGCTGAACCGCCAGGGACTGACGCGGCTGTGCTACTGCGGCCCGGTGCTGCATACCCGGCCAGACGGCATGAACGCGACGCGCGAGCCCTTGCAGTTCGGTGCCGAAATCTATGGGCATGCCGGACTCGAAGCCGACCTCGAAGTGCAGGAGATGGCGCTCGACGCAGTGCGTCTGGCTGGATTGCAAGGCGTGACCCTGGATCTGGGTGACGCGCGCCTGATGCGAGGCGTGCTCGAAGGCGTGTCGCTCGAGCCGCGTGCACTGGGCGCCTTGATCGCCGCGTTGGCCGCCAAGGACGCGGCCGAGCTGACCCAGCTGTCCAGCCAGTTGCCGCAAACAGTGCGCGCGGGACTGCATGCCCTGCTTTCGCTGTACGGCGATGTGTCGGTATTGGCCACCGCCAGGCAAGCCTTGCCCGACAACACGATGATTCGCGCCGCTTTGGATGACTTGCAGTGGCTGGCGGCGCATTTCACCCAGACCCACCCCGAGCTGCGCCTGAGTTTCGATCTGGCCGACCTGAGCGGTTACGCGTACTACAGCGGCGTTCGCTTTGCCTTGTATGCGTCGGGTTTCAGCGACTCGGTGGTGCGGGGTGGGCGCTATGACGAAGTCGGCGCCGTGTTCGGTCGCAAACGTCCGGCCGTGGGGTTCAGCCTGGACCTGAAAGCCTTGCTTGCCTTGTCGCCCGACCTGCCGTTGCGCGCCGCGATCCGCGCGCCATGGGGTGAAGATCCAGGTCTGCGCACGGCCATACGCCGCTTGCGCGAACGGGGCGAAACAGTCGTATGCGTGCTGCCCGGACACGAGCATGAGCACGACGAATTCAACTGCGACCGCGAACTGGTCAGCGTGGACGGGCAATGGGTGGTGCGCGCGGCGTAGGCACGGCACTTCACGACAACTTCTATTAACGGATTTTCATCATGCAAAGCGTTATCGCGCGTGGTCGCAATGTGGTTGTGGTCGGTACCCAGTGGGGCGACGAGGGCAAAGGCAAGGTCGTCGACTGGCTGACCGATCATGTCCAGGGTGTGGTGCGTTTCCAGGGCGGTCACAACGCCGGCCACACGCTGGTCATCAATGGCGTCAAGACCGCACTGCAGCTGATTCCGTCGGGCATCATGCGCGAGGGCGTCACTTGCTACATCGGCAATGGCGTGGTGGTCGATCCGACCCATTTGCTGCTCGAAATCGAGCGACTGGAAAAGGCCGGCGTCGAAGTGCGGTCGCGCCTGTTCATCAGCGAATCATGTCCGCTGATCCTGCCCTTCCATGTCGAACTCGACAAGGCGCGTGAAGCGCTGCGCGAAGACAGCGGCGCGGGCAAGATCGGCACCACCGGCAAGGGCATCGGCCCGGCCTACGAAGACAAGGTGGCGCGCCGCGCGTTGCGTGTCCAGGACTTGAAGCACCCGGAACGTTTCGCCCGGAATCTGCGTGCCTTGCTGGAGCTGCACAACTTTGCCCTGGGCGGGTATCTGAATTCGAATGCCTTGAGTTTTGAGCCCATTTTCGAGCAGGCGATGCGATTGGCCGAGCAGATCAAGCCGATGATGGCCGACGTCGGGTATCTGATCCACAAGGCCCATTTGAGTGGCGCGAACATCTTGTTCGAAGGCGCGCAAGGCACGCTGCTCGACATCGACCACGGCACCTATCCGTATGTGACCTCGAGCAACTGCGTGGCCGGCAATGCGGCCGCCGGCGCCGGAGTAGGCCCGCAGATGCTGCATTACATGCTGGGCATCACGAAGGCGTACACCACGCGCGTCGGCTCGGGCCCGTTCCCGACCGAACTGCCGATGGACGTGCCCGGCACCGTGGGCCATCACTTGTCGAGCGTCGGCCAGGAGCGCGGCACCGTGACAGGCCGGCCGCGCCGCTGCGGCTGGCTCGACGCTGCAGCGCTCAAGCGCGCGATCATCATCAACGGCATCAGCGGCCTGTGCATCACCAAGCTCGACGTGCTCGATGGCTTGAGCGAAATCCGCATGTGCGTGGGCTATGAGCTGAACGGCCAGCGCGTCGACATCCTGCCGCTCGATGCCGATGACATCAGCGCCTGCAAGCCGGTTTATGAAATCTTCCCCGGTTGGACCGAGACCACCTACGGAGTGACGTCGTGGGACGGCTTGCCTGCGAATGCGCGCCGCTACATTGAACGCGTGGCCGAACTGATAGGCGCGCCGATTGCCATGGTGTCGACGGGCCCGGGGCGCGAGCACACCATTCTGCTGCGCCACCCGTATCAGATCTGAAAGAGGCCGTTAGGCAAGACCTGTCCCCACCCATTTCTTCCAGCGATCCTTGACGGAGAAGCCTCTATGCTGACCGATGACGGCAAACATCTTTACGTGTCCTGGGACGAGTACCACATGTTGATCGAGCGCCTCGCGCTCAAGGTGCACAACTCGGGCTGGGAATTCGATCAGATCCTGTGTCTGGCGCGCGGCGGCATGCGCCCGGGTGACGTGCTGTCGCGCGTGTTCAACAAGCCGCTGGGCATCATGTCCACCAGTTCGTACCGGGCCGAAGCTGGCACCATTCAGGGCCGGCTCGACCTAGCCAAGTACATCACCTTGCCACAGGGCGAACTGGCGGGCCGGGTCTTGCTGGTCGATGACTTGTCGGACTCAGGCAATACCTTGCACGCCGTGGTCGACCGCCTGCGCGGCATGCCTTCGATCAGCGAGTTGCGTTCGGCAGTGATCTGGACCAAGGCGGTGTCCAACTACACCCCCGACTACTACGTTGAAATGCTGGAGACCAGCCCCTGGATCCATCAGCCCTTCGAGGAATACGACGATCTCCGGCCAGACAAATTGGCCAAGAAGTTCGTCGTCTGAGCCGACCCGGGCTTGCGCTGTTCACACTGTGCCGCGCTAGTTCCACCTGGTATAGACCCACGCGGTCAGGCCAAAACCGATAGCCCACAGCAGCCACGTCTGCGAAACACCGTAGGGATAGAGCATCAAGGCGACGCCGCTCCAGGTGAGTTCGGGCCTCGATGCTTTGCGACCCCGGCGAAACGTCACATAGCCGACGATGCCAAAGAAGATTGCGCCGAATAGGTAGGCGGGAGTGGGCAACTCCAGACCGAGCGAGCCGAGGTTCGTCAATGCATCCATCGTGCCGAGTATTCCAGAGAAATGAATTGGTTCCGATGCGCGCGCGTCCTCATCGCTTGCCAGTGACGCCGATCAAGCTGGCGTCCGGTGTCAGGTCTTGAGTTTTCGACCCAGCATCGCTTCGACGCGTTCGGTCTTGGCATCCATCCGGCTCTCGGTTCCAGCCCGGTAATCGACTTTGATCTGCACGCTGATGCGTGAACAGTCGGTCTTGAGCAGGTCAAAGCACGACGACACAAGCGCCATGACTTGCGCCCACTCGCCCTCCAGGATGGTGCCCATCGGCGTCAATCGGTAGGGCACTCCGCTGCGGTCGATCACGTCCAGAATGCGCGCGACCTGCGCGCTGACGCTCTCGCCTTGTCCCAGCGGTGCCATCGAGAACTCAAGCAATACCATGTCAATTTCCTTTCAGGATGAGGCACTGTGTGGAGCAGTGAATCGAGAATCTGTGACTCGATGTCTCGCGTCGGTTTTGCAGGCAATTCTCCTCAGAAATGTGCAATGTGTCACGACTGCAAAATGGTAAATACGCTAATAATTATGACCAGGCAATTCAGAGGCCTTCTGACTCGCAAATGTCACGGATGAAAACTTCCGCGCGGCGACTCTTCCGAGAAAATGCGGTGATGGACGCGAACAGATCGATCAGACGCCAAGGTGCGTTGGTCGACACTCATGCTGCAAGCGGGAACGGCACCCAAAAACCAATTGAATGAGAAGTCAAATGTTCAACAATATCAGTGTGAAGCGGCAATTGGGTGTCGGCTTCGCCGTCGTGATTGCACTGTTCTTGGTGACTCTGCTGACCATCGAGTTCTTGATTTCCGGCCTTGCGGTCAATGTGAAAGCTATCAATACAAAGGATTTGCCGAACGTGTTGATGGTGGAGGAGATGAACCTCAACCGGTCAGAGGTGCAGCAATTCCTGACCGATGTGGCGGCCACCCACGATGCAGCGGGCTATCAAGACGCTGAAGTGGCGGCCAAGGCGTTTCTGGGCGGCGTAGAAAAATTCAAGCAGTTTTACCGCCAGGGAAACAGCGCTGACAAGCTCAAACAATTGGACCTTATCGAGGCGAATTTCAACGCGTTTTACGCCCGCGGCAAGACCATGGCAGCAAAGTACGTGAGCGACGGCTTGGAAGCCGGCAATATGCTGATGAAAGGACATGACAATGTGCCCGGTTTCGATGCGGCAAGCACAGAATTGCGGGGCCAGCTCGATGGCTTCAGAAAAGAGCAGATCGATGCGGTCACCAAGAGCGAAGTCAACTCCCTGAGCGAGGTCACTTTCATCAATTCGGTCATGATTGCGGGGGGATTGATTTCCGCGCTGTTGGCCTCTCTGGCCGGGGCACTGATTGCGCGCAATATTTTGCGGCAATTGGGCGGCGAACCGGCCAAGGCATCGAGCCTTGCTCAAAGCGTGGGGGAGGGTGATCTCAGTGTCCACGTTGATTTGAAGCCGGGCGACACCAGCAGTCTGATGGCACAACTGAAAATCATGCGAGATCGACTTGTGGCTGTGGTCACCAGCGTGCGCGAGGGCGCCGAGTCTGTCTCCATTGCCAGCGCCGAAATCGCCCAGGGCAATCAGGACCTCTCGGCGCGCACCGAACAGCAAGCCAGCGCCTTGGAAGAAACCGCCGCGTCCATGGAAGAACTCAGCGCCACCGTCAAGCAAAACGCCGACACCGCCAGGCAAGCCAACCAGCTCGCCCAGAACGCCTCCACCGTGGCTGTCAAGGGCGGGGATGTGGTGGCCCAGGTTGTTGACACCATGAAAGGCATCAACGATGCCTCGAGAAGAATATCGGACATCATCAGCGTGATCGACGGCATCGCCTTCCAGACCAATATCCTGGCGCTCAACGCCGCCGTGGAAGCGGCCCGGGCGGGCGAGCAGGGTCGCGGCTTTGCCGTGGTGGCCAGTGAGGTGCGCTCGCTGGCGGGTCGCTCGGCCGATGCGGCCAAGGAAATCAAGACCCTCATCAGCACCAGCGTGGAGCGCGTCGACCAGGGCACGACCCTGGTCGATCAGGCCGGGGCCACCATGAGCGAAGTGGTGAATGCCATCCGACGCGTGACTGATCTGATGGGCGAGATCAGCGCGGCCAGCAGCGAGCAAAGCGCCGGTGTGGCCCAGGTGGGCGAGGCGGTCACGCAAATGGACCAGGTCACGCAGCAAAATGCTGCGCTCGTTGAAGAAATGGCGGCGGCAGCCAGCAGCCTCAGGTCGCAAGCGCAGGAACTGGTGGGCACGGTGGCCGTGTTCAAGCTCTCGAACAGCGAAGCGACGAGCCTCGGCAGCAAGCCTTACAGCTCGGTGGCCCCGGTTGCGGCGGCCAGGCGAGCCAGCGCGCCGGTTGCACCCAAAGCCAAGATCCGCAGCGCGGCCAAGCCCGCAGCCATGAACGCGTCCAAGCCAGCCAAGTCCGTCGCCACCTCGACCGCCGCCACTGAGGAGTGGGAGTCGTTCTGATAGTGTAGGCATGACAGCGCCAAGCGCTCCGTGTGTGTTCAACTGAAAGACATCAATGGCCTACCCTCCAGAATTCCTGAAGCTTGTCGACAAGTTCATCGACCTTGCCAACCGTTTGTCAGAGGACGGAAAAGACGGTGAGGTCAGCGCGGCCATCCTGTTCGCCGCTGGCCGCTACAACGCCTTCAACTTCGTGACGCGTGGCGGTGCGCCAGAAAATCAAGCAACGGCAGTGGACTTCTATGTCTCGGAGTACCGTAAAGCATTGGTTTCAAACTTGGAAGGTGTTGTCGGACCCGTGGTCAAGCCTCAAGGGTAAGAACACGAGGTCCTTGGGGGCGGCCCACCCAGGCCACTCTCGCTCCACGAAACTCACTGTGCAGGCGCGATGCCGGGGTTGTTGTCCACCCCGATCAGACGCGGCACATTGGGGGTGTGAAGTTCGCCTGGCGCGCTTTGGCGCAGGTACTGCACGACGACGTCCCAGATTGGCGCGCTGTGCGATTCCGATGGCGCTGAACCGACGCCCCAGCGTGCGACCTTGTAGGATTTTTCGGCGTCGATGGGCTGTCCGTTCAGGCGCATGTCACTGATGCGCGCGCCCATGCCGGCTGCCGGTTCGCAGGTGTAGGTCAGTCCACCGGTGCGCACCATGTCGCCGCCCTGATGTTGGTAGGGATCGTCGTTGAACAGCTTGTCGCTGAGTTGTTCGAGCGTCTTGCGGATCTCAGCGCCGGTCATGTGGGCGACTGAGGTGTCGGGATAGGTGATCGCGGTCTGGGCCATCAGATCTTCGCGCGTGATCATCTGCCCGGGCAGCAGCGTGGTGCCCCAGCGAAAGCCAGGCGAGAAGGCGATCTCGGCGTCCTTCACCTGCATCAGCGCGTCGAGAATCAACTGGTCCCACGAACCGTTGAAGTTGCCGCGCCGGTACAGCAGCTCCTGACTTTCTACTATGGGCTCGTGCAGACGCGCCACGAACGGCGCGCGTACGCGGGCTATCGTGGCTTGCATTTTGGCGTCGGCGGGCAACAGGTCCGAGAACACCGGCAGCAAGTGGTACCGCCAGTCGGCGACGCGGCCATGTTTGACGTCGAAATCGACGACCGCCAAGAACTTGCCGTGTGATCCAGCGTTCGTCACGATGGTGCTGCCGCGCGGATTGGCAACAACGCTGGGCACCGGCACGCCGTCGTGTGTGTGGCCGCCCAGGATCATGTCGATGCCGGAGATGCGCGATGCCAGCTTGAGGTCGATGTCCATGCCGTTGTGAGAAAGCAGAACGACGACTTGCGCGCCTTGGCTGCGCACCGTCTCGACCAGCGTCTGCAGCCGCGCTTCATCGATGCCAAAGGTCCAGTCCGGCGTGAAATGCGCCCCGTTGGCTTGCGGCGTATACGGAAATGCCTGGCCGAGGATCGCTACCGGAATGCCGTTCTGTTCGCGGATGACGCAGGGGTCGAAGACCGCTTCGGCGCTGCGCTTGCCGACGATGTTCTGCGCCACGAAAACGATGCGGTCCTTGAAGTCATTGCGCACGACGTGCTGGACACGCTCGGCGCCGTGAGTGAATTCCCAGTGTCCGGTCATCACATCCACCCCGAGCTCGAGTGACGCGTCCACCATGTCCTGCCCCGCCGTCCACAGCGCCGTGGCCGAGCCTTGCCAACTGTCACCGCCATCCAGCAACAGAGCCTTGGGACGGCTGCCCTTCAGGCGCTTGACCAGGGTTGCGAGGTGGGCGAAACCGCCGACTTTGCCGTACGCCTGCGCGGCCGCCTGAAAATCGAGATGGGAGAACGCGTAGGCGTTCCGACTGCCGGCGTCGATGCCATATGCGTCCAGCAGCGAGGTGCCGACAAGATGCGGCACTTTGCCCCTGGCGCTGCCGACGCCGAGGTTGATGCTGGGTTCACGGTAGTAGATCGGCAGCAACTGGGCGTGGCAGTCGGTGAAGTGCAATAGATTGACATTGCCGAACGCCGGGACATCGTAAAGCCTGTCGTCGCGAAGCAGGCTGTTGGCGTTTGCTGCCAGGTTGGTCTTCATCGGGAATTTTCCGTTTGTTGTTTCGATACCGCTCACGCCTGCTGCCCGGTGAGCAGCATGTAGACGATCATCGCCATACACATCAGGGTGACCATCGCCGTGACGACGATCACAAGTCCGCGGTCGGGACCGACGACGCCCTTCTCGATGGAGAGGTTCACGGCGTGATAGCGCCACGCCGCCAGCACGGCCAGCAAGCCCCCGAGCGCCATCATGCTGACGCCGATTGGCATCGAGGCCCCCGTGTGGTGTGCCGTCACGCCGGGTTGCAACCTGGCGGCCAACTCGTTCAGCCAAACACTGAACTTCGCCACCACAAAACCCAGGCTGATGATGGCGATGGACGTCCTGATCCACGCCAGGAAGGTTCGCTCGTTGGCCAAATATTCGGTCGCCCGCCGTTCCGACACTGGCGTTGCTTGGTCCGTCATGAGGTTCATTGGCTGGCCCTTCAGGGGTTAACGCTGCTGTTCATCGGGCACCTCGGCGACCGGCGGCCTGCGTTCACGCGCCGTAGCTCGTTCGTAGAGTGCATCACGTTCGAGCATCTGGAGCTCGGGACGTTCGGTTCAGTTTCGGAAAATCCGAGACAACTGCCCGTCGAGCCGGAATCGCGAAGCAGAGAAACGCCAGTAACGTATTGCCCAGCCATCCGAACACGACGCCCTGCGTGTGACTTGCTCGCAGCGGACCTCATGTGGACCAGGCTGCACCGGCCAGGAAATCAGGCTGCACGAGCTTGATCGCGACATGTCCGCCCGTCGCAAAGCTGAGCCTGGACCGTTCTTCATGTCCGAGTTTCGACGGCTCAGCGGCGCCCGTCACTGCGTCGAATCCTTGCGGACCTTCGCCTGTGGCGCTGAGCCTTGGCCCAGCAGTTGCCCATTGACGGTTTGCCCGTACATGTCGCTCGGTGAATCATGGTGCTGTTTACGCGTGTTCGCGATCGAGCCATTGAAGCGCGGGTCCTGCTGCCGCTCGTGGCTGTCCACAAACTTCGCCACGTCCCACGCCTCCTGATCTGACAGCGTGTTGCCCTGGCTCAGCGGCATATTGGCCTTGATGAAGCCGGCGGCATTCTTGATCGACGCCATGCCAGCACCCCAGTTGAACGACATCGGCCCCCACAGCGGCGGGAACACGACGGCGCCGTTGGAGGACTGTCCCTGGCCATCCACCCCGTGGCACAGCGAACACTTCTGTTCGAAGACCTTGGCGCCTCGGTTGAAGTCCATCGGCAGGGCAGGTTGGGGCGGGGTCGGATAGCCGCCGCCGGCGAGCTTGGCGCCGACCGGCGCCCCCTTGGCCAGGAAGAACGCGTACGACTCGAGTGCGACCAGCACCTTGTCCCCGAGCGGCGGCGCCTTGCCGTTCATGCTGAAGCGGAAGCAGCCCTGCATGCGCTCGGCGAGCGTGTTCACATGCTTGTTCTTGCTGCGGTAGGCCGGGTAGGTGAGATAGGCGGACCACAGCGGCGCCGAGTGGGGCAGCCTGCCAGCGTCGAGGTGGCAACTGGCGCAGCGCAGTGAATTACCGACGAAGGGTGCGGCGAGCGCGCTCGTGCCGTTGAAAATGGCTTGGCCGAGCTTCACCTCCTTGCCGAAGTCGTCGTCGGGGATCGCGCTGTCGGGCGGGGGTTGGAAGCGCGGCGCCGATGCGGACGCCGCTCCGGGTGTCGGTGCGCTTGCCTGCGTGGCCTGCGCCAACTGAATCGGGTGGCGCGAAGCATCGTCTGCCGCGAAGACGGTCACCGTGCCGGCCAGCCCGAGGACCAGCACGACGGCGCGGACTGACAGTACAGGCCTCATGGTTTGATGCTCGCTTTGGAGGCCGGTGCGGACGAGAGTCTGGCGTAGTACGCCGCCACTGCGCTCACATCGGTGGCCGACAGCTTGAGCGCAATGCCATGCATCAGACCCATCGGGTCGTTCCTGCGCGTGCCGGCCTTCCAGGCCAGCAACTGGTTTGAGATGTAGACGACCGACTGCCCCGCGATTTTCGGAAAAGTCGCGCCGACGCCCAGGCCCGTCGCGCCGTGACACTGCGAACACGCCGGCACGCCGTGGTCCCAGTTGCCGTTCTTTGCCAGCAACTCGCCGGCGGCGACAGCCGCGTCCGAGGCTGCTGCATCGCCGGTCGAGTCGATGGCGGGTAGCGCGGCGTAGTACGCAGCCAACGCGTTGGCGTCTGACGCACTGAGCAGTTTCGCAACCGGCCCCATGAGCGGGTTCACACGTGTCCCGTCCTGAAAGCTCCTGAGTTGGGCGGCCAAGTAGCCCGCGTTCATTCCCGCAAGACGC
>CAVUEF010000026.1:0-166088 GCA_963740455.1 uncultured beta proteobacterium
TGCCGGTCACCGCGCGTCCGATCGGCGTGGTGTTGAAGTAGGTCACGCCGGCCGTCGAGATGTGGAAGGCGCCCGCCTGCAGCGCGGCCATGCCCTCGGCGACGAGCTGCGTGCGGCAGTCGACCAGCACCGCTTTCTCGGCGCCGTACTGCATCGCCTTGCGCGGGATCTCGTCGTAGTCGGGCTCGTCGGGCTGACCCAGATTGGCCGTGTAGGCGTACGGTATCGCGCCCTTGTTGCGCATCCAGTGCAGCGCGGCACTGGTGTCCAGGCCGCCGGAGAAAGCGATGCCGACCTTCTGGCCGAAGGGGAGGTGTTGGAGGATGGTGGACATGGTCGGGCTTGGTTCGCTTTGCTGGGCTGAGTGATGCGTTGTGCGGTATTTTCGGTCAAATTGGAGTTGAGCCTCAGCGGGCCGGGATTGCGTCCCGGCGGCCGCCTCACTTTCTTTGCTTCGCCAAAGAAAGTAAGCAAAGTAAGGCGACCCGGATGCAGCGCCCTGCGGGTTCCTTGCGGTGCTCGCAAGCTGGGGCTTTCACGCAAACTCGGCCTCTCCAGCCAGAGGGGACAGAGCGCTTCGCGGTCTGTCCCCAAGATGTCAACGGCCTCAGACAGTGCGTGAAAGTCGCGGGGTACCGCTCCGACCCCAGCTTGCTGCGCTCCTCAGCGCCGCATACGGGGAATACGGCGCGGCTCGCCTTCGGCCTCGCGCTGGATCGCTACGGTGCGGCGCGTTGCGCCTCGAAGGCCACGTTGCTGGCAGCTGTCGGCCCGCACCCGCACGCCGAAGCTCTCGATATGGCTCAGCGTCAGCGTGTGATGCTTGGAAATCTGCTCGGCCGTCAGAATGCCGTTGTCCAGCGTCGTGTGGCCGTCGGCGACCAGCAGTACGGGATAACCCAAGGCGAGCGCCCGGCGCGTGGTCGTGTCCACGCAGAATTCGCTTTGCATGCCGCAGATCACCAGCTCGGTCACGCCAAGGTCTTGCAGCAGCGCGTGCAGTTCAGTTCTATGGAAAGAGTCGGTCGCCTGCTTGCGCAAGTAAAGGTCGCCATTGAGCGCCTCCAGCCCCCGCGCCAGCTGCCAGGCCTCGCTGCCGAGCGCAAGCACGCCGTCCTGCGAGTCATGCTGGATAAAGACCACCGGCGCCCCCGCCGCACGCGCCTTGGCCGCGACGCTGTTGATGCGCTGGATCACGCCATCCGCGTCGAAAGTCGCGTACTTGCCTTCGCACAGGCCGCGCTGGACATCGATGACGAGGAGGGCGGATTTCATGCGAGGTCCATTCGAGTTTCAGGGTTTGACTTGACCGTCTGGCAGCAAGCGTAGCGAGGCGGCATCCCGATGCTGCTTCGCGACGAGCATGCTGTCAAATCGAAGCGTCACGGAACGCCCGCAAGACGGTATTGATTCGCGTCTGATAACCCGACCCTTGTGCCTTGAATCACTCAAGCACATCTTGATCCACGCGCAGCGAAATGGATGCTTTGGCCGGCAGCGGCTTCAAGCCTTTGCGAACCAGACCGCGAACAATGTGCTTAGCGTCAGCTTCCGGGTGTTCGGGTGTCGGTTTTGCGTCAGCAGCACCGGACTGCAGGCTGACCCAATCAGTCTTGGATTTCATCGAAGCAGGTTTGCGATTCGCGCTGGCTGGCTTTGCGGAACGAGATGACGCGGATTTCATGTTCATTCTCCGTAGGTACGACTGAAGCAGGGATGCCAGCGAGCAAGCCCAGCGTAACGAAGCGTTGCTCGCCGTAGCAGAAACGGTCATCCTCGAAGGTCGCCTTACTTCGATGCGTCGCCCAACTCGTAGCTGGTGCTGCGTCCACGGGCGTCTGATTTGCGCAGGACGCCACGGGCCAGCAGATCCGTGATGTCGCGCAGGGCAGCGTCCGGCGAGCATTTGGTGATCGCCGACCATTTGCTGCTGGTGAGTTTGCCCTCAAAGCCATCGAGCAGCCGGTTGACCAGCTTCACCTGCCGCTCGTTCAGCGGTGCCGAACCGTGGGCAGTCCAGCGCTGCCAGAACCGTGTCTTGACCAGCACGGCGTCGAGCGTGTGCTGTGCCTGGTCGACGGCACGATGCAGCGTGGCGAGGAACCACGCCAGCCATTCGGTGACATCCAGCGATGCCTTTTGGGTGCGCTCCAGAATGTCGTAGTAGGCCTTGCGCTCGCGCTGGATCTGCGCCGACAGGCTGTAGAAGCGCTGGGAGCTGCCATCCGCACGGGCCAGGAACAGGTCACCAACGGCACGCGCGATGCGGCCGTTGCCATCATCGAACGGGTGCAGGGTGACAAACCAAAGGTGCGCGAGCCCGGCCTTGATCAGCGGCGGTTCGGTCGATGCGCTGTTGGCCCAGACCAGAAGGCGGCCTATTTCTGACTCCAGCCGCTCGGCCGGCGGGGCCTCGAAATGCACACGTTGGTGCCCCATCGGTCCAGAGACCACCTGCATCGGACCGGTGGCGTCGATGCGCCAGCCGCCCACGGTAATCCGAGCCAGTCCCGAATAACCGGTGGGGAACAGGGCTGCGTGCCATCCGAACAAGCGGTCCCGGGTGAACGGGCCGTGGCTGTTGGCGGTGGCGTCGAGCACCATCTCGACCACGCCTTCGACGTGACGGTCCACCGGGGCCAGCGCACCGATGTCGACGCCGAGTCGGCGCGCGATGGAGGATCGCACGGACTCGACGTTGAGCTGCTCGCCTTCGATCTCGCTGGTCTTGATGACGTCTTGCGTCAACACCGACAGGCTGGCCTGATCGCGCAGGGCCATGCCGACGTCTGCCAACCGTCCCATCAACAGACCCTGGGCGCGGCTGACCTCGGCCAAGGGCTGGGCCAGGGCAGCCAAGTCGAAACGCCAAGTTGGCCAGTCGCTGGCCTGCCAGATGTAGGCGTAATCACCGCTGTTCATGCGGAGATTATGCGGCGCATTCTCTGCATACACAAATTATTTACCGCATATGATGCGTCGATTGAGTGCGGTATTCACCGCACAGGAGAAGCCGCGAGAGCAGGCTCGCGCCCCTGAAATGGGTGTCAATGGGGGGCGTATTGGCCGCCGCCTTGGCTTGGCTTCTGGCTCATTGACAGCCCTGGCGTGTCGACCCGACCGGCGCACTGCAGCCTCCCGCTCGGCTTGTAAGAGCCAGTCAGATCAGCGTCATCAGTCATTTGAAGCAACACGTTAGCCGACGAAACTATCCCCCCATGTACCCCGGCGAAAAATTCAACGCGATCACGCACCTTGTGGCTGCCGTGCTCGCGCTGCCCGCTGCGACCGTGCTGGTGGTGCTGGCGGCGCTGCAGCGCGACCCGTGGAAGATCGTCGGCGTCGCCGTCTACGGCGTGACGCTGGTGCTGCTCTACACCTTCTCCACGCTGTACCACAGCCTGCGTGGGCGCGCCAAGGACGTGCTGCGCGAGTTCGACCACCAGAGCATCTATCTGCTCATTGCCGGCAGCTACACGCCGTTTTGTCTGGTGAGCCTGCACGGCCCCTGGGGCTGGTCGCTGCTGGGGGTCGTGTGGGGCCTGGCGCTGCTGGGCGGCTTGCAGGAGTTTTGGCCCAGAGGCGAGGCGCGGCTGCTGTCGATGTTGATCTATGTGCTGATGGGCTGGGTGGTGCTGGTGGCGCTTGTGCCCTTGCTGCACGCGCTGGGCTGGCCGGGCTTTGCCTGGCTCGCTGCGGGCGGGCTGTTCTACACCGGCGGCATCGTCTTCTATGTGCTCGACACGCGCCTCACGCATGCGCACGGCGTCTGGCATCTGTTCGTGATGGCGGGCAGCACCGCGCATTACGTGGCGGTAATTCGCTACGTGTTGTGATGCTTACAGCACGCGGTGCGTCAGCGCCGGCAGTTGCGCCCGCACCTCTTTGATGCGTGCCGCATCGACCTCGGCGAGCACCACGCCCTCGCCCTCGGGCAGTACCGACAAGACCTGACCCCAGGGGTCGACGATCATGCTGTGGCCCCAGGTGCGGCGGCCGTTCTGGTGCGTGCCGCCTTGCGCGGCAGCGATCACATAGCACTGGTTCTCGACCGCACGGGCGCGCAGCAGCAGCTCCCAATGCGCCTGGCCCGTTGTGTAGGTGAAGGCGGCGGGCACGCTGATCAGATCGCAAGGCGCAGCACCGGGGGCAAAGCTCAGCGCGCGGTAGAGCTCGGGAAAGCGCAGGTCGTAGCAGACGCTCAAGCCCACGCGCAGCGGCCCCGCCTGCACCGCGACGGGCGCATCGCCGCGTTCGAGCACGCGGCCTTCGTCGTAGGCCTCGCGCCCATTGTCGAAGCGGAACAGATGGATCTTGTCGTAGCGCGCGGCCTGCGCGCCCGTCGGATCGAACACCAGGCAGCTGTTGCGCACGCGAGAGGGGTCGGGCGTGCGCAGCGGCAGCGTGCCGCCGATCAGCCACAGGCCGTGCTCGCGCGCGGCCTGGCTCAGCATCGCCTGGATCGGCGCGTCGGGCGCGCCGGCGACTTCCGCGACGGCGAGCTTGTCGGTGTCCTTGTTGCCCATCAGACAAAAATATTCGGGCAGGCTGACGAGCTGGGCGCCCTGCGCGGTGGCTTGTGCGATCAGGCGCCTGGCGCTGGCCAGATTGACCGCCAGATCGGGCGTGGAGACCATTTGAACGGCGGCAATCTTCATGGGCTTGTTCTCACTCAAGGCTCAGTTCGCCGCTGCGGAAGCGGCCGGTGCCGACGCTGCTGCCGCCGCCTCGGCGGCCTTGTGCTCGACACGCTCGACCTTGGGGTCGGCCCACGATCCGGTGACGTGAAATTCGCGCGTGTTCGCCGCGGCCATCGGCTTGCTCAGCAGCAGTTGCGCAAACAAGGTGCCCAGGCCGATCACGGGGTTGATGGCGGCATAGGCCAGCGAGGCGGTGGTGGCGCTGATTTCGGGCACTACGATGACGCGCAGGTCCTGGGTTTCGCGCGCCAGATCAGCCTGGCCTTCCATCAGCACCGCCGCCGATACGCCGCGCATGCGCAGGTTGTTGGTGCTGGCCATGCCCTGCTTGATGCTGACGTTGCCGCTGAAGCTGTCGAAGGCGAAACCCTGCTGGAACAGATCGCGGAAGTCCAGCGTGAAGCGCCGTGGCAGCGCTTGCAGGCTCAGCACGCCCAGCAGTCGCCCGACGCCGGGGTCGGCCTTGAGAAACTGTCCGGCGTCCAGCGCGACCACGAACTGTCCTGTCATGCTGGGGTAGTCCGGGCTCAGCGGCGAACCCAGCCATCCCACCTGGCCCGACATCTCGCCCTTGCCGCCGCGCACAACGCGGCCCATGCCAAGGCGTTCGAGCAGATTGCCGCCATCGGCCACGGCCAGCTTGAAATCCATCAAGGCGCGCCGCCGCGCTTGGCCCGCCTCGGCCGACCAGGTGCCGGTGGCGCTGAGCGTGGCGTCGGGTTGGCTGAGCAGCAAGCGGTTCAGGCGCCATTCGCGCGCCGCGCCGCTGTGTTGGGCCTCGACTTCGAGCTTGCCGAGCTGCATGCCGCGCAGCTCGAAGTCGTCGACCACGATGTCGAGCGCGGGCACGCTGCTGGGCTGCTGGTCGAGCAGGGTCTCGACCGTCTCGGCGTCCGAGTTGGGCAGCGACAGCCGCGCCAACCGCGCATAGACACGGCCCGCGCCGCTGCGCGCTTCGCGGTACTCCAGGTAGCCTTTGAGCTGGTCGGCGTCTACGGTGGCGCGCCAGACGCCTGGATCGGGTGTCTGGCCACTGGCCGATGGACGGCTGATGCTCGCGTCGACATGGCTGAGCCTTCGCCCGCCGAACTGCAGCGCTTGCGTGCGCAAGGACAAGGAGGTGGGCGCATAGGGCGACTCCAGCGTGGTGTCCGCTTTGACATCGGCACTGAAGACGCGCCGCGCCAGCTCGGTCCAGCCATCGACATCGAGCATGGCCGGATGGGCGACGGCGACCACGCCGCCGGGCGGCAGGGCGGGCAAGGCCTCCTGCAGCGCGATGGCGCCTGCCAGCACGCGCGGCTGCGGTCCCGACACGTCGCGCCGATACTGCGCCTGCAACAGCGCGCCGAGCTCGAAGCGCAGCATGTCCTGCGCGGTGTCGCGGCGGCCCGCTCGGCGCAACTCGGGCGCGAGCAGCGTCTGATAGCGCAGGTTCAGGGCGGTGCCTGCGTCCTTGCGCAGCGGCTCGGGCAAATCCAGCCCCAGGCCTTGCAGATTGCTGGTGAATTGCACTTCGGTCGCGCCGTGCACGATGCCAAGCTCGAGGCGATAACTGCTCTGGCCGGTGAACGATTGCGCCAGACGCGCCAGCTCGGGCAGGTCGGTGGCGCGCCGCATGCCATCGGCACTGGCCGAGCCCTGCGCGACGAAGCGCAGGCTGCCATCTGCCAGGCTGGCGCCTTCGATGCTCAGCTCGCCGCCCAGCGCGCGCGCGCTGACGCCTTGCAGTTTCACGCCTGACTGGCTGAAGTTGATGCGGCCCTTGGTGTTGCTCAGCGCCGGCGTGCCGGGACGCAGGCGCAGCTCGTTGCCGCTCAGCGTCAGCGCGCCCTTGACAGTTGTCCTGGCCGAGTCCTGAAGCGGAATCTGCAAGGCCAGGTTGAGCTCGGCGCTGCCGGTGCCCGTGGCGGGGGTCAGGCCTTGCCCGGTCCATTCGCCCACCGGTGAGCTGCGCATATAGCGCAGCACATCGGGCAGCGGCCCGCGCCCGCCACCCTCCAGCGCGAGCACCGGCGCCTGCGTCAGATCGCTGATGCCGCCCGTCACGCCCGACAGCTCGAAGCCGTAGATCCTGGCGCGGCCATTGCGGATGGCCATGCTGCTGCGGTCGAACACCAGATCGGCATTCACATGCTCCAGCACCGGCCAGCTTGATTCGGTGGCCGGCTGGCCGGGCGCAGCGGGATGGCCGGGTACATAGGCCAACAAGACGTCCTGCGCGTGCAGCGCGATGTGGAACTGGCCCTGCTGCTCGGTGGCAAAGGGAAAATCCCACAGATCGCCGCGGACCTTGAAGCTGGCGTCGCGCGCCGTGCCCGACTGGACCGCGTCGCGCACATATTGGCGCACGTTTTGCGGAATCTGCAAGGGCAGATAGCGCGCCGCACTGGCCGCACGCGCCTGGACCACGCGGCCGCTCAGGTCAAGCTGACCGGGGTAGCGCGCGCCGCGGCCGACTCCGGTGCCTGGCCCCGTGCTCCAGTCGGCGTCGAGGGTGCCGCTCGCATCGGCATTCGAAAAACTGACGTCGCTGAGCTTGACCTTGATGCCGGGGGCCTGGCCCGCCGCGCCGGCGTCGATGCGCCAGCTCAAGGTGGCGCCGAGCTTGTCCAAGGCCAGCAGCGGGTCTTCGAACACGCCCGGGAACTCCAGCGCCCCGCCCTCGATGCTGAGCCGGCCGGTGCCGCCATGTTCGGTCGCGCTGAGCTGCACTTGTGCCTTGCGCAGGCCGGGGCGGCCCACCACATGCGGGTCGGCGGAAGGCTTGGCGGCAAAGCTCAGGTCCTTCAGTGCGGTCCTGATCTGGTAGGTGCTGGGCTGGTCGGGTGGGCCTTCCCACTGCGCCGACACGTCGGACGCCACGCCCTTGGCCTGCAAGTCGAGCAGAAAGCGCTGCAAAGCCTCGCCCATCGGCAGGCGCGAGCCGATCTGCGTGATCACTGCCAGGTCGAGATGTTGGGCGCTGAATGCGCCGCCGGTGACGGGGCCGGGCGTGCCGTCCTTGGCGGTCAGCTGTTTGAACTTGATGGCCAGGTTCGAGCGCGGCCAGTGCAAACCATCGCCGGTGACAAAGCCCAGCTGGGTGGCGCTGATTGCCACTCCCTTGCTGTCGCGCTGCATGGCCAAGCGCCCCTGGACCTGCTCCAGATCGATCGCCGCGGCCTTGGGCGACAGGCGCAGCTTCACGGCACGCAGCGCCAGATCGACGGTCGCGTCCGCGGGCTCGCCGGTCTTGAAGGCTATCCAGGCGCGCAGCGCGCCGTCGCCTTCACTCAGCTCGAAAGGCAGCTGCACATGGCGCTTGAGCTCGCGCAAATCGGCGCGCGGCAAATCGGCGTGCAGCAGGCCGCTCCATTGGCGCAGGTCGCCGGCGCGATTCAGCAGCGGATGCGTGAAGCGCCCGCGCAGCGAGAAGCGCTCGCCCCACTGCGGCGGCGGCGTGGCGTCGAGTCGCAAGTCGTGGCTGCGCAGGCCGTTGCGTATCACCAGATCGACCTTGCTCAATTTCAGCGGGGGCGCATCGCGGCCCTCGTCCACCCATTGCAGCGTGCCACGGCGGATCACGAACTCGGGTTGGCTGAAAAACCAGTCCGCCAACCTGGCGCCGGCGGCGGCGGCTTGAGCGCCTTCGTCAAGACTCAGGCCGGCGATGAAGATCTTGCCTTGCTTGTTGCGCCGCACCTCCAATTGCGGGCCGTCGATCAGCAACTGGTCGAAACGCAGCTCGAACGCCAGCAGCGAACGCGCTGACAAGGCGGCCGCCACCATCGGCAAGCGCAGTACCTCACGCTGTTGATCGTCCGAAAAGCGCAGTTCGTGCAGTTCCAGCGACGGCACCCAGCCGCTCGATCGAACCTGGATGCTGCCGATGCTGAGCTTTAGCCCCAATGCCGACGAGGCCTGCTGTTCGATGCGGCCGCGCCAGTCGTCAATGTGCGGCAGAATCACCCAGTGCAGCAGCAACCACGCCACCAGCAGCAGACCCCAAGCCAGCAACAACAGGCCCGCGGCCCAACGCGTCAGGGTCGGCAACAGGCGGCGCGGGCGTTTTGTGGCGGCTTGAACAGGCGTGGGCACAGACATGAATTCGGGGGCAGAAGCGGTGGTACGAGCGACGACGTTACAGAGGCGAATCTGCGAAGTTTGCGCTCCGCAGTGCGCGCGCCTTTACCGTGTCGCGCCCCGCATCGGGCTCGGTCAATCTAGCACAGCGATGTTGTTGCCGTGAGCTTGACGCCGCACCCGTCTCTTGCGAGCGCCTCGCCCGCGCTGGCCGAGCACAGCCGGTTTGTGCAGCGTGTGCGCCGCCGCTATGCGCCCGAGCTGGCCTTGCTGGCGCCCGGCCTGCCCGATCGCGCCGGCATCGAGGACTTGATTGCCACCCTGCAGGAACAGGGCCGCGCGTTGCCTGGCGCGCTGCGCGTGGCGCGGCATCTGGTGATCGAACGCCTGGCGGTGCTCGATATCGAAGGCTTCGCGCCGATGGAGCACATCACCCAGGTGATGACCGTGCTGGCCGAGGTGAGCCTGTGTCTGGCGCTGCGCGACGCGCGCGCCGCGCAGAACCTGCTGTCGGGCGCGGCGCGCGACGAGCGCGGGCGTGAGATCGAGTTCTGGGTGGTCGGCATGGGCAAGCTCGGCGCCTATGAGCTCAATGTTTCGTCCGACATCGACCTCATCTACGTCTATGAAGACGAGGGGCAGACCGACGGCGCCAAGCCGATCAGCGCACACGAGTATTTCTCGCAGGTGGCGCGCCGCCTGTACGCGCTGATCGGCGAAGTGACCGACGATGGCCAGGTGTTTCGCGTCGACCTTGCGCTGCGGCCAAACGGCAATTCGGGACCACCGGTGGTGAGCCTGGCGATGCTCGAAGAGTACTTTCTCGTGCAGGGCCGCGAATGGGAGCGCTTTGCCTGGCTGAAGAGCCGCGTCGTGGCGCCCTTGGAGAGCATCATCAACAAGCGCGCCTTGGGCTTGCGCGATCTGGTCGCCCCGTTTGTCTACCGGCGCTACCTCGACTACGGCGTGTTCGAGGGCTTGCGCCAACTGCACCGCAAGGTTCGTGACGAGGCGCTCAGACGCGCGGCCGGTCGGCCCGAGCGCAGCAACGATGTGAAGCTCTCGCGCGGCGGCATCCGCGAGATCGAGTTCATCGTGCAGTTGCTGCAAGTGGTGCGCGGCGGCCAGTTCCCCGAGATCCGCACGCGCTCGACCGTCAAGGCCTTGCACCGACTGGCCGCGCGCGGGCTGATGAAGACGGCTGCCGCCGAAAAGCTGGCCGAGGCCTATGTGTTCTTGCGCCGGGTCGAGCACCGCATCCAGTTTCTGGACGACCAGCAAAGCCACATGCTGCCCACGCAGGATGCCGATCTGCAATGGATTGCCGCCAGCCTGGGACTGAGCTGCCGACCCGAAGCCTGCGAACTGCTCGACCGGCTGGGCGCGATGCGCGAGATTGTCGCCACCGAGTTCGATGCCCTGCTGCATGACGGCCAGCCACCGCCGCCCAACGGCAGTGTCTGCAAGGGCTGCGGCAGCACCTCCTTGATGCTGGACGCGACCGAGTTGCACGACCAGCTGCCGCCCGAGTTGGCCGTGACGGTGCGCCAGCTCGCCGCCCACCCCAAAGTGCAAGGCCTGCGCGAAGAATCGAGGCTGCGCCTGGGCAAGTTGGTGGCGCGCGCGGCACTGGCCGTGCAAGCCGGCGAGTGCAGCATGGCGGCCGCCACGCGGTTTGTCGACTGGATGGAACCGCTGTTGCGACGCGAAAGCTATCTGGCCTTGCTGGTCGAGCGGCCGGCCGTGCAAAAGCGGCTGCTGCGCCTGCTCGGCCTGGCGCGCTGGCCGATGCGCTACCTGATGCTGCACCCCGGCGTGATCGACGAGTTGGCCGACGAGCGCGTGATGCATCAGCGCTTTGACGGGGCCGCCTTTGTGGCCGACCTGGAGGCAAGGCACGCGGCGTGGGAGCGTGGCGGCGAGGCCGATGAAGAGGCCTTGCTGGACTCGCTGCGCCGTGCCCACCACAGCGAGGTGTTCCGCATCCTGGTGCGTGATGTCGAGGATCACATCAGCGTCGAACAGGTGGCTGATGAGCTCTCGGCGCTGGCCGATGCCGTCCTGCAATGCGTCATCACGTGGGTCTGGGCGCGGCTCAAGCAGCGCCACCGCGAACAGCCGCGGCTGGCCGTGATTGCCTACGGCAAGCTCGGCGGCAAGGAGCTCGGCTACGGCGGCGATCTGGACGTGGTGTTCGTGTACGACGACGACGACGAGCGCGCGAGCGAAATCTATGGCGCTTTTGTGCGCAAGCTCATCACCTGGCTGACCCTGCACACCTCGGCGGGCGAGCTGTTCGATATCGACACGGCCTTGCGGCCCAACGGCAGTTCGGGACTCCTGGTCACCTCGCTCACCTCGTTTGCCAACTACCAGCAGGGACGCGGCAGCAACGTGGCCTGGACCTGGGAACATCAGGCGATCACCCGGGCCCGCTTCAGCGCCGGATGCGCCGATCTGGCGCCCGCCTTCGAGACAGTGCGGCGCGCGGTGATGACGGCGCCGCGCGAGGCGCATGCACTCAAAGCCGAGATCACGGCGATGCGCGAAAAGGTGCGGCACGCGCACAAGGTGGCGCATGATCTGTTCGATGTGAAACACAGCCCCGGCGGCATGATGGACGCCGAATTCGCGCTGCAGATGCTGCTGCTGACGCACAGCGCCCGACATCCCGAACTGCTCGACAATGCCGGCAATATCGCGCTCTTGCAGCGTGCCGAAGCCGCCGGGCTGCTGCCTGCCGGTGTGGGCGTGGCGGCCGCCGATGCTTACCGCGAGCTGCGCCGCGCCCAGCACCGCGCGCGCCTGGACGAGCAAGCCACCGCGGTGCCGCCCGAGCGCTTGGCCCGGCAACGCGATGCCGTGCTGGCGTTGTGGCAAGCTGTGTTCGACTGACCCCGATGCCGACCCGCGTCAGCGCGTGGACCGTGCAGTGTCTGGTGCTGGCCTGGGGCGCGGCGCTGGCGTTTGCTGTCCCCACTGGCTACCTCGACTGGCAGCCCGGCCTGGTCGCTCAAGCCTGGCGCTGGTGGAGCGCAGCCTGGGTGCACTGGAGCGTGCAACATCTGCTGGCCAATCTGGCCGGCGTGCTGGTGCTGGCTGCGCTCGGTCGGGCCGCGCGGCTGCCGCGCCGCGCCGCGCTGGCCTGGTTGCTGGCCTGGCCTTTGACCCATCTGGCCCTGTTGATGCAGGCCGACCTGCTGCACTATGGAGGCCTGTCGGGCGTGTTGCACGCGGGTGTGGCGGTGGCGGTGCTGACGCTGCTGTTCAGGACGGAGCGCAGCGATCGAGTCTGGGGACTGGTCATCGGGCTGGGACTGGTGTTGAAGATCATGCTTGAGCAGCCACTCGGCCCGGCGCTGCGTCAGGTGCCTGGATGGGGAATCGCAATTGCGCCGCTGGTTCATGCCAGTGGTGCGCTGGCCGGTACGCTGTGCGCCCTCTTGATGCAAGTGCAGCGCCGCATGCAAGGCAGGCCGTGACAAACTCTTCAACCCGGCACAAGCTCGCAAGGCAGGTATGACTGACCGACGATCGCATCTCGATGGCTTGGCGGTGGCCACGCTCATCCTGTGCTGTGCGCTTTGGGGCTTGAACCAGGTCGCCACCAAGATTGCACTGAGTGAAGTGCCGCCGCTGCTGCAGGCAGGAGCACGGTCACTCTGCGCCGCTTTGCTGGTGCTGGTTTGGTGCAAGTGGCGCGGCGTCAAGCTGTTCGAGCGCGACGGCTCCTTGCCTGGCGGACTGCTGGCGGGTTTGCTGTTCGGCCTTGAGTTTGCTTGCATCTTTGCCGGTCTGCAGTTCACAACGGCGTCTCGCATGGTGGTGTTCATCTACCTGTCGCCCTTTGTGGTGGCGCTGGGCATGCCCTTCATCACCAGCGCGGAGCGTCTGCGTCCGATCCAGATGCTGGGCTTGGTGCTGGCTTTCGTGGCCGTGGCCTGGGCCTTTGCCGAGAGTTTCGTCGGCGGCTCGGCGCCCCCGCGGCAATGGCTGGGTGACGCGCTGGGCGTGTTGGCCGCCGTGCTCTGGGGCAGCACGACTCTGTCGATTCGCGCCACCAAGCTGTCCCGCGTGAGCGGCGAAAAGACGCTCTTCTACCAACTCTGCGTGTCCGGTGTGGCGCTGCTGCTGGGCGCCTGGGCGATGGGCGAGCCGCTGCCTGCAAGCCTCTCGGCGCGCGTCTCGATCCTGCTGGCATTTCAGATCGTGGTGGTGACCTTCGCCAGCTATTTGCTGTGGTTTCGGCTGGTACGCCGATACCCTGCCGCGATGCTGGCCTCGTTCACCTTGCTCACGCCGTTGTTCGGCTTGGCGGCAGGCGCGGTGCTGCTGGGCGAGCCGGTCACGACGCGACTGGTGGTGGCCTTGGCGGCGGTGGCCATGGGCATGGTGCTGGTGAACCGGCGTTGACTGTCACCTGCGCAACACCGGCACTTGCACGGAGCGGCTAGACTGCTCGGCCACTGTGCACTTCCCAGCGAGATAAAACCATGATCACCTTGTGCGGCTTCAGCGTGTCCAACTACTACAACAAGGTCAAGATGACCTTGCTCGAAAAAGGCATCCCGTTCCAGGAAGAATGGGTGATGACCCGCTCCACCGACGAAGCCGTGCTGGCGGCGACGCCGCTCGGGAAGATTCCTTTCATACGCACCGCGCAAGGCACGCTGTGCGAGAGCCAGGTCATCCTCGACTATCTGGAGGCGACATTCCCGCAGTCCCCGCTGATGCCGGCCGACCCGTTTGCCGCGGCCAAGGTGCGCGAGCTCATCACTTTCCTGGAATTGCACCTCGAACTGGTGGCGCGCGAGCTGTACGGGCAGGCCTTTTTTGGCGGCACGGCGAGCGACAGCACCAAGGAGCGCGTGCGTCGCCAACTCGACAAGAACATCCCGGCCTTCAAGCGGCTCGTCAAGTTTGCACCGTATATCGCTGGCGCGCAGTTCAGCCAGGCCGATTGCGCCGCTTTCGTCAGCCTGCCGCTGGTGGCGATGGCGAGCAAGGCGGTGCTGGGTGAGGACTTGTTGGCGGCCCACGGCATCGACTGGAAGCCCTACGTGAAGTTCATCGGCGAGCGACCCAGCGCACAGAAAGTCACGGCCGACCGCAAGGCCGACCAGGAACGCCTGGCGGCGGCCAAGGCGCAGGGCTGACCCGATTCGGTTCCCATCGCCGGCAGGCGCGAAAGCGTCGCCACGGCAGTCGAGCGCATATTGGTGGCGCGTCGAGTCGGTCGGATTTGAAAAAAGCCAGATCTCCGACGAAACTTTTTGGCCAGACGACGATCTCACCGTGCAGTTGGCATTTCAAGTAGCAAGGGATGCCGGCACCTGTTTGCTGTCGCATGACCCGCCTGTGATGGGCTTGGAAATCTCGGAGCTGTTCTCCTCCTCCCTCCTTATTTGGCTTCGAGGCGTCTTGCGACACTCTTTATGCGCGGGGCTTTCGCATGGTGCGAAAGCCCCTTTTCTTTGCGCGAGGCGTGGCTGCCCCGGCGGGAGCGCGTCAGCGCAGCCAGCCCTTGCGCCTGAAGTAGATGAAGGGCGCGGCCACCGAGCACAGCATCAAGGCCAAGCCAAACGGGTAGCCCCAGGCCCAGTCCAGTTCGGGCATGGACTTGAAGTTCATGCCGTAGATGCTGGCAATCAGGGTTGGCGGAAGCAAGCCCACGCTGGCCACTGAAAATATCTTGATGATCTTGTTCTGATTGATGTTGATGAAGCCCACCGTGGCGTCCAGCAAGAAGTTGATCTTGTCGAACAGAAATGCCGTGTGCGAATCGAGCGAGTCGATGTCGCGCAGAATCTGACGCGCCTCTTCAAACTGTTCGGCCGTCAGGATGCGGCTGCGCATCATGAAGCTGACCGCGCGGCGTGTGTCCATCACATTGCGGCGTATGCGGCCGTTCAAGTCTTCCTCGCGCGCAATCGCGGCCAGCGCCTCTCCCGCCGCGGCGTCGTGGACGTCTTCCTTGAGTACGCGCGCGCTGACCTTTTCGAGGCTGTCATAAATGCTCTCCAGCGCGTCGGCCGAGTATTCGGCGTCGGCGTCGTACAGCTTGAGCAACACGTCCTTGGCGTCTTCGATCAAGGCCGGCGTGCGTCGGGCGCGCAGGCGCAGCAAGCGAAAGACGGGCAGATCTTCGACGTGTATCGAGAACAGAACATTGCTGCGCACGATGAAGGCCACACGCACATTGCGCGGCGTCACATCGTCGTCAATCAGGAAGTCCGAGCGAATGTGCAATTCGCCGTTGTCCTCTTCGTAAAAGCGCGCCGATTCTTCCAGGTCGTCATCAACCGCATCGGCGGGAATGATCAAGCCAAACCGACTGGTGATCCAACTTGTTTCTTCGGCGTTCGGGGCTTCCAGGTCTACCCAGACCGGCTGAACATGGGCAAGCGACTCCAGGCTGGAAATTTCTTCCTGGAACAGCCGACCATTGACGAGCGAAAAGACGTTGAGCATGAGGGCTCCAGCAGAGCTGGCGGCGCAGCAGCGCCGCCGGGGCCAAGAGTTGAGTGGGGGCTCGCAACCGTCTCACTCCGGCTTGAAGGCGCTCAGTGCAAACGCCGCCCGCGTGGAGTGAACGGCCGCCAAGAAGGGGGAACGTCCAATGCAAACTCCGAGATGACTCAAGCGGAAATTATGGCACTGACCGGACTCTCGCCTTCGACCTTTCGTCGAGGGCAGGCACGGCCGTCGTGCGCTGCCGCGTGGCCGCCGTCGATGCGCGGTCGCGGACCAGCGCCTCCAACTTGGCAAAGTCGACGGGCTTGGAAAAGACGCGCACGCCATCAGGCAAGCCGCCCCGACTTTCGATGTCTGGAGCTTCGAGTGCGGTGACCACGACGATTTCCAGCGTCTCCAGGACCTGGCCGATTTGGCGCAAGGAATGAAGCATTTGAAAGCCGTCCATGCCGGGCATGAGCAGATCGGTGATCAGCATATGCGGGCATTGCTCGCCGATCCTCAACAAGGCTTCGAAGCCGTTGGTGGCAGTTTGTATCTCAAGCGCAAGCCCCCAGTTCTTGATGACCAGGGTGAGCAAACGCAGCATGTCCGGGTCGTCCTCCACCAGCAGGACGCGAAACGGCGTGTTGTCTTCGGGCCGAGGCCGGTTGCCGTCGATCGCCAAACGGCGTTCTCGCATCAGCTTTTCGACGGCTGTCCTGGCAATGCGGCGGTGACCGCCTGCGGTTTTCCAGGCGGGCAGGGCGCCGCTCTCGACCCAGAGTTGGACGGTGCGAAGTGCCACGCCCAAACGTTCGGCAGCCTCGCTTGTCGTCATCACCTCGTCGTTGACGGTACTCTTTCTCATCTTGACACTCCCCGCGCGAGCCACAGCAAGTCGGTGTGGGCCGTCTTCGACTGGCCACTCAGTTTCATTGTTCTTCCTCTTTGGGTGGTGGTGTCCGCAAGCATCCCGAAAACGAGACGGGATGCTCCCGGCGCAAGTTTGGCGCCGCGTGGTCGATGGTCATCCAGTTATTCAGGCGCGCATGACGCCAAGCAAATCGAGGGTGCTCGATTCGCTCGGGATTGTGTCCCTGAACGAGCCTGCCCCGACGGGTCGGTGAGTGTGAGAAATTGCCGAAAACTGCTTCAATTTCAAGCCGCCAACCGCGTTCAAATCCGGCGCTCGCCAAGGTTGTCCCGGCAGTCTCACCAAGCACCTGTGCGAGCGTGCAAGCCACCCATGATCTCCGCGAATAATATCAATTTGAAGCGCCCCTTTCGGCTTGTCAGGCACTGCATTCAAGCGCACACTGTTTTTGCGATGAGTGGATCAAGCGGATCATTTCCTCCTGAATTCGTCCCAGCGCATTTTGTTTCTATCTCGAGAACGGAGGCTTTATGAACCTGACTATCAGTGGCCATCATCTTGAAGTGACGCCCGCTTTGCGTGAGTATGTACTTACCAAGCTGGATCGGGTGACCCGCCACTTTGAGCAAGTCGTCGACATCAACGTTTTGCTCACCGTGGAAAAGCAGAAGGAAAAGGAACTCCGCCAAAGGGCTGAGGTAACCGTGCATGTGAAGGGCCGCGACATATTCGTGGAGCAATCCCACGAGGATCTCTATGCCGCGATTGATCAGTTGATGGACAAGCTTGATCGTCAGGTCTGTCGGCACAAGGACCGATTGCAAGACCACCACCACGCCACCGGTAAACGCTTGGATGTGCCGGCCCCTTGAGACATTTTTTCACAGGAGCGAAGGCGGCCCGGCGGCCGCCTTTCCATTTTCGCGGGCGCTGTCCCGCTTGGCGCACACAGGGCAGCTCGGCCGTGAGATTTGTCGGCGATGTTGCTGTGCCACTGCAATATTTGCGCACTCTTGCACCGAAGCGACGCGCTGCGGCACATACAAGACCCACAGGCTTCCTATAATCGCCGCACCCGCCATTGCACAAGCGTCCCGCCCAAGGTCTTCGTAATCAACGCTGCGACCCGATGAATCGTCTTTCCACCATCCTCCCGATCGGCAATGTGCTGGTGAACGTGGACGCCTCCAGCAAGAAGCGCGTGTTTGAACAGGCAGGGCTGCTGTTCGAGAACAACCATGCCATCTCGCGCGCCTTGGTCACGGACAATTTGTTTGCCCGTGAACGCCTGGGCTCCACCGGTCTCGGGCACGCCGTGGCCATTCCGCATGGCCGCATCAAGGGCTTGAAGAATCCTTTGGCGGCGGTCGTGCGCGTGAGCCAGCCGATCCCCTTCGACGCCCCCGACGACGAGGCCGTGAGTTTGCTGATCTTCTTGCTGGTGCCCGAAGCGGCCACGCAGCGGCACCTGGAAATCCTGTCCGAGATTGCCGAGATGCTGTCTGATCGCGAGTTGCGCGCGCACCTCCTCCAGGCCGAACAGGCCAGCGATCTGCACCGGCACATTGCGGGCTGGGAACCGCTCAAGTCGGTGGCCTGAAGCTTGCCACCTTCGCGATGATTCAGTCCGGCTTCTTGCTCGCGTGAAACCCACCTCCATCAGTGCCGCGCGCTTGTTTGAAGAGCACCGCGCAACCATGCGTTGGGAGTGGGTCGCGGGGCACGCCCACCCGGAGCGCCGTTTCGACGAAGCGGCCGTGCGCGACGCCCAGTCGGCGGCCGATCTGGTCGGTTACCTCAACTACATCCATCCGTATCGGGTGCAGATCGTGGGTCGGCGTGAAGTCGCCTATTTGCAGGACTGTTCGCCCGAGGTGCAGGAACGCCGCATTTCGCGCATCGTGGCATTGGAGCCGCCGGTCTTGATCGTGGCGGACAAGCAGTCGCCGTCGAGCGCCTTGGTGGCCTTGTGCGACCGGGCCGATATTCCCTTGTTCGTCACCGCCGAATCTGCCGGTCAGGTGATTGACGTGGTGCGCAACCACCTGAGTCATCTGTTTGCCAACCGCACGACGCGCCACGGCGTGTTCATGGACATCCTGGGGCTGGGCGTGATGCTCACTGGCGAGTCGGGACTGGGCAAGAGCGAACTCGGGCTGGAGCTGATTTCACGCGGCCATGGCCTGGTGGCCGACGACGCGGTGGACTTGTACCGGCTGTCGCAAACAGCGCTTGAGGGACGCTGCCCGGAGTTGCTCATCAATCTGCTTGAGGTGCGCGGCATTGGCCTGCTGGACATCAAGGCGATCTTTGGCGAGACCGCCGTGCGCCGCAAGATGCGGCTCAAGCTGATCGTGCATCTGGTGCGCAAAGACACCCTGGAGCGCGATTTCGAGCGTCTGCCCTATGAGCCTTTGTACGAGGAAATTCTCGATGTTCCGGTGCGCAAGGTGGTGATCGCGGTCGACGCGGGGCGCAACCTCGCCGTGCTGGTCGAGGCGGCCGTGCGCAACACCATTTTGCAGTTGCGGGGCATCGACACTTACGGCGAATTTGTGCAACGCCACCAGCACAGCATGGGCCAGGAGCCGGGCGACACCAAGTCCTGAAATCCACCGCGGGCGCCGCGCGGCGTTGCCTCAACCCACGTTGCGGTGCGGGCAGTCCTTCTTCAGGCACGACGCATACAAGGCCAGCGAGTGCTCCTGCAGTGCAAAGCCGCGCTCCTTCGCGATAGCATGTTGGCGGTGCTCGATTTCAGCGTCAAGAAATTCTTCCACGCGGCCGCAGTCCATGCAGACGAGGTGATCATGGTGCTGGCCCTGATTGAGCTCGAACACTGATTTGCCGGTCTCGAAGTGATTGCGCGACAGCAGCCCGGCCTGCTCGAACTGCGTGAGCACGCGATAGACTGTCGCCAGGCCGACGTCGGCGCCTTCCAGCAGCAAGGTCTTGTAAACATCCTCGGCCGTCATGTGGCGCTGCTCGGCCTTCTGGAAAATTTCCAGTATCTTGATGCGAGGCAAGGTGGCCTTGAGGCCACTGCTTTTGATTTCTTCGGTGCGGGTCATGGCAAGGAGAAGGCTGTCTGAGGCGGTGACGAAAACCCACGCAGGGCTGCCGCTAGAATGGCCCCATCATATCCAGCTTGCACCTACACCGGGTGCGAATAGCCGCCAAGCCATGCAGCCCATTTCCCGATTTGCCGCTTGTACGCAACTTTTGAGTCTCAGCCTTGCGTTATCGACTTTGGCAGCATGCTCGTACCTGCCCTCGGCCAAGACCGGCCAGGCGCTAGGCGTGTTCACGCCCTACCGCGTGGAAGTGGTGCAGGGCAATGTGCTGACCAAGGAAATGGTGGCCGCAGTCAAACCGGGCATGAACCGCGCGCAAGTACGCGACCTGCTGGGCTCGCCGATGCTTGCCGACATCTTCCATGGCGAGCGGTGGGACTATGTGTTCACGATTCGTCGTCAGGGAACCGAACCGCAAAGTCGCAAGGTGGTGGCCTGGTTTGACGGGGAAAATCTGAAATCGCTGGATGTGCCCGCCGACCTGCCCAGTGAAGCCGAGTTCGTGGCCTCCATCACCACCTTCAAACGCCGCGGCGAGTCGCCCAAGCTCGCTTTGACCGAAGCAGAGCGCAAGGCCCTGCCGACGCCGCCCAAGATGGAGGCGCCGCCGGCCGAGCCCGTGGGGGCGGTGCGCAGCTATCCGCCGCTTGAACCCAAGACATGAGCACGGCGCCTGCTGACGCTGCGCGCTTGCGCATTGCCGTGGCCGGCGCGAATGGCCGCATGGGCCGCATGCTGGTGGAGGCCATCAGCCAATCGGGCGACTGCGTTTTGAGCGGTGCGCTGGGCTTGTCAGACAGCCCAGAGCTGGGGCAGGACGCGAGCGCCTTTTTGGGCAGCGCCAGCGGCGTGACCATCACGGCGGACCTGCGTGCAGGCCTGGCCAATGCTCAGGTGCTGATCGATTTCACGCGGCCCGAAGGGACGCTCGCGCATCTGGCGGCGTGCCGCGAACTGGGCGTGAAGATGGTGATCGGCACGACCGGTTTCAATGCGGCGCAAAAAGCGCAGATCGCCGACCATGCGCAACACCTGGCCGTGGTGATGGCGCCCAATATGAGCGTGGGCGTGAATGTTGTGCTGCGTTTGTTGGAGACGGCCGCGGCGGCATTGAACCAGGGCTATGACGTCGAAATCATCGAGGCGCATCACCGCCACAAGGTCGATGCCCCGAGCGGCACCGCGCTGGCAATGGGCGAAGCGGTGGCCAAGGCCTTGGGTCGCGACCTGAAGGATTGTGCGGTGTATGGCCGCGAAGGCGTGACCGGCGAACGCGACCCCTCGACGATAGGCTTTGCCACCGTGCGCGGCGGCGACATCGTGGGCGACCACACGGTGCTGTTTGCCGGCACCGGCGAGCGCATCGAGATCTCGCACAAAGCCTCCAGCCGCGCCACCTTTGCGCAGGGGGGCCTGCGCGCGGCACGCTTCGTGGCTGGCCAGGCCAAAGGACTGTTCAGCATGGATCAGGTGCTGGGTCTGGGCTGAGGCCCACGTGCGCGATGGGCGACTTTGCAAACTTCTGGAGCCAGGGCGACTGGGTGTTGCGCAGTGTCACGCTGCTGCTGCTGGGCATGTCGGTCAGCGCCTGGGTATTGATTTTCTGGAAGGTCTGGGTCCTGAACCGCGCCCGGCTCGACCTGCGCCGCGCGGTGCCGGCCTTCTGGGCCGCCGCGTCGCTGACCGAGGCGCGTCAGGCCCTGGTGAATTTCGATCGTGAATGGCTGCTCATTCCCTTGCTCGACGCCGGCTTGGCCACCGCGTCCAAGGACACGCTGGAATTCTCCGGCAAGCGCGAGTCGCAACTCACGCGGCGCTTGCGCGACGCGCTGCATGGCGTGCTGCAGCAACTGCAGTTCGGCCAGGTCTTGCTCGCCTCGATAGGCAGCACAGCGCCCTTCATCGGCCTGTTCGGCACCGTCTGGGGCATTTACCACGCGCTCGTCAGCATCTCGATGGCCGGCGCCATCAGCATCGAGAAGATTGCAGGACCGGTGGGCGAGGCGCTCATCATGACAGCGGCCGGCCTGGCCGTGGCGATACCGGCCGTGCTCGCCTACAACATCTTCGGCAAGCTGGTGGGTGCCTGCGAAGCCGAGCTCGAAGGTTTTGCCCACGACCTGCGCGACATGCTGGGCGATGCGCCCGGCAAAGCCGGGTAGACAGCGATGGCTTTCGGGCGGCTAGAGCGCAGCACCGGCCCCAAGCCGATGAGCGACATCAATATGACGCCGCTGATCGACGTGATGCTGGTGCTGTTGGTGATCTTCATGATCACCGCGCCGTTGATGAGTTCCAGCCTGCGCCTGGATCTGCCCAAGCTCGACGCCGCCGCGCCCAGTGACGCGCCGCAATTCCTGCAAGTGGCCCTGACGCCTGACGGCAGCCTGTACTTGGGCGATCAGAAACTCAGCGCGACCGACATGCGCAGCCAACTGGCCCAGGCGGCACTGCGCACGCCCGGCATCGAGCTGCAATTGCGCGCCGACAAGACCGTGCCGTATGGCCAGGTCGCCGAATTGATCGGTTGGGCGCAGGAAGTGGGACTGAACCGCATCGCGTTCGTGACGCAGCCAGGCGACGCCGGCTCGCGCTGAAGGCCGCCGGGCCGCCGGGCGGCGCGCCTCCTACAATCGGGCGCAGACATCACCTGCCGCAGGCCCCAGAGCCCACCATGAACGAAAAGTACACGCCTTCCGAAATCGAAACCGCGGCGCAAAAGAATTGGCAAGCCGCAGACGCCTACCGCGTCGTCGAAGACCCGCGCAAGCCCAAGTTCTACGCCTGCTCGATGCTGCCCTACCCCAGCGGCAAGCTGCACATGGGCCATGTGCGCAACTACACCATCAACGACATGCTGACGCGCTTTCTGCGTATGCAGGGTTACAACGTGCTGATGCCGATGGGCTGGGACGCGTTCGGCCTGCCGGCCGAGAACGCGGCAATGGACAAGAACATCGCCCCGGCCAAATGGACCCGCGACAACATCGCCGACATGAAGGCGCAGATGCAGCCGCTGGGCCTGGCCATCGACTGGACGCGCGAGCTCGCCACCTGCGACCCGAGCTACTACAAGTGGAACCAGTGGTTCTTCCTGAAGATGCTCGAGAAGGGCATCGCCTACAAAAAGACCCAGGTCGTCAACTGGGATCCGATCGATCAGACCGTGCTGGCCAATGAGCAGGTGGTGGACGGCAAGGGCTGGCGCAGCGGCGCCGTGGTGGAAAGACGTGAGATCCCAGGCTACTACCTGGCCATTACTCGGTACGCCGACGAGCTGCTGGCCAATGTCGCCGACCCGGCCGAGCCCGGCTATCTGCACGGCTGGCCCGAGCGCGTGCGCCTGATGCAGGAACACTGGATCGGCAAGAGCGAGGGCGTGCGCTTTGCCTTTGCGCACCAGATCAAGGGCGCCGACGGCGCCTTGATACAAGACGGCAAGCTCTACGTCTTCACGACGCGCGCCGACACCATCATGGGGGTCACGTTTTGCGCGGTGGCCGCCGAGCACCCGCTGGCCCTGCATGCGGCGACCGGCAACCCGGAGCTTGCCGCCTTCATCGAGGCATGCAAGAGCGGCGGCAGCACCGAGGCCGAGCTCGCCACGCAAGAGAAGAAGGGCCTGCCCACCGGCTTGTTCGTGACGCACCCAATGACCGGTGCACAGGTCGAGGTCTGGATCGGCAACTATGTGCTGATCGGCTACGGCGACGGCGCGGTGATGGGCGTGCCCGCGCATGACGAGCGCGATTTTGAATTTGCCAAGAAGTACGGCTTGCCGATCCGGCAGGTGGTGGCCGTGGCGGGCGAGCACTTCAGTCTCGACGCCTGGGCCGAATGGTATGGCGACAAGCAAGGCTGCGTCTGCGTCAACTCGGGCGTGCTCGATGGTTTGAATCAGAAGGACGCCGTGGCCAAGGTCGCCGAACTGCTCGCCGCCAAAGGCCTGGGCGAGAAGAAGACCACCTGGCGCTTGCGCGACTGGGGCATCAGCCGCCAGCGCTACTGGGGCACGCCGATCCCGATCATCCATTGCGACGCCTGTGGCTCGGTGCCGGTGCCCGAGATAGATTTGCCGGTGTTGCTGCCCGAGTATCTGATCCCCGATGGCTCGGGCAATCCGCTGAACAAGTGCGCTTCCTTCGTGAACGTGGCCTGCCCGCAATGCGGCCGGCCGGCCAAGCGCGAAACCGACACGATGGACACCTTCGTGGACAGCGCCTGGTACTACATGCGCTATTGCTGCCCGGGCAACGAGGACGCAATGGTCGACGCGCGCAACGACTACTGGTCACCGATGGACCAGTACATCGGTGGCATCGAGCATGCCGTGCTGCACCTGCTCTACGCGCGCTTCTGGACCAAGGCGATGCGCGACATCGGCCTGGTCAAGTTCGACGAACCGTTCACCAAGCTGTTCACCCAGGGCATGCTGCTCAACGAGTCCTTCTACCGCGAAGACGTGGCGGGCAAGAAGCGCTGGTTCTACCCCAGCGAGGTGGATGTGCAGTTCGACGTCAAGGGCCACCCCATCGGTGCCACTGCACGCGAAGACGGTCTGCCGGTGAGCCTGGGCGGCATCGAGAAGATGTCGAAGTCGAAGAACAACGTCGTCGAGCCGCGCGACATCATCAACAAGTTCGGCGCCGACACAGCACGCCTGTTCACGATGTTCGCAGGCCCACCGGACCAGAGCGCCGCCTGGTCGGACTCGGGCGCCGAGGGGTCGTTCCGCTATCTGCGCCGTTTGTGGGCCTTCGGCGTGAAGCAGCGCGAAACTGTTGCCGCTGCCGGCAACCGCTTTGAAGGCCAGAGCGCAGGCGCCAAGGACTTGCGCCGCGAGGTGCACGGGCTGCTGCGCCAGATCGGCCACGACTACCAGCGCCTGCAGTACAACACCGTCGTCTCCGGGGCGATGAAGCTGCTCAATGCGCTGGAAGATGCCAAGCTGGACGCGCAAGACGGCGCTGCGCTGCGCGAGGGCACGAGCATCTTGTTGCGCACGCTGTATCCGGTGGCGCCGCACATCAGTCATGCGCTGTGGCAGGCGCTCGGCTTCGCCGCCGAGCTCGGCGACCTGCTCGACGCACCCTGGCCCGTGGTGGACGAAGCGGCGCTGGTGCAAGACGAGATCGAGCTGGTGCTGCAAGTCAACGGCAAGCTGCGCGGGGCGATCAAGGTGGAGGCTGGCGCCGACCGGGCGAGCATCGAGGCCGCGGCACTGGCCAATCCCGAATGCATCAAGTTCAGCGAAGGCAAGAGTGCCAAGAAAATCATCATCGTGCCGGGCCGCCTGGTCAACGTCGTGGTTTGAGCGGCGAACACCATGCAGCGCCGTCACCTCTTGCTGACCGTTGCCGCGGGCGCGCTGGGCGGCTGCGGCTTCGCGTTGCGCCGCGCCCCCGAGCTGCCGTTTGCAAGGCTGGCGCTGCTGGGTTTGCAGGCCGACTCAACACTGGTACGAGAACTGCGCCGTCAACTGGCCGCGAGCGCCAACACCCGGGTGGTGGACTCGCCGCAGCAGGCTGACGCGGTGCTGGAGCTGCACAACGACCGGCGTGAAAAGGTCGTCGCTGCTTCCACCGCCGCCGGACAGGTGCGCGAACTGCAGTTGCGCGTGCGCCTCGAGTTCAGCCTACGCAAACCGGGCGGCGACCTCTTGATTCCACGCACCGAGCTGCTCCTCAAGCGCGACATGAACTACACCGAGCGCGATGCGCTGGCCAAGGAGCAGGAAGAAGAATTGCTCTATCGCGCCATGCAGACCGACATCGTGTCGCAGGTCATGCGTCGGCTGGCCGCGGTGCCTTCGCTCTGATCCGGACCGACATGCAACTCAAGGCAGAGCAGCTCGCCGCCAGCCTTGCCAAAGGGCTGCTGCGGATCTATACCGTGCATGGCGACGAAGCCTTGCTGGCGCAGGAGGCGGGCGACGCGATACGCGCTGCGGCGCGCGCCGACGGCTACGCCGAACGCAAGGTGTTCACTGTTGCGGGCGCCCATTTCGACTGGAGCCCGGTGCTCGCCTCGGCGCAGGCGATGAGCCTGTTTTCGGAGCGCCAGCTGATCGACCTCCGGATTCCCTCGGGCAAGCCCGGCAAGGACGGCTCCGAGGCCTTGCAGCGCTATTGCGAACATCTGCCGGACGATGTGATCACGCTGGTCACGCTGCCGCGGCTCGATCGCCAGCAGCAATCCAGCGCCTGGTTCACCGCGCTCGACGCTGCCGGCGCGACGTTGCGCGTCGATGCGGTCGAGCGGCCCGCCTTGCCGCAATGGATTGCCCAGCGCCTGGCGCGTCAGGACCAGCGCGTGCCGGCGGGCCAGGACGGCCAGCACTGTCTGGCGTTCTTTGCTGACTGCGTGGAAGGCAATCTGCTGGCCGCGCACCAGGAGCTGCAAAAGCTGGCCTTGCTGTACCCCAAGGGCGAGCTGAGCTTCGAGCAGATCGAGGCGGCGGTGCTGAACGTGGCTCGCTACGACGTCTTCAAGCTCAGCGAGGCCGTGCTGGCCGGCCAGGTGACGCGCGTGATGCGCATGCTCGACGGCCTGCAGGCCGAAGGCGTGGCCGCCGTGCTGGTGCACTGGACGCTGGCCGAAGACATCCGCGCGCTCAAGCGCGTGAAGGACGCGGTCGACCAGGGCAAGCCCTTGCCGATGGCCTTGCGCGAGGCGCGCGTCTGGGGTGTCAAGGAGCGCTTGTTCGAACGCGCCGTGCCACTGCTGAACCCCCACAGCTTGCCGCCCTTGCTGGAGGCCGCGCAAATCTGCGACGGCATCAACAAGGGGCTCAAGCACCCCGCGTGGCCGCAAGACCCCTGGGCGGCGCTGCAACGCCTGGCCTTGATGCTGCTGCAATGCACCCAGCATCCAGGCAAACATGCTGAGCTGATGCGCCTGGTGCCGACCACGTAGTCCGGCTCAATAGCCTTTGCGGCGCTCCACCAGATGCGCCAGCGGCCGGCCTTCGCGCAGTGCCGACAGGTTGGCGGCGACGACTTGCGCGGCGCTGCGCGGATCGGTCTGCGCCGCGGTGTGCGGCAGCACCGTCACGCGCGGATGGCGCCAGAACGGATGCCCCGCAGCCAGCGGCTCGACATTGAACACATCCAGCACCGCATGGTGCAACTGTCCGCTGTCCAGCGCCGCGAGCAGGTCGGTATCGACCACATGCGCGCCGCGCGCCAGATTCACCAGCGTGGCGCCGCGCTTCATCGCCGCGAGGCGCGTGGCATTGAAGAAGCCCCGCGTCTGAGGCGTCAGCGGCAACAGGTTGATGACGCTATCGGCCTGGGCCAATAGCGGCGCCAGCTCGACTGCGCCGCTTGCCGAGCGCACGCCGTCAAGCACGGACGCGCGCGTGCTCCAGCCGCTCACCTGATAGCCCAGGCCGGCCAGGCTGCGCGCGACGCGGCCGCCCAGCTCGCCCAGGCCGAGCACCAGCACATGCCATTCATGGGCACGGCATTGTTCGGGCGCCTGCCACAAGGCCAGCTGCTGCTGGCGCAGCACGTCGAAGAAGCCGCGATGCAGCGACAACACCGACCACAGCGCGGTTTGCACCATCGCCTCGTTCATGGCCGGGTCGACCATGCGGGCCAGCAGCACATCGGCGGGCAGGCTGGTGTCGGCGAGCAGCTTGTCGACGCCGGCCCAGAGCGACTGGATCAGGCGCAGATGGGGCAGGCCTTGAAGACTGCCATGCGCCGGATTGGCGACCACGGCGATCTCGATGCCTTGCGCCTGCGCCGGTGTGGCGGGCGCTTGCAACACCCATTCTTCGCCCGGCATGGCCAGCTGCAATGCCTGCAACCAGCGCGTGCGCTCAAGCTCGGAGTCGGGGTCGTCCAGACGCCAGTTGCCGGCGAACAAGATGCTCATCGCGATTGCGCCTGGGCGGCGGCCAGCACCGCATGCAAGGCGCTGTGTACGCTGGCCATGCGCACGGCGGCGCGGTCTCCGGCAAACTGCTCGCGCCAGGCGCGCGGCGCGCCTTGTCGGGTGGCCAAGGCCAGCCAAACGGTGCCCACCGGCTTGGCTGCGGACCCGCCGTCGGGCCCGGCAATGCCGGTGACGGCGACCGCGTAATCGACCGGCGCGCGCACCAGCAAGCCCTCGGCCATGGCCAGCGCCACGGCCTCGCTGACTGCGCCATGCACCTCGATCAGCATCGCGGGAACCCCCAGCAGCTCGATCTTGGCGGCGTTGCTATAGCTGACCACGCCGCGCTCAAACCACAGGCTCGAGCCCGGCAGCCGGGTACAGGCTGCGGCGATCAGTCCGCCGGTACACGACTCGGCCGCGGCCATCATTTGACGGCGCGCGCGCAGGGTCTGCGCCAAGTCCTGCAGCAAAGGTTCGTCGATGGAAAAGTCGGTGTTCAGACGAACCTCCACAGCGCGATCACCAGCAGCGTGCACAGCGCAGCGACCAAGTCGTCGAAGATGATGCCAAAGCCTTGCGCCCAGCCCGGCGGTGTGCCGGCACGACCCTTGAACAGACGGTCGGCCCAGCCCACCGGGCCGGGCTTGACCGCGTCAAAAAACCGGAACAGCGCAAAGGCGGCACATTGACCCCAAAAGCCGGTCGGCATGACGAGCCAGAGGATGAGCCAGAAGGCGAGCACCTCGTCCCACACGATGGCGCCCGGGTCGGCGCTGCGCAGATGGCGCGCGCTCACCGTGCAGGCCCACCAACCGACCAGCGTGCCCACGATCAAGACCAGCGCCCATTGAGAATCGCTGAGCCAGACGTTGAGCACGACAAACGCGACCCAGGCCCACAGCGTGCCGACGGTGCCCGGCGCGATGGGCGACAGGCCGCTGCCAAAGCCCAGGCCCAGCAGATGCGCCGGGTGTTCCAACATGAAGGCGACACTCGCACGGCGCGGCGCCCCGGCTGCGTTGTTGCTCGATGCGGGGCTCGCGTTCACGTCTTGAAATGGTCGAACGACCCATAGACGTCGGGCAGGACTTGGCCCTGCGCGTCGAGCAGACGCAGTCCGGGCGCCGTGTCGATGCGGCCGACAAGGGTGACGGCCACATCGGCACGGCGTGCCGCGGCCTGCACATTGGCGCGGGCCGATTCGGGTGCCGTGAACAAGAGCTCGTAGTCATCGCCGCCGGCCAGGCCGAACTGGCGCTGCAAGTCCAGCGGCAGGGCTTGCAGCTGTGCGCTGCGCGGCAAGGCATCGGCCTGCAGCGTGGCGCCGACATGCGAGCGCTTCAGGATGTGCCTGAGATCGCCGAGCAGGCCGTCGGACACGTCGATCGCGCTGCTGGCCACGCCGCGCAGCGCCAGGCCAAGCGCGACGCGCGGCTGCGGCATCTCCATCGCCAGCCGCACTTGGTCGAACGCAACGCCTGCCAGCGTCAACGTGCCTCGAAACACTTCGAGCGCGAGGCGTGCATCGCCGAGCGTGCCGCTCACATACAGGTCGTCGCCGGCGCGTGCGCCGCTGCGCAGCAAGGCCTGGCCGGGCGGCACTTCGCCGAACGCGGTGATGCAGATGTTCAAGGGGCCTGCCGTCGTGTCGCCGCCCACCAGCTCGATCCCTTGCGCATCGGCCAAGGCAAACAGGCCGCGTGCGAAGCCTTCGAGAAAGGCCTCGTCAATGCGAGGCAGCGCCAGCGCCAGCGTGAACGCGCGTGGCGTGGCGCCACACGCGGCGAGGTCGCTCAGGTTCACGGCGAGCGCCTTGTGTCCGAGCCGCTCGGGCGGCACGGTGCTCAGGAAATGCCGTCCCTCGACCAGCATGTCGCTGGAAATCGCGCTGTGCATGCCCGGCGCGGGCGCAAGCAGCGCGCAATCGTCGCCGACGCCCAGCACCGCGCGCGACGCGGGTCGCGTGAAGTAGCGCTCAATCAAATCGAATTCACCCATGCGCCTATTGTCGCGTGTCCGGTGTCAACCGAACCCGGGCATCAACCCGGCAAGCCATGCTCGCTCAGCAGCTTGGAGAGGCCTGGCTTCTCACTCGTCGCTGCAGCGTCACAACAGACCCACCAAGGCTGGCCGCAACAGCGGCCGGCGCCCGCGTTTGCCGGGGGGTGAGCCGCGTCGCTTACTCCGAGTGTCAGCAATTGCGCTCAGACTCCTACAATGTTGACCCCGGGCATGTGCTGGTCGCCCGGACTATCCCTCCTGCCATTCTTGCGAGCCCTACCCCATGACCACTCCAGAAGAAAAGCGCGCCCAGCTTCGCCATGCGGCGCTGGAATATCACGAGTTCCCGACACCGGGCAAGATCGCCATCGCGGCGACCAAGCAGCTGCTCAACCAGCACGACCTGGCGCTGGCCTATTCACCCGGCGTGGCTTCTGCGTGCGAGGAGATCGTTGCCGATCCGGCCAACGCCTTTCGCTATACCTCGCGCGGCAATCTGGTGGCGGTGGTCACCAACGGCACGGCCGTGCTGGGTCTGGGCGACATCGGGCCGCTGGCTTCCAAGCCGGTGATGGAAGGCAAGGCGGTGCTGTTCAAGAAATTTGCCGGCATCGACGTGTTCGATCTGGAAATTCAGGAACCCGATCTGGACAAGCTGGTCGATGTGATCGCCGCGCTGGAGCCCACGTTTGGCGGCATCAACCTCGAAGACATCAAAGCGCCGGACTGTTTTTATGTCGAGCGCAAACTGCGCGAGCGCATGAAGATTCCGGTCTTTCATGACGACCAGCATGGCACCGCCATCGTGGTGGGCGCGGCCTTCTTGAACGGCCTGAAAGTGCTGGGCAAAGACATCACTCAGGTCAAGCTCGTGACCTCGGGCGCTGGCGCAGCGGCACTGGCTTGTCTGGGGCTGTTGATGAAGATCGGACTGCCGCGCAAGAACATCTGGGTGACCGACCTGGCCGGCGTGGTCTATGAAGGCCGCACCGAACTGATGGATCCGGACAAGGCGCAGTTCGCGCAAAAGACTGCGGCGCGAAGCTTGGCCGAGGTGATTGTGGGGGCTGACATCTTTCTGGGTCTGTCGGCGGGCGGTGTGCTCAAGCCCGAGATGGTCGCCAATATGGCCGAGCGGCCGATGATTTTCGCGCTCGCCAATCCGACGCCGGAGATCCTGCCCGAGCAAGTCCATGCGGTGCGCAGCGACGCCATCATGGCCACGGGCCGCACCGACTACCCGAACCAGGTGAACAACGTCCTGTGCTTTCCGTACATCTTTCGCGGCGCACTGGACTGCGGCGCCACCACCATCAACGATGAGATGGAAATCGCCGCCGTGCGCGCCATCGCCGAACTGGCCCAGGCCGAGCAAAGCGAGGTCGTGGCAGCCGCCTACGCAGGCGTCAATCTCAGCTTCGGGCCGGAGTACCTGATTCCCAAGCCCTTCGATCCCCGCCTGATGATGAAGATTGCGCCCGCGGTGGCGCAAGCCGCGAAAGACTCTGGCGTGGCGCTGCGTCCGATTCAGGACATGGCGGTCTATCGCGAAAAATTGCAGAGCTTTGTCTATGCGTCGGGCACGACGATGAAGCCGATCTTTGCGCTGGCCAAACGAGCCAGGAACAAACGCGTGGCCTACGCCGAGGGCGAGGAAGAGCGCGTCTTGCGCGCCGTTCAGGTGGTGATCGATGAAGGCCTGGCGCGGCCGACGCTGGTCGGGCGCCCGAGCGTGATCGCCGAGCGCTGTGAGCGCTTCGGCCTGCGCCTGCAAGAGGGCCTCGACTACGATGTGGTCAATGTTGAACAGGACCACCGCTACCGCGACTACTGGCAGACCTATCACCGGATGACCGAGCGCAAAGGGGTGACCGAGCAGCTGGCCAAGATCGAAATGCGCCGCCGCTTGACGCTGATCAGTGCCATGCTGCTGCACAAGGGCGAGGTCGACGGCATGCTCTGCGGCACATGGAGCACGACCGCCATGCACCTGCAATACATAGACCAGGTGATAGGCAAGCGTGAGGGTGTCAAGACCTATGCCTGCATGAACGGCCTGATACTGCCGGGACGCCAGGTGATGCTGGTCGATACCCACGTCAATTACGACCCGACCGCCGAGCAGCTCGCCGAGATCACTGTGATGGCGGCCGAGGAAATGATGCGTATCGGGCTGCGTCCGAAGGCCGCACTGCTGTCGCACTCCAATTTCGGTTCCAGCAACCAGCCCTCGGCGCTGAAGATGCGTGAGGCGCTGGCGCTGATCCAGCGCGACGCCCCGTGGCTCGAGGTCGACGGCGAAATGCACGGCGACACCGCTCTGGATGCCAAATACCGCGCCAAGGTCATGCCCAGAAGTGCGCTGACCGGCGAGGCCAACTTGCTGGTGCTGCCCAATATCGATGCCGCCAACATCAGCTACAACCTGCTGAAAACGGCAGCCGGTGGCGGCATTGCGGTCGGTCCCGTGCTGTTGGGTGCCGCCAAGCCGGTGCATGTGCTGACACCCTCGGCGACGGTTCGCCGCATTGTCAACATGACGGCGCTGACCGTGGCGGATGCCAACGCTGCGCGTTGACGGGCTGGTTTGGGCGTGCGCCGGGAAGGGTGTCTGGAGGGCCGGCGTCCGCATGGAAACAGCCCTGAGATGGTGCGCTGGTTGGGCGAATTGTCCGGCCCAATGCCTGCGAAAATTTTGTTTGTACAGGCTTACATCGTGGTGACAGGTCCTTGGAGCAGGCGCGCCTTTTCAGGATAAAGACCTGTGTGCGCCCACTTACAAACTGAAGAGTCCTGAAATTTACGCAGGATTGAGCTTGAGATTTTTCGTCTCATTCTGTACCATGTTGCTTTCAGGATTCAGGGTAAACCCGTGTCTGTGCTCAGCAATCGTGCTTGGTGTTCAGGCTTTCGCACCTTAGGCATCACCCTTTTTTTGGTGGTTGCCGCCGGCGTCGCAAGCATGTCTCAGGCCAGAGGCGGGGCAACAGACGGCACGGTGGCCTTGGCAGAACTTCCGGTCGAGGCGCAAGTCACACACCGTCTGGTTTTGGTCGGCGGACCTTTCCCGCATGACAAGGATGGCATGTCGTTCGGCAATCGTGAACGGCTGCTGCCTGCCCAGGCCCGGGGGTACTACCGCGAATACACCGTGGCAACAAAGGGCGCTCGCGACCGGGGTGCCCGGCGTTTGGTGTGCGGTGGCGCGCATGCAGCGAACCCTGATGCTTGTTACTACACCGACGACCATTACGCGAGCTTCAGGCGTGTACTGCCGTAGTCGGAAATCTGGTTTTGTGACTAAAGGAGGATCGTGACCATGCTGTTGCAGACCGTCCGTCCAAATATCGTGCAGTCCATCCGGGCTTATCGAGTGGAGGATTTGATGCGGGCGGCCCAACAGGCCGGCCAACATTTTCTCTATGCAAATCTAACTTCTGCGCAGTCAAAGCAAGACGTACTGGAAGGCATTGCCCAGTCCTTCTTGTTCCCGTCGCATTTCGGCAAGAATCTTGATGCCCTGTACGACTGCATGACCGACCTGGTCCACAAATCGGGTGCGCAACCTGGATTTGTCGTGGTGCTGGAGCAAATTCCTGACAGCGCAAAGTTCGATCGCGAGGCCAGGGAACAACTGCTGGACGTCTTCCGAGAGGCCGCCGAATTCTGGGCGGATCGAAAAATTCAGTTCAGATGTTTCTATTCTTTTCAGTAGCCCGCTCTCAAGAAAATGGGTCATGGGAGCGGGCTACCGAGGTGGCCCCAAGTGTCAGCGAAAAGCCGCTGCCGAAAAGTGCATCAAAGGCAGCAGCCAATGCCAGCTTCGGGATGAACATGCCGATGATGAGCAGCGCGTTTGACACGTCGATGTGGTTGAGCGCCGCCTGACGGCAGTCAGGCTTGCTTGCGAACGGCGGCTTGCGGGCCGCCTTTTCGTTGGCGCGCGGCTTGCGCCATCGCCCCGACCCTCACTGCAGCGCGAGTGCCAGGCTCAGATACTCGCTGACCGGCACCTCTTCGGCACGCCGCTGCACATCGAACTCACCGCTGAACTGGTGTTGCTCCAGCCAGGCGCCCAGCGTATTGCGCAAGATCTTGCGGCGCTGAGAGAACGCCACCGCGACCAGTTCGCCGAGCAGTGCCACACTCACCGCAGCGGGCGCTGCCAGCGGCAGCATGCGCACGATGGCCGAGTCCACCCGCGGCGGGGGATCAAAGGCCGTGGGTGCCACGTCCAGCACCGCATCGATCTGGTAGCGCCACTGCAACATCACCGACAAGCGTCCGTAATCCTTGTTGCAAGGCGCGGCGGCCATGCGCGCGACAACTTCCTTTTGCAGCATGAAGTGCTGGTCCAGCACATGGTCGACAAAGGTCAGCAGGTGAAACAGGATGGGCGATGAGATGTTGTACGGCAGGTTGCCCACCACGCGCAGCTTCTGACCTCGCTCGGCGGCCAGTGCAGCGAAATCGACCTTCAACACATCTGCCTCGATGACCCGCAGGTCGGCGTGTCTGCGCAGCCGTTCGGCCAGGTCGCGATCGAGTTCGATCACGGTGAGCGGCTTGCAATAGCGCAGCAGCGGCAACGTCATCGCGCCCAGGCCAGGGCCGATCTCGACCATCGCATCCTGGGCCTGCGGGGCAATCGCCTGGATGATGTCCTCGATCACGATGCGATCGGTCAGAAAATGCTGGCCGAAGCGCTTGCGAGCGACATGCCGCGTCACGACGGTCTCCGCACCTTGATGCTGTCTTGGCGAGGGCTCACTGCGCCGGCGCTTGACGAATTTCGATGAAGGCACGTGCGCGCAGCTCTTTCACCCATTCCGTGTAGGCGGCTTCGTACTTCTGCTCGCGCAGCGACTTGATCGCTTCGGCACGCAATTGCTTGGGGTCCAGCGCGGTCGTGCGACGCTCCAGCACCTGGATCAGATGCACGCCAAAGCGTGATACCACCGGCGCCGAGATGCCGCCGATCGGAAGCGCGTTCATCGCTGTCTCGAACTCGGGCACAAAGCCGCCCGGCGATACCCAGCCCAGGTCACCGCCGTTGGCGGCGCTGCCGTCTTCGGAATATTCGCGGGCAAGCGCCTCGAAGCTGACCTTGCCTGCTTCGATGTCGCGCTTGTACTCGGCCAGGCGGCGACTCGCCACTTCGGCAGTGAGTTGCGCCGAGGGCCGCAGCAAGATGTGGCGCGAACGTGTCTGCACCACCGTATCCACCGCGGCATCCTGACGCGCGAGCAGCTTGAGCACATGAAAGCCCGCGCCTGAGCGCACCAGCTCGGGCACAACGCCACCGACCGCGAGCCCCTTGACCTGGGCGACAAACAAATCCGGGAGTTTCGACGCCGGGCGCAGACCGATCTCGCCGCCCTTGTCCTTGTAGGCGTCTTCCGAAACCTGCTTGGCCACCAGTGCAAACGATTCACCCGCCTTGATGCGCGCCAGCGCACCTTCGGCCTTGGCGCGGCGCTGAGCCACGATGGCGTCAGAAGCGCCATCGGGCACGATAACCAGCACCTGTGCAATGTTCAATTGAACATCTTCGTGCGCGGCTTGGCGGCGCTTCGCCAGGTAATCGTTCACGTCCGCATCGGAGACGCGGATGCGTCCCTGCACTTCGCGCTCGCGCACCCGCTCGACCATCAGCTGATCGCGCAGATTGTCGCGAAAGTGCCGGTAATCGATGCCCTCGCTGCTCAGACGTTCGCGCAACGCTGGCAAGGACAGGCTGTTTTGCGCGGCGACGTTGGCCACCACGCGGTCGAGCTCGACCTCATCGATCTTCGGGCTGGTCTCGCGCGCATAGGTGAGCACGACACGCTCGTCGATCAGGCTGTCCAATGCCGATTGGTGCAACGCTGCCGTCGAGGGTGGCGTCTGGCCTTGCTGGCGCGCCGCTTCGCGTGCGCGCGCCATACGCTGCTGGACTTCGATGTCCGTCACCACGTCCTGATTCACGATGGCGGCGATGCCGCCCGCCGGGCGGGTGTTGGCGCGCGCGGACTGCGCATGCGCCAACGGGGAAAGCAGCGCCGCCACAAGTGCGGTCGCAATGACGATGGTACGGGTCGGGAGGTCAGTCATAGGAGGCTTCAGTGAGCGCCGCGCGGTCATCGCGCAGCAAACGGTAACCGGGGATATTGTCCCTCAAGACACCCAGGGGGTTGTTACCCAGTCGCCCCAGACCGACCAGTTCGAGCTGGAACAGCCAGCGGGTATTGGCTTCGGCGCGTCCGGTGGAGCGCCGCTCCACGACCACGCGGCCGATCCAGCAACCGGCGTCGTATTCGAAGCCCACCAGCGAATCGGTGATGCGGCGGTCTTGCATGCTGTACAAGACGCGACCGACGCTGTACCAGGTGCCCGTGCACGAGCCGCCCTCGGCCGCCTTGCGCACCGCGCCTTCGGCGGCGGAGCCTCTGGCAGCGCCAGCCAGCGGCCATTGCCAGCCCAACTCGGCTTGCTCGCTCTGGCCGCGCGCCAGACGGTAGGTGGCGTTGAGGGTACGGAACGGCCCCGGCGAATACCGCAAGCTCGTCACCGAGCGCACCGTCCGTCCCAGATTGGGGCTGTACTCCATGGTGCCATCAAACCACCAGCGCGGGTTCAGATGCGCAGAGCCCAGCAGCAGCAGGTTCGACAGTCTTTGCGTGTTGGGCGTGCCCTCGGGCGTGATGAGCTGGTCGCGCAGCAAGATGCGCTGCACCACGCCCAGTCGCAACAACTCCGCACCGTCGCGCGACGAGTTCAGACGCGAGGTCAGACCGAGCGTGAGCTGGTGCTCGTCCGACACCCGGTCGACACCGGAGAACGCGTTCTCGGTGTAGATGGAGTCGAAATTGAAATCCTTGGCGGCGGCATCGAAATTGGGCAGCCCGAGCTGATCGCGGTGCGGTGTGTTGACGTAGAGCAGCCGCGGCTCCAGGGTCTGTTGCAGCGCCAGTCCGAAGTAGTCGGCTTTGCGTTCGAACACCCAACCTTGATCGATGCTGAAGGTGGGTATCACGCGCGACGCCGAGTTGCTGCCTGTGCCCAGCGTCTGATCGATCTGGTAGCTGGCCGCGTTGAACGACAAACGCGGCTTGAACCACCAGCCGGCGTCACCCATCGACCAGCCGATGTGACCCAAGGCGTGCACGCGCGAGCCGGTGGGAAGTGTGACGGGCGACGCATCACGCGGCAGATCGAATCGGTTGTATTCGAGCTCCAGGCCGACATTGACCTGCCGCGGCAGCTGGGCATCCCAACGCGCGCCGAGCTGCGGAGAGCGTTGATACGGCGTTGCGATCACGGCACTCGGATCGAGATCTTGCAACACCTGCCACTGTTGCAAGCGGCCGTACAGCTGCAAGTCGCCAAGGCGCGAATCGAAGTTGCGCGAGCCGCTCAAATCGGTGGCCAGCAGGCGTGGCGTCAGGCTGGTGATGCCGCGCGGGAAGTCCTTCCAATAGACGTCATCCGAGACCCGCTCGGCGCTGATGCGGTAGCGCCAGTCCATCGGACCCGTGCCGGTCTGGTTGGCGCGCCAGGCCCAGCGATTGCCGCGCGTGATGAGATCGTTGGGCAGCAGGTCCAGGCCGAGCACGCCCTGGTGGGTGAGCGTCAGGTAGCGGAACTCGGTCTCCATGCCCGCGCCGCGGCGCGTGATGATCTTGGGCGTCAGCGTGGCGTCGCGCTGGGGCGCAATATTCCAGTAATAGGGCACGCCGAAAGCGACGCCGCTGCGGTTGTCCAGGGTCAGGCTGGGCGGCAGCCAGCCCGACTTGCGCTGACCGCCCAACGGGAAGCTCATGCGCGGCGCGGCCAAGATGGGTACGCCATAAAAGCGCAACACGGCGCCGTCGGCCACGCCCACATTGGTGTCGAAATCAAGGGCAATGCTGCGCGTGCTCAGTTGCCAGGCCAGCACCTGGTCAGCGTCGTCCGGGCGACAACTGCTGTAGGTGCCGCCCAGGGCGCGGCTGCGCTGCTGATCCAGAAAGTCAATGCGTTGCGCTGTTCCACCCGCACCGGTACGAGAAAAGAAGTAGGTCGGGTTCAGGAATTCGCCCTCGAAGCTTTGCACATGAAGCTGCAACTGCGGGCCGCTGAAGACATTGCCGTCGCGCTCGATGCTGACATGGCCCACGGCAGACGCCAGGTCGTCTGCCTGCCGGTAGCTCAGGCGGTCGGTCTTCAGGACCAGAGCGCCGCGCTGCAACACCACATCACCTTCGGCGTGCGTCTCCAGATCGAGCCGGCTGTCCAGCGTGCGGGCATTCAGCACCAGCGGCAAATCCTGCTCGGCCACGGCCGGAACGCTCAGCTTGACCGCCGGGCCAATCTGCCTGACCTCGGTCGCCACCCGGGACATCCCCTGAGCTCCGGCGGGGCCGGGCGCGCCCAGCAACACGAGCGCCGCCAGTGCCGGCAGCGCGACTCGCAGCGGCACGTCGTCGGCAAAGAGTGAAATCAGCGGGCGCAGCATGACGGCAGCAGCGTCTATCCGGACAGGTTCTGGGCGAGCCGCGATGCATACGGGCCGGTCTTTCGGTGGGCCCGCCTGTACACAGCCAAGGCGTGCAAACCGCGGGTTTGTAGAATCGATTATCCATGAGGCCTGTTGTTTTGACGGCAAGCAGCGTGGGTTTGTCCCTCCCATTCGACGATTGGCCCTCCCCGGGCACTCCCACATGAGCGATATCGCCTGGCCCGATGAGCAACGCCGGCAACAGTTCGAGGCCTGGTTGCGGCCGCTGACGCAACGTCATCAACTGCTGCCGACGAGCCTGCGAGCGGCCTCTGCCGACGCGAGCTTCCGGCGCTATTTCCGCATCGATGCGGGCGCGGGCGGGTCGTACATCATCATGGATGCGCCGCCCCAGTTGGAGGACGTGCGCGCGTTCGTGCAGGTCGCGGGGCTGATGGCCGCAGCCGGCTTGCACGGCCCGGCCGTGCTGGCGCAAGACCTCGACCTCGGTTTCCTCCTGCTCACCGACCTCGGCAGCCGTCTGTATTTGCAGGAGCTGCAGCAAGCCAGCCCCGAGCAGGCCGATCGGCTGATGCGCGACGCCATCACGGCGCTCGTGCAATGGCAGAGCCGGATCGACGGCAGCGCCCTGCCCGAGTTCGACGAGGCGCTGCTGATGCGTGAGCTGACGCTGTTTCCCGACTGGTGTGTGCAGCGCGAATTCGGCGTCAGCTGGAACGTCGCGCAGCGCAGCCAATGGGAGCAGATCTGCCACATCCTCGTCGATAGCGCGCTGTCCCAGCCGCAGGTCCCGGTGCACAGCGACTTCATGCCGCGCAATCTGATGGTGTCTGACCCCAACCCGGGATGGCTCGATTTTCAGGACGCGGTGCGCGGCCCCATCAGCTACGACATGGCGTGTCTGCTGCGCGATGCCTTCATCTCCTGGGACGAGGAGCAAGAGCTCGACTGGGCCGTGCGCTACTGGGAACAGGCGCGCACGGCGGGGTTGCCAGTGGACGCCGACTTCGGCGAATTCTGGCGCGCGCTCGAGTGGATGGGCCTGCAACGCCACCTCAAGGTGATGGGCATTTTTTGCCGACTCAAGCACCGCGACGGCAAGCCGCGCTACAGCACCGACCTGCCGCGCTTCTTTGCCTACGCCTCCAAGGTGGCGCTGCGCTACCGGCCGCTCAAGCCGCTGCTGGCGCTGATCGAGCCGCTGTCGGGCGTGGCGCTGGAGTCGGGCTACACCTTCTGACCCGCAACGTCATCCGATGTGCGCCGCCATCACAACCGCCACCGCGGCGGTGAGCTTCTTGCCGTAAGGCACGTGCAGGAACTCGTTGGGGCCATGCGCATTGCTCTTCGGACCGAGCACCCCGCAGACCATCATCTGGGCCTTGGGGAAGCCTTTTTGCAGCAGGCTCATCAGCGGAATCGTGCCGCCCTGGCCGATATAGCCGAGCGGCGCGCCGAATTGGGCTTGCGAAGCGGCGTTCAGCGCACGGTCCAGCCAGGGCGACAACTCCGGCGTATTCCAGCCGGTTGCGCCCAAGGCGCCGGCCCGGCCGTCGGGGACAAACGTGACCTTGGCGTTGTACGGCGCGTTGTCCTCGAGCAAGGATTTCAGACGCAGCGAGGCCTGGTTGGCGTCCACCAGCGGGGGCAGGCGCAGCGAGAGCTTGAAGGCGGTATAGGGACGCAGCACATTGCCGGCGTCTTGCAAACCGGGAAAGCCGTCGACGCCGGTGACGCTCAGCGTGGGCCGCCAGGTGCGGTTCAGCAAGCCTTCCACCGGGTCGGTGGTGGTCGGCAGGCTCAAGCCGCCGTCGGCACCGCAAGCCCAGGGAAAGCGCCGCCAGACCTCGTCTTTCAGAATCGCCGCCGTGGCGCGCGCCTGCGCCATCCGGTCGGTCGGAATATCACAATGAAAACTCTCGGGCAGCAAGCGGCCGGTGTGGCTGTCCTCCAGGCGATCGAGCACCTGGCGCAGGATGCGAAAGCTCGACGGCACCAGGCCGCTCGCGTCGCCCGAGTGAATGCCCTCGGACATGATCTCGACCTTCAACACGCCGCTGACCATGCCGCGCAGCGATGTCGTGAGCCACAGTTGATCGTAGTTGCCGGCACCGCTGTCCAGGCAGACCACCAGGCTGACATGGCCCAGGCGCTCCTTGAGCACATCGAGATACGCGGGCAAGTCCGATGAACCGCTTTCTTCGCAGGTCTCGATGATGCCCACGCAACGCGCGCGCGGGATGCCTTGCTTGTCGAGCGACTCAATCGCGGTGATTGCGGCGTACACCGCGTAGCCGTCGTCGGCGCCGCCGCGGCCATACAGCTTGCCGTCTTCATACTTCGGCGTCCAGGGGCCCAGATCATTGCGCCAGCCGTTGAACTCGGGTTGCTTGTCCAGGTGGCCGTACAGGCAGATCGTGCCGGCGTCGCTTTCATTGCCACCCGCCTTGGTGGCCGGTACGTCGAAGAAGATCAGCGGCGTGCGGCCTTCGAGCCGGATCACCTCGAGCTTCAGTCCCGCGACTCCTCGGCCCTCGACCCAGGTGGCGGCGTCGCGAACGACGTGATCGATGTAGCCATGCTCGGCCCAGTCGGGGTCGAACATCGGGCTCTTGGCGGGGATGGCGATGTAGTCGGTCAGCGCCGGGACGATTTCTTCGTCCCAGGTACGCGCCGCATAGTCGCCCAGCGCACTGAGTTGGTCGGCTTGCAACGGGTTGGAGGGATCACGGGCATTCATGGCTGGTTCTCCACTTTGGTAGGGCGATGGTCGGCAAGTGTAGGTCTTGATAGATGGACGCGCCCGGACGCGCACGCACAAGTTCTTGTTCCCCGACTGACGGACGGATGTACTGGCGTAAACACAAGCGGAAACACAAACACAAACACTTACACTGCTGCAAACTCTTGTGATCGCCGACCGCAAGCCTGCACGATGAACGAATGCCTCGTCCCATTTCGCGCCTGTTGGCGGCCAGCGCTGGTGTTGGCCGGGTTGGTGCTGCTGGCGGGTTGCGCCGGTCCCAAATACACCGTGGACGATGGTCGCAAGGTCAACGAGGTTCTGCTTTCCAATATGCGCGCCTATGGTCAGGGCGAACAGGCGCTGCGGCCGGCGATTCAGCGCAGCGCCGCCCTCCACGACCCGGACTGCGACAAGCAATGGGAGCTGCCCTTTGCCGTGGCCACCAGCTATGGCTGGGACGAAACCGACCGGGTCGCCTGGGTGCGCGCCTTGAACGTGGACGAACGCCTGAGCGTGGTCGCCGTGGCAGCCAAGACGCCGCTCGCCCCGGGCGACAAGATTGTCGAGATCGGCGGCGGGCACAGCGACGACAGCGAGCGCATGCTCGAAGCCTTGGCCGAATTGCGCGAGCGCGGGGAGCCGTTTCAACTGAAGCTCGCTTCCGGCCGCAGCGTGCGCGTCGAGCCCTTCGAAGTGTGTCGCGGTTATGCGCGCTTTGCACCGCCCAACACGCCCAAGCTGCAGGACTATCACTGGCTGCTGACCCTGCATCCGCTGGAGATCGCCGATGTCGGCCTGAGCGAGGACGAGGCCTTGTGGGCGGTGCTGTGGGGGCAGGGCCTGTCCGAAGAGGGTGGCGCCCGCATGAAGACCTGGCACTACGGCAGCAAGATCGTCGGCACGCTCTACAACCTGGTCACCCTGGCCACCGGGTTGAAAGGAGCCGCGATAGCAGCCGATGCGGCCGTGTCGGCTGCCAAGAGCGTGGCCGCCAGCGTGGCCACCGAAGTGCTCAAGCAGCAACTGATCGAACAAGGCAAGTCGCTGGCCATGCAGAAGCTGCGCGATGGCCTGATCGATGTCGCCCAACAGCTTACGCGCCAGCAGGCCCTGGACACCATGCAGGCGGCGGCGGCCAACCGCGGCGCGCTCAGTGGCGTGGCGCGCATTGGCGCCACGGTGTTCGACCGCGCCGATCAATGGAGCTTCGAGCGCATCGCCAAGCTCGGCGGCAGCCAGCTCGCGGGCTTCAGTCTGCACCAGAAACTGCTCGAACGCGGCTTGGCCGGCAATGCCTTCTTGCTCGACGTGGAGAGACTGGACGCGCTCAACAAGTTGGCGACTGCCCAGGGCATGGAGACCGAGGCCCTGACGATATTGCGCGGCATCCGCCCCGATGAGATCATGCTGGCGCTGGGGAGCATGCCGCTGGCCAGCGCACCCAAGGCCTTCTCGTTCGAAAGTCACGAAGACCCCGGAAGTCAACCCTTTGCCCGCGGCCTGATCGACGCCATGCTGGACATACCCATTGAATCTGCTGCTCGCCAATAGCAAGTCCAAGCGCATTCGTCACCTCGGCGGCTTGGCGCTGCTGGTGGGGATGGCGCAGCTTGCCGCCGCCCAGGCGCCGCCTGCCGATGCGGCTGCGGCTGCGGCTGCGGCATCGGCGCGGCCGTGGCCGCGTCCGCGCCTGCCTCTGCGGCTGCCGCCGCGTCCGTGCCGGCTGATGCCGCCAGCAGCGCCACGCCCGTTGCCCCCGTTGCACCTCCGCCGAGCTGCGCCCAAATCAGCGTGCGCGCCATGGCGGCCGATCTGAAAGCTGTCACCGCGCAATCGCAGAACAAGGCGCTGGAGCAGTTGGTTCAGCTCTTCGACGCAGCCATCGGCATCTGGACCCAGGCTGCCGAACGTTGCGAGGGCCACGGGCGTGAACGCGCGCAGCGCAATCTGGCCGACGACGCCAAACAGCGCATGGCGCTGGCCGAACGTCTGGCCGCGGGCTCGCAGTGCGAACTGTCACACCGCGATGCCGACAGCCTGCAGGAGATGGGCCGCCGCGCTTTTGGCGAACGCCAGTGGAGTGAGGCTGCGTCGCTTTACCGAAAGGCCGAAACGCTGTGGGATCTGGCCGCCGAGCAATGTACCGGCAGCCAGCAGGAGGTCGCCACCAAGCGGCGCGAACAAGCTGCGATCGATGGCCATAACGCCGAGTTCTGTGCACCCTGGTTCGAGCGTGCGCGCGAGCAGACGCAAAAATTCCGGGCGGCCGCGGCAGGCCTGGCCCCGGCCGACAAACAGCAGCAATTGCAGATCGGCGAGACGCTGTGGCGTGAGACCACCGCGCAATGCAAGGGCAACGCAGCCGAGCTGGCACGCAACAATGCCCAGGCGCTGGCACGCGAACGCGGCACGCCCTGGGTGGCGACCGCCTTGCCGGCGGCAGTGGTGGCCGCCAAGCCGGTCGCGCCGAAGCAGGCTGCGCCATCGGGCACCCGCCCCGACGCCCATCCCACCAGCGCCAGTGCGGCGCCAAAATTGGTGGCCTCACCGGCCGGTGCCGGCGCGCCAGCGGCCAGCGCGACAGTGGGTCTGCTGGCCGAAGTCGGTGCCGCGGCACGTGCCCCGGTTGCGGCTGGGCCACCGCCAACGCCCAAGGAGATGGACGAGCGCACCGGCGATACCCGCTACAAAGGCCAGTTCGTGCGCCAGGAGGGTCAGGTCGTGACCGGGTCCGGCCGCGTCGAATGGTCCAACGGCGACGTCTATATCGGCCCGCTGGTGCGCAACCAGCGACAGGGCAAGGGCGAATTCATCTGGGCCAACGGGCAACGTTACAAGGGTGACTGGGTGAATGACCGGCCCACTGGCCAGGGCGTCATGACTTTTGCCAATGGCAACCAGTTCGAGGGCCAGATCGTTGACGGTCAACCTGAAGGTCAGGGGCAGATGACTTATGCCTCGGGCGACCAATACAAGGGAATGATGCGTCAGGGCCTGCCGCATGGACGCGGTCTGTACATCTGGATCAACGGTCAGCGCTTCGACGGCGATTGGGTCGACAACAATCCGCAGGGCCGTGGCGTGCTGCGCTTTGCCAATGGCAATCTCTATGAAGGCCAGGTGCAGGCAGGCAAGCCGCAGGGCCAGGGTCGGCTGCAACTCAGCTCCGGCGATGTCTATGAAGGCAGCTTCGAGCAGGGCCAACTGCATGGCCAGGGCAAATACCGCTGGAAGAGCGGCGACCGCTACGAAGGTGCCTGGCAGCATGGCAAAAAGCAAGGCCAAGGCACACTTTTCTGGACCAATGGCGACAGCTGGGAGGGCCGCTTCCAGGACGATGCCCGCACCGAGGACGGTGTCATTTTCCGCAAGGACGACATGCCCGCCCAGGCCGCACCGACGGGCAGCGAACCTACGCGAATCCCTCCAAGCTTGCCCACTGGCTCCAGATGAATCATCCAGCAGTTTTTACCCTGTCCGGACCCACCGGACCCAGCGTTCCCGTGGTGCTGGACTCACCCCATTCGGGCAGCGACTTTCCGGCCGATTTTGGTGCGCAGGTGAGCGAATTCGATTTGCGCGATGGCGAAGACAGCTTTGTCGATGAGCTCTACCGGCCCGCCACCGAGCTGGGCGTGCCGCTGCTGGCGGCAAACTTTGCGCGCACCTACATCGACGCGAACCGCCACGAAGGGGATGTCGATCTGGACTTGCTGCAAGGCGCCTGGCCGCATGCGCATGTGCCCAGCGGCAAGGCCGCCATCGGCAAGGCGCTGGTCTGGCGCACGCTGTCCGACGGGCGCGACATCTACGCCGCGCGCCTGAACGCCGCGCAAGTGCTGCATCGCATCGAGCGCTACCACCGTCCCTATCACCAGGCGCTGCGGAGCCTGCTCGACGCCAGTGTGGCGCGCCACGGCCAGGTGTTCCATATCAACTGTCACTCGATGGCCTCGACCGCCGGCGCCATGAGCGGCGGCCCGCAGGGCGTGGCCCGACCCGACTTCGTGGTGGGCGACCGTGATGGCAGCAGCTGCGACGCGGCATTCACCGCGCTCGTCCATGCGCATTTGAAGGCCGCGGTTACCACGTCACCATCAACAACCCCTACAAGGGCGTTGAGCTGGTGCGTGCCTATGCCAACCCGGCGGCGCGGCGCCACAGCCTGCAGCTCGAAGTCAACAAGCGCCTCTATATGGACGAGCGCACCCGCGAGAAGTCAGCCGGCTTTGCCCAGGTGCAGGCCGACCTGATGGCGCTGGTCCGGCGTCTGATCGGCTTTGCCGGGGAAGTGGCCGCGCCTTTGCAGACAGAGGTGAAGCATGGCTGATGTGATTGAACTCAGAGCGCCCGACATCACGCCTTACCGCGCTGGCAACACCGGCGTCGACTATGTGCATCAGCTCGACTCGGGCCGACCCGGCCCCACCGTGATGGTGCAGGCGCTCACGCATGGCAATGAGTTGTGCGGTGCGATCGCGCTCGACTGGTTGTTCAAGCAAGGCATGGGGACGAGCCTCACGCCGCTGCAAGGCAAGCTGATCCTGAGCTTTGCCAATGTCGACGCCTTCCATCGCTTCGACGCGCGCGATCCAGGCGCCTCGCGCTGCGTTGATGAAGACCTGAACCGCGTCTGGCACGACGCCGTATTGTTCGGCCCCGGCGACTCGCTGGAGCTGCGCCGGGCCAGAGCGCTGCAGCCCTTTGTCGATGCTGCCGACTGTCTGTTCGACATTCATTCGATGCAGGACGATTGCCGCCCGCTGATGGTGTGCGGCATGCTCGACAAGGGTGTGGCCTTGGCGCGCCAGCTGGGCGTGCCCGGCGTGCTGCTCATCGACACTGGCCACCCTGCCGGCTTGCGCATGCGCGACCGCGGCGGTTTTGGCGATCCGGCCAGCTCGCGAAATGCCTTGCTGATCGAGTGCGGCCAGCATTGGGAGCAGAGCTCGGCCGAGGTCGCCATCGACGCCCTGGTGCGCTTCCTGCAACTCACCGGCATGGTCAGCGCCGACTGGGCGGCATCGCGCACGCGCATGGCGCTGCCCCGGCAACAGCGCCTGGTGCGCGTCGATCGTGCCGTCACCGCATTGAGCGGCGACTTCCGCTTTCTCGTCCCGGTAAAAGGGCTGGGCGTGATCGAGAAGCAGGGCACGGTGTTCGCGCAGGACGGCGACGCGCTGTTCAGCACCGACTACGACCAGACCGTGCTGGTGATGCCATCAAAGAAGCCTGGCAAGGCTGGCGCCACCATGGTGCGGCTGGGCCGCTACGAGTCCTGAGGCGGGTGGATAAGGGTCAGGTCTTGCGTCCTAGGCGCGCTCGAACTTGAACACCGCCATGCTCGACATCAGATTGGGTGCGCGGCGCACTTGGCGGCCGTTGTGTATGCCAAAGCTGTCGAGCACGCGCAAATCGCATTTGTGCGCCAGCACCTCGAAGTCGGCATAGGTGCCGACGCGGATATTGGGCGTGTCGTACCACTCGTAGGGCAGCACCCGGGTGACTGGCATGCGGCCCAGCAGCACTTGCAGGCGATTCGGCCAATGCGCGAAATTGGGGAAGCTGAGCACGCCCACGCGGCCCACGCGCGCTGTCTCGCGCAGCATCGCCTCGGTATTGCGCAGGTGTTGCAGCGATTCAAGCTGCAGCACCACGTCGAAGCTCTGGTCCTCGAAAATCGACAGGCCGTCTTCCAGGTTGAGCTGGATCGCATTCACGCCGCGTTGCATGCAGGCCAGCAGATTGGCGTCGTCGAGCTCGACGCCGTAGCCGCTGCAGCCCTTGTGCTCCTGCAAATAGGCGAGCAGCGCGCCGGTGCCGCAACCCAGATCGAGCACGCGCGAACCCGCCGGCACGAGCGCGGCGATCATCTCCATCACTCGGCCGTCGCTCATGGCGCACCCTCCGCTGCGATTCGCTGGAAGTAGGCGCGCAACACGCCGTGATAGCGCGGATCGTCCAGCAAAAAGGCGTCGTGTCCGTGCGGGGCATCGATTTCCGCATACGAGACGTCGAGCTTGTTGTCGAGCAAGGCCTTCACGATCTCTCGCGCGCGTGCCGGCGAAAAACGCCAGTCGGTGGTGAAGCTGACGAGCAGGAACTTGGCCGTCGCGCTGGCAAAAGTGCGGCTCAAGTCGCCGCCGTGATCGAGCGCCGGGTCGAAGTAGTCGAGTGCCCGGGTGATGAGGAGATAGGTGTTGGCGTCGAAGTATTCGCTGAACTTGTCGCCCTGGTAGCGCAGATAACTCTCGATCTGGAATTCGATGTCCTGGGTTGAGTAGCCGAGCTCGGCGGCGCGCAGCTCGCGGCCGAACTTCGCTTCCATCACATCGTCAGACAAGTAAGTGATGTGCCCGATCATGCGTGCCACGCGCAGGCCGCGCTTGGGCACCACGCCATGCTCATAGAAGTGGCCGCCGTGGAAATCGGGGTCGGTGATGATGGCGCGGCGCGCCACCTCGTTGAATGCGATGTTCTGCGCCGACAGATTGGGCGCGGTGGCAATCGCGATGCAGTGGCGCACCCGCTCGGGGTAGCGCAGCGACCAGTCCAGGGCCTGCATGCCGCCCAACGATCCGCCCAGCACGGCGGCGAGTTGCGTGATGCCCAGCGCGTCGAGCAGTCGCGCCTGCGAGTCCACCCAGTCCTGCACGGTGACGACGGGGAAGTCGGCGCCGTAGACACGGCCCGTCGCGGGGTTGACATGCATCGGCCCGGTCGAGCCGAAGCATGAACCAAGGTTGTTGACGCCGATGACGAAGAACTTGTCGGTGTCCAAGGGCTTGCCCGGCCCCACCAGGTTGTCCCACCAGCCCTCGCTCTTGTCCTGGCCTTCATAAGTGCCAGCCACATGGTGGTTGGCGTTCAATGCGTGGCACACCAGCACCGCGTTGGAACGCTCGGCGTTGAGCGCGCCATAGGTCTCGAAAACCAGTTCGTACGCGAGCAGCTGCGCGCCGCTCCTGAGCGCCAGTGGCGCGCTGAACCGCATGCTTTGTGCGAACACCTTGCCCAACAACCCGGCATGCGCCATGCATGACCTCCCGAAAATCAAGACCGGCTCCGCGCCAGAGTGGCGAACACCGACCGGAGGCATCCCACTTCAGTTTCAGCGGCACATCGCTGCGCGCCATGAGCTTGCTCAGCAACTGCTGCGCAGCTTGGGCGACATTCTTTGACGCGCCCGCAATGCGGGACAGATCGGCGCTGTGGTCACGAGTATATCGACGCGGGTCAGGGGGCAGTCAGCCAGCCGGCGCTTTGCCCGTGTCAAGCGCCGCTTGGCCGCAGACCGTCGATTCAGGTCGATGCGCAAGTCCGACGCACGGGCAATGCATCAAAAAAGCAACGAAAACCAGCGTTGGACTTGAGATAGCGCAGTACATGTGAATTCACATCGGTCTAGCTTGGCGTGGACGCGAGAGGCTTTTTCTCCGCTGTGTGCCTGCTTGTTGAGCGAAGGAATGGGTCTTGCGCCATCTTTCCCATCACATGGAGAGCCATCATGTACGAACGTACGGTGATTCAGTCGATCAGGCAACCGCATGTCGTGAGCTTGGCGCCGGGCGCCAATGTCTACAAGGCCGCCAACGTCATGACAGACGCCAGCTGTTCGAGCGTGCTGGTGATAGACGCCACAGGGTCGCTGATGGGCATCCTCACCGAGCATGACTTGATGGCCCGGGTTCTGGCCAAGGGGCAGGATCCCCAGCACACGCGCCTGGTCGATGTGATGACGCCCAAGCCCTATTCGGTTCCTCCCGATACCAAGGTCACCGACGCCCTGGTGATGATGATGGACAGGGGTTTTCGACACCTGCCCATCGTCGACACGCACGCGGCCATCCTCGGCGTGTTCTCGATGCGCGACGCGCAGCCGCTGGAGGTGAACAGCGCAATGGGCTTGTCCGAGTTCGGCGATCAGCTCAACGACGCGCTCGCCTGAGCAAGATCACCCGCGCCTGCACACCCGACTCGCGGCGTCCGACCGGCTTGAGTGGATGAGAAAGCGAACACGATGTCCAATTTCGAGATCGCCCGGAGAGAGGATTTTTCCGACCTTACCTTTCTGCTTGAAGTGCACCACCCCTTGCTGGCGAAGGCGGCCAGACCGGGCCAGTTCGTGATCGTCATGTTGCACGAACATGGCGAGCGGATCCCGCTGACCATCGCCGACTTCGACCGCGAACTGGGCACCATCACGCTGGTGATTCAGGCCGTCGGCAAGACCACGCGGCAGATGCAGCAGGAATGCCGGGTCGGCACCGCGCTGTATGCGATGGTCGGACCGATGGGCGTGCCCAGCCCGATCAGCCATGCGAAGAAAGTCGTCTGCGTCGGCGGCGGTCTGGGTGTGGCGCCGATCTACCCGCAGGCGCGCGGATTCAAGGAAAGCGGCGCCTATGTGATCGGCGTCGTCGGCTTTCGCAACCAGAGCCTGGTGTTCTGGGAAGACAAGTTCCGGGCCTGTTGCGACGAATTCATCATCTGCACCGATGACGGCTCGGCCGGCATCAAGGGCTTGGTGACCGCCGGCATCGAGCAGGCGCTGGCCAAACATCCGGACATCGACGAAGTGGTGGCGATCGGCCCGCCGATCATGATGAAGGGCTGCGCCGAGGCGACCCGTCCGCACAAGATCAAGACCATGGTGAGTCTGAATCCGGTGATGGTCGACGGCACGGGCATGTGCGGCGGCTGCCGCGTCAAGATTGGCGACCAGGTGAAATTCGCCTGCGTGGACGGCCCCGACTTCGACGGCCATCGGGTTGACTTCGACGACTTGATGATGCGTCTGCGCCGCTACACCAAGGAAGAACGCGTGGCTCTCGATCACTGGGAGAAGAGCTGTCGAATGCAAAAGGCGATAGCCCTCGCCGCCGACGCACCGCACCTCAACCCCTGATCCCGGACGTGTTTGCCACTCAAGGCTGACACCCGCTAACCGGCAGCACGCCATGGCAAAGAAAAAGACGATACGCACGATCCCGCAAGAGCGCACGCCGATGCTCGAACTCGACCCGGCCGTGCGGGCCACCAATTTCGACGAAGTCGCTTGTGGCTACAGCGCCGTCGATGCGACGCGCGAGGCCGAGCGTTGCCTGTTGTGCCCGGATCAACCCTGCGTATCAGGGTGCCCGGTGGGCATCGACATCCCTGGCTTCATCCAGAAAATCGGCGAGCAGGATTTGCGTGGCGCCTACGACATCCTGACCGGCACCAATCTGCTGCCTGCCATCTGCGGCCGGGTCTGCCCGCAGGAGAACCAGTGCGAAGGCGTCTGCACGGTGGGCGAGTCGCTGGAGCCGGTGGCGATCGGCCGGCTCGAGCGATTCGTCGGCGACACCGCCATCCGGGAGGGCTGGATCAACATCCCGTATATCGAAGCGAATCGCTTCAAGGTCGGCATCGTCGGATCAGGACCGGCGGGCATGGCGTGCGCGGCCGACATGGCCAAGGCCGGCTGCGATGTCACGGTGTTCGAAGCCTTCCACCAACCCGGCGGCGTCCTGAAATACGGCATTCCCGATTTCCGTCTGCCCAACACGGTGATCGACGCCGAGATCGACAAGCTCAGAAAATTCGGCGTCAAGTTCGAATGCAATACGCTGGTCGGGCGTCTCTTCACCGTCGCGCAGATGACCGGCGAGATGGGTTTCGACGCGGTCTTCGTGGGCGTCGGCGCAGGCTATCCGACCATGCTCGGCATCCCCGGGGACTCATTGAACGGTGTGCTGTCGGCCAACGAATTGCTGACGCGTTGCAACCTGATGCGCGCCAAGGAGTTCCCCGCTTTCGACACGCCCCAGCCCAGTGCCAGACGCGTCGCGGTGGTCGGCGCCGGCAACACGGCGATGGACGCGATGCGCGTGTCGATCCGTCTGGGCGCTGAAAAGGTGTATTGCATCTACCGCCGCTCGCGCAAGGAAGCGCCGGCGCGCGCCGAGGAAGTCCATCACGCCGAACAGGAAGGCGTCGAGTTCCACTGGCTCACGAATCCTGTGGCGGTGCTCGACGACGGCAAGGGCGGCGTGCGCGCCGTGCGCTGCGTGCGCATGGAGTTGGGCGAGCCGGATGAGTCGGGGCGGCGCCGCCCCCTGCCGGTCGTGGGCAGCGAGTTCGATTTCGAGGTCGATCTCATCGTCTATGCGATTGGCACGAACGCCAATCCGATCATGGGTCAGACCTCGCAGCTGCGGCTCAACCAGTGGGGCTACATCGCCACCGACGCGAGCCTCGCCACCTCGCTGGCGGGCGTGTTCGCTGGCGGCGACATCGTCACCGGCGCGGCCACGGTGATCGAGGCGATGGGCGCCGGGCGCAAGGCGGCGCGCAGCATGAAGGCCTATCTCGGCCTGCGCGACATCCATCGGCCCTACGCCGGCGGGGGCGCCAGCCTGTTCGGCATCGACCGCAGCGAACGCAACTTTGCGCGCGTGCAGGTGGCCTAGACGAAGAACCTCGAAGTTCGCCCGGCCGTGTATCCGACGCTCCACAGCAGCACAGCGAGAACGGAAAAAAGCATGAACGACATGAACAACACGATCCTGCAAAAGCCGGTCGACCGCGCCGACAAGAAGAGCAACAGGAAGGCGCCCGTCACGCTCAAGGAGCACATCATCGAGATCATCAGCGACTCGGGTGAGGGCGCGCAGCGTTGCGGTCAATCACTCGGCTCGATCGCGGCGCGCATGGGCAACGGCATCTGGACGACCGAGATCATCCCCGCCGAGATTCGCCCGCCGGCGCGCAGCGTGGCGGGCGCCAGCGGCAACCGCATCCGCATCGGTGCCGGCTACATCACCAACGGTGGCGACGAAACCGATCTGGTGGTGGCCTTCAACGAGCAGGTGCTGCTCGGTCGCGTGCGCGACCGCGAACTCAAACCCGGCTGCATCATCCTGCTCGAGAGCCTGTGGCGCACGCATGCCGACCTGAATATCAGGAGCTCCTACATCGCGGCGCACCAGCGGCTCATTGACGCGGGCTACAAGGTGGTCGAGATACCGATGGAGCAGGAATGCCGCCTGCTCGTCGCCGATGCGCACCGCGGCAAAAATATGTTTGCGCTGGGCATGCTCTGCCATATCTACAGCTTTGATTTGCAGGCGGCGCGCGAGCAGATTGCGCTGACATTCGGCAAGAAGTCGCAGGCCGTCATCGACTCGAATGTGATGCTGCTGCAAGCCGGCCATGAATGGGCCCAGGCCCATCTCGACTTCAGCTACCGCATTCCGGCGACCCCGTCCGGCCAGGCGCAGATCGCCACCAACGGCAATACCGCGCTGGCGCTGGGCGTGATGGCCTCCGGGATGGAAATTTGCGCGATGTATCCGATCACGCCGGCCACCTCGGCGTCGCACTATCTGTCCGAGGTGTTCGAGAAAGTCGGCGGCATCGTGCACCAGGCCGAAGACGAAATCGCCGCCTGCGCGTTCGCCATCGGTGCCTCATACGCCAGCAAGTGCACGGTCACCATCACCTCCGGGCCGGGCTATTCACTCAAGCAAGAAGCGATCGGATTGGCGGTGATGGCGGAGATCCCGCTGGTCGTCGTCAACGTGCAGCGCGGCGGCCCCAGCACCGGTCAGCCGACCAAGGCCGAACAAGGCGACCTGATGGCGGCCATCTTCGGCAGTCACAGCGATGCGCCCAAGGTGGTGATGGCGCCGGCCACTATCGAAGACTGCTTCTACTCGATCATCACGGCGCGGCGCATCGCTGAGACCTTCAATATGGTCGTCGTGGTGCTGACCGACGCCGCGCTGGCCACCTCGCAACAGCCGTTCGCGCGGCCGCAGTTCAACCCCTCCTGGCTGGCGCCGCCGGTCGATCAGAGCCAGATCCCCGAAGGCGCGAAGCCCTATGACTGGGATGCCACGACGGGTCTGGCGCGGCGCTTCATTCCGGGTCAGCCCGGCGGCATGCACACGGTGACCGGCCTCGCGCATGACAGGCAAAGCCATGTCGCCTACGACCCCGACATCAACCAGGAAAGCTTGCGCGCCCGCAGCCTCAAGCTCGCCGCGCTGCAACGCACGCTGCAAGCCCCCGAGGTGTTTGGTGGCAAGAGCGGCGATCTGCTGGTGGTCGGCTGGGGCAGCACCAAGGGTGCCATCGAGGAAGCCGTCGCGTCGCTGCGCGACGAGGGCAGAGCAGTCTCGTCCATCCACCTGCGTTTTCTGCAGCCGCTGGCGCCCGGCATCAAGGAAATCATGCAGCGCTTCAAGCAGGTGATGACGATAGAAGCCAACTGGAGCGATAGCCCGGACGACGCCATCATCGACGCGTCGAACCGCCGCTACTCGTCGGCGGCCATCCTGCTGCGCGCGCGCTATCTGGTCGATGTCGATTGCTGGAGCGAGGTGCGCGGACAACCGATCAAGCCCAGCACCATCCGTCGCGTCCTGCTTGCCAAGCTGAAGGGGAAATGACATGGATTTTTCCGCCACCGAATGCCTGCTCGAGATGTGTGACGAGCAGCACAGCCTGGAGGACTATCAAAGCGGCGTACCGCGTTGGTGCACCGGCTGCGGCGACAACGCCATCCTGGCTGCCGTCCAGCGCCTGTGCCGCGACGAGGGCTTGCGCCCCGAAAAGACCGTGTTCGTTTCGGGCATCGGCTGCTCGAGCCGCTTCCCGCATTACATGAAGACCTACGGCTTCCATGGCATTCACGGACGGGCGCTGCCGGTCGCCGAGGGCGTGAAGATGGCGCGGCCCGACTTGACCGTGTTCGTCAACACCGGTGATGGCGACTGCTGCAGCATCGGTGCGGCGCACTGGATACACGCGATCCGCTACAACATGAACCTCACCGTGTTCCTGCACGACAACCAGATCTACGGGTTGACCAAGATGCAGGCCTCGCCGACTTCGCCCAAGGGAACCAGGAGCAACACCACGCCACGCGGCAGTTATCTGGATGCGCTCAATCCGCTCAGCGTGACTCTGGGCGTGGCCAATGTCTCTTTCGTCGCGCAGGCGGTCGACTGGATTCCCGAAAGCCTGTTCGAGATCGTCAAGGCGGCCTATCACCACCAGGGCTTCTCGTTCGTGCGCATCCTGCAGCGCTGTCCGGAATGGCTGCCCAAGTCGCTCGAACCGTGGATGCATGATCCCGACAAGATCCAGCTGCTGCACCATGCAAACGCGCTGCAGCCCAGCAGCAGCCTCTCGCAGGTCTACAAGAACCAGCTGCTGCACGATCCCTTGGACATGGACCGGGCGCGCGAGATCGCCTCCAGCCAGGAGGTGATTCCGGTCGGCATCCTGTACCAGAACCGTGCCGTTCCCCGTTATGAAGAGACCCGACAGACGGGCGTGTTGCGCAGCGTCGAGGCGATCCGCAAGGGCTTCGAAACCGAACTCGACAAATACACGGTTTGATCCTGAGGACGCCCATATGGAAGCCGACCTGCAAGAAAAAGTCACCTTTTATCTGACCGGAAAAATGTCCGGCGCGCATCTGCAAGCGATTGAGGGTGGCGGGCTGAGCCCGGCGCTGTTTTCAGGCTACCGGAACCTTACGCAACTGCGCTATGACTTTCCGCTGGTGCTGGTCAGCGGCCCTTCGCAGGGCCACTTTGCCGAGCCTTTGTCCGGGTTGTTCGACGCCGTCCTGGAGAGCGTCGCGCACGGCAAGGATGCGGATCGAATCAGGCAGCATGTGTTGCGCCTCGAAGAGGAGATCCGCACGCTGGTGGCCAGCGGCGTTGGTGGCACGCTCGCGCAACTGTGGGACAAGGCGGCGCAGCCGCTGGCAGCGGCCAGCCCGCTGATCAAGGACAGCCTGGCCAAGGCCCGCGCCAAGCTGAAGCTTGATGGCGAACTGGTCGACTGCGACGCGGCCCTGCCTTACCGGCTGCTCAGCCATGCCTGGGCCATCGCCCAGCAGCGCAAGGCGAGTGGCTTCGGCCGAGAAGTCGACACGCTGGTCCTGAAGCTGTCCGACATCCTGAAGGCTGACTTCGTCAACTCAGACGCGGGCAAGAGTGCCGCGAACCTGAAGGCCTCGTTCGGTTCGGGCCCGATGGACTGTTTCGACTTCGACGTGATGTCGCGCCTGCTCAGAAAGACCACGTCCAAGCTGCGCCTGTCCAAGCGCCGGCGCCAGCGGATCGAGAAGCTGCTGTCGGTGCTGCACTCGCAGCAGTTCTTCCCCAGCGCCAGCGCCGAGGGCGGGAGCCCCTACCCGTTCGCGTTTGAGAGTTGCGCCAACGCGATCAAGGCCTACCGCGAACGTCTGCCCAAGGCGATCGCCCTGGCCAAGGCCTTCGCGATGGCCGAGCTCGAGATCAAGGGCGAATACAAGGAGACGCTGCACGACGCCTTGTTCGATGGCTTCGGCGAGGCCGGTCTCGACGCGCAGGAGCTGGCGCTGTTCCCGGACTACTTCGTGCATCTGAACGAACACCAAATGTCGGCGCCGGAGCAGGCCAGGCTGAGCGAAATCCTGTCGGCAGACTTGCCCATAAAGGTGCTGGTGCAGACCGACGATGTCATCGATGTCTCGCCGCTTAAGCGCGGGCAGCTCGCCTTCGCGTCGGGCAGCCGGCGGCTGGCCAATCTGGCGATGGGCTTGAACGATGTCTTCGTGCTGCAGTCGCCGAGCTCGAATCTGCCGCGCATGAGCCGGCACATCGAGGCGGGGCTCTCGTATCCAGGCCCCGCCCTGTTCAACGTGTTCTCCGGCGCGTCTAGCCAAGCGGGCGGATTCCCTCCCTACTTGGTGGCGGCGGCGGCGATGGAGGCCAGGATATTTCCGGCCTTCGTGTTCGATCCATCGGCGGGGCCGAACTGGGCTGCACGTTTTTCTCTGCTCGACAACCCGCAGCCGGATCTGGACTGGCCCGTCCAGGACTTCCAGTACGAAGACGCGCAGTCTCAGGCGGTCGCCGAGCGCGTTCCGTTCACGCTGATCGACTTCGTCGCCAGCGATCCCAGGCACAGCCGTCACTTCGCCCGGGTGCCGCGCGAGCAGTGGAACGGCGCCTTGGCGCCCATCGAGGAAATCATGGGGGAGAAGGCGAAGGCAATGGCCCGATCGACCGCATTCCGAGCCTGCTGATGGTTGACGCGAAGAACGGGCTGCAGAAAATCATCGTCGACGCGAAGTTGATTCGCGCGGCGCGCCGTTGCCAGTCGCAGTGGCACAGCCTGCAAGAACTCGGCGGCATTCACAACTCGCATGCCGATAAGCTGCTGGCGCGCGAACGGCAGGCTTGGGAAGAACGCGCGCGGCAAGAAGCGGCGGCGCTACTGCCAGCGGCACCGTCCGAGCCTGGGCCCGCAGCGACCGCTGCGCTGCCAGAGGCGCCCGTCGCAGAACTGGCCCCCGAGCGATCTCCAGATGAGGCCTATATCGAGACGGCGCGGTGTTCGACCTGCAACGAATGCACTCAGATCAACAACAAGATGTTCGCCTACGACGGCAATCAGCAGGCGTATATCGCCGACCTCAAAGCCGGCACCTATGCGCAATTGGTCGAGGCGGCCGAGAGCTGCCAGGTGTCGGTCATCCATCCGGGCAAGCCGATCCATCCCGACGAGCCCGGCCTGGCGGCGCTGATCGAGCGCGCCGCAGGCTTTCTCTAGATCGTCGCTGCCCTCCGGTTCGAGTGCGTCCTGCGCAGCGCCGCCTGCGTGTCACAATTCCGCGGCACCGACTTTTGGCGCGGTCTTTGCGTCATGACGAACCGGGCGTACCCTGAGGTCTTTACGCGCTTACTTGAGGCAGAAGTTCATGTCCGTTGATCCCCAGCTCAGAACACTCGAAATTGACATCCCGGCGCAGCCCGAGGTGCTCGTGAAGCTGTCCTTGCTGATGGCCGAGGACGAGGTCAATCTGCAAGGCATGTCGGCCTTGATCGAGGCCGACATGGCGCTGGCCTCTTCGGTGCTGAAGGCGGTGAATTCATCGCTGTACGGCCTCAGGGGACGGGTGCAGAGCGTTCAGCAGGCGCTCACCTACCTGGGCATGCGCGAGGTGGCTGCCATCACTTTCGAGATGAGCATGCGCGCCGCTTTCCCGCCGGCGCCCGAGCTCAATCCGGTTTGGGAGCGTGCCGCCGAGCGTGGCATCCTGATGGGCCATCTGGGGCAGATGCTGGGCATCGATCCCTGGGCCGCGCATTCGGCCGGTCTGTTCGAAGAATGCGGCAAGGCGGTCTTGTATCGTCATGCACCCGACCACTATCCGTCGATGCTGCGCGCTGTCGAGCTCGACATCGAATTGGCGCAGTTGGAGCGCCGCGCCTTCGGCGTCAGTCACGACGCGCTGGGTGCCGCCATGTGCGAGAGCTGGGGCCTGTCAGCGCAGGCCGTGGCCAGCGTGCGCCACCATGTGACGGTGCAGTCCAGCGGCCAGCTCCCCGACATGCCGCAGCAGGTCGCCGTGTGCGTGCTGTCCGCCCTGGTTCACGCCATGGTCCATGCGCCGGATACGCTTGAACCCTTGGCGATCGAATTGACGCCCAAGGCCGATCTGGACGAAACCCTGGTGTTGCGTGCCGTGCGCCGCTTGCTCGAACAAAGGCAAGAGCGCTTGGCGCATGGCGGGTGAGTCGGTGCGGTCAGACCGACGAGAAACGTCACTCTTGGCTCAAGCCCGACCAGATTCGGCGCGTGCCTTGACGCAAAGTGTCACCCTGTCTCGGTATCGATGCCTGAAAACGTGTGAAACCGCACAAAACGGGCAGTTTCCAAGTTGGCACGACAACTGCATTCATGAGGGATGTTCTCGTCCCACCTTTCACTGACCAACGGAGATTTTTCTATGAACATGAAGCGCGTCCAGCAAGGTTTCACCCTGATCGAACTGATGATCGTCGTGGCCATCATCGGTATCTTGGCAGCCGTGGCTTTGCCGGCATATCAGACCTATACGAAGAAGGCCAAGTTCACTGAAGTGGTCTTGGCGACTTCTGCAGCGAAAATTGCGGTTGAAGTTTGTGCGCAGGATCTGGGTACCGTCACGGGTTGCACGGGGGGAGCACAAGGCGTGCCCGCTGACATTGCCGCCGCTGCTGGGTATCTGGCTTCACTCGCGACCTTGAATGGCGTGATCACGGCTACAGCAGTTGCCACAAACGGCTTGGGCGGCGAAACCTACGTCATGACGCCGACACTTCTCAATGGCAAGGTGACTTGGGCCATCGGCGGAAGCTGTATTGCCGCCACTTTGTGCAAGTAATCTCTGCCTGATAGCCGGGTGGGTTGGAGCCAGCGCAGCGAACTCCAACAAACCCGGTTGAACACAAGGCGCCCCTCGGGGCGCTTTTTTTGCTTTGGTGCCTACGGTCATGCTGCTCAAACTGAAACGCAGCCCCATGCCGATCCGGTCGGCTCAAAGACTCAAGCTCAATCCGCTTTCAAACCGACGTGCCAAGCCGGTCACCGGGTCGGTGAATGCCAGCGTCTTGGCCAGCAATTGCAGCGGCTGGCTGTAGTCGTTTTCGACGGGCTCGGGGAGGTGAACCGGATAGATCCGGTCGCCGACGATGGGCAGGCCCAGCGCACACATGTGCACGCGCAACTGGTGACGCTGGCCTGTGCTGGGCTCGAGCGAATAGCGCGCCAGCGCGCCGCGGCGCTCGAGCAAGCTGATGCGCGTGTGGGCGTTGGGCGCACCTGGCGTTTCGGCCCTGCGCATGAACGAGTCGCCTTCGGCAAGGCGACTGCTGCGGCTCATAGGCAAGACCAAGTCGGCCTGATGTTTGCGTTGCCAGCTTTGCTCGTCTACTGTGTCATCGTACTCGCTGATAAACCCGTGCCCGGTGGTGCGCTGTGGGCCCGCCCTGCGCCGAGGCGAGATTCCGGCAGGAAGCTATCCGCCAGGGGAAGCGAGCATTGAACGAAGAACGCAAGTGGCGCAGTCGATCAGAACATCAAGTTCAGCCGACTTTCGAATCGACGTTGCCGGCTGGTGACGGAGTCGATGAATTCCAGCAGCCAGCGCGCGTTGCGGCGTGGACGCAGCTCAAAAGACACGCCAGCGCCAACGCAAGTCGCCATAAACCCCACGAAGTAAAGGGGTTGGATGATACTTATTTTTGACTTGCCAAGCGCTTTGGCTAAAATAAGTTTGCATAAACCCCACGTTAATATGGGGTTTGGGTGGACTTATGAAAAGAATGGAACTCATCCAGAGGCTCGCGGAGCTCGATCGGCGAGGCGTGTATGTGCTGGCCAGGCGCGACATCGAGAAGCTTTTCCCTCAGGAGAGCGCGAAGTCGATGGACCAGTCCTTGAAGCGCATGGTCGCCGACGGCCTCCTGCAGCGGGTCGCGCGGGGCCTCTACGTCAACCCGGCCGCAGCGAGCAAGAGCCGCTGGATCGCAGAGGAGATCGCCAAGGCGCTGCGACCGGGGAAACTCTCCTACGTCAGCTTGGAGTCGATCCTGTCGGAGTATGGCGTCATCTCGCAGATCCCGGTCAACCGCATGACGGTCATGACCACCGGGGCCAGCGGCCTGGTCGAGACCCCCTACGGGATGATCGAGTTCACCCACACCAAGCGCGGCGCGGCCGAGATTGTCAAGCGCACCCTGGAGGCCAAGGGGCGGCCACTGAGGATCGCCACCAAGCGGGCGGCGGTCCGAGACCTCTTGCGCGTCGGGCGCAACGCCAACATGATGGATCGAAGCGAGCTCGAGGACGAGCCGGCGGGAGAAGAGGCATGAGCGAGGACAAGAAGGACTTCAACGAGCTGGTCGACCTGGCCATGACCGACCCGGCGCTGTCGGCCATGCGGCCGGTGGTTGAGAAGGAACTGCTGCACTACGAGATCTTCCAGGCGCTCGACGCTGAGGGGCTGCTCAAAGACCTGGTGTTCCAGGGAGGGACCTCGCTTCGGCTATGCCGCGGGTCGGACCGATTCAGCGAGGACATCGACTTCGCCGGCGGGACGGACTTCTCGGCCGACGGCATGCACCGAATCAAGGCGTGCGTGGAGAAGCGCATCGGCGAGCGCTTCGGGTTGAAGGTGGAGGTGAGCAATAAGCCCTCCAAGGTCGGCGAGGATGGGCCTCCCCACGTGCGGGTGGAAAAGTGGTGGATCTCGATCGAGACTGTGCCCGAGAACCGCGCGATGCCGCGCCAAAGGATCAAGCTGGAGATCGCCAACATCCCGGCGCGCACGCGCGAGCTGGTCCCGCTGCGCGCCAACTACGCCGTCCTCGGGGGCATGCCGACGATGCTGGTCAACGCCGAGACCCTGGACGAAATCATGGCCGACAAGGTGCTGGCCTTCCCGACCTCGCTTTTGGACAACCAGGGTCAGCCGGTGGCGCCCGACTCCGGCAAGATCCGGCACCGCGACATCTGGGATCTGGCGTGGATGTCCACGCGAGGCGCCAGGTTGAATCCGCAGCTCGTGGCCGCCAAGATCGGCGACTACGGCGTGGCGGACTACCCTGGCCTGCTGGACCGGGCGATCGAGCGCATCCCCAGGATCGTGAAGAGCAAGGAATTCACGGCCCAAATGACGCGCTTTATTGATTCGGCCACGGTAGCCAAGACCCTGGCCAACGACGCCTACCTGGACTACCTGACCATGGCTGTCGGAGGCCTTTTCACGCAGATGAAGACGGCATTGGCCGCCATGCCGCAAGCCGCGCGGCAGATCCCCCCGATGGCCGTGGCCGCTTCGGATCCCGCGAAGGCCAAAGCCAACAAGTCCGACCGCAAGCAGGGCCAAGGGCTCGCGCGCTGAGCCGGGCCCCGGATCCGCGGCACCCAAAGGATGTGAGCTCGGAAGAGCTCATATCAAAGCGCCGTGAAATCTCAACAGATTCAGCGAACGGCTCGCTCTCGGGGGGCTCTTTGCTTTGTTCAGGTCTTGCATCGGGCGACGCTATGCTTTCGACTCAGCTTGGGCGGCCTCATCAGTTCCCAGGCTCAAGCCGCTTTCAAACCGACGTGGCATGCCGGTGACCGGATCGGTGAATACCAGCGTCTTGGCCAGCAATTGCAGCGGCTGGCTGTAGTCGTTTTCTTCTGCCTCGGGCAGGTGCACCGGATAGATCCGGTCGCCGACGATGGGCAGGCCCAGCGCGCACATGTGCACGCGCAACTGGTGACGCTGGCCGGTGCTGGGTTCGAGCGAATAGCGCGCCAGCGCGCCGCGGCGCTCGAGCAAGCTGATGCGGGTGTGCGCGTTGGGCTCGCCCACCGCTTCAACCCTGCGCATGAACGAGTCACCTTCGACGAGGCGGCTGTTGTGATGCATCGGCAAGACCAGGTCGGCGCGATAGGGCGCGATGGCCTCATAGCGTTTGCTCACCTGTCGAAGGCGAAACAGCGCGTGATAGGCATCGCGGTCTTGCGGCCGCAAGCCGAACAGCACCAAGCCGGCGGTCTCGCGGTCGAGCCGGTGTAGCGGCTGCAGTGAGTCGACGCCAAGACGGCGTTTGAGCCGCACCAGCAGCGTTTCCTGCAGATAGCGACCGCCCGGCGTGACCGGCAGGAAGTGCGGTTTGTCGACCACCACCAGCAAGTCGTCCTGGAACAGCACGCGCTCATCGAACGGGATGCGCGGCTCAGGCGGCAGGCTGCGGTAGTAGTAGAGCTTGGCGTGCGGACGGTAGAGCGCGTTGACATCGACGGGGGTCAGGTCTTGCGCGTCCAGCACGTCACCGCACTGCATACGCAGCCGCCACTCAATCGCCGAGACATGCACAAAGCGTTGCTCTAGAAACGCCAGCATCGTTGGCCATGGTCCGGCCGGAAGCGAGACGCAACTGGCGCTGACGCCGTCGCGCGCCGGCGGCGGCGCTTCAGGCTGGCGCATGGCGGCCATCGCTTGTGCTCAGAACGCCACGATTTCGACCAACACGCCGCGCACCAGCAGCAGGTGTTGCGCACGCTCGGCGTCCTCGCGCTTGTCAAATGGCCACCAGACGGCTTGCCAGGCGCCTTGCGTCTGCAGCAGCTCGATGCGCGAGCCGCGCGGTGCGATGGCGTTGGCAGCCGCCGCGCGCAGCAAGATCATGCGCGCTTCGGCCTCCTGCTTGGTGGCACTGTGTTTGGTCGCCAGCGCGTAATACTGCGGCCCGGCCACGGCGCTCGTAGCAGCCACGCCTTGCTTGGCAGCCTCCGCTGAGGGCGCCTTGGCGTCACCTTTGTCGGCACTCGGCCCTGGCAAGGCCTGGGCCTGCGATCCACCTTCCGGCGCCGAGGCGGGTGCGGGTGCCGATGCCGGCGCCGCCGCCGAGGCGGGTGGCATGGCTGGTTTGGGATGCGCCGCTGCTTCGGCCGCCTGGGCACGCAGTCGCTTGCCCTCGAGCAAAGCGGCCTGTTTGACACTTTCGGGAATCCAGGACTTGTTGTGCAGGGCAACCGCCATCTCGTTGATGGTCTTGGGCGCGTTGTACAAAGAAGGGTGCTGCTCCAGGGCGAGACTGGGGGCGGGAGTGGACGGCGCACGTGCCGGAGGCGTCGTCGCCGACTTGGTGCGTGCAGACTGTGCGAACGGGGGGGCCACGCTCGGCGCCGACGCCGGCGCAGCGGGTGCTGCAGCCAGTGGGGCCGACGGTGCCACGGGCGCGTGGGGCGCCGCCGCAACAGGAGCTGATGCCGCTGGCAAAGCGATCGCAGCAGAGGCCGGCACGGACGCTGCCTTCGACGCCGCCTCGGCAGGGACACCGGCACGCGCGCTGACCGCCTCGGGCGGCGCGACCTGCCGGCTGTTGTGCCAGTACGCGCCCCCTCCGGCCAGCGCCAGTGTGACGCCCGCCAGCACGCCGGCAACGACCTTGCGCTGCGTGCTCAGGTCGCGCGGGCCGATCACCTGGGGCTTGCCGCCCGGGCCGCTGCGGCCCAGCAGCACGCGCAGCCGCCCGCCGGGTGCGTCGATGGCGGCCGCAGTCAGGAACAGCGTGAACGGCTCGACCCCGGGCGCTGCCAAGGCACGGCTTTGCATGTCGGCGTCGGGTGCAATTTCGCGCAGCGGCCAGTCGGGGTCGCCGGGGCGGGTCGTATGGCCGTACTTCAAGGCCCAACGTGCGACTTTCTCTGGCGCTAGCGGCGCAATGAAGTCTTCGTTGAATACGCCTTGGAAACCGGCCCGCGAACCCGGCCGGATCAGGCGCATGAAGGTCTGCAGCCAGCGCCTCGCATCGAGCCTGGCCCAAGGCTTGGCAGGCGCCGAGAAGGCCTGCGCCTGCTGAGCATCGGTGGCCGGCGCAGCCTCGGCTTCGACCTCGCCGGGCGCGACCACTTGGTCCAGCGTGGGCGGTGCGAAACCGGGTTCCACCACCTCGCGTGGCGCAATCAGGTCGGCGCGCAGCGGCTTCTTTGTGCTTTCGGCGGTGGTCACGAACGGCAGCGCCACGACGCCGACGCTGTTCACCTGGGCGGCCGTGATGCGTCGCGCCAGCGGATGGCGGTTGTGCCACGCCACCACGCGGGCGACCACTTCGTTTGTGCGGTTCGAGTCCATTCAGGCCCGCATTGTCACCGACCCGGCACGCGCTGAACGCCGAATCAGACCCTGTCTGGCCTGACTACAATTGCGCTCCTCCGTCACTTCGGGTAGCCGCACTTGCTTGAACGTCTGGCCGTCTGGTCGCAATACCTGCTCCCCAAGCAGGCCCTGACCGGGTTGGCCGGCCTGGTCGCAGCGGCCGAATGGGGCCGGCCCACGACCGCCTTGATACGCTGGTTTGTGGCACGCTACGGCGTCAATATGGCTGAGGCGGCCGACCCCGACCCAGCCCACTACGCCAGCTTCAATGCCTTCTTCACGCGTGCGCTCAAGCCGGGCGTGCGCCCGCTGGCAGACGCCCCCTGGCTGTGCCCGGTGGATGGCAGCATCAGCCAGTTCGGCGCGATCGAGCATGACCGGATCTTCCAGGCCAAGGGCCACCATTACTCGACCACGGCGCTGCTTGGCGGCGACGCGGCACTGGCCAGGACCTTCGAGGACGGCAGCTTTGCCACGCTTTACCTGAGCCCGCGCGACTACCACCGCATCCACATGCCTTGCGCCGGCCGCTTGCTGCGCATGATGCATGTGCCGGGCGCGCTGTTTTCGGTGAATCCGAGCACGGCGCGCGGCGTGCCGGGCCTGTTTGCACGCAATGAGCGCGTGGTGTGCGTGTTCGATTCAGCCCATGGCCTGTTCGTGCTGGTGCTGGTGGGCGCCACCATCGTCGGCAGCATGGCGACAAGCTGGCATGGGGTGGTGAACCCGCCGCGCGGCGCTCGCTTACGCGCGTGGCGCTACGACGATCAAGCCATAGAGTTGCGCCAAGGCGACGAGATGGGCCGCTTTCTGCTCGGCTCCACCGTCGTGATGCTGTTCCCGAAAGGCCTGACCCGTTTCAACCCGCGCTGGGCGCCGAACGGCGCGGTGCGCATGGGCGAGCTGATGGCCACGGTTCAGACCTGACCCCGTACGGGCCGACCTTCCGGGCCGATTTCAGCGCCGCCGCTGCCCAGCGCACGAGCAGCCCTTATTGATTCGGCAGCGCCTGCAGGAAAGCCGACACACTTTCGATGTCGCCGCGCGTGAGTCCGTGCGCAACGACCTTCATGACGCTGCCCTCAGGCCGCTCGTCGGTGCGTTGGAACACGTTCAATTGCTTGACCAGATAGTCCGCATGCTGGCCGGCGATGCGCGGAAACGTGGCCATGCCTTGGCCTGCGTTGCCGTGGCAACCGATACAGGCGGGCACGCTCTCTGCGGGCACACCGGCCTCGAAGATTGCCTTGCCGGCAGCGATGCTTGAACTCTTGCCTTCTATCGGCTGTTTGGTGGGCAACTGACTCGCGTAGTAAGTCGCCAAGCCCTTGATCTGTTCGTCGGTCAGGCTTCGGCTGATGCCCCACATGTATTCGTAGCCAGCCGGGTCACGCCGGTTGTGGCTCTTGAGAACGCTCAATTGGGCAACGATGTAAGCCTCCTGCTGGCCCGCCAGATTGGGAAAGTTCGGCGACACGGCATTGCCCGTCAGTCCGTGGCAGTTCGAACAGACCTGTTGTGCCAAGGTGACGGCTGCAACGTTGGGGTTTCCCAGATCGCGCGAACGGCTGGGGTTGGCGCATCCGGCGGCCAATGCCACGGCACTCAGTGCCGCGACGAGATAAATGTTTTTCATGGGGGTCTCCCGCACCGCGTTGACGGCGCATCGAATGGTTTTGATCATGTCAGTACGCCGCCCAGACATAGACGAACAGCGAGTTGTTGTCCTTGGCGTTGCGGCCGAATCCGTCGTAGTTGTCAGATGCTCCGTTGAAGAGGCTGTAGGTGGTGTACTGGGCACCGACGCGCACGTTCTGAATGGGCGTCACAAAGGCTTCGTAGGTGATGCCGCGGGTGGCGGGGTCTGGCGAAAGATTGCCTTGGCTGCCCTTCATGCTGAAGGCCGAGAGGCTGCCACCGTAGCGGGCGTTGTAGGTGTAGGTGAGCTTGCCGCGCGTCACGCTGGTGTCGTCTGCGTTCGGTGCGCCCGGCACGCCCAGGGCCACAGAGGCATCCGAGAAGCGGTAATGCTGCTTTGCGTAGACGAACTGGGCCGTCACCGTGTGCGGATCCAGCAGGTACTGGTATTGGGCGTCGACGCTCCAGTCCCTGGTTCGATGGGCGGTGGCGGGGTCCGACGTATTGAACGGATCGTCGTAGATATTGGCCGTCATGCCGGCCGTGCCGATCATCAGGCTGTGCGGACCCCACTCATGATTGAGCGCGAGACGCCAGTAGGGATTGGTGCCCTTGAGCCGGCTCGCGTCGGGCGTGCCGGTGCGCAGGGGTGACAGGACGCCGTTGGCCGTCTGATATCCGCCGAGCTCGGCGTAGACGGTTTGGTTCCAGAACGCATAGGCGGTGATGCCTGCGACATGGCCACCCGAACCAAAGCCGGCATACGGTGTGGCGCCGTCGATGAACTGGTTGCTCCCGGGGCTGGGGACCGGCACGTATTGCATCCAGGCCGCTGCCGTGTTCCAGGGGTCCGAAATGGACGGATTGTTGTTGACGCTCACACCGACGATGAGATCGCGCGAGCTGTCGATGAATCGATCAGCGTAGCGCAGATCGACATTGTCGACACCGCTGTGACTGTGATACTGGCCATCGGCCGATTGCGTGGCGTAGGGGTCTTGGGTGATCTGCACGAAGGCGCCGAGATTGTCGGTGACCTTGCCGCCAAGAAACAGGCTGGCGGTGGCATAGATGGGATCGCCATTCTTCTGGAAGTCGTTGGGGGCGGCGGGGTCACCCAGCTTCGTGGTGTTCGAAATCTTGGCCATGCTGGCCACGGCCATCACTGAGACCGGCGCCTTTACGCGCTGCCCCAGCGTATAGCCCGTCATCTTGAACAAGCGGCCATAGGGCGTGAGCTCGGGAAACTGCCCGCCCGCATGGCAAGCCACGCAGTTCTGGCCGGTCTGGCGGTTGAACAGCGGAATGGCTTGCGCTGAAGTCGACCACAGTGCGGCCAGCGCCACGCTCACGGTCATGATCCCCCGCAACACCTTTGCTCGGCTGCCACTTGGGTCTTTGTTCAATGTCCACATTGCACGATCTCCTGTATCTGAGGCGAGTAGCTTGACCCGGAAAAAAGCCGGAGCGCTTGATCTGCATCAGGCGGCCCAGCGCGAGCGTACAGCTTTACCGGGACGAAACAAGACTTAACAAATCATCGGCTCGCCTGTGCAGAGGAGCAAGACGCGGACCCTCGCGCGACAAAAAAATGTGGCCGGCGAGGGTTTGCCTCTTCGGCCACATGGATCCCATTGACGCAAGAGATGGCTAGGTGTGATACGCGGTCTCGCCGTGCGAGCTGATGTCCAGGCCCTCGCGCTCTTCTTCTTCGCTGACGCGCAATCCGATCGTCATGTCAACCAGCTTGTACGCGATCAGCGAGACGATGCCCGACCAGGCAATCGTCACAAGCACCGCCTTGGTCTGAATCCACACTTGCGCGGTGATCGAATAGGCGTCCGGCGTGACCATGGCCACGGTGACCCAGTCGGCCACCGCGCTCGGACCGCCCAGGTTGGGCGAGTTGAACACGCCGGTGAGCAAGGCGCCGACGATGCCGCCCACACCGTGCACGCCGAACACGTCGAGCGAGTCGTCCATCTTCAGGGCGCGCTTCAGTCCGTTCACGCCCCACATGCAGGCAAAACCGGCCACCGCGCCGATCACCAGCGCGCCGCCCACGCCGACATTGCCGGCCGCGGGTGTGATGGCAACGAGACCTGCCACAGCGCCCGACGCCGCGCCAAGCATCGACGCCTTGCCCTTGGCAAACGCCTCGCCCACGCACCAGGCCAGCACCGCCATGGCGGTGGCCACAAAGGTGTTGATGAAGGCCAGCGCGGCAAAGCCGTTCGCTTCGAGCGCCGAGCCGGCGTTGAATCCGAACCAGCCCACCCACAGCAGGGCCGCGCCCACCATCGTCAGCGTGAGCGAATGCGGCGTGAACGACTCGCGGCCGTAACCGACGCGCTTGCCAATCATGAACGCACCCACCAGGCCCGCCACGGCGGCGTTGATGTGCACCACGGTGCCGCCGGCAAAGTCGAGCGCGCCCCACTGCCACAACAGACCGGCCTTGGCGTTCATCGCATCGGCAACGCCCGCGCTGGCATAAGCGTCCGGACCCATCCAGAACCACACCATGTGGGCGATCGGCAGGTACGAGAAGGTGAACCACAGCGCCATGAAGGCCAGCACCGCGGTGAACTTCACGCGCTCGGCAAACGCGCCGACGATGAGTGCGCCGGTGATGCCCGCAAACGTGGCCTGGAAGGCGGCAAATACCAACTCTGGAATGACCACGCCTTTGCTGAAGGTGCCGGTGTTGGCAAAGGTGCCCGCGACGTTGTCCCAGATGCCCTTCAGGAAAAGCCGATCGGTGCCGCCGATAAAGGCGTTGCCTTCGGTGAACGCGAGGCTGTAGCCGTAAATGACCCACAGCACGACGATCATCGAGAAGGTGACCATCACCTGCATCAGCACGCTGAGCATGTTCTTGCTGCGCACCAGACCACCGTAGAACAAGGCCAGGCCAGGCACCGTCATCAGGATCACCAGAATGGTCGACAGCATCATCCACGCGGTATCGCCCTTGTTGGGCACCGGTGCGGGCGCGGCAGCGGCAGAGGCTGCTGCGGACGCAGCGGCTGCGGCCAGCGGCGCCGAGTCCGCTGTCATGCTCGGGAGTGATGCGCTGGCGGCAGGTGCCGAGGCGCTGTCCTGCGCCCATGCGGCGGGCGCCACGCTCAGGCCAAGGCACAAGGCTGCGGCCAGGGAAACAAAGAGTTTTTTCATGATGTTGGTTTCTCCGTGGGCTTTACAGCGCATTGACGCCGGTCTCGCCGGTGCGTATGCGCACCACTTGATCGAGCGGTGACACAAATACCTTGCCGTCTCCGATCTTGCCGGTGCGTGCCGATTTTTCTATCGCCTCGATGACCTGATCGACGACCGCGTCGTCGACCGCGGCCTCCACCTTCACCTTGGGCAGGAAATCGACCACATATTCGGCGCCCCGGTACAGCTCGGTATGGCCTTTCTGGCGACCGAAGCCCTTCACTTCGGTCACGGTGAGGCCTTGCACGCCGATCGTGCTCAAGGCCTCGCGCACCTCGTCGAGCTTGAACGGTTTGATGATGGCGGTGATGAGTTTCATGTGAGTTCTCCGTTGCGTTGTACTGCTGGCTCAGAAGGTCTTCTTGACGGTCAGCAGCAAGCCCGTTTTGGCCAGATCCTTGCCGGCACCTCCGACATAGGCCTTGGTGTCGGCGCCCACCACACCCAGGCCGAACGTCAGTCCCGCGTAGTCCTTGTTCAGCATCAGCGCATAGTCGGTGTAGGAATAGACGCCGTTGTTGTGCACGATCTGGTGGCCGATGTGCGGCGTGAGCGTCAGGCCGTCGCCCAGATCGAAGGTGGCGGCCACCTCAAGGTAAGCGCTGTTCTTGCTGTTGGCGAAGCCGAACAGATTGCTCAGCGAATGCGAGTATTTGAGCGTCGCCAGACCAAAGGTCAGCGCAGCGTAAACCTCATCGGTATTCGCACTGGGGTTCAGGCCATTGCTCGGATACTCGTAGTGCAACCAGCCCAGGTCGTAGCTGAGGCTGTCATTGATGGCGCCCCGGTAGCCGCCATACACATCAAGCTCGACGTCCGAAGAGCCGCCAGCGTCCTTGACCCACTTGATGGTCGAGGCCCAGGCGCCGACATAAAAGCCGCTCGCAAACGCATAGTCGGCGCCGCCTTGCAAGGCGGGTTGGAGGCGGGTCTGCGAAATGCCGCGGTAGCGGTAGTCGCTGGCCAGGCTCAGATTGAACGACAGGGGGCTGGCATCTTCTGCATGAGCCAGGGTCGTGACAGCCGAGGCGGCAAGCAGGGCAAACAAAGTGTGTTTCATCGTCAAGCTCCGAGGTTGGGTGGGAAATCAAAGGCTGCTGATCACCTCGTTTGCAGAAACCATGCCAGCTGCTCTTGCCCTTGAAAGTGCCCGATCACACGCATTTGGCGCACCAAGATGAAGCCAGTTGGCCCGCAAGTGCCAGCTTGGTGCGAGAAGCCTGCCACCCAAGAGGGGGAGATGCGATCCATCGGTGCGAGGCCAAAATCGACGCATGTCACTGGCCCTGATACACAGCCGCTCGCTCGATGGCCTGGCCGCGCCCGCCGTCAGCGTCGAAGTCCATTTGACGAATGGCCTGCCCAGTTTCACTTTGGTCGGCCTGGCCGATACCGAGGTGAAGGAGGCGCGCGAGCGGGTGCGCGCCGCGTTGCAGAACAGCGGCCTGGGGTTTCCGCACAACAAGCGCATCACCGTGAACCTGGCGCCCGCCGATCTGCCCAAGGAATCGGGTCGCTTCGACCTGCCCATCGCGCTGGGCATCCTGGTGGCGAATGACCAACTCGATGCGAAACGCCTGGAGTCGTTTGAGTTTGCCGGCGAGCTTTCGCTGGCCGGTGATTTGCGACCGGTGCGCGGCGCGCTCGCCATGAGTCTGGCGGTCAAGAAGCTCGGCGTGCAGCGCAGCCTGGTGCTGCCCGAGGCCAGTGCGGCCGAGGCCGCGCTGGTGCAAGGTGTCGATGTGCTCAGCGCCAAGCACTTGCTTGACGTGGTGCAGGCATTCAGCCCGGTGCCTGAATCGGCCGCTCAGCCCGGTCTGCCGCGCGCTGCGGCGCTGCCCAGGCAGGCGCCACTGCCTTGCGCCGACATGCGCGAGGTCAAGGGTCAGGCCGGTGCCAAGCGCGCGCTCGAAATTGCTGCCGCCGGCGGCCACTCGGTGCTGATGGTCGGGCCGCCGGGCACCGGCAAGTCGATGCTGGCGCAGCGCTTTGCCGGCCTGCTGCCGCCTCTGACCGAGACCCAGGCGCTCGAGTCGGCCGCCGTGCTGAGCCTGAACGGCGGCTTCGACATCAGCCGCTGGGGCCAGCGCGTCTTGCGCGCGCCGCACCACAGCGCGTCGTCGGTGGCGCTGGTCGGCGGCGGATCGCCGCCGCGCCCCGGCGAGATCTCGCTGGCCCAGCATGGCGTGCTGTTTCTCGATGAACTGCCCGAGTTTGCGCGCACGGCACTCGATGCCCTGCGCGAGCCTTTGGAGACGGGCCGCATTCAGATCTCGCGCGCTGCGCGGCAGGCCGAGTTCCCTGCGCAATTTCAGTTGATCGCAGCGATGAACCCCTGCCCTTGCGGCCACCTCGGCAGCAGCCTGCGTGCGTGTCGTTGCTCACCCGACGCGGTGGCGCGCTACCAGGCCCGACTCAGCGGGCCGTTCCTGGACCGCATCGATGTGCAGATCGAAGTACCCGCCATCGCACCGGCCACACTGGCGGCGGCCGCCGATGGCGACGCCAGCGACACCATCGCGGCGCGCGTGGACGCTGCCTGGCGTCGCGCGCAGCAGCGCCAGGCTTGCAGCAATGCCCAGCTCGGCGGCGCTTTGCTCGAACAGCACACCGGGCTTGACGAAGCTGCGTCGCGTTTTCTGCAAAGCGCCGCGGCGCGTCTGGGCTGGTCGGGACGCGGCTACCACCGCGTGCTGCGCGTGGCGCGCACCGTGGCCGACCTGGCGCAGGCTGAAGCGATTCAAGTCGCGCACTTGGCCGAGGCAATGCAATACCGGCGCGTGCTGAGCGCCAGATAGCGGCTGCGATTACAACAGCGGCGCCAGCGCACGCTCGGCGGCAGTGTGGCTCAAGCGCATGCGCTGCGCCCAATCGGCCACCTGGTCGGCGCCGATGCGGCCCACATTGAAGTACGTGGCGTCCGGATGGGCAAGGTAGAAACCGCTGACGCTGGCGGCCGGCGTCATTGCCATGCTATCGGTCAGGCCCATGCCGATCTCCTCGGCGGCGAGCAGCTTGAACAAGTCGCGCTTGACCAGGTGATCGGGGCAGGCCGGGTAGCCGGGCGCCGGGCGTATGCCGCGGTATTGCTCGGTGATCAAGGCGTGCGTGTCCAACGATTCATCGGCCGCGTAGCCCCAGAAATCGGTGCGCACGCGCTGGTGCAGGCGTTCGGCAAAGGCCTCGACCAGGCGGTCGGCCAGCGCCTTGAACAGGATCGCCGAATAGTCGTCATGCTCGGCCAGGAATTGCGCCTCCTTCTTCTCGACGCCCAGGCCGGCGGTGACGGCAAATAGGCCGACGTAGTCAGGCACGCTTCCCTTAGGCGCGACAAAGTCCGCCAGACAGCGATTCGGACGCTTCACGCCATCGACCACGGGCCTTGCAGACTGCATGCGCAGGCCGTGCCAGGTCATCAAGACCTCGCTGCGCGATTCATCGGCGTAGATCTCGATGTCGTCGTCGTTCACCTGAGCCGCCGGGTACAGGCCGAACACGCCGCTGGCCTGCAGCCAGCGCCCGGCGATCAGGCGCTGCAGCATGCGTTTGCCGTCGCTGAACACGCGCTGCGCCTCATGGCCGACGATCTCGTCCTTCAGGATGGCCGGGAAGGGCCCGGCCAGATCCCAGGTCTGGAAGAAGGGCGCCCAGTCGATGTATTCGGCCAGCTCGGTCAGGTCGTAATTGCGTATCACGCGCCGGCCGACAAACTTCGGCGCGTGCGGCGTGCAGGCCGACCAGTCGATGCGGTGCTTGTTGGCGCGCGCCTGGCTCAAACTGACCAGCGGCGTCTGCTTCTTGCTGGCATGCAGCTGGCGCACCTTCTCGTAGTCGGTCTTCAGCTCGGCGATGAAGCGGCTGGCGCGCTCGTCGCTCAACAAATCGCTGCACACGCCCACGCTGCGCGACGCGTCGGGAACATAGACGACCGGCCCGTCGTAATGCGGCGATATCTTCACGGCGGTGTGGACGCGGCTTGTCGTCGCACCGCCTATCAAGAGCGGCGTCTGGCGCGAACGGAAGAACTCGTCGCGCTGCATCTCGGCCGCCACATGCTGCATTTCTTCCAGGCTTGGCGTGATCAGACCCGACAGGCCGATGATGTCGGCGCCCTCGGCCTTGGCCCGCGCCAGGATGTCCTGGCACGCGACCATCACGCCCATATTGACGACCTCGAAGTTGTTGCACTGCAAGACCACGGTGACGATGTTCTTGCCGATGTCGTGCACATCGCCCTTCACGGTGGCAATCACGATCTTGCCCTTCGCCTTGGCCTCGCCGCCGGCCGCCACCATGGCGAGCTTCTCGGCTTCGATATAGGGCAGCAGATGCGCGACCGCCTGCTTCATCACGCGCGCCGACTTGACGACCTGCGGCAGAAACATCTTGCCCGCGCCGAACAGGTCGCCGACGATGTTCATGCCGGCCATCAACGGGCCTTCGATCACATGCAGCGGCCGGCCGTCCTTGGCTTGAATCGCCTGCCAGGCCTCCTCGGTATCGAGTGTGATGAACTCGGTGATGCCGTGCACCAGAGCGTGGCTCAGTCGCTGCTCGACGTCGCCAGCGCGCCAGGCCAGGCGCGCACTGTCGTCGCGTGCCATGCCCTTGGCGCGCTCGGCGATCTCGATCAGGCGCTCGCCGGGGGAGACGTAAGGCTCCCCTTCCGGAATCCGGGCGCGGCGGTTCAGCACCACGTCTTCGACGCGTTCGCGCAGCTCGGGGTCGAGGTCATCAAAGACGCCGACCATGCCGGCGTTGACGATACCCATGTCCATGCCGGCCTGGATCGCGTGGTACAGGAACACCGTGTGTATGGCTTCGCGCACCGGCTCGTTGCCGCGGAAGCTGAACGACACATTCGACACGCCACCAGACACCTTGGCGCCGGGCAAATGCTGCTTGATCCAGCGCGTGGCGTTGATGAAGTCGACCGCGTAGTTGTCGTGCTCTTCGATGCCGGTGGCGATGGCAAATATGTTCGGGTCGAAGATGATGTCCTCGGCCGGGAAGCCCACCTCGTCGACCAGGATGCGGTAGGCGCGCTGGCAGATATCGATCTTGCGCTGATAGGTGTCGGCCTGGCCTTGCTCGTCGAACGCCATCACCACCGCAGCCGCGCCATAGCGGCGCACCAGCTTGGCCTGGCGCTTGAATTCGTCCTCGCCCTCCTTCATCGAGATCGAGTTGACGATGCCCTTGCCCTGGATGCATTTCAGGCCGGCCTCGATCACGCTCCATTTGGAGCTGTCAATCATGATGGGCACGCGCGCGATCTCAGGCTCGCCTGCGATCAGGTTCAGAAAACGCACCATCGCGGCCTGGCTGTCGAGCATGGCCTCGTCCATATTGATGTCGATCACCTGGGCGCCGTTTTCAACCTGCTGGCGCGCCACCGCCAGCGCCGCTTCGAACTGGCCGTTCAGGATCAGACGCGCAAAGGCCTTGGAGCCGGTGACGTTGGTGCGCTCGCCGATGTTGACGAACAGGCTGCCCGGGCCGATCGACACGGGCTCCAGGCCAGACAGCTTCAGCGCGGGCGCGGCGCGACTTAGGGTTGGATCAGGCATGGTGTGCTCGACAGCGGCGTTCAAGCCGTCTCCAACAATGAGCTGAACAGACGCTCGCCGGGCACGCGGGGCCGATAAGCCGACACACGGCGTGCGATCGCAGCGATGTGTTCCGGTGTGGTGCCGCAACAGCCGCCGACGATGTTCAGGAAGCCGCTCTTGGCGAAGTCCTCCATCTGCGCACCGGTCACCTCGGGGGTCTCGTCGAAGCCGGTGTCGCTCATCGGGTTGGGCAGCCCGGCATTCGGATAGCAACTGACAAAGGTGTCACCGGCCACCTTGGACAGTTCCTCGATATAGGGCCGCATCAGCGTCGCACCCAAGGCGCAATTCAGGCCGATGGCGATGGGGCGCGCATGCCGCACCGAGTGCCAGAAGGCGGTCACGGTCTGGCCCGACAGAATGCGCCCCGAGGCATCGGTCACGGTGCCCGAGATGATGACCGGCAGGCGCTCGCCGGTGTCTTCCATCAACTCGTCGAGCGCGAAGATCGCGGCCTTGGCGTTGAGCGTATCGAAAATGGTTTCCACCAGGAACAGATCGACGCCCCCTTCGAGCAGGCCGCTGGCCTGCTCGTAATAGGCAGCGCGCAATGTGTCGAAATCGACATTGCGCGCACCGGCATCGTTCACATCGGGGCTGATGCTGGCGGTGCGTGGTGTCGGGCCCAGGGCGCCGGCCACCAGGCGCGGCTTGTCGGGCGTCGAGTATTTGTCGCAGCACTCGCGCGCCAGCCGCGCCGCTGCCACATTCATCTCGCGCGCCAGACTGCCCAGGCCGTAGTCGTCCTGCGCCACCGAGGTCGCGCCGAAGGTATTCGTCTCGATGATGTCGGCGCCAGCGGCCAGGTATTGCTCGTGGATCTCGCGGATCACGTCGGGTCGCGTCAGCTGCAGGAGCTCGTTATTGCCCTTCAAGTCCTTGGCGTGCGCGGCAAAGCGCGTGCCGCGGTAGTCGGCCTCGGTCAACTTGTAGCGCTGGATCATGGTGCCCATGGCGCCGTCGAGCACCACGATGCGTTGCTTCAGTATGTCCGGCAGCTGGGCTGCGCGTGTGTATTGCGGTGCGTTCATGCCGACATCGTAGCAAGCCACGCCGCGGGCACGGCGCCCGAGTGAAGGACAATCCCCCCATGGCTGTCCTTTCTCTTACCAATGCCCATCTCGCTTACGGCCATGTGCCGCTGCTCGATGGCGCCTCGTTCTCGCTGGAAACCGGCGAGCGTATCGGCCTGATCGGCCGCAATGGCGCGGGCAAGTCCTCGCTGCTCAAGGTGATTGCCGGGCTCGAACGCCTGGACGACGGACTCCTGCAACTGCAGCAGGGCTTGCGCATCGTCTATGTGCCGCAGGAACCAAAGCTCGACGCGCAGGCCAGCATCTTCGACGTGGTCGGCGAGGGCGTGGCCGAGGCGCGCGACCTGCGCGCCCGCTACGAGGCGCATGAGCCGCATGAAGACCTCGACGCCCTGCAGACGCGCATCGAGGCGATCGACGGCTGGACTTGGGAGCAGCGCGTCGACGAGACCCTGCACCGCCTGGGTCTGGACGGCGGCGCCCAGGTCGGTACCTTGTCGGGCGGCTTGAAGAAGCGCGTCGCGCTGGCACGCGCGCTGGTCGCTGCACCCGACGTGCTGCTGCTCGACGAGCCGACCAACCATCTGGACCTGGACGCGATCGCTTGGCTCGAAGAGCTGCTGGTCAACTTCAAGGGCAGCCTGCTGGTGATCACCCACGACCGGGCCTTTCTGGACAATGTGGCGACGCGCATCGTCGAGCTCGACCGTGGCCAGCTGCGCGGCTACCCCGGCAATTTCGCCGCTTTCGAGGCTGCCAAGCAGTACGAGCTGGAGAACGAGGCACTCGCCTTTGCGCGCGCCGACAAGGTGCTGGCGCAAGAGGAGTTGTGGATACGCAAGGGGGTCGAGGCGCGGCGCACGCGCAGCATCCACCGCGTGCAGCGCCTCACCCAATTGCGCGAGCAGCGCGCCGCGCGCCGCGACGTGGTGGGCCGTGTGCGGCTCGACGTCGACACCGGTTCGAGCAGCGGCAAGATCATTGCCGAGCTGGAGAACGTGAACAAACGCTTCGGCGCCAAGGTCGTGGTGCGCGACTTCAGCGCCACTTTGCTGCGTGGCGACAAGATCGGACTGATAGGCCCCAACGGTGCGGGCAAGACCACGCTGCTCAAGATGATCCTCGGTGAGCTCGAGCCCGACAGCGGCAAGATTCGCCGCGGCACCAAGCTGACGGTGGCCTATTTTGACCAGCTGCGCGAAGTGCTCGACATGGAGGCCACCCTGGCCGACACCATCAGCCCAGGCAGCGAATGGATAGAGATCGGCACCCAGAAGAAGCATGTGATGAGCTATCTGAGCGACTTTCTGTTCTCTCCGGCGCGCGCCAACTCGCCCGTCAAGTCGCTGTCGGGCGGCGAGCGCAACCGCCTGCTGCTGGCGCGCCTGTTCGCGCGGCCCGCCAATGTGCTGGTGCTCGACGAACCGACCAATGACCTCGACATCGATACGCTGGAGCTGCTCGAAGAGCTGCTGCAGGACTACGACGGCACGGTGTTCCTGGTCAGCCACGACCGGCGCTTTCTCGACAATGTGGTGACCGACACCATCGTCAGCGAAGGCGACGGCCACTGGCGCGAATACGAGGGCAGCGTCGAAGACTGGTTGCGCGCCTCCAAGCGTGCCGCAGCGCTCAAGGCCAAGCAGCAAAGCGCAGCGCCAGCAATCGTGCCTGCCGCGGGCAAGGCGACGGAGGCAGCGCCGACAAAGCCTGCCGTCAAAGCGAAGAAGCTCAGTTTCAAGGAGCAGCGCGAGCTCGATGAACTGCCCGGCCGCATCGCCAGGCTCGAAGCCGAGCAGGCGACCTTGAGTGCGCTCTTGTCGGGCACCGAGCTCTACACGCAGGGCGCGGCGCGCATCGCGGAAGTGCGGAGCCGATTCGCCAAGAGCGAAGAAGAATTGCTGGCCGCGATGGAGCGCTGGGAAGTCTTGGGGTCGCGTTGATGGAGTCCGTCGTCACCCCGGCCGATGCGGGCGCCGACGCGCGCTTCATGGCGTTGTTGAAAGAGGCCTGGAGCAGGACATGTTCGTCAGCCTGGTGTTGAGCAAACATCGCGGCCAGACACCGGACTTGCAGCGCGTCACGGTGCGCGAGGTGCAGCTCAAAGGTCAGCGCTGTCTGAGTTTTCTGTACCGGCACGACACGCGCGACATCACCAAGAATCTGCCGCTGCTTGATGGCTTGCGCCATGTGCAGGCGCTACTGTGGGCGGAATTCCAGAACGCCCATCTGCACACGCAGGCGCAGGAAATCCAGCTCGCGTACAGCCGCAAGGGCAAGCCCAGCTTGCGTGTCGGCAAGGCCAGTGCTGCGGCCGAACCATCGACCGGGCACGACAAGGAAAAGCTGCGCTGGCTCGACATCAGCCGACCCTTCCTGACGGGGCTTGGCGTGACCGACGCGCAAGGCCAGCTGATACCGGCGATGTCGCGCAAGTGGAGTCAAATCAACAAATTCGTCGAGGTCTTCTCGCATGCGCTCGCCGCGTCGAGCCTGGCCGATGCGAGCGATCTGCATGTCGTCGATTTCGGCTCGGGCAAGGGCTATCTGACCTTTGCCGTGCACGACTATTTGCGCAACGTGCTGGGTCGCTCCGAGGCACAAGTGACCGGCGTCGAATTGCGCGACGACATGGTGGCCTTGTGCAACCAGCTCGTGCAGCGCCTGCAACTGCAAGGGCTCAGTTTTCATCAGGGCGACGTGCGCAGCTACGCACCTACCAAGCTCAACGTGATGATCGCCTTGCACGCCTGCGATACGGCCACCGACTATGCGATCCATTTGGGGCTACGTGCGGGCGCCGAAATCATCATGTGCTCACCGTGCTGCCACAAGCAGCTGCGACCGCAGATGCAAAGCCCCGGACTGCTGCGCGGCATGCTGCGCCACGGCATCCACCTGGGCCAGCAGGCCGAGATGGTGACCGATTCCTTGCGCGCGCTGCTGTTGGACGCTTGCGGCTACGACACCCAGGTGTTCGAGTTCGTGTCGCTCGAACACACCAGCAAGAACAAGATGATTCTGGCGGTCAAGCGCGCCGAGACCGGCACGAGCGATGCCGCCGTGGCGCAGATCAAAGACATCAAGGATTTCTACGCGATCCGCGAGCAATGCCTGGAGACGCTGCTGCGCGCCGACGGGATCTTGCCGGCCTTAGTAGGCCATTTCACAAATATGGCCACATGAGGTCGCGTCTTTCTCCCCCATGCGTCGTTGCAACCCCTTGCCGCACGTCGAGTGCGGCGGCGGGTCTGCGCCTAGCCTGGCGGCGAAATACATCGACCTCATTGCGTGCCCGTACTTGTGAAATGGCCTACTTATTGAGAATTCCAAAATTCATGACAAGGTTGTTGGTGGGCAGGAGGCTGCGGCACTCTGCTCCGCGAATGTCCTCCGCCCTGCGGGCTCCCCCTTTATTTCGCTGCGCAGAGCACCCCATCCTCGCGTTCGGCAAAGCGGTCGGTATGCGCGCCGGAATACCGATACCGCTGCGCCAAGAAGACTGGGTAAGTGACGTAGTGAGGTAAAGGAGGAGCCCGTAGGGCGGGGGACACGAACGCAGTTACTTGCCCAGCCTTCTTGGCATCGTGCGCGCACCAGGAACCATTTGACTGAAAGGTGGCCTCGGCAGAAGAGTGTCGTGATTTATGAAAAGATCAATAGCCGCGCCGGCGTGACCTTGCCGGCAATGCAAGACGCCATTGACCGAGCTCACGGTCGGATCTCGGCGTGGCGACACCAGCCATTGCCGCTATGTCGAGCGGGTCGGTGCCTGCGTGAAGCCCATTTCGTCCACCTTCATTTCGAAACGTCCGAAGCGAAGCGCCAATGCAGGCAGCACCAGCAGGTTGAGCAAGGTCGATGTCATCAACCCGCCCAATATCACCACGGCCATTGGTCCTTCGATTTCGTTGCCCGGTTCGCCGCTGTACAGCGCCAGCGGCAACAGCGCCAAGGCCGTCACCAGAGCGGTCATGAGAATGGGCACCAGACGCTCGGTGGACCCACGCAGGGCGGTTTCCGCGCCCCAGATCAGGCCTTCGTTGTTCACCAGATGCTCGTAGTGGGAAATGAGCATGATGGAGTTGCGCAGCGTGATCCCGAAGAGCGTGACAAATCCGATCAGCGAGCCCAAGCTGAGATTGCCCCCGGTGGCCAGCACGGTTGCGACGCCGCCCACCAAGGCAAATGGCAGGTTCGCCAGCACCAGCAGCAAGGCGCGCTTGCTTTTCAGCGCCATGAACAGCAGCAAGACGATGCCGATTCCCGCTGCGACCGAGTTGACCAGCAAATCATGCTGTGACTGCGTGCGCGCCTGGGCTTCGCCGGCAAACACCGCATAGGTCCCTTTCGGGAAAGCGACCTCCTTGTCGATGCGCGCTTTTGCCTCCGCGGTGAACGCACTGATGGCGCGCCCTCGCACGCCAGACGTGACGGTTTGCAGGCGTTGTCCGCCGGTATGCGTGATCTGATATCGCCCGATGGATTGACCGATGTCGGCCAATTGCCCGAGCGTGACGGTTGTTCCCTGTCCGTTGCGCAGGGGCAGAGCACCCACATCGGTGGGGCTTTGCCGGCTGGCGGGATCGAGCACGACAGACACATCAAACACCTGGCTGCCCCGGTAGACCTGCGCGACATTGACGCCTTCGTAAGCCGCCTGGATCGCCTCCAGTACATCGACCGGGCTGAATCCAAAACGTGTCAGCTGGTCCAGCCGCAACCGTATGACGAACTGCGGAGTGCCGGGCGGCGACTGCACACTGACCCCGACGGCGCCCGGTATCTGGTTCAGCACCCGCGCGATTTCCTGTGCCTTGCCGTCCAGCACGTCGAGGTTTGTGCCGAACACATTCACGACCACCGGCGCCGTGAACCCCGAGATGGTTTCGTCAATGCGCTCGGTCAGGAAGGTATTGACCGAGGTGATCAAGCCAGGGAACCCCTCCATCGTCGTGCGGATGCTTGCCAGCGTGTGTACTTGCTCCTTGCCCGACATGGGGCGCAGATTCACTTCGAACTCGCTCACATTGACGCCAACCGGATCGACGACTTCGGACGCGCGACCGGCGCGCTGGGCCACCGAGTCAACGCCAGGGATCTTGTTCAGCGCCAGAATGACCTGGCGCCCCACGCGCATGGACTCGGGCAGCGAAGTGCCGGGCGCAGCCGCCATGTGCACCACATAGTGCCCTTCCTTCAATTCCGGAATCAGGCTGCCGCCAAGAAACGGCAGTGTTGCCAGCGCCGCCACACAGAGCACGGCGATCATGGCGATGATCAGACTCGAACGGTGCTCGACGCCGGCAAGCAGGCTGCCATAGCGCGCTTTCAGCGCCTTCACCATGCGTGAGTCCTCGGCTTCCAACGAGATTCTGGTCAGAAAGACATAGGCCAGCGCAGGGGTCAAGGTCAATGCAACGCCAAGTGACGCCAGGATCGCCAGCACATAGGCGACGCCAAGCGGTGCAAACAACTTGCCGGCGATTCCGGACAAGGTCAGCACCGGCAAAAATACCAACGCGACGATGAATGTCGCGTAGACCACCGCACTGCGCACCTCGATCGATGCATTCAAGACCACGCGCGCTGCCGGCAGCGGGTGCGCGAGTGACTGGTTCTGACGAAGACGTCGAAAGATGTTCTCGACGTCCACAATCGCGTCGTCGACCACCTCGCCCAGCGCGATTGCCAGCCCGCCGAGCGTCATGGTGTTCAGCGTGATACCGAAAAAATGCAGCGCGATCACCGCTGACAACAACGACAGCGGGATGGCCGTTGCCGAGATGAATGCCGTCCTGACATTGAGCAGAAAGAGAAACAGAACGGCAATGATCAGGACGCCACCGAGCAGGAGCGCGGTACGCAGATGAGTAATCGCCGTGACGACGAAGTCGGCGGGCCGAAAGATGTGCGGATGCAGCACCACCTGGTCGGCGGCAAGTACCGGCTTGAGGCCTTCAAGCGCCTTTTCGACCGTTTCGGTGACGGTCATGGTGTCGGCGCCGTACTGGCTTTCGATGATCAACTGGACGCCGGGCTTGGCTCCGATCGCTACGGCCCCCACTGCGGCAGGGGGGGCGATCAATACCTTCGCCACGTCGCCAAGGTGGACGCCGACGCCGTCCTTGTAGGTCACCACGACCTGGGCCAGTTGCTCCGCCGTCAAGACCTGACCCTCTGTCATCAGGGCGATGCGCTGATTGGCGTTTTCGATGAATCCCGCGCCACGCACACCGGTGGAACGCCGCGCCGCGCCAAGAACGTCTTGCAGCGACAGGCCGTAGAGGACCAGCTTTTGCGGATTGACTTGAATCTGGTACTGCTGCACGTCGCCGCCAAAGATGATGACGTCCGCCACGCCCGGAAGACCCAAGAGACGAGGCCGCAAAATCCGGTCTGCTGTGTTGCGCAGCGCCATCTGGGAACGGGTGTCCGATGTCAGTCCGATCACCATCGCCACGCCGGTCGACGAGGTCAGCGGCAGCAGGGTCGGCGGCTTCACGGCTCGCGGCAAAGCGCTGGCTGCAGCGCCAAGCCGTTCCGCCGCCAATTGTCGCGCACGGTAGATGTCGGTGTTGCCATCAAAGATCAGGGTCACCAGCGACAAGCCCTGAGACGACTTGGATCGCATCGTCTGCAGGCCAAGCACACCACCGACGGCGTTTTCGATCGGCTGGGTGACGAGGACCTCGACCTGCTCGCTTGACAGTCCCGGCGCCTCGGTCTGAATGACTGCGAGCGCGGGCGCGAATTCCGGGAACACATCCAGCTTCGACTGGAACAGCGCGTAGATGCCGTAGCCGGCAAGCAGACAGGCAAGGCTGATCACGATGCCGCGCAAACGAATCGAAGAACGGACCAGGGAAGTCAACATGGCTGAGCGCAATCGCAATGGCTTGAGGGGGTCAGTCGCACTCGGGATCCTTGCAGCCCGAACTGCTCGGCGGTGGCCGCAATTCTTCGGACAGGAGCAACTGCGCGCCACTGACTACGACGCGGTCTCCCGCCTTGATGCCCTGGCTCACAAAGAATCCGCCGTCGGCGGGCTCGCTCTGGGCGACCGGCACGCGCGCAAAGCGGTCTGGCGCCGATTGCACATAGGCCCACGGTTGTCCGCCGTGCCAGATGATTGCCGTGGAGGGAACGAGAACACCTTCGGTGGACTCGCCAGACGCCGGAAGATAGGCGGCGACATGGGTTCCGGTGGCAATCGTCGCCGCCGCGCGATAGATGAAGGCTGTGCCTTGAATGTTGGGATCGCTCAGGGCGGACGGCGAAACGAGGTGGGCGCTCAGCCGCTGGCTATCGCTGGCGGCAATCTGGATGGTGCTGGGAGCCTTTGCGGGGCTTCCCGCTGGCAGGCTGACGCGCAGCAGCACTTCCTGATGATCGAGCAATCTGGCGAATCGGGATGACTGGGGGTCGAGTGCCCAGCTCGCAAGCGTCTGGCCAAACTGCTGGAGCGCGTCAGTTCGTATCGCGTTGATCGCACGCTGGGCTGCGGCCACCTTTGCCTGGTCGGAAAGATAGGCCACCTGGGCTGTTTGATAGGCTTTGAGCGAGATGTTCTGATTGTCCTGGTACAAGAGTTTGCTGCGTTCGAATTCACTGCGCGAGACGGCGATCACCGCAACGGCGGTGTCTGCCTCGGCGCGCGCCGCCAGGAAGCGGGCGCGCATGTCGAGCAGCGGCTGCAGATCCAGCACCATCGCATACGCAGTGGTTTGCGCGTGATGGTTTGTGAGCGGCAAGGGCTCGACGCGCAGTCCGCTCTGCCGCTGCGTGGCGGACTGCAGCGTGACGATGTTCACGCCGTTCACAAGGGCTACCCGTTGATCGGCAATCGGTGCCGCCGGTGAGGGGGGGCGTTGCGCCGCCGAGCCGAACTGGCGGTAGATCAGCGCGCCGATCACGAGCACGGCGAGAAAAATCGCCACGATGGATGCGACGCGGCGCCTGAAGCGGTTTTGCAAAATCACGATGGATATTCCTTGGCTGGATCAACACGCAAGTCGGTTGCCAGCAGCGGTCGCTGCATGGCATCTTCGAGTTGGCCGATGGCCTGTTGCACCCGAATCAAGGCGTCCAGATGCGCCAACTCATACCCATAGGCTTTGCCTTGAGCCAGTGTCAAGGTCAACCGGTCGGTCGCCCCCGCGCGCAAGGCTTCCTGGAGCACCTGCTGTTGACGGCGTTGCGTCAACAACAGGGCGTCGGCGAGGTGCAAGTTCGTCAGCGCGGCACGATAGCCCTGCACCGCGCGGTCCGTGTCGTTGATCGCTTGCGTCTGCAGCGCGTTGAACCGGGCGGCGGCCTCTTTGCGCTGCGCTTGAGCCTGCGCGATCGGCCCCTCGTTGCGATTGAAGAGCGGTAGGGAGATGCCCGAAACCGGCAGCGCGAATTTGTGCGCCCCGGCATCGAAGGTGTAACCCGGCCCGATATGGATGTCCGGATATTGTTTGGCAATCTCCAGCTGCAGGGCCGACTGGCTCGCCTCGTATTGCGCCAGTGCCCCCAACAGCTTGGCCCGGTTCAATACCGCGTAACGGCGCGCGGCATCCGTCGGGATGTCGGCATACGTGCGTTCAAATTCATCGAAACGGATATTGACGTTTGCCATCGCCCGGACGGGCAATCCTATGGCCGAGGCCATTTGCGCACGCGCATCGATGATCCGCCTGCGCCAATCCGCCAGGTCGAGCTGGCGCTGGTCGAGATCGATCTGCGCCTGATTGACCTCCGGCGCGGACGCCGCCCCGTTGGCCTGTCGCTTGACCAGCATTGCCAGGATCTCTTGCTGCGTGGTGATCTTCTTTTCAACAAGGGATGCAGCCCGGGTCGCACGGTAAAGATCGAGCATGTCAGTGCGCAGTTGGCTGCGAACCTGCCAGGCGATGTCTCCGATGTTGAAGCGGGCGACGCGCGAGAGTTGCTCGGCCTGTGCCATCCGATAGCCACGCTTTCCAGCGGTTTCAATCGGGATATCCAGGCCCAGCCCGAAGGTGTAGGCGGACTCGCCGGCCTTGGTGTTGCTCTTGTACCCGAACGGAAATTGCAAAGACGGATTGGGCCGCATTGCCGCTGTCAGCACCTCGGCCTGGCTCGTGCCCAGTTTGGCGCGACCAAGGTCGAGTGCCGGACTGAAATAAAAGGCGGCCAGCGACAAGCTGGTGAGATCCCATGCGTCGGGCGGCCAGCGGTTCGATGGCTGGCCGAGATGCGCGGCCAGGTAACGCTGCAGGGCGGGGTCGTGCAGCGTGCGCGACTCGAAGGACTGGATCAGTTTCGTGCGCTCTATCGGCGCGGGTTGGTAGGTCGCGCAACCCGACAGGGCTGTGACCACCACCAAGAAGAAATACTTTATCAAGCAGTCACTCCGACGCTGCGGTTCAAAAGAAAGCCTAAACCCAAACACGTGGGAGGCATGACAAGGTGCAGTGTAGAGATTCAGACTTAGTCAAAACTTAGGGCTGCGCCGGACAAGCACCGCCAAGGTGACGAAGTTGTAATGCACCGGCCACGGTGCTGTTGGCACCCGACTCCTAAAGTACCCACATGCCCCGACAAAACCAGGGCACGGCAGCGGCGGAGAGCGTCGCGAACCTTCGAACCTCACAGGAGTATTCATCATGAGAACCGCAATCACCGTCGCTATCGCCATCCTCAGTCTGAGCGCCTTCCAGGCCCAGGCGGCGCAGTCTTACACCAACGCGAAACACATGAACATGCACGCCGCGATGACCAGTTCGTCGCCCGACTCATCGTATGCAGGCATCAGCCGCGACCAGGTCATGGCCGAACTTGCCGCTGCCCAGCGCACCGGTGACGTCCTGGCAAATGGCGAAACCGGCCTCAAGCTCAACCAGATGTACCCGGACCGGTACCCAGCCAAACAAACGCTTGCCGGCAAGACGCGTGACCAGGTCCGTGCCGAGCTCTCGACTGCGCTGCGCAGCGGCGACATGTTGGCCAATGCGCAAAGTGGTCTCAAGCTCAACGAGGTGGACCCGAGCCAATACCCGGCCAAGCAACTACTTGCCGGCAAGTCGAGTGCGCAAGTCCAGGCCGAACTGGCCGATGCGCTGCGTACCGGGGACTATATGGTCGGCGGGGAATTCAGCGGCAAGTGCAACGAGGTACACCCGACCATGCACGCGGCGTTTCTGTCGCGGCAAGCCGGTTCTGTCATCCTGAGCCAAAACTGACACTGGCCCTTTGAGCGGCCGCAGATCGCGCGGCCGCCGAGTGTGCCGGTGCCGCTCGCCCAGGTGCAGCCACAGGCCAAGACCTGGCAACGCCGCAGCAAGCCGGCACGTTCACGTCGGATGCGCCGGCCAGGTCGGCGGCGCCCAAGCCGTACAAGTCAGCGAAGTCCTATTTCTTATGGTCGTGAGAATCCTTGGACGGCTCGCTCGATGCGGGTTCTACTTTCGTCTGCTGATCGGTCGGACTCGGTTTCATCGCAGAGTCGGCACCATGCCCCCCTCCCATCCCCATCATTCCAGTGTGGCCACTGCCCAACCAGATGGCAAGCAACATCACGGCCATCACGGCCAACATCACTTCGCCTCTTTGATGCTTCTTCATAGCTACTTCCCCTGATTTTCACAATGCATGAACGGTGTCATGCGCACCCTGACGCGAACAAGGCGCCCTCGGACGAGGCCACCATGCCAGCGCGGCATGGCCGCGCTCACGGCTTTGCCTGCGCCGCCATTTGCCGGTGTTCAGCGGCCATGGCTTCAAACCTCGTCGCGATTCCATCGAAGTCGGCTGCGATCGCGTTGCAATGGGCTGGCAGGCTGCCGGCCCCCCGGCCCCCGAGCGTCGCCGTCTTGTAGGTCTTGCCCAATTTCAGATGTTCGTTGGCCTGGGCCCGAGCGGCGACGGACTCCTTGGTGTAATACGCTGCCAGCGCCTGATGATCGGCAGGGGTTCGGGCGGACTCGACCTGTTGCTCGATCGCGCGCGGCGTCGATGTACCGAGGTCTGCGCAACCGGCCAGCGCGACACCGGCAAACAGCAGCGCTGCGGCAAGACGCCGCGAAGAATTCAAGTGTGTTGACATCACAGTTCTCCTGAAAAGGTGAAAGGAAACGGCCGCCCTCATGGGGCCTCGGCCGTGGTCGGCAACACATCCGCCGCGGGCACGGTTGCATTGCGCGACATGTGCACCAACTGCCACTGCTTGACCAGGGCATAGAGCGCGGGAATCACACCGAGTGTGAGCACCGTCGACGAGACCATGCCGCCGACCATCGGTGCGGCGATGCGGCTCATGACCTCCGAGCCGGTGCCGGTGCCCCACATGATGGGCAGCAACCCGGCCATGATGGCCACCACCGTCATCATCTTGGGCCGCACCCGTTCGACGGCGCCTTCCATCACGGCCCCGTACAGGTCGGCCGGACCGGGCAGGCGCCCTTCGGTCTGGCACCTCTGCCTGGCCTCTTCCCAGGCGTGGTCCAGGTAGATCAGCATCACCACGCCGGTCTCGGCCGCCACCCCGGCCAACGCGATGAAGCCGACCGCCACCGCGACCGACAGGTTGTAGTCCAGCCACCACATCAGCCAGATGCCACCGACCAGCGCGAACGGCACCGACAGCATCACGATGAAGGTCTCGCTCAGCCGCCTGAAGTTCAGGTACAGCAGCAGGAAGATCAGCAGCAAGGTGACCGGCACCACGACCTTCATCTTCTCGATCGCGCGCTCCATCGCCTCGAACTGGCCGCTCCAGGTGATGTAGTAGCCGGGCGGGAACTTCACCTGGTCGGTCACTGCCTTGCGCGCGTCGGCCACATACGAACCGATGTCGCGGCCGCGGATGTCGACGAAGATGTAGGCCGAGAGCAGCGCATTCTCGGTGCGGATGCCCGGCGCGCCACGCACGACTTTCACCTTGGCCACCTGGCCGAGCGGCACCATCGCGCCGCCCATGACAGGCACCAGCACCTCGCGCTCGATCTGGTCCGGGTTGGTTCGCAACTCGCGCGGATAACGCACCGTGACGCCAAAGCGCTCGCGCCCTTCGACCGTGGTGGTCACCATCTCGCCGCCGAGCGCGGTGCCGATCACGTCGAGCAACTCGCCCACCGACAGACCGTAGCGCGCCAGTTGCTCGCGATCGGGCGTGATGTCGAGATAGTAGCCGCCGGTCAGGCGCTCGGCGAATGCCGAGGTCGTCCCCGGCACGGTCTTGACGACCGATTCGATCTGTTTGGCGAGTCGTTCCATCTCGCCCAGATCCTTGCCGAAGACCTTGATGCCGATTGGCGTGCGGATGCCGGTGGACAGCATGTCCAGGCGCGCCCGGATCGGCATCGTCCACGAGTTCGCCACGCCGGGAAACTGCAAGGCCTTGTCCATCTCGGCGATCAGCTTGTCGGTGGTCATGCCAGCACGCCACTCGGACTCAGGCTTCAGGTTGATGACCGTCTCGAACATTTCCGGCGGCGCCGGGTCGGTGGCGGTGTTGGCGCGACCGGCCTTGCCGAAGACCGAACTCACTTCGGGGAAGCTCTTGATGATCTTGTCCTGCGTCTGCAGCACTTCGGCGGCCTTGGTCATCGACATGCCCGGCAACGACGCCGGCATGAACAGCAGCGTGCCCTCGTTGAGGGTGGGCATGAACTCGCTGCCGAGCTTGGAGGCCGGATACCAGGACGCGGCCAGGATGATCAAGGCCAGCGCGATGGTCACTTTCTTCCATTGCATGACCCAGGCGATGATCGGCCGGTAGACCCAGATGAGGAAGCGGTTCAGCGGGTTCCTGGACTCCGGCATGATCTTGCCGCGGATGAACATCAGCATCAGCACCGGCACCAGCGTCACCGACAGCAGCGCCGCACCGGCCATCGAGAAGGTCTTGGTGTAGGCCAGCGGCGAGAACAGCCGCCCTTCCTGCGACTCCAGCGTGAACACCGGCAGGAACGACACGGTGATGATGAGCAGCGAGAAGAACAGCGCCGGCCCCACCTCCTTGCAGGCGTTGAGCATGGCGTTCGCACGTTCTTTGCGGCTGTGCTCGGGCTGGGTCCGATCGAGGCGTTCGAGGTGCTTGTGCGCGTTCTCTATCATCACGATGGCAGCGTCGACCATCGCGCCGATGGCGATGGCGATGCCGCCCAGGCTCATGAGGTTGGAGTTCATGCCCAGCAGGTGCATCGCGATGAAGGCCATCAAGACGCCCACCGGCAACATCACGATGGCCACGAGCGCCGAACGTACGTGCATCAGGAAGATCACGCAGACGGCGGCGACGATCAGGCTTTCTTCGATCAGCGTGCGCTTGAGGGTGGCGATGGCGCGGTGAATCAGATCCGAGCGGTCGTAGACCGCCTGGATCGTCACGCCGTCGGGCAGGCCGGCGCCGATCTCGGCGACCTTGAGCTTGAGGTTGTGAATGACTTCGAGCGCGTTCTGCCCGAAGCGCGACATCGCGATACCCGAGACCACCTCGCCCTCGCCGTTCAACTCCGACAGGCCGCGCCGCTCATCGGGGGCCAGCTCGACACGCGCGACGTCGCGGATCAGCACCGGCGTGCCGCCCTCGCTCTTGAGCACCAGCTTCTCGATGTCGCCCTTGTCGCGCAGGTAGCCCCTGCCGCGCACCATGTACTCGGTCTCGGCCATCTCGACCACGCGTCCGCCGACATCGCGGTTGGAGTCGCGTATCACCTGCGACACCTTCATCAACGGGATGCCGTAGCTGCGCAGCTTGAGCGGATCGACGGTCACCTGGTAGGTCTGCACGAAGCCGCCGAGCGAGGCCACTTCGGCGACGCCGGGCGCCTTGGTCAACTGGTAGCGCACGTACCAGTCCTGGATGGTGCGCAACTCGGCCAGCGTCTTGTTCTTGGCCAGCACGACATATTCGTAGACCCAGCCGACGCCGGTGGCATCAGGCCCGAGCGACGGCGACACGCCCTTGGGCAGCCGGCTCGACGCGAAGTTGAGGTACTCGAGCACGCGGCTGCGCGCCCAGTAGATGTCGGTGCCGTCGTCGAAGATGACATAGACGAACGAGGCGCCGAAGAACGAGAAGCCACGCACCACCTTGCTCTTGGGCACCGCCAGCATGGCCGTGGTCAGCGGGTAGGTCACCTGGTCTTCGACCACCTGCGGCGCCTGGCCGGGATACTCGGTGTAGACGATGACCTGCACGTCCGACAGGTCGGGCAGCGCATCGAGCGGCGTCTTCATCACCGCGACGACGCCGCCGATGACGATGAACAGGGTGGCGAGCAGGACCAGGAACAGATTCCGGCCCGACCACTGGATGATTTTGGCCAGCATGTCTTGCTCCGCTCAGTGGCTGCCGTGAGGACTCTGGCCCGCCCCTGACGGGGGGGGTGGCGGCGGCATGGCCATCGGGGCGGCGGCGCCCGGCACCGCGGTGATTGCGGTGACCACGTATTCGCCGCCTTTGCGTTCGACGAACTCGAAGCGTACCGCCTGGCCTGGCTTCAGGCCCGTCAGCAGCGCGGCGTTGGCGACCTTGTACTCCATCGTCATCGCCGGCCACTTGAGCGCGGGCACCGGTTGGTGGTTGAGGTTCAAGGTGCCCGTCTTGGGGTCGATGCTTTCCACACTGCCTTCGGACTTGTACCCGACGGTTGTGGGCGCCGCCGCGGGTGCGGCGGTGGACGCAGGGCCGGCCGGGGCATCCGGCTCCGCGCCTTTGGCGGGACTGCCGTGACCGGAATGTCCGCCCAAGCCTCCGACGGCGGCCTTCAAATTGCTTTCCGAGTCGATCAGGAAGTTCGCGGCGACGACGACCTGCTCGCCGTCGCTCACGCCCTTGACGATCTCGACGAAGTTCTCTCCCCTTGCGCCGACCTCGACATCACGCGGATCGAAGCGTCCTGGCCCGACCTGCACCAGCACCATGCTGCGCGTGCCAGTGTCGATCACGGCCGAATCCGGCACCGTGAGCACCGGCGTCTTGCCACCGACGGCCAGCTCGATCTGCGCGAACATCGCCGGCTTGAGCTTGTAGCCCGGATTGGCCAGTTCCACCCGCACCGGAACGGTCCGGGTCTCTGCCGTCATCGTCGGGTAGATGTAGGTGACGCGGCCAACGAAAGCTTGGCTGGGATAGGCGGTCGTCGTGACGCGTACCTGGGCGCCCGTCGCAACGAGGCCGATGTCCTGCTCGGACAGGTCGGCGATGACCCAGACCGACGACAGGTCGGTGATCTGGTAGAGCATCTCGCCGGGCATGAAGCGCATGCCCTGCAGCGCCTTCTTCTCGGTCACCACACCCGACACCGGAGAAGAAAACGTGACGCTGCGCTGCGGCTGACCTGTCTTCATCAGTGCCGCCACCTGCGCGGGCGACAGGTCCCAATTGCGCAGGCGCAGCAGGCTGGATTCGGCCAGTTGCTGCATGCCGCCCTGCGCCTGCGCGCCCGCGTCCTTCATCGCCAGCGCGCCCTGGCTCGCAATGGCGTACTCGCGCTGCGCCGATACCAACTCCGGGCTGTAGACCTCGAACAGCGGCTGTCCCTTGGACACGGGCTGACCCGTGGCGTTGACATACAGCTTCTCCACGTAACCTTCGAACTTGGGGGCGATGACGTAGACGCGACGTTCGTCGGGCGCGACCCGCCCGGCGGCACGCACGCTGCGCCCGAGCAGCCGCATGGCGGCGGCCTCGGTGCGCACGCCCAGCTTCTGGATCTTGTCGGTGCTGATGCGCACCTGGTTGGGCGACGCCGCAGTGCCTGCCGGCCCGGCAGAGCCCGACTCGTCCTCGCCTTCATAGACGGCGACGTAGTCCATGCCCATCGGGTCCTTCTTGGGGGTCGGCGAAGTGTCCGCCAGGCCCATCGGGTTGCGGTAGTACAGCAGCTTGCGCGGCTTGGGGGCGTCGGGGGCTGTCGCCGCAGCGCCGTCATGGGCCGATGCCGTCGCCTGCGAGCGTGTGCCAAGCCAGTAGCTGCCGGCGCCGACCGCCCCGAGCAGGACGATGGCGAGCACGGTGGTGGATGTCTTCAAAGGTCTTCTCCCAGGATGCGTTCTATGTCGGCCAGGCGCATCTGCGCGTCGACCTGTGACTTGAGCAGCTCTTGTCTTGCCTTGCGTATCTGGCGTTGCGCTTCGAGCAGTACGGTGAATTCGGCTTTGCCGTTCTCGTAGGCAGGGAGCGACGACTGCAGACTGAGTTCCGACTGCGGCAGCAGTTGGGTCTTGATCAAGGTTTCGGTGCGCCGTGCGGCGTCCAGACCCGCCAGATCGGCCCCGAGTTCGCCGAGCAACTGGTTGGACAGCGCATCGGCCCGCGATCGGGCGGCACTGACCATCACTTCGGCCTCGCGCTCCTGGGCGCGACGCGATTCCTGCTGCAAGGGGATGTTCATCTCGAACATCAGGCCCCAGGTGGTGATGCGCGAACCCATCTGCGATGGCGACAGGCCCACCAGCAGATCGGGGTAGCGGTTGGCGAACGTGAGCTCCCGGCTCTTCTGGGCCGCGGCCAGGCGCGCGAGCTCGGCGGCGATCTGCGGGTTGCGATCGCGCGCGCGTTCGACCAGCGCTGCCGCGTCGTCCGTGCTCAGCGCCGGCACGGGGCGCAGCGCCTCGGGTTCGGCCAAGGGGGCCGCGCCGTCGCGCGCCAGCAGGCCGTTGAGCTTGGCCCGAATCTGGCGCTTCTCGCTGTCGAGCGAGATCAGTTCAGTGCGCATTGCGGTTTGCTCCAGTTGCGCGCGGATCGCGTCCGACTGGCCGACCAGCCCGCTGGCATAGCGCACTTGGGCGATCTGCTCCACACGCACCATCAGATCGAGCACTTCACCGACCAGGCGCCGGTCGCCGGCAGCGCGGTAGTACTCGGCGTAGGCCGTCTTGATGCGCGCGGCCAGTTCGGCCCAGGTCGCAGCTGTTCTGGCATCGGCCTGCCTGGCGTCGGCGGCCGCGGCATTGCGCCGCAGGTCGCGCTTGCCCCACAGCGGAAACGACTGCATCAGCGTGTACTTTGTTTCGCCGACTTTCCAGGGCAGCAGGCTGGGTGAGGCGTCAGTGCCATAGTTGTTGATGTTCATGAGCTCGACCCGCACCACCGGGTCGGGCAAGGCGCCGGCCGGGCCGATGCGCTGCGCCGCTGCGTCGGCTTCCTGACGCATGGCCCTCAGTTCGGGGCTTTGAGCTCGTGCGTAGGCCAGCAGCCCCTGCACGCTGGCACCGAGCGCGGCGTCTTGCGCCTGGGCGGAGCTCAGGGTGCCCAGGCCGGCCAGGCATGCGATCAGCACAACCCGTACCCGGCGGCGATGCCTGCCGGACCGGCGAGCGCCAAGCAGCGCGGACGCAGGCGACCCGCGTCGCGGGGCTTCGCAGGCCTGTTCTTCGAAGGACGTCATCGGACAGCTCCCAAAGCAAGGTAAATGATGAAGGGCGTGCTGCCCATGGTGGTGTCGCAATCTGCCTGACCGACCCTTCGGGCATGCATTTTTCCGGAAAAATTCGATCAGAAGCACGTAGCGAAATGTACCTTGCCGATTTGTCCCGACGGAGCCATCGCCCATGACAAAAGAGCCGCATGACGATGTTCAGGCCGCAAGTGCCAACTGGAGAGGTTGTTTGGCGCGCAACGCCCACTTGCTGCCTTGGCGCAAGGCTTCGAGCGTTCTGGAATTCACGCGCGCGAAAAACAAGTCTTCATCGATGCGGTAGCGCGCAAACACGCGCCGCTGCTGCAGTGAGCGGTGCCGCCAGTCGCCTTCGAAACCGTTGCCATTGCGCTGCGCATCTTCAAAGAACAGGGCGGCGCGGTGCAGATTGCCCAGCGCGGCGGGCGACAGCGCGGGCACAGCGCGTGGCGCCGACAACCGGCTCAGGGTGATGAACGGGTTCTTGCCCACCACCAGCCCCCAAGGCCTTTCGCCATCACTCGGATCGGCGCACAGCGCTTCGAGTTTCGTCAGACCGAAGTCGCGCGACAAACGCATCCGCATCGCAAGCCAGGGATCGGCGCGCCGCACAGTTTCAATGGCCTGGTCGGCCTGGTCGTCATCGCCTTTCAAGGGCAGCACGAGTGACTTCAACAGACGCAAGGCAGACTCGTCTCCTTGCCGGGCGGATTCGTGCAACCAGAGAATACCGTGCTCCGAATCCGTGAGGCCGGAACTGTTTCGAAGGATGAGAGCGCCCAAGCGGCGCTGAGCTTGGGCGTCGCCGAGGGTGGCTGCCTTCTCAAGAAAGAAGCGCGCCATCTGCGGGTTGGCGGTACTGCAGCGGTGATCGGCATGCACCTTGTACAGATGCATCCAGGCACCTTCGCAGCCGGCATCCGCCGCACGCAGCAGCAAGGCCGCGCCCTTGCGCAGATTGCTGTCGGTGACGAGTGTCGAAGCCGGCATGGGCCCGCAAGCCATGCCGCAGAGTGCACGACCCATCAAGTAGTCGGCGGTGCGGTCCCCGTTACCCACCACCAGGTCGAGGCAGGCTTCCACCTCGTGAGCGTCGATGCCATGCAGCGGCGTTGCGGTTTGCTCGGCCAAGGCGCAGGCCTGCACCACCAGATGGGCAAGCGGCGCGGACCGGTGCGGTGCCGCCGCCAATGCAATTCGCAGGCAACGCGCCAGGCGATACAAGTCGCCCTCTTCAGCCAGAACTTTGGCTGCCAGGGTCGCAACCGACTCGATCTGCACGTCACCATGGCGCGACACACTGCGCGCAAGTTCCAGCATGCTGTCGCTCGTGGCAGCGCCGCCCAGCTCCGCACGAGTGCGGCAGGCGGGCTCGTAGCCCTGCGCGGCGGCAGCGTCGAGCCAGTACAGGCACGCTTTCGGGTCGTCATGGCGCAGGCAGGTCCACACGGCCAGCTTGAACTGGGCCGCAGCGCAGCCAGCCTTTGCTGCGCGTTGGAGCGCAGGCAGTTGATGCAGTGACACGATCTCTTCCAGCATCAAGCACTCGCCGATGATGGTGGCGGCTTGAGGCGAATCTTGCAGGCTGGCATGGGTCAGATAGGCCATGCCGGTCGGCACATGCCGCGCCAGGCCCTCGCGGCCCAGCAAGTATCTGCGTCCTACCTCGCACCGCGCGGCGGTGTCATGCCGCGCCTGGGCAAGCAGAAGAATGTTGTCGCGTCGCATCGGTGCCTCCGTGGATGTTGCCTTGGCGGCACGCTCAAAGCCACATGGGCGGCTTTGTGTCGGCGAGGGCCAAGTTCATTTGGACGGATGGACGATAGAAGCGACGCGATGACGCCGGGCTGGCAGAAAGATTACAAACTTGTCATATATGGCAGGGACAGGCGCGTGCCCACTTGCCGCCGGCACTTCGCACCCGACGCTGTGGCTCGCGACAGACGACCTGTGCGGGTTCGGTGGTGTTCGCGCTTGCGCAAGTCATGTCGTTCTCGCATCGATGGTAGGGCGCCACCCCCGAAGTAAATAAGCTCCAGGGTGACCTCGGCCGAGGCGCACTTCCGATTCGCCGGATTCGATTCCGGTGGTGTTCGGTATCCGGTGCGCGGCCCGGGCGTGAATCACACCTTCAATCCAGGAGATAGTCGTCATGAAGAAATCCCTTATCGTTCTTGCCCTCGCGTCGCTCGCGGGCGGCACGGCCTTTGCGCAGTCCTCTGTCACCTTGTTCGGCGTTGTCGACATGAGCGCCAATTCCATCACGACCGGTTCGAGCCGTATCAGGACCTTGGACGGCGGCACCGGAGCCAACCAGCTCCAGAGCAACCGGCTTGGCTTTCGCGGCAATGAGGATCTCGGCGGTGGCATGGCCGCAGGATTCTGGCTTGAGGCCGGCCTGGATTCCGACATCGGCGCCGCCGGCGGCCCCAACGGTGTGTCCGCCACGCCTGCCTTGTTCAATCGGCGTTCGACACTCAGCCTGACGAGCAGCTTTGGTGAACTCCGGGTCGGTCGCGACTACAACCCGTCGAACTGGAACCAGTACACCGAGGCCTATGGCGGAAACGGTTTCGGCGGGCTGCTGTACATGGTGCTGGACGGACTGGGCAGTGGCGCCAAGAGCCTGGTTCGTTCGAACAATTCGGTCACGTACTTCCTGCCGGGCAACCTCGGCGGCGTATACGGCCGGTTCATGATGACGGCCGGTGAAGGCGTGGCAGGCCAGAAGTACAAGGGCGGCCTCCTTGGCTATGCGGCCGGTCCGATGAACGTTTCATTCGCGTTCGGCACCACCAAGACGGCGACACCTGACGACTACAAGGTGTTCAACTTCGGCGGGTCGTACGACTTTGGCGTCGCCAAGGTCTACGGCCTGTGGGATCAGGCCAAGTACGGTGCCAAGAAGCGCACGACCTATGAAATCAGCACGTCGGTGCCGATGGGCCAGAGCGAATTCAGGGCCGCCTACATCCGTGCCGATGCTTCCGGCGCTGGCACCGACGCCAACGATGGCACCAAGATCGCTCTTGAGTACATCTACAACCTGTCCAAGCGCACCGCCTTGTACACCCAGTACGGACGCGTTACCAACAAGGGTGCGGCAAGCTATTCGTTGACCGGCAGTGGTGGTGTCGCCGGCCAGACGATGACGGGCTACGGCGCTGGCATTCGCCACGCGTTCTGAGTCTGACAGAGCCGCGCCACGCAATCGGCGTGCGCCGACTCTGACTGTGTTTGCGCCGCCTTCGGGCGGCGTTTCACACCTGTTCTGCTCATGAAATTCAATGAGCAGGCGATTGACGCGGCGGTTGTCAGCGCACTTGCGGCAAGCGCATTTGCTTGCGCGATATCCGGCAACATGCGCTGGCACCTTGGCACCCTGGCGCCCAGCCTGCACAATCGTCGACATGAAAATCCTGATCGTTGAAGACGAACGCCGCGCTGCCGATTACCTCCGTCAAGGCTTGGAGGAGTCTGGCTACGCCGTCGAAGTGGCGCTCAACGGCACGGACGGCCTGCACGCCGCGATGAATGGTGACCATGACCTGGTCGTGCTGGATGTGTCGCTGCCCGGCCTGGACGGTTTTGCCGTGCTGTCGGCGCTGCGCACGGCCAAGCAGACCCCGGTGCTGATGCTGACGGCACGCGCGCAAGTCAACGACAAGGTGCGTGGCTTCGATCTCGGCGCCGACGACTACCTCGTCAAGCCGTTCCAGTTTCCGGAACTGTTGGCGCGTGTGCGCACCCTGCTCAAGCGGGGACGACCGGCCTCGGTCGACCCCGTGCAACGCGTTGCCGACCTCGAGCTCGACCCGGTACGCCACCGCGCCACGCGCGGCGGGCAGCGCATCGATCTGAGCGCGAAGGAATTCGCCTTGCTCGCACTGCTTGTCCAGAAGGAGGGCGAGGCCTTGTCGCGCACGCAGATCGCGTCCATGGTCTGGGACATTCATTTCGATTCCGAGACGAATGTCGTGGACGTCGCCATCCGCCGCTTGCGCGCCAAGATCGATGACCCGTTTCCCGAGAAGTTGATCCACACCCTGCGTGGTGTGGGTTATGTACTCGAGCGACGCTCATGAATGCCAGCCCGATGGTGGCAGCCCGTCTGCGCGGTTCGCTGGCACTGCGGATCACGATAGCCAGCGTCCTGTTCGGCGTCATCGTGGCCATCGGCACCGTGTCGGTGGGGGTCTGGAACCTCTCGAAGCATTTGGACGAGCACGCCGAGATCGAGATGCAGGGACGGCGAGACCTGCTCGTGCAACTCCTGGCCACCATTCCCAGCTTGAGCGCCCTGGCTGAGTCGAAGGCACGTTTTGCCGGTCTGTTCGTTGGTCACCATGATCTGCATCTGGCCCTGCTCGAACCCGGGACGAGACGGGTGATCGCCGGGTTTTCAGAAGTTGCCACCCAGTCCATCGTCGGCCTTGACCACGCGATGGCGGGGCCGGGTGTGATGCATACGTGGGTGACGCCCAACGGCAATCGATACAGCGGGTGGCACGGCACGGCTGCGCTTGCCGATGGAGGCACGGTGGTGTACTACCTCTCGGTCAATCGCAGCCACGACGACGCACTGTTGAAGGACTTTGTCGAGACCACCTTGCTCGTTCTTCCTTTGCTGCTGGTCCTGGTGGCGGTGGGTGCGGGGCTCATCGCCAGGACCGGCCTGGCGCCGGTGCGCAGTTTCAACAGGCTGGCGGCCTCCATCGGAACCAAGTCGCTGGGCAAGCGCTTGGCGGTGTCGGGCCTGCCCAGCGAGCTGGCCGTCATGGCAACCGAATTCAACGGCATGCTCGAACGCATTGACGAGGGTTACCGGCAACTCGAAGAGTTCTCCGGCGATCTGGCCCATGAAATGCGCACGCCCGTGTCAACCATGCTCGGCCACACGCAGGTGGCCCTGTTGCGAAACCGCACGGCCGACGAACTCCGCGAGGTGATGGAGGGAAATGTCGATGAGCTGGAGCGACTCTCCGCGCTCATCAGCGACATGCTCTTCATCGCCCGTGCCGACCACCGCGTCGATACGATTCAATCCGAGCCCGTGGACCTCAGGGCCGAGGCCCAGCGGGTGGCCGATTACCTGTCCTTGATCGCCGACGAAAAGGGCGTGCAGATCGAGGTGCTTGGCAAGGCGATAGTCATATCGGCTGATCGCTTGCTCGTCGAGCGCGCCATCACCAATCTGGTCACGAACGCCATCAGGCACTCGAACGAACACAGCAAGGTCACCATCGAGATCGGGACAAGCGGCAGCCACGCCACCTTGGAGGTCGCCAACGAGGGCCAGGCGATTGCGCCCGAGCATCTCGAGCGCGTCTTCGAGCGCTTCTTCCGCGCCGACACAGGGCGCTCACGCGACGCTGGGGGCAGCGGCCTGGGCCTTGCCATCGTGCGCTCGATTGCGCGCGCCCACCAAGGCCGCGTTCACGTGCGCAGTGCGGCTGGCCATACCAGGTTCGTGATTGAGCTTCCCATAGCGCCCGATCGCAAGTGACGCGAGTTGCTCGGGGCGCGCCCGGCACGGCCCGTGTGGCGCCCCGTCAAGCTCACTCGGCCATCGAGCAGTGGTCAGGCATTGAAGTGACGGATCTGTAATGTTCAGGCCATGCTCTGGTCAGCCACTGTTTTCTATAGTTACTTCACATCGCGACAAGGCGATAAAAACCGGGCAGTAAGGAAGAAAGATCCCGCGGCCCGGATGTGATCAAGTAACCCTCGAAAGGATTCATCATGAAAACCAAGTTTGCAGCGACCGCACTGTTCATCGCTTCTGCCATGCTCGTCGGCAGCCCGTCGTTTGCCGATGTCACCCGCGACCAGGTCAAGGCCGAACTCGCGACGGCCATTCGCAGCGGCGACATCATGGCCGGTGAGAGCAGCCTCAAGCTCAACGAGATGTACCCCGGCCGCTATCCGGTCCAGCAAGTTCAGTCGGGTGTGACGCGCGCGCAGGTCAAGTCAGAACTGGTCGCCGCCTTGCGCAACGGTGACATGGAGCTTGGCAATAGCAGCCTCAAGCTCAACGAGATGTATCCCAACCTGTACCCGGTCAACCAGGTGCAGTCGAGCGTGACACGGGCAGAGGTGAAGGCCGAACTGGTCTCCGCCTTGCGTAGCGGCGACTACATGGCCCCCGGTGAGGCCAGCGGCCTGTGCAATGAGGTGCACCCGAGCATGCATTCGGGCGTCTGATTCCATGCCAGCCCGCCAGACCCGTCGCCATGCCGACACCCGACAGGGTGCCGGCTTGGCCGTGGCACCGGCTGGAGTTTTCTGTCTTCTCGATCCGAGTTCGACACCGGTCCTTGCCTACCTCAGTTCGGGCGCATACACGCTCGCGTCGGTGACGACCAATCCCAGCGGGTGCCTCACGCCGGCCAGGTGATCCTCGACACAGCGCAGCAGCAACTTGCTGCGATGCCGCGCGGTGCTGGCGCGTATCTCCTCGACCGTCATCCACAGCGTGCGCACGATGCCCGTGTCGAGCTGCAAGCCGGGCAGCTCATCGCCGACCGTGCCGCAATACGCCAGGCGCATATAGGTGACATCCTCGTTGCCCGCCGCGCGCTGGAAGCGCGACAAATAGACGCCCAGCAGGGCCTCGGGCGTGAAGGTGCGCATGGTCTCTTCCAGCGTCTCGCGCACCACCGCCTGCTGCGGTGATTCGGCAGGGTCCAGATGGCCGGCCGGGTTGTTCAGCCGCAGACCTTCCTGGGTGTGCTCTTCCACCAGCAGATAGCGGCCATCGCGCTCGATGATGGCGGCCACCGTGACATTGGGTTTCCAGCGCGCGTCTTTCATGGGTGGACAACTTTCTTCTTGCGTAGCGGGGCAGCGGCGGGCGGCGCATCGGGCAGGCCCAGCGCCCCTGTCACCATGCGCAGAATCATGTCGCGCGCCTGTTCGAAGTCCGCGCTGTCGAGTTTTTTCTTGCCCAGCAGCATACGCGTCTGCCAGGCGAAGTCGGCATAGGTCTGGGTCATCGCCCACAGCGTGAAGAGCAGGTGCGGCACCGGCACGCGTCTTGTTTCGCCGCGCTCCATCCATTGCTCCAGCAGCGCCGATTCGGCGCGGAAGGCCGGCACCAGCTTGGCCTTGATGTCCGCCGCGCACATCGGCGCCTGCGCCATGATCTCCTGCGCGAACAGGCGCGATCCGGTCGGGTTGTCGAACGAGAACTGGAGCTTATGCGTGACGTATCGCTCCAGCGCTTCGCGCGGCGTGAGCCGCGGGTCGGCCAATTCACTGAGGTTTTGCACCCAGGTGTCGAGCACGTCGTTGAAGACGCGGTGGTAGAGCAACTCCTTGGAAGCAAAGTAGTAGAGCAGGCTTTGCTTGGAAACGCCGGCGCTGGCCGCGATGTCGTCCACCGAGACGCCCGCATAGCCGTGCTGCGCAAAGCATTCCTGCGCGACTGCCACCAGGCGGGACTCGACCACTTGGCGCTTGCTGCTGCGGCTGACTGTCATTGCATCGGCTCCTTGCCCCTCAGTCTTCGCCAAGTCTGTTGCGCCGCGCCTAGGTGTTTGAACCTATTTGCCAATTCATGCGTATATCTGACCATTTGGTCAAATTCTATGCGGCCTGCTGATCCCGGCGTGCCGACCCTACCCTCGCCAGGAGTTTCTTCACATGAGTGACGCCAAGCAACCCGATGTGCGTGCCGCACGCTTGAGCCCGCAGCAACTGGCGCAAAATTTCTGCGAAGCGCATCCGCCGCTGAGCGTGGTGCAGGCCGCCATCGAGGCCGAGCGCTGCTACTACTGTTTTGACGCGCCTTGCACCAAGGCCTGTCCGACCGGCATCGACGTGCCCACCTTCATCCGCCGCATCGCCGACGGCAACCTGCGCGGCGCCGCCCGCGCCATCCTCGAACAGAACCCGCTGGGCGGCATGTGCGCGCGCGTCTGCCCGACCGAGGTGCTGTGCGAGCAGGCCTGTGTGCGCAACTCCTTGGATGATGCCCCAAGGCCATCGCAAGCGATGCCCGCCCCCCCAGGGGAGCAGCCGCACTTGGGGCGGCCCGGCGAGCGGTTGGGCAAACCGGTGGAAATCGGCCTGCTGCAGCGCCACGCCACCGACGCCTTCTTTGCCGCCCCCGGCGCGCCGCTGTTCGTGCGCGCCGCGGCCTCGGGCAAGCGCGTCGCGGTGGTCGGCGCCGGTCCGGCGGGCCTTGCCTGCGCGCACCGCCTCGCCTTGTCGGGGCATGACGTGACCCTGTTTGATGCACGCCCCAAATTGGGCGGTCTCAACGAATACGGTTTGGCCACCTACAAGACGGTGGGCGATTTTGCGCAGCACGAGATCGACTGGCTGATCTCGGTCGGCGGCATCGCGGTGCGCGCCAGCAAGTCGCTCGGTCGCGACATCCATTTGCACGCGCTGTGCGCCGACTTCGACGCGGTCTTCCTGGGCCTGGGTCTGGCTGGCGTGAACGAGCTTGGCTTGGGGAGTGCAGCGGTGCCCGGCCTGCGCCCCGCGGTGGACTTCATCGCCGAGCTGCGCCAGAGCGCCGACTACAGCCGCATGGCGGTGGCGCGGCGCGTGGTGGTGGTGGGTGGCGGCATGACGGCGGTGGACGCTGCCGTGCAGTGCCGCAAGCTCGGCGCCGAGGACGTGAGCATCGTCTACCGACGCGGCGCCGAGGCGATGGGCGCCTCCGGCCAGGAGCAGAGCTGGGCCAGGGAGAACGGCGTGCGCATCCTGCACTGGGCCGCGCCGATGGCCTTGGTCACCGAGGGCGGTGCGGTGCGTGGCATAGAGTTTGCGTGCACTGCGCTCAAGGAGGGCCGGTTGGTGCAGACGGGGGACAGCTTCACGCTTGAGGCCGACTGGGTGCTGAGCGCCATCGGCCAGAGCTTCGTGGCCAGCGCGCTCGAAGACGGCGGTCTGGCGCTTGAGGGTGGCCGCATCAAGACAGACGCGAAGGGCCGCAGCTCGATGCCCAAGGTCTGGGCCGGCGGCGACGCGCGCCATGGCGGGCTCGACTTGACGGTGGAAGCGGTGCAGCACGGCAAGCTGGCCGCCGCAGATATCGATGCGCAGCTCAAGGCGGCGTGATTCAGACCTGACCCCAGACCAAAGGAACAGACATGGCAGACCTGAGCAGCACCTTCGTAGGCATCCGCAGCCCCAATCCCTTCTGGCTGGCCTCGGCTCCGCCCACCGACAAGGAGGTCAATGTGGTGCGCGCTTTCGAGGCCGGCTGGGGCGGTGTGGTCTGGAAGACCGTCGGCGAAGACCCCTGCATCGTCAACGTGCACGGCCCGCGCTACGGCGCCATCTACGGCGCCGACCGGCGTGTGATCGGCTTCAACAACATCGAGCTGATCTCGGACCGGCCGCTGCGCACCAATCTCGACGAGATGGCGCGCGTGAAACGCATGTGGCCCGATCGCGCCGTGGTCGCCTCGGTGATGGTGCCTTGCACCGAAGAATCGTGGAAGAACATCCTGCCGATGATAGAAGACACCGGCTGCGACGGCGTCGAGCTCAACTTCGGCTGTCCGCATGGCATGAGCGAGCGCGGCATGGGTGCGGCGGTGGGCCAGGTGCCCGAGTACATCGAGATGGTCGCGGCCTGGTGCAAGCACTATTCCAAGCTGCCCATCATCGTCAAGCTCACGCCCAATATCACCGACATCCGCCACCCGGCGCGCGCGGCGAAGAGCGGCGGCGCCGACGCGGTGAGCCTGATCAACACGCTCAACTCGATCATGGGCGTCGATCTGGAGGCGATGGCGATGCTGCCCAACATCGGCGGCAAGGGCTCGCATGGCGGTTATTGCGGCCCCGGCGCCAAGCCGATCGCGCTGAACATGGTGGCTGAGATCGCGCGCGATCCGGCGACTCAAGGGTTGCCTATCTCGGGCATCGGCGGCATCAGCACCTGGCGCGACGCGGCCGAATTTCTGGCGCTCGGCGCCTCCAATGTGCAGGTCTGCACTGCCGCCATGGTGTACGGCTTCAAGATTGTCGAAGACCTGTGCGACGGCCTGTCCAACTTCATGGACGCACAAGGCTACCCGAGCGTGGCCGCGCTCAGTGGCCGTGCCGTGGCCAGCGTCACCGACTGGAAGTACCTCAACCTCAACCATGTTGAGAAGGCGTTCATCGCGCAAGACCTGTGCATACAGTGCGGACGCTGCCATGTGGTGTGCGAAGACACTTCGCACCAGGCCATCAGCGCCAGCATCAACGGAAAACGCCATTTCGAGGTCAGGGACGAGGATTGCGTGGGCTGCAATCTGTGCGTGGCGATCTGTCCGGTGCCAGGCGCCCTGAGCCTGCGCGCCTTGTCGCCCGGCGCGGTCGACCAGCGCACCGGCAAGACGGTCAGCGGCGACTACGCCAACTGGACCACGCACCCGAACAACCCGTCGGCGGTGCCCGTCTGACAGGGCCAGTTGACGTAAACACCATTGCGGCAGCCCGTGCACCGGGCGTACCGTCCAGCATTCACCCACCCAACCCAACCAAGGAAGCCGTATGAAGATACAACGCCGAGTTGCCCTCCTTGCCGCCAGTGCGGCTGTGCTCACGACCCTCGCGCCCTCCGCATGGGCGCAGGCCAAGCTCAAGGTGGCCGCCGTCTACACGGTGCCGTTCGAGCAGCAGTGGGTGAGCCGCATCCACAAGGCCCTGAAGGCGGCCGAAGCACGCGGCGAGATCGAATACAAGGCCAGCGAAAACGTCGCCAACCCCGACTACGAGCGCGTCATGCGCGAATACGCGACCGCCGGCAATCAGCTCATCGTTGGCGAGGCGTTTGCCGTCGAAGCTGCCGCGCGCAAGGTGGCCAAGGACTTCCCGAAAGTGTCGTTCCTGATGGGATCGTCGGGCAAGCCGCAGGCGCCCAACTTCTCGGTGTTCGACAACTTCATCCACGAGCCCTCGTATCTGGCCGGCATGGTCGCTGGCGGCATGAGCAAGAGCGGCAAGATCGGCCTGGTCGGCGGCTTCCCGATTCCCGAAGTGAACCGCCTGATGAACGCCTTCATGGCGGGCGCGCGCGAGATCAACCCCAAGGTGCAGTTCTCGGTGAGCTTCATCAATTCGTGGTTCGACCCGCCCAAGGCCAAGGAAGCGGCCTTTGCGATGATAGACAAGGGTGCCGACCTGATGTACGCCGAGCGTTTCGGCGTCAGCGACGCCGCCAAGGAGCGCGGCAAGCTGGCGGTGGGCAACGTCATCAACACGCAGCCGCAATACCCCGCCACCGTGGTCGCTTCGGCGCTGTGGAATATGGAGCCGTCGATCGACCGCGCCATCAAGCTCGCCAAGGCAGGCAAGTTCGGCGCCGAGGACTACGGCGTCTACTCGACCATGAAGCACAAGGGGTCGGAGCTGGCGCCGCTGGGCACCTTCGAGGGCAAGGTGCCGGCCGACGTGGTCGCCAAGATGCGCGCCAAGGAAAAGGCCATCCTGGCCGGCAGCTTCACGGTGAAAATCGACGACAGCGAGCCCAAAGCGGCGTTCAAATGATGCTTGACTTGATGCGTGCATGACCGAGCCGGTTTTGCGCATGCAGGCCATCACCAAGCGCTTTGGTGATGTGGTGGCCAACAGCGAGGTCTCGCTGGAGCTGATGGCCGGCGAGGTGCTGGCCCTGCTCGGCGAGAACGGCGCCGGCAAATCGACCCTGATGTCGATCCTGTTCGGTCACTACGCTGCCGACTCCGGCCACATCGAGGTGTTCGGCAAGACGCTGGCGGGCGGTGATACGCGCGCCGCGCTGGCCGCCGGCATCGGCATGGTGCACCAGCATTTCACGCTGGCAGACAACCTGAGCGTGCTCGACAACGTGATGCTGGGGACTGAGAAACTGACAAGCTGGCGAAGCGATCGCAAGGCCGGCCTGGCCAAGCTCAAGCAGGTGGCGCAGGCTTCGGGGCTGCCGGTGAATCCGTTCGCGTTGGTCGGTGCGCTGTCGGTGGGCGAGCGCCAGCGTGTCGAGATTCTGAAGGCGCTGTACCGCGGCGCGCGCATCCTGGTGCTCGACGAGCCCACGGCCGTGCTCACGCCGCAAGAGAGCGACTCGCTGTTCGTCACGCTGCGCCAGCTTGTCGCGCAGGGCATGTCGGTGATCTTCATCAGCCACAAGTTGCACGAGGTGATGGCGGTCTCGCAGCGCGTGCTGGTGTTGCGCAATGGCGCGGTCGTCGCGCAGGCACAGACCGCGAACACCGATCCGGCCGAGCTGGCGCGCTGGATGGTCGGCACTTCAGTCGAATCGCTGCAGTCCGATTCGGCGCAACGCGCCGCGCAGCGCAAGCGCGACGCGCCGCTGCGCTTGAGCCTGGCACATGTGAACGCCAGCGACGGCCACGCCACGCTGCGCGATCTGTGCCTGGAGTTGCGCGCCGGCGAGATCGTCGGCATTGCCGGCGTCTCGGGCAACGGCCAGACACTGCTGGCCGACTTGCTGTTCGGACTGCTGACGCCGCATGGCGGTGAGCTCAGCATCGATGGCCGACCGCTGGCGCGCACGCCAGCGCAGATCGTCGCGCAAGGCATGGCGCGCATCCCCGAAGACCGGCAGGCCGTGGGCATCGTCGGCGATCTGGCGGTCTGGGAGAACGCCTGCTCGGAGACCCTGCGCACGCCGCAGTTTTCGCGCTGGGGTTGGATCCGCCGGGCCAAGGCGCGCGCCTATGCGAGCCAGGTGCTGCAGGCTTTCAATGTGCGTGGCGCCAGCCTCGACCGCAGCACGCGGGCGCTGTCAGGCGGCAATATGCAAAAGCTGATCCTGGGCCGCGTGCTGCGCCGGCCTGACGGCGAGACTGCGGGCGTCATCATCGCCCACCAGCCGAGTTGGGGGCTGGACGTCGGCGCAGTCATGTTCGTGCACGGACAACTGCGTGCGGCGCGCGACGCCGGCGCGGCGGTGCTGTTGATCTCCGACGATCTGGATGAAATCGAACTGCTGGCCGATCGCATCGCGGTCATCCATCAGGGGCGCTTGACGCCGGCGCGGGCCAGCGCCGACTGGAATCGCGAACGGCTCGGCCTGGCGATGGCCGGCGCACATGCGAGCTCCAACGCGAGCGCTGCGACAGGAGCGGCGCATGCGGCTTGAGGCGCGCACCCAGGTCGGTGCTGGCTTGCTGCTCGGCGCTGGCCTCGCCTCGTTCGCCGCTGTGCTCGCCATCGCCGCGCTGCTGGTGGCAGCGGCCGGCGCGCCGGTGGCGCAGACATTCGAGCTGCTGCTGCAAGGTGCGTTCGGGTCGGTGTTCGCCTGGAGCGAAACGCTGACGCGGTCGATACCGCTGATGCTCACCGGCCTGGCCGCCACGGTGGCGTTCAAGGCGCGCCTCTTCAATATCGGCGCCGAAGGCCAGCTCTACGGCGGGGCGCTGGCGGCGGTGGCGGTGGGTGGCCTGCACGGCGGCGTCGGCCTGGCAACACCTGGCCCCGTGTTGTTCGCCGCCATGATGCTGGCCGCTGCGCTGGCCGGCGCGCTGCTGCTGCTGGGGCCGGCCTGGATGAAAATGCGCTTCGGTGTCGACGAGGTCGTCAGCACGCTGCTGCTCAACTTCATCGTGCTGCTCGGCGTGGGCGCCATGCTCGACGGCCCGATGAAAGACCCGATGGCGATGGGATGGCCGCAAAGCGTGGCGCTGCAAGACGGCCTCGAATTGTCCAAGCTGATCGCGGGCACCCGCCTGCACACCGGCCTGGTGTGGAGCGTCACTGCCGCGCTGGCGTTGTGGATCATGCTGCGCTTCACGACGCTGGGCTTCGACATCCGCGCGCTCGGCGCCAACGCCAAGGCTGCTGCGTTCGCCGGCGTGTCGGTGACGCGCACGATGCTGCTGGTGGCGCTGCTGTCGGGCGGCTTGGCGGGGCTGGCCGGCGCCATCGAGGTGGCGGGCCGCACCGGCTATGTGACGCTCGACATGTCGCCCGGTTACGGCTACAGCGGCATCGTGATTGCCATGCTGGCGGGGCTCAATCCGCTGGCTGTTGTTGGTTCAAGTGTTCTGGTGGCCGGCGTGCTGGTCGGGGCGGACAGCATGAGCCGCCAGATCGGCGTGCCGAGTTATCTGGCCGACGTGGTGGTGGCATCGGCCCTGCTGGTGGTGTTGGTGGCTTCTATGTTGACGCGCTATCGGCTGCGCTTCGATTTGCGCGCCGGAGTCTCGGCATGAGCGATGCTGTTGCGTGGCTGTTGTTGCCAACGGTGGCTGGCCGGGATATGCGCGTGCCGGTTTGCTGCTCAGCAGGCCGGGATATGCGCCCGGCGGCGCCTCACTTTCTTTCGCTTCGCCGAAAGAAAGTAAGCAAAGAAAGGGCGAGCCGGCTGCGGCGCCCCTTGGGTACAAGGGGTTCCCTGCGGTGCTCACGTACTGGGGGGGCTTTCCCGCAAACTCGGCCTGGGTACAGGCCTCAGACAGTGCGGGAAAGTCGCGGGCATACCGCTCCGACCCCAGTTCACTGCGCTCCTCGGCGCCGCATACGGCGAATGCGATTCGGCTCGCTGCGCATCGCCTCGGTTGGCTCGTGTGGGTACACACCTCGCACTTGGGATGGCGATGCTCGAAAGAGCGCGCCCTTCGCGCCCGATGCGAAGCGAGGTGCGTTGACTTGCCCGTATGCGGCGCTGAGGAGCGCAGTGAACTGGGGGGTGAGCCGTACTCGGCGACGGCTGCGCACTGTCTGAGCCCGTTGATATCTTGGGGACAGACCGCGAAGCGCTCTGTCCCCTCTGACTGGAGAGGGCGAGTTTGCGCAGCCGCCCCAGTTCGCGAGCACCGCAAGGCACCCCTCGTATTCCGAGGGGCGTCGCATCCGGGTCGCCTTTCTTTGCTTACTTTCTTTGGCGAAGCAAAGAAAGTGAGGCGGCCGCCGGGACGCAATCCCGGCCTGCTGAGAAGCAACCCGCCGGGACGCAATCCCGCCTTGTTGCCAAACGCTCACCCGGAACGCAATCCCGGCGCAGACAAGCAAGTGCCGGCAAGCGTGCCAAGAACGCCATCCAAGGTGGAGTCACCATGACCACCGTCCTAGAAATGCTCACCACCATCCCCTTCTGGGTCGCCGTCCTGCGCGTCGCCACGCCCCTGATCTTCGGCACCCTGGGTGTGCTCCTGTGCGAGCGCGCCGGCGTGCTGAACCTGGGCATCGAAGGTCTGATGGCGGTCGGCGCGTTTGTCGGCTGGTATGCGGTGTTTCTGGGTGCACCGCTGTGGGGTGGCGTGTTCGCTGCGGCGCTGGTGGCGGGGCTGTTCGGCTTGCTGCACGCATTCTTGACGGTCGTGCTGGCGCTGTCTCAACATGTCGCCGGTCTGGGGCTGACGTTGCTCGGCACGGCGCTGAGCTACTTTGCCTACCGCGTCGCCTTCCCCAAGGTCAATACGCCGCCCACCATCGAGCCATTCGCCGACATGAGTTGGCTGCCAATCCCGGTGCTGCAGCAGCAGACACCGCTCACCTTGCTGGCGCTGCTGCTGGTGCCGGTGGTCGGCTACGGTCTGTACCGCACGCCCGCGGGCCTTGCCTTGCGCATGGTCGGCGAGAGTCCGCAGGCAGTTGAAAGCCAAGGCATCTCGGTGGCCAAGCTGCGCAGCACGGCAGTCGTGCTCGGCTCCAGCCTGATGGGCGTGGCGGGCGCGTTCCTGACGCTGTCGGCTTTCAACTCGTTCTACTTCAATATGATCAACGGGCGCGGCTGGGTCTGCGTGGCGCTGGTCGTGTTTGCCGGCTGGCGGCCCGGCAAGGCCTTGCTCGGCGCGCTGCTGTTTGCGTTCTTCGACGCCTTGCAACTGCGCTTGCAGCAGGCCAATGCGGGTGGGCTGCCCTACCAGTTCTATCTGATGCTGCCCTATGTGCTGTCGATTGTTGCGCTGATCGTGGCGTCGCGCCGCTCGGCCACACCGCAGGCCTTGATGAAGCCTTATATCAAGGGGGAACGTTGATGCTCGATCTGCTTGTGACGCACGCCAGCCTCGCTGACGGCCGACGCCATATGAGCGTGGCGGTGCAAGCCGGCCGCATTGTCGAAGTGACCGAGGGCCTGCAAGCGCCCGCGATTGAAACCATCGACGCGCAGGGTCAGCTCTTGAGCGCGCCGTTCGTCGACGCGCATTTCCATATGGACGCCACGCTCAGCTACGGTCTGCCGCGCGTCAACCAGAGCGGCACGCTGCTCGAGGGCATCGCGCTGTGGGGCGAGCTCAAACCGCTGCTCACTTTTGATGCGCTGGTCGAGCGTGCGCTGACCTATTGCGACTGGGCCGTGGCCAAGGGGCTGCTCGCGATTCGCAGCCATGTCGATGTCTGTGACGACCGGCTGCTGGCGGTGCAGGCGCTGCTTGAAGTGAAGAGAAAAGTCGCGCCGTATCTGGATCTGCAACTCGTCGCCTTTCCGCAGGACGGCGTGCTGCGCAGCGCAACGGCCTTGGCCAACTTGAAGCGCGCACTCGATCTGGGCGTCGAGGTGGTCGGCGGCATTCCGCATTTCGAGCGAACTGCTGAAGCAGGCGCGGCCAGCGTCAAGCTGCTGTGCGAACTGGCAGCGCAGCGGGACTTGCGCGTCGACATGCATTGCGACGAGTCGGACGACCCGCTGTCACGCCATATCGAGACGCTGGCTTTCGAGTCGCAGCGCCTTGGCTTGCAGGGCAGAGTCACCGGCTCGCACCTGACCAGCATGCATTCGATGGACAACTACTATGTGTCGAAGCTGATTCCTCTGATGGTCGAAGCTGGCGTCGCGGCGGTCGCCAACCCGCTCATCAACATCACGCTTCAAGGCCGCCACGACACGTATCCGAAGCGGCGCGGCATGACGCGCGTGCCCGAACTGCTCGCGGCCGGCGTGCCGGTCGCCTTTGGTCACGACTGCGTGATGGACCCCTGGTACAGCTTGGGCAGCGGCGACATGCTCGAAGTCGCGCAGATGGGCTTGCATGTGGCGCAGATGACGGGGCAGGATGCGATGCGCCAATGTTTTGACGCCGTCACCGCAACGCCGGCAAAAATTCTCGGCCTCGACGGCTACGGCATCGCCGCCGGATGCCACGCCGACATGGTCTTGCTGCAGGCGCGTGACGCCATCGAGGCCTTGCGCCTGCGCGCGACCCGGCTCAAGGTCTGGCGGCGCGGCCGCCTGATTGCGCAGGCGCCAGCCAACAGCCCGCAGCTGTTCCTGGACGGCCGACCCGGCAGCACAGATTTCATGCCCCAGCAGTAGCAGTCCGACTCACCAGCTTCACAGGAGACCCCATGAGCAACACGCAAGCTGTCTTGTCCGCGTCGCCCGACGCAGAATTGAGCAACGCCGATCTGCAGCCAACGACGGCCGCGCAGCGCACCTGGCGTTGGTACCATTTCGCCGCGCTGTGGGTGGGCATGGTGATGTGCATACCGGCCTACACCCTGGCCGCCAGTCTGATCGAATCGGGCATGTCGGCCAGTCAGGCGGTGCTGACGGTGTTCCTGGGGAACTTGATCGTGCTCGTGCCGATGCTTTTGATCGGCCACGCCGGCACCAAGTACGGCATTCCGTATGCGGTGCTGGCGCGGGCCTCGTTTGGCACGCGCGGTGCGCGCCTGCCTGCGCTGTTGCGTGCGCTGGTCGCCTGCGGTTGGTATGGCATCCAGACCTGGTTCGGCGGCATGATGATCTACACGCTGGTCGGCGTGCTGATCGGGCACCCGCTCGAAGGGGACAAGCTGCCGGGCCTGGGCATCAACCTCGGTCAGCTGGTCAGCTTCCTGATGTTCTGGGCGATCCAGTTTTATTACGTGATCCACGGCATCGACGCGATCCGCAAGCTGGAGACCTACACGGCGCCGCTCAAGATCGTGATCTGCTTTGTGCTGCTGTGGTGGGCCTATGACAAGGCCGGCGGCTTCGGCCCGATCCTGGACCAGCCCTCGCAATTCGTCGAAGGCGGCAGACGAGCCGGCCAATTCAGCGCGGTGTTCTGGCCATCGCTGACCGCCATGGTCGGCTTCTGGGCGACCCTGGCGCTGAACATTCCGGACTTCACCCGTTTTGCCAAATCGCAGAAGGACCAGCTGATCGGCCAGGCCATCGGTCTGCCCGCGCCGATGGGCCTGCTGGCGGCGCTGGCCGTGTTCGTCACCTCGGCCACCGTGGTCATCTACGGCAAGGCGATCTGGGATCCGGTGGACCTGGCCAGCCGCATGTCCGGCGCGGCGGTGCTTGTTGCGTTGATCGTGCTGCTGATCGACACCGTCAGCGTCAATCTGGCGGCCAATCTGGTCGGCCCGGCCTATGACTTCTCGGCGCTGAATCCGCGCGTGATCAGCTACAAGACCGGCGGTTACATCACTGCGGGCATCGCCATTCTGATGATGCCGTGGCGGATTCTGGAGTCCACGCAGGGCTATATTTTCACCTGGCTGATCGGCTACTCGGCGCTGCTGGGCCCGGTGGCGGGCATCCTGATCGTCGACTACTACCTGCTGCGCCGCACCGAGCTGCATGTCGCCGAGCTGTACCAGGAGAACGGCCGCTACAGCTATCGCAACGGCTGGAACTGGGCCGCCGTGCTGGCCTTCAGCTTAGGCGTGCTGCCCAATGTGCCGGGTTTCCTGAACGCAGCCTTTCCGGCAGCCTTCCCCGAGGTGGCGGATGTCTTCAAACAGGTCTATACCTACGCTTGGTTCGTCGGCCTGGCGATAGCCGCCGTGGTCTATCGCGTGGCGATGGCGGGCAAGGTCAAGCTGTAAGTGGTGAGTCGTTCGCAGAGGAGCAGTGATGAGCAATACCGTGTTGATCCAAGGCGGCACCGTCGTCAACGCCGACCGCGAATTTAGCGCCGATGTGCTGTGCATCGACGGCCGCATCGCTGCCGTGGGTAGCGATCTCGACGTACCGGCAGGCGCCACGAAGATAGACGCCGGCGGCCAGTACGTGCTGCCCGGCGGCATCGACCCGCACACGCATATGCAACTGCCCTTCATGGGCACGGTGACGATGGATGATTTTTTCAGCGGCACGGCGGCGGGGCTGGCCGGCGGCACGACCAGCATCATCGACTTCGTGATTCCCAATCCGCAGCAGCCGCTGATGGAGGCCTACCGCACCTGGCGCGAATGGGCCGAGAAGTCGGCCGCCGACTACTCGTTTCACGTCGCCATCACCTGGTGGAGCGACTCGGTGCGCGAGGACATGGGCACCCTGGTGCGCGAGGAAGGCGTGAACAGCTTCAAGCATTTCATGGCCTACAAGAACGCCATCATGTGCGATGACGAGACGCTGGTGAACAGCTTCAGGCGAGCGCTCGAGCTCGGCGCCATGCCCACCGTGCACGCCGAGAACGGCGAGCTCGTGTTCCTGCTGCAGCAGGAAGTGATGAAGATGGGCATCAGCGGGCCTGAGGGCCATCCGCTGTCGCGTCCGCCCGCGGTCGAGGGCGAGGCCGTGCAGCGCGCCATCGCGATTGCCGATGTGCTCAACGTGCCGATCTATGTCGTGCATGTGTCGTGCACCGAAGCCGCCGACGCGATCGCGCGCGCCCGGTCGCGCGGCCAGCGCGTCTACGGCGAGGTGCTGGCCGGGCATCTGGTGATCGACGACAGCGTCTACCGCCACCCAGATTTCGCCAGTGCCGCAGCGCATGTGATGAGCCCGCCGTTCCGGCCGAAGGGGCATCAAGAGAATCTGTGGCGCCACTTGCAGGCCGGCAATCTGCACACCACCGCGACCGACCATTGCACTTTCTGCGCCGAGCAAAAGGCCGCCGGCCGCAATGCGTTTGCACAGATACCGAACGGCTGCGGCGGCGTCGAGGAACGCATGGCCGTGATTTGGGACGCCGGCGTGAACAGCGGACGCCTCACGCCCAGCGAGTTCGTCGCCGCCACGTCAGCGAATGCCGCCAAGCTCTTCAATATCTATCCGCGCAAGGGCTGTGTCGCGGTCGGCGCCGACGCCGACCTTGTCGTCTGGGACCCGGTTGGCAGCAAGACCTTGTCGGCCAAGACACATCACTCGAAGAACGACTTCAACATCTTCGAAGGCCGAACCGTGCGCGGAATCCCCAGCCACACTTTCAGCGCGGGCAAGCTCGTCTATTCGATGGGCGATCTGCGTGCCGAGCGCGGCGCCGGGCGCTACATCAAGCGGCCCGCCTTTGCACCGGCCTTCGGCGCACTGGCCAGGCGCGCTGCCGACACCGCGCCCAGCGCGGTACAACGCTGAACGAGGAGATCACCATGAGCAGCACCACAACCCATATCGACAATCTGCGCATCAACGGCGAGCGCCTCTGGGGCTCGCTGATGGAGCTCGCCAAGATCGGCGCGACGCCCAAGGGCGGCGTGTGCCGCTTGACCCTCACCGACCTCGACAGGCAGGGCCGCGACCTCGTCATCAGCTGGGCCAAAGCCGCCGGCATGACGGTGACCATCGACAAAATCGGCAACGGCTTCATGCGCCGTGCCGGCCGCAACAACAAGCTGCCGCCAGTGATGGCCGGCAGCCATATCGACACCCAGCCCACCGGCGGCAAGTTCGACGGCAACTACGGCGTGCTCGCCGGCCTGGAGGTGGTGCGCACGCTCAACGACGCCGGCATCGAGACCGAGGCGCCGATCGAAGTCGCGTTCTGGACCAACGAGGAAGGCTCGCGCTTCGTGCCGGTGATGATGGGCTCGGGCGTGTTCGCCAAGGCCTTCACGCTGGAGCACGCCTACGCGGCCAAGGACACCGCGGGCTTGAGCGTCAAGGGCGAGCTCGAGCGCATCGGCTATGTCGGCACTGAGGAGCCCGGCGCGCACCCGATCGGCACTTATTTCGAAGCGCATATCGAACAAGGCCCGGTGCTCGAAGACAACGACGTGACGATAGGCGTCGTCAACGCGGTGCTCGGCATCAAGTGGTACGACTGCGTCGTCACCGGCATGGAAGCGCACGCCGGCCCCACGCCGATGGCATTGCGCAAGGACGCGCTGCAAGTGGCCGCCCGGCTGATGCAGGAGGTGGTGGCGGTTGCGCACCGCCATCCGCCGCATGGCCGAGGGACGGTCGGCATGGTGCATGTGCACCCGAACAGCCGCAACGTGATCCCGGGCCAGGTCAAGTTCAGCATCGACTTGCGCAACAACACCGACGCGATGGTCGACAAGATGGACGCCGACATCCGTGCCACCGCCGCGCGCATCAGCGCCGAGACGGGATTGCCGATCACGATCGAGCTCGTGTCGCATTACCCGGCCCAGCCCTTCCATGCCGAATGTGTGGAGGCGGTGGCGCGCGCGGCCAAGAAGCTCGGCTACTCGAACATGCCTGCGGTGTCGGGCGCCGGGCATGACGCGGTCTACATGGCCAAGCTCGCGCCCACCGGGATGATCTTCATTCCCTGCAAGGACGGCATCTCGCACAACGAGATCGAGAGCGCCAAGCCCGAGCACATCACGGCCGGCTGCAATGTGCTCTTGCATGCGATGCTGGAACGCGCCCACGTGGTGGGCTGAACCACTCATCCGATGCAAGGTGCAGCGCAGGCTTCACCGATAATGGCGGCTGGTAAGTGCCAACAGGACGGGACGGCCAAGGTGATGCCTGAGCTGCCGCCTGTTGCGCTTTTGAGCCATCCGATCGGACTTCCTTGATGACCCTTCCCGTAATTCGTTTTCGTATCAGCACCGCATTCATGGCGCTGGGTTTGGTGGGCTTGCCGTTCGCCGCGTTCTGGGTCGTCGGACCGAACCCTTTTGCGGAGGGAACGACCGCCTGGCGCGCGTTTTCCTGGCTCTTGCTGGATTTGCCGCCCTTGTTGTTCGTCATCGGCTTCTTTGTGGCATTCATCAGCACCGTGGTCGATGCGTTCCGGCGCCGGTGGCAGAGCATCCCGCAAGGCCTTGGCGAGATGATTGTCTGCTTTACCTGCTTCATGCTGATTCCGGTGTATTGAGCGCCAGGACTCGGGGCAGTCGAAATTGCGCGAAACTTCGCGCATGAAATCCAAAGCCAACCCCCCGCTGAGCGCCGACGATCTGTGGTCTTTCGAGCGCATCGGCCAGCTCGCCCTGGCGCCCGATGGCAGCCGCGCCGTGTGCTCGGTCAGCAGCAGCTCGATGCAGCAGAACAAGTCGTCGAGCAGCTTGTGGCTGATGCCCACCAACAAGGCCGCGCCGCGCCAGTTGACGCGCTGCGGCGCGAAAGACGGCCAGCCGGCCTGGTCGCCCAAGGGGGACCGCATCGCCTTCATCGCCCAGCGCGAGCAGCAGGGCGACAAGGACGAGAGCGCGCAGCTCTATGTCATCGCGACCGACGGCGGCGAGGCCGCGCGCAAGAGCGCGTTCGCGCCGGGCATCGAATCCTTCAAGTGGCTGGCTGACGGCAAGCGCGTCGTGTTTGCCGCCTGGGTCTGGCCCGAGTTGAAGGGGAGCAGCGCGCAGTCGCGCCAGCACAAGGCCTTCGCCGATCGCAAGGAAAGCGGCTACGCGACCAGCCAGGCTTTCTATCGCCATTTCGACCACAACCTGCCGATGGGACGCGTGCTGCACCTGCTGCTGCTCGACCTGGGCAGCGGGCGCGTGACCGACTTGTTCGAAGGCACAGCGTTCGAGCTGCCGCGCGACAGCGAAGGCAACTCGGCGTATGACCCGAGCCCGAACGGCCGGCGCATCGCCTTTGCGCACGACCCGGCCAAGGTGCCGCTGGCGGGCAACCGGCTCGCCTTGGCCGAGATCGACATCGCGAGCCGGCGCATCAAGGTGCTGGTCGACGATGCCGACTGGGACTTCGGCGCGCCGCGCTACCGCCCCGACGGCCACGCGCTCGCGGCGACTGCCGCGCATGTGGGACACCGGCACACGGCGCTCAACCACTTGGCGCTGATCGATCCGGCCCGGGGCTGGCAGGTGCGCGGCGCCGATTGGGACCACCATGTCCAGGCGCCGCTGCGCTGGGCACCGGACGCCAGCGCGATCTACTTCACTGCCGAAGCGCAGGGTCGCTGCCCTCTGTGGCGGCATGCGCTCGCCGAGGGCCGCTTCGAGATCGCCCACGAGGGGGGCTGGGTGCAGGGCTTCGACATCGCGCACGACACCATCGTCACCGCCAGCGACAGTGCGCTGCATCCGGTGCAGGTGCATGCAACTACCAGCGGCGCTGCGCTGCAGCGGCTCGAGCACTTCAACGACGCCTTGTTGGCGCGCCGCCAACTAGGCGACGTGCGCGCGGTGAGAGTGATCGGCGCCTTGGGCGACAAGGTGCAGATGTGGCTGACTTTCCCGCCAGGTTTCGACCCCGCAAAGAAATACCCGCTGATGCAGGTGATCCACGGCGGGCCGTTCGCCGCCGCCGGCGACACCTTCGGCTACCGCTGGAACCCGCATGTGCTGGCGTCGCGCGGCCATGTCGTGGCACAGGTCAATTACCACGGCTCGAGCGGTTTCGGCTTCGCTTTCAGGGACAGCATCATGGGCCGGCAAGGCCAGCTCGAATTGCACGACATCGAAGCCGGCAGCGACTGGCTGCTGGCGCAACCCTGGGCCGACAGCCTGCGGCTCAGCGCCACCGGCGGCAGCTACGGCGGCTTTCTGGTGGCGTGGATGAACGGCCATGTGCGGGCAGGACGCTACCGATCTTATGTCTGTCATGCCGGCGTGTTCGACCGCGTCGCCACCTTCAGCGCCGACTCGTATCCGCAACGTCCCAAGGACCTGGGCGCGCGCTACTGGGAAGACATGCCGCATGTGCTGGCGCAAAGCCCGCACAGCGCCGCCGCGCAGATGAACACGCCCACGCTGGTGATCCACGGCGCGCTCGATTACCGCGTGCCCGATTGCAACGGCCTGGCCTACTACAACACGCTGAAGGCGCGCGGCGTCGAGGCGCGGCTGCTGTGGTTTCCCGACGAGAACCACTGGGTGCTCAAGCCGCGCAATTCGACGCTCTGGTACCAGGAGTTTCTGGATTGGATCGTGACGCATGACGCGGCGCCCAAGCGCCCCCGCAAGCCGGCCGCGCGGCGCTGAAATCCGCCGGCCCGCAGCGCTTCCGACGGCCGGCCTCGATGCGCTGCGATGCCTGGAATACCGCTGTCGGTGCAACGGATTCAATCGGGTCGGGATGTCCCGCATCTGATTGGCTCTGTAGTGCCCCAAAGTGCACTGCACTTGTCGAGCGTTGCACACGGCCATCTACGCTGACAACGAGGTCCTTCCCCAGGGCATGTCCAGCAGCGAAGGGGCCCACTGATGCCCATGTCGGCTCTCGTGGCTGTCGACTGTCGGGTGTGAAGTTGAACGGTACTTGACGACCCTCAGCAGTCGGTCAACAATCGAAACTCAACGTCGGTAAGCAGACGCTCAGCGTCTGATTTCAGTGGTGGCCGAAAGGCCGTCGGTTGGAGCGATTCACTCACTGTGTGTAACGCGACCAGATTTCCCAGCCGATATCAAGCGACTGAGTTCTCGGCGAACAAACCAACCGCGAATGCCGAAAACACCAAGAGCTGGCGCGAGTGCCCAGAGTGAACCCAGCGAATGTTGGCCGGAGTTCAAGAAGTACCACACGAGCCCGATGGTCGCTACCCACGCCACGGCCCAAACTCTAAAGCTGCCTTTGCCCTGGACCGTTTTTTCCGCTTCCCGCAGTATGGTCGTTTGATGCCTTGGTTCAAGCGAAGACAAGCTACTTACACGCAGCCATACAGGAACCCGGGGTGCACGTGCGTCTTGTATTTCAGCCAGTCGTTCACGCTCGAGAGCGACTATTTCTTCGGCTGCAGCTACGGCTTCATCTTTGTTGATCATGGCGATGATCTCCGATTGTCAGGCCTACGTTTGAGCTCAGCCGCGTGCGGAGCCCGCAGGCCAAAGGCGGTCGGTTCGAGCGACCTGTTAGAGCTCACGTTCTCTCCCAGCGTCAGCGCGACGCCGAAGAACTACTCCGATCAGAACCATGACAGCGCTAGCCAGAGTAAGGATCGGTTGAGCCATCCGCTTCGTTTGAGGTGCCAGCGTGGCAGTCCAATCCATAAGCGATGTAAACGCGAATGACGCGAGGAGCAATGAGGCTAGTCCCAACCCTATTGCCAACGCAACGACAGAGAGAGTTCTTATGTTCATTCGAGTGATATACGTAGAGGCATACAAGGAGGAGGGTATTGGCGAGCTCTAGACAAGATGGCTTCGTGAACTCGGGTGGCCCGACTCCTGCGATGCCGTAGGTTGCAGGCACAGGGCCTGCAGAGCTACACCAATGCACCTGGCGGACGGGCTGCCGGGGCGTTGCGAGTTAGCAAGGAGTCGAGCCATGAGTAAATCTAGCACTTTGTTCGTCGGTTTGGATGTTCACAAGGACAGTATCGATATTGCGGTTGCCGACGCACCACGCGACGGCGAGATCCGGCACATGGGCAGCATAAAGGGCGACCTGGCGTCGCTGGACAAGGCGCTGCGTCGGCTCATCAGCCGGGGTCAGGTCTTGCGTGTGGTGTACGAGGCCGGCCCCTGCGGCTTTGTCATCTGGCGCCACCTCACGGCGCACGGTTTGCACTGCGAGGTGGTTGCCCCGTCATCGATCCCGCGTGCGTCGGGCGACCGCGTCAACACCGACCGGCGCGATGCCATGCTGCTGGCCTGGCTCGCCCGCTCGGGCGACCTGGCCGTGGTGCGCGTGCCCGACGGCGTGGACGAGGCCGTGCGCGACCTCGTGCGGGCTCGCGAGGACGCGGTGCGCGAGCAGCGCAATGGGCGCCACCGCTTGAAGGCCCTCTTGCTGCGCAACAGCATCCCCTACACGGGCAAGGGTGCCTTGGACTTGAGAATTTCGAGCTGAGCAGCGAGGGCGTTTTGCGCTTGAGCATGACTTGCTCAGCGGCGTTGGTTTGCACCCGATCGTTGACTGCTCCGGGCGGTGGCGCTCGTAGTGGACCGGAGTGCCATCGGGTGCCCGGTGCTGCTGCCGACCGATGGCTTGCACACGTTGCTCACGAGATTGAGGCCTCGGACGGTCTCAAGCCGCGCACGGCGTCGCAATCGCCCCGCAGGTTGCCTACCCGTGGGGGCCCACTTCCAGGAGCCTACCTTGTGGAGGCTACCTCCCGGTCGCCTACGGCGCGAGCATGGCCAGGTGAGATACCCTGAAGCTGCCCGTGGCCGGCGACTGCTCATGGCCGACAAGGTGAGTTCAGGCAAGCACCCAGCGGACAATCACAGCACCTGGCAGTGCAAGGGCTTTGAGCGCAGCACACTAGAATGCGCCATGCCTAATCCAGAATTCACTTGTGGTGTCTTGGTGCAGCCCTTGCCCGAACAGACCGATGCAGACAAAGGTGTGCATGCCTTTGCCTACACCATCAAGATCAAGAATACTGGCGACATCACGGCCCAATTGGTCGCGCGCCGCTGGACCATCACCGATGCGCTGGGCCATGTCGACGAGGTTCGTGGTCTGGCCGTGGTGGGCCACCAGCCGGTGCTCAAGCCTGGCCAGGAGTTCGAGTACACGAGCTGGGCGCAGCTGCGCACGTCGCAGGGCACGATGCAGGGCAGCTTCCTGTGCGTGACCGATCAGGGCGAGGTGTTTGACACGCCGGTGCCCGAGTTCCTGCTGGCCGATACCAGCGTGCTGCACTGAGGCTGGCACTGGTCTGAGGCGAGCCTACTTGGGTTCGACGTCGTCGCCGCGCTCGCCGCCCTTGCGCCCGGAGAACATGGTCCACCAGACGACGAAGATCAGGATCACAACGGCCAGCAAGGCCTCCAGCAGAACCACGCCCATGTCAGTCTTCTCCGTCAGAGTGTGCAGCGCCGATTCTATGGGCCAGGCCGGACGCATGGCCTTGGCGCCGGGGGCGCCGGCATGAAACACCAGCACTCGCACCTGGGCAAGAACATTGTCATCACGGCCGGCTCGACGCGCGAACTCGCACCCGGCAGCTTCGGAATCTGTGCCATCGGTGGTGGCGCCGAGGGCTGGGCGGTCGTGCATATGGGCGCCAACGGCGACGCGGCCGATCTGGGCGGCGACTACTACTTCGCCACGCCCGAAGAGGCGCTGGCCTTCACCAAAGAACTGATCGAGCTGATGCAACTGCCCGATGCGTGAACGGGATGGCGGAGCATTCGCCGCGCTTCAACCGCGCCTGCCCGCGCTCAAGTGCAACCGCATCTCGGGCGCGCACACCTTGACCTCGATGACGCCGCCAAGCTCGGCGGCTGGCGCATAGTCGATCAGCGGTTTGCACTGGCCGGCGCTGCACAGCTCGTAGCCGGTTGTGTAGTCGGAATGGGTCAGCCGCAGCTTGTCGAGCAGCGGCAGCGCCGGCGTGTAGTGCCAGACGCCGTGCTCGAAGCGGCTGCCGGCGGGCGGCTCCATGCCGGCGCCGCTGCCCAGCACGCGCGCCTCGACCAGGCGCAAGAACTGACCCTCGACGCGGTAGTCCTCTTCCCAGCGGACCTTCTCTATCGAGTGCATCCACCCCAGGGTGAAGGATTGCAGCGCCAGCGCCGTCACGACGCCGCCGGCTGCAATGCACAGCGCCATATCAGGCGCTGGCGGGCACGCTCGCCGCCTTGCGGGCCTGCCAATAGTTCCAGGCAACCACCGCGGCGCCGAGCGCGAAGCCGGCACCGTCGGTGAACGGCACGGCAGCCACCAGCAAGGCCGCGGCCACGAAGGCGCAGGCGCGCTCGGTCCAATTCAACGGCGCGTACAGATGGCCCACCACCGTGGCACCCCACAAGCTGATTGCGAAGATCGCCTTGATGCTGACATAGACCGTCGCCATCCAGCCAGCGCTGCCTTGCATCATCAACTCGGGGGAATAGACCGCCATGAAGGGGACGACGAAACCGGCAATCGCGATCTGCGTCGCCTTGAAACCGGTCTGCATCGGCGATGCGCGCGAGATCGACGCGGCGGCAAAAGCTGCCAGCGCCACCGGCGGCGTCAAGTCGGCCATGATGCCGAAATAGAAGACGAACATATGGCTGACGATCAGCGGCACACCGAGCTTGAGCAAGGCCGGCGCGGCGATCGAACTGGTGATGATGTAGTTCGGGATGGTTGGTATGCCCATGCCGAGAATCAGGCACACGATCATCGTCAGCACCAGCGAGAGAAACAGGCTGGTCTGGCCGACATTGAGAATGAAGCCGGCGAAAGTCGAGGCCGCACCCGTCAAGGTCAACGTGCCGATGATCACGCCGACGATGGCGCAGGCAATGCCCACACCGAGCGCCTGCTGGGCGCCGTCGACCAGGCTGCTGTGCAGGGTCTGCAGCGTCTTGCGTCCGTCCTTGACGAACACGCAGGCAACCGCCAACGCTGCAATCAGGAGCAGCACCGGGCCTATGCCCCATTTTACAAAGCTCGATGCGCCCAGACCGACGGCGATCCAGAACACATAGCGGAACGCCATCTGCGAGGTACGCGCCGCCAGTGCCACGCCAAGAATCAGGATGGCCGTCAGCGCCAGGCCCACCATGCCGGCAAACATCGGTGTGAAGCCGTGGAACAACATATAGACCAGCGCCGCCAGCGGCAGCGCCAGGTACCAGTTCTCTTTCAGCGCGGTCCAGGGGTTCGGGCATTGGTCTTTGGGGATGCCCAGCAGATGGCTGCGGCCGGCCTCCAGATGCACCATCAGGAAGGCCGTGAAGTAATAGAGAAAGGCCGGAATGACGGCGGCCTTGACGATGGATGCATAAGGCACGTTCAAGGTCTCGGCCATGATGAAAGCCACCGCCCCCATCACCGGCGGCATGATCTGCCCGCCCATGCTGGCCGTGGCTTCGACCGCGCCGGCAAACACCGCGTTGTAGCCAAAGCGCTTCATGAGCGGAATCGTGAACTGGCCGACCGTCAGCACATTGGCCACACCCGAACCCGAGATCGTGCCCATCAGTCCCGATGAAATCACCGCCACCTTGGCCGGTCCGCCCTGCGCGTGGCCGACCAGGCCCAACGCCAGCGAGTTGAACAGGCGGATCATGCCGGCGTGTTCGAGAAACGATCCGAACAGGATGAACAGAAAGATATAGGTCGCCGACACCATGGTCGGAATGCCGTAGATGCCCTCGGTGCCGAAGCCGAGCTGATCGACGATCTGCGAAAACGCATAAGGCCGATGTGCGATCACATCGGGCAGGTACTGGCCAAACACTCCGTAGAGCAAGAACAAGCCGCAAACAATGGGCAAGGCAATGCCGAGCACGCGCCGCGCGGCTTCGAACACCAGCACCACGGTGATGGTGCCGACAACCAGGTCGGGCAGGGTCGGGTCGCCGGCACGCACAATCAGATCGGACTCGAACACCCACTGATAGAAGCCCAGACCGAATCCGGTCAGCGCCAGCACCCAGTCGAGCAGCGGCACGCGCGTCAACTGCGTGCCGCGCCGCATGGCCGGGTAGAGCACGAACACAAGCAGCAGCAAGAAGCCCACATGCAGCGAGCGCGAGATCAGGCTCGACAGTGGCGCGAACGCCGCTATCGTCAACTGATAGGTCGAGAACAGCAGGGCTGCAACGGTCACGAACCTGAGCGCAAAGCCGCTCAGTTTGCGTTGCAGGCCGTGCTCCGAAAATTCGGCCTCGGTGATGTCGCTGCTCTCCGGTGCGCCGGAGGGCAACAGGGCGTGGTCATTGCTCATGATGCTGCTGTGAGTTGTCCGCTTACTTGAGCAAACCGATTTCGCGGTAGTACTTCTCGGCACCCGGGTGCAGCGGCAAAGGCATGCCCTTGAGCGCATTCTCCAGTTTGACGGCCTTGCCGGCGGCGTGCGCGGCCGAAATTGCCGGCAGGTTCTCCCAAAGCGACTTGGTCATCTTGTAGACCGTGTCGGTGCTCACGCCTTCATGCGTGACCAGGAAGTTCTGGATCGCGACGCTGGGCACGTCCTTGGTCTGGCCTTCGTAGGTGTTGGCCGGAATCATGGCCGATTGATAAGCCGGGTCGCCCACCTTGGTGACCACGTCGGCAGGCACTTCGACGACCACGATCTTGATCGACGCGGCCAGATCACGCAGCGAGGCCACACCCAGGCCCGCCGATTGCAGCGTCACGTCGAGCTGGCGGTTCTTCATGAGTTCCACCGATTCACCGAACGGCAGGTACTCGACCTTGGCGAAATCTTTGTAGGTGAGTCCAGCCGCCTTGAGCACCGCACGCGCATTGAGCTCGGTGCCGGACTTCGGCGCTCCGACCGAAATGCGCTTGCCTTTCAGGTCGGCCAGGGTCTTGATGCCGGACTCGGCGCTGGCAACGATCTGGATGTAGTTCGGGTAGATGCCGGCCACGCCGCGCAACTTCTTCAGCGGTGTCGCAAAACCGGCTCCGGCGTCGCCTCTCCAGGCATCCGACAAGGCGTCGCCCAGCGTGAACGCGATTTCACCGCGCCCCGCTTGCAGCAGGTTCAGGTTTTCAGCCGACGCCTTGGTCGCTTGCACCGAAGACTTGACGTCGGGCATGGCTTTGCCAAATACCTGCGTCAATGCCACACCCATCGGGTAGTAGACGCCGCTGGTGCCACCGGTCAGCACATTGATGAAGTCGGCTGCGCCGGCGCTGGCGCACAAGAAAAATGCAGCTGCGAAGGCCGCCAACTGGCGGGTCAGATTGCGTTTCATGGCATCTCCTGGGAGTTGATTGATCTGCGTGCAGGCTTGCTGCAAGCGCCAATGACGATTGGCAAGCCGCGAGTAGCGTGGTTCGCTGCACAAGTGTCGCATAGCGAGCCCGGCGCACAAGCGTGGAATTACTTAGCGCCCCCAGGGCCGGGCTGCGCCCAGCCCGCCCCCCATGGGGGTCAAGGAAACTTGGGGCGGCCCTGCGTTTCCTTGAGCGGCACGCTGCACGCATTGCGCCAACGCAAAGGACTGACAGGGATGAGCCGGGCTTGCTTGCTGCATCAGCGCGGGCACAATCGCGACAGCCGGCGCTTCGTGTGCACCGGCACCCACAGCCAGGAGATTCCATGGGACAGATGATCGACTTCCAACGCCCCGACGGGGGTCAAAGCCAGGGCTATCTGGCAGACGCTGGTGCAGGCAAACCCGGCCTGATCCTGATCCAGGAGTGGTGGGGGCTGAACGACCATATCCGCAGCGTGGCCGACCGTTTTGCTGCGGCGGGTTTCACGACTTTGGCGCCCGACCTGTACCGCGGCCGCCTGGCCAGCAGCGCCGACGAAGCGAGCCACTTGATGACGGGCTTGGACTTCGCAGACGCCACGCACCAGGATTTGAACGGCGCGGTGCAGGTGCTTGCCAAGCGTTGCCCGCAAGTGGCGGTGCTCGGCTTTTGCATGGGTGGCGCGCTGACGGTGGCCGCTGCCGTGCATGTGCCGGGTCTTGCCGCAGCGGTCTGTTTTTACGGCATACCGCCGGCCGAATTCGCCAATCCGGCGCAGATCAAGATCTCCTTCCAGGGCCACTTTGCAACGCGCGACGACTGGTGCACACCCGCGGCAGTGAGCACGCTGGAGCAGGCCATGCGCGGCGCTGGTGCCAGTCCCGAGATCTACCACTACGCCGCCGACCACGCCTTCTTCAACAAGACCCGGCCCGAGGTCTATGACCCGGCTTGCGCCGATCTGGCCTGGCAACGCAGCATCGATTTTCTGCACGCGAACCTGAAATAGCGCGAAGCGCTGCGCGGCAGCGCATGTTTCGATGAACCTAAAGACAGCAGTTACCCGGGCGCCGAGAGGGCCGGTGGCGGGGTCGGCAGGCCGATCTGACGGACGATGCGTTGGCAGATGTAGGCCAACAGCACCTGCCAGCGGTCGAGCTTGGGCAACTGCTCCGCAGCAGCTTTGACGTGCTGGATGGCCGCATGAACATTGGCGATCATCGACTTGATCAATCCCGCTTCAGCGTGCATCGGCGTGAGATACAGCGTGGTTTGGTTGCCGCCGCTGACGGCGCGGCCAACGGCCGCCAGCAGCAGCGGCCGACTCGTCAGCGCCTCGCGCCGGGCGTGCGGGTTCGCCGCTCGCACGTACCAGCTCCGCCAGTTGTAGACCAGCGCCACGGTGCGCGCGGTGATCTGGCTGCGGTGCATGTCCTGCGTGGTGAAGCCACCCCAGCCCCACTGGTTCTTCAACTCGTCGAAGCCGTTCTCGCAGTCGCAGCGGTCGCGGTAGAGCTGGCCGATGGTCGCGATGTCGTAGGTCGCATTGGTCGCCAGCACGGTGTATTCCCAGACCTGCGCGTTGTCTTGCACCTCATCAAATGGCAGCGCCAACACGAGTTGTTCGCCGTCGTCCTTGGGGCCGCGCTTCCTGCCCGTCAGCGCGATGTCGTTCTTGAGCCGCCGACGCAGCACCACCACACGGCGAGCCTTGCTCCAGCCGCTCAGTCGCAGCTCGTCTTCGATGGCCTGCCATCCCTGGCTGGCCTCGGTGGCACACGTCCAGTCCTCGCGCCTGAACAAGCGCTCGATCAGCCGCTTGACGTTGGCCGTCTTGCGCAGGCGCAGCAGGTAGCGCAGGTCTCGCTGCTCGCATACATCGATGATGTCTTCGTTGCCGTTGCCGTAGCCGCAGTCCCCGCGCACCAGCGCCGGGGCCTTGTCGCCCAACTCATCGAGCAGCCGCGCCATCGCGGCCTTGGCGTGGCCCGAGCTGTGCTGCTTGCCCGAGCTGAGCATGGCGCCCCGCACCAGGCGCAGGTTGCCTACCCTGCAAGGTGTGCAGCACGTGGCTGGGGCGGCCTGGCTTGTGCGGGTTGTAACCCACCTCGGCGCCTTCCTGGCGGCCGTACAGCGGCTTGATGGTGGCGTCCATGTCCAGCACCCACGGCCGGTCCAAGGCCTCGCGCACGCTGGTCATCAGCGCGTGGCGCATCCACGGCTCGCTGGCCTCTGGCAGCATCGCCGCCAGCGCACGGCGCACCGAGTCTTCGCTGACCATGCCGCGCAGGCCCAAGGCCTTGGCAGCCACCGCGTCGCCGCGCACTCCGGCGATGTGCGCGTAGCGCTTGCTGCCGGCCAGGATGCCCGGCATCAGCGTGCCCAGCACGTCGCGCGGTCGCGATGCGTTGGGGCTGCTGTAGTGCAGCGGGCAGTCCTGCACCCAGCGGTCGAACACACCGGCGATGGCCAGGAATTCGGCGAAGAACACAATCTGCCCGTGGGGCGTGGTTTGCGCTGTCTCGTCCCAGCGCACGTGCACCCGGCCGCCCATCGTATCGACCACCATCGTGTCCTGGCTGGCCCGAGCCAGCGCGGTCTTCTTCGGTTCGTTGGCTTCACTCATCGAGTGAGTGTGCCAAACACCTCAAGCCCTTGCCAGTGTTGAAGAAAACGGCGCTCGCGCAGATTCAACTGCCGTCTTTAGGCCGATGGGCCGCACCGCCCTCGGCCGGAGCTCGTTGTCCTGCTGACCGGGTTGCCGAACCTGCTTTCTCGGTCAAGTGGCCGAGGCAGCAGCGCAAGACCGCCTGCCTTGCACCGCGCTCATTCGACAAACAGCGTGGCCGGGCATTCGAGCAGGCTGCGTATCAATTGAATGAATTCGGCCGCGTGCTGACCGTCGACGACGCGGTGGTCGAACGAAGACGAGAGATTCATCATCTGACGCGCCACCACCATGCCACCTTTCATCACCGGTCGCTCGACAATGCGGTTGATGCCGACGATGGCCACTTCGGGATGGTTGATGACGGGGGTCGAGACGATGCCGCCAAGCGCGCCCAGGCTGGTGAGCGTGATGGTCGAACCGCTGAGCTCGTCGCGCGTCGCGCGGCCGCTGCGTGCGGCCTCGGCCAGGCGGGCGATCTCGGCGGCGCTGCCCCACAAATCAAACGTCTGGGCCTGGCGCAGCACGGGCACCATCAGCCCGGCCTTGGTCTGCGTGGCGATGCCCAGATGCACGGCGCCATGGCGTGTGATCACGCCTTTTTCATCGTCGAGCGTGGCGTTGATCTGCGGAAACTGGCGCAGCGCCTTCACGATGGCGCGCACCAGCAGCGGCAACAGCGTGAGGCGGCCGCGCTCGGCCGCATGGCTGGCGTTGAGCTGCGCACGCAGCAGCTCCAGTTCGGTGACATCGACTTCCTCCACATAGGTGAAATGCGGAATGCGGCGCTTGGAGATCTGCATCTTCTCGGCGATTCTCCGGCGCAGGCCGGTGATCTTGATGATCTCTTCATCAAGCACCGGCGCATCGCTGGGGACAGGTCTTGACAGCGTTGGCTTTGGCGCCGGTTTGGGCGATGCACCGCCCTGCCGGGCGGCATAGGCCTCCAGATCAAGCTGCATGACGCGGCCGCCCAGGCCCGACGCCGGCACCTGCTGCAAATCGACGCCGAGCTCCCAGGCGCGGCGGCGCACCGACGGCGAGGCGATGGCGCGCTCGGCGCCAGAGGCTGCGACGGGCCCGGTATCGACTCGCTCTGCCGGTGGCGCGGTTTGTGCTGGCGGCGCTGCATGAGCTTGAGCAACCACGCTTGGCGCCGCGCGTGGCGCTGCCGGTGCGGCCTCGGCCTGGCCCTCGCCGTCGAGCTCGATGCTGATCAGCTCGGCCCCCACCGCCATCAGGACGCCGGCCTCGCCGCCGAGCGCCAGGACCTTGCCGTGTACCGGAGACGGGATTTCGACGGTGGCCTTGTCGGTCATCACGTCTGCCAGGATCTGGTCCTCGGTCACCCGGTCGCCGGGCTTGACGCGCCAGGCCACCAATTCGACTTCGACAATGCCTTCGCCGATGTCGGGCATTTTGATTGTGTGAATGGTCATCTCATGACTCCTGCCGGGCCGCCCCAAGGGAGGCATGCGCCCCCTCAGGGGGCAGTGCAGCGACGTTAACGTCGCAAACGTGGGGGTTCTTCATTTTTCCATGGCGCGCAGATAGGCGGCCGCAACGCGGGCCGGGCCGGGGAAGTAGTCCCACTCCTGCGCATGCGGGTAGGGCGTGTCCCAGCCGGTGACGCGCTCGATCGGTGCTTCGAGGTGGTAGAAGCAATGCTCCTGCACCAGCGCGCTCAATTCGGCGCCGAAACCGCTGGTGCGGGTGGCCTCGTGCAACACGATGCAGCGTCTCGTCTTCTTGACCGAGTTGACGATGGCGGGCAGGTCGAGCGGCCAGATACTGCGCAGGTCGATGATCTCGGCGCTGACGCCGGTTTCATTGGCGGCGGCCTCGGCCACAAACACCATCGTGCCGTAGGTCAGCACGGTCAGGTCGGTGCCTTCTCTGAACACCGAGGCCGATTCCAGCGGCACCTTGTAATAGCCCTCGGGCACCTGGCCCAGCGGGTGCTTGGTCCATGGCACCGAAGGACGGTCGTGATGGCCGTCGAAAGGCCCGTTGTACAGGCGCTTGGGTTCCAGAAAGATCACCGGGTCATCGCATTCGATGGCCGCGATCAACAAGCCCTTGGCATCGAACGGGTTGCTGGGCATCACCGTGCGCAAGCCGCTGACATGGGTGAACAAGGCTTCGGGGCTTTGGCTGTGCGTCTGGCCGCCGTAGATGCCGCCGCCGCACGGCATGCGCAGCGTGAGCGGCGCTGTGAAGTCTCCCACCGATCGGTAGCGCAAGCGCGCCGCCTCGGACACGATCTGATCCGACGCCGGATAGAAGTAATCGGCGAACTGGATCTCGGCCACCGGGCGCAAGCCATAAGCGCCCATGCCTACCGCGATGCCGACGATGCCGCCCTCGGAGATCGGCGTGTCGAACACACGCGACCTGCCGTACTTGGCCTGCAGCCCCTCGGTGCAGCGGAACACGCCGCCGAAATAACCGACGTCCTGGCCGAACACGACCACGTCGCCATCGCGTGCCAGCATCACATCCATGGCCGAGCGCAGCGCCTGCACCATCGTCATCGGCGAAGTCTTTGCGGTGTCGTTCATGCCCGGCCTCCCAACCTTTGCGCCTGGCGCAACTGGTCCTGCAAGTGCGGCGGCATGTCCTTGTAGACGTCCTCGAACATCGAAGCCATGCTCGGGATGTGGCCGTCGGCCAGCGAGCCGAAACGCTCGGCATCCTTCTGCGCCGCGATGACCTCGGCTTCGAGCTCGGATTGGGCCGCATCATGTTGCGCGTCGGACCACTCACCCAGCAGGGTCAGGTGTTGCCGCAGGCGCGCTATCGGGTCTCCGAGCGGAAAGTGCGCCCAGTCGTCGGCAGGCCGGTATTTGCTGGGGTCGTCCGAGGTCGAGTGCGGGCCGGCGCGGTAGGTGACCCATTCGATCAGCGTCGGGCCGAGATTGCTGCGCGCACGCTCGGCCGCCCATTGGGACGCCGCATACACGGCCAGGAAGTCATTGCCGTCGACGCGCATCGAGGCAATGCCGCAACCGACGCCGCGTCCGGCAAACGTGGTGCCCTCGCCGCCGGCAATCGCCTGGAAAGTCGAGATCGCCCATTGGTTGTTGACCACGTTCAGGATCACCGGCGCGCGATAAACATGGGCGAAGGTCAGCGCGGTATGAAAGTCGGCCTCGGCGGTGGCACCGTCGCCGACCCAGCCCGAGGCGATGCGCGTGTCGCCCTTGATGGCCGAGGCCATGCCCCAGCCGACCGCCTGTATGAACTGCGTCGCCAGGTTGCCGCTGATGCTGAAAAAACCGGCGCGCTTGATCGAGTACATCACCGGCAGCTGGCGACCCTTGAGCGGATCGCGCTCGTTGGACAGCAACTGGCAAATCATGTCGGCCATTGGCACATCGTCGCGCGCCAGCAGCAGGCTTTGCTGGCGGTAGGTCGGAAAGCACATATCGCCTGGGTCCAGCGCCATCGCGTGCGCGCTGCCTATGGCTTCTTCGCCCAGGCTCTGCATATAGAAGCTCAGCTTTTTCTGGCGCTGCGCGATCAGCATGCGGGCGTCGAAGATGCGGGTCTTGAGCATCGCGCGCAGGCCGCGTTTGAGCAACTCCGGCGGCAGCTCCGGATTCCACGGGCCGACCGCCTTGCCGTCTTCGCCCAGCACGCGCACCAGGCTGTAGGCCAGGTCGGCGGTGTCGCGCGCGGTGACATCAAGCGGCGGCTTGCGCACGGCGCCGGCGCTCGACAAATGAAGATAGGAAAAATCGGTGTGATGGCCGGGGCGCCCGGTGGGCTCCGGCACATGCAAACGAAGTGCTTGCGGCTGGCTCATGATGGCTTTCCTCTGTCCTTGTGGGACGACAGACCTGAAGCTGAACGGCGGCGGCGCCCGGCGGATAAGCCCGCGTCACCCGAACTGGCAGGCTGCGAACGGGGTGGCCACTCGCAACTTGCAAGCCGCCAAGGGTAACGGAAATTTGATCTCGACACGCTGCGCTTGAACCCGAAATGAAAACACTCTCTGCGCGTCGTCAACCCGGAACGGGCTCGCATCGACTGTTGCTGCAAGCGCAGGCCCTGGCGGGTCGGGAAGTTGATCCGCATCGGCGTGCCGGCCATGGGTCGGTATTGGCCATAGACTGAAGGCATGCGAAACAGTCATCCATCCGAAGCCAGCCAGCCTGTGGCGCAGGCCGCCCATCGAGGATTGCTGCTGGGCTTTGTCGGCGTGTTCATTTTTGCCTTGAGTATTCCGATGACGCGGCTGGCCAGCGGCAGCAATGCGGCGCCCCAGCTCGATCCGGTGTTCGTGGCGCTGGGCCGCGCGGCACTGGCTGGCGTGCTGGCGGCAACTTACCTCTATCTCAGCAAGGCCAATCGGCCCGGCTTGGCGCAACTGCAGCCGCTGCTGCTGACCGCCGCCGGCGTGGTGTTCGGCTGGCCATTGTTTCTGGGTTGGGCAGTGCGATCGGTCGATGCCGTGCATGCCTCGGTGATCTCGGGTGTCTTGCCCTTGGCCACGGCTGCGCTGGCCGCGCTGCTATTGCATCAGCGGCCAAGTCGCAGCTTTTGGCTGTGTGCGCTGGCGGGCTTTGGTCTCGTGCTGGGCTTTGCCTGGTGGCGCGGCGCAGCGGGCTTTCAGGTCGCCGACGGCCTGCTGCTGCTGGCCGTGCTGTGCGCCTCTTATGGCTATGTGAGCGGCGCGCGGCTGTCGCAGCAACTCAAGCCCGAGCAGGTGATCTCGTGGGTGCTGGTGCTGTCGCTGCCGATCACGCTGCCGGTGGCCTGGTGGACCTGGCCTGCGCAGCCGGTGGCGCCGTCGGCCTGGGGCGGCTTCTTGTACGTGTCGGTGTTCTCGATGTGGCTGGGCTTCTTTGCCTGGTACCGGGCGCTCGCGCTCGGCGGTACGGTGCGCGTGAGCCAGGTGCAGGTCTTGCAGCCGTTTCTGTCGATGCTGCTGGCCGTGCCGATACTGGGCGAACACTGGACGGCATGACGCTGGCTTGTTCGCGCTCGCCGTGGTGGCGGTGGTGTGGCTTGGCAAGCGCATGCCGGTAAGCTGAAGACCTTGCGCGACTGACGGAGAAGAACGCATGAAGACGCTGGGCATCCTGGGTGGCATGAGTTGGGAGTCGACCTTGCCGATCTACCGGCTGCTGAACCAGCATGTGGCGCGCCGCCTGGGCGGCCTGCACAGTGCCAAGATCGTGCTGCACAGCGTCGACTTTGCCGAGATCGAAGCGTTGCAACGGTGCGATGACTGGGACGAGGCCGGGCAGGTGCTGGGCGCCGCCGCGGCTGGATTGCGACTCGCCGGCGCGCAGGGTTTGCTGATCGCCACCAACACCATGCACAAGGTCGCCGATCAGATCGAGCACTTGGGCGGACTGCCGGTGCTGCACATCGCGGACGCCACCGCCGCCGCGCTCAAAGCAGCGGGCCTGCAACGTGCCGGACTGCTGGCCACGCGCTACACGATGGAGCAGGATTTTTACCGGCAGCGACTGGAGCGACACGGCATCGAGACCATCACGCCGCCGCTTGGCGCGCGCGACACCGTGCATCGCATCATTTACGATGAATTGTGCCGGGGCCAGGTCTTGCCGGAATCGCGCGCGGCCTATCGGCGCATCATGCTGGATCTGGCCGAGCAAGGCGCGCAAGGCATGATTCTGGGCTGCACCGAAATCAACCTGTTGATCGATCCGCTGGACGCCGCTTGGTGCCCGGTGCCCCTGTTCGATACCACCGCGCTGCATGCGCAAGCGGCGGTGGACTGGATGTTGCAACCCTGAGAGAGCAAAGCTTATGACCCCCTGGAAACTTGCCAAACGCGCCGCGCGCATGAACCCGTCGATCATTCGGGAGATCCTCAAGCTGACCGAGCAGTCCGACGTCTTGTCGATGGCCGGCGGCCTGCCGTCGGCCGATAGCTTTCCGGTGGCTGCGCTGAAGGCGGCTTGCGACAGGGTGCTCACCGAGAACCCGCGGGAAGCCCTGCAATACGCGGCCAGCGAGGGTTTCGCGCCGCTGCGCGAATGGGTGGCGGCGCGCGTGGCCAGCTTGGGCGTGCAGGCAACAGCGGACCAGGTTTTGATCACCACCGGATCGCAGCAGGGACTGGATCTGGTTGGCAAAATCCTGTGCGACGCGGGCGCGCCGGTGGCGGTCGAGACGCCCACCTACCTGGGCGCGCTGCAGGCATTCGCACCCTACGAGCCGATCTTCGCGAGCCTGGCCAGTGACGAGCAGGGCGTGCTGCCCGAGGCCATAGCTCAGTTGCCGCACGACGCACCCGGCACGCGCTTCGCCTACCTGCTGCCCAATTACCAAAATCCCACCGGCCGCGTGATGAGCGCCGAGCGGCGCCAGGCCGTGGTGGCGGCGGCGCGCGCGGCCAGCGTGCCCATCGTCGAGGACAACCCTTACGGCGACTTGTGGTACGACGTGCCACCGTCGCCGGCGCTGAGCTCGCTCTGGCCCGAAGGGTCGGTCTATCTCGGGTCGTTCTCCAAGGTGCTGACGCCGGGTTTTCGCTTGGGCTATGTGATCGCGCCCAAGGCGCTCTACCCGAAGCTGCTGCAAGCCAAGCAGGCGGCCGATCTGCACACGCCGGGTTTCAACCAGCGCGTCGTCTACGAGGTCGTCAAGAACGGTTTTCTGGACAGCCATGTGCCCACCATCCGCGCGCTCTACAAGGCGAACCGCGACGCAATGGCCGCCGCCTTAAGGCAACACCTGCCCCCGGGTTGCGAGTGGCTGGAGCCGCAAGGCGGCATGTTTTTCTGGATCCGCCTGCCTGAAGGGCTGGACGCGATGGCGCTGCTGCCGCTGGCGGTCGAGGCCGGCATTGCCTTCGTGCCGGGCGCTGCTTTCTACGCCGAAGCGCCGGACCCACGCACCTTGCGACTCTCGTTCGTGACGCTCAATCCGGCGCAGATCGCCGAAGGCGTGGAGATTCTGGGTCGTGTGCTGCGCGAAGCGCTGACGCTGGTCGAGGCGCCGACGCCGTGACCACGTCAGTTCACATCTGGGGAAGACTGAGCTCGATCAATGTGCGCAAGCTCGTCCGGGCCGCGCAGGAGGTGGAAATTGAATGTGTCGGCGCCGCGCCCGGACAGCGCAATGTCAAGATGCACATTTGACTGATTTCCAAGCCCTCATCGGAAAGCTCGTCATGTTCGGCACCCACGATCTTGCGCTGTTTATTGTCTCGGGTCTCTTGCTCAATATGGCACCCGGGCCGGATTCGATCCTCGTCATGACGCGCAGCGCCACACAGGGCTGGCGCGCCGGGTCGGCCGCGGCGCTGGGCATTGGCGCGGGGATCTTTGTGCATATTTTTGCGGCGGCTCTTGGGTTGTCGGCGCTACTGGCCACATCGACGGCTGCCTTTGCCATGGTCAAGTATGCGGGCGCGGCCTATTTGCTGTACATCGGTCTGACGATGCTGCGCAGCAAGCCAGCCTCGGAGGCCAAAGCGCTGCTGGAACTGCAGCCTGCGCTGACGTATCGCCGCATCTTCGCCCAGGGTTTTCTGACCAATGTGCTTAACCCGAAGGTGGCGGTCTTCTTTCTGGCCTTCGTGCCCCAATTCATCGATCCACACACGCCGAACAAGGCGCTTGCCTTCATCGTGCTGGGATGTATCTTCAACTTCAACGGCATGTTGTGGTGTCACTTTCTGGCGGTGTCCGCCTCTCTGGCCAGCCAACGTTTTCAGGCCAACCGATGGCTGGTGCTTTGGCTCAATCGCTTGATCGGCGGCCTGTTTGTTTCGTTCGGCATCAAGCTCGCGCTGGCACGGCAAGGCTGAGCCATTTCATTGATTCAAGCAAAGAGGGACGGTATGAGAAAGCAGCGCAGATTCCAGCGTGGTGCGCGGACTCAAGCTGGGCGTGCCCGAAGACCCGGTTACCGGCAGTCTGAATGCGGGTCTCGCGCGTGCATGTGTGGCGCGAAGGGCTCGATACCTGGATAGGCGGCGACGTGACGCCGCTGATCAGCGGGCAGTTGCTGTTGTGAGTGGCCACGCGTCCAAGGCTAAGATCGAACCGAGTATTCGCTGACCCGAAAGTGATCATGACCGAAGCCTTGTTTCGAGAAGACGCTCATCTGCGCAGTTGCGAGGCGCTCGTGCAGCGCGTTGACGAGCATGGCGTGGTGCTCGACCGTACCGTGTTCTACCCGACCGGCGGGGGCCAGGCGGGCGACCGCGGCGAGTTGCGCCTGGGGGACGGCGCCGCTCTCCAGATTGCCAACACGCGCAAGGGTGCCGATGCCGGAGAAGTGCTGCATGTCGCCGCGCCGGGACAGCAAACATTGCTGGCACGTTTCACGCCCGGCACGGCAGTCACGGCGCAGATTGACTGGGAGCGCCGCTCGCGCCATATGCGCTTTCACACCAGCACGCATTTGCTGTGCGCGCTGGTGCCACACCCGGTCGATGGTTGCTCGATCACCGCCGACTACGCGCGGCTCGATTTCCATATGGACGAAGCCCTCGACAAGGCCGCGCTGAACGCAGGCCTGGCGCGCTTGGTGATGGAGGCGCATGCGGTCAGCCACAGCTGGATCAGCGACGCTGAGCTCGACGCCAACCCCGGCTTGGTACGAAGTATGAGCGTGCAGCCGCCGCGCGGCTCGGGCCGGGTGCGCGTGCTCAAGATTGACGGCGTCGACCTGCAGCCCTGCGGTGGCACGCATGTCGCCAACACCGCCGAGATCGGCAACGTAGTCGTGACCAAGATTGAGAAGAAGGGGGCCATGACCCGCAGGGTCGTGCTCGGCTTTGTCGAGCCGGCTGCAGGCTGATGAGGTGCCGAGCCGGCGCCGACGGGCGGGCGCAGAAGCGGGTCTGGCCGATAAGGGGCGAGGCCTTGGTGCAACCGCTGCGGGCTACCCGCTGCTGTAGCGTAAGCGCCGGATCAAGCCCCCGTCATTTCAAATCTTCAGACTGGTACTTGTCGTGGCATGCCTTGCAACTGCGACCGACTGCGCCAACGGCGGCCTTGATCTGATCGAGATTGCCAGCCTTGGCAGCGGCGTCGAGTTTGACGACTTCGACCTGCAGCTTGTCAGCAGCTTCCTTGAACTTGGCGGGTTCCTTCCAGACTTCGGGCTTGGCACGCGTCGGCGCCGCCATATCGGTCCCATCGCCGAACGCCGACCAAGGCAGGCTCGACAGGGTGGCGACCATGGCGGCGTTGTCGGCAGCAGCTTTTGCGTCAAACGGTGCGCGACCGCTGGCCATGGCTGCGATGCGTCCGAAATGGGTGCTCATCATGAACATCGTGCTCTGGCGGTACTTGATCGCGTCTTCAGGTTTTCTGAATTGGGCGGACGCCGGCACAGCGGCACCCAGGGCGCAGGCGGTGGTCAGGGCAAGCAGTACTCTATTCATGATGAAATCTCGAGTGACAGTAGTGACATTGAACCTCGCCTTCGACCGGCGAGCGACGCAGCGCCGGCAGTTTACGCAGAACAGCAGATTTCTGCAGCGCCGGGTGCAAAACCTTGCCGATCTCCGGGTGGCGACTGCCGATTTGAATCAAGCCTGGCGCCTGCAAGACAATGGCGCCAGGAGGTTTCATGCTGCAACGGACTGACTTGAAGCCGGTGCGCGTCTGGGACTTGCCCACCCGCGTGTTCCATTGGTCGCTTGCGCTGTGTGTGGTCGCGTCCGTGTTGAGCGCCAAGCTCGGCGGCAATGCGATGGAGTGGCACCTGCGCCTGGGTTACGCCGCTTTCACGCTGCTGTTGTTCCGCCTGATGTGGGGTCTGGTGGGAGGGCGCTGGTCGCGTTTTGTCAGGTTTGCGTACAGCCCGCAAGCGGTTTGGCGCTATTTGCGCGGCCGACCATTGCCCGAGGACGACTTCGAGGTCGGCCACAGCCCTTTGGGCGCGCTGTCGGTGTTTGCGATGCTCGCATTTCTGTCGCTACAGGTGGGCACGGGACTGTTTGCCGATGACGAGATCGCTACCACCGGGCCTTTGATCGGGTGGGTGAGTGGCGCCACCAGCAAAGTCCTCACCGGCTATCACAAGCATTGGGGGCAGTGGACGATTTTGCTGCTGGTGGGCCTGCATGTCGGCGCGATCACCTTCTACGTGCTGCGCCGTGGCAAGACGCTGATACGCCCGATGCTGAGCGGCGACAAACTGCTGCAATCAACCGTACCAGCCAGCCAGGACGGTTTGGCCAGGCGCCTGCTGGCGCTGGCGCTGCTGATGGTGTGCGCGGCGTTTGTCGCCTGGGTGGTGAGCTGGGGGCAACAGACAGGCGCCTAGCGTCTTCGCCTAAACTGTCCTCTCAGCCCATGCAAACACCTGATATTCAACTGATCTCACCCGACACACCCGAACTATGGGACGCCTGCCGCGAGATCTTGCGCGAGTACGAGGCGAGCCTGCAGGTGGATCTTTGCTTTCAGGGTTTCGACGCCGAACTGGAGCGCTTGCCCGGCGAATACGCGCCGCCGGCCGGACTTTTTTTGTTGGCGCGGGTGAACGGCACGCTGGCCGGTTGCGGCGCGTTCCGCAATCTCCCCGACGTCGATTACGCGAACGCGTGCGAAATGAAGCGGCTCTATGTGCGTCCCGCTTTCCGCCGCTTCGGCCTGGGTCGGCATCTGGCACAGGCCTTGATTGACCGTGCCACCGAGGCCGGCTATTCGGCCATGCTGCTCGACACGCTTGACGACATGGAGGCCGCGCGCGGACTCTATGACACGCTGGGATTCGAGGAGGTGCCGCCCTTCTACTTCAACCCGCTACCCGGCGCGCACTACCTCAAGGTGTCGCTCGCCTGAGCGGTGCGCCGATCCGCCCCATGCACGAAACCCTCTACCACGTTGGCGTTGCAGTCAACACCGCTGCACGGCTCGGTGAATCGCCGCTCTGGCATCCCGTCGAGCAGGTGCTGTATTACGTAGATATTCCCGCCTGTCAGGTATTGCGCTTCGACCCCGCATCGCAAACGCTCACGCGCTGGGATGTCGTGACCGAAGTCGGATGCCTGGCGCCGATTGAGGCAGTTCAGGGCGGCGGCCTGTTGCTGGCCCAGCGCGACGGTCTGTGGCGCCTCGATACCGCCAGCGGCGAGCGCCGTCGAATCGCGGCGGCCCCATATGACACGCTGACACAGCGCTTCAACGACGGCAAGGCCGACCCGCAAGGGCGCTTCTGGGCCGGTACCATGCAAGAACCTGGCGAACCGGCGCTGCTGGCTGCCTTGTATCGGTATGCGGGTGGCGTGTTCGCGCGTATGGCAGATCAAGTGGCGACCGCCAACGGCCTGGCCTGGAGTCCGGATGGCAGCCTGCTCTACTGGGCCGACACGCGCGCCCACACGGTCTATGTTTTCGACTTTGACGCGACCAGCGGCAGCGTCGCGAACCGGCGAGTCTTCGCGCGCTTCGCGTCACGAGAGGCCGGGCAGCCGTTGAGTGCCTACGGCGGCCGTCCGGACGGCGCCGCAGTCGATGCACGCGGCAATTACTGGCTTGCCATGTACGAAGGCCAGCGCCTCGTCCAGTTGTCTCCCGCGGGTGAACAGCTGCGCGAGGTGGCGCTGCCGGTGCGCTGCCCGACCATGCCTTGTTTTGGTGGCGCCGACCTGCGCACGATCTATGTCACCAGTGCTTGCAACAAGCGCCCGCCAACTGAGCTGGCCGAGCAGCCCTGGGCCGGTTACGTGCTGCAATTGCGCGTCGAGACGCCGGGTTTGCCGGCCAACTTCGCCAAACTCGCCTGACTCTGCGCCGTTGAAATCGAGCCAGCACATTTGTCCTGGCGCAAGGTGGGGCGTTACCGGCAGTTCGCGCACCCAGACAAACCCGGGCTTTCACGTATAATTCCGAGGCTTTGCTGCACGCAACCCCGAAAATTCTTGTCGACTCATTTCTGAAACACGCCATGAGTAAGCTGGTCAAGAATTGCGCAAGTCCTGAGCCGTCAAATGGCGCACTCAGACCGACATGGGCGGGTGCAGCAAGCTGGGATGACGAGGTCGAGGCAATCTCTTTCAAACCCCTGACGCGTGAGCAAGCGCAGGAACTGCGAAAGAAGCTGCCCTCGATTTCGCCGTGGCGCGTGGTGGCGACGCAGGCGGTGATCGGGGTGCTTTGCAGCCTGATCGCCTGGCTGACAAGCGGCGACGCAAGCATGGCTTGGTCTGCGCTTTATGGAGCGGGTGCCGTGGTACTGCCAGGGGCCTTGCTGGCGCGTGGGATGACGAGAGGAGCAATTTCCTCACCGGCTGCTGCATCAAGGGCAGCCATGGGGTTCTTGTTCTGGGAGATGCTGAAGATTGCGGCAGCCGTCTCCTTGCTGGTGATCGCTGCCAAGGTGGTGCCCAACCTGAGCTGGCCGGCTTTGCTGATCACGATGGTTGTGTGCATGAAGGTGAACTGGGTTGCGCTGCTCTGGCGCGGCCGTTGATGGACGACGAGACTGAAGAACACTATGGCAGCCGAAAGCAGCGAACACGCCCCGAGTGCCGGTGAATACATCATTCACCACCTGCATCATTTGCAGAACCAGAAGCAGACGTCGGTGGTTGATTTTTCAGTCATCAATCTGGACTCGGTGTTCTTCACCGTCGCGATCGGTGTGCTGGCCTGCTGGCTACTGTGGCTGGCAGCGCGCAAAGCCACGGCGGGCGTGCCGGGGCGCTTCCAGGCCGGCGTGGAAATGCTGGTCGAGATGGTGGAAAACCAGGCCAAGGGCATTGTTCACAATGCCAAGAGTCGCAAGCTCGTCGCACCGCTGGCCTTGACGGTGTACATCTGGGTGATATTGATGAATTCGATGGACTTCCTGCCCGTCGATCTGCTGCCCTGGATCGGCGAGCATGTGTTGGGCCTGCCCAATCTTCGTGTCGTGCCTACCGCCGACTTGTCCATCACCATGGCCTTGTCGATAGGCGTGCTGCTCACCTGCTTGTTCTACAACATCAAGATCAAGGGTGCGGGCGGCTGGGTGCACGAGCTGTTCTCGGCGCCGTTTGGCGACAAGTGGTTCCTCTACCCCGTCAATTTCCTGATGCAGGTCATCGAATTCGTCGCCAAGACCGTGTCGCACGGCATGCGGTTGTTCGGCAATATGTATGCTGGCGAACTGATCTTCATGCTGATCGCCTTGATGGGCGGCGCCTTCGCTTTGACCGCCACCGGCATCGCGCTGTTCCTGGGCCACATTGTGGCCGGCACCGTGTGGGCGATCTTCCATTTGCTGATCGTCTGGCTGCAAGCCTTTGTGTTCATGATGCTCACGCTGGTGTATATCGGCCAGGCTCACGATTCGCACTGATCACAGTTTCGATTCACCCTTTTTTCTCACTCATTTTACCCTCTCTAAGGAATCACCATGGAAGTCATTAGCTTTGTTGCCCTCGCCGCTGGCCTGATCATTGGTCTGGGTGCCTTTGGCGCTTGTATCGGTATCGGCATCATGGGCAGCAAGTATCTTGAGTCGGCCGCGCGTCAGCCCGAACTGATGAATGAGCTGCAGACCAAGATGTTCTTGTTGGCTGGTCTGATCGACGCGGCTTTCATCATCGGCACCGGTATTGCCCTGTGGTTCGCAACGGCCAACCCGTTCCTGGCCCAGATCGCCAACCTGCCCAAGTAAGTCGCGCTGTGGACGGGGCCTGCACCTCGGGCTTTGTCCTCCAGCATTCGAATCCAATAGTTTGTGAGGCAACAACGTGAGCATTAACGCTACGCTGATCGCGCAACTCATCGTCTTCATGATCCTGGTCTGGTTCACGATGACGTTTGTGTGGCCGCCCATCATGAAAGCACTCGACGAGCGCGCCGAAAAAATCGCCGCCGGCTTGTCGGCCGCCGACAAGGCCAAGCTCGAGCTGAGCAACGCCAACAAGCGTGTTGAAGAGCAGCTCTCCAGCGCGCGCAACGATGCGGCCCAACGCCTGGCCGACGCCGAGCGCCTGGCGCAGTCGATGATTGAAGACGCCAAGTCGCGCGCCAGCGACGAGGGCGCCAAAATCATTGCCGCTGCCAGGGCCGAAGCCGAGCAGGAATCCGTGAAGGCCCGTGAGGTCTTGCGCGGACAAGTCGCCACGCTGGCCGTCAAGGGCGCCGAGGCCATCCTCAAGCGCGAAGTCAACGCCGGCGTTCACGCCGAGTTGCTGGCCCGCCTGCAGACCGAGCTGTAGACCATGGCTGAGCTTGCAACCCTTGCCCGCCCCTACGCTGAAGCGCTGTTCCAGGTCGCCGTGAAAGGCGATCTGAAGCAGATCACGGCCCAAGTCGAAGCATTGGCGGCCGTGACGGCCGATGCCCAGTTGCGCCAGTTCGCCGACAACCCCAAGGCCACGCCTGAGCAGGTGATGGACGTGATCGCTTCGGTGGTGAACACACCGCTGGGCGACATTGCCAGAAACTTGCTGAGCACCGTGATTGCCAACGGCCGCCTGACCGTGTTGCCCGAGATCGCCTCACAATTCCATGTGCTGGTGAACGAGCGTTCCGGCGTGTCGGACGCTCAAGTGTTCAGCGCGTTCGAGATCGCGCCCGAGCAATTGGGCCAATTGGTGAACACGCTGGAAAAACGCTTTGGCCGCAAGCTCAACGCCATCGTTCAGATCGAACCCGAACTGATAGGCGGCATTCGCGTGGTGGTCGGCGATGAAGTCCTCGACACCTCGGTGAAGGCGCGCCTTGAACAAATGAAGGTGGCACTCGCGGCTTGATCGCCGCCCCTGCCGCAACACCTGACACCTCGTCCAAACTGTCAAAGCTTCAGGCCACTGGCCGCAAGCCCCCGCAGACCGGAGATAAGCAATGCAACTGAATCCCGCAGAAATTTCCGAACTGATCAAGAGCCGCATTGAGGGCCTTGGCGCTTCGACCGACATTCGCAACCAGGGCACCGTGGTTTCGGTGACCGACGGCATCGTGCGCGTGCACGGCCTGTCCGATGCGATGCAGGGCGAAATGCTCGAGTTCCCGGCCACGGCCGATGGCACGCCGACCTTCGGTCTGGCATTGAACCTCGAGCGCGACTCGGTGGGCGCCGTGATCCTGGGCGAATACGAACACATCTCCGAAGGCGACACGGTCAAGTGCACCGGCCGCATTCTGGAAGTGCCGGTCGGCCCCGAATTGAAAGGCCGCGTCGTCAACGCGCTGGGCCAGCCAATCGACGGCAAGGGCCCGATCAACGCCAAGCTGTCGGCGCCTATCGAGAAGATCGCCCCGGGCGTGATCGCCCGCAAGTCGGTCGACCAGCCGATGCAAACCGGCCTCAAGTCGATCGACTCGATGGTGCCGATCGGCCGCGGCCAGCGCGAGCTGATCATCGGTGACCGCCAGACCGGCAAGACGGCAGTGGCCGTCGATACCATCATCAACCAGAAGGGTCAGAACATGACCTGCGTCTACGTTGCGATCGGCCAGAAGGCTTCGTCGATCAAGAACGTGGTGCGCTCGCTGGAAGCCACCGGCGCGATGGAATACACCATCGTCGTGGCCGCTTCGGCCGCCGAATCGGCCGCCATGCAATATGTGTCGGCCTATTCGGGCTGCACCATGGGTGAGTATTTCCGTGACCGCGGCGAAGACGCGCTGATCGTGTACGACGACCTGTCCAAGCAGGCCGTGGCCTATCGCCAGGTGTCACTGCTGTTGCGTCGCCCGCCGGGCCGCGAAGCCTATCCCGGCGACGTGTTCTATTTGCACAGCCGGCTGCTCGAACGCGCGGCGCGCGTGAACGTCGACTATGTCGAGGCCTTCACCAAGGGCGAGGTCAAGGGCCGTACCGGCTCGCTCACCGCCCTGCCCATCATCGAAACGCAAGCCGGCGACGTGTCGGCCTTCGTGCCGACCAATGTGATCTCGATCACCGACGGCCAGATCTTCCTGGAAACCTCGCTCTTCAACGCGGGCATCCGCCCTGCCATCAATGCCGGCATCTCGGTGTCGCGCGTGGGTTCGGCGGCGCAGACCAAGGTGGTGAAGGCGCAATCGGGCGGCATCCGTACCGACTTGGCGCAGTACCGTGAACTGGCCGCTTTCGCGCAGTTCGCCTCCGACCTGGACGAAGCCACCCGCAAGCAGCTCGACCGCGGCGCGCGCGTCACCGAACTGCTCAAGCAGTCGCAATACTCGCCGTTGCCGATCTCGTTGATGAGCGCCTCGCTGTTCGCCGTGAACAAGGGTTTCATGGATGATATCGACGTGAAGAAGGTGTTGTCCTTCGAAGCCGGTCTGCACACGCATCTGAAGACAAGTCATGCCGGCTTGCTGAAGAAAATCGAAGACAGCAAGGCGCTCGACAAGGACGCCGAAGCCGAGCTGATGGCGGCCGTGACGGCGTTCAAGAAGTCCTTCGCCTGACCATGAACCACCCCCGAAGCGCTGCGCGCCTCCCCCTCAAGGGGGCGTCACCAGTGGCCCGGCAAAGCCGGTTCCACGGTGCCTGCTTGATGGCCTGCGTGCTTCGCGCAGCTTCGGGTAACTGACAGGAGAATTCATGGCATCAAGCAAGGAAATTCGGGGCAAGATCAAAAGCTTCGAGAACACCAAGAAGATCACCAAGGCCATGGAAATGGTCTCGGTGTCGAAGATGCGCAAGGCGCAGGAACGTGTTCGTGCGGCGCGCCCCTACAGCGAAAAAATCCGCGATCTGGCGGCCAATCTGGCGCAAGCCACGCCCGAGTACAAGCACCCGTTCATGCTGGCCAATGACGCGACCAAGCCAGCCGGCTTTATCGTCATCACGACCGACAAGGGTTTGTGCGGCGGACTCAACACCAATTTGTTGCGCGCCCTGACCGCCAAATTCAAGGCGCTCGAAGGCAAGGGCGTCAAGTCACAGGCCGTGGCCATCGGCAACAAGGGCTTGGGCTTCCTGAACCGCATCGGTGTGCCGGTGGTCTCGCAACTCACACATGTGGGCGACCAGCCTCATCTAGAGAAGCTTATCGGCCCGGTCAAGGTCTTGCTCGACGCATACGCCGCCGGCGAGCTGTCGTCGGTCCACCTGTGCTACACGCGCTTCATCAACACGATGAACCAGGAACCGCTGGTGCAGCAGTTGCTGCCCCTGGCTGCAGATGCGCTGGCCCCGAAGAAGTCCGCGCATGGCTGGGATTATCTGTACGAGCCTGATGCCCAGACGGTGATTGACGCGCTGCTGCTGCGCTACGTCGAAGCGCTGATCTATCAATCGGTGGCCGACAACATGGCGAGCGAACATTCGGCACGCATGGTGGCCATGAAGGCGGCGACCGACAACGCAGGCAATGTGATCGGCGAACTCAAGCTGGTCTACAACCGCACGCGTCAAGCAGCGATCACCAAAGAATTGTCCGAAATCGTGGCGGGCGCCGCTGCCGTCTGAGCGGCAACACCGTCCGGATCAAGACCCAAAGAATCAGCAAGTATTAAGGATACGAACATGTCGAACGTGGAAATGGCACAGAGCACCGAGGGCAAGATTGTCCAATGTATCGGCGCGGTGGTGGACGTCGAGTTCCCCCGCCACGCGATGCCCAAGATCTATGACGCGCTCAAGCTCGTCGGGTCTGATTCGGGCCTGACGCTGGAAGTGCAGCAGCAGCTCGGCGACGGCATCGTGCGCGCCATCGTGATGGGATCGAGCGAAGGTCTGCGGCGCGGCCTGGTCGTGCGCAACACGGGCGCTGGCATCACGGTGCCCGTGGGCCGTGCGACGCTGGGTCGCATCATGGACGTGCTCGGCAACCCGATCGACGAGCGCGGCCCGGTCGACCAGACGCTCACCGCTCCCATCCACCGCAAGCCGCCCGCGTACGACGAGCTGAGTCCTTCGCAGGAATTGCTCGAGACCGGCATCAAGGTGATCGACTTGATCTGTCCGTTCGCCAAGGGCGGCAAGGTGGGCCTGTTCGGCGGCGCCGGTGTCGGCAAGACCGTGAACATGATGGAGCTCATCAACAATATCGCCAAGGCGCACTCGGGTCTGTCGGTGTTCGCCGGCGTGGGTGAACGCACGCGTGAAGGCAACGACTTCTATCACGAGATGGCCGACTCCAAGGTGGTCGATCTCGAGAAGCTCGAAGACTCCAAGGTGGCGATGGTCTATGGCCAGATGAACGAGCCTCCGGGCAACCGTCTGCGCGTCGCCCTGACCGGCCTGACGATCGCCGAATCGTTCCGCGACGAAGGCAAGGATGTGCTGTTCTTCGTCGACAACATCTACCGCTACACGCTGGCCGGCACCGAAGTGTCGGCGCTGCTGGGTCGTATGCCGTCGGCGGTGGGCTATCAGCCGACGCTGGCCGAAGAAATGGGCCGCCTACAAGAGCGCATCACGTCGACCAAGGTCGGCTCGATCACGTCGATCCAGGCCGTGTACGTGCCTGCCGACGACTTGACCGACCCGTCGCCCGCCACCACCTTCGCCCACCTGGACTCGACCGTGGTGCTGTCGCGTGACATCGCCTCGCTGGGCATCTACCCGGCGGTGGACCCGCTGGACTCGACTTCGCGCCAGCTCGACCCGAATGTGGTCGGCGAAGACCACTACAACGTGGCCCGCGCGGTGCAAGGCACACTGCAGCGCTACAAGGAACTGCGCGACATCATCGCGATTCTGGGCATGGACGAGCTGAGCCCCGAAGACAAGCTCGCTGTGTCTCGTGCCCGCAAGATCCAACGCTTCCTGAGCCAGCCCTTCCACGTGGCCGAAGTGTTCACCGGCACGGCGGGCAAGTACGTGACCTTGAAAGAAACCATCCGTGGCTTCAAGATGATCGTGGCCGGTGAATGCGACAGCGTCCCCGAGCAAGCTTTCTATATGGTCGGCACGATTGACGAAGTGCTTGAAAAGGCCAAGAAGGTCTGACGACCTGGGGCGGACCAGACTGGTGCTCCGGTCTGGACTGTCCGCAACTGACTAGGGATTGAGCATGACAACTTTTCGAGTTGACGTCGTTTCCGCCGAAGAGTCGATCTTCTCCGGCGAAGCGAAGTTCGTCGCGCTGCCGGGTGAAAGCGGCGAGTTGGGTATCCTGCCGCGCCACACGCCGCTGATCACGCGCATTCGACCCGGTGCGGTGCGCATCCAGCGCGCCGACAACGGCGAAGAGGAATTCGTGTTCGTGGCCGGTGGCATTCTCGAAGTGCAGCCTGACCATGTGACCGTGCTGGCCGACACCGCCATCCGCGGCAAGGACCTGGACGAAGCCAAGGCGCTCGAAGCCAGGAAGCTGGCCGAAGAGGCGATGAAAAACGCCAAGAGCGACATCGATTTCGCCAAGGCCCAAGGCGAGTTCGCGGCGATGGCGGCGCAGATCGCTGCCTTGCGCAAGTACCGCAAGAAATGACGACAACGAGGCAACGTTGACCTCACCAGGACAACCCGCCCGATGCAAGTCCGGCGGGTTGTTTGTTTCCAACTCAGCAGCAAGCATCTGACCATGAGCAAGACCTTCGGACTGTCTCGTCATCAAGGCATGGACGCCATCGAGCTGGTGGCTCCGGGCGGCGCGCGCGCGACTGTTCTGCTGCAAGGCGGGCAGGTGCTGTCGTGGCAACCCGAAGCTGCGGCCGAGCAGCTCTACTGCTCGCCCACGGCCATGTTTGCGCCGGGCAAGGCGGTGCGTGGCGGCATACCGGTGTGTTTTCCGCAGTTCGGCAAGCTGGGTGCCTTGCCGGCGCATGGCTTTGCGCGCACGCAGGCCTGGCAGTTGCTGATGGCCGAGCAGGGCGCCGACGACGCGCTGTGCGCGCTGCGTCTTGAAGACAGCGATGCCACACGCAAGCGCTGGCCCCATGCCTTTGCGCTCGAACTGACGGTGCGCATTGCCGGGCGTCGCATCGACATCGAACTGGCCTGCGAGAACACCGGCGGCGAAGCGTTTGAGTTCACCACTGCGCTGCACACCTATTTGCGCCTGGACGACCTGGTTGATGCACGGCTGCACGGCTTGCAAGGGCTGAGCTACCTCGACAGCCTGTCTGGCAAGAGCCAGGTCGACACGCTAGACGCCCTGCGCGTGAGCGCCGAAATGGATCGCGTCTACGCCCACGCCAGCCGGGCCTTGCTGTTGCGCGAACCCAAGCGCGCGCTGCGCATCGAGCAAGAGGATTTTGCCGATGTGGTGGTGTGGAACCCTTGGGGTGACCGCTGCGCGGCCTTGGCCGACATGCCCGACGACGACTACCACCAGATGCTGTGCGTGGAAGCGGCGCGCATCAACCGCCCCATCAGACTGGAGCCGGGCGAAGAATGGGCCGGGCGTCAGATTCTCAGCCTGGACAGCTGAGGCACGATCCCGCCGAGCTCCATCCGAGCACCGAGGCGGGGACCGTGAGTCCACGCCACGATCAGCGCTAAAGGATGACGGGCAGGTCTGCCAGTTCGTTCGGATTCGACGCGCCAGGTGCCAATGGGAAATGCCGATGCAGCAATTCGCCGACAGCGTCCACGGCCTGGTTCAGACCTTGCTCGAAATGAGCGGATTGGAAGGCGGCGCTCATGTCGCGTGCGATCTGCGCCCAATGCTCGGCGCTGACATGCTGATTGAGTCCGCGATCGGCGACGATCTCGATGCGGCGCTCGGCCAGCAGCAGATAGATCAGCACACCGTTGTTGTGCTCGGTGTCCCAGACGCGCAGCTTGCCAAACATCGTCAAGGCGCGATCGCGGGCAGACGCGTGGCGCCATAAGTAGCTGAGCGGCAGGCCCGCCTCGACGCAAATGCGGATCTCACCGCTGTGCCGGCTTTCGCTGGCGGCGACACGCGCTTGCAGGCGCGCTATTGCCGCCACGCCCAAAGCCCGGCGCACGTCGGACTCGTCCAGCCAGCGGTGTTTCAGCAGTCTTGACCAGCGGTTCATGGTGCGCTTCCTTTACCAACTGCCGGAGGCGCCGCCGCCGCCAAAGTCGCCCCCGCCGCCGGACGAAAAACCGCCGCCGCCGCCGCCAAAGCCGCCGCCGCGACCACCACCCCAGATCACCGGGCCCTGCGACGAGCCGCTGCGCCGTCCCGCCGAGCCTATGCCCAGCAAGCCCACCAGAATCAGGGCAGCCACACCCGCAATGCCGGCCAGCAGCAGGCTGGTGCTGAACCACCATCCCAACGCGCCGACCGCGCCGCTGGTCAGCAGCGAACCGAGCTTGCGGCCCAACATACCGGTCAGCACGGCGCCGATGATGGGCACCGCAACAAAGAAGAACATGCCCAGCTCTTGCCACTGCAGGCCGGTGTCCTGACCGGCATTGCCGCCTTGCGATGACTGAGCGGGTGTCGGCAGGTGTTCGCCCTTGATGCGTGCCATCAACTGGTCCAGCCCCGCGTTCAAGCCGGCTGCGTAGTCGCCCGCCTTGAAGGCCGGCGTGATGGCGTTCTGAATGATCTGGCGCGCGGCCAGATCGGGCACCGCGCCTTCAAGCGCTTTGGCCACCTCGATGCGAACGCGGCGATCATTCTTGGCCACAACCACCAGCACGCCATCGCCCACGTCGCGCCGGCCGATCTTCCAGGAATCGGCGACGCGTTGGGCGTAGGCGGCGATGTCCTCGGGCTGGGTGCTGGGCACCAGCAGCAGCACGATCTGCGGGCCCGCCTGGGCCTCAAACTCGGCCAGCCGCGCTTCCAGCGCCGCGCGCTGCGCGTCGTTCAGGATTGCGGTCTGATCGACGACGCGCGCGGTCAAGGCGGGCACTGCATCTTGCGCGAAGGCCGAAAAGAGCGCGCCGCAGGCCAGCAGCAACGCGGCCAGCAAGACCTGACCCCACCGGCCTGGTCTTCGAGTCGTGGTTTGCCGCACGGCCTGCTCTCAGTGCGCCATCATTTCGAGGCCGCGGGTGTCTTGTCAAAACTCACGGTAGGCGGTGCGCTGATGGCGGCCTCGTTCTGCACCGTGAAGTTGGGCTTGACCTGATAGCCCATCACCATCGCTGTCAGATTGGTGGGCAGGCTGCGCACCTTGACGTTGTATTCGATCACCGTCTTGATGTAGCGGTTGCGCGCCACGGTGATGCGGTTCTCGGTGCCTTCGAGTTGCACGCGCAAATCCTGGAAACCCTGGTTCGCCCTCAGACTCGGGTACTGCTCGCTCACCACCAGCAAGCGGCTCAAGGCGCTGCTCAGCTCACCCTGGGCGGCCTGGAATTTCTGGAACGCCGCCGGGTCATTCACCAGTTCCGGCGTGGCCTGAATGCTGGTGGCCTTGGCGCGTGCCTCGATCACCTTGGTGAGCGTTTCCTGCTCGAAGTTGGCCTCGCCCTTGACGGTGGCAACAATGTTGGGGATCAGATCGGCGCGGCGCTGGTACTGGTTCAACACTTCGGACCAACCCGCCTTCACTTCTTCATCGAGGCGCTGGAAGTCGTTGTAGCCGCAACCCGTCAGTGCCAGTGCGGTGAGCATGGCGATCAGACCGGAGCGCAGACGTGCCGGGGAAGCAAGAGACGACATGGCAGTACCCTTTTTGTGGACGAAGTCACGAGGCAGGTCGCGATGGTGCATTCCGAGCGACCCGGCTTGTTTGCAATGTGAGGCACAGGCAGACCAATTCAAGCCTTGATTCAATCCAACTTATCTGCGACGGAGTGCAACGATAATACTGACATGACCTCAAACCTCAAAAACGACACCTTTCTGCGCGCCTGTCTGCGCCAGCCCACCGAATACACGCCCTTGTGGTTGATGCGCCAAGCCGGGCGCTATCTGCCCGAGTACAAGGCCAGTCGCGCCAAGGCGGGCAGCTTCATGGGATTGGCCACCAACCCCGACTACGCCACCGAAGTGACGCTGCAGCCGGTGGATCGCTTTGCGCTGGACGCGGCGATCCTGTTCAGCGACATACTCACCGTGCCCGACGCGATGGGTCTTGGACTGAGCTTTTCGCCAGGCGAAGGGCCCAAATTCGAACGCGCGATTCGCGACGAAGCGGCGGTAGCTGCGCTGGCCATTCCCGACATGCACAAGCTGCAATATGTGTTTGATGCGGTCAGCTCGATCCGGCGCGCACTCGATGGCAGGGTGCCTTTGATCGGGTTCTCGGGCAGCCCCTGGACGCTGGCCTGCTATATGGTCGAAGGTGCAGGCTCGGACGACTACCGCCAAGTCAAGAGCCTGATGTATGCGCGCCCCGACCTGATGCATCGCATTCTTGCCATCAATGCCGATACAGTCGCCGCCTACTTGAACGCTCAGATCGAGGCCGGTGCGCAGGCTGTGATGATTTTCGACAGTTGGGGTGGCGTGCTGGCCGATGGCGCTTTTCAGGAGTTCAGCGTGGCCTATTCGCGCCGCGTGCTGGCTCAGCTCAAGACCGAGCACGAGGGGCAGCGCATACCCAGCATTCTGTTCACCAAAGGCGGTGGCCTGTGGCTGACCGAAATCGCCGATGCGGGCGCCGATGTGGTGGGCCTTGACTGGACGGTCAACTTGACCAAGGCGCGTGCCCAAGTGGGTGACCGCGTGGCTTTGCAGGGCAATATGGATCCGAATGTGCTGTTTGCCTCGCCCGAAACAGTGCAGGCACAGGCCATCAAGGTCTTGGACAGCTTTGGCAATCCACGCAATGCCGACGGCACCTGGGCTGGCCACGTCTTCAATCTTGGCCATGGCATCAGCCAGTTCACGCCGCCCGACCATGTGACGGCGCTGGTCGAAACAGTGCACAGCCATTCACGCAAGCAGCGCGCCGCGGTTTGAGCCTGAGACGGCCGGCACGGGCTGTGACCTCTGCACGCGGGTCTTGACTTATCCCCAAATTGAGGTCCTCCGCCGGCGCCTGGCATGGCAGTGCCGCGTTTTCCCTGATCTCGGCTAAGTGCTTGATTCATAAACGTTAGTATGGGCTTACTGAGCCAGAGTTCTTGCTATCGGCATCGCTGCCATGGGCTGCCGCAGCATTTGTGCAGGATTTGCTAACAAAGTTATCCACAGTCACCGGCTAGCAGGAGAAAAATCTTTTTGAATCATAAACTTGGCGATCATTTCTGAGCTCAACCCGAGATGATGGTGATAAGTGAGGTCATCAAAAAAATGGCTTTGCGTCGTGATTTCAGCTGAAGTGAGCGCTCTGGACTTGACTTATCCCCAAAATATGGCCATGTCGACGTCACCGGGGGCACGTGCTGCAATGCAGCTCATCGTTTTCCCTGAAATCCGCCAAGCAGTTGATTCATAAGGATATTTGTCAAGACGTCAGAAGACTTGCAAAAACACTACTTGACAAGCAGGGCGCGAGGATGGCGGCACCACGGAGCCGCTTGCCCACAAAGTTATCCACAGAAGGCTCTGAGCCAGTAAGAGCTTTCAAATCATGTATTTAGCTCTGGTCTTTGAGTTGGTATCGAGCTTTGGCGTTTAAATGACAAATTCCAGATCGATTGCACTCGTAAGAATTCGTGTCGTCGTCGACGCGCCGCAGCACAGCGGTCTGAGCGAGCCGCTCGATTACTGGTGCGAGCATGCGCTCGCGGCCGGCACCCTGGTGCAGGTCCCCTTGGGCAAGCGCGAGGTCACTGGATTGGTGTGGCCGGGGGCTGACGCCGAAGCCGAAATCGACGCAAGCGCCTTGCGCCCGGTGAGCGCCGTGCTGGACGCATTGGCGCCGCTGTCGGCGCACTGGTGCGAGCTGGTCGCGTTTGCGGCGCGCTACTACCAGCGCAGCGTTGGCGAAGTGGCGATGTCGGTGTTGCCGCCGCAATTGCGTCAATTGAACCCGGCACAGTTGCAGGCGCGCCTGAAGCGTATGGTCAAGTGGTTGGCAAGCGCCACGCCGGCGGCCAATGAGCCGACCGGCCCGGACTTGAGCCCCGACCAGGTGCTGGCGCTGAGCCAACTCGATGCGGCCATGGCCGCCTGCGCCGAGCCGGATGTCGCGCCAGCGCCGGTGCTCTTGCACGGCGTGACCGGGAGCGGCAAGACCGAGGTGTATTTGCGCGCCGCCGAACATGCACTTGCCCGCGGCAGGCAAGTGCTGGTGTTGGTGCCCGAGATCAACCTCACGCCGCAGCTGGAAGCCCGCTTCAACGAGCGTTTTGCGGCGCATCGCATCGTCTCGCTGCACAGCGGTTTGACGCCGGCCAACCGCTTGCGCAATTGGATGGCCGCACACCTGGGCCATGCCGAACTGGTGCTGGGCACGCGGCTGGCCGTGTTCGCCAGCCTGCCGCGCCTCGGGCTGATCGTGGTCGACGAAGAACACGACCCCTCCTACAAACAACAAGAGGGCGCGCGCTATTCGGCACGCGATCTGGCGGTCTACCGTGCCAGGCAACTGCGCATACCGGTGTTGCTGGGTTCGGCAACGCCGTCGCTGGAGAGCTGGCAGCGCGCGATTGAAGGCCGTTACCACCGCATCAGCCTGCCGCGCCGCATCGGTGACGGCGCCTTACCGCGCGTGCGCTTGTTCGACATGAACACGCTGCCACGCGCCAAGGGCGTGATGAGTGCCTTGTCACCGCCCTTGCTCGACGCGCTGCGCGAGCGTCTGGCGCGAGGCGAGCAAAGTCTGGTGTTCCTGAACCGGCGCGGCTATGCCCCGGTGCTGCATTGCACCGAGTGCGGCTGGAAAAGCGCTTGCCCGCATTGCAGCGCCTGGCGCGTGTTCCACAAACTTGATCGCACGCTGCGCTGCCACCATTGCGGTTTCACCGAACGCGTGCCGCGTGCCTGCCCGGATTGTGGCAATCTCGACATCGCCCCGCTGGGCCGCGGCACCGAGCAACTCGAAGAGCAACTCGCCCTGGCGTTGCCCGACGCACGCGTGGCACGCATCGACGCCGATTCGACCAAACTCAAGGGCGCGTTGGAGGCGCAACTCGGCGCGGTGCATGCGGGCGAGGTTGACGTGCTGGTGGGCACGCAAATGGTGGCCAAGGGACACGACTTCAGGCGCATCACCCTGGTCGCGGCGGTCAATCCGGACGGCGCCTTGTTCACCAGCGACTTTCGCGCGCCCGAGCGCTTGTTCGCGCTGATGATGCAAGCTGCCGGCCGGGCCGGCCGCGACGCAGCGCAGGCAGCGCGCAGCGAGATGTGGGTTCAGACCTGGCACCCCAGGCATCCGCTCTATCAAGCCCTGCGTTCGCATGACTTTCCGGCCTTTGCCGCCAGCCAGTTGGAAGAGCGTCGCGTCGCCGGCCTGCCGCCTTTCTCGCACCTGGCCTTGCTGCGTGCCGAGGCACGTACGCCAGAGCTGGCCAAGGCATTCTTGCAGGCCGCAGCCGATTGGGCTGGGCGTCTGCCCGAGGCCGAACGGGTGACCATATATCCGCCGGTGCCGATGGCGGTAGCCCGCGTCGCCAACGTCGAGCGCATGCAGATGCTGGTCGAGGCCCAGTCGCGCAGCGCCTTGCAGCGCTTGCTCGGGCAATGGTTGCCCCAGCTGCATGCCAGCAAGCGCGAGCACAAAGGCGTGCTGCGCTGGGCCATCGATGTGGATCCGCTGGCGATCTGACCTGGCCTATGGCCGCACCCCCATCCCCCAGGCCAGCAGCGTGAAGCTCGCAAACGCCAGCACCGTGCTGGCCATGATGATGCGCGCCACGCGCCCGTTGTCGGCGCCATAGCGTTCGGCCAGCAGCGACACATTACTGGCGCTGGGCAGCGCGGCGGCCAGCGTCAACACCATCAGTTGAAAGCCAGAGATCGGCAGGCCCAGCGCGCGCGCCGAGGCGCCGAGCAAGAACACCAGCAGCGGATGCACGAACAGCTTGATCAGCGCCACGGGCAGGTACAAGGCCAGCGGCGTGCGGGTGTGCGCGTGCTGGCCGGCGCGCCACAGCACCGCGCCGATGGTGAACAGGGCGACCGGCGTCGCCGCGTCGGCGAGCATCTTCACCAGCACGTCGATCGGGCCGGGCAAGCGCAGACCCGTGACCGACGCGAACGCCCCGAGTGCAATCGCCCACGGCAGCGGATTGGACAAGGCGCCGCGCAGCGCCAGCCAGCCGGTCTGGCCGAGCGAGGTTTGAGATGCTGTGTCGTCGCCCGCCTTCCTGGCCTCATGCGCATGCGCCAGGGCCAGACACAGCGAGCTGGTCACGAACAAGTCTGCCAATATCGTGCAGATCACCGGGCCGGCCGCCGCTGAGCCCAGCAGCGCCACCAGCAGCGGCACGCCCATGAAGCCGGTGTTCGGGAAGGCCGCCACCAGCGCGCCAAACGACGCGTCCTTGAGCCCGACGCGCGGTGACAGCGTGACGGCAATCGTGAAGAACACCATCAGCAACGCCGAGCTCAGGTAGACGCTCAGCACCGCCGGGTTCAACAGATCGAACACCGGCGTGTTCATGCCAAATCGAAACAGCATGCAGGGCAGGGCAAAGTACAGCACAAAGCCGTTCAGTCCCGGGATCGCGCTCTCGGCCAGCACGCCGCGCCGGGCAGCCAGATAGCCGAGCAGAATCAGCGCGAAAAATGGAATGGTGACGGACAGGATGGCTTGCATGTCGGCGCCAAGTATCTCAGCCTTGCCGGCTCGCGCCCGATCACGCGCAAAGTGCAGGCATGCTTTAAGCTGCGGGGCGCAAACTGAAAAAGGTCTTGTCCATGTTCTCGTCTCTCTCGGCGCTGCTCGGGCGCTTCTTCTCCAGACTGTGGTGGTTGCTCGAGGGCATCCGGCGGGCCTTGCTGAATCTGGCGTTTCTGCTCTTGCTGGGTTTGCTCGTGTATGGCCTGGTGTCACGCGGCCCTGCCAAGCTGGAGGACAAGACCGCGCTGGTGCTGAACCTGAGCGGAACCATCGTCGAGCAATACACGAGCAACGCGCGCGACAACGCGCTGGAGCAGTTGCAGGGAAAGCCGTCCAGTGAGACGCAACTGCGCGACGTGCTGACGGGCTTGGAGATGGCGGCCAAGGACGACAAAATTTCAAGCCTGGTGTTGGTGCTGGATGATTTCAAGGGCGCCGGGCTGAGCTCGTTGCGTGAAGTGGCCGCTGCGATCGACCGCTTCAAGACCAGCGGCAAGAAAGTGCTGGCCTGGGGCAGCTCGTTCGATCAGCGCAGTTACTTTCTCGCCGCACATGCCGACGAGGTGCTGCTGCATCCGATGGGTACGGTGATGATCGAGGGCTTTGGCCGCCCCCGAACGTATTACCGCGACGCGCTCGATCGGCTGGGCTTGAGCGCCAATGTGCTGCGCGTGGGCAGCTACAAGAACTTTGGCGAGGTCTATTCGGCCAGTGGCCCGTCCAAGGAGACGCTGGAGTCTGACCGCTATCTGTACGACGCGCTGTGGACCACGTATACCGATGATGTTGAAAAGGCCCGCAAGTTGCCCAAGGGCAGCATCATGCAGGGTATCGACAGCCTGCCCGAACAAATGGCTGCGGTGGCAGGTGACACGGCCAAGCTGGCTTTGAACGCCAAGCTGGTGGACGGCCTCAAGACGCGCGACCAAATGCGCGCGATGATGATTGCGCGTGGCGCGAAAGACGAAGACAAGAACACCTTTCGCCAGATCGGGCTGGCCGCCTACCTCAGCCACCAGAGGCCCAAGGCGGCGGGCGATGCGGTCGGCGTGGTGATTGCCCAGGGCGAGATCAGCGACGGCATGGCGCCGTCGGGTGCGATCGGGGGGCGCTCCACGGCTGAGCTGATTCAAAAGGCGCGGCTGGACGACAAGATCAAGGCCGTCGTGCTGCGTGTCGACTCGCCCGGCGGCAGCGCCTTCGGGTCGGAGCTGGTGCGCCGTGAGCTCGAGCTCACCCGGGCGGCGGGCAAGCCGGTCGTGGTGTCGATGGGCAATGTGGCCGCGTCGGGTGGTTACTGGATCTCGATGGCCGCCGATGAGGTGGTGGCCGACCCCGCCACCGTGACCGGCTCGATTGGCGTGTTCGCAATGCTGCCCACTGCCGACAAGGCGCTGGAAAAGCTCTCGGTGCATACGGGCGGCTACACCACCACCTGGCTGGCCGGCGTCTATGACCCGCGGCGCGCGCTGGACCCGCGCTTTGCTGCGCTGGTGCAAAGCAGCATCGAGCATGTCTACGCCGAGTTCACCGGCAAGGCGGCCAAGGCGCGCCACACCACGCCGGAAAAAATCAATGAAGTCGCGCAAGGCCGGGTCTGGACCGGCGCCCAGGCCAAGCAGCGCGGCTTGGTCGACACGCTGGGCAGCTATGGCGACGCGCTCGACTCGGCGGCCCGGCGCGGCAAGCTCAAGGCGGGCTACCGCGTGGTCTATCTGGAGCGCGAACGCGGCCGGCTCGATCGCCTGCTCGACATGCTCGGCGGCACCCTGACCGACGTGCTGGCGCGCCAGTTCGATCTGCGCCTGACTGCGATCGGCGTGCCTTCGGGGCTGGCCCGCGACGCGCAAAAGGACTTGGCCTGGTTGAGCGACCTGACCGAAGCTCGGCAGCCGTTCGCGGCGGCGACGCACTGTTTTTGCGCTTCACCTTGAGCGCGGCGGCACAAGGGCTTGATGGAGCGCGCGCTGGCCCGCGACGATCAGGCCGACTCGGGCAGTCCCGCGCGCCGCATCGACGATCAAATTTGAGACCGCGCACCGACACCAAAGTCCGGCCCACAGAAGGAACACCAGCATGAGCCCACTTGCCATTTCGTTTGACGATGTTGTCCAGGCGCACCAACGCCTGGCGAAGGTGGCGCACCGCACGCCGGTGCTGACCTCGAACACGGCCAATCTCTTAAGCGGCGCCGAGCTGTTCTTCAAATGCGAGAACTTCCAGCGCATGGGGGCGTTCAAGTTCCGCGGCGCTTACAACGCGATTGCCCAGTTCACGCCGGCGCAGCGCGCGCGCGGCGTCGTCAGCTATTCGTCGGGCAATCACGCGCAAGGCATCGCGCTGTCGGCGCGGCTGCTCGGCGTCGATGCGGTGATCGTGATGCCCAGCGACGCGCCTGCCATCAAGATCGACGCCACGCGCGGCTATGGCGCCGAGGTGCTGCTTTACGACCGCTATACCGAAGACCGGGAAGCCATCGGCAAGCGTTTGGCCGACGAGCGTGGCCTGACCTTGATCCCGCCCTACGATCATCCGCATGTGATGGCAGGGCAGGGCACCGCCGCCAAGGAGCTGATCGAGGAAGTGGGACCGCTTGACGTGCTGCTCGTGCCGCTCGGCGGCGGCGGGCTGCTGTCGGGATGCGCCACGGCGTCGCGCGCGATGAACCCCGAGTGCAGAGTGATCGGCGTCGAGCCCGCGGCGGGCAACGACGGCCAGCGCAGCTTGCGCAGCGGGCAGATCGTCCACATCGACACGCCCGACACGATTGCCGACGGCGCGCAGACCCAGCACCTGGGGCAGCTCACCTTCCCGGTGATTCAGCAATGGGTGGACGACATCCTCACCGTCAGTGACGCCGAGCTCGTGGCGGCGATGAAGTTCTTCGCCGGCCGCATGAAGATGATTGTCGAGCCGACCGGGTGCCTGGCCGCCGCAGCGGCTTTTGACCGGAAGTTTGATGTGCGCGGCAAGCGTGTCGGCGTGATCATCTCGGGGGGCAATATCGATCTGGCGCGTTTCGCCAGTTTGGTGGCGTGAGGTCCGGCAGCGCCGCATCAATGCCGGGAGCCTGAGCGCACCGGCCGGGCGAGCCAGCCGCGCCGCTATCATGCCGCGTATGCCCGCCTCACTCGACGGCCAGCTGGTTGTGGCCATTTCTTCGCGCGCCCTGTTCGACTTCGAAGAGGAGAACCGTGTCTTCGAAACCGGAAACGACCGCGCGTACATGCAGCTGCAACTGCAGCGCCTGGACGAGCCGGCCAAACAGGGCGTCGCGTTTTCACTGGTACGCAAGCTGCTGGCCTTCAACAACGCCGGCCAGGCGCCGCGCGTCGAGGTGGTCATCCTGTCGCGCAACGATCCGGTCTCGGGCATGCGCGTGTTTCGCTCAGCCGCGCACTACGGCTTGGCGGTGCAGCGCGGTGTGTTCACGCGCGGCCAAGCGCCCTGGCGCTATCTGGCGCCGCTCAAGGCCAATCTGTTCTTGTCGGTCAACGAGCCGGATGTGCGCGAAGCGCTGACAGCGGGCGTACCGGCGGCGCGCGTCTATCCACATTCGGCGCATGCCTCCAGCGCGCATCCGCTTGAAGTGCGCATCGCCTTCGACGGCGACGCTGTGCTGTTCTCCGACGAGGCCGAGCGCGTCTATCAGGCGGACGGTTTGGATGCCTTTCACGCGCATGAAGCGCTGCGCGCCGGCACGCCGTTGCCGGCCGGTCCGTTCAAGCCCTTGCTGCAGGCCTTGAACCGGCTGCAGCAAGCTCCCGCCCAGGGCATGCAGGTGCGTACCGCGCTGGTCACGGCGCGCAGCGCGCCGGCGCATGAGCGCGCCATCCGCACGCTGATGGACTGGCATATCGAGGTCGACGAAGCCATGTTTCTGGGCGGACTGCCCAAGGGCGAGTTTCTGCGCGAGTTCGAACCCGACTTCTTCTTCGACGACCAGACCGGCCATATCGAAAACGCCTCGCCCCATGTGCCCTCAGGCCATGTGGCGGCGGGCATCTCGAACGCTCAGACTGAGTGAAACAAGCGCAGCCAGCCGTATTCAATGCGAAACACCCGGCCCTTCTGATCGCCTCCCATGCCCTGGATCAGGCGTGATTGTGTGGCGCTCACGAAACCGATGGTGCTTCCCCGACGTTGGCGTCGTTCTATTGGGGGCACGTAAATCGAACCGGTAAGACATAATGATTCGAAAAGGCGAAGCCTGGGAGGGTTGGTGTCACAGACCGTGCGGCTGTACAAACTCAAGCATGTACTGAACATGGGCGGCGCCTCGGGCTCGCATGTTGGACCTCTGATCGCCATGACGAACGAGGTGCTGGCGAAAGTTAAAAATAGTTATTGCTGGCTCACCCCATGAGCCAGGTGGGCCACAGAATTCAGCGCATGGCACGCCAAATTTCTGAGGCCCGAGCATGATCGCCCCGCCAGATTCGTCGGACGACTGGGCGCATTCGCCGCCTACGGGCGGCAATGGATCCAATTTACCGCATCGTCTGGATGAGCACCTGCGCCAGGTCGCCAGAATCGCTGCCGACTTTGCCCCTCGCTCTGCCCAAAGTCTGGCCCATCTTGCAGGCTTGTGGCACGACCTCGGCAAGCGTCGGCCCGGCTTTCAGCGTTACGTCCGCATGGCCGGAGGCAGCGAAGCGCACATTGAGCGCGTCGCCGATCGAGACAGGACGCACTCTGCAGCGGGTGCACTTTGGGCCGAGCGCTATCTTGCCGAGACGATGGGCCCGCAGGGTCAATTGATCAGCCGTGTGCTGCAGTACGTGATCGCCGGCCATCACGCAGGTCTGGACGACTGGGAGGGCGGGCTTGAGGCTCGATTGGCCAAGGCGGACACTCAGACTGAATTTGCCGAAGCACTGGCCCGCCCCACGCCAGTGGACATCCTGCGGCCCGAAACGCCACTACCAAGCCTTGAAAACTTGCCGCTCGGCGATGAGCGCACCTCGCCCGGCCGCTTTGCGCTGTGGCTGCGTCTGCTGTTTTCTGCCTTGGTGGATGCGGACTTTCTGGACACCGAAGCCCACTTCGACCCGCAACGCGCATCCGGCCGCGAGAGCCGCGTCACCCTGGCTGCGATGCAGCAAGCCTGCCGTGCTCATCTGCAGGACTTGGCCGCACGTGCCGCACGCGAGGCCGACACGCCGGTCAACCGAAGTCGCGCCCGCATCCTGGCGCAATGTCGCGCCAAGGCGGCGTTGCCACCCGGGGTGTTCAGCCTTACCGTGCCCACCGGCGGCGGCAAAACGCTTTCCAGCTTGGCCTTTGCGCTGGACCATGCCATGCATCACGGGCAGCGGCGGGTGGTCTATGCCATCCCCTACACCAGCATCATCGAGCAGACGGCCGACGTCTTCCGCCGCGTGTTTGCCGAACTGGGCGACGATGCCGTGGTGGAGCACCACAGCAACGTCGAGGCCGAGTCGGCCGAGAGAGAAACCTCACGTTTGCGCCTGGCCAGCGAGAACTGGGATGCACCGCTCATCGTCACCACCAACGTGCAACTGTTCGAGAGTTTGTTTGCCCGCAAGACTTCGCGCTGCCGCAAGCTGCACAACTTAGTGGGCAGCGTCATCGTGTTGGACGAGGCCCAGTTGCTGCCAGTGGAGTTCTTGCAGCCCATCGTGGATGTGCTGCGCTACCTGGTGCAGGACTATGGCGTCACCGTGCTTTTGTGCACCGCCACGCAGCCTGGCTTGACGGCAAGCGCAAGTCCTGACCCCACTCGTGGCTTGCGCCGCGGGCTGGGCGATATCACGGAAATCATTGACGACGTGCCGGCTCTGTACCGTGAACTGGAGCGTGTCCGCGTGCACCTGCCTGATGACTTCGATACGCCACGCCCTTGGACCGAGCTGGCCGACGACATCACGCATCACGAAGCCGTGCTGGCCGTGGTCAGCCGCCGCGCCGATGCGCAGGAGTTGCACCGCCTGGTCAGGGCTCGCGCGGCGGAGTCAGGCGGCGAACCCGGCCGCAACGGTTGTTGGCACCTCTCGGCCTTGATGTGCGCCCAACATCGCAGCGACACCATCGTCGCTATCAAAGCCGCGCTGCAGACCAGGCGCGAAGCCCTGGCGGCTGGGCATACTGCCGCGCCAGTACGGGTGATCTCCACCCAACTTGTGGAAGCCGGTGTCGATCTGGACTTTCCCGTGGTTTATCGCGCACTGGCTGGTCTGGACTCCATTGCCCAGGCAGCCGGGCGCTGCAACCGGGAAGGCAAGCTCGCGGACCTGGGTGAGGTGCATGTATTCGTGCCGCCTACCGATCCGCCGCGCGGCCTGCTGCGCCAGGCGCGCGACCACTGCAAACTGGTCTGGCACGAACACCCGGACCAGCCCTTCGCTTTGCCTTTGATAGCGCAGTACTTCAAGCGCCTGTATGCCGATGCACCCTCTACCGATGCGAAGCGCATCAACGATTTCCTGAAACTGGACCGGCGGCGCGAAGGCTTGGTGCTGTCGGTGCAATTCCGCAGCGCGGCCGAGGCCTTCAAACTCATCGACGACAAAGACAGCGCCACTGTGTTGGTACGCTACAGCAGCCCTCACGCGCGGGAAGACGTGAACGCTTTGATCGGCCTGCTGGAGAGCGAGGGCCCGTCGCGCTGGCTGATGCGCAAGCTGCAGCGCTACGGCGTCACGATCTACCGCCATCAACTCCAGGCGCTGGCGAAGCAAGGCGACATCCGCGAAGTTCCGGCTTGTCCGGGTTTGTACGTGCAGGTAGAAGACTGGGACGGGTTCTATGACCCGGTGTTGGGTGCTCGAGTGGACTCGGCGCCGGGGGATCCGTCTGCATGGATTGTTTGAAGGGAGATCGAATGAAACCGTTTTGTCTGGAAGTCAAGGGCGATTACGCCTGCTTCACTCGCCCTGAAATGAAGGTGGAGCGGGTCTCCTACGACCTCATCACGCCCTCGGCGGCGCGGGCCGTGTTCGAGGCCATCTTGTGGAAGCCCGCCATCCGCTGGCGCATCCTTCGCATTGACGTGTTGGCGCCGGTGCGCTGGATCAGCGTGCGGCGCAACGAGGTGGGTGCCGTTGCCTCGGTGCGCAATGCGCAGGTGGCGATGAACGAAGGGCGTGGGCAACTGGCGCTGTACGTAGAAGACGAGCGCCAGCAGCGTGCCAGTCTGTTTCTGCGCGACGTGGCCTACCGCCTGTATGCCGACATGGAGCTGCTCACGGACGAAGCTCGCGCCAACCCGAACAAGTACGTCGCCATGTTCAACCGGCGCGCCGAATCCGGGCAGTGCGTGAACCAGCCCTACCTGGGCTGCCGCGAATTCGCAGCGCAATTTCGCCTGGTGCCCTTGGCCGACGACGGGCGCGGCGGCCATGTGCCGGCCGCCACCGAACCGCCGGTGCTTGACACCTGGACGGCCGATCTGGGCTGGATGCTCTACGACCTGGACTACACCCACGCCGCCTCGCCCCAGCCACGCTTCTTCCGCGCCAAGGTGGAACGCGGCAGCGTGGACCTCACCACAGCGGAGGTGCGGGGATGATTCTTCAAGCACTGGCCGATTACTATGATCGCTCCGGCGAGCTGGCGCCGCCGGGGTGGCAGTACATGCGCATCCCCTTTGTCATCGAGATCACCGAAACCGGGCGCTTCGTTCAACTGACCTCCTTGCGCCATGGCCCCAAGGCCTCGGACGTTGCGCCGTCGCGGGTACCCCAGTCGGCGGGGCGGTCCGGTACCAAGGCCTACGAGAAGCCGAACCTGCTGTGGGACCACATCGGCTTCGTGCTGGGTCACCCCAAGTCAGACGCCGCCGCCGACGTGGCCATGGCCGCAAAGCAACACCAGCACTTTCGACGGCGTTTGAATGAGTTCGCTGCGCGATTGCCGCAGTCTCGCGGACTGACTGCTGTTCAACGGTTTTACGAGAACGACGAACCACAGCGCGTCAAGGCCGATCCTGCGTGGACCGAGGCCAGTGCCATTGCAGGTTGCAACGTGACTTTCCGCTTGGCGAGTGATACCGATTTGGTCGTGCACGAACCGGCGATACGGGCGCTGATCGCCCAAGACGCTGGGCTAGTGCAAGAGGGGCCGCGCGCCATTTGCCTGGTGTCCGGGGATGAGGTGGTAATCGAGCGGCTACACACGTCCATCACTGGCGTGGGCGAAAAGCCAGCGCCGCTGTCTGCCATCAACGATGGCGCATTGCCCGCCTTTGCGTCTCACGGCAAGAGCCAGGGTGAGAACTTTCCCGTCGGGCAGGCAGCCGTGTTCAAGTACACCACCGCGCTCAACCATTTGCTGCGGCCGGGCTCGCCGCAAAAGCTACGCCTGGCCGACGCGGTGGCGGTGTTCTGGTCGCAGGGCCAAGACGCGGAGTTTGCCGACGACTGGCTCGCTCAGATATTCGGCGACGACGACCCCGACGCCCATACCCGGCAGGTGCGCAGCCTGTACGAAGCAGTGCAATCCGGTGCTTTTGCCCAACCGCGCGGCGACAACAAGTTCTACGTGCTGGGCCTGGCGCCCAACGCCGCGCGTATTGCGGTGCGTTTTTGGCATGACGCGCCCTTGCGTGTGTTGGCGCAGCGCGTGGTTGATTGGTTCGAAGACTTGGCGCTGGCGGGTGCCCCCTACGACCCGATCTACCCGACGCTGAAGGCCTTGCTGCGCGCCGTGGTCTTGCAGCGCAAGGACGACAACATCCCACCCGGCCTGGGCGGCGATGTGCTGCGCGCCATCTTCACCGGCTCGGCCTTTCCCACGGTGTGGCTGAACCTGGCCGTGCAGCGCAGCCGTGCCGAGCAATCTGTGCCCCATTTGCGCGCCTGCGTCATCAAGGCATGCCTGAACCGTTCCATCCGTTTGACCCATTCATCAGAGGAGGCCTACACCACCATGCTCGACACCCAAAACACCCAACCGGCTTACCGCCTGGGCCGGCTCTTTGCCGTGCTGGAGAAGATTCAGGAAGAGTCCGCTGGTGGCTCGCTGAACAAGACCATCCGCGACCGCTACTACGGCGCTGCGTCCAGCACGCCCGCATCGGTCGTGCCTCTGTTGTTGAAGCTGAAGAACCACCACGTCAGCAAGCTCGACGACCGCGGCCAGCGCATGCTGTACCGCGCTTTCCAGGATCACCGGCCGGACGACTACATCGGCCAGGTCCTGAGCGACGTGGTCGACATTCCGGCCCACCTCAGTCTGCCCGAGCAAGGCCGCTTTGCGCTGGGCTATTACCACCAGCGCCAGGCCTTTTTCACCAAGGCCAACGCCACGGCCGACACCACCGTCCACACCGAACCAACCGCTTAAACCCGAGGGAGCACACCGCCATGAACCTGACCCACCGCTACGACTTCGTTTTGCTGTTCGATGTGAAAGACGGCAACCCCAACGGCGACCCCGATGCCGGCAACCTGCCGCGCCTGGACCCCGAAACCGGCCACGGCCTGATGACCGACGTGGCTCTCAAGCGCAAGGTGCGCAACTTTGTGGTGTTGACGCGCGACCAGTCTGAGACTGAGCCGAAGGCGGGCGAAAAGCGTTGCGAAATCTATGTGCGCGAAAAGGCCATCCTGAACCTGCAGCACCAGCGTGCCTATTCCGCACTGAAACTGGACGCACCGGCCGAAGACGCTGCCGAGACCCCTGAAGGCGAAGAAAAGAAAGCCAAGAAGGGCGCCAAAGACAAGCGCAAGGGCAGCGCCAATGATGTGGAGCTGGCGCGCAAATGGATGTGCCAGAACTTCTTCGATGTGCGTACCTTCGGCGCTGTCATGTCCACTGGCACCAATGCCGGTCAGGTGCGCGGACCCGTGCAACTGACCTTTGCTCGCTCCATCGACCCCATCGTGGCGCTGGAACACTCCATCACCCGCATGGCAGTGGCAACCGAAGCCGAGGCCGAGAAGCAGCAGGGTGACAACCGCACCATGGGCCGCAAGCACACCGTGCCCTACGGCTTGTACGCGGCGCACGGTTTTGTCTCTTCGTTCCTCGCCAAGCAAACCGGCTTTGGCGACAACGACCTGGAGCTGCTGTGGCAAGCGCTGGAAAACATGTTCGAGCATGACCGCTCGGCGGCGCGCGGCGAGATGTCTACCCGCGGGTTGTATGTGTTCGAGCACGCCAGTGAACTGGGCAACGCCCATGCCCATGCGCTGTTCGAGCGCATCAGTGCCCGCAAGAAAGTGGATGTGCCGCGCTCGTTTGGCGACTATGAAGTCAGCGTTAACGAGACCGGCTTGCCCGCAGGCGTGACGCTGATTCGACGCGTCGGCTGAGCTGCCCTACCTGCCCTGCCAATACGCGGGAGCCCTACGCTGATGCGCCACCGCAATCACCACGATCTCCTTGGGGTCAACGCGGTACACCAGCGTGTACTGAAATCGTTGCAGGGGCCAGGTTCGCAGTTCAGCAGGGGCGGGGCTGCCAAGTTCGGGCATTTGCCGAAGCCGCATGGCGGCGTGTTGCACGCTGTCGTTGAATCGTTCCGCTGTGGTCACGCCGGCATCGTCGCGGTAGCGCTTCAGCGCTGCGAGGAGCTCTCGCTTTGCGGCTGCGGTGAAGCGGATGTTCACGGTGCCGGTCAATGCCCGTCGATGATCCGGCGCATCTCGGCAAAGACTTCTTCTGCAGGAATGAGTTCGGCCTGGCCGGCATCAAGCTCAGCGACGCGGCGCGCCAGCTCGGGGGCCCAGCTGGGGTGCAATCTCGTGTCCGACGAGACGCTCAGAAGCAAGCGTTCTGCGAGCTCAGCACGGTCGTCAGGTGACAGCTTCATCGCTTGCTCGGCAACAGCCTCGATCTCTGCGGTGGGCGTGTTGTTTGACATGGCGGGCTCCAGGCAATGACGACGTTTAAGTTTAGTAGGACTTCCGACCACCAGCAAACTACAGCACCACCAGCGTATGGACGAGCCCGACCCCATCCCACTCTCGGCCTTGCAGCACTGGGCCTATTGCCCGCGCCAGTGCGGCCTCATTCACTTGGAGCAGGCCTTTGACGACAACCTGTACACCTTGCGTGGCAACGCCGTGCATGCGCGCACCGACCAACCGGGCATGGAGTTGACCCAAGGCCTGAGGGTGGAGCGTGCGCTGCCGCTGTGGCATGACGGGCTGGGCTTGATCGGCAAGTCGGATGTGGTCGAGTTCACCGCCGAAGGGCAGCCCTATCCGGTGGAATACAAGCATGGTCTGCGCAACAAGGCGCCCGACATCGCCGCGTGCGACGACTTGCAGCTGGCCGCGCAGGCGCTGTGCCTGGAGAGCATGACCGGCCAGCCGGTGCCCGAGGGCGCGCTGTACTACGCCAGCTCGAAGCGACGGCGCGTGGTGCCGATCACGGCCGAGTTGCGTGCGCGGGTGGCGAGCGCGACGACGGCGGTCCGACTGATGCTGGCCAGCGAACGTCTGCCCGAGCCGCTGGTGGGCGAAGCGGCCAGCCGGCACTGCAAGGCCTGCTCGCTGCGCGAGCGCTGCCAACCGGAAACGCGCACGGTGCCAGGCTGGCCCGAAGCTCGGCGGCGCTTGTTTGATCCCGACATGGACTGATATGCAACTGCTCAACACGCTTTACGTCACCACCGCTGAGAGCTATTTGCGGCTGGAAAACGATACCTTGCGCGTGGAGCTGGATCGCGAGGTGCGGCTGCGTGTGCCGCTGCACCATTTGCAAGCTGTCGTGTGCTTCGGGCATATCGGCCTCTCTGCGCCACTGATGCATCGTCTTGCCGAAGATGGCATCGCCCTGGTGTTGCTCGATGAGCACGGCCGCTTCAAGGCGCGGCTGGAGGGCGCAACTGCGGGCAATGTGCTGCTGCGCCGCGCCCAACACGACGCGAGTCAGGATGCGACCCTGACGCTCGAATTGGCGCGCAGCTTTGTGGCAGGCAAGGTGCGCAATGCGCGGGCCGTGCTGCAACGCGGGGCGCGCGAGGCGAAGTTGCCTGAAGATGCGACGCTGCTGGCGCGCAGGGCCGACGATCTGGCGGCCTGCTTACGCGCGCTTCCCGGTACGAACGAGCTGGATGCGCTGCGCGGATTTGAGGGCGAAGCCGCGCGTCAATACTTTGCCGGGTTGCCATTGCTGGTGCGGCCGGATCTGCGCGAGCACTTTGCCATGCAAGGGCGGAGTCGTCGGCCGCCACGCGACCGCTTCAATGCCTTGATTTCGTTCTTGTACGCGCTGTGGATGAACGACTGCCGCAGTGCACTTGAAGCCGCCGGACTCGATCCGCAAGTCGGGTTTTTGCATGCCTTGCGCCCGGGCCGGGCCGCCTTGGCCTTGGATCTGATGGAGGAGTTCCGCCCCTTTGCCGACAGGCTGGCGTTGACGCTGGTGAATCGGCAACAAATCAAGGCCGACGACTTTGCGTTGCGCGAAGGTGGCGCGGTATCCCTGCAAGCCGAGGCGCGTAAAGCCGTATTGACGGCCTACCAAGAACGCAAACAAGATGAGATTCAGCATCCCTTGCTGGCGCAGCCGCTTGCCTTGGGTCTGGTGCCACTGGTGCAGGCGCGCCTGTTAGCCAGAGCCCTGCGCGGCGAGATTGAAGTTGACGGATCGCGCGCCGGCTACTTGCCGTTTCTTGTCAAGTGAGGTCATCGTGCTCGTCATCGTTTGCTACGACGTGAACACCGAAACAAAGGAAGGCCGGCGTCGGCTGCGCCGCATCGCCAAAGTTTGCGAAGGCACCGGGCAACGCGTGCAGAAGTCGGTGTTTGAGTGTCAAGTCAACTTGGCCGAGCTCGAAGCCTTGGAGCGCCGACTGCTTGCCGAAATCAACGAAGAGCAAGACTGCCTGCGCCTGTATCGCCTGCCTGATACGCGCGGAGCCGAAGTGCGCGAATTCGGGCATTTCAAGGCGGTTGATTTTGAAGGCCCGTTGGTGCTCTGACACGCTTCAAGACCTGTACCATTGTCAGCGCGAACCCCGAGTGCCGTCTCGCGGTGCAGCAGGTTCGCGCACTTCGCAACCCACTGTCATGCCTCAGTATCTCTTTTCGACAGATTGGTGGCTGCAAGTTTTGCAGCCACATGTCCGCAGGTTCGCGCAAACCGCAAGGTTTCCGTTGAGGAATCAAGCAGTTGCGCGCGAAGCGCATCGCCCGTCAGCAATGACGGGCGTGGATTGAAACTCTGACGTTTACACGACGAGGCAGACGCTGCTCAAGCATCGCCCGTCAGCAATGACGGGCGTGGATTGAAACATCGCCGACTGCAAGCTGCGCACCAGCGCGAAGACGCATCGCCCGTCAGCAATGACGGGCGTGGATTGAAACGCGGTAGTCGGTGAGTGTGGACATGGTGGTCTCCGGCATCGCCCGTCAGCAATGACGGGCGTGGATTGAAACTCCGCATGACAATTATCGGCAACGCTATGCCGCAGTATCGCATCGCCCGTCAGCAATGACGGGCGTGGATTGAAACATACGTGATCGGCCGGCACGCTGTCCGCCGGCTTCGCGCATCGCCCGTCAGCAATGACGGGCGTGGATTGAAACATAGCACCAGCCTCCCGTCGCCGTCGACGCCGATGGCATCGCCCGTCAGCAATGACGGGCGTGGATTGAAACTTCAAGCTCCGCTTCGACGCCATCGTTCGGCGGCTGTGCATCGCCCGTCAGCAATGACGGGCGTGGATTGAAACGGTCTACATCGCGGCGTCAGGGCAGACCGCTCCGGCATCGCCCGTCAGCAATGACGGGCGTGGATTGAAACCGACTTGGGCACGCGCTAACGTAGCGACCAACGCCGCATCGCCCGTCAGCAATGACGGGCGTGGATTGAAACCT
>CAVUEF010000027.1:0-21247 GCA_963740455.1 uncultured beta proteobacterium
GGCTGCGTATTTCAGCCCATCGTGGACGGCATTTCAGGCTGAACGTGGACGCGATTTCAGCGTGATCGTGGACGGCGTTTCAGACTGATCGTGGACGCTGTTTCAGCGTGATCGTGGACGATTGAGGGGTAGCGCGCAAGTGTTTTGCTGACAGGCCTCAAGCTCACCGCCTTTTGCGGATCGAGCCGATGCCAACCAACAGAATCACTATGCGACGAATCCGAGAGGTACTGCGCCTGCACCTGCAGGCCAAGTTGAGCTACGCCGAGATCGGCGGCGCGCTCAAGATTTCCAAGAGCGTCGTGGGCAAGTACGTCTCGCTGGCCCGCGCGGCCGGTGTTGACTGGGAACTCGCCCAGACCCTGGCCGACGACGAACTCGAGGCCCGACTGTTTCGGCCACCGGTGCCGCGCTCGAGCTATCACCTCACTCCCGACTTCGCGCTCGTCCACCAGGAACTCAAGCGCGCCGGCGTCACTCTGATGCTGCTGTGGGAGGACCTATCCTCAGAAGTTCCAGATCGTGCCCAGCCCAGCCCAGCCCAGCCCGGCCTGGGCTTCGCTGCGGCGCTTCGGCCTTTCGACGTGCACGCTGTGTAGTCGCTGCGCATCCCAGGTCCAGATCCCACGACCTAGGGGCCCGTTTCCCATGAGCTAGAGAGCGCTTTACAGCGACGCGAAGCGCAGCATCCGCATCAACGACTGAAGCGACACGCACCTTGGCAGCTTACGCGACACTTCTGGCTTCCCGCCCATTTCAACGGCGTCCTTCAACACCTGCTGCCGGTCTGACCTGTGCTTAGGCCGGCGGCAGGCGGGCGTCAAACAATCCCCAATGGCGGGTTTCGCCGCTGACGGTAAGAAAGTGCTCGCTCATGGCCGCAAGGCGATCAGGTCGATCTCGATCAGGCCGTCGCGCGCCAGTCCGGTCACGCCCACGGTGGTGCGCGCAGGGCGCCGGTCGGCCGGAAAATAGCTGGCATAAAGGTCGTTCATTGCCGAGTAGTCGCGTTTGAATTCGGTCAGGAAGACCCGCACGCTCACCACGTGCTCCAGCCCCAAGCCGAGGCCGCGCAGCACCCGCTGCAGGTTGTCCATCACCTTGGCAGTCTGGTCAAGGATGCCCTCGGGCAATGGCAGATCGTCGTCGTCCGGATCGGTGGCGAGCTGGCCGGTGACAAAGACGAAAGCGCCTGCCTCGACCGCATGGCTGTAAGGGGCTACTGGCAGCGGAGCATCGTTGAACAGGTGAAATATGGGCGTCATGGTGGGCAGTAGTTGTTGGCAGGTTGTCGGGATATTGGCAAGCGCGATGGTGGCGCAACTGATCAGTGCTGCTGCGCTTTCACTTCAGGTTCGTGAAGACGTTCTTGCGAATCGAGCCGTGCACGCCCCAGTTGGCGTCGACCACTTGCGTGACGCCGAAGTCGGCCGCCACCGACAGCAAGGCGATCGCTTCGTCCTCGCTCAGGCGGTGGACCGTCATCAAGAAGCGCCGCAGCTTGCGGAAGGCGTCGCGCATCGCTTTGTCGACGCTGGCGTGCTGCGCCACTTCGACCTGCGCATCGGGCCCGAGCTCGGCCAGATAGTTCGGGTACGTGAAACCGTAAACCGCCCAGAGCTGATCGGTTTCCAGCATCGGATGCGTCAACCCTTCCAAAATTGTGCCGCCCAGATCACATTGCTTGTGCAGAATGAATTCGAAATCGCCGGTCAACGAGGTTTCGATGGCGGTACCACCAAGTTCGCTGTCGCCCTGCGCGGCGTGCGGATCGCCGACAGAGAAGAACGCGCCAGCCACAGCGACCGGGTAATACATCCGCGCGCCTTTGCCAATGCGCCAGTCGTCCATATTGCCGCCGGTGTAGCTGGGCGGGATCGAGCTGACGAAGTCGGATTCGGAAGGCGCCAGCCCCATCGTGCCGAAATGCAAGCGCGCCGGCACCTTGACGTTGGCCAGAATGTTGTCGCGCCGCGAAACCAGCTTGTGGTCGACGCGCACGCCGGGGTAGTCGATGTTCTTGTGCACGATGCCGTCGGGGTCAGTCTGCGGCGTCCAGACATAGTTGTAGACGGCTTTGGCGAAGGGCTCGCCCGAGGTGTCGAGCTCGAAGATGGTGACCACCTCGCGCGGCTTGGGCTCCTCGATCAGGTCGTGGTAGTGGAAGCCCCAGGACGCGGCGACGTTCGAACCAAAGCAGCGCCCGGCATGGCAGGCATGACAGCTTGGCCGCGGCCTGATGTCGAGGATGCGCACCTCCAGGATGTCGCCGGGCTCGGCCCCTTCGACCGCGATCGGGCCGGTCAAAAGATGCACACCGAGCCCTTCGCCCGAGCCGCGCTCGAACGGCCCTGTCGTCGGGCCGGCACCGCGCCGCACCACCGCCTTGCGCTCGCGCGTCCAATGGAACACGCTCTCGGCGCCGGGGTCGTCGGCGATCATCCGCTCATAGTCGTCGTTGGCATGGTGGGTCAGCGTTTCGATCGTCGCACGGTCTCCTGACCTGAGCGTCAGCGACGGTGCCACCTGCTTGCTGAAATAGCCCCAATGGATGGTCTCGGGCGTGACGGGAAGGTGGTGGTGCTTCATGCTCTGACCTGGTGAAGAGTTGCAAGAGATGGGGCGGCATCAGCCCCCATGACGCTGAGAAATTTGGCCGTCAACGGGTGGCGCGGCTGCCTGAGCACTCGATGCGCAGGACCTTCTTCGACGACCGCGCCGCCGCTGAGGAACACCACGCGATCGGCCACTTCGTCAGCGAAGCGCAACTGATGCGTCGAGATGATCATCGTCAACCCATCCTCGACCGCGAGCCGCCGGATCACGTCGAGCACCTCGTTGACCAGCTCGGGGTCGAGCGCTGAGGTTGGCTCGTCGAGCAGCAGCACGGTGGGATTCGGCGCCAGCGCCCGCGCGATCGCGACCCGCTGCTGCTGGCCGCCCGACAAATGCCGCGGCAGCGCGTCGATGCGGTGGCTCAAGCCCACCCGCTCCAGCAGTTCATGCGCACGCCGGTCGGCGTCGATCGGCGAGAGGCCGTGCACCCAGCGCAGCGGCCCGGCGATGTTCTCCAGCGCGCTCAGATGGCTGAACAGATTGAATTGCTGGAACACCATGCCGACACCGACGCTGGCACGTTCGTTGGCCAAGTCATGCTGGGTCATCAATTGACCGTCGGGTCGATAGCCGAGGCGTTTGCCGCCGACATGTATCTGGCCCGCGTCCCAGCCCTCGAGGTGGTTGATGCAACGCAGCAACGTGCTCTTGCCGGAACCGCTGGGGCCCAACAGCGCCACCACCTCGCCGACGCGGATCTCCAGACTGAGGTCGTCGAGTACTTGTTGTGCGCCGTAGCTTTTGCTCAGACCGGAGACTCGCACCGCCAGAACGTTGTCGGCGAGTCCTGCCGCTCTTGTATCGCGATCGCTTGAAGTCGCCCTTGCGAGCGGCACAGGAGGTTCGTCATTGGTTTCAATCGGCGTTGTCAGTAGTGCGGCAGGCTTGGCGCGAAGCCATGGCAGCAACCTAGCCCAAAGATCTGTCGATGCCGGGCGATCGAGGTCGAGCGCGCGTTCGATGCCCAGCTGGATCACGCTGATGGCGCCTGTCAGCAGCAAATATATCAGGCCGGAGGCAAAGAAGACCGAGAAGAAGTCAAAGGTCGAGGAAGCGAGCTGGGTGCTGCGCAGCGTCAGCTCTTCAACTGCGATGACCGAGGCTAGCGACGAGTTCTTCAAGGCGCTGATCGACTCGTTGCCGAGCGCCGGTACCATCGTGCGGATCGCTTGCGGCGCGATGACACGGCGCATCAGCACCCCGGGCGTCATGCCCAGCGCCTGGCCCGCAGTGACCTGACCCCGGTCCACACCGAGCACCCCGGAGCGGAACATCTCGGCAATGAAGGGCGCCTCATTCAAGGCCAACGCCAATCCGCCAGCAGCGATCGCGGTCAGCTTGATCCCGATCAGCGGCAAAGCGTTGTAGGCGAAGACCAGTTGCAGGATCAGCGGCGTGCCGCGAAAGATCACTGTGTAGCCGCGCGCGATGCTGGCCAGCAGCGGGAAGCGACCAAGCTGCATGCTGGCCAGGACCAGTCCCACCACCAGACCACCGGCCAGACCCAGTCCGGTCACGGCCAGCGTGAAGCTGATGCCCCGCAACAAATAGGGCATCGTGATGTAGTGGAGGAACAGGTCCATCGCAGCGCTGCCTCTTACTTCGCCACCAATAGTCGCGGCACTTCGAGGTTTTCCACGCCCAGCGACCACTTCTTCAGCAGCTCAGTTTGAATGCCGGCTTTCTGTACGGCAATCAATGCTGCCATGATGGCGTCACGGAACTCTGGCTTACCCTTGGGCACGGCAATGCCGACCGAGTAGGGCAGCGTCACTGCGGTCGCCTTTTCGAGCTTATCCGGGTAAGCCTTGACTGCCTGTTCGACCGTGTTGACGTCATTGATATAGACGTCAGCGCGGCCGGCCAGGATCGCCTGGATGCAGTTGGCGTTGTTGTCGTAGAGTTGGATTTCAGCTTCCGGCTTGCCGGCCGCCTTGCAGGCCGGGGCGAGGTTCTGGATCAGCGGCACTTCAACATAGCCGGTGTTCTCTGCCGCTGCGGTTCCGCACAAGGAAGTGTTGATGCCGGTGATCTTCTTCGGGTTGCCTTTGGCGACCAGAACGCCGTCGAAGACCTTCGAGTAAGTGATGAAATCGGCAGCCTTCGCGCGCTCTTCGGTGGCGTAGATGTCGGAGATCACGATGTCAGCCTGGCCGCTTTGCAGCGTAGTCAACAAAGCCGCGAAAGTGACCGGCTTGTAAGTCATGGTGAAGCCGAGGCAACTGCCGAGCACTTCGCCCAGGTCGATGTCGAAGCCGATGTATTTGCTCGGGTCGTTCGGGTCCAGCGCTTCGTAGCCAGGTGTATGCGGGTTGATTGCGTTGACCAGGGTCTTGCCCTTGAACTGCGGGTACTTGGTTTGCAAGGCTTTGCAGGCAGCCGGTGCTTCGGGCGCAGCGGCCTGGCTTTGTGCCGGGGCCAACAATGCCATCATGCAAGCGCTAGCGAGGACGACCTGCAGCGACCACTTGACCAGACCGCTGCCGGCCGTCAGGCCTTTCTTGGAAACGAACACATTCTTTCGCATGAAACAAGCTCCTTGGTCGTTGATGCCCGTGGTGCACACAACGCGCACCCTCTTGCATACACACTCCCCGAAGTGTCTAAAGCAAGCTTGATGCCATGCAAGTACGCCATTGGCTTTGACAAGCCCCCGAGATCACTTGAATGCTTGATGCCAAGTCACAAACACCTTGGGCATAGTCGAGTGGATTCAGTCTGCAATCTTTGGGAGCCGGCCCCGACACCGGTCAAGTTGCGACGGGTCGCCAACGTTCCTTGCAGGCGGCCATCGGTGTGTACTAATCTGGGGAGGCTGGGCACCGGATCGGTGCAGCGCCTTCATCAGCAGAAACATGTCGGTGGAGAAGACGATCATGATCGTGGCCACGGCCGTCAGCGCTGGCGTCATGCTGTCTCGCAGCCCCGAAAACACTTCTCGCGGCAAGGTGCGCTGATCGGGACCGGCAATGAGCAGGGCGATCACCACATCGTCAAAGGAAGTTGCAAAGGAAAACAGCGCGCTCGAGGCCATCGCGGGCATGATGACCGGAAGCGTCACGCGCATGAAGGTCACGCTCGGTATGGCGCCACAGGCCGCTGCGGCGCGGGCCAGAACGCGGCGGACCGGGTGCGCGAGCGCCTGGCGCAGTTCATCTGCGCACTCGACGGCTGTGGCGCCGATGCGACCCAGTTTGCCGGTGGTGTTGTGACCTCACCGACAACGCAGCGCAGCTTCAACGACGTGGTGCGGCTCGCCTACGCGCAGCGCATGAGACTGATCCAAACCGTGGGAGGCAATTCCCACAATTTGACGGCTGCATCTCACGCGACTGTCTGCTGTCACGCAGTCGGTGCGGCCCTGGATTTTCCGAATCTGCCGATGAAGGCAGATCCAAGCTGGGTGAATCGGCCTCCCACGGTTTGGATCACTCTCTTTGACACAATTCATCGCCACCGAAAATCAAGCGCTGTGCGATACGCAGCTCGTTTGCCATGGCTCAGCCGGTGGTCGGCGTCTGGCTCAAAAAACATCGGCGCCAACATCAGACCTTGCGTCTGGCGCGGTAGAGAACGTCTAAGGTGATGTGCCGCGCTTCCAGCTTGCTTTGCTCGATGTGTGCGCGTAGCAGACGTTGCGCCTCGTCGCTGCGGCGCCTGAGGATGGCGCGCAGGATGCGCGTATGTTCGTCATAGGTCACGGTGACGCGGGCGGCCTTGGTGAAATCGAGTCGGCGCACGATGCGGATGCGGTCGGTGAGCTCCTGGTGGACTCTTGCCATCTCGCGGTTGCCGCTGCTTTCCACCAACTGCCCATGAAAGCGTTCGTCCATCGCACCGACCGCGGCGGCATCTGCAAGGCGCTGGTCTGCGTCGACCATCCAGAAATCCACCAAGGGCTGCAGGGTCTCGCGGTTTTCGACTGAGGCCAGTCGCTGTGCCGCGTGGCATTCGATCAGGACTCGCAGGTCATAGAGCTCGTCGATGACGTCGAAGTCCAGCGGCGCCACCTGCCAGCCCAGCTTGGGAAAGACGAGCAGGAAGCCTTCGCGCGCGAGACGCTGCAAGGCTTGGCGCAAAGGCGTGCGGCTGACCTGCACCTGCTTGGCCAAGTCGGGCTCCGAGAAGCGGTCGCCCGGCATCAGCGCGAAGTCGAAAATCATTTGTTTGATCTGCGCATAGGCCTGCTCTGCCAGCGTGCCTGCCTCGGCGGGCGCAGGCGCCGGTTCAGCGACGGCACGTGGCTGGCCGCGGCTCGTGGCAGCCGGCTTGGCGGCGGACTTGGAACGCGGAGCACTCATTGGTTCGTGATGATACGAGTCGCGCGTGCGTCAACCATTGAAATCGATCATGCTGACATGCGCGGACACGATCTTCCAGCCACCCGGCATGCGCACCCAGGTCTGGCTCTGAAAGCCGCGCAGCGCTGTGTCGCTGCGCTGGAACTCGACCTGCGCCACCGCCATGTCGCTGCCGAAACAATGGATACGCAAGTTGTGCAGGCTGCGCGTGAACGTTGGTGCCGGCGTGGCAATGCGAAAGGCACGCATCTCATCCATGCCCAGTTGTCGGTCGGCAATGCCGTAGCGCGTCAAGCGTGGATCTTTCCAAAAATAGTTGCACAGCGCGTCGACATCATTGCCCATTAAGGCGCTCTCGTAGGAGCCGAACAGGGCGGTGAGTTCGGCATGCACCTCTGGCAGGTCTATCAGATCCGGACTTAAGCTCATTTGCGGTGCTCCACTGACGACTACGCAAGAGGCGTCGCGAGGTGAGCGCGCCAGCCGCCTAGGTGGCTGATATCGGTCGCATCCCGCAGTGCTGCCGGCTCGCAGATGAAGCCCTTGACCCAACTGCCGTCGACCAGCTCCAACGAGCCCAGGCCCAAGGGCGGCGGCACGAGCGCGAGAAAAGAGCCGACCTGGTCCAGCGGCATTTCGTAGACCTCGACCTCGATCGCGTGGCCGACATCGCCGTCGGCCACGCGTGCCAGTCCCGGCTTGGGTGGCATGCTATCGGGCAATGCCGCCAGGCGGTAGCGCGGCGCGGTGCGGGTGCGCGCCAGCAAGCGGCAGCCGCGTTCGAGCAACTGGCCATGTAGCGGCATGCCGGCCAGATGCGCGCCGACCACGGCCAGCGCCAGCGTGGGCGCCGCGCTTGGTGCTTGGCGCAATGCGCGGTCGGCGGGTTGCGGTGCGCGCAGATGCGCGCCCAGTGGCAGCGCATGGCTGGACTCCCAGCGCAGGCCCCAATGCAGCAGTGCTGCATCGGCGCCACCGGGTGCAACAAAGGTGACGCCAAAAGGCAGCCCTTGCGCCGTGAAACCGCTGGGCAGGGCGAGCGCCGACAAGCCCAGCAGATTGACGAAGTTGGTATAGCGGCCCAGCTCGCTATTGCGCAACACTGGCGCATGAACCACGGCAGCGCGCGTCGGACACGTTGTCGCGGTGGGGAGCATCAGCATGTCGAGTCGTTGCCACAGCGGCTTGAGCTGCAGGCGCAGCGTTTCGAGCTTGTAGCGCGCATCAAACGCGTCTGCGGCGCTGTAGCCGCGCGCCGCCGCGATGACCTCGCGCACGGTGGCGTCCAGCGCTTCGGGCTGCTGCTCGATCAAGGTCTTGACGACGGTGTAGCGCTCGGCGACCCAAGGGCCTTCATAAAGCAGCTTGCTCACCTCGAAGAAAGGAGTCATGTCGATGCGTTCGATCCGCACGCCCAGCGATTGCAGACGTGCCAAAGCCTCGTCAAAGGTCTTGTCATAGCCCAGCGCGGCATCGCAATTGGGAGCTTCTGGCACCCCGACCCGCAACGGCTGATCTGCACGGCCGAACCACGCCGGGCGCAGCGCGTGATGCTGGAAGCTGGGCTCGTCGGCTGTGCCTTGCTCGCCTTCCAGTACCGCCATCACCTGCGCCGCATCGGACGTGGTGAGCGCCAGTACCGACACCACGTCGAGCGTCAGGCACGCAGGCAACACACCTTGCATCGGCACGCGGCCCGGGGTGGGCTTCAGACCGACCAGGTTGTTGAAGCCGGCCGGCACGCGGCCCGAACCTGCCGTGTCGGTACCCAATGCAAACGCCACCAGGCCGCGCGCCACCACCGAGGCCGAGCCCGAACTGGACCCGCCGCTGACGTAGGCCGGATCGAAGCTGTTCGGTACTTCGCCGAAGGGCGAACGCGTTCCGACCAGTCCGGTAGCGAACTGATCGAGATTGGTTTTCCCGACCAGCACTGCGCCAGCGGCCATCAGTCGCTTCACCACCGTGGCACTGCGCTGTGCGACATGGGCGAAAGCCGGGCAGGCGGCCGTCGTGGCCAAGCCTTCGACATCGATATTGTCCTTGACCGCGAACGGTACGCCCCATAGCGGCAACGCATCTGGCGCGATGCCGTCGAGGCGCGCTAGCTGTGCCTCGATGAATGCGTCGTCGCAGCGCAGCAGCCAGGCCGGGTCTTTGCCGTGCGGGTCGGCAGCCAATATGCGTGCGCGCCAGATTGCGTACAGCGTGTGTGGCGAAATCCCTTGCTCTCGATAGGCGCGTTGCCAATCGGCCAGGGTCAACGGAGCGGGAGTCATGAGTTCAGTCCTTTCAGCAACTGGGCGCTGCTGGCGCTCCAGCCCACAATCGCCCCCTGTGCCGTCAGCATGGCCAGGGCGGCGGTCTTGAATTCGGGAAAATAGCTGGCCGTGCCGTCTTCAACGATCAGGCAGTCGTAGCCGCGGTCATTGGCTTCGCGCATCGAGGTCTGTACGCAGACTTCGGTGGTGACGCCCATGAACACCAGGTGCCGGATGCCGCGCGCGCGCAAGTTCTCGTGCAAGCCGGTGGCGTAGAACGCACCCTTGCCTGGCTTGTCGACGACGATCTCCGACGGCAGCGGCGCGAGCTCTGGAACGATCTGGTTGCCTGGCTCGCCGCGGACCAGGATGCGGCCCATCGGTCCGGCATCGCCGATGCGCAGACTGGGATTTCCGCGCATCAGCTTGGCCGTCGGGCAGTCGCTGAGATCGGCTGCGTGCGCCTCGCGCGTGTGGACCACCAGACCACCCGCTACGCGCCAAGCCTCGAGTACACGCCGCACAGTCGGAACGATGGCCGCGAGCTGTGCCACGTCATTGCCCAGGCTCTCGCCAAAGCCGCCAGACTCGACGAAATCGCGTTGCATGTCGATGATGACCAGCGCTGCGGTCGACATGGAAAAGCTGAAGGGATAGGGTGTCGCTGGCAGTGTGATCTCGGCCATCATCGGGTTCCGTGTGAAGCGGGCGTGCCATGCGCATGGCCTCCCATAAAGGCACCGAGCGTGAGGCGGTCTGCCTGCGCGGCGCGGACCTCGTGCACGATGCGGCCTTCGCTCATCACGACGATGCGGTCGGCGAGCAGCAGCAATTCATCGAGGTCTTCGCTGACCAGCAGCACCGCAGCGCCGCGTTGGCGTGCCGCCATCAGCCGGCCATGAATCTCGGCGACAGCGGCGAAGTCCAGCCCGAACACCGGGTTGCTGACGAGCAGCAGCTCGGGCTCGCCAGCGAGTTCACGCGCCAGCACCGCGCGTTGCACATTGCCACCCGACAGCGTGGCCATCGCCGCGCGCTCGCCCTGCGCCTTGACGCCGTACTCGGTGATCCAGCTACGCGCACGCTCGCGCAAGGCCGACCAGCGCACCCAGCCGGCGTGCGCAAACGGCATCTCGTCGAATTGCCGCAACGCCATGTTCTGCGCCACGCTGAGCGCGCCGACGCAGGCATTGGACAGCGGCTCCTCGGGCAGGCTGCGCACCTTCAGGCGCCGGTTCTCGCTGCGTGTTGCGTGGAATTCACTGCCATTGACACGCACCGAGCCTGACTCACGTGGGCGCTGGCCGACCAGACTTTGCATCAGCTCGCGCTGACCGTTGCCCGCCACGCCCGCCACGCCGACAATCTCGCCGGCGCGCACCTGCAGGGTCAGCGATTGCACCGCTGCTTCGCCGCGGTCACCCAGCACCTGCAGCGCGTTGATGTCCAGGCGCAAGGGTCCGACGCCGGCGCCGGCGCCGGCTTCGCGGATCGAGGGCTGCGCCATGTCCGCATCGCCGACCATGGCCTGAGCCATGCGCTCGGTCGTGGTGTCGGATACCGCCCCGGTTTCGACCAGACAACCCCGGCGCAGCACCGACACATCATCGGCATACGCCACCACCTCGCGGAACTTGTGCGTGATCATCAGCACCGAGCAGTCGAGCGCGTGCGCGCGCGCGCGCAGTGCGCCGAGCACCTCGTCGGCTTCCTGGGGTGTCAGCACCGAGGTCGGCTCGTCGAGGATCAACAGCCGCGGCTTGAGAAACAACTGCTTGAGGATTTCGAGCTTTTGCTTTTCGCCGGCCGACAACTCCAGCGGCGTGGCATCCAGATCCAGCTTGAACGGCGTGGTCTGCAGGAACTCGTTGAGTTCGGCGCGCACGGCGCGCCAATCGATCAAAGCCGGCAAACGGCCGCGTGCCAGCAGCAGATTCTCGGCCACCGTCATGCCGGGCACCACGGTGAAATGTTGGTAGACCATGCCGATGCCCAGGTCGCGCGCAATAGTCGGACTGTGGATTGCGTGCTCGCGGCCGTCGATCATCACCGCGCCCGCGTCGGGCCGGTAGTAGCCGACCATGCACTTCACCAGCGTGCTCTTGCCCGCGCCGTTTTCGCCGAGCAGCGCATGCACGGTGCCGGGCCTCAGGTGCAGCGACACAGCGTCGAGCGCGGTGAAATTGCCGAAGCGCTTGGTGATCTGGTAGGTCTCTAGACTCAGCGCGTGGCTCATCGCAGCGTTCCACTCGAAGTACGGGGCAAGCGAGTCCCCAACGGGGCCAGGTCTAACCTGAGGTTGAGGACGAACGCGGCCGGCGGCAGCGACCAACCCGAGACAATATTTCTCACGCCTGCATCTCCCGTCGGAATACTTCCAGCGTGTGCGCCTTGACGCGAACGAACTCGGGGTCGGCTACGCTCTCAGGCGTGCGCGGCCTGGGTAGATCGAAAGGCACGATCTCGGCGATGCGAGTGGGTCGACGCGTCAACAGAAGGATTTGGTCGGCCAGGAACACGGCATCTTCCAGATCGTGCGAGACGATCACCATCGTCACGCCGGTGGCGGCCTGCGCTTCCTGCAATTTCTCGCGTATGAACAGCGTCATTTCGAAGTCGAGCGCCGAGAACGGTTCGTCCAGAAACATCACCTCGGGGCGCGGCGCCAGCGCGCGCATGATGCACACCGTCTGCTGCTGGCCGCCGGACAGTTCGTATGAATAGCGGTTCAGGTCGAAGCGGATGTCGAACAGCGCCACCAACTCGGCAACGCGTTCTCGCACGGCACGCTCCTTCATGCCGGAGCGGCGCAAGGGATAGGCGATGTTGTCGCGGGCACAGATCCACGGAAAGAGCGCGTCGCGGTAGTTCTGGAACACATAGCCGATGCACGTGTCCTTCAAGGACTTGCCGTCGAACAGAATCTCGCCGGCGTCCAGTGGCAGCAGGCCGGCAATCATGTTCATCAGCGTCGACTTCCCGCAACCGTTCGGGCCGAAGATGGACACGATCTTGCCGCGGGGCAGGTCGAGGTTGAAGCCGCCATACAGCGGCACACCATCAAATGCCTTGCACAGACCGCGCACGGTGACATGGGTGTGCGGCGCGGCCGGTCGGGTGACCACGGTGTCAGCTTTGTCTGCCAGCATTGCTGGTATGGGTCCGTTCATGCTTTGCCGCTCCAGTGGATGAGCCGCTTCTCGACGAGCAGAAAGCCGAGGTTGAGCAGGTAGCCGAGCGCGCCGGTGACGAGGATCGATGCGTACATTTCCTTGACGTTGAACACCTGCTGCGCGTCGATGATGCGGTGGCCCAGGCCGGTTTCCGAGCCGATGAACATCTCGGCCACGATGACGATCACCAGCGCCATAGACACCGCGCTGCGCAGCCCGACAAAGGTTTGCGCCAAGCTTTCCATCAGCAGCACGTCCTTGAACACGTGCCACTTGGATATGCCCATGATCTGTGCGGCCATGAGACGAGTCTTCTTCGCGTTCATCACGCCATAGGCACTGTTGAACAGCACGATCAGCATGGCGCCGAAGCTCGAAATCGCGATCTTGTTCATGTCGGTGATGCCGAAGATCAGCATGAACAGCGGAATCAGCGCCGAGCTGGGTGTGGATCGAAAGAAGTCGATCAGGAACTCGACGCTGCGGTAGGCGCCGACACTGGCCCCTAGCATCACGCCGAGCGGCACGCCGATGACCACGGCGATGGCGAATGCGCCGAGCGTGCGCCACAAGGTGGATTGCAGATCGGGCAGGATGGCGCCGCTGGTGAAGTCGGCGACCAGGAAGGACAGCGTGTCGATCGGCGGCGGCAACAACACCGCCTTGACCCAATGAGCCGATAGCGTCAACTGCCACAGTGCCAGCAGCAGCAGCGGACCCAGGGCCGGCAGCAACCAGCGCCGCGCATGCAGGCTCAAGCGGCGCAAGGTGTTCACGCGCATCACCGGCTCAGGCGACGTAGAGCAAAGGCTTGACCGGCAGCGAACGCGGGAAGATCTTGCGCTCGACAAAGACATCGAAGAATTTCTGGAAGTAGTCGATGTCGCTGGTGCTGAACTCGTTGTAAAGCGTGAAGCCCGAGAGAGGGACTTCTTTCACCAGCGCGGCGTCGATGGCGGTGAAACCTGTCAAGTGGATGCGTGATTCGTCGGGATTCTTGCGCACCCAGTCGACCGATTTGACGTAGGCAGCGATGTAGCGCTTGGCCAACTCGGGGCTGTCCTTGAGCAGCGCGGTGGTGACGCTGGCCGAGCCTCCGAACCAGGGTGCGTCGGCATTGCCCAGCACATAGCTCGATATCACGCCGGTCTCCAGCACGCGCGTCAGCCCCTTCAGGCGGCCTGCGGTGCCGGTGGGCTCCAGTGTGTAGACGGCGTCGATCTGTCCCGCCGCCAGCGCGGCCACATGCTGGCCGATCGGCAACTCGGTGACCTGCGGGTTGACGATGCCGTTCTTTTCCAACACGATCTTGGCCAGCGTCACGTTCTGGATGCCGGGGCCGCTGGCCACTCGCTTACCCGCGAGTTCGCTGATCTTCTTCACCGTGCTGTCCTTGGCGACGACGAATTCATCCAAGACCAGCTTGTGGTTGGAGGGGTTGGCGCAAATGATCTTGAACAGATTCGGGCTGTTCAGCTCGGCGAGCGCCAGCGCTGCGGACGCCGTGCCGTTGGCAGAGCCGTGGATGCGCCCGGCGACCATCGCCTCAGCCACCTGCTGGGCGCTGGCGAACTTGACGCCTTCAACATCGAGGCCTGCTTGCTTGAAGATGCCGCGCTCCAGACCGACGAAGAGCGGCAAGCCCGAGGCGACCGGCCAGAAGCCGATGCGGATCTTTTCATCGGAGGCGCGCGCCTTGCGCGTCAAGCCCAGCAGTGCGGCCGAGGCCACGGCGCCGGCTTGCAGTACTTGGCGGCGTGTTTGAGACGAGGCATTCTTGTCGGTCATGATGTTTCCTGGCTGATGGGGATGGATGGGGATGAGCGACGCTTCAGAGCGAGCGCAGTGCGGCGATCAAGGTGGCGGATTGGGTCACGGCGCCGAACACGCCGCCCTGCATCTGGATCATCTTCAGCGCCGCCAGGTGGTTGCCTAGATCGGTTGCGCCGGTGCAGTCTTCGACCAGCACGCATTCGAAGCCGCGGTCGTTGGCATCGCGCATCGTCGTGTGCACGCAGACATCGGTGGTGATGCCGGTGAGGATCAGATTGCGTACGCCGCGTGTGTGCAGGATCAGCTCCAGATCGGTGGCGTAGAACGATCCCTTGCCTGGCTTGTCGATGACGGGCTCGCCGGCGATCGGATAAAGCTCGGGGATGATGTCCCAGCCCGGTTCGCCGCGCACGAGAATGCGCCCGCACGGTCCGGCGTCGCCGATGCCGGCGCCGATCCGCTGCGAACGCCAGCGCTTGTTGGCAGGGAGGTCGGACAGATTGGGGCGGTGGCCTTCGCGGGTGTGGATCACGTGCAGGCCAGTTGCGCGCGCGGCGGCCAATAAGGCCTTGATGGGCTCGATGGGCGCCCGCGTGAGGGTCAGGTCATAACCCATCTTGTCGACATAGCCGCCGACGCCGCAGAAGTCGGTCTGCATGTCGATGATCAGCAGCGCCGTGTTGGCGGGCCGCAGGTCGCCGTCGAAGGGCCAGGAGTAGGGAGCGGAAGCGATGGTCCTCATGGGTTCACCTTGTGCTGAGCCATGGATGGTTCGGTCATCAGCGGATTGACTTCGGCGCCGCGGTAGGCCCGCGTGGGCGGCGCGAAGCCGCAGGAGCTGCCGTCGGTGATTTGCACCTGTGCCTCCCAGGGCCAGCGGAATCGGCCCGCCACCATGTCGTGCATGAAGCTGTAAGGGCAGTCCATCGCGCCGCCGGCCACGGCCACGTAGCCGCGGTGCCAGAGCTGATAGGGATTGTTCTCTACCCCCCAGCTGGCGCGCGCTTGGCGTAGCAGATCGGGTCGCAACTCGGCGCTGATGATCTCGTCGGGCCGGCCGCCGCCCTGGGCGATGAGGGTGCCGTCGAAATTGCAGAACATCGCCTCGCCCATCGAGTCGAACGTACCGTCGCTGCCGCACAAGCAGACGCTGGCGGTGATGGCCAGGTTCTGGAACGCGTTGGCCTGGTTCGTGATCTGCCATGCATGGCGGATAGGCGCGGTATAGCCGGCCGTGCGCAGAATGATCTCGGCGCCTTGGTACGCCGCCTCGCGTGCCATCTCGGGGAACATGCCGTCGTGGCAGATGATCAGGCCGAGCTTGACACCGCGCGGCCCGGTGCATACCGGCACACCCAGGTTGCCGGGCTCCCAGGGCTCGACCGGCACCCACGGGTGCAGCTTGCGGTAATAGAGTTGAATGACGCCCTGGTCGTCGATGATGAGTCCGCTGTTGTATGGGTTGCCTGCCGGGTTGGCTTCCATGATCGAGAAGCAGCCCCAGATGCGGTGAGCCACACAAGCGGCTTTGAAGGCGGCGACCTCGGGTCCGTCCAGCGTCACCATCAACTCGGGCGCGGTGCTCATCGACAGACCTTGCAGCGCGTATTCGGGAAACACGACGAGGTCCATCGTTGCCAGATTGCGCCGCGCCTTGCCGACCATCGCGCAGATGCGCTCGGTCTGCGCGGCCAGTTGCGCCGGCGTCTCGATCAAGGGCAGTTGCAGTTGCACCAGTCCCACGACGATGCCATCAGGCGACTTGTTCAATCCTCCGAGACCGCTCATTTCGATACTCCAAGTTCCATGGGTGCGCCCTTGATTGAGCGCTGCGGTGAACAGGTGACGATGAGAATCGCGAGCGTCAGCACATAAGGCACCGCATTGAACAGGTAGTAGCCGCCGCTCACGCCGATCGACTGCAATGCCGGGCCGATCGCACCGGCACCGCCGAACAGCAGCGCCGCACCCAGGCAGCGCCAAGGATCCCAGCGCGCGAAAATCACCAATGCCACCGCGATCAGGCCCTGGCCGCTGGACAGGCCTTCGCTCCAGACGCCGGGGTAGTAGAGCGAAAGCGAAGCGCCACCCAGCCCGGCGACAAAACCACCGACCGTGGTCGCGGCAATGCGCACGCCGCGTACCGAATAACCGAGCGCGCGTGCCGCATCACTGGAGTCTCCGGCCATGCGCAGCACCAGACCCCAGCGTGTATTGCGCAGACCAAGGGCGAGCAAACCGGTGAGCAACACGCCCAGTGGAAACAAGGCATTGATCGCCAGCGCTTGCTGCACGCTGGGGGAGCTACTCCAGGCGCCCAGAGGCAGCGAGGGGATTTGCGCTGCCTGCGGTTGAATCAGTGGCTTGCCCAGGTAAAAGGCCAGGCCCGAGCCGAGCAGCATCAATGCAATACCGGTGGCGATGTCCGACACGCGCGGCAGCGAGCACAACAGCCCGTGCAGCAGAGCCAGCAATGCGCCGCACAGCCCGGCCAGCAAGACACCGATCCAGGGCGAGCCACTGAACAAAGCGCCTCCGAAGCCGGCCATGGCCGAGAACACCAGCACACCCTCCAGACCGAGATTGATGCGACCCGACTTCTCGGTCAGGCATTCGCCCAAAGACACGAACAAGAATGGCGTGCCCACGCGAACCGCGCCACCGACAATGGCCAAGAACAGATCGAACCAGGCGTCGATGCTCATTGCTTCGTCCTCACATCGGAGTGGAAGAAGGGATGGGGCCCGTCGCCGCGGGCAGCTCGCTTGGTCGCGGTCTGAGGTGCGCCAACAGATCGAACAGCCGACCACGCAGGCCTTCTGCCGCGAGAATCATCACAAAGGCAAAGCCCTGCAACACCAGCACCGAGGCATCGGGCAGGCCCAGACGGCGTTGCAGCAGACTGCCGGCTGCGGCAAAGCCGCCGAACAGCAGGGCCACTGGCGGTATCGCCCAGGGGTTGTGACGCGCCACGAAGGACACCAGGATGCCGGTGTAGCCTAGGCCAGCGATCACCGCTGCGTTGGCCGACTGGTGTACAGCCGCCACTTCGATCGCGCCGGCCAGGCCGGCACATGCACCACCGGCAGCGCAGGCCAGCACGATCAGGCGGTTGGCGGGCAGGCCGACCAGGCGAGCGGCACGCACATTGCCGCCGACCACGCGCAGCGCAAAGCCCGAAGCGCTGAAGGACAGCCACAGTCCGGCCACAAGGCACAGCACGAGGCCGATCACCAAGCCCCAATGCACGTCGCCGAGCAGGCTGTCGGCGCCGGATTGGCCCATGATCGTGCCGATGCGCAGCGCTTCGACCAGCGGCCGAGTCGACGGCTTGTTCAGGCTCGCCGGGTCGCGCATGGCGCCTTCCACCAGGTGCTTGAACAAGGCGATCGCGATATAGCCCAGCAGCAGGCTGGAGATGGTCTCGTTGACGCCGCGCCATTGACGCAAGGCGCCCGCCAAGGCCACCCACAAGCCGCCCAGAAGCGCGCCTGCCAGCAGCACCAGCGTCGTGCCGATCACGTTCTCTGGCAAGGGCAACAGATAAGGCAAGCCGGCGCAGCCCAGCGCACCGAGCACCAGCGCGCCTTCGCCGCCGATCACGGTCAGTCCGGCGCGCGCCGGCAGAGCCACCGCCAGCGCGGTGAGCATCAAGGGCGCGGCGCGTTGCAGCGTGTTCTGCCAAGAGAACGCGTCCCCGAACGCACCAAGGAACAGCAAGGACCAGGTCTCGATCGGGCTCTTGCCGTCGAACCAGACGAACACGCCGAACAGCAGCAGCGCCGCCGCCAGGGCCAGCAGCGGCAGCAGCAGGCTCTCGAGCGTAGCTTGCCAGCGAGGAGTGGTCGGGTTCATCACAAGGTGCACGAACGGGATCGGCGAGGCTTCAGACCTTGCCAATCACGCCTTCGACCAGGTAGTTCATCGACTCGAGTTCGAGGTCGGTCTGTTTGAGCACCTTGCCCTTGGCGATCACCACCTTGCCGGTGTTGTCCTTCAGCTCACCGCCGAAGATGTCGAAACTGCCCTTCATCATCTTGGCGCGAATGTCCTCGGCATGCTTGCGCGCTGCTTCGCTGACCGTTGCGCCATAGGCCGAGCTCTTGACGAAACCTTCCTTGAGTCCGCCACGTACGAAGTTCGGATGCGGCTTGCCGGTCTGCGCCGCGTCGATGATCTGCTTGTAAGCGCTGATCCAGTTCCATTCGGCGCCGGTCAGATAAGCCTGTGGTGCGAGCTTGGCCTGGTTGGCGTGATAGCCGCAGACGAATTTGCCGCGTTTGGCTGCTGTTTCGACGATCACCTTGGGTCCGTCCACATGCATGGTGAACACGTCGACGCCCTGGTCGGCCAGGCTATTGGTGGCTTCGGCTTCCTTGACGGGCATCGACCAGTCGCCGGTGAAGACCGCCGTGGTCGTGATGTCCGGGTGTACCGAGCGTGCGCCCATCGTGAAGGCGTTGATATTGCGCAGCACCTGCGGGATCGGCTTGGCAGCGACAAAGCCCAGCTTCTTGCTCTTGCTGGCGTAGGCGGCGATCACGCCGTTGAGGTATTGCGCTTCGTCGATATAGCCGAAGAAGCTGCCGGTGTTCTTCGGGTGCTTGCCTTCGGTCCACAAACCGCCACAGTGAGCAAAGCGCACGGTGGGATTCTTGCCTGCCACTGCCAGCATGTGCGGATCAAAATAACCGAACGAGGTCGGGAACAACAGCGTCGCGCCGTCCTGCACGATCATGCCTTGCATGGTCTTCTGTACCGCGACCGTCTCGGGTACGTTTTCTTCTTCGACCACCTTCATGCCGGGCATCTTCTTGACCAGCGTGGCCGCCTCGGCATGCGATTGGTTGTAGCCGTAGTCGTCGCGTGGCCCCACATAGATGAAGCCGACCGTCAGCGGCTTCTGCGCGCTTGCCAATCCCGTCCATCCCATGCTGCCCGCAGCAGCGCCCAGGGCGCCCAAGGTCTTGATGACGCCGCGCCGATTCGTTGATCCCAATGTCATGACTTGCTCCTAATTGCTTTACCGGTTGAAGTGACACGCGGGATCGCCGACAGCGTTCGACATGAGATCCCGACTGGTATACCAGCAAGAAACAGACCAACCTGAAAGGCGTCAATTAGGACAAGAGCAGCACCAATGCGGCGCGACGGACGGTCTCGAAAGGGTAGCGTGAAAGCTGCACGCCAAACCAGGGCGATTTTCGCCCCAAGAGCGTGCGTGGGGCATGAGCACAGAAGCATTTGTCGGTATCCATCGTCATGGACATCTGACTCAGAGACGGCGGTTCGTCAAGAAGGGTGTCGGTCGGACGTTGGTCGAACGATGTTCGCGGCATTGCCCGCGCTTATGTGCAGATTAGATCCCTTGCGCAAGCCCATCGCTGCGCGGGTCGTGTGCGCCAGTCATGTGTCCGCTAACGGGGCTGATGGCGACGACGCCAGGATGTCCCATCAGCGGGTTGCTTGGGGCAATCAGGCTAATAGCATGGCCGCGCTGACGCAAGTCAGCGATTGCCTCTGGGTCAACATCCGCCTCCAGTTTGAGCGAGTCCGTAGCATCTGAAAAGGTTTTCCCCAAGAGAAAGCGCGGCGCCGCCAGGGCCGCCATCGGGTCCATTCCGTAATCGATCAGGCGTGTCAGTACTGCCGCCAGGGTTTGCGGTTGGCCGTCGGCGCCTTGGGTGCCATAGAGCAGTTGCACCTTGCCGTCCTTGCGGTACATGCCGGGGTTGAGTGTATGGAACGGGCGTTTGCCCCCGGCAAGCACATTTGGGTGTCCAGGGTCCAGTGAGAACGATGCGCCGCGGTTGTGCCAGATCACTCCAGAATCACCGATCAGCACGCCACTGCCCCAATCAAAATACACCGTAGCCAGCAGTGACACGTTATTGCCTGCGGCATCAGCTGCACCCACGTACACCGTGTCGCCATGCTGATACGCGTGCGGCCAGTGCAAGGCCCGGTCCAGGCGGATGGCGCTTGCACCAGCGTTCAAATGCGGGACTGACAGCATCTTTTCCAGCGGCACTTCCACAAAATCTGGATCGGCGACAAGGCGGTTGCGGTCCATAAACGCTAGCTTTACCGCCTCCACCAGCAGGTGGTAGTGGTCGGCGCTGCCTTCTGTAATCCTGCTCAGGTCAAAGCGCTCCAAGACGCCCATGATTTGCAGTGTGGTGACTCCCTGCGTGGGCGGCTGGTGCGCCAGCAACTCGCCTCCACGGTAGGGCACGCTTAACGGCGGCTCGATTCGAGCCCGAGTTTGAGCCAGGTCTTTACCTGTGAGTGGCGAACCGGCGGCGCGCAGGCCGACAGCGATGGCCTGACCGAGCCGGCCTTCATAAAAATCGCGAGGGCCGCGTTCGGCCAGTGTTTCCAGGGTCCGGGCCAGCGCTGTTTGTTTACGCAGAAAACCTGTGGGTGGCACTTGCGCATTGTGCAAATAGGTGCTGTAGATATCGGGCAGTGTGTAGGCCTCGTTCATGCGGAAATTCAGCCAGAAACGCTCGGACTCGCTGATGCTAAAACCATCGCGTGCCAGTGCGATCGCAGGGCCAAACAGTTCGCTCCAGCTTTTCTTTCCGCCCCATTCGGCGTGGCTGATGGACAGTGCCTGCCCGAGCGCATCAACCGTGGCCGCGGTGGTTAACGCTGAGCGCGGGCCTCGTACCGAAATGGTCCCTGTATAACCGGACAGGTCAGCCGCAGATTGCCCTATCCCTGAGATGGTTTGCACCCGGCCTTTCGCATCGCTAACCAGCAAAAAAGCATCGCCACCGAGCCCACAGAAATGCGGATAGGTCACACACAAACTGGCCACCGTAGCAATCGCCGCTTCGATGGCATTGCCACCGCCGGCCAGCACGTCCACGCCGCATTGCGTGGCCAGCGTATGGGGACTGGTGACCATGCCCCGGGTCGAGTGGGCCGACCTCTTTGGCGTCATATCTGAGCAAGGCTTAGCGATTGCATATGCGTGCAGATGGAGCCCGGTGTGGTCACCCATATGTCGTCTCGGTCGCGTGCAGATGCGATGTGTTGCAGCGCACGGCGCAGGTGCCGCAAGCGGTATGGTTGACCCACGATATACGGATGCAAGGCAATGCCCATCACCAGACTC